>NZ_QNVV01000017.1 GCF_003384725.1 Chryseobacterium pennipullorum
ACATATTATAATTATTCATAAATTCGTGATGTATTAATCATATAAAAATTATAGTTATGAAAAATTTAAAAAAATTAGACAGAAATGAATTGAAATCTATTTCAGGAGAAGGATTACTTGATCCAATCGGCGGATTAATCGGTGGATTAGGCGGCGTTATCGGTGGGGTAATCGGTGGTGTTGGTGGAGTAGTAGGCGGAGTAGTTGGTGGTGTAGGTTCTACCATCGGTGGTGCACTTGGAGGTGTAGGTACTGTTGTTGGAAATGCATTATGCCAGACACAATGTGTAGTAAACGGTGTAATCCATATCAAATTGCTTGAATGTGGTTCTACTTGCTAAGATTAAGTAAGCAAAACATTTTTTAAAAGTATACCGTCCTCTTCAGGGCGGTTTTTTTATGAATACTGTTGACGAATAATGCAAATATTTTCATAGTTCGTATCTGGCTGAAAGCCGATTAGAAAAAAAACTCTGAAAAATATACTCAAACATCTATGGTTAATTTTTCACTTATCCGTCATTTCTACGGAGTCAAACAGTGATTGGTGTACCATCTGAATAGTATTTTGCAGGCCCCAACTTTTGCGCCTGATCTACTATGGAACCGAAGCACAACTGTCGAATCCATAGGGTTTGGAAGGATCAAGTACAAAAGTTGTGGGGAGAAAAGGATATTTTTCTATTTATACTTTTGCCTTGAAGCAAAAGTATACAAAAATTCAAGACTGGAATCATTCTCTAAAAATTGACCTTGCCTCCTAAAATTTCCAAACTCGCATGGATTCTACATTAGTTCTTCGACTCAATAGGGTGGCCATGCTCAGACACTGGAAATTTTTTAACGGATTCAAGATCAATTTTTTTAACGCTCCTGATTCCTAGGTCGATTAAAGAATACTTACAATTATTTTCGATTGTTCTGACTGTAAGTCGATTAGAAAAAAACTCTGAAAAATATACCCAAACATCTGTGAAAATCTGTGCCATCTGCTGTTATTTTTTTATTACAGGTGAACAGACTCAAGTCCAATCCTAGAATATTGATGCCCGAACGAACAGCAATTGATGTATTTTAATGACTATTTCACTGTCCGGAAAGTCATATTGATCCGGGGCTTCATGGACAGTGGAGATTTGGCAATCCGATGCTCCCAGTGTACCTGAAGGTCACCTTTCATGATCAATAATGAGCCATGTCCGAGAGGAAGGCTGTGCTTGCTCTGATGATCAGCGACATTTCTGAAATCAAAATTACGGACCTGCCCCAGACTTACAGAAGCAATTACAGGCCGGTTGCCCAGTTCACTTTCTTTATCCCGGTGCCAGGCTACAGAATCATTCCCGTCGCGGTATAAATTTAATAGAACAGAATTGAAACGATGCCCGGTTGCCTTTTCAATACGCTGTTTCAGAACCAACAATTCAGGAAGCCAGGCATTCACATCGAAGCGGCTGCCCCCCAATTGATAAGTTTTGTTCTCATCTCCATACCAGGCTGTAAGCCGTGGTGTAAGGACCATTTTATCATACATTTTCTGAGTCCTCTGTTTCCACGGAGCTGTGTTCATCAGAAGTTCTTCCAGTTCTGAAGCTTCCTCCGGGGATAGAAAATGCTCTGTATATTCCAGGAGTTCCTCAGGAAACTGATAATATTCTTTTGAGTTAAACAAGCTGAGCTGCCCCATAATAACGTTATATAATTTTTTCTTTTTGATCACTCAAACTCTAAAATGATTCTACAATGAGAATTGTTCTAAAATGTATCAACAAAATTACAAATTTTGATCTAAAAAAGAGCGTTTTATATTTGAAATGTATGAGTATATATCAAGAGGTCAGTCTTTTCTTTATCTGTACAAAGAGAATAATACATTCTTACCGGAAATTATGGCAATTGGAACCTACTTCGCTAACCTATTCCATCGTATTGCTACTGTATTGCTACAGAAAGTATCGAAAAAAATTAACTCAGGTTTTGGATCAGAAGATCGAGACTTTCTTCTTTATCCAGGTTCAGCTTTTGTTTTATCCGGTATCTTGCCATTAGGATACTTTTAGGATCTACTCCCAAACGACTTGCAATTTCTTTATTGGAGAAGCCCATTAATATATAGGAGCAATGTTTAAGGTCCAGGCGGGTCAGCTTATTATTGGCCTGTTGCTGCAGCCTGCTGAAAAATTCGGGATGGATATTTGCCAGGATTGTCTTTGCCTGCTCAAAATCTCCGTCCATCCGCAGGTCTTCCTTTAAAATTCGTTCCATCTGGCTTTTGAGTGTCCCGCTTTCAGGTTGAGTTGCCAACTGATCGCGCATCGTCTGCAAAAGCTCATTCTTTTGTTCAACCTGCAGGTTGCCGGCCAGCACTTCTTTTTGTAGCCTGTCTTGTCTTTCCTGCAGCAGTTCCTGTTCTGCCTTCAGGCGGGCCGTCTCTTCTGTTTTCAATTTCTGCTGCTGAATAGAGGATTTTAACCGGAAATGATAAGAACGGAAAAGAAAGATAAGAGCCAGTACACCCGCTATAATCAGACCGGCATAAATGAAATTAAGCTTTCTGTTAAAAGTTGCTCTTTCCTTTAGCACTTCCAGTTCTTTCTCCTTCTTTTCTGCTTCATATTGCGCTTCGAGGCTTTGGGCTACAGAAAGTTTTGCCGCATCATATGCTTCCCGCTCGTATTGCATATACTGTTTATAATACTTCAATGCTTTTTCCCCGTTACCACCTTTCTCGGCGACGGTAGCCAGTCCTTTCATCATAGAAGCTTTCACGGTCATACTGCTGCCTGCACTATTCTCTACTTCCGCAAAGCCCGACAGGAATAATCTTTCTGCCTCGGTATAATTTCCTTCAGCCATAGCATATTCGCTTAAGATGCCATAGCAGTTGGCAATAACCTCTTCATGTCTTGTTTTCCTCCCTATTGCCAAAGCAAAGTTGATATATTTTTCGGCGGTTTTTTTATACTCTTTAGGATAGAATTCCCAATATATATTGGCAAGATTTAAAGCTGCCGCTGCTATAGTGATATGATTTACAATTCTCCCGGGCTGTGTTTGGGAAAGCTGCAGTACCTGCTGGTTATAGAATATCGCAGAATCCAGCAGTTTTTTTTGGGAAGGCCCTTTTCTAAATTCCTGTAGAAACGAAGACGTGGTGGCCAGGTAAGCATTACAGATGATATCCGGTTCGCGGGATTGGCGAGCCGACTTCAGGCTTAGCTGCGTGTATTTCTTTAAATTTTTCTGATCTTTAAGATCGGCATAGATACTTGCCAGATAGTGATATACCAGACTCTCATATGCATATGCTTTTTGGCCTTCCAATATTTGAAGTGCTTTAAACAAGCTGGCTGTAGACTTCGATGTATTATTCACAATATATTCCAGCCATCCCTTCCTCAGCCAAACATAGCCGTTAACTACTTTATTTGTGGATTTTGCGGTATATATCAAAGCACTGTCTATATTTTTCTGGGCTCGTACGAGGCTGTCCTGTTGTACATTAAGATAGGTAAGGGTAGCAAAAGCGAAAGCGCTGTACTGGCCATCAGAAATATTATGGCTTAGCTGTAGTGCTTCGTGTGTGACTTTCAAAGCGGACGGCATATCCGTTTCATAGATATTACGACCAAGATGTGAAAGCGTCATCGCTTTCTTTTCAGGACTCAGCCCTGGGCGACGAAGGAGGTTTCTCAGCGAATCTTCAATAATAGACTGTGAGCGGGCATTATGAAGTCCGGCGAAAAACACTAAGATCATTATCAGCTTTATAGGATACTTCATCATGGTAACAGTATAAATTAAAATATAAATGACATAGAGTCGATCAAAACAAAAGTACAATTTGTTCACTGAACTCATTCTATCTTCCAAGCCGGTTTATAATGATATACAGATATACAAGCTGCTGTAGATACATTATAGCATATTTTTGTGGTATTGTAGATACTTTGTAGATGCTCTGTAATTGGAAAATAAAGGTTCAGCCAGCAACTTTGTAACAGAAATAGTAACACCCTAATTTTTATTGTATGAACAACAGAACAACAGCAATGGTCTCTTACATTACTTTTATAGGATGGTTGATCTCCTATTTTTCGTATAGAGACCGGCACGAAAAAGACTCATTTGTCAGCTATCATCTGGAGCAAAGCCTTGGTGTCATGATATTCAGTATCATTGTTTCCATCATTGTTGGTGTATTAATGTCTGTGGTTCCGGCATTATCTCTCCTTTTTTCATTACTGTCGCTCATCCCGCTGATCTTATTGGTTATGGGAATTATTAATGCACTCAATCAGGTAATGAAACCGGTACCTCTGATCGGTAGCTTTTTTGAGAGGAAATTCGCCTTCCTTCAATAAGTTTTCTAAACCGGTAAAAAAGTGATAGAAGAAAGAGCGATGATTGAAAAAATGTTGCAATCATATGCCGGATCTGGTAAAATTGAAGATTATTTGTGCCATTTAACAACCTTTAATAATATAATGATGAAAAGAACAATTTTTATACTCCTCGTTTCAGTACTCTTCCTGAGCATAACAGAATGTACAAGGGATGATTACTCAGATAAACCTGCACAGGAAAGAATTTTGGGAAAATGGAAATTGGTTTCTATAGTAACGGAGGTAATCAGACCCTCGGCTCCTGTGGAAACAAGTACTGAATACGGTCCGGAAGGCAATTATTTTGATTTTCGCAACGATGGAAATGTCTACTATTCTATGGATGGTAATGAAGAACAGTCGGAATCTTACCGTATTGAAAACGAAGATACCCTAAAAATAAGTACAGAGCCCTACTTTATAAAAGAATTAACAGCGAATAAACTGGTTTTTGAATCTGTAAAGGTGAGCCCCACGCGTACCAGAAAACAAACGTATAACTTCAGCCGGTAATCCGGTCTTATACCCTACACAACCTGTAAATCGTTACAAAAAAAAACCATATGAAAACATATAAATTTTTAGCAATACTCGTATTGTTACTTATAAGCTTGATATTAACGGTTGGCTGCCAAAAAAGCAGTTCAGCTGATGAAGAAGACCAAACCACACAGGTCATGCAGCAAAAAATACTGGGCCGGTGGAATCTTGTGGAATTTATTGAAGAAACCAGGGTGGGTGATCAACCTCCTGTGATCATCAACAATGACCCGCAAAATGTATATTTCGAATTTTATGCTAATGGAAAGGGAAAAACCAACGCTGAAGGCGAAGAGGAATTTTCCTATGAAGTAAAAGCCAACAATATCCTGATATTGTGGGAAAATGAACAGAAAATTATTGAACTGACTGATCACAAGCTGACATTTAAAAATACGGCTACTGAAGGAAATACGACCTATACACAAACTTATTTTCTTACCCGTTAAAAATTTAAAATAACTGAAGAAAAATCATGCAGAATTCAGGATCGATGAAAGAGTTTATTCAGAACCATCCGGGTGAAAAAGACAGACTTCCAAGATACAATCCACAGGATGACAATAGGACTGCATTGGGGTGGGCCTGTTTTGTCCTCGTGTTGATCCCTGTAGTTATGATGTATGCTGTATTCAGCAGACTTAAAGAAATCAACAGGATTGAGAATTGGATGTATTATGCAGGTATTGTGCTTTCTTTAGTCTTTGGTGCTTTAACAGCCGTTTTTTTTATCAGGAAAGTAGCCCAAAGAAGAATAGCTGAGCAAAAGAAATATTACAGACTCTATGGTGCTCATTGGCTACCCCAGGAGAAGCGGGAAGCCTTGCAGCTGGATGCACCTGATGGATTCCAATATGGTGAGTGGATAGAAACCCTCGAATACTGGCCATGCGAGATCAGAGGAGCAAGGCCAGAGCATTATAAAACCTTTTTAGTTACCACCAAAGAAGAACGACTGCAGGGTAACGATCAGAGTTGGGGAGTGCTTTCTGAGCAATCCTATCATGAAGTGATCGACCAGCTTTTTAACGGTATGCACAGCCAGCTTTTTGCTGCTGATCAGACATTACTGGAAGCTCATAACCGGCAAAAAATGATTGCCCGTTTAGCAGAGCTTACGCAGCTTTCCGAAAATGATGTACGTCGCTGCTGGCTCGCAAAAGGAAAAAAACCGCCTCAACTGCTCTGGGGGTTTGATCTGAACCGGGTGATAGAGCTTTCCCGCACCTCATTTATGGCGGACATTATTTCAGAACAGGCTGCCTGGAACAATATTCTTCAATCATCAGAATATATCCATGCTCTGTTTGATAACATGGATGATTATTACAATAATTTCAGACTGGGACATGCCTATTGGAGCAACGATTTCACCCTCACGAGCCAAAAAATGAAAGGGCATAACGCGTACAACACAGAATGCAACTGGCCTATTACACACGTGATCTGGCGTAAAAACAGCCTCAGTATTTTACCCGAAGTGATACAGAATGCCTGTGAAACATTTGTAATTCATGAAACACGGAAAACGCAACCCAACATTATCAAAGGATTTCACAAAGGCAATGATTCGGCAGATTAAAAACAGGATTAAAATTTATTTTATTTTTTTAGAACTTCCTGACAGCAAAATACCTGCTGTTAACAGCCCCAGAAAACAGGCGCCTGCCCAAACCATTTTTTTTGAAGTCACAGAAAGCAGTGTTTTCCCGTCAATTCCCGTATTCCCATGAGAGGGTTTCATAATATTTCCTGAAGAAGGTGAATCTTTATTCGCTTTTTTCATGACCATTCTCATCCCTGCTGAGGAAATATGACGGACCGTTCCCGGAAATAACTCATATAAATTTTTAAATACTATCGCCGACCAATCTGGATAAGAAGCATTTACAGGGTTTTTCGCTGTTTTTACAATAGATGCTGCCAGCTTGCGGGGATCAAATGCAGGGGGTGGAGTGGTAAGCTTTATACCGGAATAGTTGGCTGCATGCTCGATTCCTGAAGATTTCTGAAAACCAGGATAAAGCGCACAGATATGGATGTCAGGAAAATCCGACACTTCTCCCTGCAGGGTTTCCACCATGCCCCTGATGCCATATTTGGATGCGGTATATGCTGTTCCATAAGGTGCAGGCATCCATCCTCCAATAGATATATTGTTGAGAAGCACCCCTCTTTTTTGACGTTTGAAAACAGGCAGTACGGCATGGGCGGCATGCATATATCCTAATAGATTGGTTTTGACAATTTGATCCGTAACATCTGACGGAATCTCTTCGAATTTACCAAAAGCGAGGACCCCTGCATTGTTTACCCAGTAATCGATCTTACCACTGAATTCAATTGCCTGATCTACCAGTCGGTTAACCTCTTCTGCAACAGAAACATCTGTAGGAACAGCAAGTACTGATACTCCCATGGTTCTGCATATTGCAGCTGTTTCATTCAGCGCTTCTTCATTACGGGCTGCCAGAACCAAATCTGCTCCCTGCTCTGCAAAGGCTTCTGCCGTCGCTTTACCGATGCCACTGGATGCTCCTGTAATCACTACTGTTTCTCCAAAAAAAGGAGGTTTTCTACTATTTTTCATATGAATAAATTTATGTGAGGTTTGATATAATGCTTTTTATTTTCTTATTTATGTTGCGGTATCTCCTGTATTTCTTTTAGGAAAGAGGATCAGCCGGATAGAAGGGTTGTTGGTAATAAATAAACGGAACCATTCCAGCGCCAGTCTCACTTTACTTCCAAACGCTACCAGAGGAATAATGTGGATGAAAAGCCATGTGAGCCAGGCGAGGAACCCCCTGAAAGAATGTTTGGGAAGGTCTACCACTGCATTGAATTTGGAAATGATGGCCATACTTCCTTTATCATTGTATTCGAAGGTGTGAAGTACTTTACCGTCTTCGATCCGCTTAAAATTTGCACCCAGGTTTTTACCTTGCTGGATGGCAACCTGTGCCAGCTGTGGATGCCCGTTTGGATACTTTTCTTCCGAAAGCATAAGGCTGATGTCTCCCAATGCGTAGATATTCTCTGTTTCTTCCACTTTGTGATAGGCATTAACCAGTAAGCGTCTTCCTTTTCCTATACTTTTTTCCGGAAGCCCCTTGATTTCCCTGCCGATCACTCCGGATGTCCAGATCAGGGTTTCTGTCTCTATAAAATTGCCGTCGCTGAGGATCACTTTTCCATCCACATAATCTTTTACAGATATATTGAGCAGGATCTTTACACCAAGTTCTTTCAATTTCTCGTACGCGGTTTCCTGTGCAAGCTTGCTCATGGGTGAGAGCAAAGTAGGAAGCGCATCAATCAGATAAATGCTGGAAAGATTCAGCTTGATTTCAGGATACTCTTTTTTAGCAATATATTTTCCCATTTCTGCGATCATTCCTGCCAGTTCCACTCCTGTTGGCCCTCCACCTGCGATGACAATATTCTGTAGTTTTTCAGCTTTTTGAATGTCTTTGTTCCGTGCCGCTTCTTCCTGGGTGAGGAGCATATAATTTCTCAGGTAGAGGGCTTCTTCTATATTTTTCATCGGAAGAGCACATTTTCGTACATTTTCCATTCCGAAAAAATTAGATTCCGTGCCCAAACCCAGAACAAGGTAATCATAACTCAGATTTCCGGTATCGGTTTCTATCATATTCTTTTCGGGGAATATTCTGATCAGGCTCCCCATATGAAACTTGACATTTTTGTTGTCAGCAAAAAGTTTTCTGAAAGGATAGCTGATGTTGGAGGCTTCAATAAATGAAGTAGCCACCTGATAAATTAATGGAGGAAAAAAGTGATAATTATTTTTATCTACCAGCGTTATTTTAAATCTTTTGTCGTTCCTGAGAGATTTGATAAGATTGATACCGGCAAATCCTCCTCCTACGATTACGATATGCTTTTTCATAGTATGTACATTGAGTGGTGTACTGTTTTTCATTCAATAACAGGACCAAAGAGGCTGAAAGGTAAATATTTAACATACGATAAGATAATGGTCTGAAATGGAGGAAATACAGCAATGAGAGATCATTCTTTATTTTTTTTATTCATTGTCTGCATGATGTTTGCAGGAGCTGTACACAACAAACACCCTAAAATATATAATATGAATACCGACATTTTAACAGAAAAACATCTATTGGGATTAGGAGGAGTCGCCATAGGAACTGCTTTTGAAAATATAACGGATGAGCAGGCGTATGAAATACTAAACACCGCCTGGGATACGGGAATCCGGTATTTTGATACCTCTCCATGGTACGGGCTTACCAAAAGTGAAAGACGCTTCGGACATTTTCTGAAAGATAAAGACAGAGATGATTTTGTTTTTTCTACAAAGGTTGGAAGGCTTTTCACCGAAGTTCCTGAGTCTGAAGTACCTCCCACGATGTGGAAAAAGCCTCTTAACTATGATTTCCGCCACGATTACACCGCTGATGCCATAAAAAAATCGATTGAGGACAGCCTGCAGCGCACGGGGCTTGATCATATTGATATTGTATATATCCATGATCTCTCGGAAGACCAGGTAGGTGACCGCTATCCCTATTTCCTGGAACAGGCAAGGAAAGGAGCCTTCAAAGTGCTTTCCGAAATGCGTGATCAGGGGATGATTAAAGCTTGGGGAATGGGCGTGAACAAAATAGAACCTATTATCGATTGTATAGCATCTGCAGACCCCGACATCTGTCTTTCTGCAACCCAATATTCTATCCTTGAACATGAAGATGCGGTGGACAGACTTCTTCCTGCCGTAAAAAAGGCCGGCGTAAAACTGGTTTCCGGAGCGGGATATAATTCAGGGTTTATCGCAGGAAGAGCCCGGTACAATTACAAAGATGTCATTCCAAAAGGAATGGCTGAAAAACGTGACCGGATTTCTGAGATTGCCCGAAAATATGAGGCAGATATTATTGCTGCAGCGCTTCATTTTGTATTGGCAGCTGATGAATTTGCTTCCATTATTCCTGGAGCCGGAAAACCCGAGCAGGTAAAAGATAATATGAGAGCTCTGCAAACAGAGATTCCTTCAGAATTTTGGAACGAGCTGAAAAGGGAAGGCCTGATTTATGAGAAAGCTCAAGTTCCCGACCAAAGATAGGCAATGTTTTTGTTGTATATTTCCCCTGTATAATTCAAAGCGTATTACATTTCTGTTATATCATTAGCGTATGAAAATCTTAATTGTTGAGGATGAACCAGTACTGGCAAGAAGCATCTCTGAATACCTTTCAGAGGAAAATTATCTCTGCGAATCTGCCGGCAGGTTCAGTGAAGCTATGGAAAAAATAAATCTGTTCCAGTATGACTGTATTGTGCTGGACCTCATGCTTCCGGATGGAAATGGTCTGTGCATTCTTCAGGAACTGAAACGACAGCAGAAACAGGACGGTGTTATTATAATTTCTGCTAAAGATGCTCTAGATGATAAGATTGAGGGACTAAGATTGGGGGCTGATGATTATCTCACCAAGCCTTTTCATCTTTCCGAACTTATGGCAAGGGTGTATTCCATTATCCGCAGAAAGCATTTTGGCAGCTGTAATGTCATAGAACAGAATGAAATCAGGATTGATCTGCTGGCTAAAACGGTTAGGGTTAATGAAAATATAGTTGCATTAACTAAAAAAGAGTTTGACCTTCTGATCTATTTTATCGGAAACAAAAATAAAGTAATTTCCAAAAGCACATTGGCGGAACATCTCTCCGGTGATCTTGCTGATATGCTTGATAATCATGATTTTGTCTATGCCCATGTGAAAAACCTAAAGAAAAAAATGTATGATGCCGGTTGCGGACAGTATCTGAAGACCGTATATGCCACGGGATATAAGTGGGAGAAATAAGACTGTAGAACATCCATTAACTCTATATAGTTGAAGCCTCTATTAACCAAAACTACGAAACCTTTTCTTATCTATGTACTTGTTGTACTGATGATAAGTATCCCTGTGTATTATTTTGTGGTAGATACCATATGGAAAAGTGAACTGGATGAGCATAACCATATCATTATAGAAAAGACGGCATATGAATTTAACCATTTAAAACTTTCAGAAGAGGAACTCGAAAAAAGCATTCGCCTGTGGAATCATATCCAGCCTGAAACCAGTATTGAAAAGATCTCCGCTGATTCTGCGAAAAGGGATGTTGTCTACACCAATGAAATGTATACTTCGTTTTTATCAGGTCATAAAGTGGAGCGGTACAGATGTCTCAAAAAGGTTGTATACATTCAGGACCGCCCTTATCTTTTTACTGTGGAGACCAATATTGAAGAAGCTCATGAAACCATCATTGTGATTGCCCTGATTACAGCATTTTTCTTTATACTTATTGTGCTGGGACTGCTGTATCTAAACAGGAGGTTATCCGTTTCGGTGTGGAAGCCTTTCAGAAATACATTGGACCAGCTGAAGCACTTTAATCTCAACAGCCAGACTACCATTCAGTTTCCATCGTCTGATACAAAAGAGTTTGAAGAGCTTAATGAATCGCTTCAAAAACTGATAGAACGGAATGTTTCCGTCTATAAATCCCAGAAAGAATTTACTGAAAATGCATCTCATGAACTCCAGACTCCACTTGCCATCATGAAGAACAAGCTGGATCTTCTGCTCCAGGATGAGCACCTTACAGAAAACCAGTATCGGATTGCAGAAGAAATGAATAGAGCCATTACCAGAAGCTCGAGAATCAATAAAAATCTCCTTCTGCTGGCTAAAATAGACAACAGCCAGTTCGATAATTCTGAGGTCCTCAGGTTTGATGTTCTTCTTCTTCAAAGCATTGCGCTTTTTCAGGAGCATTTTGACCAGAAAAATATTTCTATCGAGAAACACATTTCAAATGATATTCAGGTTCGTGGAAACAGTAATCTCACAGAAATACTCATCCATAACCTGATCACCAATGCAATCCGTCACAGCTCTTCCGAGGGGATTGTTGCCTTGAGCCTGAAAGAATCTTTTTTCGAAATTTCCAATCCGGGAACAGGGGAACTCAACACGGATTTGATGTTTAAAAGATTTTCAAAACTTTCAGATGACTACAGCGGAAACGGTCTTGGATTATCTATTATTCAGGAAATCTGCAAATTTCATCAGTGGGGTATCAGCTACAGATTCGAAAATAATCGCCATATTTTTACTATTACTTTTTAGCGAAAAAGGGAAGATTTATAACAATTCAGAATTTATTCTAAATCGGTTTGCATTTTTGTACGAGAATATATGGAAGTATACAGTACAAGATGAAAAAAATATTTATTTACTCCGGTATTTTTATGACGATGCTGGGGAAAGCTGCGGTAAAGAATGATACGGTAAGAATAGAGGAGCCCAAACAAGACAGCCTTATCACAGGCATTCAAAAAAATAGGCTGAATTATAAAAGCCTCATTATACCTGCCGCATTCATTGGTTACGGAATAGCGGGATTAACCACAAAAGGACTACGGGAACTTAATGTGGATACCAAAAAGGAAATTAATGAACACCAACCCACCCGGATCAAATTTGATGACTACACTCAATATGCTCCGGGACTTATCGTGTATGGGCTGAACCTCGCAGGCGTAAAAGGGAAACATAATTTACGTGACCGGACGATTATCTATGCTTCTTCTCAACTGATTGCCGCTACTTTTACATTGCCATTAAAATACCTCATAAAAGAGGAGAGACCCGATGGATCCAATACCATGTCCTTTCCTTCCGGGCACGCGGCGACTGCATTTTCAAATGCTCAATTTATGTTCCGGGAATACAAGGATACCAATTTTTGGCTGAGTCTCTCCGGATATCCTTTTGCGGTTTTTACCGGAGTATACCGGATGCTGAATGATAAGCACTGGCTTGGAGATGTAGTAGCAGGAACAGGTTTTGGAATCCTTTCCACAGAACTGGCGTATTGGCTGTTTCCGAAAATTGATGCTTTACTCCGCGGAAAACATAAGAATAAACCCCAGCTTTCTTCAACGATGGTGATGCCGTTTTATCAGAACAATGCGGTGGGAATAGGGCTGATTAAGAGTTTTTAGATCTAAAGAGAGAGGTTTTTAAGGATAGGGCTCAAAAGTTGGGGCAAGGTCAATTTTTAGCGTATGATTCCAGTCTTGAACTTTTGCTTCAAGGCAAAAGTTTAGATTAAGAAAATACGATCTTCCTGCAATTATGCACGAATTCTTACACTACTTTTGCTTTGCGTACGACCCTTGCCAGCAAAGCCGGAAAGAATCTTTTAAGATAGATTCCCATCACTTCTTTACCACCTATGGCTTTCTGGTTTTTCTTTTTTTCAATGGCATCAAGCATTTTTCCGGCAAAAATATCAACGGGCATTCCTTTTCCGGTGGCATCATCCATGGTTCCCTGCTGTGAACCGTCTCCGGTAACAGCATTAATGGATATATTGGTCTGTATAAACCCTGGACAGATGATGGTAACCAGAATTTTATCATCGTATAGCTCTGCCCGTAATGCATCAAAAAAGCCATGAAGTGCATGTTTTGCTCCTGCATACCCGCTCCTCATAGGGGCACCGAAAATTCCCATAAGGCTAGAGACAACGGCAATCTGACCGCCACCATTGTCCATCATATAAGGGACTACAGCTTTTGTCAGGGCTACGGTTCCGATGTAATCTACATCCATTAAGCGTTTATCAACCTCGATATCTGTATCTATGGCCAAAGAACGTTGTGAAAGCCCTGCATTATTAATCAGGATATCCACTTTTCCAAACTTTCCGATGGCTTGGGAAGCCTTCTCCGGCATGTCCTTATAATGCAGCAGATCCAGCGGAAGTATAGCATACCGGTCAGGTTGAAGACCGGATCTTTCGGCGACCCGGTGCAGTTCTTCTTCCTTTCTGGACGACAGAATGATTTTCGCATTGCTTTTTGCAGCAAGTTCTTTTACCAGCGCTTCTCCGATTCCTGACGATGCCCCGGTAATCCAAACTACTTTATCATTAAAATACCTGCTCATTATAGATAGATTGTCAATTCAAATGTTGTTATTGTATTCCGGCTATATATTTTCCGGCTTTCATTCCCGAGAAAATACATCCACCCAGAAATGTTCCTTCCAAAGCACGGTAGCCATGCATACCGCCCCCTCCAAATCCAGCAGCCTCACCCGCAGCATACAGTCCTTCAATGATGCTGTCATCTTCGCGGAGAACCTGCCCGTTCAGATTGGTTTTTATACCACCCAGCGTTTTTCGGGTTAGGATATTGAGACGCACAGCAATGAGCGGGCCGTTTTCAGGGGCTAATATCTTATGTGGAGAGGCCACACGTCCGAGCTTGTCACCCAGATAGTTCCGGGTATTCCTTATATAATTGACCTGGGTATCCTTAGAAAATTGATGATCCAGTTCCCGGTCCCGGGCTTCAATCTGGGATTTTATTTTTTCATATTTCAGAAGATGGTCCCCGGACAGCTTATTCATCCGATTCACGAGGTCTTCCAGATTGTCAGAAACAATAAAATCTTTCCCATGTTCCTTAAAGGCTTCCACAGGTCCCGGTGCCTTCCTTCCGAAAATTCTTTTCAGAAAAAGAGCGTAATCCCTGTTGGTAATATCCGGATTCTGCTCAGAGCCGGAAAGGGCAAATTCCTTTTTAATAATTTTTTGAGTAAGGATAAACCATGAATATGAAAACCCTGTATCCTGGATGTATTTTAAAGTTCCCAAGGTGTCAAATCCAGGTAAAAAAGGTGCCGGAAGCCGGTTTCCCCGGGCATCAAACCATAAGGAAGAAGGACCCGGTAATATTCTGATTCCATGATCTGGCCAGATGGGATTCCAGTTTTGAAGACCTTCCGTATAATGCCACATCCTGTCGGGGTTGATAATATCGGCACCGGCATTTTCTGCAATGCCTATCATCTTCCCATCCACATAGGCAGGTACTCCGCAAACCATATGCTCAGGGGCCTTTCCCAATCTTTCAGGCCAGTTTTTCCGGACCAGTTCATGATTGGCACCTATGCCTCCGGAAGCGATCAGTATGTGGGGAGCATTATAGTCAAAGTGGGCAATAATATTCCTGTTGGTGGCGACACCTCTTTCCTGATCATCTTCTTCCAGAATATCGCCTTTCACACCGGTTGCTCTGCCATTTTCAACTTTTAATTCTGTTACCCGATGTCTGAATTTCATCCGGAGCAGTCCTTTATCTCTGGCTTGGTATGCTTTATCTACAAAGGGCTTGATTACTCCCGTGCCAGTTCCCCAGCTTACGTGAAAGCGGGGTACGGAATTTCCGTGACCGGTTGCTGATCCGTCTCCACGTTCTGCCCATCCTACCATAAACATCAGCTTGATTCCCAGGCTGGAAATGTATTTGTATTTTTCACCTGCCGCGAATTTCAGGTAGGCTTCTGCCCATTGGCGGGGCCAGTAATCTTCTTTTCGGTCAAAACCCGCTGTTCCTTTCCAGTCCTGGAGCGCCAGCTCATAAGAATCTTTAATTCCCATTCTTCGCTGCTGGGGCGAATTGATGAGAAAGAGACCTCCGAATGACCAGAACGCCTGGCCACCTATATTTTGCTCAGTTTCCTGATCCAGTAAAAGTACTTTTTTTCCGGTATTGGTCATTTCCATTGCAGCAGTAAGTCCTGCCAGTCCGGTTCCTATGATAATAGCATCAGGCTGGAATTTTTCCTCCATTTTTCAACGGTATTTTTATTGAATATTACTTTACATAAATGTATAAAATATTTGTATCTTAATGAATAAAACGTTTTAAAATATATCGCAGTTTCATTTTAAAATTGAATAATTACCCACATAAAAGTGCTATTCTTTATCTTTGCCATGATCGAAAATTATGTAAGACTATACTATGAAAGAATCCAAAAAATACAAAGCATTTTCCATAGACAGTGACGGCACACGCCACCTTATTGAGGCTGACACCATTATTATTCAGCTTGAAGAAGAGGAGATTGAGATTTCCCTTCTGCCGCCACACCCTGTCTTTCAGGGGAAACTGACTTTGACCACCGGATCTGCTGTTCGTGGTCGTGAACAGGAGAGAGGAGCGGGGACGCATTTTACGATAGAGCCTGGGGCTTCTAATGTAATCCACATCACTCCCAAAAAATATGCAAAAGGGAAGTAGATTTCCGACCATACTGGCTTTCTTTCCTTAGCAAAACATTTTTATCTTTGTTAAAAATAGAAAAATGAAGTATTTGTTTATTATGCTTTGCCTTGTCTGCTCCTTTTTCAGCCAGGCCCAGCAAAAACAAGATCCATGGAAAGACAGCCAGCTGATGGATCCCGCACTGCTGGCTTCAAGAATTGTGCAGAATAAGGTAAAAGACCTGGTGATTATTTCGGTAGGGCCTGAGGCTATTGTAAAAGGTTCTGTAGACATAGGGCCGACTCATGAGCCTGAAAATCTTGAAAAATTAAGAAATTATCTAAAAGATATACCCCAGGATAAGGAAGTGGTAATCTACTGCGGTTGCTGCCCGTTTGTAAAATGTCCCAACATTCATCCGGCTTTCGCATTGCTGATGGAAATGGGCTTTACCAAGGCAAAGCTTCTTAACCTCCCTAAAAACATCAAAACCGACTGGCTGGATAAAGATTACCCCACCAATGATTAGTATGAAGAACCATTTTACCTTATTCTTTTTTATTGTGTTTTCGGGATATCTATTCTCACAGAACAAAATAGAAACAGGAAAAAAAGCTCCTGAAATTACCCTGTCCAAAGCAGATGGATCGTCCTTTTCTCTGTCAAGTCTTAAAGGAAAGGTGGTCCTGATTGATTTTTGGGCGACCTGGTGTGCTCCATGTGTAGAAGAACAGCCTGCACTGAAAACATTGTATGACACCTATTCTGATCAGGTGGAAAATAATCAATTTGAAATTTTGGGTGTTTCTCTGGATAAAAGTAAAGAAAGCTGGCAGAAAGCAATCGACAGATTTTCGATAAGCTGGCCCCAGGTCAGCGACTTGAAATTTTGGAAAAGCCCGGTAGCAAAATCGTATGAGATCGATGAGCTTCCTTTTAATGTCATTGTAGACGGTGAGGGAACTATTATTGCCAAAAACCTTCATGGCAAAGATCTAGAAGTGTTTTTAAAGAAAACCTTTACTCAGAAGTAAAACCATGGCCAGTCCTAAATAAGCGTTACAGATTAATAGGAAAAGTTATTAATCATTTATAAGATAGTTGTCGGTTTATTTCGGCAACTATCTTTGTTTTTATTATTTGCTTTAAAATATTAGTTTACTTTTTTACAAGAGCTGTAAAGCTTGAACCTGTTTTTTTAACGCAGCGTTCGCAAAGTTATTGGTGTTGTGTATGATTTTCGCTTGCAATGGCACTTCGTTCAGCAAGGTTTTTTTCTGCTGAGTGAAACGCTTTAGCGATCGTTTTTTGTATAAGAACTACGAAAACTTAGCGCCTCATTGCGTGGTGAATAATTTATTTTCACTTAATATAATAGTCTTTCGGCTGTAAGACTTCAGCTCCCCGGATTTCAGATTGAATAAAATAGACTCCGGCAGGTATCGCCAAAATATCAATGCCTTTGCCTTCAGTGCTCTGCTCTTTTACAAGAGCTGTAAAGCTTGAACCTGTTTTTTTAACGCAGCGTTCGCAAAGTTATTGGTGTTGTGTATGATTTTCGCTTGCAATGGCACTTCGTTCAGCAAGGTTTTTTTCTGCTGAGTGAAACGCTTTAGCGATCGTTTTTGTATAAGAACTACGAAAACTTACAGCCGTACAAATGGTAAAACTATTTTGTTTTGATATACATTTCAACGTCATTGATATACTGTACGAAAAACATCTGTTTTCTACGGTATAACTTTACTTTATGAAAACAAATTTCTTTCTCCGTTTTGCATTGGCCGTTGTTTTACTGATGCACAGTGTGGTTTCCATCTTCAGTGGAGATGTTAATAATTTCGGGCGTGTTTACCTGGACAGTATAGGATTCAGTCCGATGGGATTGTATTTGGCGTGGGCAGTAAAGCTGGCTCATCTGCTGTCGGTGCCATTACTTTTGCTCAACCGGCATATACAACCTGTAGCGGTCGTCAATATATTGATTTTTTTGGGTGGAATTTATTTTGTTCATAGCCAGAACGGTTGGTTTGTCGTAGGAGGTGGAACAAATGGCGTTGAGTTTAATTTTCTTCTGATTTTCTGTTTTATCAATCTTGTATTTCCTGATATTCATTGGAGAAAACAATCTAAATCATTGTAATAAGGATGATTTCGCGTTTGACAATCTGACAATGATTCAAAAGCCTGTCGTTTATAGACTCATAGATGTATTTTGTAGATTTTATATTTCTATATTTGATTGAACAATAGTACTTTGTTACTTTAAATCATGATTCATTTGAAACCTCATAGAAAATCTAAGCTGCAGATTCATCTGCTTTTCTGGATATTATACTATATTCTGGAAGCTTATCTGGATTTCTACTGGTCCAGATATCAGTTTCCGGATTTCAGCTGGCAGGTAAGACTTCAGAATACTCTTATTCTGGAGCTGGGGTATTTTTTGGTAAAAATTCCGTTGGCTTATGCATTATTGTATGTGTACGAAAGGAGCCGTATTAAAAACCTTTTCAAATACTTTCTGTATGTCATCATTGTTGTGGCTGCGGTTTTCGGGCATCGCTTTTTTACCCATTATATCATCTATCCCTATATCTACGGCGTGACGGAAACTTTGGACGGTAAACAGCCATCGGGATATATCAATGGTTTGGTGGCATTTAATTCTTTTATGGACCTGATCTTTATGGTCGGGCTGGTTTTTGGGGTAGAGATTACCCGACAGAAAAACCTGTTGAAAGCTCAGATTTCTCAGTTGAAATCCGAGAAGCTTGATCAGGAACTGACGATGCTGAAAGCCCAGATTAATCCGCATTTTCTTTTCAATACACTTAACAATATCTATGGAATGGCGCTGAAGAAAGCTGATGAAACTCCGGATATTATCCTGCAGCTTTCTAAAGTCATGCGATATAATATCTATGAAGCGGCAGAGAAAAAAATTTCCTTATCCAAAGATATTGAGAATATTAAGGATTTTATTCAGATCCAGAAGATCCGCCACTGCCATCTTACCGTTACCTGTACTGAAGAGATAGATAATCCTTCACAGGAAATTTCACCTCTTATACTGATCCAGTTTGTTGAAAATGCCTTCAAACATGGTGTTTCTGAAAGTTTAGGCGACGCTTTTATCCATATCAGGATTGAGCTGAAAAATGGTATTTTAACCTACTGTATCGAAAACTCAAAAGAGACAAAAGCAGATAAGCATTCCACCAGAATAGGGCTGAAAAACATCCGCCGCCAGCTGGAACTGCTTTATACCGGTCATACCCTTACCGTTGAAGACCATAGTGACCGTTACACCGTAAAACTAACCATTGATTTCCATGACAAACACAATCTCTAAAAATTATAACTGCATTATTGTAGAAGACGAACCTATTGCCGCAGAAATCCTTGAAAATTTTGTTTCCAAAGATCCTGAACTGCATCTGGTGGGAAAATGTGCTGATGCCGTCTATGCCAGCAGCCTCCTGAGTATTCATGATGTGGATCTGATGTTTCTCGATCTGCATCTTCCCGTCGTGAAAGGATTTGATTTTTTAAGGAAAATAAAAAATCCGCCTTTTGTGATTGTCACTACGGCTTATCATCAGTATGCAGTGGAAGGCTACGAACTTGATATTGCCGATTATTTGATGAAGCCTATTCCTTACGACCGTTTTCAGACGGCAGTAGGTAAATTCAAACACCTGATAGAAGCAGAAGAAGCTCTGCTGGAAGTGGCTGAGAGGGATTATATTTTTATCAGCAGTGGTAAAAAGCAGATTAAAATTATTTTACAGGACATTTTTTATATTGAAAGCTTAAGAGAGTACATCAATATTCATACAAAGATGGAAACCCTTACCTTTAAAATGCCAATAAGCAAAATGGAAGAAAACCTGAATCCGAAAATGTTCGTCAGGATTCATAAATCCTATATTGTTTCCCGATCCAAAATTGAAGTGAAGTCTGCCAGCATCATCCAGGTTAATGGAAAAAAACTTCCTGTCGGCAGGACCTTTAAGCCCACTTTAGAGCTTTAATGCTTCCTCTTTCAGCAGTCTCTTTTCAAATAATTTCCAAGTGTGGAACTTTATAAGTATTTTTACTGAACTTTTTAAAAAGACAACAAAAATGATTCAGTATTTAGATAATATTCAGCACAAAGATTCAAAGAACTTTTTCCTTATTGCCGGTCCTTGTATTATAGAAGGAGAAGATATGGCACTGAGAATAGCTGAAAAGGTAATTAACATTACAGACAAGTACAGCATTCCTTATATTTTCAAAGGGAGTTTCAAAAAGGCCAACAGAAGCCGTGTAGATTCTTTTACTACCATTGGTGAAGAGAAATCTCTTGAAATCCTAAAGAAAGTGGGAGAGACGTTCAACATTCCAACCACGACGGATATTCATGAAAATGAGCATGCCGCATTGGCTGCCCAATATGTGGATGTTTTACAGATTCCTGCATTCCTGGTACGTCAGACCGATCTTTTGGTAGCAGCGGCCCAGACCGGAAAATGTGTAACCCTTAAAAAAGGGCAGTTCCTTTCTCCGGAGGCGATGAAGTTTGCGGTTCAGAAAATTACAGATTCCGATAACCAGAAAGTGGCCATTATCGAGAGAGGAAACTCTTTTGGATATACAGACCTTATTGTAGATTACAGAGGGATTCCGACCATGAGAGAGTACGCCCCTGTCATTCTGGATGTGACCCATTCCCTGCAGCAGCCTAACCAGAGTTCAGGGGTAACCGGAGGGAGACCGGACCTTATTGAAACCGTTGCGAAAGCAGGAATTGCTGTAGGGGCAGACGGAATATTCATAGAAACACACCCTACACCAGAAACGGCATTATCTGATGGCGCAAATATGTTGAGACTGGATTTATTAGAAGATTTGTTACAAAAATTGACAAGAATTAGAGAATCGATTTTGTAATTGTTAAAAAAACATTAATTTTAGAAATTCTAAAACATTTCTTTTGAAAAAACTAGTTTTACCGCTAAGTCTTATCGTCCCTGTACTGATTTTCTCTCAAAATAGAAAAAAAGATACCGCAACGACTAAAGTAACCGATATTGAGGAAGTTGTATTCCAGAAAAAAGTAACAGGAAGAACGAATGACCTTACCAATGTAAAAATTTCTGCAAAAGAAGCCAAAGCAGTGGCTTCCATCAGTGGAGGAATTGAAGGACTGATCAAAACGCTTCCGTCTGTAAACTCCAACACCGAGCTCTCTTCCCAATATATGGTACGTGGTGGAAACTATGATGAAAACCTGATCTACATCAATGATATTGAAATCTACAGACCTTTCCTGATCCGGAATTCACAACAGGAAGGGATGAGTATCATCAATCCTGATATGGTATCCACGGTGAATTTTTCTGCCGGAGGTTTTGAACCCAGATATGGTGATAAAATGTCTTCGGCCCTTAATATCTATTACCGTGAACCTGAAAAGTTTGAAGTTTCAGGAGAAGCAAGCCTCATTGGTGGCAGGCTCACTACAGGACTGGCCTCAAAAAATAAAAAATTTACAGCTTTATTTTCGGGAAGATACAGAAATACCAATCTGGTCCTTAATACATTAAAGGAGGATACGGATTTTAACCCTACCTACTGGGATTTCCAGTCTTATCTTAATTATCACCTGAACGATAAGTTCTCGATGTCTTTCATCGGATATTATTCTAAGAATGATTACGAGATGGTTCCGAAGCAGAAAAGCGTCACCTTTGGAAGTCTTCAGCAGCCTATTACCGTGAATATCGGGTACGCAGGTAAAGAAAACGACCAATATAAAAATATGATGGGTACATTTTCCATGAATTATAAGCCTACAGACCAATGGAAGCTTACCCTGGATGCCTTTGCCTATCAGAACAGAGAAAAAGAATATTATTCTATACAGTCGCAGTATGAATTGCAGACATTTGATCCCAAAACACAGGAACCTGTAGCTTCTTATGATCTGGGTGGTCAGATAGAACATGCAAGAAACGACTTGTTTGTAAGAACCTACGGTACCCAATTCAGGGCAAAATTTTCCCCTAATGTGAATACCGATATTGAAGTGGGTTTCAAATACGAAAAAGAGAACCTGAAGGACTTTACCAATGAATGGAAGCTGATTGACTCTGCTGGATACAGCCTTCCAAGACCGGAAGTGGATCCGAGAACCGGAGGTACAGGAAATCTCAAGCTGTCTTATTATATCGCAGGGAATAACAATATCGAACCTTCCAGGCTTTCTGCTTATGCCCAGTATTCTCAGAAATTCTACTGGGGAGCCAGTAAAGTCTTTGTGAATGCGGGGGTGCGTGTGGCCAACTGGAGCTTTAATAAAGAAACCATTTTCTCCCCGAGATTCCAGTTTGCGATCAAGCCGGATTGGGATAGTGATATGTTGTTTAAACTTTCGGGAGGTATTTATTATCAGGCTCCTTTTTATAAAGAGATTAAAGACCTGGATGGAAGTTTCAACTCAGACATCAAGTCACAGCGTTCCATGCAGCTGATCCTGGCCAACGATTATGAATTCTTTATGTATGACAGGCCTTTTAAGCTGACTACGGAACTTTACTATAAAAAAATGGATAATCTGATTCCTTATTACATGGATAATGTAAGGATCCGTTATTCGGGTGAAAACAACGCCAAAGGATACGCCTATGGTATTGACACAAGACTTTTTGGAGAATTTGTTCCTGGAGTAGACTCTTGGCTATCTGCAAGTTATGCCAGAGTGTATGAAAATATTGCCGGTAAAGGAGATATCCCAAGGCCTACCGATCAGCGTTTCAGGTTTGCGATGTTCTATCAGGATTATATGCCACAGTTTCCTTCAATGAGGGTAAACCTTACATTAGTATACGCTATGGGGCTGCCGACAGGAGCTCCGGTTATGTTTGACAGCAACGGACAGCCGGATTTCAATTCAGCATATAATTACCAGAAAACACTTCCATCTTACAAAAGGGTAGATATCGGGCTTTCAAAAGTCTTTATTGATCCGAAGGATAAAAATAAAAGATCCGGTTTCTGGGGGAACTTCCAGGAGCTTACCTTAGGGGTTCAGGTTTTCAATGCCTTTAATATCAATAATACCGTTGCCAATCAGTGGATCACCGATTACAATACCAATTATATGTACCCGGTTCCGGTACGCCTTACGGGACGTTTCTTTAATGTGAAATTGGAGTTCAGATTATAAGTTATGGGAAATTTAACTTGTTGAGAACCATTTAAAGTCTTCAGGTATTAGCCATAGTTTAAAATTCAGACCATTATCTACTGCAAGGGTAGAGCATCATAAAATCAACTTCCGGTTCTTTCCGGAAGTTTTTTATTTACCTGAATTTTATAACAACCCGTCCGAATTTTATAACAGGAGTTTCAGGGATATTTTTACCTTTGTCCTATCAATGAAAAAGTTTCTTGCCATACTGTTCTCTATTTTCTATTTCGGATTTTCTTCCGGGGCAGCATTTAGTGTGCATTACTGTATGCAGGAATTTGTTTCAGAGAGTCATCAAATTGACGGTATCTGTGGTAAATGTGGTGTGAAAGAAAAGAAAGGATGCTGCAAAACAGAGATTAAAGTAGTAAAAGTAGACCATTCTCAAAAATCTGATCTGCTTACTGTGGATTTCTTAAACCAGATTTCAGAGGCTCCGGTAGCCTATTATTTTGCCTATGCAGACCGGTCATTTTCTGCTTCAAAGTTTACCCAGATTCAGATCAATGCACCACCGGAATACAAACCGGTACCCATCTACATCAATCATTGTAATTTTAGAATTTAGAAAGATTCAATCGTTTCCGGTACAGTCATGATACCGTCGCAGACGACATGTCCTTGCGCATTTACATGTGCATTCAACTTATTCTTTACTAAAAAATTAATTCTAAAATATAAAACAATGAAAAAGTATATCCTTACAGCAGCCTTATCTCTATTCTCTTTGATTTCACTTTCAGCACAGTCGAAAAAGGATGCTCAGATCACCAAACTGTACAAAAACTATATCGCCATCAAATCAGCTTTAGCTTCAGATGATGCCGATACCACTTCAAAAGCAGCTACAGAATTCATTAAAACAGCCTCTACCATCGATTATAAATTGGTTTCCGAAGGCAATCTTAATATTCTGAGAAAAGATGCTTCTGCCATTTCTGAGGCAAGAACCGTTGCCAGCCAAAGAGAAACTTTTTTCAACCTTTCAGATAATATGATCGCTCTTACTAAAGAATTCAAACTTTCTGAGAAACCGGTGTATGTACAATACTGCCCGATGGCAAATGGCAGCTGGCTGAGTGATGAAAAGCAGATTATGAATCCTTATTATGGAAAGTCTATGCTTTCATGTGGAAGTATAAAGTCTGAGATTAAGTAATCAGCAGAGTGTTCTATAAATTAATGAGTTGCATGTCTTTGTTTTATATTTACTTTAAGACATGAAGCTTGTAAAAAGTTCGAAATATTATGAAAAAACTGATAATGTTTCTGTTGCTTTTGTTCTCTGTTTTTACTTTTGCTCAGACTACAAAAACCTCTTATACCTGTCCCATGCATCCGGAAGTGGTATCCTCCAAACCGGGAGACTGCCCGAAATGCAAGATGACACTGGTAAAGAAAACCGTTGTCCTACAACCTAAAGCAGTTGCAAAGCCACAGGTAAAACCTGTCCCCAAAACAGAAACAAAAGCTAAGCCGGTACCGGCAGAAACGAAAATAAAAACAATCAAAACCGAAAAAAAGACCGCTGTCACAAAAGCCAGGAAGACCGAAAAGGTAAATAGGGTCAAACAAGGGATGAGCATAAAGGACAAGACCGGGCTTAGGCCTTCAAAAACTGAGTCTCAGCCTGTTTATACCTGCCCGATGCATCCTGAAGTGACTTCTGGGAAGCCGGGAAAATGCCCCAAATGTGGCATGGATCTGATTGCTAAAGAAGGTCATCAGCAAACGGTCGCTGAGAAACCGATCGCAGAAAAAAATACTTTACAAAGGAATTCCGAAAACGGAAAAATAACATTTGGAGGTAAAACCGTTCGATATGATTTATACGTAAAAGATACGATCGTTAATTTTACCGGCAAAAACAGACGAGCCCTTGCCATCAATGGTAAACTCCAGGCTCCTACTTTATATTTTACAGAAGGGGATACTGCCGAAATTTACCTGCATAATATGCTGAAGGAAAATACCGGTTTACACTGGCATGGGGTGATTCTTCCTAACGAACACGATGGTGTTCCGTACCTTACTACCCAACCTGTAAAACCGGGAGAAACACACCTTTATAAGTTCAGGGTGTCTCAGAATGGGACGTACTGGTATCATTCCCACGAAGCGCTTCAGGAGCAGATAGGGATGAATGGAATTCTTGTATTCAAAAAAAGAGATGGGGAGCCAACAGCAGAATACAATGCTGAAATCCCGGTATTATTGGGTGATTGGAGCGACGAAGATCCCATGCAGATAGCGAGAAGGCTTCACATGGCCAATACGGATTGGTATGCTATTAAAAAGAATGCAGTTCAAAGCTATTGGGAAGCGATACGATCGGGAAATTTCGGGACCAAAGCCCTGAATGAATGGAAAAGAATGGAAGCAATGGACGTAAGCGATGTATATTACGACAAATTCCTGATTAACGGACTTCCCAGCTCAGCCTATACGAATGTAAAAGCTGGTGATAAGATAAGGTTACGGGTTGCCAATGGGGGATCATCTACCTATTTCTGGCTGAACTATGGAGGTGGGAAAATAAAAGTAGTGGGAAATGACGGAAATGATGTGGTGCCAGTGGAAGTAGACCGTCTTATCGTAGGGGTTTCTGAAACCTATGACATTGAAGTAACCATCCCCGAAAATAAAAGTTTTGAGTTCCGGGCTACTTCAGAAGACAGGATCGGACATGCCTCCTTATGGCTGGGTTCCGGTGAAAAGGTGCCTGCTCCTGAATTACCAAGACTGATGCTCTTTGAGGGGATGAAAATGATGAATGGCATGATGGAAATGAGTGGAAATATGAAACCGATGAATATGACGATGGGAAATCAGATGATGGATATGAATGAAGTCATGTATCCCGAATTGCCTGAAAGCCAGAGGAAAATGACCATGAAGCATATGAACGAAATGATGGGCGTGAAAACGAAAGAAAAGGATACAAAGGAAGATCATACCCAACATGCAGGAATGGACATGAAAGAAGAAAAGACCATCAAAAGACTGTCATACAATATTCTAAAATCTCCTGAAAAAACGATTCTTCCGACGGACAGCATCCGTGAGATGAAATTTACCCTGGAAGGGAATATGAATCATTACCTATGGACCCTGGATAATAAAACTGTTACGGAAACAGATAAGATCCTGGTGAAAAAGGGAGAGGTCCTCAGAATAAAGATGTATAACAATTCCATGATGCGTCACCCGATGCACCTTCATGGCCATGATTTCAGGCTGATCAATTCTAAAGGAGAATATTCCCCACTGAAAAATGTTGTGGATATTATGCCTATGGAAACCGTTACTATTGAATTTGCGGCCAATCAGGATGGAGACTGGTTCTTCCATTGTCATATTCTGTATCACATGATGGCTGGAATGGGAAGGATATTCAGCTATGAAAATTCAAAACCGAACCCTCAGCTGCCCAACCGAAAACTGGCCTGGAAAAACTTTCTGAAGGACAACAAAATGGTAAGCTCTATGGCGATGCTGGAGGTAGCCAGCAATAAAATCCATGCTGAAACAATGACGATGTTCGGACCAAGATGGGCTAACCTGAATGAATTTCACTCCAACTGGAACTTTGACCATTTTGATGGAAGTGTAAAGGTGGGACGGTTTCTAGGAAAATTCCAATGGGCATTGCCGTATGCTGGATTCAGGGTGCAGAAGAACCACGAGATCATGGAAAGGCAGATGACGGAAGATATGGGAATGGATTTTCACGGTAAAAAGACCTGGTTCGGTCAGCAGAAAGCATCAAAAAGCAGGTATGCATTCATACTGGGAATGCAATATGTACTGCCAATGCTGATTACAGCTGATGCCAGTGTGGACCAGAATGGAAAAGTACTCCTGGAACTGAGCAGGGAAGATATTCCGCTTTCCCGGAGACTGAGAGGAAACTTTAGTGTGAATTCCGATGGTGAATTCTCAACAGGAGTAAGATATATTGTACAAAAATGGTTATCTCTTTCCGGAAATTATGATAATGAAATGGGCTGGGGTGCCGGTGTTACTTTAACGTATTAAAAGATAAATTTGTAATGAATAAAGACTGTCTCAGAGGGGCAGTCTTTATTGTTTTCGGGAGACTCTTTAAAAATAATCATCAGCTTATCAACTGATAACTTCAAACGAAAAAACCACCTTATGGGTATAAGATGGTTTTGTGAATATTTTGGGAATCTTATGGAGAGACTTCCTTCGTTTTTACTTTTTCCGACGGTTGATAAGTCACCGTTTTGATGTCAACCGTCATTTCTTTCAAACGTTTGGCAACGTTTTCCGGCATCTCTTTCTGGTATCTGCCACCGATTACTTCTGCAAGGAATTTCTCCGTTTCAGCATACATGGCCATACTATTGACCGGCTTACGGAATCCATGGCCCTCGTCGTCAGCAAGGATATAATTTACTTTTTTGCCTTTATTGCGAAGTGCGATTACAATCTGATCCGCTTCAGCTTGTTTTACCCTTGGGTCATTCGCTCCCTGAATAATGAGCAGCGGTTTGTTAATCTTGTCAACGCTGAATAAAGGACTGGCCTCATGCATTAGCTTTTTGCCTTCTTCAGTCTTAGGATCTCCTACCATACCGTAGAGGTAAGCGCGAATAGATTCCCAGTAAGGAGGAACGGAATCCAACAAAGTAAAGAGGTTACTAGGTCCTACAATATCTACTCCTGCGGCATACAGGTCCGGTGTGAATGCCATTCCTGCCAGCGTTGCATATCCGCCATAGCTTCCGCCCATAATGACTACCTTATTTTTATCTGCCACTCCCTGATCAATCAGATATTTTACGCCCCAGGTGATATCGTCCTGCATCAGCTTACCCCATTGAAGGTCACCTCCGTTCTGGAACTTTTTACCATATCCGCCACTTGCTCTGAAGTTGGGCTGAAGCACAGCATAACCCCGGTTGGCCAGAAACTGAACTGTAGAATTATATCCCCACATATCTCTGGGACCCTTTGGGCCACCATGAACCAGCACTACTACCGGAACGTTCTTTCCAGCTGATCCTACCGGTAAAGTAAGGTAGGCAGGAATCTCCAGCCCATCACTGCTTTTGTAGGTAATGGGGGTCATTGCTGCAAGGTACTTTTCAACTTTTTTTAACTCGGCTCTTGGAGTATATTGGAAGATCAGTTCTTTGGTTTTGGCATCAAAAAAATAGGCTTCCGAGGCATATTTATCGCCCCAAACTGAAATCAGGAATTTGGAATAATCGTTGGTTGAACTTGAAAAATCAACTTCTCTTCCCGGAAATTTACTCTGTAGAAATTTGTAATTGGACTCCCAGGTTTTGTCTTTCCAATAGTTTTCAGTTTTGTCTCCGGTATAGGAGGTAGAAATAATCTTTCTTGTATTTCTGTCCACCAATAGTCTTCCGAAATCCACCTTACCTTTCGGATCACTTTCTACTTTGGTTGTTTGCTTTGTTTTAGGATCCATCAGAAATAGGGTAGACTTATCCAGGTCGCCTTTATTGGTGACCAGATAAAACTTGGAATTATCTTCGTTCCAGCTTGGTATATAGGCCTCTTCCGTTACCATTGTTTCATAGATCGGTGTGAGCTTGTCACCATCTTTGTATAGAAATTGTGTGGTCCCTTTGCTGTCTGTTTTGGCAAGTACCCTCAGCTTTTCGTCCCAGTCGAAGTTATAGGTAGTGATCCGGTCTGTATTTTCGAAAATTTTCTTCAGTGCTCCGGTAGAAATCTTCAGTGAATACAGATCGTGCCATGCTTTATCACGGTTGTTAAGTCCAATCATTAAAAGATCAGGGTCTTTTTTGCTGACCATATAGATCTGCGCAGTAATCTCATTAAGAGGCGTCAGGTTTCTAGATTCCGGAACTCCTTTTGCTGCTTTGGCTATAGGATCTACAGCAAAAATATTCATGTTTTCATCTCCGTTTTTATCCTTTACATACAGAATGTATTTTCCGTCTTCGGCCCAGAAATATCCATTAAGCGGTCGCTTGCTGTCTGTTAATGGGCGGGCTTTTTCAAAAGGCTCATCGGTCCTCTTTACCCAGATGTTCATAATTCCCTCATATTCTTTCAAAAATGAGATCCATTTCCCATCGGGACTCAGCTTTCCACCGGAAATTTCGGGGTTGCCAAAGAAAAGACTTCGGTCCAGTAGCGGAACTTCCTGTGCTTGAGCAGCCTGGAAGCCTATGATTAAAAGTAATACATAAAAGATTTTTTTCATATGTTTAGTTTTGGGATTATTGGTGTAAAAGTTAATTATTTAAAATGTATCATACAAAAGTGATTACAGGTCAAGTTCTATAATCTTTCGGGCCATTTTTTGATTCATGCTTTCCGGAATTAAGCCCATCAGAAAATTGCGCAGGCTGTTTCCAGATTCCCATTGAGATATCTTTCCAATAGTCCGGCTGGTACTCACGATGTAATCCACCTTTTTTCTTCTGATCCTTTGAAAGTCTTCAAAAACAGTGTTAAAATCACTGTTCTTTTCCAGCAGCCTGCCAATAACATAGGCATCTTCGATCGCCTGGCATGCTCCCTGTCCCATGTTGGGAGTTGTAGCATGAGCTGCATCTCCAATCAGGCATACGTTTTCCGCATACCATTTGGGAATAGGAGTGAGGTCGGTAATTTCATTGCAGATGATATTTTCTTTTGTAGTTGCCTCAATAATTCTTAAGATTAAAGGATTAAAATCAGAAAAAATAGCTGTAAGATCAGAATGGGTGTCAAAACTTTTCTCATTGATGCAGGCATACCAATAGACTCTTTGTTCCGAGATCTTTACAAAGCCGAAACGTTTTCCTTTCCCCCACATTTCAAGGGCCTCCGAATGATAGTGTTCAGGCAGGTCAAAGTCTACCAGGCCGCGCCAGCATTTCTGTCCTGTGCTTCTGATTGTGCCTGTTTTCAGGATCTGGGTCCGGATATTGGATTTGATGCCATCTGCGCCAAAGACAATGTCGCTTTCTTTTTGAAGTCCGTTCTCAAAATCTAAAATAAGGTTCCCTTTCTTTTCTATTTTTTGTAAAGAATGATCAAGGAGGATCGATTCAGGATGTAGATGAGATGCGAGAATTTTTTGGAGCTCCGCCCGGTGAATGGCAACATTACAGGCGTTATATTGATGTTCGAGGTCAAGGATCTCAGTCTTGGAAATCGGTTTTAAGGATTCATTAACGATCGTTATCTTGTGAATTTTGTTTCCTGCATTTTCAATCTCTTCCTTCAGGCCCAGCCGGTCAAATACCTGCATGGCGTTCACAGCCATCATAATGCCGGCTCCCATAGGCTTTAGCTCACTTGCAGATTCATAAATGGTAAAGTCATAATTGTGCTGCTTAAGAACATTACCTAAGGTAAGTCCTCCAATTCCGGCTCCAATGATTGAAATGGTATTCATGTCAGTTTTTTTTGTATGATACTGTTGAGGCGATCTCCTACATTTGATATTGCAACATAGGAGAAAGGCTCAATTATTTTTTCATAAAGTCAACATATAACTTTCGGATACCTTTTCAAAACCGTATTTACCGAAAAAATGATGTGCCCCATGGTTGTTGACGCCACTTTCCAGCATGATAAAACTTATCTTCCAGTTTTTGGATTCCTGTATAACTCCTTCCAGCAGCTTACTTCCAAGGGACTGACCCCACACAGAGGCATCCAGCAGCATATCTTCTAAAACAGCATATTTTTTAAAGGGGCTGGTGATCACATTAAGAACGAGCATGCCCACGATGTCTCCATGTTCATTTTCTGCAATCTGAATATTAATTTTAGAAGTACTGTCATAATCGTAATCATTCATAAGCTGCTCCGTAAATACGGCTCTGAGATCAGGATTCCAATGTTGGGAATCCAATGCTCTTCCGTACATGATTTCACTATGAGAGATGTAGGAATCTGTTTTATGAGCGATAAAAAAATCTACGAGTTCTTCAACACGTGTTTTATCCGTAAGCCATTTCGTAGTATAATTCATAAGAGATATTATTTTTTAATTCTTCCAGCTAAAATTAACTATTTCATTTTTATCCCAATAGAGGGCAGGATATGATTTTAATTAGTTGAGCAAATTCTGAAAACTGTTACAGATTGAAAATAGTTGATTGCCTATTTTTGAATGTCCGTTTTTCCTCATATTTAACACGAGGTTTGCTAAGTTTTTTTATATAACCTACCTGTTTTTCGCTCGAAAAGGCGTTTCACACAGCACAGAACCCAACTTCCGAGGTCTACATCATTACAACTATAAATGAACAGATATTCTCTATATCAATAGGGACGGGCTTTCAGCCCGTTCACATAAAATACAGATGCTCCATTGGCTTTAGCCAAAACTTATTTTCATAGTTCTGACTGTAAGTCGATTAAAGAAAATCTCCGAAAAGATCCTCAAACATTTGTGTAATTTTTTTTATGCTTATGTGGTAAATTCGAAGATCATCTCGGTTCAAGTACAAAAGTTGTGGGTAGAAACTGAGTATTTTTTTTATTTATACTTTTGCCTTGAAGCAAAAGTATACAAAAATTCAAGACTGGAATCATCCGCTAAAAATTGACCTTGCCTCCTAAAATTTCCAAACTCGCATGGATACTACATTGGTTCTTCGACTCAATAGGGTGGCCATGCTCAGACACTGGAAATTTTTTAACGGATTCAAGATCAATTTTTTTAACGCTCCTGATTCCTAGGTCGATTAAAGAATATACAACTATTTTTCATCGTTCTTATTGGGTTGAAAGCCGATTAAAAAACACCGAAAAGATCCTCAAACATTTGTGTAATTTTTTTTATGCTTATGTGGTAAATTCGAAGATCATCTCCCTTCAGTTGATCAATGTTATTTTTTTCTATATATACTCTTCTTGTATTACCCTAAAAAAAGCGGAACCTGAAAACAGACTCCGCCTATAAAAATTGTTTGCGCTAAAATTATTTACCTAAATAAGATTTTAGGATCTTGCTTCTGGTATTGTGTTTTAGTCTCTTAATTGCTTTTTCTTTGATCTGACGAACTCTCTCTCTTGTAAGATCGAAAGTCTCACCAATTTCTTCTAAAGTCATTGGGTGTTTTCCGTTCAGTCCGAAGTATAATCTTACCAGGTCAGCCTCTCTTGGAGTCAAAGTATTCAATGCTCTTTCGATCTCAATCTGAAGAGATTCAAGCATCAGATCCTTATCTGGACTTGGAGATTCTCCGGAACGCAATACATCATAAAGGTTAGAATCTTCACCTTCTACCAAAGGTGCATCCATGGACAGGTGTCTTCCGGAGTTTTTCATAGATTCTTTAATATCCTCCTCGCTCATGTCAAGAACTTCAGCCAATTCTTCTGGAGAAGGTGGTCTTTCATTTTCCTGTTCAAGGTGAGCGTATGCTTTATTGATTTTATTAATGGAACCAATTTTATTCAATGGTAGTCTTACAATTCTTGACTGCTCAGCCAATGCCTGTAAAATTGATTGACGGATCCACCATACTGCATAAGAGATAAATTTGAAACCTCTAGTTTCATCATACCTTTTTGCCGCTTTCATCAGTCCTAGGTTACCTTCATTAATCAAATCGGGTAAGGAAAGGCCTTGATTTTGGTACTGCTTGGATACAGAAACTACGAAACGAAGGTTGGCTTTGATTAATTTCTCAAGTGCTGCTCTGTCGCCAGCACGTATTCTTTGCGCCAATTCTACTTCTTCGTCCGCAGTGATCAGTTCCACTTTACCAATTTCCTGCAAATACTTGTCTAATGAAGCAGTTTCCCTGTTGGTAACCTGCTTAGTGATTTTTAATTGTCTCATTTATTTTTATCCTCAAAAAAAGAGTTACTATATAATATACGTTTGGAAACATAGAAAGGTTACACGTGCTGCAATCTTTTTTATAAAACGCAGCATTATAAGGGTAGAAGTGATAATTATAGTGTTTATTCCTGTATGTTATATTTCAAAATATGATGAACATGAATTTATCCAAAAAGTTTTGAGCAAAAAAAAACGAAACCGAAGTCCCGTTTTATGATGAATACCAATTCTGTATCTGCAAACTGCAACTTTTATCTAAAAAAGCTCATTCAAAACCTTTGCCAGTCTCAGACCTCCATAAAGAAGCTGTCTTTCCATGGTGGCATTGAACTTATACTGATAGTCGTATGAAAGTCTCGAACCGTCAGGAGTCTGCGCATAGATGGTATTGGCAATTTTGTGAGAGTCATACAGCCAGTCTTCCAACGTTCCAGACTGGATTTGTGCTACTTCTTCCTTAGATTTGATATCCAGAAGGCTGGCATATTCCGTATAGCTGTATTTTTGAGAATCTACCAGTTTACCGTCCCATACAGAATGTAAATTGGTTTTATCCCCGAAATAAGTAACGTTGATTTTGTTCCCGCCAAGATCTTCCGCTCTGCCTACATGCAACGGCTGGGCAAGGTCGCCCATGATATGAACAAGAAAAATCAATGCAATTTTTCTGTCTTTTTCGGAAGTGTTTTTATCTTTAATCTGGCTGGACAGGGTATTTACTTGCGTATATAAGCTTGGTCCTGCCTGCATTTTCAGATTTTGTCCAAAAGTCTTGAAATCGGCTTGTGGATCAATATTTACATAATGCCATGAGGAGGCCTGCTTCCAGACTCCGGTTGTATCAGATTTGATAAAATCCGGCCAGTTGGCCCAGTACGCAAGACGTTCATGCCCCATCATTTTCTTTATCTCCCTTCTTGCTTTTCGGGAAAGGTGGTTCTCTGCAATTTCTGCAATAACTCTATGCCCCGTCAATCCCCATGCATAAGAATAAAGTGAAGAGGAAATGAATGCTAAAATCAGAATTTTAGAATAAATACTTTTCATTTTAATTAATAATTTTCAGTCTGCAAAGATACGGCCTGCTTTCCGAACAAGCATTACTTATCATGGATTTATTCGATGAATGACGTTAATAATATTTAATATGGGGATGGAAAATATTCAGCTGTGCGCATTTTGACGCAGGTGAGAATGATAAATTGAGAATTCCGTGGAGGGAGTTTAACTGTTTGATTCTGAAGTGTGAATTTTATGTTTTCACGAGTAATTAAGCCTGTATCTTACCGTATTTTTACGGAATTTAAGAAATGTTTTTCCTTTTAATATCAATAAATTAGTATTTTTAGGATCAAATTGTGGGTAAAATATTTTTTCTACCCTATGAGATATATTATCTTTACAAGTCATAATCAGAGGAAACACTATGTATGAGAATAATATTGTAGACATGCATTACAATAAGCTGCAGACAGACTTTAAGGCTGAAGCTGTGGCTGTCAATCTATTGAAATACCACCGCGCGGTAAGTAATATCTTCATTGAACGGGTAGGGGTGAACGATCGTGCTTATCTGAAGGATATCAAAAGCATATCAAGCAGTTACCTGGGATTTGACGAAGAAGTATTTACCATAGAAAGTTACAGGGAAGGTATTTATGATTATCTCCCGGAAGGGCTGTTTCATCCACCGTCTCTTGGAGCATCCAGAAAAAATGTAGATACGGTAGTAAGGGAAATCAGGAAGCAGAAGAGGGTAGAGGATGATGCCCGGAAGTTTTTCCGCCCTTTTGAGCTGGAAGTATTTTTCACTGAAATCAGTGCTCTTCTCAAAGAGTCTGAATTTGATATCACAAGCAACACGGATGCACTACTGGACACTGTGAGTGAGCTTTGGCCACTGATAAAAATGCTTGATCAGCAGAATGCCTATATTTTTATGCATATTTTACCGTTTTTTCACCAAATCAGAGGAAATAAAAAATGGTTTGAAAGATGCATGACCGCTTTTCTGCAGGTACCTGTAGAGGTCACTTTCTCTCCCAATATCATCGATGGACTTGAGGAAAACGATGATTCTATGCTGTTGGGAAATTCCCGGTTGGGAGTTACCTATATTCCCAGTGGAAGACATATGGACGGACAGCGGAACTGGGTGGTGAATATCGGTCCTATTCCGTATGGAGATATGAAGCGATACATCCCGGGAAGTCCTTTCAGGAATGTGCTTCAGGCATTGTACGACTATTTTCTTCCGGTGACGGTAGACATAGAAGAAAATTTTGTTACGGAAAAGGTAGAGTACTCTTTCAGCCTGGAGGATGATGAAAGAAATGCCAGCCGCCTCGGTTACTCTACATTCCTCTAAATTATTTTATTATATTTACAATTACCAACAAAGTATAAATTCGAAAAGAAACAAATGGAAATTTCTTCAGTAAAAGGTATTTTTTTAAGGTATATCTTAATGCCTTTAATCGCAATTATTATGATGGTTATACTGGGTATAATCAGGAGAAATAAACCTGCGATAAAAATTAAAGTCATTATTATCTATGTCCTTCTGTGCAGTTTATGTCTGGCTCTTCCTGGAGTTTTTGGGTTTGCCGGAAATCTTTTTAATCCATACTGGTACCTTATTGCATCAGTTTTTTACCTTATTTTCGGGATTATCCACGTCAATTTAATGCATAAATATTTCAAAAAGCATATTGACTCTCTGGCCATGAATATTCTGTTTGAATCGATACTTTCTTTGACCTGTATGGCGTTGGGAGGATACCTGTTTACGTTACTTTTCAACTGGATGAGCAAAGGTGCAGGATATTCCGTAATGGCGGCGACAAGCATGCTGATCTTTTTGGTTCCGATGGTATTTTATTACTGTTATATCCAGCTTATCAGCATTCCTTTTGATATTTACAAGACATGGAGATATTCTCCTGAACAGAAGCTTCCTGACTTTGAAGGCGCAGATTTTGACCGCCTGATGGTCCTGAATGTGGAGCTGAGCAAAAAACTGGAAGATGCCAACCGGTTCAGAATTAAAGCAAAAACTCTTCCCACTGGAGTTACATTTGGAGACTGGTTCTACAGGGTTGTGGATGATTATAATCACAAAAATCCGGGATCTGTCATTCACCTTTCGGATGAAGTGAATGAACCGTATTACTGGATCTTTTATACCAAAAAATCGTTTTTCAGCTTCCGTAAATATATTGATTTCGACCAGGATATTACGACGAACCGAATTTCTGAAAATGAAGTGGTCATCTGTAAGAGGGTAATTCAGCATGAAGAAGAGGGAGTTGCCAGAAAATTATAATCACAAAAAAATTAAAAAGTAGTACACATGATACAGCCTATTAAACACTTTGCAATCAATTGGGTGGACGGGATGAAAGTTTCCCAGAGACACCTTAATGATCAGGATAATTTCTTAATTGATACCATCAGAGATTCCAATTCAATTGGGATTACCACATATAACTATGGGCTTTTGCCGATCTCTACTGAATTTACAGACCGTACCATTTTTGATGTTCACAATACAGCAACCAATGACGTACAGCTGGTGATCAAGAGATGCAGTGCCGTGACAATGGCCGGATACCGTATTGAACTTACAGACAGAAGAATCAGTGTGAAATCGCTGGCAAAATCAATGAATGAAGAGCAAGCAGATGGAGAGTATTATATTTTAATATCTGTAAATCCGTTTGATAAAGTGCCGTTTGGAGATATCGATCCGGAGGAAATCCCGCCCCGCCATCCCAGCGCACAGCCGAACCACCATATTGAGTTGCTTCCTGTAACATCACTGAACAGCAGCTATTCCGGAGGAAACTACCTGATCATTGGAAAAGTAGATCTAAAGGCCAATATTGCACAGGTAGATTCCAATTTTATCCCACCATGTACCTCTGTACAAAGTCATCCGGCTTTAGTAGATTATTACAGTAGTTTTGCAAAATCGATCGGAAATCTGCAGCAGTATGCGTTTAAGATCATTCAGAAAGCTTCCCATAAAAATCAGAATACGGCACTGGCACAAAACGTAAAGTTCTTATGCAGCACAATGGTGAATACTTTTGGAGATATGTATTTCCAGTTCAGAAATATTACCCCATGGCAACCCCCTGTATTTTTAATTGAATCTTTTGCAAGACTGGCCCTTCATTTATACAATTCCACACAGCTTTTGGTTCCTGCCGAACTGGAAGAAATGCTTAATTATAGCCTTGAGTGGAGTGAGATTGCACCGCATACCTTACTAAATCAGTTGTCAATAGTGGCTGAAACAAATTATGACCATCACAACTGTGGCGAACCATTGCTTTACATCCAGCAGATGCTGAGAAGTTTAGAAACTATTTTTGCCAAACTGAGTGAGCTTGATTACATCGGTCAGAGAAAAGAAAACATCATTGTTAATGAACAGGAGGTTTCCAACAACAGCAACCCGAAGAGAGGTTGGAGTGTTCTAGATTAAAATACCCTTATAATAAAAGCAATCCCGAATGTAACATTCGGGATTTTTTATCATAAATATAAAAGTCAGAAGAGCTTTCAATCTTATTTTTTATTTTTGCTTAAAAGGTCCAAAGTATGCTCTACATGTCCGCCACCTTTCCATTCGTCATGACCGGGAATCACAAGTGTGGCCTCTGCATATTTGGTTTTCAGCTTATTCATCGTTTGCGGCCATTGGGCAACGTTGGCTTCTCCGGTATACCCAAGATCAATTGCCGATTTACTTTTTACGAGGCATCCTCCGTCCAGTATTTTATACTTTGGAAACCATACCACTACATTATCAGCCGTATGGCCTTCTCCAAGGAAATCTACTACAAATTCTTCTCCACCAATACGATAAGGCTTGCCTGTTTTTATAATCTCTGTAGAAGTAGCTTTTCCTTCTTTCTTTAAAAGTTCATTGGTTTTCTCAGTGGCGTAGGTTTTAATTCCTTTGTTATTATAAAAGCTTAAATCTCCGGCTCTGTCTTCGTGTGAGTGGGTAGCAAACACGGCAATCACTGGAAGGTGATGACGTTTTTGGATCGTATCCATAAGACTCTGATATTGGGTTTTCTGCCATGGAACGTCAAACAATACCACTCCTTTTTTGGTCACCAGATACACCGCATTGGTAGAGTATTCTTTACCGCCAAATACGCCAAAAGTTTTGTAAATATAAAAATTGGGCTTAATCTGCGGCTCAATGACAAAATCTCTCACCTGAGCATTGGCAAAAGGACTTAGCAGCATTGAAACAATAAAAAACGGAATGCTTTTTTTCATAATTTTAAAGTAATAATTAAATGTTGTATTTGTCGGAAAAGACAAAGTCTATAGAATGTTTTGCAAACGTAAATAAAATTAACGGGTGAAACATTTTATGGATAACAGTTTAACCGTTTTTTAACGGTTTTTATTTGCATTCAGCTTATAAATGCTAAATTCGAGATGCATGCATCAGGTATAAAAGTCGGGAGAAACGAAATATTTTTTTCTATTTTCCTAGCCCCCAGCTTTAAGATAAAAAAACGGTGATCTCCACTGAATCACCGGCATTTTTATTTCTTAACCAATATTTTCTCCGTTGCTTTTTTACTGAGAATCTCTGTTGTACCATCAATTTCTATTGTCATTGACTTATCGAAGTTTTCAATCTTCATTACCTTTACTTTGGTATTAAGAAGAAGCTTCCGGTCATTGAGATAGCTTAAAAAAGCATCATCAGAGAGGGTGACCGAGGCAAAAGTAACATTTTCACCAGGCTCACAGCTGCTTAGCTTATGAAGATTCTGGGCGATAATATTGCCGTCTTTATCAGGAATAGGTTCTCCATGCGGGTCAAATTTGGGATAATCCAGGATCTCATCCATCTTATCAAAGAATATCTGCGAGTGAACATGCTCAAGCTGCTCAGCAATCTCATGAACGTTTTCCCATCCGAAATTCATTTTTTTTACCAGAAACATTTCGGTAAGTCTATGTTTGCGAACGACCAGCGCAGCTTCGCGCCTTCCGCTTTCGGTAACCAGCAGAGGTTTGTAGGTTTCATAGACCACCCATTTCTTTTCTGCAAATTTCTTCATCATATTATTGACGCTCGGCATTTTTACATTGAGAAACTTGCTGAGTTCATTAATCGTCACTTTTCCTTCATTGTCAACTAAATGAAACAAAGCTTTCAGGTAATTTTCTTCTGTTAGTGTTGCTTTCAAAATGTTAGATGATTTTCAGTACAAATCTAACAAATTTTATTGAAACATGTATTCTTTAAACCAAAATCCATCACTCTTATCGCTCTTTTACACTTACAGTATTCTTATCAGATTTCCAATAACAGTATAGATATTTGTCAATTTTATGGAATTTTATTATCATTTTATTTATTCTACAAAGGATTGTTAATTTTTATATTGATTTATTAGTTATCTTTAAGAAAAACAAAAACAATGAATTTGAAAATTACATTTCTATCAGTTTGTGCCTCTGTTCTTATGAATGCACAGATTTCTAACACGAATGATCTCCGCGCAGATCATCTTCCAGGAACCACTTTCAGACTGGATGTTGATCATTTCAGGAAAAACATAGACGGAAAGAGAAAAAAATCCGGAAAAATTGAAAATCAATCTCTTGTTTTACCTCTCATTGACGGAAGCAGACAGGAATTTATTCTATCTGAGAATAATCTTCTTCATACCCGTCTCAATGACATTGTCACTTTTGACGGCTATTCAAAAGACCGCCAATCTAAACTTAAGCTGACGCTGGCAGGCGATAAAATCACAGCCATTATAAAATCCGGAACCGGCTATTTTATCATCGAACCTTATAAAACCAAACCAGGAGAATACCGGATTTATAATTCTTCTGAAATGTTTGGAGAAAATTTCCAGTGCGGAACTGATGAAACTGAGTTCAGAAAAAGCCTGGAAGCTATCGGTAAAGGTCTGAACGTCCAGAAATCTGTAACCGGTTTTCCTTACGGAAATAAGATGAAAACCTTCAGGATGGCTGTTGCAACGACCGGTGAGTTTACCACAGCTTTCGGAAACCAGGATGCCGCATTGGCTGAGCTGGTAGCGATGATGAATCTTATCAATCAGATCTATGAATCTGAATTATCTATCTCGTTTGAGCTTATTGATAAAACAGTCAACAAAACATTGCTTTTTACAGACGGAGCTACTGATCCTTTTACGGTAAGCGCATCCTTTGCATCTGCTGCCAACTCCCAGGCAGGATTTAATACAATGAATAGTAACGGCACTCTTCCCTATGCAGATTATGATATCGGCCACACCTTTAATATTATGCCGGGTACCGGGGGAAGCGCTCAGGGCCAGGCAGGTCCTCAGCCATGTAACTCTTCTTTTAAAGCGAGAGCCTGGAGCCAGTGGACTCTTTCGATGCCTAAATCATTAACAGCCAATCTGATTGTTCATGAAATGGGGCACCAGTTTGGGGCATGGCATACCTATAATGCGGTAGGCGGGTCTGCCGGAAGTCCTACCTTCTGTACCGTAGGCTGGAACGGTGATTCTGCAGTAGAACCTGGTGCAGGATCTACGATTATGGCATACGGAAACAACTGTACAACTCCAAATGACCAGACCAATTCAGGAAATAACGGGCTTAATTATTTCCACGCCAAAAGTATAGACCAGATTCTGAATACATTAACCTTATACTCAACCTGTTTCAATGCTGTTGATGTAGCGAATACTCCGCCTGTAGCCAATGCAGGGAATACTGCTATCAGCATTCCTAAGAATACGCCTTTTAAATTGAAAGGTATAGGAAGTGATGCAGAAGATACACAGCTTTCCTATACCTGGGATCAGGTAGACGTAGCCACGAGTAATGATAAGGGTGCATTTGGAAGCACAATCAACGGAACCGGAGGATATTCTGCAGTGAACAGTACAACAGCACCGCTATTCAGATCTGAGCAAAGCACAAGTACTACGGAACGGTATTTTCCGAAAATGAGGTTTGTCCTGGAAAACCAGAATACTCCGCCTACCAATGCAGCAGAAGGACTGCCTCTGGTAGCAAGAACAATGAAAATGAGGTTTACAGTGAGAGATAACAGTGCTGTAGCCGGTGGAGCAGATTCTGATCAGGTTTTGGTAACCGTTACGGATCAGGGGCCTTTGGCGGTTACTTATCCTAACTCTGCGATCAGCGTCAATACCGACAGCAATATGAATGTGACCTGGGATGTGAATCAAACCAACGTTCTTAAAAATACAGTCAATATTCTTCTTTCCACAGATGGTGGTGATACATTCCCTTACGTACTTGCATCTGGGGTTCCCAACAATGGTTCCACAACAGTAACGATTCCTTTCCTTGCCTACACGGATAAGGCCAGAATAAAAGTGAGCGCAGTAATCAATGATTATGCAGAGTTTTTTGACGTTTCGAATACCAATTTTATTATCAATTCTACATGTACTGCTTTTCCTTCTGTAATGGTGGAAAACCCGAAATCGGTAACCGCTGCACAAGGAAGTCCTCAGACCAATCTTAATTTACAGCCACAAACGTCTTCAAGCGATACGTATAATTCGAAAGTGCTTACTTTTGATGCGGCCAACATGACGGCCAATCCTTTGTATATAAACAATCAGACCAGCACGGCTCCGTACCTGATTTCTGCCAGTACCAACCTGCTTCCTTATAAAGTGAAAGCGACAGAGACAGGAACCTATACGCTCAGCTATCCTTCACCTTCCGGTGTCGCGATTACCGTATTTAAAGGAAGCCAGATCAACACGGCCAATTTTGTTTCTTCCAATGCGATATACAGTGGAACGGGAACCGGATTCAGCTATTACCGTTCGCTTTCTGTATATCTTGAAAAAGGAGTAGAATATCTTGTCACTGCAAAAAATCTAAGCAACACCCCTGTAGGATCAAGTGTAACGCTAAGCAATGACGGACCGGGAAGACTATATAATATCGTTGATACGCCAGTGGGATTAAGCTATACGTACATCGCAGTGAACACGGTAAGTAACAAGATTGTTGCTGAAAGCACAACAGCCAATTTCACCGCCTTGGCGGTGGGAACGTATACGATACACGGAATTTCATTTACAGGAACAGCGAGCAGTCTGATCAATAAATCAATCAGTGAGCTTATCCAGAATAAAACCTGCCATCAGCTGAGCAGAAATAATACGAATCTGACCATTACGGAAGCTTTGGCAGTAACTGAAACAGCTAAAAAGCAGATCGGATTGGTTCCAAATCCGGTAAAAGACTATCTGCGTGTTTACAGCGATGAGAAAATTACCCATTATGAAATATATGATGCTTCGGGAAGATTAATGGATTCTAATATTATGAATAATTCAGAGATCAATTTCTCCCGATTTAAAACAGGAGTGTATATGCTGAAGTTATTGAATAACAAAACAGTAATCAATCAATCAAAAGTGATCAAAAAATAAGTAAAGAAAAATCATGGAGAAAAGGGTTATATTTATATAGCCCTTTTTTTATTAACAAATCAGAAAGGCAATTTTATAAAAACTTTACACGATGAGAAACATTTCATTAATTCTTTTTTTTGCTTTTTTCTGTCAAGCATTGCAGGGACAGTCACAGCAGTACATCTTCAATTTTAATCCTAAAAAATTCATCAGGGAAAATAGCCTGGAAATGAATGATAAAAAAGAAGTTGTTTTTAATTTGTATGATATTAACGGCAGAGAAACAAAATATATCACCGTGGACAAAACCAGTGATGCGCTCAGAAAAGCAAAAATATACAGTTTTAAAGGTAAATCAGAAGACGGCACAAAACTGATTACCTTAACGATTGCCTCAGGAAAACTCAGCGGTTCGTATCTGGAAAACGGCAAAGCTTATTATATTGAGCCGGCCGAAAAAAACTGCAGGAAAAAATACAGAATCTATTTGAAACCTAACGGTGATTATCAGGTGGGCCAACCGAACGATGTTTTAAAGTAGAGGATATTTTTAATGCGCAACCCGTGTTCCAGAAATATTTTAATTTTTCAGGGGTAATCTTGTTTCTATTTTTTAATTTTACTCTATGAAATTTTCATTCAAAAACGATTATTCTGAAGGATGCCATCCGAATATTTTACAGGCGCTTTTACAAACCAATTCAGAACAGCAGACGGGCTATGGTGAAGACATTTATTCTTTACAGGCAAAGGAACTCATTAAAGAAAAGATCCAGAAGGCAGATTCTGATATCTATTTTGTTTCAGGAGGAACACAGGCCAATCTTATCGTCATCTCTTCTGTTTTAAAACCTTATCAATGTGTCATTTCAGCTTCTACAGGGCACATCCTGAACAACGAAACAGGTGCAATTGAGGCTACCGGCCATAAGGTGTTGAGCATAGAAACTCCAGACGGAAAGCTAAGGCCTTCCAATATTATTCCCATCCTGGAAAACCATCAGAATGTTCCCCATCAGGTAATGCCCAAACTTGTGTATATATCCAATTCTACAGAGTTGGGAACGATATACCAGGCTAAAGAACTGGAAGAACTTTCAGATTTTTGCAGGCAAAACCGCCTTTACCTTTTTATGGATGGGGCAAGATTGGGACATGGACTAACTTCTGAGATCAGTGATCTTTCTCTGGAAAAGATCGCATTATTTACCGATATATTCTACCTTGGAGGCACGAAAAACGGCGCTTTGATAGGGGAGGCTATTGTTATCAACAATACAGATATTCAGGAAGATTTTGCTTTTAATATCAAGCAGAAAGGAGCTCTGCTGGCCAAGGGCAGGCTGTTAGGGATACAGTTTCTGGAACTGATGAAGGATCAACTGTATTTTGACCTCGCCAGACATGCCAACCAGCAGGCGATGAAAATCAAAAAAGCATTGCAGGGAAGAGGAGTACAGTTCCTTTCAGATACCTATACCAATCAGATATTTCCCATCATAAGCAATGCTCTTATTGATGTTTTGTCTGAGTATTTTGAGTTTTATGTCTGGAAAAAAATAGATGCTGAGTATTCGGCAATCCGCCTGATCACTTCATGGAATACTGATGATGAAGCAGTCAACCGTTTTATCGAGATTACAGAACGTGAACTGTCATAAAAAAAACAGCCCATTTGGGCTGTTTCATTTATCATTAATGCTGTTTTATTTCAGCGCTTTGGAAACAGTTTTACAATCTGCCGTATTGAGTTTCTGGCCGTCCTTATAGCTGATTTTTTTCTCGTCAGCATACTTAGACAGTCCGTCTTCTTCTTTATGATCACCAATCCCTTCCGTTAGCATATTGTCTTTCTGAAGGAAATAAATATCCCTTTTACTTTTTCTGCCTTCTGATGCAAATTCATAGGTCAGTTTCAGGGTATCACCGGATTTAAAACCTGTAACATCTCCTGTTGAGCTGTCTTTTTCACTGTTTTTATATGACAATTTTCCCGTGATGGTTCCCAGGTTATCATCAATAGAGGCAAAAACACTGTCTTTCCCTGTTACTCCTATATAACAGAAAGACTTAGGACCCAGAGTATCGATTACCGGCTCTTCTACAGCAAGGGTATCCGCTGTAACTACTGGAGCCGCAGTTTCAGTTTTCTTATTACAATTGATTAAAAAAGCTGAGACAGCACTCAATAAGATTAATTTTTTCATATCCTTAATTGTTAAAATCAAATTTCGATAATGCTAAATTAATAATACTATTTATATATGAAAGGATATTGTTGACAAATAAGATTTTTTTTATGAAAATATGTTTTTTAGAAGAAAATAATTTAGCCTGAAGAAAACTATATGGCTACAGATTGAATTTGAGACATTATTTTTTTCTAAAAAAGGGCATAGCTTTTTCAGCACTAAAGTTATTTTAGTTTTTTACATTGCGTATCGGAAGTACTTTATAGCTCTTAAAAACAAAGATTTTATTTTTTCTCAGACCTATTTTAACGCTCATGCACTCAAACTCTTAAACTTCCCCTAAATCCTCTTGCAGCGTAATAGGAGTCAGCGCCATTATGATAATAGAAAACGGTGTTGTAGCGTCTGTCACAGAATACTGCACCGCCCAATTCTCTTATTTCAGGAGGTGTTTTGATCCAACTTGATGTTTTCTGATCAAATTTTCCAAGCTGTTGAAGCTTGCGGTACTGTTCTTCAGTGAGGAGTTCAATGCCCATTTCGGCGGCTTTATCTATGGCATTGCTTTCCGGTTTATTGGCCTTACGGGATTCCCAGGCAGGATAATCGTAGCAGAGGCTTCTTCGTTTTGGGCTCTCTGGCGAACAGTCAGCGAAAATGTATTCGTCTGTTTTGGGATGATGATCAATAACATCTGGTTCGCCTTCTGTTTCTTCCATTTCGTTCAGTGACCAGAGCTTTTCCGGGCTGGCTTCCAGCTTTTTCTGGATTTTTTCCCATTTCAGGTCTTTATGACGATGCATATTTTTTTCAAAACGTGTTTTTAATATTTTTAAAAGCGATTCGTTTTGTTCCGGGGTCAGTTTCTTTTTGTTCATATCCAATTTTTAATGAGGGTGTAGGTATAAAATTATTAATTATTGGCTGATTGTAGAAATTTTTCTTTCAGAAGGTCTGAAATACCAGGAAATAATAACTAAAACCAACAGCAGAACCGCAGGGAAAGTTCTTGCTGCGGGATCACCGACAATAAGATGGGAGATCACTGCCCCTGACATAACAAAAAAGAAACCTGCATACGCCCATTCTTTCAACAGCAGACGTTTTGGAATCAATATAACGATGACTCCCAGGATTTTCCATATGCCTATGATGGTCATCAGATAGGCAGGGTAGCCAAGATGGGTGAAATTGGCCAGTTCGTCTTTATTTTTCATCAGTTGAACAATGGCCGTAGAAATCATTCCGAGGGCCATCCATAGGGTAAATACCCAATAAATGATCTTTATTCTTTTTGTTGATTGTTGTGGTGTATTCATGATTGTTTTTTTTTAAAGGTTAGTCGTTTAATCCTATTCCGTCCATAATTTGAGGAATGCATTTTTCAATGCGGGCTTCGCGGGTTTTGGATTGTTTGGCAGAGGAAAAGTGGAGGAGATAGGCTCTTTGTCTTCCGGGAGTTAAAGCTTCAAAAGCGTGTTTCAATGCCGGATCCTGGTCCAGTTGACGCTGAAACTCCTCAGCCATTTCAAACTCTTTAGTTTTTTTCATTTCTACTTTAGCGCCCGATTCTTCAATTTCAACAGCTTCAAACATATATGTTCTGATATCCTCTTCGAGATCATTGATCTGATCCAGGTCAGTAAAACGGATCTGTCGTGCGGCCTGCACATTTTCAGATTGTTGGATTAAAATATGTTCCGGATCTTTCATCAAAGCGCCTTTAAAAAAGAGGAGAGCACAATAGTCTTTAAATCCATGAATCAGGAAAATATTTTTCCCATGGTAGGTATAACAGGGGCACCCCCATTTTAGGTCTTCTACAAGCTCAGTGCTTAGAGCAATGGCTCTTAACTTTTCAAATTCTTTTTGCCATGATCCGGCTTTATCAAAGAAAAAATCAACTTTTGAATTCATGGTGTTTTGGGTTATGGGGTTCGAGGGTTTTAGAGATTGAAGATTACAAGATTCGAAGTTGTAGTTCAAGTAATTATTTTGACTTTTATTTTTTTTAACTCTCGAAGATTTAGCGGATTAAGCAAATTTATTTTAAATAGAAAACGATCTGCGTCATCGGCTAAATCTGCGAGAAACAAATAAAAGATCATGTTTATGCAGATTTTCACTTTCAACTTTCACTTTTCAACTTTTGAACCGTTTCCTGGAGTCGGTTATGCGCCATATTCATTCCCTGGGCAAATGGCATTTTCAGGTGCTGGTCTCTGAAATCCACAGATTTATAGATGGTTTGAATGGTGATCTTACTGGTGGCATCCGTTAGTTTTTCAAATTCTAAAAACTCCATTTGAACAGGAAAAGGAGTGTTTTCCATCTGGAAGGTCCTTATAATTTTCTCATTCTGAACAATATCATGTATGGTTCCATTGGCACTGAATACCACATCCCCCTGGGGATTTGTGGTTTCAAAACGGTAACCACCATGTTGCTTATTTTCAAATTTGGTCACTTTCGTTCCCATCCATTGTTCGAAAAGTTCTGCTTCGGTATATGCTTTGAAAAGGAGCTCTACAGGAAGGTCAAATTCTCTGGTGATCAATATTTCCTGCTTGCCGTCTTCAGCGTGAATTTTTGTTTTAAGTTCCATATTTTGAGTTTGAGGGTTTTAGGGTTATAGTATTTGATACCTATGATCTTACATCTTTGTCGGCATTCTGATAGGCTTTCATTACGCTTTCCAGCCTATTGAATTTCTCATCCCACATTTTGCGGAACGGTTCGATAAAATCGGCTATTTCTTTCATTTTATTGGGATTTAGGTGATAGATTATCTCGCGGCCGTTTTGCTCAGATCTTAGCAGTTCGCATTCGGTAAGAATCTGGAGATGCTTAGAAACGGTAGGCCTTGCCGTATCGAAATTGGAAGCAATAGCTCCCGCCGTCATCGACTGTGCCGCCACCAACATCAATATAGATCGTCTTGTAGGATCTGCTATTGCCTGAAAAACATCTCTTCGTAAATTCATTATGTAGTTATTTGACTACAAATATATGTGTAGTTATTTAGCTACGCAAGTGTTTTTGTAATTTTTTAAAATTTTACAGAGATAATAGGAATCTGCTTGATCTTGCTCAATCAGCGAGAGATTGTTTATTAAATACAAAGCTTTATGATCACAACTTACTTAGGAAGCCAGGGGAGAGCAAGTGATCTTGCCTGATGAAGGCTATGGATAAGATTTTCTCGCAGATTATGCGGATTGCGCAGATATAGGAAATTAAAAGATCTGCTTGATTTTGCTCAATCAGCGAGAGATTGTTTATTAAACACAAAGCTTTATGATTACAACTTACTTAGGAAGCCAGGGGAGAGCAAGTGATCTTGCCTGATGAAGGCTATGGATAAGATTTTCTCGCAGATTATACGGATTGCGCAGATATAGGAAATTAAAAGATCTGCTTGATCTGCTCAATCAGCGAGAGATTAAATACAAAGCTTTATGATTATATGCTTAGTCAGTGAGATTATTTATTTTATAAAAACACCGATATATTTTCCACTATAATCTACCACATAAGTCTTAATATTTATTTGGTCACAGAAATCCTGATAAGCAGAATTGTCACCAATATCATCACTAATAAAGACTGCACCGGGTTTCAATCTTTTATAAATTTCATGATAAGCCCACATTCTTCCGTGGTAACTTTTGTCGGAATCATAATGGAAAACATCAAAAGAAGGAATTTCTTTAAAAATCTTAGGCAAAGATTCTCTGTCTGCAAAACGGAATAACTTCCAATATTTTTTAAGGTCTTCAGGAACTACATATCCTACGTACTGATCACCGTCCTGGGCAAGATAAGGCATGTCTGAGCTATAGAGGGTCCCATTTCTTTTTTGAAGTGAAAGCAATATTGCCAAAGAAGACCATCCATAAGCTACTCCTGTTTCAATAACGTTTTGTGCTTTGGTAAATTCACATGCATAATAAATAAGCTCCAGTGCTCCAGGCCCACCCATTGTGATTGGGCATTCTTTTTCTTTTGCATGGGCTGTTTCCAGGATGTCAGCATAGGTCTCCCGGAAATGGTCCGTATCTATAGAAAAAAGTCTGGAAACCGCTTCTTTTTGAGACACCGCAATTGATGCGGCCCAGGAATTTGTTTTTGCTTTACCTTTAAAAGGACTTTTTCTGCTTACCGTATTTTTAATAATTTTTCTGCCCAGTTCAGGATAGAGAGCGGGTCTTTTGAGATAAGCTACAAATGTTTTCAGAACTGTTGATATTTCCATTGATTGTATTAACGTTACAAGGCAAATCTATTTCTTTGAAGTCCACATTACATTAAGGGAATATTAATTTTGAAAATACTGTGTGAAATCTTTAATATTAGGATTTAATAGTTAATTAATAACCTATATTTTTTGATTTTATTGTAAAATTTCAAGTGATGGAACATTTATTTTTTAGATGTATTGGCCAAAATAGAATAATATCTTCCTCACAAGCTTCCTGAAGTAGGAATTTCCTGCATATTTGCCCATTTATTCTAAGTTATTATCAATAAAATGAAAGCGATAAAACACCCTGAAAAACCGTACTATTATTATTTCAGTAACTATGCTATCTGACTCAAAATAGAGGAGATTTATGGGCTAAAATACGTCTCGGTATATGTATCCGTTGAACCCATAATTATAGAAAAAATATTCTCCAAATCTACATGAAAAATACATTAAACTTGTGTCCATCGGGATCTGCGAACACAAAACCATAATAATTTTCTCCAAAACTTTCAGGTTCTGAAACAATCGTACCGCCGGCATTTTTTACCTCTTCAGACCATTCGTTTACCTGTTCTTTATTTTCTGCAGAAAGGGTAAAGATTATTTCGTTAGAACTTTGAGAATCTCCGAATGGTATGCTTTTCATATTCCTTTCAATGATATTTTTAAGAAAGAAATGTATGACAAAATCTTTTTCGCCTACAAAAAAACTTACCAGTTCGTTGGAGCTGTGCGGATTGTTGGGCTTAAATCCCAGCTCTGTATAAAATTTCTGTGTACGTTCAAGGTCGGCTACCGCTAAGTTGGCCCAAATCATTTTTGGTTTCATATTATTTTATTTTTTGGTTAAGATAAAGGTAGCCGGTTTTGTCATCATAAAAACTGTCATGTGGCAAGATTTTGCAGACAACAGATCATCGAGAAGTTTTCATAAAAAATTGGTGCGTTATTTTTTTGACGATGAATTGCTGTACGGACAATATTTTTTCACAAATTGTTTTTCCAACTGTTTAAGAAAGATACAGATGTTTACGAAGAACTACACGGACTCATCGAGGAAAATAAAGTATAGAAGGTTCTGAATAGATTTATGATTAAAGAAGAGTTCTTAGAAACCGTTAAAGAATATTTGCATGCAAAAGGTAAAGAATATGGGATTCTCAACGATTAGAACCCTTCTTGAAATGCTACAATACAAATCCTATAATTTATATTATGTTAAATAGTGTATTATTTTGATAAAAGGCTGATTTTAAAAACACATCAAATTCAATCAACATATAGCGTCCGTCCTTATTTGTCGCTGGGTAATTCTTCTGTTCGTCCTATTAAAATTTATTTTAAATAAATCCCTTAACTGTTCGTTGTATCAAAACAAAAAAATCCCGCACTAAACGGGATTCTAATTTCTGATATTTAGATTTACTTTATCTCTACAGGAACTGAGATTTTATCCCAATCCATTGTGAATCCATTACTGTTTATTTTGTACACTAAATTTTCCTGTGTGGCTGGTAAAGCTTTTGTTTTAACGTCAACACGTAGAGCATCTTTAGATTCTTCATATTTATAAGCACCCCATTGTTTTGGTTCTTTGTTAAAAATCGCAGTCCAGGTTCCGCTTGCTTTAGGGATTAAGAAAAAGCTGTATTTACCTGCGGGCAATGGTTTCCCCTGAACAGTAATATTTTTATCCGTTTCAAAAGTAGTTGCTTCATTGGCACCTGCCCGCCAAACTTTATCATAAGCTTCTAAACCACCCCAGATGGTACGTCCTTTAACAGATGGGCTGCTATAGGCAATTGTAATGGTTGCATCTTTAATTTTTCCTGTAGCAGTAGCCGGAGGACTCGCAGGTTTTTTAGCCTCTTGTGCAAAGGCATTCACTGAAATCATCATTGCAGCCATAACTACAGTAACAGATTTAATCATTGTTTTCATAATATTTTTGTTTATTTGATTGTTTTTTGTTTATTCGTTTACGAATTTACTGCTTTTGGCTTATAAAACAATAAGCCGATCGCAGAAAATAGAATGACCGCAGCAGCCCCGATCACGTTAAGCCATAGAAAAGAAATGATATCGAGCTGATAAACGGCAATAACCGTAATTTCTGATAAAATAGCAGCAATAAATACATTCTTGCCATCGATCTTTTTATAGTAAAATGCAACAAGAAAAATCCCCAATATTGGACCGTAGAAAAGAGAACCCAATACATTAACCGCTTCAATTAGGGAACCCATTTGAGTGGCAAACATGGCTACACCGATTGAGAAAATACCCCAGGCTAAAGTATGCAGCCGGCTGTACTTCAATTCGGTTTTCTCATCAGGAGTTTCTTTACTGAATATCAAGTGAACATCTTTTAATGAGCAGGCGGCAAGGGAATTCAGCGCTGCAGAAATTGAACCCCAGCTGGCCAGAAAAATGACGGCAAATAGTAATCCGATCATCCCCACAGGCAACGTATTTTTCACGAAATACAGGAAAATGTAATTGGTATCTGTTTTCTCGGCATTATAGTTTGACTGATTGATTGCCTCCTCTACCCTTCCATGAAGTGCTTTAACTTCGGTTTGTGTATTTTTAAAATCCTGAATTGTTTTATCAAGTTTGGGAGAATGAGTATTTTTTAATTTTAAAATTTCTTTTGATTCTGCGTTAAATTTGAGCTGTAAATCCTGATGCTCTTTTTCAAAAACCGCGGCCTGTGCAGGTTGCGCTTCCTTTAAAGATTGATAAGATCGTTCGTTAAAGTAAATCGGAGCCGGTTTTAGGGAAAAGAAAGCGAAAAGCAAAGCACCGATCAGGAGAATAGCAAACTGCATCGGAATTTTAACCAATCCGTTCAGCAGCAACCCCATTTTTGCATTGGTATTGTCTTTCGCTGTAATATACCTCCCGACCTGACTCTGGTCTGTACCGAAATAAGAAAGGGCCAGAAAAAAACCGCCAATCAGCCCGCTCCAGATATTGTATTTATCTTTCCAGTCGAATTCTGTGGTGATGACATTAAGTTTTCCGGATTTACCTGCCAGATAAAGAGCATCGTTAAAACCAATTCCATTTGGCATATTCTGAATAAGCAGATACCCTGCAAAAGCCATTGTTCCCAGAATAATGAGAAACTGTAGTTTTTGGGTGTGAGCGATTGCTTTTGCACCGCCAACATAAGTATAAATCAACAGAATGCCCCCTGTCAAAACATTAGTTAGATAAATATTCCAGTTTAAAACGCTTGATAAGATGATACTCGGAGCGTAAATGCTGATTCCTGTCGATAAGCCCCTGGAAAAAAGAAAAAGCAGTGAAGTGAGCACCCTTGTTTTTTTATCAAAACGGTTTTCTAAATATTCATAGGCGGTATACACATTTAAGCGCTGAAAAATCGGGATGAAAGTGATACAGATCACAATCATCGCCAAAGGCAAACCAAAGTAATACTGAACGAAACGCATTCCGTCTGTATAAGCCTGACCCGGTGCTGAAAGAAATGTAATGGCACTTGCCTGCGTAGCCATAATCCCGATAAGTACGATATACCAGGGCATTTTGTTATCTGCTTTCAGGTAGGATGCGTTGCTTTTTTGACCACGACCGATGAATACGCCGTAAACAACCACTGCAACAAGGGTAACAATTAAAACGGTCCAATCTATAGTACTCATGCCCAGAATTTAGTAAACCAATAATAAAATACGATCTGACCTACTAATGCAATGGCTAATAGCAGGTACCAGATATTCCAGTTTTTAAGTTTCTTACTCATCAGTTTTTTGTGCAGATAAAAAGTTTAAAAATAAACGTGCCGCCCCAACATTTCCTGCAGGCAGCTGTCTGAAAAATGCCAATGGGGTATACATAAAATTACCCTTCCCGTATTGGGCATATAAAGTTGATCCCTGCAGCGGTTCTTCACCTGTATCGTGCATTTCAAAAAGCGGTTCATACGCGGCATCCCATTGAGCAGGGAAATAAGCGCCACGCTCCTGTACCCAGCCTTTAAAATCATCTACAGTAATTTTATTCGGAAAGTTCAGTACTTTATGATTTGGATTTAAAAACTTAACTGCAGCATTTTCTTCGGTGACCCGCTTGTTGGCAATGCTGAAATTATACATTCCCAATTGGTCAACGGTTGTATCCTGGTTGGTATTATACTGCATCACCAAATTCCCGCCAGACTTTACATAAGACCATAAAAAAGGCATCCAGCGGCCTAGCTTTTTCTCTGTGTTATTGGCACGAACACCCAATACAATGGCGTCATATTGCGATAACTTGTTTTGGCTACCCGATTCATTTACATTGCCGTAAAAATCTTCGTCCTTCAATACCTCTACCTGAATACCTGCAATGCGCAGGAACTCGGGAATGAAATCACCCGCACCTTCTATATACCCAACTTTTTTAACCCTCGCCTGGATATCTCCTTTCATTACGGTTACCGTTGCAGGTGCAAAATATTGCAAGGTGGGCAAATGCGGATACTGAATTAATACTTGTTTTTTATTGTAAGTAACGCCATCTGCAACAACATTCGCTTCCAATGGCAAACGGGATGATTTTATGGTGGCAAGTTTAGTTTTTGGAATCACGTAATTAACCGTAAAATCTTTCCCATTGATCGAATTGATATCAGTCCCGCCTAACCTTTCTCCATTATACATCAGGTTTAACCTCCCGTTGCGGTATGGTTTGTTAGCATTCACCTTAACATGTAAGCTCAGATGTACATCTTCATTTTCTTTAACCATATAGAGAGGCTGTGCAAATTTCAGTTCCAATGCAGGAACAATGCGCAAGGCTTCTACGACATCACCACGCACCGGGTCTAATTTCTTGAAAGATAAAGGAAGCTGAACCTCAAAATTTTCTGAGCCGATTTTTAAGCCAAGTAAAACATTCAGGGGGGATTCTGCTTCCGGTAAACCGATTAAAGTATCATTGGGAACAGAGAAAATTGCCAGGTTCGTGGCTGGTTTTGCCAGCCAGTAAGGTTCTGTGAGTCCTGCATCAGCAGGAATATGAATTTTATGCTCTATGGTAATTAAAGAATCTTTTGATAACTTTTTGTTTAAACTTTCTGACTGATCCAGCCATTTTACATGTTCTAAAACAACAGGGTTTTCAGCTCTTGAAATCAAATTTAGCCTGAAATTGTAATGATCCCCGGCAACAGCTTCAGCCTGGTTGGTAACCACCTCGCCCATAAATCCGGCACAGCTTAAGATGATATGATCAAGAGATTTAAGTTTATCCCTTTTTAGGTTTCCGTCTTTTAGTGCGATGATCTTTCTTCGCAAAGCAAGTAAAGCAGGTAAGCTATGGTCCGGATTATTGAAATTGAAAGCAGAAATAATTGTATCCAGGGATTGATCAATATCAGCGTTTCCTTGTGAAGTCCAGGTTTTAACCACTCCATCAAAAAGTGTTGTTTTTGCAGGTTCACCGATCACATGGGAAAAATATTCAGTTCTGATCCCGGCTACAGACTGTGTTCCTGCGCCCTGGCTTTTATGTAAACTTCTGCTTAACCCTGCCAGCTCACCATAGCCCATTCCCAGTTGCGCATCATATTGCCCAACGGTAACTTTGAGTTGATTTTCAGCTGTCGTATTGACCGAACCAAAGCGGAAAGTATTCCACAATACGCGTTTTGGCTGCCATACATTAACATATTTTAGTTGATCTGGAAAAGCTGTTTTATCACCTGCCAGCTTAAAAGCTTTTTCTGCAACCACAGCTGAAGCGGCATGTTGTCCATGGCCTGCAGCAGCAGTTGGAGGAAAACGACAAATGATCACATCAGGACGGAATTTGCGGATGACCCAAACCGCATCAGCGATAATGCTTTCTTCATCCCATTGTTTAAAAGTATCGGTCGTATTTTTAGAGAACCCGAAATCAATTGCCCGGGTAAAAAACTGTTGGGCGCCGTCTAACTTTCTTGCCTCTAAAAGCTCATGCGTTCTGATTAAACCCAATGCAGCACCTTGCTCTGTGCCTAATAAATTCTGACCGCCATCGCCTCTGGTTAAAGACAAATAGCCTGTTTCTACATTCTGGTCGTTGATGAGCCACGAAAGCAATCCCGTATTTTCATCATCGGGATGAGCGGCAAGGTATAAAACTTTAGGCAGCTGCTTAAGTGTTTTGAGTTCGCGATAAATTTCAGATGACTTGGAAGGCCGAACCTGCTGGGCCGAACAAAAACCTGTATAAAAGCTAAGGGTAAATACAGTAATTACTTTTTTAAACATTAGAATTTGCTTTGCAGGGCAAATATAAGTAAATCATCTTTCTTTCAACTGAAAAAGAATTAAACTGTTAATTTCACAAAAAAGCTGTTTAATTTTCTATTAAAATATAAAAGAGATACAAAACATAAAAGAGATAAAAGCTTTTTGAATACTTAAGTTATTTACTTTCTATATTTTGTGTATAAGAAATCTTAAAAATCTAGCATTTCTATCATTCTCGCAGATGCTGCAGATTGAGCAGATTTTTTTTTCCATAAGAATTGTGGGATCTTTTGGAAATTATCCGATCAAACCTTATAGGTTTTAAAATGTATGCAATTAAAAACCTATAAGGTTTAGCCCCTTTATAAAAAATGAATTCCCTACTTTTTTCCTCTGCCATATCTCTCTTTTAACATAGTCAGCCTGACTAAAATTCTTGTTACCAGATTTTTTTAATTAAAGAATATTGCAAGAATAAGTAAAGCAAGTAAAATTGTTACATAAATATAGCTCGTTCCCCCTTTTTTAATGATATATTCTTTTTGTTTTTCGATTTCGGAATATTTTTGTTCAGCATTTCTTAGAGTTCTTTTCGCTTTTTTGATATATAAATTATTTCCAATAATTCCTAAAAGTATTAAAAGAACAATAGTAACCGAAAAATTCACAAATTTTGTTTGCTCAATTCCAATAAGTTTTGTTAGAACTAAATTTTCAAAAATTGTTTCCAAATAATAAACAAAGAAAATAATAAAAAATTCCAGATACATTTTTCGATATAGAAACCATAAGATACCAAATATTAAAGCTGAATAACTAAACCTAAACTTTTTTCCTTGTTCATAGTATTTTAATTGCTCCAAATAATAGGAATTACTTTTTTGAAAAAAAAATTCATACAGTTGTATTTTGTCCATTAGTTTATTTAGTATTTTATCGTTTTTTTAAGACTATTTTATATTTTAGTTCTATTCCAGTTAATTGATATGTTTGTTTCTATTTCCTATTTAACTTTTTCTCCGTATTTGGAAAAATGACTATATTAACTATAGGACAAAGTAGTGGCAATAGTGGCGGATTAGGAAGCTAAAACTCACGTCTTACGCTAACCTAAAAAGCATTTTATGATTTTACTAAATTATTAAAAAAATATAAAGGCTATTGCGATAAAAAGAGAACCTTTGAATTATTCCTTAAACCGTCATTTCCTCGATATGACATTAGCAACAGTTTTATTTTTACTTACAAACGGTCAAATATCATCTTCGTACGAGATTCCTGAATAATAGCCTTCCTAACTGTCACGATCATAGTCGAACCAATAACTTTCCAAATATCTTGTAACATTATACATCTATGCTGGTGAGCCAATTTTTATCCATAAGAATTCTGAGATCTTTTAGGAATTTTCAGATCAAACCTTATAGGTTTTAAAATGTATGCAATTAAAAACCTATAAGGTTTAGCCGCTTTATAAAAAATCAACGTCATGTGCAAAATCTGCGAGAGAAAAATTCTACAAAAATCCGTGAAATTTGTTGCATCTGTGGGAAACTCATTAAATCAGGGTCAGATGATTTTAAAAGGAACCAAAAGGTGAATAAACCTGTATCCACCTTAACACATAAAATGTAAACAGGCTCTCATGTTTTTCTAGTTATATTCTGCGTAAGATTGATATAATTAAACATGCAAAATGTGGCTACTGCCCCGAAAGTATGCCATAAAAAGTGGGTTCCGACACTCCACCATTCCCACTTGTCAGCGATACGGAACGTAAGTGCAAAAATAAACGACAATACAGCAAAGCCTACCCATTTGCCAGCTTTCCATTGGGTATAGATTAAATAACTCAATACTGAGAAAACTACAAATGAAGCCATAACGGCATAGTTTAGATTGATAAAAAGAGAGGGGTTATCTATCAAAATCCAGTTTCTCAAGGCAAACATTAGCAGTATATAGATGAGAACCATTACAACAGCATAATACCATTTGGTGCTCTTCGCTATAAAATAAAATCCGGCAGACAAGCACAGCAGCATGATGGGTAACCAATCCATCATAATAAATACCGGCCATTGTCTGAATGAATGATAAATGGTTCCCCCTATGGCACCAATATATAACAAAACCAGGCAATAGGTTAAAAAGGGGTATTCTTTAAAATTACCTTTCATTTTAATGGTCCAAAAAATGGCTAAGGCTAAAAAAAATACAGCAGTCATTGCATTTAACGGCTCAGGAAAAAACTGAGACATATCTGTTTCTGTATATAACATGCCTCCGTCCGGAGGTAAATAAGTGATCGGCATTGTCCTTTTTATATTGGTTTACAGGCATGCTTCAGAATGCAAACATTGCCATTTATTTGACATGAGTAAATTATACAAAAAATACTTATTAAAATATAGAAAATGATTAATTTTTAAATCAATTCTTTAAAAAATATCAGCCCTTCAGTGCAGAGCCACCATAAACACTGGATTGTAAAAATATCAATCAGCAATTTTGTATATCTTTCGCCAATTCACCCTTCTGAGCCGGCTTTAGATTTTTTTTAGAAGATTTTACTCCCATTTCATTCACATTGAAGAGATCATAAAGGAAGCAGCGTGTCTCACGTTTTGGTCAACATCAAAATACAACTTAATACAAGATTTAAGCTATTGTCCGATCACTTTACTACACATATTCCATTATGATTTAGAATTACAAAACACATATGCGTTATAAGTTAAAATCAGTATATCATATTTCTATTTTACGTAAAAAATAATAATTTTTCTTAAATAATTTGGTTAAATTTCAATAAATCAATAGATTTGCATTAAAATTACACAATGAAAAAAAATGAACACGCTGTCCCAACCTCGGGATATGTTTCGATAGAACTATTTCCTATATTTTCGGAAAGACCTTATAGATTCCTTACATCTTGGCATGGATAATGTTGAGATGCATAACGTATGAACTGTCTCAGTGGCGGGTTCTGACTAAACACAAACTAAAAAATTTCCACTAAATAAAACATTATGAAAAAACGAATTTCGATCTTTTGTATTCTAATTTCTGCATTAAGCTATGCACAAGTTGGTATCAATACTACTAACCCTCAGGCTGTACTCCATGTTGATGGGGCCAAAGATAATGCGGCATCCGGTGCTCCTACTGCAGCACAGCAGCTGAATGATTTTGTTGTTACCTCGGCAGGAAACGTTGGAATTGGAACTGCAAATCCTCAAAAGAAACTTGAGATTGACGCCAATAACACCAGTTTGAGAATTACCAATCTTCCTCAGCAGATATCTAATGACCAGGAATTTATGACGATTAACAACCTGAATGGTGATGTGGTAGCCACAAGATATGTCTATACCACTAGTATTACTATTCAACCCGGAGCCAATGGTACTGTAACGATCCCCGCTACGGCTGCTATTCCCAATGGAATGCTGGTGATAAAGTCCAATAACACGTGTGGGGTTAATATGATTACGAATTTTATTTATTCTGATATTTCACTGGGGTATGCTACAGCGATTGCAGGTAATGTCGTGGGAACTTCCACCATTGGACCTATTCCAGGTGGCGGAAGCGGTTCTGGCGTATGGACCGTTAAATTTCCGTCAGTAGCTGCTTGTAGTACAGGAAATGGCACCCAGTTCGATTATACGGTCTCCAAACCAACAGCGAGTAGTTATCTGATCGTGAATAACGGAAACGTGGCGCGAACTTATTTCTTAACGATTTTCCGTCTGTAATTACTGATGATAAAAAATCATTGTGATAATGACTGATCAAAAAAATTACATTATGAAGAAATTATTTTTTATAGTCTTTGGATTTCTGTTTACAGTGGGCCATGCCCAAATGGGGGTTAACACGACCAATGTTCAGGGGGTATTTCATGTAGATGCAGGCAAAGACAATCCAGTGTCCGGTACGCCTACAGCAGCACAACAGCTAAATGACTTTATAACCACTACGGCCGGAAATGTGGGAATTGGAAAAACAAATCCCCAGAGAAAACTTGACATAGAAGCCAATAACCAGCCTCTCAGCATCCGGAATTTACTCGATCAAACACCTGCAGATCATAATATCATTGTAAGAGATGCGATAACCGGAGATGTGGTTTCAGCGAAATACAGCTATTCCACAACCAGCACCAGTATAGCTGCCGGAGCCAGCGGTACAGTAACCATACCAGCGGCCATTAATATTCCTGCCGGAATGTTTATCATCCGCGCAACTAATGCATGTGGAAGAACAATGATTTCCACCTATATCTATTCTGATATGTCATTAGGGTATCAGAGTTCGGTAGCAAGGGATAAAGTGGGAGTTGTAACCACTTCTCCCGGTGCAGCTGGATCATCAGTAAACTGGGGTGTTAAATTTGTTAACGTAACCGGTTGTGCGGATGGAGGGAATGGAACACAATTTGACTATACCCTCGCAAAGACCGGTGCCAATACCTATACGATTACCAATAATGGAAATATTGCCAAATCTTATACTATTACTGTATTCAGATTATAGGTTTTCTAAAAATAAATTAAATGCCGGAATTTTTGTTCCGGCATTTTTAATATACTTATTCACTAATAAATCAATGAGCCTTTTTATCGTTCGGATTCCGGAATATACATTTCATGGTGAGGTCCTTCCCTAGCGCCCCAATTATTATAACCTACCATAACATTCTCTTATAAGGCAGATTTTTAAAAAAATATTTAACGGCTCTAAAATACTGCTATACAAAACATTACTCTATAACAAAATCAATTTAAGGGTCTTAAACATCAATTATTTATAAAGATATTTCTTAAATTTACACAGCTGTACTGATTCCGGAGCAGCATTAAATGTTTCTACAGTGAAAATTCACAACAAAAAAAAATACCTGAGCTTCCTTAAATTTAAAAGAGATTTCCAGAAATACGGACTGGAAAAAGCACGCAGCTATGAGCTCATTCTGCACTGGCTGAATAACAGGCTGAGCAGAAATCAGTTTCTGGTGCTTTCCGGAATTCTGGTGGGCTGTACTGCCGGTCTTGCAGGCGTTATTCTGAAAACTCTTGTTCACGACATCCATTATTTTATTACCAATAAGGTACACTTTGAATATCAGATCCTCTTCTATATTGTTTTTCCTTTTTTAGGAATTGTACTCACTACCCTCATTGTTCTTACATTGTTTAAAGGTCAGGACCGTAAAGGAATTGGTGCTATTCTCTACGAAATTGCCCAGAACTCAAGTATTGTAGCCTCTGTGAAGATGTATTCTCAGGTGATACAGAGTGCCATTACTGTGGGATTGGGAGGTTCCGCAGGATTAGAAAGTCCTATAGCCGTAACGGGAGCAGCCATTGGTTCCAATTATGCCCAGACGTACCGCCTCAGCTATAAAGAACGTACTTTACTGCTTGCCGCCGGTGCCACTGCCGGAATTGCGTCTGCCTTTAACGCTCCTATTGCCGGGATTATGTTCGCTTTTGAGATTCTGCTGACCGGTGTGGTATTTACCGATTTTATTCCATTGGTGGTGGCTGCAGTATGTGGAAGTCTCCTATCCAGGGTACTGCTTCAGGAAGACATTCTGTTCAGGTTTTATACCAGAGAACCATTTAATTATAAAAATCTTCCTTATTATCTTATCCTTGGAATTGTAACAGGAGTATACGCCCGGTATTTTGTGATTATTTCTCAAAAGGTGGAACACTTTATCAAAGGACTTCGGCTTTCAAAAATGCGTAAAGCCATGTTTGGAGGAGCTGTTTTATCTCTTCTGTGTGTGCTCTTTCCTCCTTTGTTTGGTGAAGGATATGAAACGGTAAAGGCACTGACTAACGGAAATACATATTCTATTATCGAAAACAGTTTTTTCAGGTATTTTGAAATCGGAGACTGGACGGTTATTATATTTTTAGTTTTGGTATTGCTCCTAAAAGCATTTGCTACCTCTTTTACCATCTTCAGTGGTGGAAATGGAGGAAATTTTGCTCCTTCGCTTTTTGCCGGAGGAACCCTGGGCTATTTATTTGCTTTGATCTGTCAACATATCGGATTTACCAATGTTCCGGTAACTAACCTCGTTCTTGTGGGGATGGCCGGAGCCATGAGTGGCGTACTATATGCGCCGCTTACAGCCATATTTCTGATCGCTGAATCCAGTTTTGGATATGACCTGTTTATCCCGCTTATGATAGTTTCTGTAGTGTCTTACCTTATTGCCAAATGGTTCTCTCCTATTTCACCGGAACTGAAATCTCTGGCTGATGCAGGAAAGATATTCACTAATAAGCATGATAAAAACCTTCTTTTTGCGTTAAGGACCGAGGATTTCATCGATCCGTATTCACAGACCATTAGTGAAAACGCTTCTATTACAGAATTATTTGAACTGGTAAAAAACGGGACTAAAAATATTTTTGCGGTTGTGGATGACAGCCGTAAACTAAAAGGGGTTCTCACCTTAGACGATATAAGACCCTATCTTTTCAATAAAGAAATTGATTCTTCGCAAACGGTCACCCAGGTGATGAAAGCACCTCCCGCCGTCATTTATCGCAACAATAAGCCTTTGGAAATCCTTCAGGTTTTTGATGATACAGGAGTATGGAACCTTCCCGTAGTGAGCGACCACAATGATTTTATCGGATTTATTTCTAAATCTTCCATTCTGATGAGCTACAGACAGCTGCTGAAGGAATATTCTGATTAATCATAGAACACCCCTGTTCCATAAGGTTTAAAAACAAAAAAGACAATCCGTTCAATCATTGAACGGATTGTCTTTTTATGGTATGTTCTGGTATACAATAAAAGAAACTTTACCGGCTTGCTTGGTTAAGCAAATCCAGATCTTCCTGATCCAAAACAAGCTTCGGGGCATTGAACAGTGTTTCGAGCTGTGAGGTACTTGTTGCGCTGACAATCGGGGCGGTCACCAGCGGATTGGCCAACAGCCATGCCAGCGCAACTGTGCTTTGTGGAGATTGATGCTTCTCTCCCACCTGATCCAGGGCCTTTAACACCTCTATCCCTTTTGGATTCAAATATTTTCTTACCCCTTCACCTCTTGCGCTTTTCACCAGATCTGCTTCCTCACGATATTTACCTGTTAAAAATCCTGCAGCCAGTGACCAGTAAGGAAAGACACTCAGATCAAACTGTTCTGCCAAAGGCGCATAATTGTTTTCAAAACCTTCTCTCTCCATAAGGTTGTAGTGAGGCTGTAAGGCTACATATTTTGGAAGATTATGTTTTTCCGCAGCTTCAAACGAGGCTTTCAGACGTTCAGGTGAAAGGTTGGAAGCCGCAATATAACGGACTTTCCCGGCTTTGATCAATTCATCATACGCAGACAGAGTTTCTTCTACCGGGGTAGTATGATCATCAAAATGCGTATAATAAAGGTCGATATGATCGGTCTGAAGCCTTTGCAGAGACTCATCCACAGATTGTAAGATATGTCTTTTACTGATATCAAAACCATGTTCTTTTGTTTCTGAACCTACTTTGGTCGCCAATACAATATCCTTACGATTACCGCGGTTTTTCATCCATCTTCCGATAATCTCTTCAGATTGTCCGCCTTTGCCGTTAACCCACCATGAATACGTATCAGCAGTATCTATAAAATTAAACCCTGCTTCTGTAAAGCGATCCAATATATCAAATGACTGTTTCTCGTCCAGCGTCCATCCAAAAACATTTCCTCCAAAGTTAACAGGTGCAATGGCCAGATCCGTATTTTTGATCATTCTTTTTTCCATAAAAATAAATTTACTAAATGACCTCTAAGGTAAGAAATATTAGGGTCAAAAAGAATTCAAAATGACCATTCATGTTATAGGTATAATAAATGGAAATGCTGATGTTTTTCTCACTATTTTCTAAATAATATATATAATGGTTACGCTGAGTAAAACGATCAACTGCCAAAGCAGATTAATTGGGCAAAAAAATTAATGTGAATAGAACAAACATTTTGTCTTCCACAAAGGGGCACCAACCCTTACATCAAACTTTAAATAACCTCAGTACCGGCCGATAAAAACAAAGACCAGCCTTCGGTTAAAGGCTGGTCTTATAATCTATCAATTAAAAAATACTATTACTTAGCAGCCTGAGGAATTTCAATGGCTGTAAGTTCCAGTGTATAGGTTTGTAGCTGATGGTTGATCTCTGACAATCTATTTCTGAAGAATAATGAGGTCCCGAACAGGTCCCGATAATAAGCTATTCCTTCGAGCATATTTTTTCTAAAAGAATTCCATTTTTTGGTTTGGGCATGGCTAACCTGTATAGACGCATCAGTCACTTCTTTTTTCAAGTAATCAATATACATCTTAAGCTCGTTGATAAACATATTCGGGCGCGGGATACCGGAAAGGATATTGGCATTTCCGTAAATGTGCTGCATCATTTCAGATAGTGAAACCTCTTTATCAAAGAAAGCAATATTGGGCCCCGGACATATGACAACCCCTTGTTTTTCTCCTTTTATTTCGATATTCTGTTCTATGTATGCCGCATTGACAAGTCCTACGCACAGACAGGCCTTGTCTGTAATACCGGTTCTTTCTTTGTCAAATTCTTCTTTACTCAGAGCTTCCTTTCTGTTTTCCAGTTCCTTCAGTTTGATATCCTGATATTTTTTAGAAGCCGTGCATGTTCCTTCAGGTGAAAATTCTTTACTCAGGGCCAGCAGCTTTTTGGGGCATGAGCTTCCGTATTTGCCACGGGCTTCTTTTTCGTATTTCAGTTTTTCATTTGAAGTTCCTTTTACGGTATTGAAGGGTACACCAAGTGGAGAGATATTGCTCAGGTAAAAATCTTTTTTTTTGGCTTTTACAAGCAGATTCCGGGTTTCTGCATCTACAGAGGTGGCTTCAGGAACCAGTAAAAAGGGAGAGCCCCAGCCTACGCTGTCTACCTGATACTGAGCAAGCAGAAACTCATGCTCCTCTGAAGTGCCTACTCCACCCTGTACGGTAATTTTCATCTCTAAAGGCTCTGAAACAACAGGTTTACCTTTTTGTTCCAGGGCGTTAACCATTAGTGCGTGTGCCGACTGTATCAGCTCGTTTTTTTTCTGCCTAAATTCTTCCATGATCGGTCCCAGAAGCATCCCTTCAGTGGCAAATGCATGCCCGCCACAGTTAAGACCCGATTCTATCCTGTATTCCGAAACCCACAAGCCTTTTTTAGCAAGAAAGTTTCCCTGGATCATTGCAGAACGGAAATCACTTACCTTTAGAATAATTTTCTTCTTCAAAATACCGTGCTGATCCGGAAAAAAATCTTCAAACTCTTCCATATAGCTGTACAGACGTGGGTTCATCCCGGCAGAAAGAACCATAGATGAAGATAATTTACTCATGGCAAACCCACGGAGCGATGCATGGGCATCATTATACATCACCGGCAGCTGCTGATTGTTTTTATAATTATCTTTATCCACCTTCGTCATAATGTTGACGTCAATACTACCCGGCTTAAGATTCGTTTCAATATAGTTTTTGATTTGCGTCCCCCAGCCCTCGCTTTGGCTGATGATACTCTGAAGACCGCTTTTTACATCTGAAGTATTAGGCAGCATCGCGATAAAATCTTTCAAAGCCTCTTTGTTCTTGCTTATTTCATGCTTGAAAGCTTTAAATTTTTCATTCACGATATCATCCACCATATCCAGATAGGCGGTAATTCTCTTTGCCCTGTAATCTTCTGTTTTTGTCGAAATTCCCAGATAATCCAGGTTAAACTTTTGATTGTAAAAGTTTTTCATTTTCTCCAGGATTTCGTCATCAATAATAGAGATTACGGAAGAAATTCCATATTGTGCGACACGGATCGGGCTGTCTATGGTATAAGACAGGCCCATTACCGGAATATGGAAATTGTGTAAGGTTTTTTTTGTCATATTTTCAATAAAAGTTCTTCATTAATACACTAAAAATTCCTTTACAACGATTCACTTCCTAAATATATCATTTTAAAATTAACTATGCATTAAATAACACTTGCAATATGGAAAACATGTCAAATGTCATTTAATTTCAAACCGAAGCCCTGAAAACAGTCAACCAGAATTTGATCTCATACGTACCTTTTATAATAGTCAAAGGCTGTCCCCATTGTAAATAATGGTAAGACAGCCTGAATTTATTTTTTTGGTGGAAATTCCTACTCAGCCTTATTTTTAAGCATCATCAACAGACTGTAAGCTCCTTTGCAGACTATCTTTTTATGCTTCAGGATGTCTGCTTTCAGAATTTCTGTAAACTGACTGTCAGTAATTCCTGTGGTCACCGGAACCATTTTATAATTTGACTGCCCGAGATCCTCAAAAACATAATTTTTGTTTTCAAAAGAAACTATAGATTCATTGGGAAGTCCCTGGGTATACCGGTTGCTGACATTCACTTCAGCATTAATATACATTCCTTTTACAAACTCAGAATGTGAAGATGCAAGTTTCGCTACCGCAGTGGCAGAACCTCCGTTTTCAATAGCGGGCACCACACTTACAATGCTGGCAGCAGCCTTCACTTCAGGATTCTGATTGCTGTACACGGCAATTTGCTGGCCTATTTTTACATCATTGAAATCATTTTCAAAAACCTTCAGTTCCAAAAGCAACCCTGCAGGATTGATCAATTCAAATAAAGTATCTGCAGGATTGATATATTGCCCGTTATTCACCAAGATTTTGCTTACAAATCCTGTAAACGGTGCATGAATATTAATTTTGCTTCTGATATTTCCGGTATGTAAACCTTTAGCATTGATTCCGATAATTTTCAGTTTTTCTTCAAGGCCTTTTAAGGTGGCGTTCAGCATGGAATAATCTGCCTGAGCGGTTTGCATGGTTTTGTCACTGCTTGCCTTACTTATATTAAGATCTTTCTGCCTGTCCAGATTCAGGCGTGCTGCTTCCTGCTGTGCCCTGGTCACCAGATAATCCTGTTGAAGCTGTATAAACTGTGGATCTTCGACAACAGCAAGAATCTGCCCCTTGGTGAAATGGCTGCCATTAATGATATTAATAGATTTGATATGACCGCCCATAATGCTGGAAACCGAACTGAGGTAGGAAGGAGCAATCTCAGCTTTTCCGTTGAGGATGATCTGTTTTTCCATTTTCCTGTCCTGTATCGAGGTCAACGTAATGCCTACTGATTGGAGCTGCTGATCAGACAGGTGTACTGTATTATCATGCTGACCTGCAAATTTTGTGTTTTCGTACACCGTTTTTTCCTGTTCTTTTTTTCCTGAACAGGATGATAAAACTGCTGCGAGACCAAGGCTGTATATTGATATTTTTCTTAGTGGCATGTCGCTGTTATTTTGAAATTAAAAAATTAAGTTCTGCACCTGTTTGATTGAGTTTTTCCAACTGATCAATATAATCAGCTTTTATTTTAACGGCCTGATTGACCAGGATTACCCAATCCAGATAGTTTATCTCACCGGCATCCATTTGCTTTTGCGCTGTTTTCAGAATGATCTCGGACTTGGGAAGCTGTTTCTGCTCGTAATTTTCAATAATCTTCTGCTGGTTTACCAAATTATTCAGTTGTTGGCGCAATCTGTTTTTTAGCTCAATTTCTTTCCTGTGGAATTCATTTTCGGAGATGCTGATTTTTGCCTTTGCAGCTTTTGCGATCGCACGCTGCCCTTTGGTAAATAACGGGATTCCAACACCCACCTGCACAGAATTAAAACGATTGTTATTGATGTTCTTCATGCTTTGATTCGTATAGCCCACCATCAAATCAGGAAGAAGTTTGCTTTTTTCCAGCTGTTCCTCGGCTTCACCTACTTTGATTTGCTGCTGCAAATACTGCAGTTCCGGATGTTGACTGATCATATCTTCAGTCATTTTCAGACGGATGTCCAAGGTTGATTTTTCTGCCACAGGATGATAAGGAACATCGGACTGAAGCAGAAGCTGGAGTTGTAGAATGGCAATATTGAGGTCATTTTCAAGAGTATCCATCTGGATTTTCACCTGTTCCTTCTGGATTTCTGCTGTAGATTCTTCCAGAATATTGGCTTCACCTTTTCTCAGTCTCAATCCTGCTTTATCGGCAAAGATGGTATATAAACCGGTAATGTATTCCAGTACTTTCTTCTTCTCCTGAAGCACTAATATTCTGTAAAAAACATCAGTGACTTCCTTGGTAAGCTGAGCCTTGGTAAGTCTTTGGCTGATAACACCGGACATCCACTGCGCATCCAGCATCTGTTTTCTCTTGGAGTAAACGGTCGGAAAGCTGAACTTCTGGGATATTACCAATGAATTATCGGTTTCTTCACCCTGAATCTGTCCCAATGCTCCGGAAACTTCCAGCTGAGGGATATCAAGGTAGCTGCCTTTTAGTTGTTGCTGGTATTCCGAAATCAATCTTGAATTTTTCAGGGTTCCGTTTTGCTGAAAGGCTTTTTCCAGGGCCTGCTCATAGGTAATAGGTTCCTGCGCCTGAAAGCTTCCAAAAGAAATCAGAAGCAAGACTACAGATAGCTTTTTATAGTTTATTTTTTTAGGAAATTTCATTTTATTCTTGTTAATATGTTCAAATAAGACGTAGAGAATTGGCAGGACAAATAAGGTTAAAAGTGTGGCAAGCATCAGCCCGCCGATCACCACTGTAGCCAGAGGCCTCTGTACCTCCGCTCCCGCCCCGCTGCTTAATGCCATTGGCAGGAAACCCAGAGAAGCTACAAACGCTGTCATCAGAACAGGACGAAGCCTGATTCTGGTACCGGTAAGGACAATTCTGCTGACATTGGTTATCCCATTGCTCTTCAATCGGTTAAATTCTGATATTAAAACAATTCCATTAAGAACAGCGACACCAAACAAAGCAATAAATCCAACTCCTGCACTGATACTGAAAGGCATGCCCCTTAATGCAAGAAAGTAAATCCCGCCTATCGCTGATAGAGGAATTGCCGTATAGATCAGCAAGCTGTGCTTTACAGAACCGAAGGCAAAGAATAGTAAGAGGAAGATCATCACCAAAGAGATGGGAACAGCTATTCCAAGCCTGGCTTTGGCCTCATTTAAATTTTCAAAGGTTCCACCGTAAGAAATTGTGTATCCTGGCGAAAATTTGAGTTTTTTCCCAACCTTTTCCTGAACTTCTTCTACAATAGTCTGTACATCCCGTCCTCTGATATTGAACCCTACAATAATTCTTCTTTTGGTATCCTCTCTCTGTATCTGGTTCGGACTGTTTCTAAGTTCCACTTTTGCCAGCTGTGATAAAGGAATCTGTTCCCCTGAAGCGGTGGGAACCAATACATTCCGGATTGTTGAGAGGTCTTTTTTATAATCATTATTCATCCGGACCACAATGTCAAACTTCTTTTCGCCCTCATACAATGCGCCGGCAGTCTGACCGGCGAAAGCCATATTAACCACCCTGTTGATTTCCGAAACGGAAATATTGTACCGGGAAAGTTCTGCACGGTTATAATCAATGACAACCTGCGGAGCACCTACAACAGGCTCTATGTACAGATCCTGAGCTCCTTTCACTGTATTGATAACACTTCCGAGCTTTTTGGCATAGCTGGTAAGGCTGTCAAGATCTTCTCCGTATATTTTGCAGACGACATCCTGTCTCGCTCCGGTCATCAGCTCGTTGAAACGCATCTGTACCGGAAATTGAAAGCTGGTCGTGAGTCCAGGAATAACACCTACTGCCTTGCTCATCTTTTCAGAGAGTTCGGGAAATGATTTTGCAGAGGTCCATTCCTTTTTAGGTTTTAAAACAATAATCATATCCCCTGCATCCATAGGCATGGGTTCCGTTGGGATTTCGGCGCTTCCGATCTTCGCCACCACCTTTTCTATTTCCGGAAATTTCTTTAAAAGGATATTGGCCGCCTGGGTGGTTACTTTTTTGGTTTCATTAATATTGCTCCCCTGCAGGATTCTCATTTCTACAGCGAAATCTCCTTCTTCCAATGAGGGAATGAATTCACCTCCCATCCGTGACAGGATAAATACAGCACCGGCGAAAAGGATAAAGACCCCAAGGAGGATGATTTTCCTGAACATAAGCGCTTTTATTAACAATTTCTGATGCCCTGTTTCCACTTTGGCCATCACCTTGTCAGAAATATTTTCCTTTTGCTTTTTCTTTCTGCTTAAAACGAGAGCACTCATCATCGGAATGTAAGTAAGGGAAAGTAAAAAGGCTCCGATAAGAGCAAAAGCTACCGTCTGAGCCATAGGCTTGAACATTTTTCCCTCAATCCCCTGCAGTGTAAATATCGGCAGATATACAATCAGGATAATAATCTGTCCGAAAACGGCACTGTTCACCATTTTGGTGGCTGAACCTGAAACCTGTTCATCCATTTCGTTTTTGCTGAGCATGCCGTCTTTTCCGAAATGTTTTTTATGAGCGAGCTGATGAAGCACTGCCTCAACGATAATGACGGCGCCATCTACAATAAGCCCGAAATCGAGGGCTCCAAGGCTCATCAGATTACCTCCCACTCCAAAGATATTCATCATGATAACCGCAAACAGCATCGATAGTGGAATAACAGAAGCCACCAATAATCCGGCTCTGAAATTTCCAAGAAACAGGACCAGGATAAAAACAACGATCAGGGCACCTTCCATAAGATTTGTTTTAACCGTACTGATGGTATTATTTACCATTTTAGCACGGTCAAGAAACGGCTCTATCACTACACCTTCAGGTAAGGATTCCTGAATTTTCTCCAACCGCTGTTTGATATTCGCAATGACCTTGTTGGCATTTTCTCCTTTAAGCATCAATACAATGGCTCCGGATACTTCACCCGTATCATTATAGGTCATAGCTCCGTACCTTGTGGCATACCCAATTTTTACAGAGGCTACATCTTTGATATGAACCGGTATTCCTTCAGGTGTATTGGATACCTGGATATTTCCAATATCTTCCGTGCTTCCCAAAAGGCCTTCACTCCTGATAAAAAGAACCGTTTCTTTCTTTTCTATATAAGCCCCTCCAGTGTTCTGGTTATTTTTTTCCAGAGAAGCAAAAACATCATTAATGTTGATATCAAATGCCTGAAGTTGATTAGGATTAATGGCAATCTCGTACTGTTTCAATTTCCCTCCGAAACTGCTGACATCAGCAACCCCTTTGGTTCCCAGAAGTTGACGTCTGACTACCCAGTCCTGAATGGTTCTGAGCTCCGTTTCGTCATAAACATTTTCATAGCCTTTTTTAGCTCTGACCACATATTGAAAAATTTCTCCCAAGCCGGTAGAGATAGGCCCCAGTTCAGGCTTCCCGATTCCTTCAGGAATATTTTCCTGTACAAGCTGCAGGCGTTCCTGAACCTGTTGTCGCGCCCAGTATACATCGGTTTTATCATCGAAGACTATCGTGACCAATGATAGCCCAAACCTGGAAAGGCTCCGGAGTTCCGTAATACCGCTGATGTTACTGGTAGCCTGCTCAATCGGAAAAGTAACCAGCCGTTCAATGTCTGCTGCTCCATAGGAAGGAGCTGTGGTGATGACCTGAACCTGATTGTTGGTAATATCAGGCTGAGCGTCTATGGGAAGTTTTGTGGTTTCATATATTCCAAAAAGAATGAGAGCCCCTGTAAACAGAGCAATGATGAGCTTATTCTTTACAGAAAACTCAATAATTTTATTTAACATGAAAAAATAATTAGTTGATCACCCGGAACATCCTATCCATACAGTATAACCCTTATCCTTCAAATCACAAAAGACACAAAATATTTTTTAGACATCCTGGAATTTTACTGAGATTATGGTATGATCCTAAAAAAGCGTTTACCTTATTATGAAAATAGGTTTGCTACAACACCTTGAAGGTCATAATGCGATACACCGACGTGGATATTACGGATTTGTTGATGGTAATAAGAATAGCTGCTTACACGATACGGCAAGCATTAATTTTAAAAAATTAAATCGCTCAGGATAGCCGGGGAGGCTGGAAAATCCGGGAAAGATAAAGATGGGAAAAATCCTTTTCCAGATACATGCTTTTTTTTCTTGGAACCGCAATTTCTTTTGGTTTTTTAATCTCAAAGGTAAGCTCCGGAAGTTGAGCATGTACAGTGAGTACAATGGGTGGATTGATAAACGGCAGCTTCTGATCGGTATCCCAATCTGAATCTTCTTTGTGATTGTCGTAATGTTCCATCACAAATTCTGACAGGCTTCCGTGGTACTCCATATAATGCTGTACAAACATAGGTACTTTAAGCACTTCCGCCGTATTGGTAGTGGCAAATAAATACATAATGGAACATACTATGGAAAACCATTTTAACATGACCGCAAATATAGGGCTAAAATTTTCTTTGAAAAGACTGTCAGTATTAAATTTTCAAGAATTTTACAGGACGGAAAGGTCATCATCTACATCTTCCTGATCTCCCGATTAATATGTTCTTGTATATACTTATAGAGCAGCTCATCTGTATCATCATCAATAGCAATACAACTTACCGTATGGCCTGTATTTTTCGGAAAGTATTTCTGAATATATTCCTGCATAACTTGTGGATTTAAAGGCCTTGTACAAAAAAAGTTCAATGGGAAGCTGTGATCAAGGTCAGAGAAAATGTTCTCTTTATCTTCCGCATAAATAACACTGGTCACCCTTTTCACCACCGGTAAAGCTCTGTAAATCTGGTATAAGAGAGGAAGTGATGCTGCAGTACCGATAAGGAAATAATGGTCGCCGGTAATATCAGGAGATCCTTCAAGCAATGAGGGAATGAAAAATACCGTATCCCCTTCCTGAATTCTTTGTGTCCAGTCTTTCAGGGTATCGTCTGAAAAAATAGTGATGGCAAAATCGGCAATATGGTAAACAGGATCATAATCCCAGACATAGGCATGATGCCGGCGGGCTGCGGAATCATAATATGGATCAGACAGGTACAGGTACACTGCCAGACCGGTAATATCGTGAAATATTGAAAAATTCTGACTTTGAATTTTCAAGTGGTAAGTGTTTGCTGCAATTTTATCTTTTAGGATAACAATTCCCGTAAAAATAGTCGGAACCGAAGTTTGAGGGGTATTCATTATGTATCTAACTGTACCTGCAAATTTGGAAAATTACAGCGTTTAAAACCATTGATCTGGATCAAAAAGAGAATATTAGAGTTTCGATTTGAGCCTGCTGAGCGTCTCCTGGGATATATTGAGATACGAAGCAACCATTTTGTTTGAGAGCCGTCGTACAATAATCGGATTTTCGTCCAGTAATTGACGGTATTTTTCCAGGGCATCCTGAACCAGGAAAGACATCAGCCTTCTGGTATTTGTTACATAAGCCATTTCAAGATACATTCTGTAAAATTTTTCCCATTGTGGAATAAGGTCCAGCAGATGGTAAAAATTTTTATGGGTAATATAATACACTTCGGAATCCTCTACAGCCTGAATAAATTCTTCAGAAGGTTCTGCAGTAATGAAACTGACCAGCGCTGTGGCAAACTGATTTTCAAAAGCAAAATACCGTGTGGAATCTTGGCCGTCCTCATTAATAAAGAATATCCTGAGACAGCCAGATCCTACAAAAAATGTTCTCTGGCTGGACTGTCCATTGGTAAGGAGCAGTTCATTCTTTTTTAACTTCATGGGCCTGAAATAGGAAATAATGGTTCCCATTTCTTCATCTGTTACCGATATTTTGCTTTTGATATATGAAACTAAAAGTTCTTCCATGTATTGAAATCAGTGGTAAGCAAATGTAGTAATAAAAGCCCTACCCGCTTACTTTTTTGATTGATTTTATGTTCCCTTCGGTCGTTCACTTTCAGATTGTCCCGCTTTCCAGTAAGAACAAGCATACAGCCCCTGTGGATCCCAGTTCAGTATTGTTCTGAAATAATCCCGGAGTTCCCGTACCGAAGTATATTCCGCAGCGATATAAATATATTTTTTCTGTATATCTGAGGGGATTGCAACGGATTTTACCGTCGTTACCAGCTCGCTGCCTTTTTGCGGATGAGGGTTATGAAGCCATTGCACAGAAATATCAGCGGCAGAACAAAGGACAAGTTCATCTTCTTTACCCGGGACCTCCAGGATAACCTTTGCTGTTACATAGGAAGGAAACTGTTCGACAATCGCACTGATTACCGGTAAGGCGGTCGCATCTCCTGCCAGCAGATAGAAATCGGCATCAGGAATCAGGGATCTGGAGCTTTCTTTCATTCCTATTTCCAGCTGATCTCCTTCTTTCGCCTGTAATGCCCACCACGAGGCAGGTCCTTCATCGCCATGTGCAACAAAATCAATGCTCAACTCACCATTTTCCAAATCGATTTTACGGTTAGTGTAGGTTCTTAACAGACAATTTCCCTCTCGTTCTGCTGATGGAATTAAGATCTTGTTGTTTGAGCCGGACCGGACATTTGCCAAAAGCTTGGACTGACTTTTATCAATCTCAAAAACTACGCGGATCAGATGCGGCGTGAGATATTTTTTATTCTTAACCGTAAATACGGAACGTATCTTATTCGTTTTTCCCGAATCTTCTATCATATATATTATATTTATTTTTTGTTACCTAGTAAAATAACTATTGAAAGAATACAGCTGATCCCGCCGAATAAATACACAGCCTGATAATCCAGCCATCCGGCCACTAATCCTGCTATAGGTCCCGCGAGTCCCAGGGAAAGGTCTACAAAAGCTACATAAGCACCTAATGCCGTTCCTCTCATTTGCGGTTTTACCTTTCGAATAGCAAGAACTCCCAAAGCAGGAAAAACCAGTGAGAATCCAACTCCGGTCAGTCCACAACCGATGACAGCCATTGTTTTGGAGACAGAAGTCCAGATCAATACCTGCCCTATGACTTCAATAATCAAGGAAATGAAGGCTATCATGAAGCCTCCATACCGGTCTGGAAAAGAGGCAAAGAATATCCTCGTAAGGACATAGCAAAGTCCGAAGACCATAAATGCCATGGAGGCGTCACCCCAATTGTTAGCCGAAAAAAGTAAAGCAATAAAAGAAGCGATACACCCAAAGGCCATGGACGCAAATGCCAGACTAAGGCCCTGTCCGGATATCACACCAATCACTTTATAAAAAGGAGTTCTGATATGATCTTTGTCTACCGTTACAGCTGGCAGCCTTATGGTAGCCATCCAGCTTATCAGTGGAAGCAGGATCATCATCATTAATACCATAAGATCGCCATACCCTTTGCTGAGCCATATACTTAATGGTGCACCTACAGCAATGCCTGCATACATCGCAATCCCGTTCCATGTCATTACTTTTCCGGAATTGGAGTGTCCTGCAAGGCCTATGCCCCACGTTAATGCCCCTGTTATCAGAAAGCTTTCGCCTATGCCGTGAATGACTCTGGCCAGCAACAGAAAGGCAATAGCCAAAGAAGGATTAACCTGAAACAGTACAGCCGATACGTAGATAATGCCTGCTATAACGGCAAGTACTACACCGGACGTTTTGCTTTTTTTTGCCCCTTTGGTATCTGTTATTTTCCCCGAATAGGCGCGGGTAACCAATGTAGCCAGTGACTGTAATCCGATAACAAGCCCTACCATAAGACTGTCAAACCCTAAATTGTCCTGCACAAACCTGGGTAACACACCTAATGCAATGCCAATGGTAAGATAAACACCAAATACCGAAATAATAATAGGGGTAACAGCCTGATAAAAATTCATGGACTGTCCTTTTTCCAATGTTGTATTCATAAATTCTGTTGTATAAATATTTGACTGCAAATGTCTTTCAACAACCCATATCAAACTTTGATTTAGATCAAAAAATGAATATGTCAGGTGTCTCTTTACCGGATCTGTTCCTGTAAGGAATCCATCTCATGGCAAACGGTTGCTGTCCAGAAATCAAGTTCCCATTCTTTTTTACGGACTGTTTCTAAAGAAAATTCTCCTTTGTGATAGCTTCTCATGAGCTCTTTTCTCTGATACTCTACAAGTTGCAATTCAAGATCAAAATATTTCTTTTTCCATTCCGTTTGTTGTGAGTCCGGGTTTTCCTCTACAGTATTAAGAAGCTGCATTTCTTCCCGTGTCAGTTTTTCGATCATAGTCTTAGTGGCATTCTCTGTCATGATATGAGCGTACTGATCTTTTTTTAAAAAGAAAATGGACTTCTGTAGAAGCAGAATATCAAGTTCTCTTGCCTCTTTTTTGTCAGAAGGAACCGGTTTGATCCTGCTGATAAGTTTCGGAAGGGTTAATCCCTGAATAACCAGCGTGAAAATAATGACAACAAAAGACAAAAATAAGATCGTATTCCTCTGTCCTATAGCTGCTCCCGAAGCATCTGTTACTGGCAGTGCCAGCGCAGCTGCCAATGATACTACTCCCCTCATCCCAGACCATGAAAGAATAATAAAATCTTTCTTTGACGGCCTAACAGTTGTATTCTTTTTTTTGAGTGTGTAGTGGGAAAAAACCGGAAACAGAGCCAGCACAGCAAATCTAATGACCACCAACACGGCAAACAGGAAAAAGCCGTGCAGGATGAGAACAGGCAGTTCCCTATAAGGGATCTTTGAAATGACTGTGGGTAACTGCATTCCCAGAATAAGAAAGATGAGTCCGTTCAGAATAAAGATAATCACCTCCCAGAAGTGGCTCATCTGTATTCTGCTTCCTGCGCTGAATAAAGTGAATGAATTCCACGACAGAAGCATCCCCAATACCACCACGGTCAATACACCGGAGCAACCTAGGTGTTCTGCAAGGCTGTATGCTGCAAAAGGAAGCAGGATAACGGCAAATGTTTCAGCATTGGAATGCCCGTTAAAGTACCGGTGTATTTTTAAGAATACAGCCCCCATACCAACACCAATCAGTATCCCCCCCAAACTGATCCCTATAAACTGTACTCCTGCATCCCAAAATGAAAACATTCCACTTACAATGGCTATCACGGCGCATTTATAGGCGATAAGGGCTGAAGCATCATTCAGGAGGCTTTCTCCTTCCAGAATGGTTGTAAGTCTTTGTGGCAGCGAAAAATTTTTCGTAATGCCTGTTGCTGCCACGGCATCCGGTGGGGATATAATAGCTCCGAGAACGAACGAGAGAGGCCAGGTAAACCCTGGAATGATAAAGTGGACAATAACAGCAACAATAGTAGTTGTAAGAAAAACCAGACCTATTGCCAAAACTGAGATAACAGGAAGTTCTTTTTTAAAATCAGGGATTGAAGTATTCCACGCTGCATCAAACAATATGGGCGGAAGGACCGCATAAAAGATTATTTCCGGACTCATGTCAATGGGAGGAATGATGCCGGTAAGGCTCAAAACCAATCCGGATGAAACCAGGACAATAGGAAGAGCCGGTTTTATCCGGTCTTTTACCGAAATTATGATGAGTAAAATAATGGATATCCAGATTATTTTTTCAAGTTCTGCCATAGCTTTTTAGTAAGCCGCGAAATTAGACTGACGATGGTAGCAGAACTATGATCTATGTCAAAATCGACCGGCCATTAATCAAAATCTAAAAAGCCATCTGCAAGCCGCTTCCACTGGATTTTAGCAACGCCCATCATTCCTCCTGCTGCGATGATCAGATTCCTGATCACATCAATAATTCTTGCATTGAAGTTAGGAGATTCATTTCGTCCATAGACCGCTGCTATGATGTGCGTAGCATTTCTTTGGATCATAAATGTGGAGGTAGCTTTTGAACTGTAAAAATGGGCAATATGTTTATTCCCATTCTTCTGAGGATCTCTGGAAGGTCTGCAGATGATCAGGATGGTCTCAGAAGCAGCATCCTGATAATAACAGATGTCTGTCACTTCTACCCAATCATAGCCGCCAGCTGACGGTTCTCCGGGTCCCGGAATATTGATTCTGACAAAATCCCCTTTCTGCACCTCGCGGTCAACAGGCATAGCTTCAGAATCATACAGCTTAAATATGGCAAAACCTTTTCCGGAATAGCTTTCCCATATATTGACAGAGAATAACCTTTTCTTCAGTATTTCAAATTTAAGAGGAACCAATGCCTTCTCAAATTCTTTTTTGCTTTCAGTATCATGAAAACCACCGGATTTTTGTTCGGGAACGCCTTTAATTTGTTTAGGTTTCATTTTGCCTGTTTTCTAACAAATTAAGGAAAATATCATAACTTATTTTATGAGTGTAGTCACAATGAAAGTTTTGAGAAGTCAATGACTGTAAAGGGTACTTGTTAGGACAATGAACTGATAAATACAAATTCAATGGGGATAGGCCTGAGCCTGTTCAACGATATCATATACCATCTATTTGGCTTTTAGCCAAAATTTATTAGAAAAAGGAAGTTGTTTTAACGAGGTTGAATATTCGTTCAGGTACCACATAATGAATTTCGAAATATTAAAAAAAACAGGTTTCAGTTACCGAATAGCTATTTTTAATTAAAATAAATAATTTTTAAAAAAAAGACTCATATGATGCTTTGCATAACACAAAATTTCCTTATATTTGTGAATCGAAATAATTTTTTTTCATCATTTGTGTTTTTTTAAGGTCTCCACTCTTGGGGGCCTTTTTGTTTGCAATGATCCCATAATGGAAATATTACTTATAATATGAAAAAAGTATAAAATGGGAAATATATATTGCTATTAATTTTTTGAATACCCGTCTGTAAAGGAATACTATACTACTGAATCAGCAATAAGTCAACTTTTATTATTTCCAACCGATTGTAGAAAATACGAAGTCTCGCATCGGTTCTTCTGAAAATCTTCCGCTTTTTTTATTTGAACCCTCAATACTTTCTATATGGGATAAAAAATTTTGATAAAGGTTGAGCTAAAATCTATTTCATCTTCTTTATAAAATCAGTAGGCCTGCAGTGCATAACAGACCCAAAGCTTCTGGTGTAGGCCTGTACACTCCTGTACCCTACCTCATACGCTATTTCTGATACCGTTAGGGTATCCGAGCTGAGCAGTTCGAGACTTTTTATAATCCGCAGCATCTGTTGGTATTTGCTAATCGTAAGTCCTGTTTCTTTTTTGAAAATACGTTCAAGGGTTCTTGCAGATAGCGACGCCGTCCCCCCAAGATCATCTATTTTGATTTCGTTCCGGTAATGGTGATGAATGTATTCAATAGCTTTATCCAGACGCTTATCTTTAGGAAGACAAAGATGGAGTTTCAGTGAAAGCTTTACAAAATGAGGCAACTCATTAAAAAGGGCTTTAAGAAATACTGTTTCATCCGGATCCTTTGTCATGAGCTTAGACCATCTTTCGGCATATTTTATCATTTCCCTTAGAACCGGAGGAACCGAAAACACATTGACGTCATTATAGAAGGCATCCTTTTTATCACAGTCTGCAAACATGATCATCAGCTTAATCTTTTCGGAATGTGAATTTGTTTTGTGAATGGCATTGGGAGGAATCCATACCGCATGATTCTGGGGAAGAAGATAAATTCGCTCCTCAATGGTAATATACTGAAACCCACTTTCCACATAGACCAATTGTCCTTTATTATGGTGATGAAGAACATCATCATGAACCCAGTTTTCTTCGAACCAAACAAAATAGGGTTTTTGCAGTGCATCTATCTGTATACTATCATTGGCATTCATCTGTTGTCGTTTTAGGTTAAAACTTTGGCAAAATTAAACAAAAATACTGTCTTAATTTTGCACAAAAGTTTTTTCCTATGATGAAGAATGAAGTAAGAAAGAATGCTTCCTATTTCCTGCTTGCCATCAACGTTCTGGTGGTGGTACTTATTTCGAGTAACCTACGATCTCCTATTGTGGCTGTGGCCCCGGTACTGAATGAAGTAAGAGATGCATTGAAGCTGGATAATTTTCAAGTAAGTATGCTGACGTCAATTCCTCTTTTTATGTTTGCCATCTGTTCGGTAATGGTCAGCAGATTTTCCAGCAAGTTCGGCATCAGTAAACTTTTACTCTACTCTTTGATCATTTTAAGCTTTGGGCTGTTTCTCCGTATTACAGGAACCCTTTCGGGGCTTTTTCTGGGCTCCCTGTTTATTGGCCTCGGAATCTGCATTGGTAATGTGGTGACCCCCGGATACGTTAAAAATAATTTTCCAAAACAGATCGGCCTCATGACGGGAATTTTTGCTGTGTCAATGAATCTTACCGCAGCACTGGCATCGGGTTTCAGTGTACGGATTGGAGAGTGGACCGGATTCGGATGGCGTGGTTCACTTGGAATTTGGCTGGTGATTGCAGCCTTAGGGTTCCTTGTTTTAGTAACAGAACTCCTATTCAACAGAAAAAACCGGGATCAGGTAAAAGTTGCATTAAGCACATCAGGCTTTAATATGTTCAGGTCTGCCCAGGCATGGAACATCAGCATTTTTATGGGGCTTCAGTCTTTGTTTTATTACTGCCTCGTTGCGTGGCTGCCTTCCTTCCTTGCAGATTACCATATGCAGGGGGAAAGTTCAGGCTGGGTACTTTTTGTCATTCAGATCACCATGATCCCGGTAACGTTCTGCTGTCCGATCATTGCCAGCAAAATGAAAGACCAGAAAGGGATGATTGTATTGGTCTGCACCCTGATGCTGGTGAGTACCCTGATGTTTGTGGTATTAAAATCGGAGCTGATTTATCTTAATGCTGTCATCATAGGAATTGCGAATGGTCTATCTTTCTCCTTGTCTATTTTGTTTTTTTCCACAAGAACCAAAAGCAGCATCAATGCGGTAAAAATTTCCGGCATGGCACAGTCAGTAGGTTATCTGATTGCTGCATTCGGACCGCCGGTTTTCGGAAAACTTCATGACTGGGATATTTCCTGGAATGCTTCTTTTTATTTTCTCAGCACTGCGGTGCTGCTGATGTTTTATTTTGGAATGAAAGCGGCAAGAAATAAGCATGTAGAAGACTAGCCTTTTCTTAGGTCACCCGTTTTTTGTTGCTGGATGCTACCCACTCCTCCTTACCACAGTCCGGACATTTACCGGCAGTTCCAGCTTTTTTATGTTCCGTGTGACCACAGAATGTACAGGAATAATGACCTTCTTTGTTCAGGTTTTTCAGGGGATGATCCAATGAATCCGGCATGATGGGAAGACCATACTTCACTGATTGATTTTCGAAAAAAAATACACTGATCTCACCGGAGCTTTCTTCAATGGCCATTTCCACCTGCCCAAGCTGGGAAACCCCTTTTAGTCTAAGCTCTGCAAAAAATTCGTCACTTCCCAGATTTTCTTTTTGAAAATTGTTAATGGAAAACTCTCCGTCTCTTATCAGACAGATTGATTTTCCCTCTACAAGTTTCTCAAAACGCTTACTTTTCCCAATAAAAAATGTAACTATGGAATAAAGGAGAATGATTACCACAAAAACCATAAGAGAAGAGATGATTCCTACATCTTTATTAAACATGGGATCACCGGCAGCAGAACCGAGACCGATAATGACAACCAGTTCAAAAATAGAAAGCTGCTTAACACCTCTTTTTCCAAGAATCCTTAATCCGATGATAATAGCAAGGAACATAATCATAGTCCGAAGAATAATTTCTAAAATAAAAGACCATTCTTCGTGTCCCATTAATAATTCTTTCCAGTCAAGGTGTATAAGAAAAACTGAAAGCATACAAATTATTTTATGGGTAGAATTCAAAAAACAAGCCATATCTTCAGCATAAAAAAAACTGTACATGTTACAGGCTACTGCTGCATCAGATAAACGATAACAAGGCTTACGAGGCAGTAAAAACGACAGAAGGAAAAACCATATCATTCTACAGGCAAAGATATATCGTTTTCCTTCTGAAGTACAAAAGGATCAATTGGACATTTATACTTGATATTGTGCCAAGACATCCATAATAGTCTGGTATACAAAATCCAGCTCTTCAGCAGTAATGCAGTATGGCGGCACCAGATAAACCACATTACCCAACGGACGCATGATAATGCCCCGCTGCAGGAAGTCGTTATACAGTTTTTTACCGGTTTCATTAAAATAGGAAGTCCCCTGCCCGGTTTTAAAATCAAACGCTAAGATCGTTCCAATCTGACGAATGTGTTCCACCTGGGGTACGGACTCGAGTACTTTTGTGAATGCAGAATGCTGACGGGTAATCCGTTCGATATTCTTCCGGGTTTCTTCATTAAGCAATAATTCCATGCTGGCTAAAGCAGCGGCGCAAGCTAAAGGATTTGCGGTGAAAGAATGTCCGTGAAACAGTGTTTTGTGTCTGTCTTCGGATAAGAACGCATTATAGATTTCATTGGTGCAGGTAGTGATTCCCATTGGCATGGTACCACCCGTTAATCCCTTCGAGAAGCACATAATATCTGGCTTTTCCATAAGATGGTCTGTAGCAAAAAGTTTACCTGTCCTGCCAAAACCGGTAAAAACCTCATCCTGGATCATCAGGATATTCTGTTCTCTGCAGAATTTCATCAGCCTGTCCAGGTCTTTCGCCTCATACATCAGCATTCCGGCCGCTCCCTGTACCAGTGGCTCAAAGATAAAGCAGGCAAGCTCGCCAGCAAGATCTTTAATCTGCTGTTGTAAGCTTTCTATGTTCCCGGCATTAGGAATATCAATGAAAATAACTTCAAAAAGCATGCTTTCAAAAGGTTTTGTCCAGAAGCTCTTTCCGCTCACAGACATCGCTCCGAAAGTGTCTCCATGGTAGGCATTCTTAAAGGCCAGAATTTTTGTTTTCTTTTTCTCCCGGTTATGTGCATACTGTATGCACATTTTCAAAGCAACTTCTACAGCAGTAGATCCATTATCCGAATAGAACACCTTTTGCTGACCTTCCGGAAGCAGCTTCAGAAGGTTCTCTGAAAGCTGTATAGCCGGTTCATGGGTAAAGCCGGCAAAGATCACCTGTTCCAGCGTATGAAGCTGCTCGGAAACCCGTTGGGCTATATAAGGATGGGAATGTCCATGTAAAGTTACCCACCAGGAAGAAACGGCATCTATATAGGTATTCCCATCATGATCATAAAGATAAACTCCTTTTCCTCTAACGATCGGAATCGCTTCACCGGCTGTTTTCATTTGGGTGTAAGGATGCCAGTTGACCGCTTTATCTCTTTGCTGAAGATTTGCTTTTTTTATTGTTGTATTCATGTATTGATGTAAAAGTATTATTACGTGATGAAGTCCTTTAATTTTAAGTTTTATCGCTATGGACGCTAAGTTTTCTTACTTTGATATTGTTTTTAAGGTCGCAAAGGCGTTTCACTCAGCTATATAAAATGCTATTGCGAATGAAAATATTCAGACTTCATACATATGTTCTTTGTGAATCATAGCGTTAAATATTAATGAAAAATATTTATACATGATGCACTGCTCTAATTTTAAATTTTATCGCTACGGACGCTAAGTTTTTTTTACTTTGATATTGCTTTTAAGGTCGCAAAGGCGTTTCACTCAGCTATATAAAATGCCATTGAGAATGAAAATATTCAGACTACATACATATGTTATTTGTGAATCATAGCGTTTGATATTGATGAAAAGTATTTATAAGTGATGCACTGCTTTAATATTAAGTCTTATCGCTATGGACGCTAAGTTTTATTACTTTGATATTGCTTTTAAGGTCGCAAAGGCGTTTCACTCAGCTGAGTAATTCATAATTATTTAACAGCATGTTTCTTTTTTCATCATAGGCTTAAGGCCCAGGGTCTGCAGCATCTGCATATCTTCAGAAACACCGGGATTAGGAGTTACCAATAGGGTTTCTCTTTCTCCGGTAAAAATTGAATTGGCCCCTGCCATAAAGCACCACGCCTGCTCCGTTTCTGACATTTCGATGCGGCCTGCACTTAATCTTACCATAGAAGCCGGCATAACGATCCTTGCCGTAGCAATCATTCTTACCATTTCCCATGGATCTACTTTTTCGTTTTTTTCCAATGGGGTCCCTTCTACCCTGGCCAGGGCATTGATCGGAACTGATTCCGGATGTCTAGGCATAGTGGCCAATGTGAGAAGCATGGAGATCCTGTCCCTGTGGGTTTCTCCCAAACCGATAATTCCTCCGGAACACACCGTAATACCGGCATTCCGTACATTATTGATGGTATTGATTCTGTTATCAAATGTTCTGGTAGAAATAATTTCTTCGTAATACTGCTCAGAAGTATCCAAATTGTGATTGTAAGCGTAGAGTCCTGCTTCCTGGAGTCTTACCGCCTGCTCTTCGGTAAGCATACCGAGCGTACAGCACACCTCCAGCCCAAGCTCATTCACTCCTTTTACCATATCTATCACCCTGTCAAAGTCACGGTTATTTCTTACTTCACGCCAAGCTGCAGCCATACAGAACCTTGAGGAACCGGAATCTTTTGCTTTTTGTGCGTGAGCAATCACTGTTTCTGTAGGAAGCAAAGCCTGTACTTTGATGTTGGTATGGTAGCGCGCTGCCTGTCCGCAGTAGGAGCAGTCTTCAGGACATCCTCCGGTCTTTATTGACAATAAGGTGGAAATCTGTACTTCAGACGGATCGTGCCATTCACGATGTACAGTAGCCGCTTTATAAATCAATTCCATGAGTGGTAAATGATAAATTTCCTCTATTTCTTCTTTGGTCCAGTTGTTTCTGATTGTTGTTTTTTGATCCATTATCATAATTTTGTTATTGTTAATTGTTGTGCAGCTTCTTTAATATGTTCTTTACCGGTACCTGTCAGTTCCGGAATCCTGATAATTTTTGTTTCTTTTTCGATAAAGCTGCAAATCACCTTCTCTGTATCGATGGGAAATTCGCCGTTGAGAATGAGGTATTCCAGTTTTATGCTTCTCTGCTGTAAGGCCATGATGGACAACAGGCTGTGATTGATACATCCTAAATAATTTCTTACCACGAGGGCAACGGGAAGGTTTAGCAGATCTATCAGATCAATCATAAACCTATGGTCTGAAAGCGGAACCATCAATCCTCCTGCGCCCTCTACGATCAGTGGGTTTTCCGTTTCGGGTAATTGAAAACAGTCCAGATCGATCTGGATATTTTCTGTTCTGGCGGACTGGTGTGGAGAGGCAGCCAGATGAAGTCGGTAGGTTTCAGGATAACAGACCGCATGGTCTGTCCATTCCGCAATTTTGTGACTGTCTGTATGATGAAGATCCCCTGATTGCACGGGCTTCCAATACTCTGCTTTAAAATACTGAACCAAAATAGCTGAACAGATGGTTTTACCGATTTCTGTTCCGATTCCTGTCATAAATAACTTCATATCTGATCGTATTGTAATAAGCCTAGATGCTTCTTTGTTTTTATATAAATTCTTTAATAATGTCAGTAAGCTGTATAATTTCCTTGTCCGTATTGAAACTGTGAAGGCAAACCCGCAGTCTTTCAGTACCCTGCTTTACCGTAGGGCTGTATATGGCGTATGTGAGAATACCTTCCCGGGTTAAAGCTTCCTGTACCATTTTAAGCTTCCGGTTATCGGGAATCACAACTGCCTGTACCGGGCTTTCCGGGGAGGAAGGTGTTTTGATGTTCTGATTTCTGAAAGTTTTGATATTCTGCTGAAGCTTTTCTGCTAACCCGGATTGAGCTTCCAAATAATCATAACCCATTTGTATGGCCATCCATTGATAATCCTGTGCTGAGGTAGTATAGATAAAAGGCGACGCAAAATTCACGAGATAGGCCTTCACAGTATCACTACAGAGAATAGCCGCCCCATGAGCTCCTAAAGCTTTTCCATAGGTAACGACCACTGCTGTAACGTAATCCTGTAACTCATACGCATCAACCATCCCATATCCGAAAACCCCGAACGAATGAGCTTCATCTACCACCAGATGTGCACCATACTTCCTGGAAAGTTCTGAGATTTCCCGAAGTGGGGCAACATCTCCTTCCATCGAGTACAGGCTTTCTACCGCAACATAACAACGTCCTTCATGCTTCTTCAGTAAAGTTTCCAGGTGATCAGTATCATTATGTCTGAACTTCACTTTTCTGGCATTAGACATCCGGCAGGCATCATGTACGGAACGGTGGATCTGTTCATCGACAACAATAGTATCGTGACGGTCTGGAAGCGTAGAAAACAACGCAAGGTTAGCATTATAGCCCGACGGAAAAAGCAATGCTGTGGGAAACCGGTGCTTCCGGGCAATATATTCTTCTGTCTCCGTTACCACAGGACTGTTTCCACTGATGAGCCGGGATCCGGTACTTCCTGAAAGCAATTGTGGGTTTTCAGTAACCTTTTGCAGCAGGATTTCGCTGAATTCTTTACTGCGCGCCAATCCAAGATAGTCATTAGAATAAAAATCGATTCCTTCGGTTTTTTCCCGTAGCACCCTTAGGGTTCCCTGCTGTTCTCTCTGAAGGAGGGCCTCCCAAAAATGATGGCTCTCCTCAGGCATAATTCAGTTGTGCAATCTCTTTAGTAATGGCAGTAATCCATTGGTCGTGCAGCTCCTTTTCAATAGCAAGAATGTTGTCTGCATGTTCCTGCCAGTCAGAGGAAAAACCGTCAAGCTGATTGATCATTTCCTCCAGATGCCCTTCTTCTTCCAGGATAATGGACTTGACCATCACCTTAGATGACTCTTCCGTAAGAACCTGCTGATACACGGGATAAAGTTCATCAGCACGAACCTCAATAGCATAGGTTACAAATAGATACGCTGCATATTTCAGGTCTTCTTTGTTCAGATTGAATACGTCCTGAAGGTATCTGCAGGCTTTAATGTCTAATGAATGCAAATACTGTCTGGTTGCTGTCGGAGCAAGAAGCTCTCCATTCTCATAGGTCTTACAAAGTTCAGGATCTATTTTTCCGATCTGTTTCTTAAGGTAATAGGCATGACGGTGTTCTTCAGCCGCATGTTTCAGCTGGATCAGGGTCACCAGAACGGGATGCTCACATTTTGATATTTTCCTGGCTCCGGCATTTTCCATGAAAGAAAGAGTATTCAGCCATCTGGCGTGAGAATTTCCTTCCTGTACAATTTTTTTCAGCAGATGATAAAACTCCATAGATTTTTAATTTGGTGCCAAAAGTAGTATATTGCCGGATGGTTCTATGGTGCCAGTTTTGATATTATGGATAGTCCGGTTAAAATTCCTTACGAAAGTTTTATAAAAATTGATCGAAAATCTGAAACTCCGATCTATTTACAAATTTCTAATCAGTTAGTGAATGCGATTCAGAGGGGTTATTTGCCATTTGGCACCAAGCTTCCCGGAACTAGGGCTTTCAGCAGCATTCTCGAAGTACACCGGAATACTGCTGTCGCAGTTTTTGATGAACTCTCTGCACAGGGATGGATAGAGAGTTTTCCAAACAAAGGAACCTTTGTCATTGGAAAAGACCAGGAAAAACCGCTACAAGTGAAAAGTTTTGAGCAGAACTATCTTCAGAACTATCCTACAAAGCCGGGTTTTCAGTTTAAAATTTCCAACATTCTTGATAATCCTTTTGAACATTCGGACTGTGAATTTATTTTTAATGACGGGGCTCCGGATATCCGGCTAACCCAGATTGTTCAGCATTCCCGGTTTTACAGTTCCATCCTCAAACGCAAAGCTCATCAGAAATCCCTGGGACATTATAACCAGGATGGCAGTGAGTTTTTTAAAGAGCATTTGTCCCGCTATCTTAATCTGTCCCGGGGGCTCCCTATTTCTAAAAACAATCTTCTGATTACAAGAAGTACGGAAATGAGCATCTATATTGTCTCCGAAATTCTTCTCGAAGCGGGAGATACTGTGATGGTGGGAGATCTTAGTTATTTTTCTGTCAATATGATCTTCCAAAAATCGGGAGTCCATATTATCACTCTTCCCATCGACGAGGAAGGAATTATTGTAGAAAGTGTAAGGGAGGCCTGTCAGAAAAAGAAAATAAGGATGCTTTATCTTACTCCCCATCATCACTATCCAACCACTGTGGCATTAAGTGCACAGAGACGGCTGGAGCTGCTGGAACTTGCCAACGAGTATGGCTTCATTATTCTTGAGGATGATTACGACTATGAGTTCCACTATGATAAAAGCCCAATTCTGCCTTTAGCCAGTGCTGATACCAACGGAATGGTCATCTATATAGGATCTTTTGGAAAATCGCTGGCCCCAGGATTCAGGACCGGTTTTATTGTAGCCCCGGAAAGCCTGATGGCAGAGATGAGGAAGTATCTTGGTATTATTGACCGTCAGGGCGACATCCTGATGGAACGGGCCTTAGGAGAAATGATCGCTGATGGGGAAATCAACCGATATCTGAAGAAATCTTTGAAAGTATATCAGGAGAGACGGGATCATTTTGCATTGCTGCTGCAGGAAAAGCTGGGTGAACGCATTGCTTTTCAGAAACCTTCCGGTGGACTCGCCATATGGCTGGAGTGGAATATTCCCATCAATCTGATGCAGCTGAGCCGCGATTGTATAAAAGATAATCTTTTCATTCCTAAAACTTTATTGTATCAGAATAAAGGACTTACAGCAATGCGGCTGGGTTTTGGAGACCTGAATTTTGAAGAAATGGAAAAAAGTATTGAAATCTTTTCAAAAAACGTGAAAGTATTGACCAGCTAAATCACACAAAATTGTACTAAGAATAACATAAAAGCCCCTTTGCAGAGGCTTTTATTAATGATGAGCAGGAAAAACAACTTTATTTTTTTTGTGTTTCGGTTTTTTCTTTTTCCTGTTCAAATAAATAATAAAACCGGTAATCGGAAGCGATGTTGCGATAACAGCAGCCAGAAAATAGATAATGCGGGTGGCCATTCCTAAAATACTTCCGGTATGCAGGTCATAATTTCTTTCTCTTAATGCAGTTCCATAGCCGATATTTTTGTTTTTGTAAGATTGAGATTTTAAGATCTCTCCTGAATATTGATCAAAATTAAACTGTTCGTTCCGGTATTGCCTTCCATCATAACTTAGCTCAGCATAATAGGTACCTTCCTCCGATCTCGGGAAATTGATCAGAGCCGATTTCTTATTAGAAAGGCCTTTATCCATTGTGCTTCCGATAAGGTTCAGAATATTTCCCTGGCTTGAAAATTCTGTGGAAGGCAGGGTACTTTTAGCTTTCTCTTCTTTAGGGCCATTTCCATTCAAGGTTTTCTTGATCCACTGGTCTACATCCCCAAAGCTCCATATCAATGCGGAATAAGAAATCAGCAGCAAAGGAATGACCGAATAAAAACCCAGTACATTATGAGCATCATAGTTGATCCTCTTCCAATTGGCAGATGTTTTAATGAAAAACATTCCTTTCAGCATGCTTTTGCTCATTTTACGGGGATACCATATCACCAGCCCCGAAAAAAGGATAACAGCCAATATTAACGTAGAATAACCGGTAATGGCTTTCCCAATTTTTTCACCCAGCAGAAGCCTGCGATGCAGATCCAGTACAATTTCAAAGAAGTCCTGTTTTGCATTTTCGATTTCCTGCACCTTTCCGGTATAAGGATCTATATAGATCCGGTAATAGTACAGATAAGTTCCCCAATAGGTCCATGCTTCATTATCCATTTTCAGGGTACGGAATACATAGGTTCGCGACGGGTCGGAAGAAATCACCACTCTTTTGATTTTTAATCCTTCCGGGAGCGCCTGTTCTGCTTTTGTGGTAAGCTCGGAAAGTTTAAGCTTTTTTCTTCCTATATTCTCAACAAAATATCTGTTGGGGTGAACAATGGGCTTTAATTCTTCTTCAAAAGCAAGGATGCATCCTGTCGCTGCCATGATAACAACTATAAGCCCGGACGTTAGTCCGAGCCATAGATGTAACTGATATGCAATTTTTCTAAACTTTAGCTTCATCCTTAAAATTTAAAGCTTACCTCAGCAACAAAATTACGAGGCATCTGCGCTACGACAACGCCCTGTCCTGCGAAATATTGTACATTACCCAGATTATTCATCTTAAATCCTAATCTGTATCTTTCTTTTTCAAGGGAGATGGATGCATTAACTAAGGTATAAGCTGGAAATGCAAACTGTCCGGTTTTCACTTTGTTTCCGGTAATCTGCTTTCCTACATGGTTGACCCCGAAACCTACTCCCAGTCCCTGAAGTCCACTGATCGGAAGGATATAGCTGATCCATGAATTGAATACATTGGCAGGGCCGGCAGATTCCGGACGGCGTCCTTCCACATCTGCATCTGCTTTTTCAAATCTGCTGTGGTTATACGTATATCCGGCCATAATATTTAGTCCCTGAACAGGATTCATAATGGTTTCAATTTCGATCCCTTTACTTCTCTGTGTCCCATCCTGAACAACAATATTATATTCTTTCCCATCTTGGAAAACTCCGATTCCACGCTGTATATTATCAACAAGGATGTCATAGTATCCTACGGTGAAATTAACTTTATTTCTCAAAAGATTTCCTTTTATTCCCACTTCCCACTGGTTCGCCATCTGTGGTTTCATATCTCCGCTGTAATCCGCCAACTGCTGGATAACAGGCGGTGTATAACTAAAGCCGTTCATATAGTTTCCGTAGGCAGATAATTGATCCTTAATGATCTGATACACTATTCCTACTTTTGGAGACAGTGCGGTCTGTTTGAATTCCCCAGCCCGAATATTGGTATTCATGTTAAGCTGTCCTTCACTTTGATAATGATCAAGACGTAAACTTAACAATGTAATCAAACGGTCCGTAATATAGGTTACATTGGAGATATATGCTCCATACAGGTTCGCTGATGAAGTATTTCTCACTAATGCATTTTTTTTCACATCAATAGCATCCTGGATAGCCCCGTTAATTCTCTTAAGAGCCAGGTCTCTGGATATGTTACCATATATTCCGGTCACTGATCCTCCCACCGGTCCTGAAGGGTTTCTTCCATCAATTTTATCAAAAACCACAATCGGAGAATGATTATTGTTAATAGACTGATTAAGATAATCCAGTCCGATCAATACTTTATTTTTAACCTTACCGATGTTAAATTCTCCGTTAAAGTTTTGCTGGATGCTTGTAGAAGAAGCTTCTGAGTTCTGCCATTGTACATTACGTTCCAATATGGTATCACTTTCATTTCCTCTGATAAACTGGTATTGGTATAACCCTTCCGTTTTTCTGAAGTTTCTTGAAAGCAAGGTTTGTGAAGACCATTTGTCTGAAATTTTGTAATTAGCCTCTGCTTTTACGTTGATTGACGGAGCCTTCAAGGTCATATCATTATTGGAATATGACTTTTTCCAGTCGAATCCAAGTTCATCGGGATTATGAGCAAAATAAGGTCTTGTTCTGGGAAGGAAAATAATCGGGGTATTGGTTCCTTCATAATTGTAGATCTGCGCGCCTAAGTTGAACTTAAGTCTGTCGTTAACCTGATAACTCACGGTAGGTGCTACAAAAAACGACTTCCTGAATTCAGAATCCCTGAATCCGTTCTGATACTGATAGGCCGCATTTAAACGGAACAACATATTTCGCGAATCTGTAATCGGACCGTAAACATCAGCGGTTACCCGGTTCAGATTATAGCTTCCCATAAGATAAGAGGCTTCTCCACCGAAATAATCCTTTGGCTTTTTGGTCACCGAATTGATGAGTCCGCCGAAAGATGTTACCGCTCCGCCGTATAAAGTTCCTGCCGGCCCTTTGATCACTTCTAAACGTTCAATATCTGCAGGATCGATCTCTCCGTTGGTTGTTGCGGGAACTCCGTCTACCATCGATACTTTTGTAGGAAAACCTCTCAGACTGTAGTAGAAGCTTCCATCTCCGGAACCTCTTCCGGGACTCCCCTGCATTTTCACCATACCCGGAACATTTTTTAATACTTCTGAAATATCATACGTAAGCTGCTCCTTCATAATCTGCTGGTTAATACTGGTAAACGCCTGCGGATTTTCTAAATTCTTTAATGGCATTTTGGAAACCGAAATGCTGTCTTTATCCAGAAACTTATTTCTGCTGAATGCATATACTGTAATTCCCTCGATGACATTGTTGTTGAGTGGTGCGTAAATGGCAGGAATTTCACTGATATCTTTCTGAATGTGAATAGGCTCACGCATCAGTTCAATATCATTTAAAACCACCTGAAGCGTATATTCCCCAGGTGGCACATTTTCAAAGTAGTATTCTCCTAAATTATTTGTTTTTGCCTGATAAGAAGTGTTGACCAATCTTAAAAGGGCATTTTTTACAGGTGCCTGTTCAGACAGCATGATCTTGCCATGAATTCTGTCGTTCTGCTGTGCAGAAAGCGATTGGGAAGATAAAGCAAGACCAAGAAGTAATATAAGGGTTTTAGATGTTTTCATGCTGTAAGTTTTGTAACAGGGGATAATTTATTTTACCGTTTTGTGATAATGGAAAAGATTCTATACGTTCGGTGCGTACATATTGTGGATTGATACGCAGTTTGTTTTTGATGGTTTCTGTGATGACCTGGGGATCAACATCCGGGTTGTCATACAACACAACAATTTTTTTATCGTTGGAATTCAGACATACAAATGTATTTCCCTTCAGCTCATTTTTAAGGATAAATTCTACTTCGTCCAGGTTAAGGCGTATTCCGAAAAGCTTCATAATACGTTTGATTCTTCCGGTGATGTAATAGATCCCGTTAGGTCCTTTTCTGGCAGTATCGCCGGTATGCAGTACCGAAGACTGCTCATAGGTTGCAAGGTCTGCAAGGGTATTGGCATATCCCCCGAAAATACTGGAATGTGAAAAAAGAAGCTCATCCGTATCAGGATCTATACTGAAATTTCCACCCTTTACAGGTGTTCCTATAGACGTTTCCTCTTCCAGCAATCCGTCTGTGGTAAGATACGCCATCCTTCCACCAGCCTCAGTCTGTCCGTATTGTGCAAAAAAATCTTTCCCAAATTCATGGCAATAGGAGAAAATCGTTTTTCTAAGCTCAGCGTTGATCACTCCTCCGGTATGGGTAAAATACCTGATGCTCGGGCTGTCTTTTCTGAAGAATCCTATTCTGTTCAGGTTTTCATACAGATAAGGAACACCACCCAACGTACTATAGCCGTATTCTTCCATTTCGTCCCAGAATGCTTTCTGCATAATGTCTTTATCTGAACATACGATTCTTCCCGCCCGCATACAGTTGGTGGTAAAAATAGAGAATCCATACACAAAATTAATCGGTACATTCAGGGGGACAACATCAGACTCAAGAATTGGCATGTACTGAAGAATGCTGATGGCATTCTGATAGAGATTTTCATCTGACAGCTTTACCAGCTTCGGAATCCCAGTGGTTCCTGAAGTACTCAGCAAGATTTTGATTTCTGGATGAATGTTAACCTCATCCTGATAATCATCCTTCATAAAGATGCTGATGGTATCCGAGAGCTTCTTCATGCTGTAACCCGGAATTTCTTCACGAAGCGGATCAAAGATGTATTTGGGACGGTACTCTGCTTCGATACGGTCTTTAAACTCCGAATGCAGCTTTTGTCCCAATATGGCAATGGTGTGTGCTGTTCCGTAAAAATTGAGGAGAACCTCAATCCCGGGCAGCTGATTGTCATTGTACAGAAAAAGCAATCCTTTTTCTGCAGGGTTTAAGCCTAAAGACCCGGACAGGACTTCAAGCGGTATTGTGGTACCGCTTGAAGCTTCTGTAAACACCAGGTTCTTGTTGGCCATTACATTTTCTAAAATTTTCATATTCTTAGTTTTCTACGAGGACATCGTATTTTTTCATTTTTTCACGAATTTTTCCAACAGTACCCATTTCCAGGATATCATTGAAATCAAATTTGATCTGGTAGAACTGTTCAAGAGCTTCTACAATAAGGAGATGAGACATAGAATCCCATTCCGGAATTTCCTGATAGGTAAGGTTTTCATCCACCAGTTCTTTTTTTACTGCAATTGCAGAGGCGATAATTTCATAAAATTCTTCTGTTGTGTTCATTTTAAATTTTTATAGTTTTCCATTTACCGTTTTTAAAAATCATAAGGAATAGCACAGCCAATACAATTTCCGAAGAAACTATAGCCGTGAATATTCCGCTCAGTTCCCATTGAAACCTTACCCCCAGAAGGTAGGCTAACGGAAGCTGAATAACATAAAACATGATGATATACAGCAGCGTAACCTGCATAATATTTCCGGCTGCATTCAGTGCCCGGCTGATCACCATGGTGAATCCTAACAGCAGATAGGCCATGGAAACCACGTGGATGTACTGTACGGCATACCGTGCGACTTCAGGTTCTGTCGTGAAGAATTTCACCACGTATTCTGCTGCAAGCTGCCAGAACAAAGCTACTGCCACAAGATAAGTCATGTTGATCGTTCCTGCCCTCCAGACCGTTTTCTCTGCACGCTCAGGATCTCCGGCTCCTAAATTCTGACCCGTAAGCACCCCGGCAGCATTGCCTATTCCCCATGCCGGCATGGTTGCTACTGAAGCAATACGCTGTGCAATAATATACCCTGCAAGAGCGGTCGTTCCGAAGGTTGAAATAATCTTCACCATGATCAGCCAGCTGGATGTGGGAATAATATACTGAACCAGTCCTCCGAAGGCGATCTTCAGGATTTTCTGTAAGAGTGGAATGTCCAGATGAAAAGGAACCAGAATCTGGATGCTCGTTCTTCCGGAAAGAAGAATAAAAGCCTGGTATAAAACAGCCAGGAGCCTTGATAAAACCGTGGCATAAGCTAGCCCCATCAATCCGAAAGCGGAAATAAAACCCAATCCAAATACCAGGATGACGGCAAATATAATGTTCGAGATATGGCAGATCCAAAGTGATTTCATAGCAAGATCAGCATCCCCGGCTCCCCGGAAAAGCCCATTTACAGAAAGACGCAGGATCACCAACCCAATGCTTATAAAAACCAGTCTGGAAAAAGAAAGCCCGTCACTTACAGTATCTGCATTGATGCCCAAAAAGCTTACAATTTCCGCCGCAAAATAACAGGAAATCCCTCCGATAAGCAAGGCGAAAAAGAGCGCCAACATCATAATATAGTGAGCTGTTCTTCCCATCCCTACTTTGTCTTTTTCACCGGCCCTTCTTGCAGTGAGCGTAGCTGCCGCAATACCAAGCCCAACAGCAATGGCATATGCAAAATTGATGTAGTTATCCGTAATTCCTACAAGCCCAAGCACCTTATCACCTAATCTGGCAATAATCAAAAGATTGACACTTACAAATACGGACTCCATCACCAGCTCCATCACCATAGGAATGGCTAAGCTAAAGATGGAACGGTTGATACTTCCGGAAGTAAGCTCTGTTTTCTTTCCGGCCAGGGCTCCATAGGTAAAAACCGTTCCTTCTTTTAGTATATGCAGGAATTTCCTCATACCGCTGCAACAGAGTTTTTGTTGGCAATCTGGTGCAGCGGATTAGGCAGTGCCCCGTCTTTTCTTGGAATTGCAAACGCTTTGTTTTCGCTGTATCCGTTATTTTTCAGACGCAGGCTGTTGATATAAAATCTCTTGAATGCAGGAACATACAGATCGTATTTCTCATAACGTTCCTGAAGGTGTGCGTTCTCTTCTTTGTAGTTTTCGATACAGTGGTGAACCAGTGTCCAGAATGTTTCTTCTTTAAAGTCAGAGTATGTATGCAGTACATTCGAAAGGTATCTGAAGAAGGCATCGAAAACACCAAGCAGAATAAATAGTGGTATATTTTCTTTATTGGAAGACTGGATCAATCCGTCTGCCAGATGGGCAGGAAGCTTTTCCCTTGCTTCTGTCGTCAATACAATATCATCTACAAAATCTTTAATAACAATTCTCTGTGGAACCCCATTTTTAAGGACGACCATAATGTTTTCACCATGAGGAGTAACACACAGCGAGTGGGTATAATAAATATGCAGCAAAGGAGTAAGGTAAGCATCAAGGTAATTGGTGATCCATTCTTTAATGCTCATTCCCGCTTTTTCTGCAAATGCCTGAACGAGAGGAATTCCGTTATCGTCTACGTAAAGCAGAGAGGCCATAGTGACCATCTGCTCATCTTCCGTCAGGTAATTTTCAGCACTTTCGCGCCATAAAGCACCCAGAAATTCATTATACTGATAAGGAACATTAGCAATAGCGCCGTATTGTGGATGCAGATAAGCGATGGAAGCTTCTTCTCCTAAAAAGATAGTTCCTTTCTCTTCAAGGTAAGCATCATCCTTTATCAGACCTTTTACCCAATCTGTAATCGACGGTGCAATTTTCATCTGTTTCGGAGACAAACCTCTGATATTACCGGTGCTCAGGATAGAGACCGCTGTTTTCAGATATCTTTTTTCGGGATGATCTGCATTAAACAAAGTACGGATGCTCTGCTGGGGGCTATAGGTATCCTCTCCTTCGCCCAGCTTTATTAAAAGTCCCGAAGCAATATCTCCGGCGAAATGAATCTGAAGCTTATGCTCCCACTGCCACGGATGTACGGGAATAAAGTGATAATCCTCCACATTTTTGCCCTCATTGATAAGCTTTTGCTGAAAAGCGTGATACAATACATCTCCTATTTCGGAACGGTAAAATTCCTCCCTGTTGATATGATTCAGTGATTGAAATTCTGATCTGCTTGTATGAGAGGCCAGCCAGATCACTTTGAGGTTTTCTTCTGCTTCAGGAGCAAATGTCTTCAAGTCACGGGGAGAAAAACCCAGTCTGCTTTTGTTCACAATCACCCATGGATGTCCGGTCATATTGTGTTCTACGGTCTGATAATCTGCAGCGGCAAGATCTTGTGAAGCCATAACTCCTTTGGTTAAGATCAGGGCATCACAATACAGGGTATGCAGCAATTCTTCCGTATATCTTGCGATGGTGTAAGGATCAAGATCAAATACAGCCTGCATTTCCATAAAGAAAGCGGCAACATCAAGGAAAGGCTGCTCTTGTCCATTCTCTGTTTTGACGATGCTTTTTTTATCAATATGCCAGTAGTCCATCATTCTTTCCTGGCCCCGGAAGTGGTACACAATGTTTTCAAAACCGGTTTCAAGAGTAAAAACAGTGAATCCGTCCTGGTCTTCAGAGGTTACAGTTGGTTTCAGAAGCTCTTCATGTATCAGCTCTGCAATCGTTTTGGCCATTAGGTTTCTGTTGGCCTGATGCCAGTGTTCCTGGCTAATGGTATTATCTTTTAAGTGGGTGTTCATTTTTAATATTAAATTTTGACAGTTGGTAATTCAGCGTATTGTTCTACATCAAAATCCTGGAAAGCGATTTTCTTCTCTATTTTGTAATGTTCCCTTCCAAGAATATCATTGATGATATAAGAATTACGGTAGGCGGCCATTCCAAGGTCTGTGGAAATATAGCTGTGAGTGTGTACCTCCGCATGAAGCACATAGATCTCGCCTCCGTTATGGTCTATGGAATAATTCCTGTTGACGTCAAACAATCCGCTGGAATCTCTTTTGATTCTCGATTGAATATTCTGTAAGAAAGATGGCTCATGATAACGGTAGCCGGTTCCCAGAATCAGGTAATCCGCCTCCTGTTCATAAGGAACCTCCTGTTCCAGTTGCGTAAATTCCAGATTCATAAGATATGGGTCGTTGATTTCTACCCTGTTCAGCTGGCTGTTCGGAATAATTCTGAGCCTTGGATCGGCATTGTCTATATTAAGATCATAGATGAAATCATAGATATCATTGATCAGATCATAATTGATTCCCTTGAACTGGCTTTGCTGTTTGCTTAAAATGGCTTTTTTTGCCGTTTCGGTTCTGTTATAGAAATATTCTACGTAATCAGGAGAAGTAAGTTCCAGCGTAAGCTTCGAATATTCCATCGGGAAGAACCTGTCCGGTCTTGAATACCAGCCCAGTTCCGTAGTTTCATTTCTGTTTTGAAGAAGATCGTAAAAAACTTCCGCAGCGCTCTGTCCGGAGCCGATGATGGCTATTTTCTTTCCTTCAGTCAAAAGTTCTTCTTTTCGGTACAGGTAATGGCTGGTATGCATAATGCGTGCATCATCTTTAGGAATAAAAGAAGGAATATTGGGCTGTGTTCCTGTCCCAAGAATCAGTCTCTCCGTTTTGAAAACCGTCGTTTCTTTGGTTTTTGTGTGAATTGTAGTCACCAGATACAAGCCATCCTCATAGGTGATATCCACTACCTGCGTAGAAAAACGGCATTGTGGAAGCTGCTGAATCACCCATTGGCAATAGCGGTTGTATTCTTTTCTTGGGATAAAGAAGCTTTCCCTGATAAAGAATTTATACAGCCTTCCGGTTTCTTTCAGATAGTTCAAAAGGCTCAGCGGGCTTGTAGGATCAGCCATCGATACGCAGTCACATAGAAAAGGCGTCTGCAGGGTAACATGGTCAATCATCAATCCCGGATGCCAGTCGAAACCATCCCGCTGGTCCAGGAAAAGTGTTTTAAGTTCCGGAATCGGGTCGGATAATGCGGCAAGCCCCAGATTGAACGGACCTATTCCTATGCCTATGATGTTATATATCGTTTCGTTATTCATGTTCTTTGATGTTTGTAGTGATGGGTACGTCTTTGTTTTGAGGGAATTTTTCCCAGTACCATTCTCTGTAGCAGAAATTAAGGTTGGCTTTTTTATGAGGCATTTCTATCACTTTGTCCACTTTGAAGCCTACATGTGCCTTGTTCATCATGGAAGCCAGAGAATCTACAGATCCCTCACCAACCATTTTACCTACCTCAGGCTGTGCGAACACATAATCGACCATAGACTGTGTAGAAGGAGATACAAATTTCTTTTTGGGATCGGTAGGTGCGATGAACTGATGGGTTCCGTAATCGGTTGGCAATACTTCATAATAGTCACCTACGATATCTCTGCAGGCCCAGTACACTTCAATATTGCATGAAGGTTCATCATTGCCGGCCACAATATAGCTGTGGGCTTCATCGCCCGGAAGCATCAGTCTGTAATAGGTCTCCAGCTCGGATATCGGCCAGTTCATCTGCCATATTTTCACAGCATGTTCGCGGTTGAACCATTCGTGAAGCATTTCAAGATCATTTTCAAGATCTATCGGACGCATGCTCATAGTAACCTCTTCTTTTTGGAAATACCGTTTAAAAAAAGCCTCTTTTCCCTGAGGATGAATCAGCTGATCCGAAAAAAAGTATTTGTGCAGGAGATTGGGCACCTTAGCGTAGACAATTGCAGCAGCATTGGCGCCGCCGTCCACATCAAAGACCGCCGACTGAAGATTTGATTTTACAGCCCAATATCTTTGGTACAATGCATATGTTGTCAATTCTGATGGCTCTGTTTCATGCAGACGTTCAAAAGATTGATACAGAATATTGATCAGTTTTCTTTCCTTTACAAATCCGGTTTTACCAATAGAAGAAATCAACGCTCCCAGGTTGCTTACCAGGAGGTGATGGGAAACAATATCCAAAAGACGTCCATCCCGTATGAAAAGTTCATCAATTTCCGGACAGCTGCTGATCATAGGCTGATACTTTTCTTTAAAGCTTTCTCTTAACAGATATCCCTGTCCGTCTCTGACATAAATGGTCTGAGGCAGAAGCTGATCATTAAGCTGTATCAAAAGGTTCTGCTGATGGACTTCCGGTGCCATTCCCAATTGGTTGAACAACACATTCAGAGGGGACAGCAATACATCCACATATTTCTCAAACCATATGATCGTTGCGGCTTCAGGAGTTGTTCTCAGCTTACCGGCAACATCTTTGAAGAAATGGGTTGTAAAATTGAAGCCGTTCACAGACTCATCCTGGCAAAGTCTTGCGAGCAGAAGAATTTTGTCTTCCGGTGTAAACGGATTATCGCGGATCAGGATATTGAAGCTGTCTATATTTTTTCCATCATAATGAACGCTCAAAGAGGAAGGTTCCAGCAATAATTGAAAGTCCGGAAACTTCTCTGCAAATGCAGGTTTCTGATATTCCCACCAAATGGCAGACGCGTAGCCCCTGTTGAGGTCTTTGACACTGTTGGTGCGTACCGATCCGGTCATTAAAACATGGAGTGAAAATTTTAGCATCCAGCTGAAATCCGGGTTATAAAGGGTCCTTATCGATGAGGTTGCGTAAAACTCTTCTCCCAGCTGTCCGAGATGGATGATCTTTCCTGATCCCAGCATTTCCGGATATTCTTCAGTAGACAGAAGATATTGTGCTTCCCAGGGATGGCATGGAACAATATAGAAGTCATTTGCGTTTTCAAAATCGTAGCTTTCCGGTATAGACACCAGTTTTTCAAATATTTCTTTCGCCGAGATTCCCGGTAATGATTTCTCAGTAACACAGTCTTTGTGAATAAGAAAATAATCCAGCGGGAAGCCTTTTCCCGATTCAGGCCCAAACAGCATCTGTTCGTCTTCTGAAAACCCCATTCTTGATTTGGTAAAAGGATGAAGATGGTGTCCTGCCGGAAGTTTCTGTTCGGATTCCAAAAACGAATAGGTCAGTGTTTCTTCCTTTTGTGAACATGCTTCCGTAGTAAGTTCCAGATTTTTTAAGCTGCTTTTGATCCTGTCTGCAAAACGATTGAGTCCTGTCTCACTGTACGTGTCGGAAAACTCCCTGTAAATAAGCCCGATAAGCTCGTCGGTATCTACTTCAAAGACCTTCTGGTTTTCATGATCCACAGCCCACACATGGGGACCATATTCATGAAAAGCACTTTCTGAACGATAAGAAACGGGAGCAAACAGAAAAAGTCCGCTCTTCTTAAGCTCAAATCTTATATGGAGGGGAAACTTACTATTTTGAAGAGCCTTGGCTGTGAGCGGATCGTATTTCGGAACGCCCTGGTAGAATTTTCCGTTTCCAAGCTCTCTCAGCATCCCGTTCAGCAGAATCCTGAATGTGATTTCCCTCGCTTTTTCTCCGGTTTTATTTTTCTGTACTAAAGTCTTTTCCATGCCTTTTGATTGTGGTGAGAATTTGGTGGATGTCTTCCGTAGTGGTTATCGGATTGAGGAACGTAAACTTCAGATAGAAATTTCCGTCGACCTTTGTACTGGCGACCAGGATTTCCCCACTGTAGAAAAGTTTCATTTTAATATATTGGTTCAGAGCATTGAGATCATGTATGTCCGGCCTTAGGTAGCGGAAAACAAGAACGCTCAGATCCGAATCGGAAAGAAGCTCAAAGTCCGGATCTTCTGTGATCATGGCTGCTGCATCCTTAGTGAGATCTATTACTGTATCGGTGTATTCAGCAAGCTGTTCCCTTCCCATCATTCTTAATGTAAACCAAAGTTTAAGCGCATCGAACCTGCGGGTACTCTGGGTGATGGATTTATTGATCTGGGCAGGAATTTCTTCTTCATCCATTTCTTTAGGGTTCAGATAGTCTGCGTGGTGTTTAAGGATCAACAGCTCTTTTTTATTTTTAACAATAAAAGCACTGCTGCTGATGGGCTGAAAGAAAGATTTGTGATAATCGATGGTCACGGAGTCTGCTCTCTCAATCCCGTTAATAAGATCCCTGTATTTATCACTCAGCAGTAAAGCACAGCCGTATGCGGCGTCTACATGCATCCATATATTGTAATGGTCAGAAATGTTGGCAATATCTTCTAAAGGATCAATATTACCGAAATCCGTGGTGCCTGCTGTGGCTACAATACCAATCGGGATATTACCCAGCTGCTCTTCCCTTTTAATGTATTTCTTCAGGAGAGAGATATCCATACGGAAGCGGTCATCTGTGGGTACCTTAACAATACATTTCTCACCAAGCCCCATGATGGAGGCATTTTTCAGATTACTGAAGTGAGATTTATCTGAAACAAATATTCTGAAACGACTAGCCTCCTGAGGAAGGCCATCCATTTTAATATTGTGGTTGTATCTTTTCTGGGCGAAGCAGTCGCGCATCATCACCAGTCCCATTAAGTTGCTCTGCGAACCTCCTGCAGTGAAAACGCCATCGCTTTCCGAGGTATTATAGCCGATCTGACCGGCCGTCCAGTCTATGAGTTTTCTTTCCATAAAAGTTCCTCCGGCACTCTGATCATAGGTATCCTGCGAAGAATTGATGGCGCTTACAAGAATTTCACCTGCCAGGGCAGGGATTACCACCGGGCAATTGAGATGGGCCACATACTGGGGAAGGTGGAAAGCCGTGGCGTGTTTTACATAGATATCATCTACCTCGGCAAGAAGTTCATTATAATTTGAAAGTTTTTGATTGAGATCGATCTGTTGTACCATCCCTTTCATTTCTCTGGCTTCAATCCCGCTGAAAGGTTTATCATTTCTATAAAGAAACTCCTGTACAAGGTCTAAAGTACTATTGACAGCATTACGATAATGATCATAATTGTCAGGATGAAAAATATTCCCAAAATTCCCCGAAATCTGAGGTGAAGCTACATCTGAAAGCGCTCCAAGGGATATTATATTATTGTTCATATAAGTAATTGTTGGTGATTTTTTAAATCGAAAATTGTTTGTGGTTTTTTTGATATACAATTTTATATATCTGACAGTCAGGTCTTTAAATTTTTCATTTTTTTAAACTTTTATTTGGTAATTGTTTAATTATTACTAAATTTGAACTCGCTATTGTTATTTAGAATAATTAAAAACAAAGATAAAAATTATTACTTAACACCAAACTTTTTTTAATGAATTCTATAAAAATTTTAGATAACGACAGTATTACTGCGGTAAAACTGCTTCCCGTCGTTATTGAGATTACTTCTCAGGAACGGAGAATGATAAAAGATGCAGCGGAGCATCTCCAGAAAAAATATGGCAGCTATGAAAACCGCGATTTTATAAGACATGTTCACCAGCTGGCTTCCTACTTTCTGCCGGAAAGAATTTTAAACATGGCCGCCGATTTTGCAAGTGATTTTTCCAAAGATCAATATGGGGCACTGATTTTTAAAGGACTGATGGATATCGACCAGGAGAATATCGGAAATACTCCGGCAAACTGGCAGTCTGCCGACTACTCAAAGTTTAATTTGTACGGATTTGCCTGCGCACTGGTTCATGGTGCACTACCATCAAAACCGGTACAGTATTATTCCCAGCGAAAAGGTGGCGGATTGATTCACGCCATTATTCCTGATGAAAAAATGAAGGAAACGCAAACGGGATCAGGATCGTCCACAGATCTGTATGTACATACTGAGGATGCCTTCCTGAAACATCAGGCTGATTTTTTAAGCTTTATGTATGTACGGAATGAGGAGCAGGTTCCTTCTACCCTATACTCTATCCGGTCCCACGAAGTTATTGGGGAAAATTATCATCCGCTTTTTGAGCCCATCTACAAAATCCCCAAGGATGCCAACCTGGAAACCGGTATGAATGAAGAGGATACACTGGACTCTGTGCTCTATGGAAATAAAAAGCTTCCTTTTATAAGATTTGATGCTGCGGAACAGCTTTTCAGCTCCAGCATCAGACAGTCTGATAAGGCCCAGCACTATCTGGAAGAATTCTGGGAAGAGGCCAGACATCTCATCTATTCTGATTTTACACCACAGGCTGGAGATGTGATCCTGGTCAACAATCATTTATGTGCTCATGGAAGATCTGCTTTCCGTGCAGGGGTGAGACATATTGACGGCATAGAGCATCCGTGCGAAAGAAGGATTATGCTCCGAATGATGAGCAAGGTAAGCCTTATTGATATGAGAGGCCATACCCTTACGGAAGACCCGTTCTTTGTGATTGAAGAACATCTGGGGAAAAATTTCCAACACTTTTAATGTTTTGTAAACATTGTAAATTAAATAATATCAAATGAAATCCTTTTTAAGATTTGATCTTAAAAAGGATTTTTTTATGCATTTTTTTATTTGAAAAATTTGTCGAACAAGGTCAACTGCTCAGAGAGCGATCGGCTCCAGTACTGGGTATCATGCCCACCCAGAGATTCTGTATACAGGTGCTGGATCTTCTGTTCGGTGAGCTTTTTATGAAAACTCCTGTTCATTCCAATCATTTGGACATCTTCTGTACCACAGTCGAAAATATAGCGTTGGTCTGCCTCAGCCATCAGTTTGATTTTTGAGTCTGTAAGAAAAGCAGAATTTAAACGTTCCAGAGGACCTAACACTTTATTGACCATATATTTATTATATCCCTCTCCTATTGATGTTAAATCTAAAGCACCACATGAACTTCCTACTATACCAAAGGTCTTGTTATAGGTAACCCCAATGTTTGTGGCCCCATATCCCCCCATGCTCCATCCCAGAATGCCGCGGTATTTTTTTTCCGGCTTCACTGGATAATTTTTATCTATAAAATCCACCAGCTCTTTTCCAATAAAGGTTTGATACTGGGAATCTTTGACAATAGGGCTGTCTGCATACCAGGAGCTATAATTACCGTCCGGAATGATGTATATCGTTTGATATTCCTGTGCCTTCTTTACAAGGTCAGGAATATCTTGCTTGATGATTCTGTCCGGGCTCCCACTAAAGCCATGAAGAATATAGACCGAAGGATAGGTCATTTTGCTCTGCAGGTTGGGAGTAATAACGATGGTTTTGATCTTTTTGTTCATTTTCGGACTGAAAATTTCCTGATGGGTAATTTTTTGGGCGGAAAGCTGTGCTGCAACCGCCATCATCATAACAATGCTGATTAACTTTTTCATGCTGTAAAAAATTTTTAAAATCAATGAAGCATACTTTAAGAGTACATCCCTATCCGGGTTAGACATTTGGTTTCACTGATCTACTCCACTGTATTGAAACCCCTTTGATCTATCACTCAAAAAATGTGCCTGTCCCAGATCGTATGCTGACGCAAAGTTCAGGATGAAAAAAAAGAAAAGCCTCAACATATGTTGAAGCTTTGATCATTTTATTTCTTTTTTTATACGGCTGAGCTGTGTGGGAGTGATTCCCAGATAAGAAGCGATATGATGCTGTTTCAGCCGGTTAAACAAGGATTGGTTTTCCATCAGCTGCCTATACCGTTGTTTAGCTGTTTCGTATTTTAAGGAAACTTCCAAAGGTTCTTTTTGTACCACCCAGTTTTTTTCCAGATAGTGTACCTGAAAAAGAGCAAGGTCATGATGCATTGTCAACAGCTCCCGGAAAGCCCTCACCGGATACTGGATAACGGTACAGTCTTCCAGGGCTACAATATTGAAGTCACTGGGTTCGCTTTTAATGATAGCGGCTGTAGAAGCGACAAAGCTGTTTTCCTCAAAGAAGATTTTATAGAGATAATCTCCCTGTTCACTGGTGGTATAATATCCTACCAACCCGGAGATGACGAAGTAATAATACCTGGCCATGCTGCCGGATTCCAGCAGGAAATCATTTTTAGAGTATTGCTCTTCTGTACAGATCTCCAGAAAGGCTTTTATTGTTTCTTGGGATAATGGATGATACTGGTTGATCTGTTGTAAAAATGCGGTGGTATTCATTCGGGATGTCTTGGCAGAGTTTGTGTTTGGTACTGATGGATTTCTTTACACTGAAAAGAAGAAAAAACAGCACTGTACAGCATGGTATTATTCCAGTACTTTTTTCATCATCAGGTCGGTCTGTTCGTCATTGCCAAGCCTGAAAATGTGTTGATCAAATACAACAAATCCGTTTTTCCTGTAAAAGTTCAGCGCTCTTATATTCTCTTCCCATACCCCCAGCCAGATGCAGGACTTTCGAAGGGCCTTAGCGGTTTCCACTGCCTGATGATACAACAGCTGGCCTACTTTTTTACCCTGATGGCTTTTTTTTACATAGATTCTTTCAATTTCAAGGCTTACTTCATCCTGTAACTCGGTCTGTGCCTGACCACAATTTACCTTCAGATAACCTACAGGTTCATCATCTTCCCATGCTATGTAGAACGTCGAATCAGGATCAGCAAGTTCTGCTTTTATTGTATTGATATTGAAGCTTTCTTCCAGATATTTCTGCATATCATCTTCGGAATTATTTTCAGCAAAGGATTCGTAGAAGGTTTGAATTCCTAGATTATGCAAGATTTCCAGATCTTCCCATGAAGCTTTGTTAATGATAATAGCAGCCATATTTGAGTTTTACGAAAAAAGTATCTTTTTAAATGCTTCAGAGGCCAGATGTACCTGTACACTCCAGTCATCGGCGGCATCACTTCCGGCATCGTCAGAAATGTACTTGAGGCACAGGAAGGGAATATGTTCCTTCTGAGCAATCAAGGCCAGCGGATACGCTTCCATATCCACAATATTGTAATCCGTTTCGGAATGATTCATTTCGAAGCTGTCGCCACTTCCGCAGATCCCTTCTTTCAGGTTTTCCATTTTCAGACCGTATTCCAAAACCGGAGGAATTCCCGACAGAGGCGTTTCATACATTTGAAATCCAAGCCCCCTTACATCCATATCCCTCTGAATAAATCGGGTACAGCATACCACTTCCCCCTTATGAAATCCTTTGCTTCCGGCAGATCCCAGATTGACGATCAGTTTGGGTTTACGGATATGAATCTCTCTGGTGAGCTCTATGGCAGCATTTACTTTTCCTATTCCTGTTATGAGTTTATTTTTACCGTCAAATACGATCCCTGCTTCTGACTCCAGTGCAAAAACAAAAAGGGTATCCGCAACCGGATACTGATGTCCGTTAGTAATTTTGATCATTGAAAAATTAGATTTTAGCCTATCCACAAAGATACAACAGCTTTTTGTTTTTTAGCCTCCAACAGGGTAGTAAATATCAGATAGTAAAAAGCATGTATAAAAATATTTAAATAAAACCCCAAACGGATAAAATCGTCTGGGTTCATATTAAATACTGCAACCGTCAGCATCACATGACGCACCGCCTTCACCGGAAAGATCTTTAAAAGGACTTACCGTTTCTTTGTAGGTCTGCTGCAGGGCATTTTCAAAAACCTCAACCGGCTGGGCACCGGAAACAGCATATTTCCCATTCAGGACGAAGAAAGGAACTCCGGAAACCCCATTATTTCTGGCCTCCTGAATATCCTGATTTACTTCGTAATCCAATTCATCAGAAGTCACTGCTTTGATGGCCTCTCCTTTATCAATGCCCAGCTTTTCTGCAAGACTTACCAAAACTTCAGGATCCGCTACATTTTTACCCTCAATAAAATGGGCGATAAACAAAGCCTCTTCCATTTCATTGGACCGGTTATGTTTTTTAGCGAAATGAAGCAGCTTATGGGCCTTAAAGGTATTGGTGATCAAAGCTTTTTCAAAATCAAAATCAATCCCCGCTCCTTTTCCCATCTGGGTAACCTGGCTCAGCATTTGGGTAGCCTGGGCCTCCGCAACACCTTTTTTTTCTCTGAAATACTGAATGGTATTCTGCGTTTTGTCAGGATCTAAAGAGGGATCCAGCTGGAAGCTCTTCCACTCTACTTCTACCTCATCTTTAAAGGGAAGTTTCTGTAAAGCCTGTTCAAAATTATTTTTTCCGATATAGCAAAACGGACACATGATGTCCGACCATATTTCTATTTTCATTGTCTAAAATTTTAATCAAATGTAATACATTTTATTCAATGTAACAAAATTTGTTACAGTTTAATTACGACAGGCCGATAGGACCCTTCTCTTTTTCTCAGCAGCAGCCTTAAGGAACATCATCAAAAAGGCAAAAAGCCCGAAGATACAGCCTATCCATGGATTATATTCCACTCCCATTGTGATGATGATCCACCCACCCAATGTTGTTCCTAAAGTGACCCCGAGATTACCGAATGAGGTCGCCAGACTATTGGCAAACTCCATAGAATCGGGTGCCGAAGAGATCATGTAGGTAGAAGCGTTCAGGAAACTTGGTGAATAAAGGAATCCCCATATAGCAATCACCACAATATTGGCCCAAAGATTTCCACCCGCCACATACAGCAGAACAGGAACCACTAACGTTCCGGAAAGAAAAAATGCTGTTGTACGGGAGACATTTTTATTGAGCATTTTACCTGCGATCCAATTGCCAGCAATTCCTAATCCTCCAAACAAAAACATCATATAGCTTACCATTGATGTATCCATTTCTTTTGCTCTGTTCAGATAGTCTGCAAAATAGCTGTAGGTAGAAAACCAGGCTGTTATCATGAAGAAATTGGTCATTGTACTCAGAATAAATGGGATCTGTGTTAAGATCCTGATCTGGCTTCCATAGGATTTCTTTTCTTTAACAGGCATGCGCGGTAACATACCATGGATCATACATAAAGCAATAAAACTTACCACTGCCTGTACAACAAATGAATACTCCCAGGAATACATTCCGGAAATCCATGTAGAAAAAGGAATGGTGGTAACTGTCGCGATGGCTATCCCATTAAAAACGATACCCATCAGCTCATTCTTTTTATCGGGATCCGCATGGGAGACTGCAACAGATAAAGCGGTAGCAATATAAACAGGCTGAAGAAATGCAGGAAGTATCCGTACGGTCATCAACAACCAGAAAGGGGGTGAAAATGCAGAAATAATTCCTGTCATCAAAAATATAAAAATAGCTGCTATCATTACTTTTTTACGGTCGATCCCTGATGTGAGCAAAGTCATAAAAGGGCCTGTAAGTGCTATAACCAAGGCAAAGGCGCTTAACAGATAGCCTGCCTTGTCTATACTTATCTGATAATGTGCTGCAACCTGAGGCAGAATTCCGATGATTCCAAATTCTGTCGTAATCACTGCAATAAGCCCCAGACATCCGATGTATGCATATTTCTTTGTCATCAGTCCAGATTTTCGGCTTCAAGATTCCGGATGGCAAATGATGCCATTTCATTTACTGCGGTCTGTACCTCATTCAGAATTTCTCCCATATGCATAAATCCATGAACCATATCTTTGTATAGACTTACCTGAACAGAAACTCCTGCATTTTCCATATTTTCAGCAAGCTTTCTTCCGTCATCTGACAACGGATCATGTTCTGCAAGAATAACCAATGTAGAAGGTGTCGATCTGAAATCTTTCATTAAGGCAGGCACGGCGAGTGGGTTATTCTCTTCTTTCCGGGGTAGGTACCACTTCCAGGCCTGTATTCCGCCCTCCCTGGTGAGAACGGGGCCATTTTCATAGGTGCTCCAGGATGTTGAATTCAGCTGATTATCAGAGGCAGGATAAATCAGGATCTGAAATTTCAGCAGCTCCCCAATCTGAGTAGAAACAGCAGTTGCCAAAGCGCCTCCTGCACTGTCGCCAATGATTCCGATCCGGTTCCGGTCGATTCCCAGCGATTCGGACTGTTCTATAATCCATTTTGAAGCATCCAGGCAGTCGTCTAATCCTGCCGGAAAAGGATGTTCGGGAGCAAGCCGGTAATTGATAAAGAAAATGACCGACCCCGTTGTATTGGCCAGCTTCCGGGCAACAGCATCGTGGGTTTCATATCCGCCAGCCATAAACCATCCTCCATGAATATAAATAACAGCGGATGAATGTTGGGTCATTTTTCCCTTTGGGTAATATACCCGGAGGGGAATCTGTCGATTACCGTATGGAATTTCCAGTTCTTCAATCACCGAAACAGCTTCTTTTTTGCCACTCAGCTGAAAGCTCATAGTCTCAAGGTATTTACGGATATCATCCAGGGAATCCTTCGCATTGAATGTCTGTATTTTCTGTAAATGATTTAAAATCAGATTTATTTCAGGTGTTAACTGCATGTTGTTGATTATTTTTAATTAATGTTGTCCGGATGAACGTTAGCGCTACTGTTCTTTATAACAACTTATTTTTATGTTTGTACTGGCAAAATTAAAATTCAAACCTTACATTTGCACTGTATGCATCGAATTGTACGGTACTAACAAATTTGTAAGTAATGGGGAAAATAAAAGAAAATTCAACGAATAATATCAACAGACAATATATCCATGAGTGTGATCTGACCTATGCCGTCTGTAAGATCGGAGGACGTTGGAAGCTTTTAATCCTTGATAAGCTTAAAGGAGGAAAACTTCGATTCAGTGAACTTAGAAAATCCATCACTGGAATAACGGAAAGGATGCTCACCTTACAGCTGAGAGAGCTGGAGAAAGAACACCTGATCAAAAGAACCGTATATGCTGAAGTTCCACCAAGAGTTGATTATGAACTTACAGCTATTGCCCGCGAGCTTATTCCGATTTGGAATGAACTCAGCAAATGGGGTGGAAAACACAGGGAATTGGTCCAAGAACCAACGCACGCTGAAAATTAAAGTAAGGGTTAATGGGGATCGGTCCCTTCAGGTTACTTTGTAAGAAAAAACCAATCTTTTCAAAGAGAATGGGCTTAGCTGATCGGAAATGAAAAAATAATCTTTATAATTTGCTGTTCACTTTATTGGAGAATAGTAGATGCGCGAGCAGAGCAAGTACTCCAAACAAGGTTCCTACAAAACAAACGCCAGTCCATTCTGCTTTCTGCCAGGCAAGAGATGCAAGCCAGGTTCCCAATGATCCACCGATAAAATAAGACACCATATACACGGTATTCAGCCGGTTCACAGCATTGGATTTGATCATGAAGTAATTGGTTTGATTCATAATATGACTGGACTGTACACCCAGGTCCACAAGAATGACGCCCACAATAAGCCCCCAATAAGTATCTCCTGCAAAATAAGTGAATCCCCAGCTTCCAATAACAATCAGCAAAGAATACAGGATAATCCTGTTGATATCGAGAAAACGCTGCAGTTTCCCTACTTTAGCTGCTGCCAGCGCTCCCACAGCCCCAGCCAGGCCAAAGCTTCCTACTACTGACGAGCCTGCGTAAAAAGGCGCTTTTTCCATATGGAACACCAGGGTTGTAAATAAAGCGCACATCGATCCAAAAGCCATGGCACCCCGGAAGGCGGCCAGCTGAAGGACAGGCTGAGTTCTTGCCAGATGGGCAACAGAACGCATCAGCTCTTTATAAGAACCCTTAAAGTTGGGCTGCATTTCCGGAAGCATTTTATAAACGGCAAGCCATACCAGGATCATCAGTCCGGCCGCAATACCAAACATGGCTCTCCATCCCCAGACTTCTCCTACAATTCCTCCTATAAATCTGGACAGTAAAATCCCCAGCAATAATCCAGACATGACCAATCCGATATTAGAAGATTTTTCTTTGTCCGAAGAAAGCTCAGCCGCAATGGGTACAAATAATTGAGGAATTACTGAAGTCGCACCAATCAAAAGACTGGCAGCGTACAACATCCAGAGTTCGGTCGCAAAGGTCATCCACAGCAGTGCACCAAAAACCAGGAAAAGGTCTATCAGAATCAGTCTTTTGCGGAAAAATTTGTCCCCCAGAGGAACAATCAGCAAGAGTCCCAAAGCATAGCCTATCTGAGTAAGGACAGAAATCCTGCTGGCAGCACTTTCGGAAATATGAAGATCTGTAGAAATGAGTGCCAGCAAAGGCTGGTTATAGTAATTGTTGGCTACAACAAGTCCTGAAATAATTGCCATCAACCAGATCACCGTCCTGGAAATACCGTTCGTAGAGCTCACCTGCATGTCTAAAATAAAATTTTGTTGGAGAGAAAATATTTCTGACAGAAATGGACATCTCCGGAAATACGTTCTTTATTAAGTCCCCAAAGGTAGGCATTTTAACAAAAGATAAATCACAACATTATTGAATTGATCTTTACTTTTGATATAAAAATTTCATGAAACAGGCTTTGGCAACGTTTCTTTTAAATCATTACTGGGTCTTATATTAATGATTGTTTTGAGTGCAGCTGCAGGGGTAGACTTCCCTATGTCTTAAGTAAAGGCTGGCTTTTCAGTTGTGTATACAATTTCCAATAAGTCACTCCCTCTAAATTCAATATAGAGATATTTATAATTTTTCTTAACTTCTATTCTATTTGAAGACTTACCCTTTTTCAAACAGTTTATAAATATAAAATATTCTCTAATTGATCAAAAACTCTTTAGCATATAGCCATGGACTAAGTCCATTTAA
>NZ_QNVV01000018.1 GCF_003384725.1 Chryseobacterium pennipullorum
GAACTAAGACTTTCTTAATTATCAAATCATTTTTTAACTCATACAAATCATTAAAATTTAACATCATGCAAAAAATCAAATTAACTAAAGGACTACAAATCAACAAAGAACAAATCAGCAAACTGCAGGAAGAGCAGATGAACAGCCTGAAAGGAGGTAACAACCGCATCCAGGCGCCTGCACAATCTTGTGGACAGTGTTCTTGCCACGGGTCTACTCAGGCAGAATTAAGACTTTCTTAAGCCCCTGCTAAAGAAACAAGAATAACCAAGCGTTATGCTTCTCTATAAAAGAGGGAGATCTAAAACCCTCCCTCTTTTAAAAAAATATAATCCGATAGCTCCAAGATCATGCAAAAAGAAAAATTAATCATCTCCGAAATAGAAGAATGTATCCGTAAAAAAGATTCTGTACTCACCAGTATTGGCTTGAATAACGGGATACTCAGTGCATCTCTGTTCTACTATTATCATTATCTGATGACTCAGGAAGCCAAATCATTGGAACTGGTGACGTACTACATAGAAAAATCTCTATCTGCGCTGACGGAAGATTACAGGAGCTTTCACTTTAATGATGAAATCCGAGAGCTTGGATTATATATATTATTTCTTAAACAACAGGGAATTCTGGATAATGATATTGATTCTCTTTTAGAAAACATCGATGAAATATTAGAAGAAATTCTTATTCAAAAGATGGAACAAGGAGATCTGGATCTTACCAGCGGCTTCCCAAGTATCGCAAAATATTTCGTGTTGCGGAATATTGCTGATAAGAAACAGCTGATATACAAAACCATTGACAGGATTACAGAACTGAGCCGGTCTGACGAGAATGGGAGTTACTGGATGTTTGATCTGCGCAATAAGGAGCTTCCTTATGTAGAACTGGGCTTAGGCCATGGCGTAACAGGAGTAGTGAGCTACCTGCTTTTCCTCTACAAAAACAGGATCTTCACTGACCAATCTATCGCGCTCATTCATCGCGGGCTATCGTTTATCTGGGCTTGTAAAGAGAAAAATGCTGAGAACATCTCTCTTTTTCCCTTTAATGCTTATGAAAACAAGTATGTGGACTATCACAATCTGGCCTATGGAGAAATAGGAATCGGTTATACTTTTTACAATGCCGGTATCCTGCTCAACAACACAGATTATTCTGAAAAAGGATTGCATATCCTGCTGAATACCACGCGATTTAAAGATACTGACAAAAAAATGATTCTGGAACCTGGATTAACCTATGGTTCTGCAGGCTTAACCGCCTTATATAAAAACATTTACCAGCTTACGGAGCACGAAGCTTTTTTGGATGCAAAAGAATACTGGCACCAACACCTGCTTCAATACCAAAGTAACGAAAATACAAGCTGGGCGGGGTTTTCCCCTTACTATGCCAAACAGTACGAAAGCGTACATCTTGCTCTTGGACAAGGGATCACAGGAATTGGCATTATGCTAATGGCCGATATCACCAAAATGAATCACAGCTACGTCTCATTCTATAATTACGATCTATAATGGAAACACTACAATCTTATAAAATTGACACTATTCTTGAGGAATATGACCAAAAAATCCTCCATTATGATTACAGTTCTTTACCAGACGGACTGTTATTCGGGAAATTGGGTTTATTACTTTATTTCTTATCTCATTATCAGATAAAAAAAGACGAGCAGTATCTCGGAAAGGTCATCGCCATTCTGGAAGAAGTATTTGAGAATGCCAATCTTCAGAAAGAAGGTAATGTATACGCCCTCCCTGTTTTATCCAAAGGGCTTACAGGATTAGGAGTGATCCTTGATCTGCTGAAAAAAGCAGAACTGATAGAAGATGATTTTGATGAACAGATTGCAGACATCGGAGAAATTCTTTTCAGCCAGTCTATCAAAATGCTCCATGAAAACAATTATACTTTTTTTGACGGACCTATTGGGAACCTATATTATTTCAATACCGTCAAAAATGAACAATACAGCAGTGGACTTATAGATCTCCTTTACGAGGAATGTATGTCCCAACCCATCCCATTTGAAAATAAACTGAATGACAGTTTTGCAGATGGTATCAATTTAGGCTTCAATTACGGCTATTTATCTATTGTAAATAATCTTTTGTCACTCCCCGTAATTCCGGAAAAGGCAAAACACATTATCAACTCATGCATCCAATTTATCATCTCGAATTTTGATATCCATGAGATAGAGAATGCCAAAATATATAAACCCTACAACTACACCGGAACAGCGGATGTTTTAAAACCGTTTCACAACAACAGGCTTTGCTGGTGCAACAGCGATCTTTCTTTCTCCTATCTTCTCTATAAAGCATCTGAAGCATTACAAAATGACCAATACAAAATGCTGGCTCATGAAATAGGAATGGAAACTACAAAACGAAGGGTAATGGCCAATACCGGAATAGAGTTGGTCCATTATTGCCATGGAACTTCCGGACTTGTACAGCTTTACCACGAAGTATACCAAAGAGACCGGCAGCAGCCATACAAAGATTCAGAAAGGTTCTGGACGCAAAAGTCTCTCGAAATTCTGGAAAATGAGCTGGATCATCCGTTCACAGAACAGGACAGTTCTTTAATCTTTGGAAAAACAGGAGCGCTTCTTGCGCTCAATGATAAAATCGACAAAACTAATTATCTAAAATTTTTACTGTAACATGAAAACAAAAAGCATAGGATTACTGGAATTAGGCTACAGAAGTGGCAAAGATTCAATGACGGCTCTTAACGACGTGGTGGATTATGCCCTTCATGCAGAAAGATTAGGATACAGCAGATTCTGGCTGGCCGAGCATCATTATTCTCACATCAAAAATCTTGCATTCTCCAATCCCGATATCGTCATTGCCATGATCGCGGGAATGACAGAAAAGATAAGAGTAGGATCCGCAGGCACTTCTGTTCCCAGCTACTCACCTTATGCAGTCGCCACTACCTATAAACTGAGCAACAATCTTTTTAACGGAAGAATAGATCTTGGATTATCAAAAGGAGTTCCCGAAAGCCGGTATACCAAAGATCTTCTGAACCCGGATATGCTTACCAAGGGAATCGGGAATGTCTTTAAAGAAAATGCCTACACCATCCATGAACTTTTATATTCGGAAATTGAAAAAAATGAAAAAGAAGGGATATTAATTCCACCGTATGGCGGGCTGATCCCTGAGCTTTGGTATCTTTCTTCTTCTTTAGGCAACGCAGAGGATGCTATACATTTACATTCCAATTACTGTATTTCATTATTTCATAATAACGGTAAATTCCTGGAAGGCCTTGAAGATAAAAGAGAGGAAATCAATGCCTATAAAAATTCGTTTTTACAGAAAAACGGCTTCATTCCCAAGCTTTCTTTAGCCTTGGCGGTTAACCTTTCAGACTTTAATGAATTGGAAACCAAAGCAGAACAGGAGGCTGAATCTTTCAAGGTTCTCAACCTCAGCTTTCAGGAGCTTTATGAACTGATAGCCCAGCTTGACAACAAGCTTCCTATTGATGAATTCATTTTATATGATACGGAATCCGACAGCGACAAGAAAATAGAAAATGCTGAAACCATTAGCAATTACTATAACCTACAATCTTTTCACCATGAAAATGCAACTCGATAATATAAACGTTGGTTTTATGAGGAACGCCCTGTACTCATTTAAGCAATATAAAAATATACCCAAAAAGACAGAAGAGCTCGATCATTTTGTGCTGGAGCTATGGAATGATACCATCTTCAGAGAGGCAATATTCCTGGCATCATCAGAATTGTACCATGAATGGGCAAAACTTTGCCAGCATGATATTTCATTGCCGTTGGCTAAAAGAAACAGAATAAACAATTCCATTCTGAAATACTTCATCCGGATGACCACAAGGTCTACTCCTTTCGGAACATTTGCTTCTCATTCAACTTTTGAATTAAGCTCAGAATCCCGGAATATTGAGCAGGACAACATGCATTCTATTAGCCGGTACAGCACTTTGGACTTGTCTTTTCTATTTCAGGTGATCGCATTGATTAACAGAGACTTTCCTGAAGTTCACGACTATTCACTCAACGATTCCATCTACAAACTAGGGGATTATTACCGCTATATTGAAACCACAATACAGAACGAAAAAAGAATTTACACCTTAAGCTCTCTGGAAAAGGATGACCTTCTGGATTTTCTGGTTGAGACCGCTGCTGGTCGCTCCTATTCCTTCGAAAATTTGGTTTCCCTGGTTACAGATAATGTAGAAGGTGTTTCTGAAGAAGATGCGAGATACTATATCTTTAGTCTGATTGATGCTCAGTTTTTCAAAAGCAATTTTGACATCTGCCTGAATGAGCGGTCTCCGCTCCGCCAGACCATAGATTACATCTCCTCAAAAAAGAATCTTCATCCTGAGCTGGACGCTTATATGGAAAACCTGATCAGAATGGAAGACTATCTGGCATTACTCAACTCCGGAATAGGACAACCACAGGAGTATTACGACGAAATATTCTCTATTGCAAATCGTTTTTCCGTTTTGTACGACAAAAAACATCTGATCAATTCATCCCTAAAAAGAAATCTTGATTTCTCTCCTGTTACCAAAGAAGATCTTTCCAGGATTAAAAAAGGAATCGGTGTACTATCTTCTTTTTGGGACAAGGGAAACGAAGCGGTCAATGAGAATTTAGAAAACTTCAAAAGAATGTTCTATTCAAGATACGAAGATAACCTGGTTCCTCTGGTAGAGGTTCTGGATAATGAAAGCGGAATTGGATATGTGCAGGAACAAAATAATGACACTGATTTTTCTTCGCTGCTGGACACCTTAAGCTGGCCGGCTGCCGAAAGTGATGCATTTACACTCACCTACCAGAAAAAACACCACGAATTCTGGCGAAGAGCCATCAGTAAAGCAATTACTCAGGGCGACAATTCCATAGATCTTAACGAACATGATATTCAGTCTCTTGAAGGAGCAGAGGACATCAATTTAGCAAAATCCCTGTCTATTATGCTGGAGAAAGTTTCAGGCAAAATCGCAATCAGTTCTGTAGCGGGGACAAGCGGTATTAATCTGATTGCCAGATTCTCCAGTGAAGACGACGAGGTTTTGGGGCCCATGAACAAAATAATAAAGGAAGAGCAGAATAATACCCATTTCATCTATGCAGAGCTATTGCATCTCCCGGATAACAGGGCAGGTAATATTCTGTTGAGACAGGTAAAAAGAGGAAACCAGCTGTCTTACCTTACCAAAGCGTCATCATCGGAGCAAACGATCCATTTAAATGATTTATATCTCAAAATGGTCAACAGCAGAATGGTTCTATTCCATAAAGAACTTAATAAGGAGGTTAAAGTTTTCCATTCTACCGCTCATAATTTTGATTATAATTCTCTTCCGGTGTACCAGTTTCTATGTGATCTTCAGAAACAGGATATTTCTCCCGGCTTAGTATTAAATATCGGAGAATCCAATTACCTGATGTATGATTACGTACCCCGCATCACATTTGGTGATGATATTATCTTTACGTCCGCCCTTTGGAGAGTATACCAGAATGAGGTACCCGGAATTAAATCAAAAAACAGCTCAGAATGCATTAAGATCTTACAGCAGTATCTGTCTGACAGGAAAGTGAGCCGGTATTTCTTTATCTCACAGGGAGATAACAAATTGCTTATCGATTCTCAAAATGACAATCTGGTATTTTTCCTTGTGGAAGAATTGAGAGCAAAGCAAAGACTTGTTTTAACGGAATGCCTGTATGATCTCGATCATGATGAGTTCAGCAACGAAATTATAATGCCTCTGATCAACAAAAATCATAAAGCAATTCAAACAGAGCTTTCAGAACATATTTTCAACAGGAATATTTCTGATCATAAATTCATTCCTGGAAACAAGTGGCTGTATTACAAAATTTATTGCGGGACCAAATCATCAGACAAAATAGTGAAAGATGTTTTCCCTACACTCCTTCCCCAGCTAACTGAAGATGATCTGATAAAAAAATGGTTCTACATCAGATACAACGATCCCGATAACCATATCAGGCTGAGACTGGAAATTAACGACGAAGACTTGACCAATACAGCTAAAATCATCACCACATTTAATGAGTATTTTGATAAATACATCAGCGAAGGTATGATCAACAAAGTGGAAATCGGAACCTATGACAGGGAATATGACCGGTATGAGGGTGAATTTATCAATACAGCTGAACATATTTTTTACTATGACAGCACTTTGGTTGTAGATCTGCTCAGAAACATTGAAAACAACGATGATCTGTGGTTATACGCCATTAAAAGTATTGACACCTATTTTAATGTTTTCAATATTGATCTGGACGGGCGGTATACCATCATCAGCAATCTTTATATCGGCTTCCAGCGTGAGTTCAATGTAGACAGCAATCTCAAGAAGCAGCTGGATTTAAAATACAGAAATCACCTGGATATCATCAGTGAGATGGTAGAGACCACAGACCTCAGTTCGCCTTATTCTCAGTTTATCCTTTCTGTTACAGAAAACTGCAGGGAAATCGAGAGCCTCACGCCCAAACAAAAGGAGAAATTGGTAAGCAGCTTTATCCATATGCACATCAACAGGCTGATCAGATCCAGACACAGAATGCATGAATTAATTATTTATGGCATTGTAGAGAAGTACTATAAAATGAAAATTGGCAAAAGAAAATATCTAGTATCATGAAGCTCAAATTTATCCCTCAACACGATCAAATGGACTGCGGTCCTGCCTGCATTGCCATGGTGGCTTCCTACTTTGGCAAGCAGATCCCCTTACATTTCTTAAAGGAGAATGCAAATTTATCACGGGAAGGTGTTAGTTTACTAAGTATTAGTGAATTGTGCGAGAATATTGGATTCGAAACATACCCAGCCAAGCTTACTTTAAAAACGCTGGACGAAAACGGAAGCTTACCTTGTATTCTTCACTGGAACAAAAACCACTTTGTGGTGTTACTCGATGTAAAGAAAAGTATTTTTACAGGGAAGAAACGGTATAAAATTGCAGACCCGAGCCATGGAATGATCTGGATCAGTGAAAAAGATTTTCTTAAAAGCTGGCTATCCGACGGTGATAGTGGAATCGCTCTTTTTGTAAGTCCTACCAACAGCTTTTTTCAGCAATCCTTCCCTGAAGAAAACAAAGTCAACCTTTCTTTTGCCTTAAAGTACTTTAAAGAGCATAAAAAGAAATTCCTTTTTTTATCTGCAATGCTTCTATTGGGAAGCTGCCTGAGCCTGGTATTTCCGTTTCTTACGCAAACCCTTATAGACAAAGGGGTAAATACTAAGGATATAAATCTCATCACAGTCATTCTTATTTCTCAGATTGCCCTCTATGTAGGAAGCATTACCATAGAAATTCTTCGAAACTGGCTTATGATTCATATCGGAACAAGAATAAGTATTTCTATTATTTCAGACTTTTTAAAGAAAATGCTTTTGCTTCCGATGGGCTTTTTCGATTCGAAAATGAAGGGAGACTTTACCCAAAGAATACAAGACAACGAAAGGATTGAAGACTTCCTTACGTCACAGAGTCTGATGACTTTCTTCTCCATGATTACCTTCCTGGTCTTCTTTGGTGTGCTCTGGTACTATAATGTATCTATTGTATTCATTTATTCGGCACTGACTGCCTTATCATTAGGCTGGGCTCAATATTGGCTGAAAAAGAGAGAAGTTCTGGATTATTATCGATTCAGAGAAAAAGGAGAAAGCCAGGAAAGCGTATACGAAATCCTGAACGGTGTTTCCGAAATGAAACTCAATCAATTCGAAGAGTATAAGAGAAAAGAATGGGAAGGAATCCAGAATAAGCTTTTCAAAACTACACTTCGCATTATGAAAGTGGATCAGTTCCAGTTTTCAGGCTTTGAATTTCTTAATCAGTTAAAAAATATCTTAGTGACTTTCTTTGCGGCCCTTCAGGTGGTAAAAGGAAATATGACGATTGGCGAACTTCTGGCCATCTCCTATATCATTGGACAGCTGAACTCTCCCGTTAACCAGATGGTTTCTTTCTTCCGTACCCTCCAGGACGCCAAACTGAGCCTTTCCAGATTAAATGAAGTACAGCATCATGATGAGGAAGAAAAGGAAGGACTGAAAGCGGTCAGCATCAATAATACAACTGCAGACCACGGAGAAGAGAGAGGCATCACATTGCAAAACCTTTCTTTCCAGTATGAAGGGCCCAAATCTCCTTTTGTTTTAAAAGACGTTAACCTCTTTATTCCTGAAGGAAAAGTTACAGCTATCGTAGGAGCGAGTGGAAGCGGAAAAACAACTTTAATGAAGCTGCTTTTGAAGTTTTATAACCCTACATGCGGTTCCATTCATTATAATGATGATGATATTCTTACGCTGTCTCCAAAAAGCATCAGAGAAAACTACGGCGTAGTGATGCAGGACGGTTTTATTTTTTCGGATAGCATCGAAAGAAATATTGCGACCAGTGATGTGGAAATTAATACCAGGAAAATGGAAAATGCAGTAAGAATTGCCAATATTTCATCTTTTATTGATGCCCTTCCTTTAGGATATAACACCAAGATCGGTGCATCCGGAAACGGAATCTCCGGAGGTCAGAAGCAAAGAGTTCTTATTGCAAGAGCGGTATACAAAAACCCTCACTTTATATTGTTTGATGAAGCAACCTCTGCCCTTGATGCTGAAAACGAAAAAATCATTCATGATAACCTGCAGGAGTTCTTCAAAGGCAAAACGGTAATTATCGTAGCGCATCGTTTAAGTACCGTGAAAAATGCAGATCAGATCATTGTTCTGAAAAACGGCTCTGTGGTTGAAAAAGGCAACCATCAGGATCTGGTCAACAGAAAAGCAGATTATTATACCCTCGTAAAAAATCAGCTTGAACTGGGGAACTAATCACCTCTCAATATATCATTCTTACCGTTTCACAGCTTGTGAAGCGGTTTTTTTTTAATCGTCTGAATATAACAAAATGAAAGCCCTCCGTAATCCAATTACAGAGGGCTTAGTACCCCAGGCGGGACTTGAACCCGCACACCAAAAGAGGTACAGGATTTTAAGTCCTGCGTGTCTACCAGTTCCACCACCAGGGCATGGTGAGGCAAAAAAAAAGATTCGAACCAGAGGTTCCAATCTTTAAAACGTTTAAGAGTTTTTCGCTTGTGCGGATGAAGGGACTCGAACCCCCACGCCTCACGGCACCAGATCCTAAGTCTGGCGTGGCTACCAATTACACCACATCCGCTGATTGCCGATCTGTAGATACAGATTCAACTATTTCTTACAAATATAAAGTTTCTTCCTGAAAAGAACAACCTCTACTTAAAACAAAAAACCCTCCGTACAACTACAGAGGGCTTTGTACCCCGGGCGGGACTTGAACCCGCACGCCAAAAGAGGCACAGGATTTTAAGTCCTGCGTGTCTACCAGTTCCACCACCAGGGCATGGTGTGGAGCGAAAAACGGGACTCGAACCCGCGACCCCAACCTTGGCAAGGTTGTGCTCTACCAGCTGAGCTATTTTCGCATAGTGCGGATGAAGGGACTCGAACCCCCACGCCTCACGGCACCAGATCCTAAGTCTGGCGTGGCTACCAATTACACCACATCCGCTGGTTTTTTTGTATTGTAAGTTTTAAAGAGCTTGCTTCGTTTTTGTGAGTGCAAATATAGGACATTTTCCTTTCCCTCCAAACTTTTCCAGAAAAAAAATCAAATTTTCTACATTTTTTTTCCTCTGTACCTATTATTACATTTCATTTTCTTACTTTTACAACGTTAATAATTACGATATGGAATTACAAGGAACGGTAAAGAAACTTTTTGATGCTCAGACATTTGCGAGCGGTTTCCAAAAAAGAGAAATGGTTATTTTGACCCAGGAACAGTATCCACAGCCGATAAACATAGAATTTTTATCTGATAAAATCAGTTTATTAGATAATCTTAAAGAAGGTGAGAATGTAAAGGTAGGTATCAACATCAGAGGTAGAGAATGGGTTTCTCCTCAGGGTGAAACAAAGTACTTCAACTCTATTACAGGATGGAGAGTAGAAAAAGTATCTGACAATGCTTCAGAACCTACTCAGGCTACGCCTCAGCAGTCAGCTTCCCCGGTTTCCAACGAGAATCCGTTTGCTGGAGACGACGATGATGATTTGCCTTTTTAATCAGAGAATAAAAATCCAATATAAATCCTGCTTGATCAAGTGGGATTTTTTTTCTAGAAAATGGTCCGATTAGACGAAAATGAGATTTCATTCCCCGACCCTGAGCTGTATGACGGTCAGGAAGGAGTGGTAGCCTTTGGCGGCGATCTTTCTGTAGAACGTATCTGGTTTGCCTATCAGCTGGGTATTTTCCCCTGGTATGAACCGGGAGATGAAATCCTGTGGTGGTGTCCTGATCCCCGATTTGTTTTGGTTCCTGATGAGCTTAAAGTTTCCAAATCGATGAGGAAAATACTAAACAGAAACGTTTTTAGCTTTTCGGAAAACCAGGATTTCCGGGGCGTCATCAGAAATTGTCAGCAGGCTGCACGAAAGGGACAGACGGGTACATGGCTTTCCGATGAGCTCATGCAAACTTTTATCAGGCTTCATGACTATGGTCTTGCCAAAAGTATTGAAGTCTGGCAGGGTGAGGAGCTGGTAGGTGGCTTCTACGGACTGCAGATCGGCAATGTTTTCTGTGGCGAAAGCATGTTTGCCAAGGTAAGCAACGCTTCAAAAGCAGGATTTATCCATTTTGTGGAACGCCATAAAGACCAGCTTGAACTCATAGACTGCCAATCCCACACCGAGCATCTGGAAAGCCTGGGTGCAAAAATGATCCCTAAAAAAGACTTTTTAAAAATCTTACACGAAAACAATGAACGCAGATAAAGAAAAATGGGTGCTTTTGATTATCCTGAGTATTATTTGGGGATCATCATTTATATTGATCAAAAAATCACTGGACCATTTCAATCCCTTTCAGGTAGGTTCTTTAAGGGTTCTCATCGCAGGAATTATTTTGCTTCCTGTCGCGATTTCCAATTATAGGCTTTTCCCGAAAAAGCATCTGAAATGGCTCATTCTGGCTGCCCTCACAGGAAATTTCATCCCGATGTTTCTCTTTCCGATTGCAGAAACTCAGGTCAGCAGCAGCATTGCAGGAATTATCAATTCGATGATGCCTATCTTTGTTATTATTGTCGGTGCATTGATCTGGAAGTTTGAAACTACCAAAAAGCAAATTATCGGAACCCTGGTAAGTTTTACAGGAGTCTGTATTCTTGCCTTTGGTGGCGGAGACAGCGGCCAATTCAAGCTTATTCCTATTCTGCTGCTTTTACTGGCTACTTTATGCTATGCCGTGAGTACTACGACCGTAAAATCAAAACTTATGGAGGTTTCATCGACTGTATTGTCGGCCTTCATTTTTTCATTTGTCCTAATTTTTCCTTCTCTTATTGCCCTTACCGGTACCGGATTTTTCTCTGAATTCAGCTTTTCAAGAGATAATATGCTTGGACTGATGTTTGTAAGTATTTTATCCATTTTCGGGACCGGGCTCGCCATGATGATGAATTACCGCTTACTGAAAGTCTCTTCGCCACTTTTTGCTTCCACCGTTACATTGGTCATGCCTATTGTTGCGATCATCTGGGGAATTATAGATGGCGAGAAGCTCACTTATCTACAGTTTATAGGTGCGGGAGTGATTATAGCCGGATTAATTTTTCTAAGGACAAATCAGAAAAAATTAAAATAATCATACGGAACGGTTGGTTTGAGATCGTTATACCCAAGGGCATTTACATTGGTGATTCTTTTTCTACGATCCTTATCGATCACCAAACTTTTTCATTGTTTTCAGCAAATCTGAGATGACAGAATCCCGTTCACAACTTCGAATAAACCGATCTATGAAGGATAATTATCAATTAAAAAACCTGCATTTCTGCAGGTTTCTATTGTCATAAAGTCGTTACGTTTAATTCTTTTTTTTCACTCTACTTGCCTTTACCTTTTTCACCTCATCTTTGATGAAAGGATATTTTTTCTGCATATCCTTAGCCAGAGACGGATCCAGATCAAGCGCTTTCTGAAGTGATTCCATTCCTTTATCCTGATCCTTCAGATTGTAAAAGCAATTGCTCAGCTGGTAATACAATTCAGCTCTGTGATGCTTCTTCATCGCTCTGTTCAAAATGGTAACCGCTTCTTCATATTCGCCTACCAGCATCAGCACTTCAGAATACGCATACCAGTTGTAAAATCTTGAAGGCTCGGCATCTACAAGTTTTTTAAGACATGCAAGGCTTTCTTCAAATTTTCCTGAATCAATGAACAAAAACGCCAGTCTTTTCTGATAGTCAAGATTGTTCTCATTCAGCTGGGTAGCTTCTTTGGCAAAATGCAAGGCCTCTGTCATCCCGCCCATCTCTTCATAGAGATAGGACTGCTCCATCATCGCAAGGTAAAACTGAGGGTCTTCTCTTAATGATTTCTGGAATGCATTCAGGGCCACAATCGGCTGTTTTAATGCTTTATTGCATAATCCGATCTTATAAAAAGTAAATGCTTTCGTATATTCCAGCTCCAGCATCTCTTCATACGTTTCGATGGCCTTTTGATATTGTCCCAATGCTTCATAACAGGCGGCTTTGTTGGCATAAACCCCTACGGAGTTTGAATTGATGGCCAGCAAATAATCATATCCTCTTATGGCTTCGTCATAATTTTTTCTGTTGAAGTAGAATTGTCCGTACTCAAACCATGCGGTTTCGGAGTAGGCAAATTCATCCAGGTATTCATTAAGAAAGGCAATTGCCTCCTCACTCTTATTCAGGTCACTGAAGCACACCATACAGTTTTCCAGCGCGTATTCGTCAGCCGGATCTTCCTTCAGGGCTTTCCTGTAATGTTTAAGAGCGTTAAAAGGATCCCCAAGATTCACATATTCGTCCGCAATAAAGTTGTGGAGAAAGTTTTCTTCTTCCTCTAATGTCAAAGCTTTTTTGCAGATTTCAATGGATTTTCTGGGATTTCCTAAATTCGAATAATACTTGGCGTAGCAAACCATGAAGTCTGTATTTTCCATAGAGGAACCTTTCAGCTCATTGATAAGTTCTTTCGCCGTATTATATTCTTCCCATTCCAGCAGGATTTCAAGTTTTTTAATCTTGATATCCAGTGAATTAGGATGAAGCTTCAGTCCATAACTAACCGCTTTATCAGCGTAATTAAAATCACCAAGCTCCAAATAATAAACAATAATGTCTTCCAGTTCTTCGGTATCGAAGTAGAATTCGTCATTGTTTTCCATCATTTCCTCGAACTTTTTCACAAGTTCATTTCCAAAATACTCTTCCAATAGTGTCCTCTTTAGTCGGCCAGATGTCTGAATTTGCTTGCAGACCTCGGCAAACTTTTAATTAATTAATACATCTGAAACTGATATTCAAATATTTATGCAAAGTTGCAACTTTTTTTTGAATTTTCCCTTTCATAAATTTCTATTATAAAAATAGTAAAAAAAGAAACCCGAAAAAAGAATTGTGGATAAAAAAACGGAAATTGGGGTTAAATTGTTACGACCAATCTTTTTCCGGCCTGTCCTCCGGCATTCCAGACCGCTTCGATATTTTGAATGTCAATGTCTTCAGTCTCCATTTTGAGCTTTCCTGCCACTGCTGCCTGAAACATATCCGGAATGATTTCTGAAAATAAAAGTCCTGATTCTTCTTTTGTCCAGCTTCCCAGTCCGGAACCGGAAATCTGAATATCTGTTCCCCGTAGAATCTGTGATGACAGCTGAATGCTATCTCCACTCATTCCCCCGACGGTAACCAGCTTCATTTTGTGAGAGAATGTTCCGTCTCCTTTAAAGGCGGACAAAATCATTTCTACAGAATGTCCCCAGAGGTAATCAAGAATGATATCAATAGGGGTTTCACTGTGAATATTTTTAATTTTGCTTTTGAAATCCTCATCATTAAGCTTCAGAGATACCACCTCATCTGCTCCCAGCTGTAAAAGATCCTTCAGTGATTCTTCATTTCTGCCGGTAACAATTACTTTTCGGGCTCCGTATAATTTCGCGACCTGAACGGCTATTCGTCCTGTAATTCCCGTAGCTCCATTGATCAGAACTGTATGTCCAGGCTGTATCCCTGCTTTGAATTTTAAGGCCATTGCTGATCCCATTACCGCATTCGGCAGTGCTGCTGCAATAGAAAAATCCAGTTCTTCAGGGATCGGGACGGTCATGGTAAGCTCTGTTACTGCTTTCTCTGCAACGGTTCCTTTTTTACTGAAAAAATAGATCTTATTTCCGTTTTCCATATACCCTACTCCATCTGTTCCGATAATGAAGGGCTGATGGGCATTATTTGCTGTGGAATAATGATTTCCTCCGGCTCTTGCCCGGTCAAGATTTTTAATGGATGCTGCCTTTACAGACACCAAAATTTCACCATCCTTTGTTATTTCCGGCTCCGGAAATTCTGCATATTGGGGACTGCTTCCCTTTTCAAATACGACTGCTGCTTTCATTGTTTTATATTTTATACAAATTTATTTCCGGAACAGATGATGAAGCAATAACATTTGTTATCAGGTTGAGTTTTTTGGATAGAAAGGAAGATGGAAGCGAGAGGATAGAAGTTTTTATGTTGTACTTTATAGAAATATTCAACAAAGAAATAACGCAATGATCGCTAGGCTTAATTAAACGAGCCCCATATTTTCCGAACGCAAAGGCACTTCGTTCAGCAAAGACCGCTCCCATTGCTGAGTGAAGCGCCCTTGCGAACGTTTTATAATGCTCTATAATAAAACTCTTTGCGCCTTTTGCGATAAAATAAAATTCTTGGACGTTGGAAGAACGAGGATGGAAGTTTATATTGTGTCTTAAAGAAATATTCAATAAAGAAATAACGCGATGATCGCCAGGCTTAATTAAACGAACCCCATATTTTCCGAACGCAAAGGCACTTCGTTCAGCAAAGGCTGCTCCCATTGCTGAGTGAAACGCCCTTGCAAACGTTTTTTATAATCCTCTATAATAAAACTCTTTGCGCCTTTTGCGGTAAAAATATAATTCTTAGACGTTGGAAGGTGGAAGCACAAGGATGGAAGTTTATATTGTACCTTAAAGAAGTATTCAACAAAGAAATAACGCGATGATCGCTAAGCCTTTTAAACAGACACCTTATTTCACGACCGCATAGGCACTTCGTTCAGCAAAGGCTGCTCCCATTGCTGAGTGAAACGCCCTTGCGAACGTTTTATAATCATCTATAATAAAACTCTTTGCGCCTTTTGCGATAAAATAAATTCTTAAACGTTGGAAGGTGGAAGCGAGAGGATAGAAGTTTTTATGTTGTACTTTATAGAAATATTCAACAAAGAAATAACGCAATGATCGCTAGGCTTAATTAAACGAACCCATATTTTCCGAACGCAAAGGCACTTCGTTCAGCAAAGACCGCTCCCATTGCTGAGTGAAACGCCCTTGCGAATGTTTTTATAATCCTCTTTGCGTCTCTTGCGGTAAAAATATAATTCTTAGACGTTGGAAGCGCGAGGATGGAAGTTTATATTCTACCTTAGAGAAGTATTCAACAAAGAAATAACGCGATGATCGCTAGGCTTAATTAAACGAACACCTTATTTCCCGACCACAAAGGCACTTCGTTCAGCAAAGACCGCTCACCATTGCTAAGTGAAACGCCCTTGCGAACGTTTTTATAATCCTCTATAATAAAACTCTTTGCGCCTTTTGCGCTAAAAATAGAATTCTTAGACGTTGGAAGCGCGAGGATGGAAGTTTATATTGTGTATTAAAGAAGTATTCAATAAAGAAATAACGCAATGATCGCCAGGTCTTATTAAACAAACCCCATATTTCCGAACGCGAAGGCACTTCGTTCAGCAAAGACCAATTCCTCTTGCTAAGTGAAACGCCCATGCGAACGTTTTATAATGCTCTATAATAAAACTATTTGCGCCTTTTGCGGTAAAAATAGAATTCTTGGACGTTGGAAACGTTAGGACGAAAGTTTTTATATTGTACCTTAGAGAGGTATTCAATAAAGAAATAACGCGATGATCGCTAGGCTTAATTAAACAAATTTCATATTTCACGGCCGCAAAGGCACTTCGTTCAGCAAAGATCGCTCCCATTGCTGAGTGAAACGCCCTTGCCAATGTTTTTATAAAGCTCTTTGCGCCTTTTGCGGTAAAATATAATTCTTGGAAGGTTGAAACGCGAGGACGAAAGTTTTTTATATTGCACTTTAGAGAAGTATCAACAAAGAAATAACGCGATGATCGCCAGGCTTAATTAAACGAACCCATATTTCCGACCGCGAAGGCCCTTCGCTCAGCAAAGAAGTGAACGTCCTTGTGAATATTTTATGAGCGTTTCAAATCCTTTCAAAGAAGATTATTCTTTAAAATTCCTGATTTTATTCTGCTTAAATGGACTGTGGTAATTCCCAGGTAAGAAGCGATATAATGCTGAGGAATCCTTTTTATAATTTCCGGTTTTTCCTTTGCAAAATTAATATATCGTTGTTGGGGACTATCTTTTATAAACGAAAAGAAATGTTTCATATAATCGAAAACCCTTTCAAACAAAGCATCCATAAAGATTTTTCTAAGCTCGGCGTTTTCGTAGACTTCTTCAAGAAAAGCCTCTACATCCGGTTTTTTAATTTTATATAAAATACAGGGTTCTATGGTCTCAAATGACACCATACTGGGCAGTCCCTTTTTGAAGCTTTCAAGGGAAGAAAACATGGTGTTTTCAAGAAAAAACTGAAAGGTAACGTCTTTTCCGTCATTGTTGTACCATGCCCGTACCATTCCTTTTTCAATATAGTAGGCATTATGGGAAATCTCACCTTCTTTTAAGAGGATGGTTTTGGCAGGGACGTCCATACGCTCAAAGCTGCTGAGAAGTTTTCGCCATTTTTGTTTTGGAAACGGAAATTTATTTTTAATATGCTCAAACATAGTGGGATAAAAAAAGAACGGAGCAAGGTCCGTTCTTTTCATTTATTTTAAATTAAGCTTTTAATTTTAGCAATCATATCATCTCCAAGCTGATCTGCTTCTTCCTGAGACTTCGCTTCGGTATAGATTCTGATAATGGGTTCGGTATTAGATTTTCTGAGGTGAACCCAGTTGTTTTCAAAGTCGATTTTTACCCCATCTACAGTAGAAATCTCCTCATTCTGATACTCTTGTTCCATTTTGCTTAGAATAGCATCTACGTCGATATCAGGGGTAAGCTCTATTTTCTTTTTACCCATAAAATAGCTTGGATATCCGGCTCTCATTTCAGAAACAGTTTTATTTTCTTTGGCCAGATGTGTTAAAAACAGGGCAACTCCTACCAAAGAATCTCTTCCGTAATGCAGCTCAGGATAGATAATTCCTCCATTTCCTTCTCCTCCGATCACGGCATTCTTTTCTTTCATCAAAGTAACCACATTTACTTCTCCTACAGCACTTGCAAAATATTCAGAATTGTGTGTCCGGGCCACATCTCTCAATGCACGGCTTGAAGAAAGATTGGAAACGGCCACGCCATTTTTATGCTTCAGTAAGTAATCGGCAACGGCTACCAGCGTGTACTCTTCACCAAACATTTCTCCTTTTTCATCTACTAAAGCTAATCTGTCTACATCCGGGTCTACAACGATTCCCAGGTCTGCGTTTTCTTTTTTCACCAGCTCGCAAATGTCGCCCAAATGTTCTTTTAAAGGTTCGGGATTGTGTGGAAAATGACCTGTTGGTTCACAATACAATTTAACAGTTTCACATCCTAACTTCTCCAAAAGCATCGGAATAGCAATACCTCCTGTAGAATTTACAGCATCCAGAACCACTTTAAAGTTCTTGGCTTTGATAGCTTCCACATCTACCATGGGTAAATCGAGAATCTGCTGGATATGAATATCGAAAGCATCATCTCTTGTTTCATAGGCGCCCAGGTGATCTACTTCAGCATAATTGAAATCTTCACTTTCTGCCAAAGCCAGTACATCGGCACCGTTTTCACCGTTGATAAATTCTCCTTTTTCGTTCAGAAGCTTAAGCGCATTCCATTGTTTTGGATTGTGGGATGCAGTAAGAATGATTCCTCCGTCTGCATTCAGCTCAGGAACCATGATCTCAACGGTAGGCGTTGTGGAAAGGCCTAAATCAACCACATTGATCCCCAAACCCTGCAAAGTAGCAGTTACCAATGAGGATACCATCTGACCTGATATTCTCGCATCTCTTCCGATAACAAGGGTAAGGTCCTTTTTATTTTTATTATTCTGAAGCCAGGTTCCGAACGCAGAAGCGAATTTCACCACATCAAGTGGTGTTAAATTGTCATTTACCTTTCCGCCTATAGTTCCGCGAATTCCTGAAATAGATTTTATTAACGACATTATGGTGTTATATTTTATTGTTTTCTAAACTTTACTTTACAAAGATACTTAAAAGACCATTTCCCTTAGAGAATAGGAATTTTTTTTTGGATTTTATCATAGGTGTTTTTGACAACTCTCGGAGGAGCAAAACGATAGCCAATATACAGCAATCCATAGACATTATTATTTTCGGTGGTCTGATTACTCTTCTGATAGGCATCTGCGTTGAAATTCATTTTCCCCCCAAATAAAAACCGGTCTGTATTGTATCCAACGTGAAGACCCCCTTCCATTCTTAAGGTCACATATTGTATGTTTTCTTTTGTTCCCCTGTTTTCCACATCCCGGTAGCTTGCAAACTTTCCTCCCAGACCAAGGGCTAAATACGGGGCGATATTTACTTTTTTACCAATTACCCAATTGTAAAAATACCCGATATTTCCGCCAATATTGTATTGCAGCTCTTTACTTTTTTCATTTTCAATGGTATTTCTAAAAATAGTAAGGTCGTAATCCAGGAACGGAACCCAGCTTCCGCTGCTTTTTTTCTGCCATTCACCCTGGGTATAAATAGATTTTGCAGAGAAGTTTTTATTAAGAACATAGGCTGTAGACCCTCCAAAACTTTGCACTCTAAGGTTCGGAAACTGAATGTATGGGTCTTTGTCCTCCTGCCAATCAGGAAGGAAATCCTTCATATTTTCAATATAAAATCCTTTTACATTTTTATAGTAAAGGGTCTGGATAAATCTATTGGGAAAGAGCCTGAAGGTAAAATCTGTATAGGTGCTTTTGCCCTTAAGCTGATCATTATTGTTATCATTAAAGATGCGCGGTGTAAAGGACAGGGTTGCACTAATGAATTTGTAATCTATAGAAAGGGAGGTTTTGGTTTTATTATTGATGGCCAATACGGTTTTATTGGCATTTTTATCTTCGCCCTCAGAAAATATATAGCTTTCAATATTGGTATCAAGGTTGGCCCGGATCATCACCTGATCTGCATATGATTTTACAAGAGCAGTATCATTTTGGGCATTCACCTGGCAGGCCAATACGAAGAATAACAAAAGGTATACTGCTTTAGAGCTTATCAAACCGGAAATTTTAAATTAAAAAAATGAAATTACTACATTTTTTTCGATTATCCGGTGAAGCTAATGTTAAGAACAACCGCAATCTTTATCACAGTTGGTTCTTTTTGAGCTGAACTTCTTGGGAGCGAAGTTCTTCTTAAGTACTTTAAACAAAGAGTAACATGCGAATGCTACAATTAACAATACAAGTACATACTGAAATATTAATGATAAGTCCATTACTTTAAAATCTGATATGCTATCATCGACACAAAATATGCCAAACCTGTCATCATGGCTACCTGAAAGCCGGTCCATTTCCAGCTTTTGGTTTCTCTGTAGACTACTGCAAGTGTAGAAACACACTGCATTGCAAATGCGTAAAATAAGAGAACGGAAATTCCTGTCGCAAAACTGAAGACTTTTTCTCCGTTTGGTTTTACATCCCTTCTCATTTTATCGATCACCTTTACTTCAGGAGCATCATCTTCAAGGCTGTACAGAGTAGACATTGTTCCTACAAAGACTTCTCTAGCCACAAAACTTGTAAGAATTCCGACTCCCATCTTCCAGTCATAGCCCAAGGGAGCAATCACCGGCTCGATCCCTTTACCCATTTTGGCAAGGTAAGAATGGTCCAGCTCAACATTGGAGGCAACGAATTGGTCAGGATGCTGTTTGGGCCCGAAATAGCTCAAAAACCAAATGATAATACTTACGATAAAAATTATTTTTCCGGCGCCGGTAATGAAATCCCAGACTTTTCCTAAAACCATTTTGAAGTCGTACCCGAAAAGGGGCTTTTTATAGGCCGGAAGATCCATCACCAGATATGTTTTTCCTTTATTTTTAATAAATCCTTTAAGAATCGCTGCAGAAAATAAGGCCACTAAAAAGCCCAGCAGATACATTCCCATTAAGACCAAAGCTTTGTATTTGATTCCTAAAAACGTTCCTTCAGAGATAATCAGCCCAATGATGATACTGTATACCGGAAGTCTTGCAGAGCAGGTCATAAACGGTGTTACCAGGATTGTCAGGAGCCTTTCCTTGACGTTCTCAATATTTCTGGTGGAGATGACAGCAGGAATGGCACAGGCAGTTCCTGACACCAGCGGCACGATACTTTTCCCATTCAGTCCGAATGGGCGGAGCAGTCTGTCCATCAGGAATACAACTCTAGCCATGTATCCTGAATCTTCCAGCAGGTAAAGAAAATATAATAAGATTCCGATTTGGGGTGCAAAAACGACAATTCCCCCTATTCCCGGAACAATTCCGTTTGAGATCAGGGAATTAATAGGCCCTTCCGGCAGGTGCTCACCAGTAAAAGCTGCCAGCCACGAGAAAAATTCTTCGATCCAGTTCATCGGATATTCTGCCAGGAAAAAAACACTCTGGAAAATCACAAGCAAAATCAGCATGAAGACCACATATCCCCAGAATTTATGAACCAAAACCTTATCCAGCTTTTCGGTCAACAATTCTTTGAACTGTACTTTCTTGGAAATTACATCCTCCAGAATTCTATCTACATTCTGATACCTTCTAACGGTTTCCTGAACCTGCAATCTTTTCGGAACCAAACTTTTAGAGTCCGGCTCGTGAAGCTGATCCATGACAGATTCTATTCTTCCCAGATCTGTTCCTAATGAAAGGCTCATCCAGGCTTTATATTCATTATCAAATCCTTTATGGGAAGCCAGTTTCCGGATAAAATCCCGGTGTTCGTTTGGCGTTTCAAAAGATATCTTATCTGTTTTTACAAATTCATTATTATAAACGGATTTGCGTATGTCGTCGATCCCAATCTGTTCTTTGGCATTGGTTTGAATGATTTTGATCCCCAATGCTTCGGAAAACTTGTCAATATCAAGAGTGATCCCTCTTCTTTCTGCCTGGTCGATCTGATTGACAATCAGAATCATAGGAATACCCAGATCCTGGATTTGCTGGAACAAAAGAAGTCCTCTCTTTAAGCTTAATGCTTCGAGAATGTAGACCACGCCTGCATAATTTTTTTGCTCGTCAATAAGAAATTTGGAAAAAATAGCCTCATCTTCAGAACTTGGATATACACTGTATGATCCCGGAAGGTCAATCACCTCAACCTCCTCATCTTTATAGACATATCTTCCCGAATGGCTTGCAACGGTAACGCCGGCATAGTTTCCGGTTTTCTGCTTTTTATTGCACAATGTATTGAAAACCGTGGACTTTCCTACATTAGGATTCCCGACTAAAAGTATCTGTTTTTTCTTATTTTCCTGCATTAATTCAATTCTTCAACAATGATGTATTCTCCTTCTTCCTCACGAAGAGCAATCCGGCTTTTTTCTGCCCCAAATTCTACATACATAGGCCCATTGAATGGAGCCTGATACAAAATCCTGAAAACGGTCTCCGGAAGAAGCCCCATCTCAATGATTTTATTGGGCATTTTCAGATGGTCATTATCATACCCCAATATCTTCCCCATTTTATTTTTAGGGAATCCACTTAATTTATGTAATCCTTTCTCTTTCAAAGCCTAATTTTTAGTCCCGCAAATATACGTTATTTAAATTTAATCTAAATAACGTTTGGGTATGAAAGAAATCAACCCAAACACATTGCTGTATCCGGGTTGATTTGAAATATAATTTAGTTGATATGAATGCTTGTTATTTCTTTTTCTCTGAGCCTTGATCTTTTTCTATCGGATTGTCGTTGGCATTGAAAAAATCTTTAGCCATTTTCTCTTGTTTTTTTGCCATTTCCCCAATGGTCATGTCCGATCCAGGCATTTTCATAGTCATCATTTCGGGGGTAATTTTTTGGCGGAACTCGGCCATTGGATCTTGTTTGAAGCTGGCATAAGCCTTTTCAAACTTATCTTTTGTAGTAGGAGTTATAGTCTGAGGGATGCCGTATTTTGCATTGATTTTATCTGAATACGACATCTCTTCGTAATTTTCTATCTTTTTATTTCCACTAAGCGTCCAGGAATAATTTTTCTCAGAATCTTCAATCTTGACGATCAATCCCGGAAGGCCATAAAATTTATAGGGTCCATCCTGAAAAGGGATATCTGAACTGAACCAAGCAGTCCATTTTCGTCCACCAAATTCTGTAGTTGCTTTTTGAGTGTTGTATTCTCCTACTTTTTCTTTTTCCGGTAAAATGTTCCAGTTAAATTTAACATCATCATCATACCCGAATAAGTTCATGCTTACCCTATCCACATACTTTTCTTTCATCTCAGGATACGCCTTAATGATCTTATATGAAAATTTGGGCATCTTAATAAGTTTGGAAATGTCTTTCCAGCTTTTTGTTTTCTCCATCTCATCAACAGCCACTTTTATAATGGAATCCTGAGCCGGAATTGTATAATCCTGGTAAATTGATTTTTTCGGAGTGATATCCAGAATGGTAATAATCTTATCCAGTTTGGCTGAATCTTTCTTAGGTTTAAAGGTCAGCTCATAAAAGAAACGGTTGGCAGTTTCTTTGGTTTCCTGAGCATGGGCAACAGTAAATAGTGCGATAAGAAATACAGAGAATAGCTTTCTCATTTTTCAAGTTTAATCAATTAGTAATCATGTGCAGGCTTTTGTTACAATTTTCCTTCAAATTTATTTTTTACTTTAAAAATTATGATTCTGTTAAAACATTTTCATTTTTAAAACCATTACCTTTAACTCACTAAAAAACAAATTAATATGGATACTTTATCACAGTTTAAAGATGAGTTTGAGACCGAGTACCAGACCACTAAAAAATTCTTTGAAGCCTATCCTGAGGGAAAAAATGAATATACTCCTCATGAAAAAAGTATGAAGATGATGCCCCTTGCGACTCATATTGCTGAAATTTTTGAATGGCCGAACACGATGCTCAACACCTCAGACCTGGATTTTGCCAATTCAGATCATCAGCCCAAGCAGCTTTCTTCACGGGAAGATCTACTCCGGACGCTGGATCAGAATTTCAAAATGGGTAAGGAAGCTCTTGAACAAGCCCGGGAAGAGAACCTTCGCGACAGCTGGGCATTGAAAAATAACGGTCAAGAGTTGGCAAAATGGACCAAATACGGCTCGATACGCCATGCCCTGAATCAGATTACCCATCACAGGGCCCAGCTTGGGGTCTATTACCGCCTGAACGACATCCCTCTTCCGGGAAGCTATGGACCTTCAGCAGACGACCAAAGCTTTTAAGAAAATCAATATATCTCAAACAAAAAACCAATCCTTATAGATTGGTTTTTTGTTTTTTATTTAAAATTGAATTTTACGGTCAACATGACCTGGCTTGGGCGAAGCAGCATGGTGGTTTGTGTAATGGTTGTATTATCGATGTCAATTCTTTCAAATACTTTTTTGTCGGCAATATTCATCCATTTCAGCTCAAAATCCAATTTCTTTTTAGCCCATGAAAATTGGTAAGAAACATCAAAGAAACCGTTATTATATTTTATGTCTGCTGATTTGGAATTGATCTGGTCCCAATAGAATCCGATGGTGTGGTTTTCCAGAGGATAGAAGAAAACATTTAAATTGTGGGTATATCCTTCTGTTTTTCCTTTATTTCCTGTTAGATAGATATTCGATTGCTTGTTCCAGGTTTTGGACGCATTGAAATCTATGCTCATCCAGGAGAAATAGGTATTGTTGAATTTAAATCCTAGCGTATTCCCGTTGGTTCTGGTATCGATATTATCTGTATTTCTTATGGATTGGGCCTTAGAGATGGTATTATTATAGTTTAATGAGGCATTGGTCTTAAATTTTGGAAAATATTTACCAACTTCTGCATAATAGGTATTACTTGTTCGCTTATTTTCTCTTTCTATATACTCTGTTACCCTGAATCCTGATTCGTTAACAATGCTTGAAGCAATTAAATTGTTCTTTGCATCACTCATTCTGGATCCGACATTAAAGAAAAGGTTATTTAGAGGATTTCTGTATTCCAGCCTTGCTCCCGCATTTTTTGTATTGGTTTCCGGAATCGGGTTTTTAGGATTCATGACATTGAATCCTCCCGGGCTTGTAAGAATATACCCGGCATAAGCAGTCTGGATGTCTCCGAAATTGTTTGTAATTCCTCCGTTCACACTTGCTTTAAAGAATGAAGCAAACGAATACTGGGCAAAAATGTTAGGCGTAAAGGTCACTCTGTTCAAGGATTTTGATACATTTCTGAACAGATCTTCCGCTTTGATACTGTTAAAATTAACCGGGAAGCTTGAAAATAGACTCCAGGATTCTGATTTATAATTAATTCCAACTGAAGCTGAAGGATTAGCCCGGGTGAACTTAAGGTCATTTTCATACGCTAAAGTTCCGAAATCCGGAGAATTATCATCTGTCATTCCGTCAAAATTGGTCGTTAGCTTATCTGTAGAGTAATCAAATCCTACCTGAGGAGTGAAGGTCCAGCCTTTTGTTGAAAAACTGATGTTGGCCGAGTGGGATGTATCCAGGCTTTTGATTCTGAAGCTTTGTAAAGCAGTGGTTCCTGGACTGAACTTAATGGTTGTAAGCGTGTCACTGCCAGGTTTTTTATAAGGAAACCGCAGATAGTCGGCCGGGGAAATTTCCAATACCTGTGTGTCATTCTGATAACTGATATAGGATTTTAAGTTGACCATCTTCTCTTTCCATGGAATAATCGTGCTTAAGGAATTTTGAAAAGATGAAGTGGGTGACTCCAGCGCTTCATTTCCGGTTCTAAATCCTATTTCGTCATTTCTTTCAGCAAAAGCTCGGTCTGCATTCCAGAACTGTGAAAATGTGGTGGTGTTTTTGAAGAATCCTTTTTTTGCGTTTTTGGTAAATATCAATTCTCCTTTCAGCTTATCGGTATAGAAATTATTCAGAAACCTTGTATTGTATTGCACTCCCTGCTGCACATCTCTGGTTATGCTGTTTGCTTCCCTTTCCACCGCATTATTGGTATAGTTGGCGTTAGCCTTCAGTTCCCACTCTTTCTTTTTATCGATATTGGTAAGGTAGTTCGCTGACAGATAATGGACACTGTTCATCAGGTATCGTTTAACGGGTAGATCCGGGGTGCTGGCATTTTCTACGCTTAACCAGTTATTTTGAGAGATATTGCTCCTTCTTCCTTCCCATGAGCTACCGAAAGCGAGGATATTCCCTTCATTTTCTACCTGCTCGCCCATATTATTGGTTTTATAATTGACTACCCACTGGCTTTTCTGTCCAAAAAACATGGGTGTAAGTTTTACATTCCAAAGCCACGGATCTCCAAATCCTGATCCTACCTCTCCACGACCAGTCATAGTCACAGAGTTTTTAAGTTTTATATTGATGGCTGCCTGATCAGAAGGCACTTTATCCTGAAGAATTTTGACAGGCTGATGGTTTTCAAGAACCTCCACTTTCTGCACGGCATCTTTTGGAAGCGAATTGTTGATGGTTCCGTAACCTCCTTCCATAAGATCTTTTCCGTTGACATAGAATTTATTAATGGCATTTCCCTGGTATAATATGGTCCCGTCTTTGTTCACTTCAATTCCCGGTATTTTCCGCATCACATCAGCCAGCGTACGGTCATTCTTACTGTTGAATGCCTTCAGGTCATAGGAAATGGTATCTCCTCTTGCCGTAATCATCTTTGTTTTTAGCTGTACTTCCTTTATTTCTGTCGCTTCAGACTGCATTTTAAAATTCAGGGTCTGGTCACTATTGCTGATCTGTTTAGTAAGCGGCTTCTGGTTGAATGCTTTTACCTTAAGATCTACATTGGATTCGCCAGAAGTGAATGTTACTTTGTACTCTCCTTTGGCATTGGTAATCCCGTACGCCAGAATAGCATCTTTCCCCGGCTCTTCAATAGTAACACTCGCACTTGGTATCGCTACCCCGTCATCATCTGTCACTTTTCCTGAAACCGTTTTCTGAGCGAATGTGAAGACCGCACAAAAAAGTACCAGAAATAAAGAAATATTTTTTTTCATACTTATTATTTGACCAATTAGTTAGTCATTATCATTTTTCGTTACACTTTTTAAAGATGTCTTTTATAGATAAAAGTTAAATCAATATCACTAAAAACATAGTGATAAAGTCATGACCTGAAAACTAAAAATGATTGTTTTTTATTTTTATCTTACGTTAAGCCATCGCTTTCTAAATAATTTCCGCACCAATTCCTTAACAATAAAATCAGCATTGAATGTATTATCTGAAGCTTTTATGTTTATCGATACATTCACTCATTTCATTCTCATGAATTAAAATGAAATCATCACTAATACTAACTTTATTTTATGAAATTCCATTTCAAAACACTTCTACTTTTCATCATGAAAAGATTCTTTTTTGTCTTGAATTATGCTCCCTCTACGCTTTTATATTTCATGTATAATTCCACATTAAATGTAAGCATATACAGCCTTTCGATGGGGAAAAATGAAAAACTTTACTGGTAAAATAAATATTAAAATTCTTACTTTGAGCGGATAGGAAAAAGTGATTTGAATCATAGATTAAAAAAAAATTAAAGGCTGGTATATAAACATTTATTTAATAATTTTGTAACATAAAATTATTAAAATGGGAATTATTTTAAAGCCTATAGATGTTGTAGATGACATTTCAAAAGAAGATTTCTACGAAAAATATCTAAAGCCAAGAAGGCCCGTTGTCATCAAAAATATGGCAAAAAAATGGCCTGCTTATCAAAAATGGACGATGGAATACATGAAGGAAGTTGTAGGAGATGTAGAGGTTCCATTATATGACAGCGCAAAAGCAGACCCTTCTGCTCCCATTAATGCTTCTGCCGCTAAGATGAAATTCGGAGACTATATTGATCTGATTCAGAAAGAGCCTACCGATCTGAGAATATTCCTTTTCGACCCCATAAAATACGCGCCCAAACTTCTGGAAGATTATATTTCCCCAAAAGAACTGATGGGAGGTTTTTTAGATAAATATCCCAATATGTTCTTTGGAGGTAAAGGCTCTGTAACGTTCCTTCACTTTGATATTGATATGGCCCATATTTTCCATACCCATTTCAACGGAAGAAAGCATGTCCTTCTTTTTGATTACAAATGGAGAGAGCGGCTGTATCAGATTCCGTATGCTACGTATGCGCTGGAAGATTATGACATTGAAAATCCTGATTTCACCCAATTTCCTGCCCTGGATGGTGTGGAAGGAATAGAATGTTACCTGGAACACGGCGACACCCTGTTTATGCCTACAGGATGGTGGCACTGGATGAAGTACCTGGACGGAAGCTTCTCCATTTCCCTCAGAGCCTGGGACAAATCATGGGCAGTAAAGGCACATTCTTTATGGAACCTGACCGTACAGCGTAAATTTGACGACCTCATGAAGTTTAATTTCAAAGGCAAATATATGGAATGGAAAGAAAAAATGGCCATTAAGAGAGCAGAAATAGCCTTAAAAAGAGGCTTACCCAGATAAAAGAAAGACGTTTCGAATGAAACGTCTTTTTTCGGCTTATACTTTAAATATCAATTATTTACAAAACTCTATAAACAGGATACTGCCTAAAGGTTTTCTCTTCAAAATAAGGGGAATGTCTGTAAATCCAATCCAGTTGTGCGGTTCCATCTTCAGACAATTTTTTATCCAATGCCTTGGCTGATTCAAAGGCTTCTTTCAGCTTTTTATCTTTTTTAAGCAATTCAGCAGCGGTGTCTTCGAAAATGTAAGCGGAATAGTATTCTTTCTGTGCTAAAATCCCATCGAAGAAATTCCAGTTAAAAAAAGAGTCTAACGCCTCAGGCTCAAGGGTTTCAATAATATATTTTACACCAGGCTGATCGGTAGAAACGATATAGTCTCCTGCCTGGAAACGTTGATTTTTATTAGTTTTATCTACCGTGGTTTCATAATGTACGTAGTGGCCTTCGTAAGGGTTTTTAACTGTTTTAAAGTCTTTTATGGCATAGGACTCAACCGCCAAAGTACTGTCTTTCTGTATTGGTTTCATCCGGATTTTGTTTCTTTTAAATTCTTCAATAACACGGTATTGAGACTGCGGAATGACGTAATATTTAGGAATGGTAACATATCCCGTGGGGACAGCGGTGGTAAAGAGTTTTATATTTTTTGTAAACGGCTTGTTCCTGTCATAGTACAGCCTTGGCTTTCCGGAAATATCGCTCGGTTTGTATTTCCCTTCATAGCCTTTAAAATCCATGGTAGAAAACCTCGTGGAATCTATTTTCCATCGGATTCCATATTGTTTTCCGGCCTGATACTGCTTTAAATTTTCAAGGCGCAGACGCTTTATTGTATGGTAGTCCTTATCTAAATTCTGAAGATTGACCAGCATATATTTGTAGGTTGCATCTACTCTCTTATCGTAGGGTTTCAGCATATGGGTTTCAGGAACCGTTCCCAGGGAATTGAACAGTGAAGTATACCCTGTGGAATACCTCGGAGAATCTTCAAAAGCGGCAAATCCAACTTCCGGAACATCTCCGTGAATGTTTACGTATGGCGTACTTTCATAACCCAGCTTTTTCATATCGTCAAGATTTTTGGCCTGATACTCATTATAGAAATAGGTTCCAAGAATGTTTCCCAGACGTTCTTTAAAAGTAGAAATATAGGTGAACGTATATTGATAATCGGCACCATTGCTTACATGGTTGTCGATAAAAACATCAGGCTTCAGCCATTGATAGATCTCCTGAAAACTTCTGGCGTTTTTGGAATCTGCTTTGATAAAATCCCTGTTCAGGTCATAATTTCTGGCATTTCCCCTGAAGCCATACTGCTCCGGACCATTCTGGTTCGCCCGGGAATAGGATCCTCTGTTCAGCATTCCACTGACGTTATAAACGGAAATAGCGGCAATGATAAAATTTTGCGGAGTTTTGATCTTTTTGGCAGCAAGATCGCGCATCAGCATCATGGTGGCATCTATTCCATCAGGCTCTCCCGGGTGAATCCCGTTGTTGACAAAGAGAATGGCCTTATCTTTTCTTAACTTTTCCAGGTCTTTTTCAGCAAAAGGATTATAAACCACGACATAAATGGGCTTTCCGTTATCGTCTTCTCCTTTTTTCAGATACTGAATCGTATTGAAGTTCTTAGCCAGATCCTGATAATAGGTATTCATCTCTTCATAAGTAACGGTCTGGTTTCCGTTTCCTTTTTCGAAAGGAGTTTGAAAGGATTTCTGTGCAAAAAGCAAGGAAGAGCTGAGGGTCAGCAAAAGATATTTCAGTTTCATGGAGGTCATATTTTTCAGACTTTAAAAATAGACATCTTTTGTGAAAAGAGGGATAGTAGGATGGTGAAAGTTACAAAATCAAGAGACGAAATAGCTTTAAAAATGAAAACCTCACAGGTTTTGAAAACCTGTGAGGTTTGTTTATCTAAAGGCTGAAAGCAAACAAATAATGCATTTCTGGCATCTCATCAATTTCTTCCCTTTTCATTTGGATACAGTGTCGGAAGCGGATCACTTTGCCAGTGCTGTTTGGAGCCAATATCCATCATGGATAAGGCTCCACTATAAGCTGCTCCGGTATCCATATTCCAGACATTGGCTTTGTTCACCGGCGTTGTGATTCCGATATCAAGCGTTGGGGTATGCCCAATAAATATCTCGTTGTACAAAAGCAGCCTTTTAGGATACAGTTCTGAATTCCTCTGGAGTTTTTTATCCATTGCTACAGCGGTTTCCCAGAGTGTCCTGTCCCAGCGGTAATTGCTGGAATAGACTTCTTTTTCCGGCCCGTGCATAGATGCATAACCTGCATGAATAAACAAACGGTTCTGATCATCGATGTGATAGCTTTTCATCCTTTGAAAGAATTCCAGATGCACTTCAAGATCTTCCGGGAGATAATCTGCATAGCTTTCTACGGTGCTCTTCCCCCCATTACGAAGCCAAAGATCAGGACTCTGACCTAATGACAACCAGTCTTCGCACCAGGCATCATGATTTCCTTTAATAAAAATACATGTCTGCTGTCCGGAAACGTCCATTAAATACTTTATCACTTCGGAAGATTCACTCCAGCCATCTACATAATCCCCCAGGAAAATAAGCTGATCATTAGGGGTGACCTCAGCTCTGTCAAGAACCTGCCGTAATGCCCTATACCCTCCATGAATGTCACCTACTACTAATGTTCTGCTCATATTACTTCGAAATATATTTTGCATCTACAAAATCGGTGAGCCAAACTCCGTTTGCAGACTGATAAAATAAGAGCCCCTCCTGATGCATTGTTCCGGTTCTGATGGTAAGAATTACAGGCTTTCCGTGTCTCATCCCGACCTTTGCAGCGGTCTCTTTATCAGCACTTAAGTGTACATGCTGACGGGTTCTTTTTTCAATTCCTTTTTCCAGAATAGACACCATATTGGTTTCTGCAGTTCCATGGTATAGAAAGTCAGGAGGCTGTTTTGCTTCCAAAGCCAGATCTATATCAATAGAATGGCCCTGACTTGCCCTGATCATGGTTTTATCTTCATTAAAAGCAAAACGTTTCTTATTATTGGTTTCTACAACCTCGTCCAGTTCTTCAGGCGTAAAATATATTCTCTTTTTGGCTGATTTTCCTCTCAGCTCTCCTATATCTGCCCAGCCGTTTTCATCGAGTCTAAGGCCTATACTTTCCGGCTGATGTCGTAAGATCAGGCTTAAAAATTTACTTATTTTTTTCTTTTCTATTTCGTTCATGGTTTGTGTTTTAATTCATTAATTTTTGGTGTAATTTCTCACATAATTTCTCAATATCATCCTTCCTCACCAGCTCAGCAATCCATTCTTCCGGAATATTTTCAAATCCGTAATAAATTCCAGCAATTCCTCCGATAATGGCTCCTGTTGTATCGGTGTCTTCTCCAAGGTTTACCCTCTTCAAAACAGTTTCTGAATAACTTTCTACAGGGACACCAAGAGCATCTCCTATACAGACGCCCATGATTCCTGCTTTTACTTTATTTTCCATCAGGCAAGGTTGACCAGTTTATCAAACAATATTTCCATTCCCCGGGTGGCTGTTTCTTTCATGACGACCGCTCTCTGTCCGTATCCAAATCCTGTTTCATTAGGATTGATAACAATTAAAAGACAGTCATCTTTGATATCATGAATCAATCCTGCTGCCGGATACACCTGCAAAGACGTACCGATGACCAGTAAAATATCTGATTCTTTCACGATTTCTCTTGCCGTCTGATACAATGGGACATCTTCTCCAAACCAAACGATAAAAGGTCTTAACTGCGCCCCATCTTCAGCTTTGTCACCAATATTGATGTCCTCTTTTTGGTCATAAATCAAGTCTTTATTCTTGCATGAGCACGATTTGAATAATTCTCCATGGATGTGAAGAATATGGGTGGATCCCGCTCTTTCATGAAGGTCATCAATATTCTGGGTAATAACCTGAACATCGAAATGTTTCTCCAGCTCTGCTAATAATTGATGCGCTTTATTGGGCTGTACTTCATGCAGCTGTCGTCTCCTCTGGTTGTAAAATTCCAGAACCAAGGCACTGTCTTTTCTCCATCCTTCCGGACTTGCCACATCCATTACATTATGGTTTTCCCAAAGACCGTCTCCGTCTCTGAAAGTCTGTATTCCGCTTTCGGCACTGATTCCTGCGCCGCTTAATATGGCTAGTTTTTTCATTGGTTTATTCTAATAGTTCTTTGTAAATCATTTTATTTTCATCATCAAAGCAAACAAAAATAACTTTCTTAACTGTATCTGAATGAAATTTTCTGACCTCATCTACAGCTATTTTTCCCGCCAGCTTTTTGGGAAAGCGATATACTCCAGTACTGATGTTGGGAAAAGCAATTGTTTTTACCCCAAGGCTTTCTGCTAATTTCAAGGAATTATGATAACAATTCGCCAGAAGTTTTGATTCTTTTTCTTCATTACCATTCCAAACCGGACCTACGGTATGAATAACATATTTGGCTGGGAGATTTCCCGCATTTGTTACGACAGCTTCGCCCGTATTGCATTTCCCCTGTCTGTTTCTGATGGCTCTGCATTCTTCCAGTATCTGTGGCCCTCCTGCTCTGTGAATGGCTCCGTCAACTCCGCCTCCGCCAAGTAAGGAAGAATTGGCTGCGTTGACAATCGCATCAGCCTGAATTTTCGTGATGTCTCCTTTTATTAATTCAATTTTCATTTTAAATTGAGCTTTTTGTTTAAAACCTCATCATCAAATAATAAAGGCTTTTCTTCTGGAATGATCAGATTGTCCAAATCATCATTTAACACAAATTCATATTGTTCTTTCACAAAATCTGAAATGTTTTCAATTAAAATAATATCATTTTTAGCAAAAGAGAGGGTATATTCATTTCGTAAACCTATTTGTATTGCTCTCCTTTCCAGCTTATTTCCAAATGGATCATGATCCGGATCCCATTGCAGCCTCACTGAAGATTCTTTCATCTGAGCCTGCCATTCTTCTTTGGAAACTTCAAGCTTTTTATTGTAAGAAGAATATATTGCATTTTCCAGATATTTTCTGAATGCTTCTTTTTTCAGATGAATAGCCAAAACGTATTCCTGATCTTCTTTTCTGCCCCAGCCATTGCGGTACATCATCCAAAGAAAATTAGGTTTTATCCAGGTCATTCTTTCGAGACTGAAACCTCCGCCAAAGAATTGATTTTTAACTGCAAATTCTCCAATTTCTTTTTTATAGGATTGATATACAATAATTTTCTCATCATCATATTGAGCCATGATATGATAGCCTTGTTGGGGCCAATCCTGTAGTTGTTCTTTATACTTTTTTAGTTTGATATTCATTGTATTTCTTCAAACGGTTTCAGCATTTCTTCTTTCTTTGTAAGCACTGCGAAAACCACTCTTTTAAATTTATTTTTATATTTCCCCTGAAGATGCTTTTTAAACAATCCTGCAATTTCTTTCGGATCATTTCTGAACACTCCACAGCCCCATCCTCCTAGGATTAAAACTTCATTTCCTTCATGTAAAGCCAGCGAAAGCATTTTATCCATTCTGACATCCATTGCGGGGAGAATTTCATTTTCTCTTTCCGGTTCCTGACGTTTTACCACCCCTGCATTAACTGCCGGAGAGGTAATGAAGTTACACAGCACAGGTTTAGGGAGCAATTCTCCTTTATCTTTCCTGAAAACCGGAACTTTGGGACTGTAAATCATTGTATCGGTATAAAAACAGGACTCCATCGCACGGTGAGTCGTATAATAATCCCAGGCCTGAAGCAGACTTTCATACAATCCGGAAGTTCTTGCGAGACTTTCTTCCTGTGCTTCAGCCCCGTTGATAAATCCACCTCCGGGATTTTTTGCAGAAGCGAAGTTCAGACACATGAGTTTTTCCTGATTTTCTTCTTCAGCCAATTGTAAAATTGCTTTTAAGGAACTGCTGTTTCTTGTTTCAAACCGTGTTTCAAAATTGGTTTCCGGCATTGTGGATTCTATCATTTCTGAAAGCTGTTCCGGGGTGAAAAGAGTGGTATCTTTTTTACTGATTTCCAGCTCATTCTCTATATTTATTTTTTCGTTATGTTCGTTGATATAATATTTTTTAGCAAGGATATCTAAGGTATCTTTTGCCATTCCTTTATTTGTCATAGTTAAGTTTTTTTAATGTTAAGCATCAGTCCTTCCAGTTCAGTATTTCCAGCTTTTTCAAAATTATCTCCTATAAATACTTTTGTGACTTTTATATTTCCTACAATCGCCTCATTAAAGCTGTTCAGCTCTTCGGAAGGAACCCATAATTCATTGTGGTTTCTTGCTCCTACATTCTGTGCAGGATACTGATCTGCTACTTCTGTCAACACCTCAAACCGGGTTACAAAACCAAGATAATTTCCGGCTTCGTCTCTCGTATTCCATTTTTCAGCAATCTCTGAAGCATATTCTTCATTGAGAACGGGATAAAAAATGGGCTGCCATTCCAATCTTGGTGGAAATTTTTTAAATCCGCTCTCCATAATCAATATCATTTCTTTTTCTCCTACTGGTCTATATAATGTTGTTGTTTTCATGGTTATTTACTTTTATTCATTATCAATATTCTGGTTCTGATCCGGATAAAATTAATACTTGTATCTTCAAGATTTAAAAAATCTGTTTAAAATCTTTCGAATACGGAGAATACGATCCGTAAACCGCATCAAAATCTATATCAAGATTTTCTACCTTAAACTTCTCATCAATCTGATCCAAACAGGTCACAACAAGGTTCTTTTTAACCGAAAGTACATATGCCGCATCCAGTTTCAAAGCATAATTCAAAAGGTTGTAATCTATTTCTCCTGTCCTCAGCTCCTTTTGATAATCATTAAATGTACAGGTTTCTTCTTCATTATTTCTCAGATCCATTTCTTTTTCATTACTCATCCAGCCGTTTCCGTGGCGGGTTGCATAACTTCTGGTGACATAATACATTTCAATGTCTTCAATTTTTAAAAGCTTACAGATTTCGCAAGCATTTTTTGAAGTCGTATATGCATAGGTCACATTGGGAAATATCCCATGATCCATATCGAGTAAAATACCCTGGCTTCCTTCAAAAATAAGGTGGTTGAATGAAGCCAGCCAGGTATAATCATTTATTTTCCAATCAATGCTATCAACAGCTTCTAAAAAAGGGCGTAGAAGTTCATCAATTTCTTTTTCGTCTGCAAATCCATAATAATAAGCAATCCCTTTAAGCTTTTCCATCAGCATTTCTCTCGGTGCGATAAGGTCTATGGCAAACAGTTTATACGGACTTTCATGTCTTTTCATGGTGGCTCCTATTCCTTTTCCGCAGGTCCCGTGTTCCAGATTTCTTGCGTTGGTCCGGTTCTGCCATACATCAAAAGGAGTCGTAACCTTCGCGAGTGGATGAATATGGAGTTCAATATTCCCGTTCTTTGTCTTTAGGTCTTCTCTTTCATTGAGCAGAAAAACCGGATGAATAGTGCAATGCTCTGTTAAGTAAGAAGGCAAGCCACGAAGTGCTCCGCTTGCAAAACTTGAATGTACATGCTTTCTCTCATCAATCATCACCGTATGGGCCGCCTGCTGGCCTCCTGAAAAACGGATTACCACCGCTTCCGGATTCTGAGAAGCCAGAAAATCTGCAGTGATCCCTTTTCCTTCATCACCAAACCCTAGTCCTATTACGATCTGCGCTTTTTTCATGTCCTTTTATTTTAAATGTCAATTGCCTTGTTCTAAAGCATCTGAAACTGATCTAAACCTGTTGTTCCTAAGGTTTTATTTTTAAACTTATCGCAGATAATTCCTTTGATAACATTGGGGATTTCTCTGTGATCTTCAATGGATATACAGTTTTGTCCTAACAATTCTCTCCATCCTTTGTCTGCTCTCAGTGCCTGGTCTGAATGTAAAACACTGATATGGTATACTTCATATTTCTTTTTTACTTCTTCCAGCAATTCAAGATGAGTATAGGTTTGTTGCCCGCTACCCATAATTTCCCTGATGGCAGAAGCAGGAAGTATCTTTAAACAAGGTTCATCTCCAACGGTAAACAATAATCCTTTTTGTTTTCTTTTTTCAAAGGCATCTGTTCTGGTGTGGAAGGCTGCGAAATACCATGCTAACAAATAGCTTTCTCCGGCATTTCCTCCTCCACCGGATTCGATATAAGTTCGGGTAAGCCACATATCCAGTTCCTCATCTCCGGACTCAAACTGTCCTACCTGAAGCGGATAACCATCACATTCATGGTCTCCAATTCCAAGAAAGAGCAAAGCCGGATCGGGAACACCTCCCTGGATAATTCCACCCATTAGTTTTGGTAATCCATCTCTGATCAGCTCATGAGGAATATGTCCCATACTTCCTGTAACATCGAGCCCCAAAATAATTGGTACTGAGTCGGGATGAACTTCTGAATCTCTGGATTCCCTGAAAGAAATTCCGTGAGGATTCATAGATTCATGGGCCATTCTTTTGGCATTCTGGGTAAAAATTTCACCCGCGGATTTTGTTCCGTACCCTGCTTTTCTTGCTCTGTCATAACGAGCATCTAAATCGTATCTTGTACTTCCCATAACTATAGTGTTTTTCCAAATAAATATTCAAATCTCTTCTGGGTTACTTCCAACTGAATATTCAGATTTCTGATGGTTAATGATAATTCTATGTCTTTCTGAACGAATGCTTCGGGATTGAAATCGGCAAAAGTCAGACTGTTTCTGTCTAAAGGGCTGATATCAATAAGCCCTTCCCGTTCGCGCTCAAGTCTTTTGATTTTAAGTTCGATATCTTCGACTCTGCGCCTGTAAATCAGTTCGGAATCTGCCCCGATGATTCTTGCACGGTCTTCTCTGATCTGATCATTATTTCTTTGTAATGATTCGATAAATCTTGGTTTTAATTCATCTTTCATGATCAATATTTTATATTTGTGTTAGTATTACGCTAATTAAACAAGACATAGCAATTCCTTTCCTTCCTAAGGATGGTTATGCTCTTAATTGATCTCTTACTTCCATCAGAGCAAATCCTAAAAGGTTTTCTCCGTTCCATAATAAAGGATTGTCTGCTCTGCTGTCTGTTTCCAGCATCCCGATACCCCAAATTCTGTCGTACGGACTTGCTTCCACCAGAACTTTGTCTCCAGTTGACAAAAGGAAATCTTTAAAGTTCTGATTTTGAGAAAACTTCAAAAAATTTCCCTGAATGACAATTCCGCATTTACATTCATCCCAAACTTGCGGATCAAAGTTTTTTACTTTCCGGCCTAAAGCCTTGGCCTGATTGGGAGTAGCGGCCTTTAAGATTTCTTCTTCTGTTTCACGATCATTAAATAATCTTGCTTTTCCGGCCATCATATAATGTTCTGCCGTTTTATAGATGATCCCATTTTCCTTAAATTTTCCGGGAAACCACTGGCTGAAGCATGACTTCGATACCCTATCCGTTGCTGTATGTCCCCAGAAAAAGAGAAATCTGATCCTTTCTTTCTTCTGAAAACGTTCTGTAGTATTTTGTATGGTGTATTTCATGATTGCGTTATTTTTACACAAATTTAAAATATTACCAGTATTGGAACCAAATTTATTTGTGTTAATTTTACGCTAATAAATGTAATAAATTGATTTTCAGTGATAAAAATTTAATTTCGATAAACACGAACACCACAGGTTTTTATCACAAATGGCACTAATCCTTAATTGGTTTAGGGTAAAGCCGAAAGACTTTGATCATAAAAAAACGGACTAAAGCCCGTTTCTATTGAATGTTTTCAATTGATATTTTATACTGTAGCTTCAGAACGTTTTATAAATATTTGTGGATTTTTGTGCACAACATCTGTGAACTTTATGTTTAGATACAACTATTTAATTTCAAAATAAAAGCCCTGTTCTTCAAGCTCTTTATATTTTTCTTTATTGAAGGTAAAAAGCTTTCCGGGTCTGCCGCTCCCTTCTTTTTTGACGTTGTTAGTTTCGTTAAGAAGTCCGTAGCTCATGATTTTCTTGCGGAAGTTTCTCCTGTCAATTTCCTGACCTACAATTGTTTTATAAAGATTTTCAAGGTCTGAAAATGGAAATTCCTCATTGAGGAGATTAAAACCGACCGGCTGGTATTGAATTTTGGTGCGAAGTCTTTTTAAGGCCATCTCAATGATGGTCTGGTGGTCAAATGCAAGAGAAGGAAGTGCATTAACGCTGAACCATTGTGCATCTTCAGCATCGGAATCTGCAAACAGTTCGTGATAAGAAGGATTCACAAGTCCCAGATAGGCTACTGAAACCACCCGGTTTCTAGGATCGCGACCCACATTACCGAATGTATAGAGTTGCTCTAAAAAATCGGGCTTTATGCCGGCTTCTTCATAGAGTTCTCTTTTTACTGCGTCATCTACACTTTCTTCATCCAGAACAAGACCTCCGGGAAGAGCCCAACCTCCTTTAAAAGGCTCGATATTTCTTTTAATCAGAAGAATCTGAAGATCTTTTTTATCAAAATATCCGAAAATAACAGCATCTACGGCTACTTTTATATCCTGTAATTTTTTTGGAGACTCCATATATTAATTTGCGTTACGAATACACAAAGTTACGATTTCTCATCATAACAAAAAAAAATTTCACATATAATAAAAGTTCATATCTTTAGTTATTAATATAACCATCTTAAAACTAAATTATTATGAAAAAACTATTGACTGTTCTTTCCGTTGCTTTTTTATTAACAGCTTGTGAGAAAGGAAAAACAACCGCTGCCAATGGTTCTGTTACTACGGACTCTACTGCGGCAAATTCAGAATGGAAACCCGTAGACTCTGCGACAGCAACCAAAGCCTGGATGGAGTATGCCACTCCTGGAGAAATGCATAAAATGCTGGCCAAATCTGATGGAACCTGGACCGGAGAAACTACCATGTGGATGGAAAATGGAGGAAAGCCTATGACCAGCCAAACTGAAACCACCAACAAAATGATGTACGGCGGGCGCTATCAGATGAGTAACCATAAAGGAAATTTTATGGGAATGCCTTTCGAAGGAATGAGTATTGTAGGATATGACAATTCTAAAAAGAAATTTATCAGCACTTGGATCGACAATATGGGAACCGGAATGATGCACGGTGAAGGAGATTGGAATGCTTCCACAAAATCGGTTGAGTTTAAAGGAAAAATGACCGACCCTGCAAGACCTGGAAAGGACTGCGATTTCAGAGAGGTCTTCACCTTTGTGGATGACAATACTCAAAAACTGGAAATGTACGGACCTGATTCCAAAACAGGAAAAGAATACAAAACAATGGAGATCAAATACACCCGTAAGAAATAAGACAAAAAAACCGCTTCATCTGAAGCGGTTTTTATCTTTATAGTCAATATTAATCATTCAGCTTTAATACAGCCATGAACGCGGATTGTGGTACTTCTACCCTACCAATCTGTTTCATCTTCTTCTTTCCTTCTTTCTGCTTTTCCAAAAGTTTACGTTTTCTGGAGATATCTCCACCGTAACATTTTGCGGTAACGTCTTTTCTTAAGGCTTTAATGGTTTCTCTTGCGATTACTTTCGTTCCTAATGCTGCCTGAACTGCAATATCAAACTGCTGTCTAGGAATCAGTTCGCGAAGCTTTTCACACATTCTCTTACCAATGTAGTATGCGTTGGAATCGTGAATCAGGGAAGATAATGCGTCTACCATATCACCATTGATCAGGATATCCATTTTTACAAGCTTGGAAGCTCTGAATCCGATTGGGTGATAATCGAATGAAGCATATCCTTTAGAGATTGATTTTAATCTGTCATAGAAGTCGAATACAACCTCAGCAAGAGGCATATTGAAAATTAACTCAACTCTTTCTGATGTTAAATAACTTTGGTTAACAATTTCCCCTCTTTTTTCGATACATAAAGTCATTACCGCTCCCACGAAATCGGATTTTGTAATGATAGAAGCCTTAATAAATGGTTCTTCTACTCTATCCATCGTAGAAGGATCCATCATTTCAGACGGGTTGTTAATCAGTATCGGAACTTCAGGTTCTTTTTTGGTATATCCAAAATAAGAAACGTTGGGTACCGTTGTGATTACGTTCATATTGAACTCTCTGTCCAGACGTTCCTGAACAATTTCCATGTGGAGCATTCCTAAGAATCCGCAACGGAAACCAAAACCAAGAGCGGCAGAACTTTCGGGTTCGAAAACCAGAGAAGCATCATTCAGTCTTAATTTTTCAAGAGAGAATCTCAATTCTTCAAAATCCTCGGAATCAATTGGATAAATTCCGGCAAATACCATTGGCTTTACTTCCTCAAATCCTTCAATAGGTCCTGCTGCAGGTTTATCAAAAGAAGTAATGGTATCTCCTACTTTTACTTCACGGGCATCTTTAATCCCCGAAACCAGATAGCCAACATCGCCACAGTGAACGGTTTTCTTTGGAACCTGCTTCAGTTTTAAAGTCCCTACCTCATCCGCTCCATATTCTTTTCCGGTAGCAAAGAATTTGATTTTTTCGTTTTTGGAAATACTTCCATTGACTACTTTGAAATACGCTTCGATTCCTCGGAATGGGTTGTAAACAGAGTCAAAGATCAACGCTTGAAGCGGGCCATCGGGATTTCCTACGGGTGCAGGAATTCTTTCAACGATCTGCTCCAAAAGATGGTGTACCCCTTCTCCTGTTTTACCTGAAACTCTTAAAACATCCTCATATTCGCAGCCAATAAGGTTCATGATCTCATCGGTTACTTCTTCAGGGTTAGCGGAAGGAAGGTCAATTTTATTCAGAATAGGAATAATCGTCAGATCATTTTCCAGTGCAAGATAAAGGTTACTGATGGTCTGTGCCTGGATACTCTGTGCAGCATCTACAATAAGAAGCGCTCCTTCACAGGCAGCAATAGAACGGGATACTTCATAAGAAAAGTCAACGTGTCCCGGTGTATCAATAAGGTTTAAAATGTATTTTTCTCCTTTATACTCATAATCCATCTGGATCGCGTGTGACTTGATGGTAATCCCACGTTCTTTCTCCAAATCCATATCATCCAGCGTCTGAGACTGTAATTCTCTTTGGGTCACTGTATTCGTGTACTCCAATAGACGGTCTGCCAGGGTACTTTTACCGTGGTCGATATGAGCGATTATGCAAAAATTTCGTATGTTTTTCATTTAAGAATCTTGTAATTTGCAAAGATAAGAAAATGCAAGAGATTTTTTCATCCTTAATTTTTTCTTTTTAACTGAAACACAAATAACAATACACAAAAAGAGAGACAAAATCCTCTCCTTATTTTCAGAATGTTACCTGGTTTTGCCAAAACTTTCAGGTAAAAGATAATTTCCTGTAAAGGGGTCAAGGTAAATCTGAGATTCTTCGACATTGCTTTTTTTACCTAAAATACTGGCATCTATAACCGCTCCGACTATCGCCCCTACTAAACCACCTGCTGCACCACCAATCATCGCTCCATTGGCAGCCGTTTGGGGAAACAGGTCTGCTTTTGTTGCCTGAATAAAGACCCCGTCACCATTTTTAAAAATCTCGGTATAGCCCACAGGAATATTTTTGTATGCAGTGCCGTTATGCACAAAGGCATAAAATTTTCTTATTCCCTTTTTTTCATCTCCCTTTACCGCCTTTGTCACTATACCCTTACTGTTAGTCTGCAGAGAGTATCCAGGTTCGGGGTTGTGAGTGAAAAAGCTGTAATAATCTGTATAAGCCCCTTCTTTTAATTCGTCTGCTTTTAAAATATCAAGTTGATCCTTCAGCACAACGGAATAATTCGGAAGATCGTTTTCTGACACGCTCAATTCCCAGGGCGTTGTTTCGTAGGATTTTTTAAGGAGATCCGTAAAAACCAAAGTGATTCTTTTCGCCAATGTTTGTCCCATATACGGAGTGTTAAGTGATGAAGCACTCACTATGGTATCTTTTCTGTCAATAAAATGATACCCGTCCTCTTTTTTTAGAAAGGTGCTTGCTCTTAATTCAAGCTTTCCGATCGAATATTTTTCCTTTTTATCCTCAGAAATTTTTAGGTTCTCCAATACCAAAAACAGGTCATTCTGGCCCCTTACCGGATTGTATTTATAAAACCAATCCTGCAGATCTTTACTTGCATTATTTTCTAACCCTATTTTTACCTCGTCTTTATGGTACATTACCATTCCTACGTCCTGATCAGCCCTGAGATCTATTACTGTAAAACTTTTTACAGAGTTTCTGCTGTCTTTAATAGATTTTGAAAGATTAATGGTTTCTGTTTTCTGACCCCAAATTAAGCCGGAAAACAATAAAAAGAAAAATATTTTTTTCATCTGTACGTTTTCATCAAAAATATGAATTTAGTGGATAGTTAAACGGCTCTCACAAAAATAATTTTGTAAGAGCCGTCCAACATTAAAAATAAACTATTATAGGTTTTGTTCAGGCACCCATCATTTAGTAAATTTTTATTGTTGGAAATTAAAATCTCCTGTCAAAGAATCAACATAGACCGTAGTCATTGTTGGAGACTTGAAACCAAATCCTTCTGCAGCTCCTTTATTTGATCCCGAATCAATTGCTGCTCCAATCGCTGCACCTACTATTCCTCCAGCAAAAGCTCCGATTAAACCAGCGGGTCCTATGGTTGATTTTGCAAAAAGCTGTGATCTGGATATTATAATATAAAATCCATTTTCATTTTTTTTCATTTCCTGAAAACCATTGGGTGTAAGTCGATATGCTATGCCTGCATCTACATAACCAAATACTTCACCTAAAGAAATTACAAGATCGTCCTGATCTTTAATCCTCACCACTCTGCCTTTTTTATTTTTCTCAACAGAATAGCCCTCTGCCGGTTTCTGATCAGAAAAACTTTTGAAATTTAAGTACACTCCATCTTTCAGCTCCTGGTGTAGGGATTTATTATTTTTGATCAAATAGGAATTATAGCTTGTAATATCATTTTCGGTGATATAATGATTGGACACCCCATTAGAATAAGATACCTTAATAAATCCGGTAATGATATCAGAGACCGTATCAGATAAATATTTTGAAGTACTATTAGCCGTTCTTTCCGGGTTACTGACAATGACATTATCGTATCGGCTAATAAAATAATATTTATCGTTTCTTTTCAGAAAACTTGAGATTTTTATCTTAGCCTTTGAATACATAAATTTGTCATTTCTGGCTTGTTCGTCATAGATTTTTAACTCTTCAAGCATGATAACAATATCATTATTTCCTTTCACTTTGTTATCTTCTGCAAACCGGTTTTCAATAAAGCTTTTCAGGTCTCCATCATGCAGTTTAAATTCTATATCTCCCTTTTTACCGGATATTTTGCCTATTTCTTTATCTGTTCTGTTATCAATCAGCGTAAGAGATTTCGCAAGGCCCCTTCGGTCTTTGATATTTTGTTTGAATTGAATGGTTTCCACTTTCTGCGCTGGCACAATCAATGAAAACAGCAGGAATAAAATAATTTTTTTCATCTGTAAGTTTTCATCAAAAATATGAATTTAGCGATAGCTAAACGGCTCTCACAAAAATAATTTTGTAAGAGCCGTCCAACATTAAAAAAATAAACTATTATGGGTTTTGTTTAGGTCCCTGACCTTTATTCCTGTGAGGTTTTCTTTCCTCCATTTTATCTTTCATCATTTTTTCGGATTGAAACAGTTTCAGAACTTTTTGGCAGGGAATTACCTGCTGCATTTTATCTGCGTATTTTTTTCTGTTATCCAAAAGCTTCTGCCCTACTTCAAAGCTTTGTTGCAGCTTAGCTTTAGCTTCATCGTCCGAAAGGGTTTCAGGATCGAAACCAGGATCAAACTGGCTTTTGATCTGCTTCTGACTGTCGAGGTATTCGTTATAAAGCTGAGTAAATTCGGTTTTAACTCCCGGATCTACATTCAGATTGTCCATAATCATATTATTCCTGAATTTTTTAAGGAGTTCTTTCCTTTCTTCAGGAGAAAGATTATTGATGACCTCTTTTCTCTGCTTAGGATCCATCTTCTTCCAGTCATAATCCGTCCTTTGGGCATTTAAGCCAAAACCATAAATAATAAAAAGCGTCAATATTATTTTTTTCATCTTCTTAATTATATAAATCCAAATAAACGTCTTGCGTCGAGTTGCTTGCTAATTCTGCAATCTCAGAATTAGAAAACGAATCCAGATAATCATTCATCCGGTTTTCTTCTTTCTTTGCCGCCGGTGTTACCGGTTGGGATACTGCTGTTGCCTTTTGCGTTTCATTTTCGTTTTTAAAGGCATAAGTAGTATTATTTTTTTGATTATCAAGTGTTTGATTGTTATTTTCAACAGAAGTTAAATCTTCTTGTAAGGTTTCATAAGCGATCTCACTTTCTTTCTGAGGTTCTCCTTTATGGGAAGCGTACACCTTCTCTGAATCCTGTCCGCTTTCTACAGGGCTGTTATCGGAATTGAAAATATAAGTCGCTCCAAAAATCAAAGCCAGAGATGCCGCGGCGGCATACATCCAGTTCAGCTTAAAGACAGGTGCTTTTTTGCTTGTCTTTATATCATTCAAAACGTTCTCCTGAATGTTTCTAAACAAATCATCAGGCACTGTGTAAATGTTTTTACGCTCTAATTTTTCTATATCGAAGTCTTTCATCTTTGTTGTATCAAAAATTATCTTTCGTAATTTTCTTTAATATAATCTTCTATTTTCTGTTTGGCATAATGATAATTGGTTTTCAAAGTCCCCACAGACATATCTACGATTTTTGAGATTTCCTCATAAGGGAGATCATCATAATACCGCATGGTAAATACCAGTTTCTGCTTCTCTGGCAGGCTTTGTATGGCATTCTGCAGCAGAGTCTGTATTTCTTCAGCATCACCTTCCGTATTATCGGCAACGAGGTTCTGCATATGATACTCCGGATCTTCATCCGTTTTCTGCATTTTCTTCAGCTTGTTCACCTGCTGCAATGCTTCATTGGTAGCAATTCTGTACAGCCAGGTATACAGCTGGCTATCATTTTTGAACTGGTGAAAATTCTGATAAGCTTTAATAAAAGTTTCCTGCAAAGTATCCTGCGCAAGATCTCCGTCCACAATAATTCTTCTTATGTGCCAGTACAATCTGCTTTGATAAGCATCCATCAAGGCACGAACCCCCTTTTCCTGGGTCCGTGGATTCTGCATCAACGAAATAATTTCCGCGTCCTTAATCTTCATAAGATGCTTTCATTGTTTTGGATTACAAAAATAGCTTAAAGTTAAATTAAATATCAACTTTCAGTTAAAATATTAAAAATAATATGAGACAGTTACGCAATAAACGTGCCTGGACAGATGGATTGTTTTGTACAGCGGTCTTCTTTCCGGAATCGGCTTAAAATCCTATATTTGTTATATGCAAATTGTAATCATCGGTTCCGGAAATGTTGCTTATCATATGGCCAAAGCCTTTAGTCTGAAGGATATTCCTTTAGCTCAGATCTTTGGCAGGAACCAAAAAGAACTGAATAAGATTTCTGAAGAACTGAATATTCCCAATTCTACGGAGGATTTAAAAGATGCGGATCTGTATATCATCTGTGTCAGTGATAATTCTGTAGAGCAAGTCTCCGGAATCATTTCCAAAAAAGACTGTCTGGTTGCCCATACTTCAGGATCTTTGCCTAAAGAGGTCCTAAACGGTAATTACAGAAAAGCAAGTTTTTATCCTCTACAGACGTTTTCAAAATCAAAGGAACTGAAGTATGAGAAAATTCCATTTTTTATTGAAGCGGAGAACGAAGAGGATCAAAGAATTCTGTTTGAACTGGCCTCAGAGGTTTCGAAAAAGGTGATGAAAAGCAGCTACGAAAAAAGAAAATATATTCACCTGACAGCTGTCTTTGCCTGTAATTTTGTAAATCATCTTTTTGCAAGGGCCAAAGAAATCTCAGATTCGCAGGAAATTCCGTTTGATTATTTCTTACCGCTCATTGATGAAACGGTTCAGAAAATATATGAAATCGAACCCAAAAAGGCGCAAACAGGCCCTGCAGTACGAAATGATGTGCGGGTGTTACAGCTGCATGAACAGTTATTAAAAGATGAAAGTCTGGAAATTTATAAAACAATGAATCATTCTATTCAAAAAATGTATGAGCTATAAAGAGAAATTAAAAGATATCAAGGCATTTGTATTTGATGTAGACGGAGTTTTCACCGATGGAAGCGTATATCTTCTGCCTGGTGGAAATATGTGCAGGGTGATGAATGTCCTGGATGGATATGCCGTCGTAAAAGCTTTGAAGAACAATTACCTTATCGGGGTAATTACCGGAGGGAATGATGAAATGGTAAAACACAGGATCAATTATCTGGGAATTCAGGATTATTATCCGAAATCTCATGATAAGATGGTTGATTTTGAAGATTTTAAGAAAAAATACAATCTGAAAAATGAAGAAATCCTGACCATGGGTGACGACCTTCCGGATATTCACATTATGGAAAGTTCAGCCATTGCAGCGTGTCCCGAAAATGCTGTTCCTGAAGTGAAAGGCATCTCCACTTACATTTCTCCGAAAAAAGGAGGAACAGGAGCGGTACGTGATGTCATCGAACAGGTGATGAAAGTACAGGGAAACTGGCATGATGATAATACCCAATCTGTATAATAATGAAATTACTTTTAGCCTCCCAGTCGCCACGAAGAAAAGAACTGCTTACCAGTCTTGGTTTTGAGTTTGAAGTAGTGAAAATAGATTGTGAAGAAATTCTTCCCCAACATATTAAAGTAGAAGAAGCTGCTGCCTACCTTTCTGATTTAAAGGCAGATGCTTTCAGAAGCCTGCAGGCAGATGAAGTTTTACTGACTGCCGATACGATAGTAGCCATCGACAATCAGGTCCTGGGGAAACCTAAAGATGAGCAAGATGCATTCAGGATGCTTCAGAGCCTTTCGGGCAGGACCCATCAGGTATATACCGGCATTACCATTAAAACGGCAGATCAAACCTTTACAGAAACAGATGTAGCTGATGTCACTCTGAATGAACTGACAGATGATGAAATACACTATTACATTCAAAATTATAAACCTTTCGATAAGGCGGGAAGCTATGGGATCCAGGAATGGCTGGGTATGGCAAAGATCAGCAGGCTTACGGGAAGCTTTTATACCATTATGGGACTTCCCACCCATCTCGTTTACAAAATTTTAAAAGAAACCTCATTGATTTAAACGTCTATAAAGAAGAAATAAATATTTCCGTAAGAAATATAAATATTATTCATTATAAAATTTTATTATTTTTACAAAATCATCAAACAGTCATAATAAAAAGCAGATTAGCGAGTTATATTGAATAATGAAAAAAAATATTTTATTCCTTTTAGTTATATGCCTTGTTGCTTCATGTGCTACCAAAACAAAAAAGCCGGAGCAGCGATCAAAACTATTGAAAGGATTTTCCACATATTACAACACTCTTTTTAATGCTAAGGATGCGTTAAACAGTGAGTTTACAAGCAGGGATAAGGGGCATAAGGATAATTTTTATGCACCCTATATTCCCATTCTTACCTACGAAGAACAACCTTTAGGAAGCGATCTTGGCCAAACGGCTGCTTTTGCAGAGAATTCTATGAAAATGGCTGAAGTCGCCAACAAACCTCCGGTAAGGGGCTCTGGAATCCCTGGGATTCCTGGTATTCCGGGAATGTCCGGAAATGATTCTGGAAATCAGAATCCTGAAGGGGGAGAGGCCAAAGGTGCCACCACACTGGAAATTGCAGAAGCAAAGGCACTGAAGGCTATCAACAAATATTCTGTTACCAGAAACGGGGAAGAGAAAAACAAGCAGATTTTTGATGCCTATATGATTCTTGCCCAGGCCAGGATTTACCGTAACAAATCGCTGGAAGCACTGGATGCCCTGAATTATGTTTTTACCCGTATGAAGGATGACAAGAGAATACCTTTGGCGAGAATCTATCAGGGGTTGGCGTACGATAAGCTGAAGGACTACCATAAAGCTCATGAAACCTTTGCGAAACTGAAAGGAGAGAAGATCGATAAAAGCTATGCCAAGCTGCTGAGCATTTATTACTCTGAATCTCTTCTCGATGCGGGAAAAAAGGAAGAGGCCGCAAGGGAGCTCGACCAGGCATTTGAACTGAATACAGACAGAAAACTGAAAAGCAGAATCGCCTACCTGAGAGGACAGGTCCTGGAAAATCTTGGCCAGAATGACAAGGCCAGGGAAAGCTTCACTGCCGCCTACAAATATGCCAATGATTTTGAATTTGAAGTAAAATCCCAGATTGCTATTGCCAAAACTTTTAACGGAAAAGGAGATTATAACGGAGCTAAGAATTATCTGGAAGGCATCAGTAAGAAAGGAACTTACGGTTCCCGAAAGAATGAATTCTATTATGCCTTGGGCCTGATGGCTAATAAGGCTGGAAAAAAGGAAGAAGCACAGGATTTTTTCAGAAAATCCCTTTTCGAAAAGGTTTCAGATCCACAGATCCGTGGACTGGCCTATTATGAGATCGGAAAGAGCTACCTTGAAAAAAATGATTATATCGGCGCAGGCACATATTATGATTCCGCTTTAGCCGTGATGACGTATGAGCCTTCAAAAATTCTTTTGAAAGATCAATCAGGATACATTAAAAAGATCTCTAAAAACTATTATCTGATCAAAAAGAATGACAGTATTCTTTCTCTGGCTAAGATGGATGATGCCCAGAGAACAGATTTCTTCACAAAATACATTGCCAAATTAAAAGCTAAGGAGGAAAAGGAGGAACTGGAAAGAAAGCGCGCAGAGAGAAATAAGGGTTTTGATACGGGTGATTATAATGCCAATTCAATTTTCGCCAATAAGTCCAATGCTTTTGAAGATTTTGGGGTTACTACAAAAGGGTTTTATTTCAACAATTCCGGAACGGTAAGCAAAGGAACTTCTACATTTAAGCAGGTCTGGGGAGAAAGAGCACTTTCTGATAACTGGCGTTTTTCTAAAAAAATGGCGACCATTGAGGATATGAAAAGCGAGGCGTTGGGCGTTACTACAGCTCCCAACCCAAGGCGTTTTGAACCCGCTTATTACATTGAGCAGATTCCTGCAGATCAGGGAAAGCTGACACAGCTGAAAAAAGACAGGGACACCGCTTCTTTAGGGCTTGGTATTATGTATCAGAACTACTTTACCAATACTCCTCTTGCTACCAAGACCCTGTATGATCTTGTCGATGTAAATCCGGAAGAAAAAGTAATGCTTCAGGCCCTGTATGAGATTTTCGCCATGAACTATGAGAAGACCCCGAACGCTTCTGAGCGGGCAAAACAGATTCTTCTGAAAGATTACCCTTATACTTCTTATGCTGAATTTGCCAGAAATCCAAAAAACAAGTCTTTTGTAAAATCTACGGAAGATGTTGAAAATGAATATAAAAGAGCTTACGCCTTATTTGAATCCGAAAAATTTGCTGAAAGCAGGGATATTATAGATCAGACCATTCAGAAGTATCCGAAGGATGCACTGGTACCGAAATTATATCTGCTGAATGCCTTCAATGCCGGTAAATCCAGCGGTAAGGAAGTTATGATACTTCAGCTTGAGCAGGTAGCACTCAACTATTCTAAAACACCTGAAGGACTGCATGCTAAGGAAATGCTGAACTATCTGAAAAGTGAACTGAGCTTCCAGGCTACGGACAATAAAGGAAATGCCGTTATGCAGCAGCCTGCATCGCCTGTTCAGCCCAACAATCAGAAAAACAATTCCACGCAAATGATGAATAACGTTCCACAGAATTCCGGAAATGTTCTGAATGAAGTAAATCTGAATCAGCAGAAAAAACCCGCTAAAAATCAGCAGCAGCAGAAAAGCGATAAAGCCAAGGAAAATCCAGTGAGGTCTCATGTTCCTGAGGGAGGTCCACAATAAAATAAAAAAGCGAAGATCTGATCTTCGCTTTTTTTATGTGTTCGTAGCAAATATGTGTTCGATACATAGAGCTTACGGTTTCTTTTTTACGCCGTGGAAATCCTTTAAATAGAAAGGCTCAAAATAGGCAATATCTTCCAATTCCTTATTTTGTATTTTTTCCAGTGTTTTTCTTATAAGGTATTGGGCAGAAGGGTACACATCTTCCTTAAAGTCGGCATCAGGGAGTTGTAAGATCTCTTTTGCTTTTTTAGCACCGTCTCCGGCAAACAATACTTTTTTGCCAAGGAATTCGCTAAAAGAAGTTTCGTCCAGAATTTTAGCTTCAGTCTGAACGATCTCTTTCCCTGTATGACCGTCATAAACGGCCGTATACACCTCCATTCTTCTTGCATCGACTAACGGCACTATTAAATCATAATTGAGGCCTAAAAAAGGCTCTACGATGCTCTCAAGAGAGTTTACTGCTACCAATGGAATCTTCAGCCCGTAACAGAAGCCTTTTGCAGAAGCAGCACCGATCCTCAGACCGGTATATGAGCCCGGTCCTTTACCTAAAGAAACAGCTTCAATCTCACTAAGAGAAATTCCGGCACCTTCCAGCGCCCATTCCACGTAGGTATGAAGACTTTCTGATTGCTTATAGTTTTCGGAAACTTCCTCACATAGGCACAATAGCGTTTCATCATCTGAGACTGCCACGGAACAGTTTTTAGAGGAGGTTTCTAGATATAGAATTTTCATTTTCTTGTTTTAAGCGAAAAAGCAGACTTCAAAAAGCAATCCGCTTTATATTTTCTGCAAATTTACTTCTTTCTTTTGACACTATTTTCTGTAAATCGTTCTTGGTTCCGACTGGGCACTGGGGTAAATGGTCATATCCGAAATGGTAACATGCTTCGGAGCATTGATACAATAAGCAATGGCATCTGCAATATCTTCAGCTTTTAAAGCTTCATACCCCGCATACACCGTTGCAGCTTTTTCACCATCACCTTTAAACCGTACCATTGAGAAATCTGTTTCTACAGCTCCGGGTTGAATGTTGGTCACTTTAATTCCAAATTCTGTAAGTTCCAGCCTCATTCCTTCAGAGATAACATCGACCGCTTTTTTGGTAGCACAATACACTACGCCATTAGAATACGTTTGTCTTGCTGCCACAGAACTGATGTTAATCACATGACCTAAATTTTTAGTTTTCATGGCAGGGATAATCATTTTAGAAACATATAACAGACCTTTAACATTGCCATCGATCATAGAATCCCAGTCATCAGTTTTTCCCGCAGACAAAGGATCCAGGCCATGGGCATTTCCAGCATTATTAATCAGGACATCAATCTCTTTCCAGTTTTCAGGAAGGGAAGTAATGGCAGACTCCACTTCATCAAGGTTTCTTACATCAAACGACAAACTAAATATTTCGGTATACTTTGAAAGTTCTGTTTTTACTGCTTCAAGGACTTCTTTTCGCCTGCCACAAATAATAATTCTGTTTCCTTGTCTGGCAAGAAGCTCCGCGGTGGCTTTGCCTATACCGGAAGTAGCACCGGTGATTAATATGGTCTTCATAAAATTACTTTTTAATGCAGCAATGGTACATTCCTGATCAGGGTAGAGCATTGCCCGTTATTATACTGTTGAATGGATTTATCAATTGGCATCCAATGCCTGAAAAGCATCGGTTATATGGTCTATGATTAAATTTCTTTTTGCATCCGGAAGAACAGCAATAATGTCAAACCGGACTTCTTTATCGGCATTATATTCCTCAAGATAGTGATTGGCGGCAGAAACAATGGATCTTATTTTTGTTTTGGTTACAGCTTCCTGAGGAAGTATAAAGGCACCGGTAGATCTTGCTTTCACTTCGACAACAATAATCTGATGATCTTTTTCAGCAATAATATCGATTTCATTCTTCTGAAAACGAAAGTTCCGGATAAGGATTTTATAGCCGTTTTTCTTAAGATAATCAGCCGCCCTGTCTTCAGCTATTTTTCCAAAATCATTATGATCTGCCATTTTTATGATCTGTTGAGTTTAACAGATTTCCCGTCTGAAATGATATCAAATTCACCGGTAAAACCTGGAGAATAAGAATATGTAAGAATGACATCATCCATTTTAAAATTCAATTTTTACTTTCGCCTCCACCTTTATCTTAGCTTTGCCTCCAATGATAAGAGGCCTGTTATCTTTAATATGTCCGTTCGGGAAACCAAATACCAATGGAAATTTATATTTTGAAATCCTCTCTGAGATTAATTGGTAAGCAAATTCATCAAAACTATCTTCATAGCTTTTATTTTCTTTTTCGTCGCCCATATTCGTCATTCCTCCCACAATAAGACCTTTGATTTTTGAGAAAACTCCTGCGAGCTCAAGACTCATGATCATGCGGTCCAGCGCGTAGAAATTTTCACCAATATCTTCGATAAAAAGAATTTTATCTCTGAAGTCAAATGTATATCTGGTACCGAGAAGAGCATAGATCAATGCTAAATTGCCCCCAACAACTTCTCCGGTAACATTACCTTTTCTATTCAGCTGGTGGGATTTTAAAGAGTACAGAGGTGCTTTTCCTTTTAAGATATCAAAGATCAGCTCATAGCTTTCCTTTGTCACTCCAAAGCTTGACGTTTTGATGGTCTGCCCGTGAATGGAAACAAAACCTTTTTTCAATAGATAGCTCTGGATAACGGTATTGTCGGAATAGCCGATGTACCATTTCGGGTTATGTATGAAATTTTTCAGTTTCAGGTGCTGCACCAGATGCTGGCATCCATAGCCTCCCCGTGAGGCCCAAATTGCTCCGATTTCATTGTCATTCAGCGCCCAGTTGATATCTTTTAATCTTTCTTTTTCTGTTCCGGCATAGGTATATCCGTTTGAGAATTTTGTATACAGGTGCTGACCGAGAACAGGTTCAAAACCTTTGCTTTTAATCATTTCTATTCCTTTTTCGAGCTGGGAAGGCTCCACAGCTCCTGCGGGAGAAATTATCGCAATTTTTGCCCCTTTTTTCAAAGGCTTTGGAAAGATCATTTTTTTCATTTTGTTTTTTGATATTTTACTTCTTTCTTTTCCGCTTCTTCCAGTTGTTTTTCAAACTGGTTGAATTTTTTAAAGCTTTGCAGGAATATAAAGAAACTGAACATAATAAGAATAACACCAACTACTCTTCTGATGCGGTTAGCCAACTTCTGGGTTAGCTTGTCGTGAAACTGTTTGGCGAGAAAAATTTTAGCAAGATCAATACATAGGTAAGTGGCGATCACAATGCTGATGTATAAAATAAAATTGCTGGTGTCCGGATATTGATTTCGTACGGAAATTACCGTTACCAGCCAGAAAAGAATCACTCCCACATTCAAAAGATTAAAGAAAAACCCGTTAAAAAAGGTTTTAATATAATTCTGACTGATGATCTTTTCTTCGCCGGGCAAATGCATTTTGGTTTTCGTGACCAGCATCACAATTCCGTAAATAAAAATCAGAATGGAGGTGATCCTGTAAAAACCAGGATGCTTATCTATAAGGGTGACAATGTCTGCACTGGCATAATAAGCTGCTACAATACATAACAAATCTGCAGTAATGACTCCAAGATCCAGGGACAAGGCATGTCGAGGGCCTCTGGAAAAGCTGGTTTCAATGAGCAGGAAAAATATAGGCCCTATGAAAACCAGACTCAGCATGAATCCTAATATGATGGCAGATAGTACAAGTTCTAGCATTAAATGGTGTTTTAAAATGAAAAAAATTCATTTCGTTTCATACAAAGTTAGACTTTATGATTTAATTATTCAATAAAGTTGTCATATGTCAAGTTTATTTTAAGCAGCGTTTAAGTTAAAAAATTTTGAACCAACGGACGAAGAGTAGGATGGGGAAGTCTCTGAAGCATGAGCAGATCATGCACCCGGTTTTTGAATCATTTTAGAGTTTCTACAAAAAAAGAAAGAGGAAGCTCCTTGTTAAGAACAACCTCTTTAGATAGTATCCCGCTGACTAAATCTGCGGTTTATTTTATATTTTCCAGACAGTTTTCGGTGAAAACAAAGTCAAAGTCTTTTCTAACTTTTAGACCGAAAATCCCTCTTTCAAATGTATAAATCACCTGATTTTTAAACAGCATTCTTTTATAATCAATACAAAAGCTCCTGGTCATATAAGAGTACTCGTATGCATTACCACGGAGATAAATGTAAGTTGTTTTACCTTTCTGGCGGCTATGAGGTCCGCCAGTCCTTGCAAACATACTTCTGAAACAATATCTTTCCTGGGTAGGATTCATCCCTGTGATATAATTTATCAAAAAGAATGCATTAATTAAAAGAGGAAATGTAACTCCGAAAAAATACTTTTTCCCTTGTTTCTTAATCCTGATATAATTTCTTTTGATCCCTATATTACATGCTACAACAAGGATAAATACAGCCAGTACAAACAGATAAAAATTGATAACCGTATTAAAAATCACTGTTACCAATAATATTGCATTCAAAATACTGAATACAATGTACTTATCTATCCTGGTCATTATTCACAATCTTGAAGTCAAGCTGCTTCTGAATCAGATTGGCTTTTACCACTTTGATCTGAACCTGATCTCCAAGCTGATACTTATTTCCGTGTCTTACACCGTATACAGCATGTGTTTTTGCATCATAAGAATAAGAATCATCAACCAGGTCTCTTAGTTTTATTAATCCTTCAGCTCCGTTCTCAGGAATTTCTACCCAGAAACCAAATTCTGCCACGCCCGAAATTACCCCTGTAAAGGTTTCTCCAAGATGTTTCTCCATAAATTTCACCTGCATAAATTTGATGGAATCTCTTTCTGCATCTGCCGCCAGTCTTTCCATGGAACTGCAGTGCTTTGATTTTTCTTCAAGCTCCTGTTTGCTCGGTGACTTTCCACCATCCAGGTAATGCTGCAGAAGACGGTGTGCAATAAGATCCGGGTAACGTCGGATAGGAGAGGTGAAGTGGCTATAGTATTCGAATCCCAGTCCGTAGTGCCCTATAGGCTCTGTAGAATAGACTGCTTTGCTCATACTTCTCATCGCCAAGGTTTCGATCATATTTTCTTCGCCTTTTCCTTTTACATCATGAAGAAGTTTGTTCAGGGATTCAGCGACTTTCTTGGTATTCGCAAGATCCATCTTATATCCGAAGGTGGCAACAAAATCTCTCAGGGATTCAAGCTTTGCCGGATCGGGATCATCATGTACCCTGTAAATGAACGTATTGTTGGTAATCTCACCTTTTCTGGAAAGAGATACGAATTCTGAGACTTTTTTATTGGCTAAAAGCATAAATTCCTCTATCAGGTGATTGGAATCTTTGCTTATTTTAAAGTAAACCCCAACCGGTTCATTATTTTCATCAAGATTAAATCTCACTTCACTTCTGTCGAAGGTGATGGCTCCTTTTCTGATTCGCTCATTACGCATGATCTTCGCCAGCTTGTCCAGGGTATTGATCTCATCAGCTAAATCACCCTGTCCGGTTTCTATACGTTCCTGTGCTTCTTCGTATGTAAATCTTCTGTCTGAATGAATGACTGTTCTTCCAAACCACTGTTTCTGGATTTCGGCCTGATCATTCAGTTCAAAAACGGCTGAAAAGGTATATTTATCTTCATTCGGTCGGAGGGAGCAAACATCATTACTCAGGACTTCCGGAAGCATCGGAACTACTCGGTCTACAAGGTACACCGAAGTCGCTCTCTGGTAAGCTTCATCATCCAGGATTGTTCCCGGAACTACGTAATGGGATACATCGGCAATATGAACCCCGATTTCCCAGTTCCCGTTCTCCAGTTTTCTGATGGATAGAGCATCATCAAAGTCTTTTGCATCTTTAGGGTCTATGGTAAATGTACAGATCCCACGCATATCCCATCGTTTTGCAACTTCATCATCTGTAATCGTGCGGTCTATCTTATCAGCATCCAGTTCTACTTCCTGCGGAAAGTCATAAGGAAGACCATATTCAGCAAGTATGGAGTGGATTTCTGTTTCATGTTCTCCCGGAGCGCCGAGTACCTGTATAATTTCACCTTGCGGATTTTTATCTCCCGGTCTCCACTCGGTCATTTTTACGATCACTTTGTTGCCGTCTTCAGCACTGTTGAATTTATCTTTCGGAATAAAAATATCCGTATTAATGGATTTTTTATCACAAACTACAAACCCAAAATCCTTATGGCCTACCTTCTGAAAAGTACCCACAAATTCCGTTCTGTTTCTTTCCAGCACCTCCAAAACGGAACCTTCAAGCTTCTTTCCTTTATAATGATAGGTTATAATAAGAACCTTATCTCCCTGAAGAGCGTCCTTCACATTTTTGGAGTGAATGAAGATATCGTCATCAACGCCTTCTACGTTAACGTATGCATTTCCGCTCTGGTTAAAATCAATAATTCCCGTTAATGTTCCGGCAATTTTAAGGTTCACAATGTATTTTCCACGTTCTACTTCTTTGATCTTTTCAGATGCCTGAAGCTTATGCAGCGCCTGGATGACCAGCTCCCGCTGTCTTGGATTTTTGTAATCTATCCCTTCGGCAATCTGCTTGTAATTGTAAATTTTGGATGCATTTGCATTCATGAAACGAAGAATCAGTCTCCCGATCTCCATCATTTTTAAATCATTTTTATGACTTATATATTTTCTTTTTTTTGGCATTTTAAAATTCTTTTTAATGGTTGCAGGCTTTACTTTCAGTAAGCCCTTTTTTCTAAATCTCCTTCTATATAATAGATAAGAAAAATCCGTTCCGTTCTTAATTTTAATTCAGCATATGGATACTGTTTAAAAAATCTAACGGGAGCTTTAGTTTTGTATAAATTTAATACAAATATGGAGAAGAAAAGAGAAAAACCTTTTATATTAATACATATTAAATAGTACAAGGTTCCGGAGAAGAATAGAGTTTGACTTCTATTTGAACATTGCAAATGTACGAATAAAAAATAAATAAGGCTTGTAAAGTAATTTACAAGCCCCAGTATAATTAGCAAACCGCAATCTTATCAACCCGATTCTGATGTCTTCCCCCTTCAAATTCTGTAGAGAGAAACCGGTCTACAATTTCAATCGCCAGTTCCTTTGATATAAATCTAGCCGGCATAGAAATCATATTGGCATCATTATGCTGTCTTGCCAGTGTTGCAATCTCCGGCATCCAGCAAAGTGCACATCTTATTTTCTGATGCTTGTTCGCAGTGATCTGAACCCCGTTTCCGCTTCCGCAGATCAGAATACCCAGCTCATTTTCCCCGTTTTCCACAGACGTTGCGGCAGGGTGTACAAAATCCGGATAATCCACACTGTTTGTGGAAAACGTTCCAAAATCCTGAACTTCAAATTGTTCTGAAAGATAGTTCTTAACAATCTCCTTATATTCATAGCCTGCATGGTCCGCTGCAATGGCAATTTTTCTTTTCATAATACCTGTATTAAGCTTTTTTAGATTTTATTTCCTTACAAAGGTAAGAATAATAACAATTCGTGTTAGTAAACCGGGGATTAATTGTGAAAAGGTATGTGAATAAGTGTGGAAAACTTTTATCAACTTTCTGTTTTTAAAGACCAATTTATTTCGTAATAGAAAACCTTTCCGGATTTTTTAGCCACAACTTTCCAGATGTTTTCGTCAGCTATCCCCAGATTTTTCCATAATAAAATAACTAATAACCGGATTTACTCAAAGTTATCAACATTTGTTAATAAGTCCCTGAATATGCAGGTTTACAAGGATTTATAATGTGAGTTAAATATGAATTGACTAGGAGTTGGGTATCAAAAACTTTAAGCCCAAAACTTATCCCCGAAACTAACAACACTCAACAACAACTACATTATTCTTTTTTTTAAGAGAGAAGAAATTGTTGATTAATGGGTGATTGGGTTCGGGGAAAGTTTTTGAAAACTTTTATTTTAATCAATCTGTTGAAAAAGTTTAAAACCTTACATTTGTGAAACAAAAATTTAATGAAATTGATGAAATTGTGCCTGACGAAATGTACTGAAAACCGAACCTGATTGGGTGGCCGATTGCATACAATCTCAAAAAAATAAAATAAATCTACATATGAAAACAATCAATGATTTCAACTTTAGGGACAAAAAAGCTCTGGTAAGAGTGGACTTCAATGTTCCCCAGGATGATCAACTCAAAGTGACTGATAACACAAGAATCGTAGCGGTGAAACCTACGGTTGAAAAAATACTGAAGGATGGAGGCTCTGTCATCTTAATAACTCACCTGGGAAGGCCTAAGGGAGAAGTTAAAGATGAGTTTTCTCTTAAGCATATTGTGGGTGAAGTTTCGGAAGTTCTCGGTCATGAAGTTAAATTTGTTGATGAATGTGTGGGTGAGAAAGCAGAAAAAGCCGCTTCTGAACTAAAACCTGGTGAGATCTTATTATTGGAGAATGTACGCTTCCACAGTGAGGAAGAAAAAGGCGACGAAGGTTTTGCAGAGAAGCTTTCGAAATTAGGAGATGCTTATGTTAATGATGCTTTTGGTACTGCACACCGTGCCCATGCGTCCACAGCTGTTATTGCTCAGTATTTCCCATCAACTAAATATTTCGGTTTACTGATGGCTAATGAGCTTAAAGCTATTGATAAGGTATTAAAAAGTGGTGAAAGACCTGTCACAGCTATTCTGGGAGGTTCGAAAGTTTCAACTAAAATTACCATTATAGAAAATATTCTTCCTGCGATTGATAATTTAATCATCGGTGGTGGTATGGCATTTACATTTATAAAGGCACTTGGCGGAAAAATTGGTAATTCTTTGGTGGAAGAGGATAAGCTTCCATTGGCCCTAGAAATTTTAGGAAAAGCAAAAGAGCATAAAGTAAAGGTATATCTTCCGTCTGATGTGATTATTGCAGAAAGTTTCAGTAATGACACTGACAGAAAAGAATCTGATATATATGCTATTCCTGAAGGATGGATGGGATTGGATGCGGGACACAAATCGAGAGATCAGTTTAATGATGTATTGCTGAATTCTAGAACAATTCTTTGGAATGGGCCGATAGGTGTTTTTGAAATGTCTAACTTTGCCGGAGGTACGGTAGCATTGGGAGACAGTATTGCTGAAGCAACAAAGCTAGGTGCATTTTCTTTAGTAGGTGGTGGAGACAGTGTTGCTTTTGTAAAACAATTCGGTTATGCAGATAAAGTAAGTTATGTATCTACGGGGGGCGGAGCAATGCTTGAAAGCCTGGAAGGACTTGAGCTTCCTGGAGTAGCTGCGATCAATAAGTAATAGGAAAGAAAATCTCAACAAGGATATAGCCTGCTAATTATATTAGCAGGTTTTTTTATGGCTAAGATCTTATTGACAAATCCTGAATTGATCGATGTTTTTTTGAAATTCAGATATAACCTTAGGTTATGATAGTCTACAGACTTTTGATTATCTGAAGATTATGTGTGGACTGACATTTGATCCAGATTGTACCTTAATTTAATTCAATTTTTTGAGGGTAGATTTTTCTTTTGGAGTGTTAATTTTCGTAGAAAAACTGACGCGTATTTTAGCATAATTTTGATTGAGAAAAGTTATAAATGACATTTAAAAGTTGCAGGGAATTTTGTTTGTTCTTCAGTATGATTTGGGGTCAGAATAATCTATAATTTAGAACTTTTATGAAAAGCAGAGTACAAGAAAGTATGGCGTTTCCTGTCATAAGGGATGATAATCTACTTGTGATGTATTGGAGAAAAGCAGGCAATTCTTAGAATGCTCGGTAAAGATGTATTAAAAATCGCTGCAGGTTCTGCATAGTGAAAGTAGTCGCAGATGGGTTAATAATTATTTGCAATTTCTATAAATTCCATTGTTTCTTAAGTATAATGAAGAAGCAGTTCTTTTGATGATAAATAGTATTTAGGTCTCCGCTCATATTCGGGTGTAATGAAAATATAAGACTTGTAAAAAGATCCTGCTAACCCAGCGGCAGTATATTGTGTCACCGCAAAGATCTTATGCATTATGGGTTTTATAGTGTTAGTAATGACGATTTGTATGTATAAATAAAAGAGTAGGAGGGAGGATAAAATCCGGTCAGTTTTTTATTATACTTTTTTCAAGATATTAAGTTTCGTATCGCGGGCATGTGCGGATATTACCATGTGTTTATTATTTTTTAGTAGCTGTTTATTGAAGTTGAATTACTGTTAGTTTATTGATTATCACTAAGTAATTTCAGTTAATTGTGCACATGGTACGTTTGCACAAAATTTTTTATTTTGTATTGTTTATGTTGATTAACCTTGACTGTATCAGGTTGGTTATGAGATGTTAAACTTTTTTTTAATTTATATTTTTAAATCTGTACTTTGTTTGATGGTGGTAGCGATAAGATGTTTTTTTTCCAGATTTTATGTAGAGCAGTTTATTTTGCGGTGAATCGATAGTGCTTGTTAAATCAGTTGTTCAAGAAATCTATTTAAAAGTAAGCCCGATAGTTTTGCCAAAATTCTAATAAAGAGAATTTTATTGAGTTTCGTATTTTTTAAAGCTTGTGTGTGGGTCGGTGATTTTTAAATGTTGCATAGCTCGATGTTAATAATGATCTTGTAATAATCATTTTAGTTTGTATTCGAATAAAAAATTTAATTATAGAATTTCATAAAGCAGTAGGATTCTTATAATCTTCTGTTTCCCGATTGATATATATTAGAAATAAGTTGCTAATGGCTGTACCTTATTAAAATCAGGCATTAGGGATTAAATTTTCTAGCGAGATTATTTTTTTGAATATATCGGTATCAAGTTTCTTTTTATGAGTAAAGTATAAAATTAATTGAAATTAGAAATTTATACGATTAAGAGGGTAGGGGAGAATTGAATTTTTTTTCAATGAAATGTGTAATGGAAAAAATTCAAAAAAAATAAACTCAGGAAAATTCTCCTGAGTTTTTGATTTTTATGTTGAAAATGCTTAAAATCGACCTTCAGAAAGGCTTTTAAAATCGATTTTCTATCTTTTTTCGATAATATATACCAAACTCGAAAATTCGTTCGAAAAAAGGGCGTTTACGTTAGAAATCGTTCCGAAGATGGCTGCTTTAAGCCAAAATAAGGGTGATTTTTTATATTTTTCGCTCAACATGGAGATGTAGTATGAATCCAGAATCAAAGGTTTGATCTTTCTCATTTTCCAGCCAGTTTTTTTCGAAATAAGGTTTTCCATTCCATTTTTGGAAAAATGGTAGATGTGTCTGGGTACATCGTAGGCAGCCCAGTATTCTTTATAATGTTTTGCATCATAGGAAGTAGTGTTGGGTACTGCAATAATAAGCAATCCTTTTTCCTTTAATTTTTTATGAAATGTATTTAACATTTCATCCTGGTTTTCGATATGCTCAAAGACATGCCACAGAGTAATGGCATCCAGGGTGTTGTCTTTAATAGTATTGATATCGTCAATTAGTGTTGCTCTTGTGATCTTGGTTTGTGCAGCTTTTCTTGCATCAGCATCAGGCTCGAATCCGAATGATTCAAAATCAGATTCTATGTATTTTACAAATTCTCCTGCCCCGCAGCCATAGTCTAGAACCTTAGATCCTTTTTTTATTCTGTCGATCAGTATATTTTTTTTGTACTGCAGATTAAAAGATTGGAGAAATTTATAGAGTTTCTCTTTAAAGCTTCCTGAGTCCTGATGATGAGAAATATAATCTTCGCTTTCGTAATATCTTGAAATATTGGAAGGAATAGGCGTGGTCTTATACACTCCTTTGGTATCTGTTTCTTCTATTTCAAATATTTCCTGTGAAAGAAAATGATCTTTTATTTTCATTGAAATCGTTATCTTTTATTCTATTAAATAATAAGGCATCTATTGCTTCCATATGAGCTTATAAATGCCTTATTTTTGGTTTTTATTGTAAATAATGTTTCACGTGAAACATTTATTTTTTAACGTCCTAAATACACTAATAAAACATTAATGTCAGCAGGGGATACACCACTTATTCTTCCTGCCTGTGCAATTGTCTTCGGGCGGACGTTTGACATTTTCTGTTTTGCTTCAGCTGAAAGGCTTGAAAGCTTTGTATAGTCGAAATCATCCGGAATTTTAATGTTTTCAAGTCGGTTCAGCTTGGCCACATTTTCTTTTTCTTTCTCAATATAGCCCTTGTATTTGATGTTAATTTCTGCCTGCTCTCTTACTTCATCGCTATACTGGGTAGAAAACTCTTTAATGAAATCTATTTTATCAAGTTTCTCAAGCGTCATGTTGGGTCTGGTCAAGATCTGAGCTGCTCGGAACGCCTGATCTACAGGGCTGCTTTCAATAGTTTCTAGAATAGGGTTGATGATACCTGGTTTTAAAGATGTTTCTCTTAGAAATTCTTCAAGTGACTGACTTTCAGATACTTTTGTTTCAACTTTACGTAACCGGTCTTCTTTTGCCAATCCTAATTGATACGCTTTTTCCGTTAACCTAATATCTGCATTGTCCTGTCTGAGGAGCAGTCTGTATTCGGCACGTGAAGTAAACATTCTATAAGGCTCCTCAGTTCCTTTGGTAATCAGATCATCAATTAATACTCCAATATAAGCTTCATCTCTGTTGAGGATAAATTCGTCTTTTTCATGAACTTTATTGTGAGCATTTATTCCAGCCATTAAGCCTTGGCCAGCTGCTTCCTCGTATCCTGTTGTTCCATTAATCTGGCCAGCAAAATACAAATTGTCAATCAGCTTGGTTTCTAAAGTGTGTTTTAGCTGGGTAGGAGGGAAGTAGTCATATTCTATGGCATAGCCCGGACGGAATACTTTTACATTTTCGAATCCTGGGATATGTTTCATTGCTTTGATCTGTACATCCTCCGGAAGAGAAGAACTGAATCCGTTTACATAGATTTCAACAGTTTTCCAACCTTCCGGTTCCACAAATAGTTGGTGTCTGTTTCTTTCCGCAAACCGGTTGATTTTATCTTCAATACTTGGACAGTATCTTGGACCTAAACTCTGGATGGTACCATTAAACATTGGACTTCTGTCAAAACCTTCCCGCAGAATATCGTGTACGGTCTCATTCGTATAAACGATATGACAGCTTAATTGTTTTGTTAGTTTAGGAGTATCCAGATAGCTGAACTTTTGTGGATTTTCATCTCCTTTCTGTTCTTCCATTTTGGAGTAATCCAGACTTCTGCCGTCGACTCTGGGTGGAGTACCGGTTTTCATTCTTCCGGCTTCAAATCCTAAAGTGACCAATTGTTCAGTAATACCAAATGCTCTTGGCTCACCCATTCTTCCACCACCTAATTGTTTGTCGCCAACATGGATCAGTCCATTAAGAAATGTTCCGTTTGTTAAAACTACTGATTTTGCTCTGATCTCAATTCCTAAAGAAGTAACAACACCTGCTACTTTATTATTCTCAATAATCAGCTGTTTCACCATATCCTGAAAGAAATCAAGATTGGGAGTATTCTCTAACGCCATCCGCCATTCTTCAGCGAAAAGCATTCTGTCATTCTGGGTTCTCGGGGACCACATAGCAGGACCTTTGGATAGATTAAGCATCTTAAATTGTATGGCAGATTTGTCTGCTACAATTCCGGAATATCCTCCCATGGCATCAATCTCTCTTACGATCTGTCCTTTTGCGATTCCACCCATTGCAGGGTTGCAACTCATCTGTCCGATGGTCTGCATATTCATTGTAATGAGTAGTGTTTTTGAGCCCAGGTTGGCTGCTGCAGCTGCTGCTTCACAACCGGCATGTCCTGCACCTACTACGATTACGTCATATAGTTCTGAAATCATTTTTTATCTCGCTTATTTAAGCTTTAAACCTTATCTTAATAATCAATGTTTCACGTGAAACATTTTTGAAGAATGCACTCCAGATAAACTTATGTTAATGCTATAATAGAGCACTTTACATATCGGACTTTAAGCGATTATTGAATTTTAAAGCTTTAAATCACGGTATTTGGCTAAGTATAGATCTTCCATTCTCCGCATCTCTTTTTCCTCCTCTTCTGTCTTGTCTTTGTAGCCTGCAAGATGTAAAATTCCATGCGCTAAGACCCTTCTCAATTCTTCTTCATAATCCCGGGACAGGGTAGAGGCGTTATCAGAAATGCGCTGCAAAGATACGAAAATCTCAGCGCTTATTGTCTTGCCTTTTACATAATCAAAAGTGATGATATCTGTATAATAATCATGTTGCAAATAATCCTGATTGATCTTCAAAAGATATTCATCATCACAGAATATATAATTGATTTCTCCTGTTTTTTTTCCTTCCGAAAGAATAAGATCTTCCAGCCATGTTTTGTAGTCTGTATTTACCGACTCCGGTAAATTTTCGTAAAAGAACTGTATCATTTTTTTAAAACCAGTGTCCTAAAATAACACTGAATATACCTTTTTGATTGTTTTTAAGTGAATGGCTGAAGTTTACTTTTATCTGCCCAAAAGGAGATTTATAACCTGCCGTTAATCCCAGTGAGCTATAATTTACTTTAACTGCATCTTCGAACTTGATATCGTTCGAAAGATTGGCAAAGCTGAAATTTCCACTGATAAAATAGTTTTTATTAAATTTAAACTGAACATCATTAGAAGCCAGGATAAAATTATTTGTATGAAGCTGGGCAAAATAAAATCCGCCAAAGCTTTTGAAGTTAATCACATTCTGTTCAAAAATTCCCCCCAAACGGTACTGATAGTATTGAGGAAGATGTTCGCCAAGGGTAATCCCTCCAAATAAATTCAGACGGTAAGTGAATTGCTTACCTAGCGGAATATTGACTCTCAGATCAGCTTTTACCTGGACGATCCTTTTGTCTACTTCAGACTTTAAAAGATCCACCACCTTTCCTTCAGCGGAAAAGTAAACCCCTTTGGTAGGGAATTCCTTATCATCCTGGGTGTCGCTCTTCAAAAATATATAAGGATTCAGAAAACGGCCATAGCGCGTGTTTTCACCGTTGATTTCGGCCTTAAAATAGTCATGGCTTATTCCGCCTCCGATAGCGAATTTATCCTTCCATACAGACTGTATATAGGCTTCATTTCTGGCCCATTCCCATTTGTCGATGGTATTGTTGTCCACATTCTTTAGATCGAAGCTCATTCCGGAAGAATAGATCCCAAAGCCAGGAATATATCCATTATCTATAAAGTAATTCAGATAATACCTCAGTTTGTCACCGACAATGATGTCGACGGATAGATTCGAGTTTTTAAACAGGAGTCTTTTGGCAGAATAATTCAGAAGAAGACCTGTCTTGAAAATTTCATCATAATGCAGCCCGAATTTCAAGAAATGGCGCGCGTCATCCTCAGTAACATAGAGCTTCAGGTAATTCGCATCATTTTCCTGAACGATATCGTAATTAATGAAGCGGTAATTGTTGGTGGCAACAAGCTTATCGATCATTTTATTGATACTGCCATAAGTCTGCATTGAAGGAAGACGTAATCCCATTTTCCCCAGCGTGTAGTTTTTTCCATAAATTTTGCTTCCTTCGATGGAAATACTGTCTATCTTGTATACATTTGAATAGATGGGATTGATACGCTGTCTCAGGCGGTCAAAAGGCCGTTTTGGCAGCCGATCCAGTACCTGCGTGTACTTCAGACCTTCTACATAGCCACTGTCAAGGATTTTTTTCTTGTCATCATAACTTGTCGCTGACATGCCTTTCAGGTTAGGCTTGATATTAATGTCTGTATATTTATATTGCTTTCTGGTGTCTCTTTTGATTCCAAAATCGATTACCTGATTGAGAATGGTTATAATATTGTTCAAATCCTCTCTTTTGGAGAGATCCTGGTTAAGGTCCACCCCAATTACGATATCGATTCCTTTATCCTTTAAAGGCTTTGAAGGATAGTTGACTGTCATGGCTCCATCAATATAGATACTGTCACCTATTTTTACCGGGTCCATCAGAGAGGGAAACGCAGAGCTTGCCATAATAGACTGCACCAGATCTCCCTTTTCAAAAATCTGCATATTCCCGCTTTCCAGATTGGTTGCCACACAAAAAAACGGAATAGGCATTTTGGAAAAATCTTCGATATTGGAGACATTCTTAAAAAGTTCCTTCAGCAGGTAAACATTCCTCTGTCCCGTACTAATAGAGGAGGGAAGGTTTATTTTTCCATTTTTCAAAGGGATTGATAAAAGATATTTATCCACGGATTTATTGAAAAAGGTAGTTTCCTGTCTGGATTTAGGATCCATGATCAGAGAATAGAAGTCCGTGTCCATGACAATTTTTTCTATTTCCTTTCCTGAATATCCGGAAGCATACAGGCCCCCTACAATGGCTCCCATACTTGTTCCGGCAATATAATCTACTTTCACTCCCAATGAATCTAATATTTTAAGTACTCCGACATGTGAAAAGCCTTTGGCACCACCGCCGGCGAGTGAAAGACCAATTTTTGGGTTTTTCGGAATCACTAAATCTTTCTTTACCTGAGAATGAATCAAAAGTAATTGGAATACGAAGAGAAGAATCAGGAGTTTTCTCATAGTTAATCTTTTATATAAATCCGTTTCACCCGCGGTGAAATGGAGGTTAATACTTCATAGGTTATTGTTTTGCAGTAGCCTGCGAATTCTTTTAACGTGGGTTTGGCGTTGAAAACAGTCACCATATCGCCTTCTTTCACAAGGGGAATGTTGTCCACGTTGATCATCATCATATCCATACAGATATTTCCAACGATAGGGGCGAGGATCTTATTGATGCCCACATTTCCTACCTGGTTTCCGATCAGCCTTGGAATACCGTCTGCATAGCCTACAGGGATGGTCGCGATCATGGTAGGCTGTTCAGCTTTGTATTTTCTGCTGTACCCTACAGATTCTCCGGCTTTCACTGTTGATATCTGTGAAATTACGGTTTTAAAACTTACCACAGGCTGCAATTGTCTTTGTATTTCAGTGTCGGGCGATTCTCCAAGCATTCCGATCCCTATTCTTACCATATCATACTGATGATTGGTATAGCTTGTGATTCCCGATGAATTCAGAATGTGTCTGATAGGGGAATAGCCTAACAATTCTGTAAGATACGTTGAATTTTTTTCAAAAACTTCCAGCTGTTTCATCGTAAATGCTTTTTCTTCCGGCATATCCGAAGAAGACAAATGGCTGAACATACTCTGAACCTTTAGATTCTTCAGACTTAAAGTTTCACTTAAACGGTCCAGTTCAGAATCTTTAAAACCAAGACGGTGCATTCCCGTTTCCAGCTTGATATGAATAGGATATTTTTTATCATATCCTGATTTCTGTACCGCCTCATAAAAGAGATCAAGAACTCTGAAACTGTAAATTTCGGGTTCCAGATTATATTCTATGATGGTCTGATAACTGTGTTGTTCAGGGTTCATCACGATGATAGGAATGGTAATTCCTTTTTTACGAAGTTCAACACCTTCGTCTACATAAGCCACACCCAGATAATCGATATGGTGGTGCTGGAGGAACTCTGATATCTCATAACTGCCCAGGCCATAAGCATTAGCTTTTACCATCGCCATCATTTTAGTTTCCGGCTTCAGCAGCGATTTATGATAATTGATATTATGAAGAATAGCATTGAGATTCACTTCCAGTACCGTGTCATGCTTTCTCAGTTCGAGAATATCTTTAAGTTTTTCAATTTCAAATTTTCTGGCACCTTTCAGCAGAATAATCTGATTTTCCAGTTCAGTGAGATGCTTACTGTCAATCAGTTCTCTTGTATCAATAAAAGTATAGGTTTTGGTATTGAATAATTCACTAAACTTTGAAATTTCATCACCAATGAGGAATACAGAATCAAAATGCTGCTCATTCACGAGCTCCGAAACCTCTTCATACAATTCCCTGGAGTTGGTATTTACGCCTACAATATCTGTTAACACCAGAGACTTCTTAGGTTTATTGTATTCATTCAGAAATTGCAAAGCGGTCTTCAAAGAATCAAGATCGAGATTAAAAGAATCATTGATCACGATATTCCCTTTAATTCCTTCGATGGCTTCAAGCCTCATTTCAACGGCTTTCAAAAGGTTGATTTTTTCGACGATCTTTTTATTTTCGATGTGAAGTTCCTTTAGGACGGTAATAAGCGCCAGAGCATTGGTTAATGTTGCTTCGTCTCTCTGGTGGGCAGGAAAACTGATTTCTTCTCCAAAATAATCAACGATAATGTTTTCATCTCTGGAAATATTATTTTTTATGAAAACCTGATTTTCTTTTTGCAGTCCGTACGAGATTAATTTTTTGTCCCCGTAAGATTCTTTTATTTTTTGGCTGACTTTAGAATTGTCTCCATTGTAAATAATTACTTTTGAATTTTTAAAGAGTAGGATCTTTTCATCAATCAGTTCCTCTTCAGAAGAAAAGTTCGCAGCGTGGGCTGTTCCAATATGGGTAAGCAATCCGATCTGAGGATGGAAAATATTTTCAAGTTTTTCCATTTCGTCCGGCTTCGAGATACCGACTTCAAAAATTCCAAGGGTGTGCGAATGGCTGATCTGAAGAAGAGAAAGCGGGAGACCGATCTGAGAATTAAAACTTTTCGGACTCTTTACTGTAGGAAATTCATTCCACAGGCATTGATAGAGCCATTCCTTCAAAATAGTCTTTCCATTGCTTCCCGTAATTCCAATTGATTGCAAATGGGAATTTTCGAAGTGGTATTTGGCGAGTTTTTGGAGAAATTCCACAGAATTGTCAACAAGGATCCAGGTGATATCTTCAAAATCAGGATACTGGTGCTCGGAGATAATCACTTTAATTCCTCTGTCAATTGCAGATTCAATAAATTTTTCACCGGAATTTTTATGAGTATTGATAGCGATGAAGGCCGTATTTTTTATTGAATAAATAATCCTGCTGTCATAGGCGATATTTTTAATCGTAAGACTTCCGTCTCCAATAACCTGTGCATTGGTGATTTCTGCAATGTGTTGTACTGTGTAGTTCATTGGTACCCTTTCTGCTTTATTTAAGGCGAAATTGCAAAAAGGTAAAATCACAAAAGGGAAGAGCTTACGTTTAAGCTGATGATTCTTTAAAAGATCTTACAATATTGCTTTTTCTTTTTTTACTTATTGTTTATTTATGGGCTGTATGTTTTTTGGTTTCCATTCAGCCGGTTTGCCGGTTTATTTTCGCTTTGAAAGCACTTCATCAATAAAAACCCTGCGGCTTACCGCTTCATAACTTTCTGTTTCTCCCAGTTCAACAAGGTCTGCTCCCTGGGAAGTTCTCATGGAATAATTGGCAAGATTACCTGTTCTCTTACAAATAGCATGCACTTTTGTAACATACTCGGCGGTCGCCATCAGATTGGGCATTGGTCCGAAAGGTCGTCCCAGAAAATCCATATCTAATCCTGCAATTACCACCCGTACGCCACTATTGGCAAGCTGATTGGCCACATCTACAATGCTTTCATCAAAAAACTGTGCTTCATCAATGGCTACGACATCGCAATTGGAAGCCAGCAGAAGAATTTCATTTGGATTTTCTACTGCGGTACTGCGTATTTTATTCTGATTGTGTGAAACCACATCCTCTTCGGAATACCGGATATCCAGTTTCGGTTTAAAAATTTCCACGTTTTGCCCTGCCATTTCTGCTCTTCGTAGTCTCCGGATCAGCTCCTCGGTTTTTCCTGAAAACATAGAACCACAAATCACTTCCATCCAACCACTTTGTTTGGAATGATTAATTGTATTTTCTAAAAACATTTGTTAAATTAGCCGTATATTTTTAACATCAAAAGTAAGCAATTTTAATAAGAATCTTATTATGCAGAATATCCAAGATTTAAAGGAAAAGATTTTTTTTGAATCCAAGAATATCATTGATAATCTGGACAAAATAAATAACGTAGACGAATTACTTTCCAAGCAAGATCTTGTAGATGAGCTTGCTAACAGGATTTCTTTTCTGAAACTGCTGGAAAAAAATATTGAATATTTCGTAGCAGACCAGCCCGTACAGCATTTTGAAAAGTATCCGGCATCGTTTTCTTCCGGTGAGTCCGAATATCATGATTCAGGAAATGAAGTAACAGAAGAAGAAGCCATCTTTAACAATGAGCTGAACGAAATTGATGAAAATGAAAACTTTGCTGATGAATCCAGAGAAGAGGAGGCTGTTTTCAGTCACCAGCTTGATGATATTATTGAAAATGAGTTCCATGAAAATATAGTCAGTTTCGCTGAACAGAATGAAGCTGAAAGTAAGATAGAAAACTCTTCTCCAAATGGAGTTACAGAAGAGGAAGCTGTCTTCAACAACCAATTGAACGAAATTGAAGAAGAAGAAGATGCTATCAACCGGGGCGGGGTCTTCAGCTTTGTGGATGAAGAAAAAATTCTTGCCGATGCAGAACCTGATTCAAGCGAAGATATTAATGAAGAGATGTTCCATAATGACGTAACGGAAGAAGAGGCTGTATTCAACAATCAACTGAATGAGATCGATGATGATGAGACTGAAAGTACCGAACCGGAAGGCAAAAGGGATACTGATTTTGCAGCAACAAATGCTGCTCCGGAAAGTATGGTAACTGAAACGATCCCAAGTATTTTTGATACCGAAATGCTGGACGATGAAATTCTGATTGAAGAAAATGAAGAACCGTTTATCTCTTCAAATGTATCCCTGGAACAGGGAGAAATGGCTACTGACACGTCTAATGTAGAAAACATTCTGAACGATATAAAAAATGACCACGCAGGGGAAGAGCTGAAGGAAGAACGTATCCTTGCGGAAGTCTATGACAGACGAAAGATTGTTGAGATCGACAAGCCTGCTGCCGAAACAGAAAAACATCCTTCTGATCTAAGCTTTGAAGATCTGGAAGCCTATAATCAGGAGAAAAAAATAAAATTAGCCAATATCAAAGGATTAAAGGCCGTACAGTCGCTTTTTGATGATGATCCACTGGAACGAGAGGTTATCAAAGAAAAAGAAACATCGGACCCGGTCGCTAAAGACGAGACGGGAAGCATCCTGAAATCCAATATTCCTACCCATCTTATGGAAGCTGAAAAGCAAAAACCTGAATTCAGGCTGGATCTGAATGATAAAATTGCTTTTTCAAAAATGTTGTTTGAAGGAAGCCAGACTGATCTGAATGATACGGTAGCGATGCTGAACCATTTTAAAACACTGGAAGAAGCTAAAGAATATCTGAGTGACCTGTATTATGAAAGAAAATGGAGCAAGGTGGACGAATATGCGCAAAGACTTTGGATATTGGTGGAAAATAAATTCTTATAATTTTGAGCGGAATCTTATATTTTGTTCCCACGCCCGTTGGGAACCTGGAAGACATGACTTTCAGGGCAGTGAATGTCCTGAAAGAGGTCGATTACATTTTATGTGAAGACACCAGAACCTCAGGAATACTTTTAAAGCATTTTGAAATCTCAAAGCCTTTAAAATCCTATCATTTACACAATGAACATCAGGCGACCGAGAAAGTAATTACCGACCTTAAAAACGGTCAGAATATTGCCATTATTACCGATGCGGGAACTCCTGGAATTTCAGATCCCGGTTACTTACTGGCCAAAGCAGGTGCAGATAACAATATAGAAATGATCTGCCTTCCGGGAGCAACAGCATTGATTCCCGCTTTAGTCGTTTCCGGGCTTCCCAATAATGAGTTTTTATTTGCCGGATTTTTACCCCAGAAAAAAGGAAGACAGACCAAGCTGAAGCAGCTTGCTGAGGAAAAGAAAACAATTGTTCTGTACGAAAGTCCCCATAAAATCAATACCACCCTGGAACAAATCAGGGAGTTTTTTGGTGAAAATACCAAAGCAAGCTTAAGCCGTGAAATCTCTAAAAAATTTGAGGAGACGAAGCGGGGGACCATCAGCGAATTAATTGAATTTTCCAAGAGTAAAACTTTAAAAGGGGAGATTGTTCTCATCGTCAATAATTCTATTTAAATTTCTCATTGAAAAAACTAATTTTTGTCTTGTGTTCTGCTGTTTGTATGTCACAAACCAACCAGTACACAAAAGTTCTTCTATCCAAAAAAACAGGGAAGGAGATCAGCTCATATTCTGACGGATTTGGAACGGCGTATGACCCTGTTTCCAAAAAGCAGGGAATTGTAGATGCCCAGGGAAATATAACTTTTGAGTCTCCCTATAAAGGTGGAGTTTCCCATATATTCAAAGACAGGTTTATCCTGTATTCTGAAGAGGGAAATAGAAGGAAATCTGCAATTATTGACGAAAAAGGCAATGAATTGATTCCTTTGGATTACCATGATTTCAATACCCCATGGTGGAGTAAGGAACGTATTATCTGTTCCAGGCAGAATACTGAAGCGGTATATGATTTTCAGGGAAAGCTGATTATCCCGGATTCTGACAAGATCCGCTTTGCAGGAAAGGCTACCTTCTTTGTACTGAAAGATAAAAAGTGGAGGCTGTATGACCTTAATGGACAACTGGTCAGTAACAGAGAATTTAAAAAGGATTACAGCTTTGAAAATGGCAGGGCTCTGATTACCAATGAGCAGGATCAAAGTGAGATCATTGGTGAAGACGGACAGACCCTGCATGTGTTTTCAAAGAATGTGACAGATATAAATGCATATCCTTATCTGATTACTCAAAATAAAGCTACAGGAAAATATGGCCTTATGGATGCCGGTGATCATATGATTGCGGAAGAAATCTATCATGAAATAACCCCGGAGTATTTTGGTAAAAAGGAGTATGTTTACCTGAGAAAGAATAATAAAACAACCGTTTTCTGTAAAAAAGACCAAAAACTATATCCCAGCGGCTTTAAATATTTAAATCCTGTAGCCGAAAACCTTTTCAGGGTATACAGTGGTCAGTCTGACAAATCAGGAGTCGCCGATCTTCAGGGAAATATAATTCTCCCTCTGGAATATGAAGTGATTAAAGACTTTATCATTTCCGGAAAAGAATGTATTTATCTTAAAAAAGGAAATGAGGAAAAACTTTTGAATCAGGACCTCAAAAATATGCTGAACGAAGGGGATCAGATCGTGGGAGTTTATCCTGAAAATGTTATGATCCAGAGAAATGGTTTGTATTACAGATTTTCAGTAATCGATCAGTCTGCGATAGAGCTTAAGGGCATTACACTGGTGAAAAAACAGACGGTGGATTCTTTTAATTTTCTTAATGTGTATTCAAAGCCGATGGTCTGCATGAACAGTGATCATCTTTATGGGATAATAGATGCAAAAGGTACGGAAATTGTACCGTTTGCGTACGAAGATATTGTTGCATTTGACAACTTTGAAAATGAAATCATCGTTAAAAAAGACGATAAATATGGTGTTTTAAATTATCAGAATGAACCTTTAGCAGAGGTGATGTATGATAAATATTTTTGGATGAAGGAAGTTTTGAAATTGAGTAAGGATAAAAAAACAGACTATATTTATTTCACCAGATTTAGAAATGAAGAAGGTAAAAATGCAGTAAAACGATAAAAAAATAACAAAAAAGGTTAGTATTTTCATGTTTTCAATGGGTTGAATAACAAATTATAATATCTTTGCACACCGTTTAATTTCAGGAATGGAATTATATTTACCATTGAGTCAGCAATCAGTAGCTGAACGTGTTATAAAGAAATAATTGTCAATAGATATGAAAATATTAGAAGGAAAAGTAGCACTAATTACCGGAGCTACAAGAGGAATCGGTAAAGGCATTGCTGAAATGTTTGCTCAGCAGGGAGCAAAAGTAGCATTTACCTATGCAGGTTCTGTAGACAAAGCTAAAGAATTAGAAGCAGCTTTAAGTTCTGTAACCCAAATTAAAGGATACCAGTCTGACGCATCAGATTATGATGCTGCCCAGAAATTGGTGGATGAAGTGATGGCAGAGTTCGGACAGATCGATATTTTAATCAACAATGCAGGGATTACAAAAGATAACCTGTTATTGAGAATGTCCAAAGAAGATTGGGATAAAGTAATCAAAGTAAATTTAGATTCAGTATTCAACCTTACCAAAGCGGTTATCAAGCCGATGATGAAGGCAAGAGCGGGATCTATTATCAATATGACTTCAGTAGTAGGGGTAAAAGGGAATGCCGGACAAGCCAACTATGCTGCGTCTAAAGCAGGAGTAATAGGATTCACAAAATCTGTCGCTTTGGAACTGGGTTCAAGAAATATCAGATGTAATGCCATTGCTCCGGGATTTATTGAGACGGAAATGACTGCTGTTCTGGACGAAAAAACAGTGCAGGGATGGAGAGACGGAGTTCCGATGAAAAGAGGAGGCCAGCCGGAAGATATCGCTAATGCCTGTGTATTCCTGGGAAGTGAAATGTCAGCGTATATTACCGGCCAGACACTCAACGTAGATGGCGGAATGTTAACTTAAAAATAGAAGAGGCTCTACAAAGTGTAGAGCCTCTTTATCTTATCATCTGCGTAGCCGGATTGACAGGCAAGTCTTACATTTGATTTAGTTGAAAATCTGATTTTCCTGTTCCTGAACTCTTATAAAAGTAGTTCTTTTGGAAAGTTCTCTAAGTTTCGAAGCTCCTACATACGTGCACGTAGACCGTACACCACCCAAAATATCTTTTATAGTATCCGAAACAGGACCTTTATAAGCTACCTTCACGGTTTTGCCTTCGGATGCGCGATATTCTGCGACACCTCCGGAATGTTTATCCATAGCTGTCTTAGAGCTCATTCCATAGAATAAACGGTATTTTTTACCATTTTCTTCAATCATTTCTCCACCACTTTCATCATGACCGGCAAACATTCCGCCAAGCATGACAAAATCTGCACCACCGCCAAATGCTTTGGCAACATCTCCAGGTACCTTGCATCCGCCGTCTGCAATAATATGCCCGCGCAAACCATGAGCAGCATCAGCACATTCGATTATAGCGGATAACTGCGGATAGCCTACCCCTGTTTTCACTCTGGTCGTACACACTGATCCCGGCCCGATTCCTACTTTTATGATATCTGCCCCTACCAAAAGCAGTTCTTCCACCATTTCACCGGTGACTACATTCCCTGCGATAATGATCTTATCGGGGAAATTGGCCCGTGCGCGCTTCACAAAGTCAACGAAATGCTCAGAATAGCCGTTTGCTACATCAATGCAGAGAAACTCAATTTTTGGATGCTTTTCAAGGATCTGGCGGATCTTTTCCTCATCTGCTTTTCCGGTTCCTGTACTCAGAGCAATATACTGATGAATGCTCTCGGGCTGGCTTTGCAGAAAATCGTTCCATTCATCAGGAGTATAATGTTTATGAACAGCTGTAATGATTTTTTCTTTGGCCAGTTCCACTGCCATTTCAAAAGTTCCTACTGTATCCATATTGGCCGCAATTATGGGAACTCCACTCCATTTCTTTTGGGTATGGCGAAAGGTAAATTCCCTCTCAAGATCTACCTCCGAACGGGATTTCAAAGTTGAACGTTTCGGGCGGAACATTACATCCTTGAACCCCAGTTTTATGTCATATTCTATACGCATTTTGTAATTATTTGTCAGAATAAAGGTAGTAAATAATATGAAATGGATTATTTTTGAAGCAATGGATTTTCCGGTAACCTTTCATATTTTCGGCAAAACGGTGCTTGCACATCCTCTCTTTGAGGCTGTTGGAATGTTTATGGGAATGCGCTATTATTATTACTTAAAAAGAAAATCACCTGATAAGTTATCTTTCAACACTTCTGCAGCTGTGCTCATCGGGGCAACTGCCGGAGCATTATTAGGCTCGAAACTTATAGGAAACCTTGAAAATCCTTATAGGCTGTTTGAAGATTTCAGCATCAAAAATTTCTGGTCAAACAATACCATTGTCGGTGGTCTTGCTTTTGGTCTGCTCGGTGTAGAGCTGGCTAAGAAAGTTGTCGGCCACAAAGAAAGTACGGGAGATTTAATAGTTTTTCCATTAATGCTGGCCATGATCATTGGAAGGGTAGGCTGTTTTCTTACCGGAATTTACGAAGAAACGTATGGGATTCCTACAGATTCTGTTTTTGGAATGCATCTGGGAGATTCTTATCTCAGACATCCCGTAGCCCTCTATGAAATTGTATTTTTAATGATCCTTTGGGGAGTCTTAAAATATTTTCAGAAACATAAAAAATATAAGGCAGGTTTTCTTTTTGAGCTGTTTATGTTGAGTTATTTTCTGTTCAGGTTTCTTTTGGATTTTATAAAACCGCGGATAGAAATTGCAGGCAGTCTCGGAACGATTCAGCTGGTATGTATCGGAGTAATTATTTACTATCTTTATCATATTAAAAACACCCTGTTTTTAAATTTAAAATATTAAAAATGAAAACTTTAACCATTTTAGAAGCTGGGAATCTCGTTGGAGTGGTCGTTATGATTGTCGGAATGATCATCCTGGGGGCCGTATTTATATCCATTATCGTTACTTTTATTGTCAAGATGATCTATGAAAGCAAAGATGACCGAAAATTCAGTAAAAAACAGTTTATCCAGACCATGGTGATCTGTCTGTTAGTCTGTGGGCTGATCAGCGGATATATCTGCGGATGAGGATTTTAAAAGATTAATGTATGCCAGTAAGAAATTATACCTATTACGATTATACAATCAGCCTTTGCCCGGAATGCCTGAAGAGGGTGGGAGCAAAAATTATCATAGAAGATGAGGCTGTTTTCATGACCAAAAGATGCCCGGATCATGGATTTTTTAAAACCAAGATCGCATCCGATGTTGCCTACTATAAAAACATCAGAAATTATAATAAAGCCTCAGAAATGCCGCTTCATTTCGGAACTGATGTTGAGTACGGATGTCCTTATGACTGTGGACTCTGTGTGGATCATGAGCAGCACAGCTGTTTGTCTATCGTAGAAGTTACAGACCGCTGCAATCTCACTTGCCCGACCTGTTATGCGATGTCATCTCCTCATTATGGACAGCATAGAACTCTGGAGGAAATAGAAGCCATGTTTGATGTGATCGTTAAAAATGAAGGCGAGCCGGACGTTATTCAGATCAGCGGAGGAGAACCTACGATTCATCCTGAGTTTTTTAAAATAATGGATATCGCCAAGTCAAAGCCTGTCAAGCATCTGATGCTGAATACCAACGGGATAAGGATTGCCAATGACCCTGGGTTTGCAGAAAAGCTCGCAACCTATGCTCCGGAATTTGAAATCTATCTTCAGTTTGATTCCTTTAAACCTGAGGTGCTGGAAGATTTCAGAGGAAAAGATCTTACTGCCGTGAGAATGCGTGCCCTTGAAAAGCTGAATGCGCTTAATCTTTCCACGACGCTGGTCATTGTTCTTCAGAAAGATAAAAATATAGACGAGATTGGGAAGATCATAGAATTTGCCCTGAAGCAGAAGTGTGTCAGGGGAATCACTTTCCAGCCTGTAGAAATTGCGGGAAGAAACAGAGCGGATTCTGCACATGAGAAAATAACATTAACGGAGGTTCGGCAGGAAATATTGAATCAGTTTCCCCTTTTGAATTCTGACGATATTATTCCTGTTCCCTGCAATCCGGATGCTCTGGCGATGGGATATATCTTAAAGCTTGAAGGTGAAATTATTCCTTTAACCAGATATATTAACCCCGCAGATCTGCTGAACAACGAATCGAAGAATACCATTGTGTATGAGCAGGACAAAGGGCTGCACATGCAATTGCTGGATATTTTCAGTACCGGAATTTCGGTAGATAAAGTAAAACCAAAAGTCAATCAGCTTCTTTGTTGCCTTCCGGAAGTAAGCGCTCCAAATCTGGATTATGATAACCTTTTTAGGATTATTATTATGAACTTCATGGACGCTCATGATTTTGATGTAAGAGCAGTGAAGAAATCCTGTGTTCATATCGTTAATAAAGATCTGAAATTAATTCCTTTTGAAACCATGAACCTTTTCTACCGTGATGATAAGAAAAGCTATCTGGAAGAATTAAGAAAAGAAGACAAAGTGTTATTCTAACATAGAAAATTAATCGCACCATTTTTTAAAGCATAATCACCTGGGTCTATCTGCGCAACCTGTGGTTATTAGATTTTACCACAGACGGCAATGGATTTTCACAGATGATGATTAGTAACAAAAAATGTGTTATCTGTGAGAAATATAAAATAAAAAAAGCGTGAAATCAAATTCACGCTTTTTAATCTTTAATAAACATTTTTATTTAACTTCCTTTTCGGTGTCAAAAACCATTACTTCTTCCAACGTTTTCATATACTCATACGCAGTAAGGTCAAACTTCACGGGTACAATAGAAATATATCCGTTAGCCAAAGCCGTTTCATCAGCATCTTCAGAATCATCCATATTGTTGAAGTAACCTGTTAGCCAATAGTATTTTTTTCCGTGTGGATTGATTCTTTCATCAAAGCTTTCCTCCCATTTAGCATGAGCTTGTTTGCAAACTTTTACCCCTTTTATTTCCGATGCAGGAAGTTTCGGGATGTTGACATTCAAAACAATTCCTTTTGGCATTGGGTTTTCAAGAGTTCTTCGTACAATATTCTGAATAAACTCTTTGGCCTGGGTAAAGTCAGCTTCCCAACTGAAATCCAGCAATGAGAATCCAATGGCAGGAATTCCTTCTACCCCTGCTTCTACAGCAGCAGACATTGTTCCTGAATAAATTACATTAATGGATGAATTAGCACCATGATTAATCCCTGAAACGACAATATCCGGTCTTCTTTTCAGAATTTTATCAAGAGCCATTTTTACGCAGTCAACGGGGGTTCCGCTGCATGAATAATCTGTCTGTGGCCCTTCCAGGGTGACTTCTTCGTAGCTTAGAGTAGAATTGATGGTAATAGCGTGGCCCTTGCCACTTTGAGGAGAGTTGGGGGCTACCACAACTACTTCTCCGATTTCGTTCATAAAACTGATCAAATTTCTGATACCCGGAGCTGTAATTCCATCATCATTAGTAACCAGAATAAGCGGTCTTTCCATATATTATCTTAATTTTTTTTATACAAGTGCAGTGTTTTTTTGTTCATTTCAGAATGGAACAAAAGAATTTTCAACCCATCAAATGTAGGTAAAAATAAGACGCGATAAAACAGGAGGTGTAATATTAGGAAGCAGAATTTCTCTGCGCAAATTGCTGTACAGCGATCTGGAAAGGCGAATCGAAACCTTAGATTCTACGAAATATCTTAATAGGTAATATGCTCCACCTCGAATATGGGGAATGGATTTATCGGTTCGATATTAATGACCGGGAAATCCACGTAAAAATCAGAACTCTACAGATGCTTCTTCGAATACGGAAATTCTGAACAAGGAGCATCTGTAAAAGAGCCCGATTAATAATTTCATTTAAGTGATTATACAATAGAAAGTGGCCTAATCCAGAGGTTTTCTACCTGTAATAATGTTATAAAGAACGACCACAATGGCAATCACCAGCAAAATATGTATCAGATACCCTGTGCTGATTCCCGGTACAATTCCCAACATTCCTAAAAGCCAAACAACGATGCAGATCACTGCAATTAACCATAGTAAACTTCTCATGACTTTGTAATTTTAATGTTATATGGTTAAATATTAGCATATTTTATGCCTTTAAGGAATAAAATTAATTTTTGTGGTAGCTGTTTTTTGTATTTAGGCGAATATTTTAATTTTCTCATGTAAAATAGAGAAATGTGGTTCTTATTTTTTGTGCTACATCCAAAGTGCCTGATAAAAGGAAATCTCTTCCAGAGGATTGTGTATTTACGATCACTTATAATAAAAATAATTAAAACTGTACGATATTTGTAAATAAGGTATTAAATTTGGTAGTTTGTAACAGTACCATTAATTAGGCTACTAATTACAATACGTATTTTAAAAATTAATAAATAAAGACAGTTTATGTGGAAAAATTTCAAACTGAATAAATTTTTACTCCTAATTCCATTAACCAGTCTAATGTTTTGTTTCAACTCGCCAAAGAATGACGATGAAAAGATGCAAACAATAATGGTGAGCGTAAAGAACACACTTTCTTATCTTCATTATAGTCCAAAAGCTATCAATGATGCCTATTCGAAGGACGTTTATAAGCATTATTTCGAGCTGGTAGATCCGGCGAAAAGATATTTCCTGCAGTCTGATATGGATGAATTCGGCAAGCATGAGATCAAGCTTGATGACTATATCAACCAGGGAGATCTTAGTTTCTATAAGCTTACCATAGACAGGCTTTACCAGCGAGTTGACGAGATTGATAAAATCACTCAGGATATTTTCAGTAAGCCGATTAACCTTCAGGAAGAAGAATCGCTTACGCTGGAGCCAAAGCTTAAAAAAGTTCCGGCCAACAAGCAGGAGCAGTATAATGAGTGGAAAAAATTCATCAAGTATAATATTCTTCAGGAAATTGAATCGATGAACAGTAAAGAGGAAGCTCAGAAAGAGAAAAAAGATTCTGTTCAGAAGTACAAATTAAAAGATACCATCAAGTTCAAACCTCTTACTCAGGACGAGAAGATCAAGAAGGCGACTGATGAAGTGAAGGACCTGGTAAAAGATACTTTTACAAGATTCAAAAAGAGAAAAAAAATGGATTGGTTTACCGTGTATATGAATGCGTATACGGAGGTCTTCGACCCACACACCAATTATTATTCTCCAAAAGATAAAGAAGATTTTGATACCCAGTTTACCGGTAAGGTAATCGGTATCGGGGCAATCATCCAGGAGAAAAAAGGAAACCTGTTCCTGGGCGCTCTTACCATCGGGGCTCCTGCATGGAAATCCAAGCAGCTTTCAGAAGGAGATAAGATCCTTAAAGTAAGATCTAAGCCGAAAGATGATGCCGTGAATGTTGTTGGAATGCTTTCCGACGAAGCCGTAAGGTTGATCAGAGGAGAAAAGGGAACACCTGTCACCCTTACCGTTCAGAAAAAGGACGGATCTATTAAAGATGTGACCATGATCCGTGAGGAGGTGGCCATTGAAGATACTTTTGCAAGAAGTATTGTCGTGAATACTACGGGTGGAAAAAAATATGGGTTTATCAACCTTCCAAGCTTTAATGCCGATTTTGAAAATGCCAAAGGAAGAAATGCTTCTGATGATATTAAAAATGAGATCATTAAACTGAAGGCTCAGAATATTGAAGGGATTATCCTGGATCTTAGAAATAATGGCGGTGGATCTCTAACAGAAGTGGGGGATATTATGGGGCTGTTTATGGAGGCAGGGCCTTACGTACAGGTGAAAGACGGAAATGGGAAGATTCAGACCCTAAAGAATAAAAATGAAACTCCGATATGGACCGGTCCGCTGGTGATCATGCAAAATGAACTCTCAGCTTCTGCTTCAGAAATTCTTGCAGGGGTAATGCAGGACAACGGAAGAGCAATGATTATTGGTTCTCCACAGTCATTTGGGAAAGGAACCGTTCAAACCTTTGTAGACCTGAACAGATTCCTGAATACCGAAGATGATTTCGGATCTTTGAAGCTGACGATCCAGAAGTTCTATAGAATCACAGGAGAGTCTACGCAGAGAAAAGGAATTGTTTCAGACATCCAGATGAAAGATTTCTTTACCTATGCAGAAGTAGGAGAAAGATATGACGATTATGCCCTGGCCTGGGATAAAATCCCGGCTACGAAGTTCCAGAAGCTGAACTATTTTAATATTCAGGCTCTGGAGAAGGCAAGTGCAGACAGAATGGCTAAGAACAGCAATTATCAGCTGTTGCTGGAGTCAGCACAATGGAGAGAAAAGCTGGATAAGGAAGAAAGCATTACATTGAATATCACGAAATTCAATGAGCTGATGAAGCACAGAAAGTCTCAGATCGAAAAGTTCAAAGCTTTGACCAAATTTGAGAACGGGCTTCAGTTTATGATGTATCCAAGCGAAGTTGAAAGACAGAAGAAAGATGAAGCTTTCAAGAAAAAATCCGAGATGTGGATCAAGAATCTGAAGAAGGATCTTTACCTGCAGGAAGCAATAAATATTGTTTCGGACATGGGAGCAAAATCATAAAAAAAAGAAAACCGCTAATAAAAGTTAGCGGTTTTTTTATGTCTTAAAAGATGACTATTTTATTTCTACACATCCCACTCTTCCGCCGGCATTCCCGGTTGGCTGGGTATGGAAATCATCTGCAGCAGCATGTACAATAAGTCCTTTTCCGATAATGTTTTTAGACTCGTCTGCACAGCCAAGGCACCATTTGTCTGTCTTGAAAACCAGTGTTGCAGTACCGTTGTCCTCTGCAACCAAATTTCCTATATCTCCCATATGGAAATGTTCTGCTCCCCATTTTCCGTGGTCATTCTTGGAAGGGTTCCAGTGTCCTCCTGTGGAAGTTCCATCTGCAGCAGAGCAGTCTCCTTTTTCATGGATGTGGACAGCATGGATTCCAGGGGTTAGATTCGTAATATCAAGCTTCATGGTTACACGCTCTCCCTGTTGGGTAAATTTCGCAGTTCCTCCGGTATTCGTTCCGCTTTTGGCATTGACTGCATAGGTCTTAGTGGTTCCGCACGAAGCTGCTAAAAACGCAAATCCCGCCAATAATGCTAATGTTTTTACTTTCATTGTTAAATGATTTATAGTGATTATACGATAAAAGTAGCAAAGATTTTCCAAAACACTTTATGATTCCGGTCTTTTTTTTGAAACTACAAAAGAGACGATGCTCAACAGATCCGGTTTTCTGTCAGGGTTCCGGCATTTTAATATAAGAAGAATTGCTTTGAAGAAAGACATAAAAATGCTTATTTTTAACAGGATACATTCTTTTTACATAATTAAAAAAACAAGCAGAGAAAGCAGAATGATTATTTTATACACTTTTATTGAAGAAGAAAAACATCAGCATCTGATGGATCGATATTTAGATGTTTTTTCTGAAAATATTAAAAAAGATATCATGGCCTACAGAAGGTGGCAAGATGCCCAGCTGTCACTGCTTGGAAAGGTAATGTTGCTGCATGGTTTGAGAACGTATTACAATATTATTGATGCAGAACTTCGGAAAACGCCCAACAACAAACCGTATTTAAAGGATAATCCTGTACATTTTAACATCTCACATTCAAAAGACCTTGTGGCTTGTGTTATTGCCAAATTTCCGGTGGGGATCGATATTGAGTTTTGTGATCCTTCTATAAACTTTCAGGATTTTGAATTTCAGATGACACCGGCCGAATGTGTACAAATTTGCAAATCAGAGGATAAAATCAAAAGTTTTTTTACGTATTGGACTGCAAAAGAAGCTGTTATAAAAGCTCATGGTGATGGGATAATGATTCCTTTAGATTCTTTTCAAATTTGCAATAATACCGGTATTGTGGACGGAGAAAAATTCTTTGTAAAGGATTTTTTTATTGATAAAAATTATTGCAGCTGTATCGCTTCGAATGATATCAATGTGAATAATGTGGTACCTGTCATTGAATTTTTTAGAATGTAAGGAAACTAAAATTTATCAACAAATATGGCTTGTTTACTGGATTTTTTTTCACTTTATAAATCATATAATGGTGACTAACATAGTTTTTTTTGTGCATATTTACTTTGAAAATCCAAAATTAACATATATCTTTACTAGGAGAAAAAAAATTATTTTATAACACGAACAACAATGAAAAAAAATGTATTTCTGCTGGTTGCCTGCGGCTTCAGTGTGCTGTCCTTTGCACAAGTAGGTATAAAGAAAGACAATCCTCACGCCAGCACAGACCTTGAACTGGGATCATCCAACAAAACCTTGCTCTTAAACAGAGTTGCCAATACAAATGCTGTCCCCAATCCTGTGAATGGTATGATGGTTTATGATCAATCTGAAGAATGTGTAAAAGCCTATCAGTCCGGGAAATGGACCAAATGCTTAGGGAAAGGCTTGAATTCTAAAAGTGCAAAATCATCATCAGACTCTTTTTCACTTTCCTGTACATCAGCCACACTTGCTCCGAGCCTCAAAGCGGGACAGGCCTATAAAGGAGTCCTTAGCATTCCGTATACCAACGGGACAGGAAATACGTATGGAGAACAGATCATCCGCGTCAATGGACTTACTGCCATGTTGTCTGCCGGAAAACTCACAACAGGAAACGGAGCGGTCCAGTATTCAGTTGCCGGGATACCAGATCGTACGGATGTAACATTTAATGTACATATCGCAGGAAGTACCTGTTCAGTAGCAGCAAAATAAGGGCTACACCATACAATATTTAAATCAACAACACTTAGATAATCCAGTTAAAAAAGGGTTTATCGTTTAATCTTTGTATAGGTAGGGATATAATATTATGCCATATAATCACTGTTTATATTGCGTTTTTACATTAAAATTTGATTGCTTCAAAATGATTTACAGAATTGACCAGAATCTGTTCTATTTCTGATGTGCCATCTGATTGAAAAGTACCCCTATTTATGTACAAATTTTATTAAACCACAACAACAAAAAAATGAGAAAAAAATTATTATTACCCATCTATTTTAGTATGAGTTCTTTCGCGTTAGCGCAGGTAGGAATTAATCAACCTAACCCTCACCTAAGCGCTGACCTCGAATTGGGCTCTACCAACAAAAGTTTGCTGCTGAACAGGGTTGCCAACCCAACAGTCATTAATAATCCGGTGAACGGGATGCTGATATATGATGTTTCTGAAGAATGTGTAAAAGCGTATCAGGGAGGCGCATGGTCCAAATGTTTCTGGAAAGAAAGTGTTTCCTTTGCTCTGGCCTGTGCTTCTGCTGTATTTGCACCACCTACCGCAACACAGGGACAGTCTTATAGCGGAACATTAACGATCCCCTACACCGGAGGAGACGGAACCGCATATCCCGGGCAGACCATCCAGTCCAACGGTTTAACGGCTACATTAGCACCAGGTACCTTTGCCACAGGGGCCGGAAGTTTGCAGTTTTCTGTAACAGGCTTTCCTATCAATTCGGGAAGTGCAGTATTTAATATCACGGTCAACGGAAGCACATGTTCTGCTGTTTCTCTACCAGTAAATCCAGGAACTCCTATCACTCCCTCCAATATTACACTGGAAGGAAGGTATTTTATCGCTTCTGTTTTTGATGAGGATTATTCCCCATTTACAACTCCTACCGGCCCCGCTACAACGGCAAGGCCTGTCGCAGCAGACGGCATAAAAGAGACATTGGTTGACCTTCAGGGAGTAATCCCTGCTTCGGGCCTTACAGTGTATATTCCGGCAACAGCAACAGGAAGCGGAACCGTTGGAGCATGGAGCCAGACGATCAACGTTCCTGCTCATTTGACAGAAGATGGAATTTCCAGAAATATTACACTTTCATGGAACTCACAATCATACAATGCTTCTACAAAGTCAATTACCGCAACACTTAAGGCTGAAGGGGGAACATTGAATGTCCGCAAGCTGGATGTAAACGCTGGAATAGGAAATGATTACCTAGGCGTACTTTTGGGGAGATTTCTTATGCCTAACTCAGGAGTACAGAAAGGCTACGAAGTTCGTGTTATAGCCGCGATACCAGATAGAATGTTTAATGAACCCGATCTAAATAAGAATTTCAGCCACAATTTCCTTTACCTTCCAATCCAGGCAGAAGATGGAAATGTATGGCTTAATCATAACCTGGGAGCAGACTATACAAATATAAGTGATCCTAACTTCAATATCGGAAAAAAACCAACTGAAGCAACGGACTTCCGAGCATATGGTTCATTGTTCCAGTGGGGCAGAAAACCGGATGGGCACTCTCTGATCAAATGGACAGCCTCCAATGCCGGAAAAGGAGTCTACAGTACGAGCAGTACCAGAGTGGATAATCCTGGTAACCCGTTATTTATTATAGCAGGTGGAGACTGGAGAACAGATGCGGGCACAAGTTCCACTTTATGGCAAAATAGTACATCTGCTAATAATCCTTGCCCTATAGGCTTTAAAGTTCCATCGCAGTCACAGTTACAAAACTATCTAAATTCCGCGAATATCAGCAATGGAATCAATGGGGCAGTAGCAAGTAAATTAGGGTTTACTGCAGCAGGAACAAGAGTTTCAACATCAGGCGATATATCACCTGTTACTACCGGAACATCAGGTCTTTACTGGAGCAGCAGTGCCGGATCACAATCCAGTCCTTCCGCATTTGCACTGCAAATCGGACAGTTTGGTGCGCCTTCGGCAACCTTTGGAGCAAGTAAAGCACAGGGAGTCTCTGTTCGCTGTATAAAAGAATAAATCAGTATAAAATTTTAGACCATCACCTAGGTAGCTGCTGATAACGTGAGCAGCTACCGAATGTGATAAACCTCTTTCTGAAACCACAGCTCTTTAGCCTGTGAAAATATAATCCGATTCCAGTATTTGAATGAAGAACGATTTGTTCTCCATCATTGACTATTGTCCAAACCTACCTAAAACAAACCTAAACATGTCCTTTAAAGAACTATTCCTCATGAAGCTAACACCCTACCAATCGACCTTTTATAATGAATGGATTTTGAATCCTTCCAGAAGTGACTATAATATTATTTTTGACCAGTCAATGTCAGGATATATAGACATTGAGAGACTGAATTCAAGCTTAGTCAGATTTGTCAACAATAACCTGCTGTTAAACAGTAATGTTGTCAGTGAGTCGGGAAATTTGTATTGGAAACATAGAGCTCTACTCGCTGAGGATGCTCAAATACTTACCTTTATTACTGAGGAGCCAGAGCCTGATGAGGTGTTAAATTTTGCTTTGCAGCCGTTTGATCTTGAAAAAGAGCAGCTGGCAAGATTTTATGCGATCAAACTGAATAATGGTGGATATCGGATTATTCATATATTCTCGCATATTCTGGTGGATGGATTAAGTGCTAACAGCATTTATGCAGAACTGAGTACGTTCTATAATGATCCCGAACACATCAACCCAATAAGCCTTACTGAGCAGAAAGAACGGTATGGAAAGCTAAGAAATCAGCTTGAAGATATATTGGACAGAGGGAAGTCTGACATGTCAGAATTCTGGAAAAACAGTTTAAAGGATGTTGAAAACATTGGGTTTAAATTTTTACAGACCCCGGAAACTCTTCATTCGGATCCCGTTCTCGCTTCAAAAAATCCTGTAAGTGAAGTCAGGTTTCATTTTTCTGAATCTGTATTTCTCAAACTAAGACAACTCACGTCCAAATACAAGCTTACACCCTATACTTACGGACAGCTGGTATTGGCCGTTTTGCTTCATAGAGTGTCAGGAATCAACAATCTGGTCATTCATTATCCTGTGGGGATTACTGAGGGACAGGATTTTATCTTTGGGGGACATATCAATACCATATTTAAAAGCTATAGACTGGATAAAGATTCTACTCTTCAAAACCTTGTAGACCAGAATCTGGAGTATACCCATCAACTTAAAAAAAGCAAGGCAAGATATCTTCCCATTGAAGATCTCATCAGCTATGCTCCTACATCCAATATACTGGAATTTGGATTTGTTCAGACCAGTCTTAAAGATGTTGTTATTCATTATGAAGGAGCCCAAAATGTGATCATTAACAGTGATCTGAATATTGACCTTGCAGGTAAATTATCATTTGAACAGGAAGTAAGAGAAGGAATGATTAATTTTAAAGTCAGGTATGCCAATCAGAAACTCGATTCCGGATTGGTTGTTCAGTTTGTGAATATGTATAAACGCCTGTTCGTTGAAATTCTGGAAGACCTTGTCAATGGAAAAGCAGATCAATGGATTAGCGGATATGAATTATTAGATGGTGATACGTACCATAAGACAGTAAACAGCTGGACTATGGCTGGACGGGATAAGGCAGATGGTACAACACTTCACACGCTGTTTGAAAAGCAGGTATTAAAAACGCCTTTAGATATTGCACTGGTCTTTGGTGATATCAGTCTTACCTATAAGGACCTTAATGAGCGTTCAAACAGATTAGCCAATTACCTGATCGAACGATATGCTCCCCAGCCGGATGATCTTATCCCCCTATGCCTGGAACGTTCAGAAAATATGCTTATTGCGGTTTTAGCAGTATTAAAAACAGGAGCAGCTTATGTGCCGATGGACCCTTCCTATCCTAAGGAAAGAATTGAACATATTCTTCAGGATACCGCAGCGAAAATAGTGCTGACTGATGATCATAATTTAGAAAAAATACAGTCCCTTTCTGTGGAGAATATTTGTCTGAATTCTTCTGACTTTCAGTTCATTCTTAAGACAATGAATACGGAGAATCCTGTTACGGAAGTACGGGCAGATCATTTGGCGTATGTGATCTATACGAGTGGGACTACAGGACTTCCAAAAGGAGTCATGATCGAGCATCAGAATGTGGTGAATATTGTCTCCGGGGTCAGAGAAGCTTATGGATTCAGTGAAGGAGAGAAAATAACGGCTTACACTTCCTATGTCTTCGATGTTTCGGTATCAGAGTTTTTCAACAGTTTACTGTATGGAAATGAACTTCATCTTTTGAATGAGGAGATTAAAAAAGATGCAGACGCTATCAGCAGCTATCTGCTTTCCCATGAGATTGCTTACGCTTATCTGCCTCCTGTAATGCTGTCTGTTCTTCCCAGGATAGACTATCCTTCCCTGAAAGGATTACTGTATGCAGGTGAACCCTGTGATTATGAAACAGGAAAATACTGGTCAGAACAAAAAGAGCTTTATAACCTCTACGGACCCACTGAAGCAACAATCTATGCTACATACAAAAAAGTAGAACACGGGGATGTTCACCTGATAGGACGTCCGGTGGAAAATAGCTCTGCTTATGTATTGGATACATCCCTTAAGTTGGTTCCGGTCGGAGCGACCGGTGAGCTTTATGTCGGTGGAGCGGGAATTGCAAGAGGCTACCTCAACAGAGCAGGCCTTACGGAAGAACGTTTTATTCCCAATCCATTCCAAACAGAAGAACAGAAGGATAAAGGAGAGAATAGCAGATTGTACAGTACAGGAGATCTTGTCCGCTGGCTGCCGAATGGAAATTTAGAATATATTGGCAGGAACGACTTCCAGGTGAAGGTGAGAGGATACAGGATCGAGCTGGGCGAGATAGAGAACCGTATTGCTCAGTATCCGGGAATAAAACAATCGGTGGTCCTTGTTAAAATAAGCAATTCGGGGATGAAATATCTTGTGGGATATTATGTCGCAGAAGAAGAATTAGAGCACGAAAAACTGGTTGAATATCTTTCAGATTCTTTACCGGAATATATGGTTCCCAGTGTTTTTGTCCACCTGACGATGTTACCATTAACCATTAATGGAAAACTGGACAGAAATCAGCTGCCGATGCCTGAATTCAATGGAGACCGGGAATATACCGCCCCAAAGAATAAGGAGCAAAAGACACTTTGTAGGATGTATGGTGATGTGCTGGGGATTGCTCCGGAGAAAGTAGGAATACATGATGACTTTTTCAGATTGGGAGGGAACAGTATCATGGCTATTAAACTCATCAGTAAAATCAAACAGGAACTGGGCATCCCGGTGAATGTCGCTATAATATTTGGGCATAAAACGGTAGCATCACTGGCTCACATCCTATACGGAGAGAATAATTTTCTGTCTGAACAGGTGGATATCAGCCCTATAGCAATATCTTCGCCCGAAGAACAGAAGTTATCCTTTTCACAGGAAAGACTCTGGTTTATAGAGAAGTATGAAGGAGGTAGCAATGCTTATAATGTTCCAATGGTTTTCAGGCTGGCGGATCATGTTCAACTGGAGCTTCTTCAAAAAGCTTTTAATCTGCTGGCCAGACGTCATGAAGTATTGCGAAGTCTCATCTGTACAACGGAGGAAGGAGAAGGATATCAGGCCGTAACCGATCATGAACTTTCCATCTATACCGGAAGCGTTGATTCCCGGGAGGAGCTTAACAAGGCCATTGATCAGGCAGCCAATAAAATTTTCAACCTGGAAGAAGAGCTCCCGATATATATCAATATTTTCCGACTCGAGAGCCATTATTATTTATCTGTTGTCATCCACCATATTGCTTTTGATGGCTGGTCTACGGGCATTTTTATAAAAGAATTATGTGATCTCTACCAGGTACTTTCTCAAGGGGGTCTGGCTCAACTGCCTGAGCTGAAGATACAATATAAAGATTATGCATTATGGCAAAGGGCTTATCTCACAGGTGAAAGGTTAAATCAACAGACCGCTTACTGGAAAAATAAGCTTGAAGGTTTCCAAACCCTGGACCTCCCTCTGGATTTCAAGCGGCCGGCGCATATTTCATATACAGGATCTACATTATATTTTGATATCCCTGTTGATCTTGTTTCCGCATTAAGAGACCTTTCGAAGGGTCTTGGAGTGAGTTTATACAGTGTGATGCTGAGTGGATATTACCTGATGCTGTCAGCGTATTCCGGTCAGGATGATGTGGTGGTGGGAAGTCCTGTGGCAAACCGCCATCATGCAGGACTTGAAAACATCATAGGATTCTTCGTCAACACATTGGCGCTGAGAGAGAAGCTGGACCCAGGACAACGGATCCGGGATTTTATACTTCAGGTAAGCCAATCCGTTACCGAAGCACAGTCCCATCAGGATATGCCATTCGAAAAGCTTGTAGAGGAACTGGGGGTAGAGCAGGACTCTGCAAGGCACCCTGTATTCCAGGTAATGTTTGGGCTTCAGAACTTCAACGACGGAGTTTCTTTTAAAAATCATAATGCGGTCCTTCAACCTTTTGATGGAGATATAGACTATCAGTCTGCAAAGTTTGATCTGACGATGATGATCGATGATCAGGGAGAGATACTGAGAGGGATATTCAATTATGCAGTCGCACTCTTTAGCAGGGATACGATCGTGCAGATGATGGATTCCTATCTGTTCTTTCTGCAGCAGATCACCAGTATAGAGCATACAGGAAACAAAAGAATTCAAGATCTGGCTCTTATAAATAATCAACATCATCAAAAAATAATCAGTGAATGGAATTCTGGTGAATCTTTTTATCCTGAAGAAAAAACAATCCATCATTTATTTGAAGAGCAGGTACGAAAAACACCAGAGCAAACGGCTTTGGTATACCAGGAGGAAAGACTTTCCTATGATGAACTGAATAGGAAGGCTAACCAGCTTGCTCATTATCTTATCGATACCTACAGTCTTCAGCCGGATGAGCTTGTTCCCCTTTGTCTGGAACGGTCAGAAGATATGTTGGTAACCATTCTTGCGGTGTTAAAGACAGGAGCGGCTTATGTTCCTATGGATCCTGCTCTTCCGGCAGACAGAATACAGCATATTCTTAAAGATACCCAAGCGAAAATAGTGTTGGTGCAGGAAAGAACCAGAGAAAAAGTACAAAACATAGAGTCCGTAACAGCAATATCTCTGGATGAAGAAGCTTTCAGGCATTCTATGGGTACCATGGAGGCTGATGATCCTGTAACAGCAGTTGAATCCGGCAATCTGGCTTATGTAATCTACACCAGTGGAACCACTGGGATGCCTAAGGGAGTGATGATAGAACACAGAAATGTGGTGAACCTGGTCACTCAGGTAAGAGATGCCTATGGCTTCAGTACCAGGGAAAAAATAACAGCGTATACATCCTATGTATTTGACGTATCTGTATCAGAGTTTTTTAATACCTTATTATTTGGAAATGAACTTCATCTGCTGGATGAAAGCACTAAAAGGGATGCAGATTCAATAAGCCTTTATCTGCTGGAACATCAGATAGCCTATGCCTATCTGCCGCCTGTGATGTTATCCGTCCTTCCACGCATATCCTATCCAGCCCTGAAAGGATTATTGTATGCCGGCGAGCCCTGTGACTACGAAACAGGAAAATACTGGTCAGAATATACAACACTTTACAATTTATACGGGCCCACTGAAGCGACCATCTATGCTGCTTACAAAAAGGTAGATCATGGAGATGTCCACCTGATCGGACGTCCTGTAGGAAATGCTTCAGCGTATGTATTGGATGCGTATCACCGACCTGTTCCGGTAGGAGTCTTAGGAGAACTTCATATCGGGGGTGACGGAATCGCCCGTGGCTATTTGAACAGACCGGAACTTACTGCTGAACGGTTTATTACAAATCCATTTCAGACGGAAATACAAAAAATAAGAGAAAAAAACAGCCGACTTTACAAGACAGGCGACCTTGTCCGCTATCTTCCCAATGGGGATCTGGAATATTTGGGCCGTAATGACTTCCAGGTAAAGATCCGTGGATATAGAATTGAGCTTGGTGAGATAGAAACCGCACTTTTGGGGTATCCGGGTATCCGCCAGGCAGTCGCCATGGTGAAAGAAAATAACGCCGGAATGAAGTATCTGTCAGGATACTATGTATCAGATTCTGTGATAGATTCTTCCAGGATTTCGGAATTTTTGACAGGGGCTTTACCTGAATATATGATTCCCGGTGCTTATGTACACCTGGAATATCTTCCACTGACGATCAACGGAAAACTGGACAGAAAGCAGCTTCCGGAACCAGAGCTCAAAGAAAGTGAAAAATATACAGCACCTGAAAATGAACTGCAGGAAAAACTTTGTCTGATCTATGCAGAAGTATTGGGGCTGAATGGCCATGCGGTAGGCATCCATGACGACTTTTTCAAGCTGGGCGGAAACAGTATCATGGCCATAAAGCTGATCAGTAAGATCAGGAATCAAATGGATTCCCCGGTACAGGTAGCCGCAGTTTTCAGTCATAAAACGGTCGCTTCCTTAGCCTCAGTTCTTGAATCTGAGTCTACTGAGACTTTACATATTGCTCCTGTAGTAGTTTCTTCACCTGAAGAGCAAAAATTATCCTTTGCGCAGGAAAGATTATGGTTTATTGAAGCGTATGAAGGGGGAAGCAATGCCTATAACATTCCAATAGCTTTCAGGCTCAAGGAGAATATCAATCTGGAGGTACTTCAAAAATCAATAGAGACCGTTATACAACGCCATGAAGTACTCCGGTCAGTCATCCGGACTACAGGAGAAGGACTGGGGTATCAGGTGATCACAGACTTTGTTCCCGAATGTAAGATCATAAAAGTAGAGACAGACGAAGAACTTGAGTCCGCTGTTAATGAGGCAGCTCATAAGATCTTCCGTTTAGAGGAAGAGCTGCCTATAGATATTCAGATATTCAGATTGAAAGAACAGAACTTCCTGTCTGTTGTTGTTCATCATATTGCTTTCGACGGATGGTCTGCAGATGTATTTTTAAAGGAAATACAAACCGTTTATGGGGCACTTGTCAACCATGACGAGCATCATTTACCGGATTTAAAAATACAATACAGAGACTTTGCGTTATGGCAGCGGAACTATCTGAAAGGAGATGTGCTGGGCAGTCAGATCGGTTACTGGAAAACTCGCCTTGAAGACTTTGAATCATTGAACCTTCCTTTGGACTTTAAGCGTCCGGCTTCTATTTCTTATGAAGGGGCTACTTTGTACTTCAACCTTTCTGCTGAGGTAGGATTGGGGCTGAGAAGGCTTTCCAAAGATTTAGGGGTAAGTCTTTACAGCGTGATGCTTGGAGGATATTATCTGATGCTTTCGGCTTATTCCGGCCAGAATGATATTGTGGTGGGAAGCCCTATTGCAAACCGTCATCATGCCGGTCTTGAAGATCTTATTGGGTTCTTTGTAAATACCCTTGCGCTAAGGGAAAATATCCAGCCTCAGCAAAAGATAAGAGATTTCATTCTACAGGTTTCAAAGTCAGTGGCAGAAGCTCAGTCTCACCAGGATCTTCCTTTTGAGAAGCTGGTGGAGGAATTGGGAGTTGAGCAGGATACCTCCAGACATCCTGTTTTTCAGGTTATGTTTGGCGTTCAGAGCTTCGGAAGAAATGATGGACTGGATGAGAGTCTGTTTATTCCTTATCGAGGTGAAATTGATTATCAGGCTGCAAAATTTGACTTAACCACAATGATTGATGATGGGGAAGAGGCCATCCGCGGTATGTTCAACTATGCCGTTTCCCTTTTCAGCAGAGATACGGTAACAGGGCTCAAAAATACTTACGCACTGCTGTTGGAACAGTTGGCTGTTATGAGCGCTGCAGAGGTTGAACACTTTACCATTAATGATCTTCAGTTTTTAGAAGAGCTTACCTACAAAAAAATAACAGCAGACTGGAACAATACTGTTTCTGAATATCCTTCCAATAAAACTGTTCATCAGTTATTTGAAGAGCAGGCCTTAAAAACGCCAGATCATACGGCACTGGTATATCAGGATATCCAGATGTCATATCGTGAACTGAATGAAAGAGCAAACCGCCTCGCGCACCATCTTATTGAAACCTACAGCCTCCGGCCTGACGATATTGTTCCCCTGTGTTTAGAACGTTCCGGGAATATGTTGATCGCGATCTTGGCCGTATTAAAATCGGGAGCGGCTTATGTTCCAATGGATCCGTCGTATCCCAAAGAGCGCATACAGCATATTGTTCAGGATACCAAGGCGAGATTGGTGATCGGGCAGAAAGTGACAAAAGATCTTTTGAATGATTTTATAATCCCGGTGATCGCTTTAGATGAGGATCATTGCCGGATTCAATCTGTGATCTCAAACTCAGATAACCCTGTTACTGAAGTAAAGCCTGAAAATCTTGCTTATGTCATCTACACCAGTGGGACGACAGGCCTTCCTAAAGGGGTAATGGTAGAGCATAAAGGAGTAGTGAATCTGATCAGCCAGTTTGCTGCTGGTCTGGATCTTATTCCTGAACGAAATGATTACAGAAATGTCCTCTGGTATGCCAACTATGTTTTTGATGCCCATGTAGCCGAACTTTATCCTGCCATTAGCTTTGGACACACCATTCACCTGCTTGATAAAGAAATACAGACCGACATAGCAGCCTTACAACAATATATAACTGACCACTGCGTCAGCATTGCCACTATACCACCGGTCCTTCTGACAAAGGAATATATTTTACCATTAGAAAAGCTTATGGTAGCAGGAGATGTGACCAATCCACAGCTGATGGCCCTTTATCAGGCTGCAGGAGTGGATATTATTAATGCATATGGCCCTACCGAAGGAACCGTTTGTGCAACCATGCACCATTATCATGAAGATGGAAATCCGCTCAATATTGGTGGCCCTATTGGAAATATGACAACATATGTCCTGGATGGATCAATGCGACCGGTTCCTGTAGGTGCTGTCGGAGAGCTTTATATTGGTGGATCGGGTATTGCCAGAGGATATCTGAACAGACCGGAACTTACCGAAGAACGCTTCATGGCGAACCCTTTCCAGACCGAATCTCAAAAAAGAAAAGACGAGAATGGACGGTTATATAAAACCGGAGATTTAGTACGTTGGCTGGCAAATGGTGAGCTGGAATACATGGGAAGAAATGACTTCCAGGTAAAGATCCGTGGCTACAGGATTGAATTGGGCGAAATAGAGAGTAAGCTTCTTCAATACCCTGGAATCCGTCAGGCTGCGGTCTTGGCTAAAGAAAATAAATCAGGATTAAAATACCTAGCCGGTTACTATGTATCCGATTTTGAAATAAATTCCAATCTGCTTTCTGAGGATCTGTCAGCAGGCTTACCGGAATATATGATACCGGGAGTTTTTGTTCATTTAACAGCATTACCTTTAACAATCAATGGTAAACTGGACAGAAAAAAGCTTCCGGAGCCTGAATTTACAGGTGGTAAAAATTATATTGCTCCCCAAACAGAGCTTCAGATAAAGCTGTGTAAGATCTACGGGGAAGTCCTGGGCCTTGGTGCTTCAGGGATCAGTATCGAAGACGACTTCTTCAGATTGGGAGGAGACAGTATCGTCAGTATTCAATTGGTAGGAAGAATCCGCCAGCAGCTTGAGGTAAGATTAAGCGTTAAAGAAATTTTTACAGCACGTACCCCAGCCGCATTATCACATCTTATTGAGGAGAAGAACCAAGGGGAAAACAATCATATCCTTTCAGAACAAGGAATTTTAAGTGGATCAGTTTCTTTACTTCCTGTTCAGGAATGGTTCTTCAGTCAGAAAGAACAGGGATATCTGGTGGATTTCAATCATTGGAACCAGGCATTTCTAATTCAGGTTCCGGAGCTGGATAAAGAATTATTAGAAGCCTCTGTAGAACGGTTGCTGGAAAAACATGATGCCTTCAGACTCCATTATCCAAAATTGGAAGGTGTTTATAATCAGGTGTATGGTAGTACGGAGAGCAGGGAAATCATCCCTTCAATCCATTACCTTGATGCCTCAGGAGCAAGTGCTCAGGAATTATCTCAGACTTTTACCGGTTGGCAATCCGGCTTTGATATTGAGAAAGGGCCTCTATATCAGATTGGTTACATCAGTGGCTACGAAGATGGCAGTGCAAGGATTTACTTTGCGCTTCACCATTTGATCATTGATGCCGTAAGCTGGAGGATCATTACTGAAGACCTTAAAAATATCTATCATTCCCTTGAAAAAGGAGAAGCAGAGACCATAACCTCCCACACCAAAGGCAGCAGCTACCGTCAGTGGGTGGAAGCTGTAAAAAGATATAATTCAGAAGATCCGGAATCCAGAGCACGCGAATTATTATATTGGAACACCGTTGCGGAAACCACTGAGCAGAATAATTCTTCATTGAACAGGCTGATAGAGGGAGAATCCTGTCACGGACATCTCACCCTCAGCAAAGAGATGACTGAGTCTTTGATCAGAAATACAAATCATGTGTACCATACCCGGATCAATGATTTGCTTTTGGCCGCTCTCTCCCTGGCTCTTTCTGAGCTTACCGGGGAGGATAGCCACTCCATAGTATTGGAAGGACACGGACGGGAGGAGGTCTTTGAAAATCTTGATATAACTGAAACCGTAGGCTGGTTCACCACAATGTATCCTGTACTGTTGAATAAAGGCAAAGATCCGGCTGATACCGTAGTTCTGACAAAAGAATCCCTGAGAAGCATTCCCAATAATGGAATTGGGTATGGAAGTCTGATCGGCTATACAGAAAGAAGCTTACCAAAGATCAGTTTCAACTACTTAGGTCAGTTGGATCAGGAAGATTGGTCGGCAGATAAGAGCTGGTTCATTATATCTGAAGACAGTGGATCAGGAGTAGGAAGCAACAACCGCGACAGCTATTTTATCAGTTTGAATGGGGCTGTTGCAGACGGGCAACTTCGTTTTGGGGTGTCCGGTTATCTTGCCGAAGAACAGATCAAAAAGCTATCCGAAGGCTTTAAAAACCACCTGGAATCTATCATCACAAGCCTTTCAGGGGTTCAAAGAGGCTATCTTACACCATCTGATATCGACCATATTGTAGAGAAAGAACAGCTTGAGATCATCCAGGAAACGAGAGAAACAGAAGGCATATATCTTGCCAACAGCTTACAAGAGGGTTTTGTATATCATGCTTTGAATCAGGGAGATAAAGACGATGCATACAGGGTACAGCTGATCTGGGATTATCATTCCGGAATGGATATAGATCAACTTAAAGAATCATGGACACTTACCCAAAAAGCTTACCCTTCCTTAAGGCTAAGGTTTGACTGGAATGGGGAGATTGTTCAGGTAATTGATAAAGAAGGAGAGCTGGACTGGCGCTATCAGGACATCAGCGATATCGACAGAGATGCCCAGGAAAGCCTTATCAGAGAACTTACCCAAAAAGACCGCTTTGAGGAGTATGACCTCTCAAAAGGAAGCCTGTTCCGGGTATACCTGTTCAGGAGAGCAGACAAACATTACAGCTGCTTATTCAGTAACCACCACGCTATTTTGGACGGATGGAGTATGCCTGTTGTTTTGAACAGTGTGCATGCCGCTTATCTTCAAAAGCTAAAAGGCGAGGCGCCGGTGCTGGCAACTGACCGTGCCTATGCCTTAACACAGCAGTATCTTCAATCCCATAAAGAGGGAAGTACAGCATTTTGGAATGGCTATATGAGCCTGCTGGAAGATCAGGAAGACCTGAGCAGTCTGGTTAGGGAAGACCGAAAGCATATAGATATGGGAACGTACCGTCAAATTCTTGATCATCAGCAAATTTCCTTACAGATAGAGGGGGAAAGGTATGATCATTTGAAGGAGTTTACTAAGGAACAAGGATTTACAGTCAATGCGGTGTTGCAATATTTATGGCACAAGCAGCTGAGTGTATACAGTGGATTGGCAACCAGTATAGTGGGCACCACAGTCTCAGGAAGAAGCTTACCGATAGATGGTATTGAGACCTCTGCAGGTCTTTACATCAATACCCTGCCATTGATCGTGACCCATGGAGAAGGGAAGGTCGCGGACCAGATTGTGGAGATTCAGAACAGGATCAGTGACCTGAATACACATAGTGATATCAATCTGGCTGAGCTTCACCATGACGGGCGCAGGATCTTCAGCAGTTTATTTGTGTATGAGAACTATCCTGTTCCCAAAGGGGGTGATGATAGCAAGCTGGGCTTTGAATTCAGGGATTCCGTAGAAAAACTGGATTACCCGTTGGGCGTTGTGGCTTATGAGCGCGAAGATAAGGTATCGTTACTACTCAATTATGATGGCTATCTATTTGAAGAAAAAATGATGGCCCAGCTGATCCGGGGGATGGAAACCATCCTTGCTCAGCTTCTAACAGATCCCGGAATTGTTTCCGAAGACCTGTCTTATCTTACAGCAGATGAGTTAAAAAAAATAACAGAAGACTGGAATGATACCTGGTATGACTTCCCTTCTGATAAAACGATCCATGAGCTGTTTGAAAAGCAGGTGTCAAAAACGCCTGATCATCCGGCCTTGATCTATCAGCATATACAATTGTCATATCGTGAACTCAACGAACGCTCAAACCAGTTGGCCCATTATCTCATCAGCTCTTATGATCTTCAGCCTGACGAGTTGGTCCCATTATGCCTGGAGCGTTCTGAAAATATGATCATCGCTATTCTGGCGGTATGGAAAGCAGGAGCAGCTTATGTTCCTATGGATCCTTCGTACCCTGAAGATAGAATAAAACATATTTTGAACGATACAAAGGCAAGGATAGTGCTGGCTCAGGAAAGTACGCAAGAACAGGTGCAAATAACAGAAAACGTACATGTTGTATCTCTGGATAATACGATCTTTCAGGGTGCTGTAGAAGCAATGGAGACGTCAAATCCAACCGTCCCGCTATGTTCTGAAAACCTTGCTTATGTGATTTATACCAGTGGAACCACAGGGCTTCCTAAGGGAGTAATGGTAGAACATAAAAATGTAGTGAACCTTGTTTCTGATCTGTATTCACGTTATGGTCTGGATGATCAGGATGTGATCCTGCAATTTGCCAATTATGTATTTGACCCTTCTGTAGAGCAAATGCTGTTGGCTCTTTTACATGGAAATCACCTGCTTCTCACGGAAGATAAGAGTTACCTAAACGAAGAAACATTCCTAAAAAATCTTAACGATCACGGAGTTTCCTACATAAACCTTACACCTTCCGTACTGCAGAATATAGACATTACACAGGTAAAAAGTATGCGTAAGCTGGCTTCAGGAGGTGAGACCCTTACCATAGATCTGTATAATAAACTCAAAGAAGGACATTTTAATTTTCTTAACTGCTATGGTCCTACTGAAGTGACTGTTACTTCCATTGTCAATAATAATGGAAGGGCAAACAGTATAGGACGTCCCATAGGGAATACAAGCGTCTACATCGTAGATGATCAGCTCCGTCCGGTACCTGTAGGGGCTGTAGGAGAACTCTATATCGGCGGATCAGGAGTTTCCCGGGGTTATTTGAACAGGCCGGACCTTACCAGAGAGCGTTTCATTCCTAATCCTTTTCAGACTGAAAATGATAAAAACACAAGATTATATAAAACGGGAGACCTTGTGCGCTGGCTTCCGGACGGGAATATTGAATATATAGGCAGAAATGACTTCCAGGTAAAAATCCGTGGATACCGTATCGAGCTGGAAGAAATTGAAAACAGATTGCTTCAGCATCAGGAAATCCATCAGGTAGCAGTTCTGGCCAAAGAAAATAAGGCAGGGATGAAATATCTGGCAGCGTATTATGTATCAGATTCAGCCATGGATTCGCATATCCTTTCAGAGTTTCTGTCACAAACTTTACCCGAGTATATGGTCCCTGCAGCCTTTGTACACCTTACCGAACTGCCTGTTTCGATCAATGGTAAGCTGGACAGAAAACAACTTCCCGAGCCTGGATTTACAGGTGGAAATGCATATACTGCACCGGAGAACGAACTTCAGCAGAAACTTGCAAATGTCTATGCCGGAGTATTGGGACTGGATCGTAATAAGATCAGTATTCATGACGACTTCTTCAGGTTAGGAGGAAATAGTATTATGGCCATCAAGCTGATCAGTAAAATTAAGCAGAACCTTGCGTTGCAGGTAGATGTCGCTATGGTATTCGGCCATAAGACGATTGCAGCGCTGGAAAAGGTTTTGAGAGGAAGTACAGCTCATGAGCATGTTGTTATAACACCTGCAAAAATAAACTCTCCCGAAGAACAAAGGTTGTCATTTGCTCAGGAGAGGTTATGGTTTATAGAAACATATGAAGGTGGAAGCAGCGCATATAATATTCCGATGACGGCAATTCTGGATGAAAAAACGGATATCTCAACCCTGTGCAAAGCGATTGAAGCGGTAATCAGTCGTCATCAAATACTTCGTTCAGTCATTCATACTACGGATGAAGGAGTAGGATATCAGATTGTAACTGATCTGATTCCGGAATTTAAAATAAAAGAAGTAAAAACAAAAGAAGAGCTCAATGCTTGCATTAACAGATATGCCAATAAAGTTTTCCTTCTGGATACCGAAATTCCGGTGGAGATCAATATTCTCAGATTAGAAAAAGAAAGCTATCTGTCTGTTGTGATCCATCACATTGCGTTCGATGGATGGTCTACGGATATATTTCTTAGGGAGATACAAACAATGTACACTGCTCTTCTTAATAACAACTTTGATTCTACGCTTCCGGAATTACCGTTTCAGTATAAGGATTTTGCCCTATGGCAGCGTAGCTATCTTACAGGAAGCCGACTGGATCAGCAGATTAGCTATTGGAAAAACAAACTTGATGATTTTCAGAACCTGGATTTACCGGCAGATTTCAGCAGACCTTCTCAAATTTCTTACAAAGGGGAGAACCTTTATTTCAGTCTGAATGCACAACAAAGCAAAAAACTGAGAGATCTTTCAAAAGATCTGGGAGTAAGTCTGAACAGTGTCATGCTTGCAGGTTATTATTTAATGCTTTCGGCTTATTCCGGTCAGGATGATATTGTCGTGGGAAGCCCGATTGCCAACCGTCATCATGCAGGACTTGAAGATATCATTGGTTTCTTTGTCAATACCCTCGCCCTAAGAGAAAAAATTAATATAGAACAGACGCTTAGGGATTTCATTCTTCAGGTATCAACATCTGTTTCAGAAGCTCAGTCTCATCAGGATCTTCCATTTGAGAAGCTCGTAGAAGAGCTGCGTATAGAACAGGATACCTCCAGACATCCTGTTTTCCAGGTCATGTTTGGCCTTCAAAGTTTTGGCGGTAATAGGGTTTCTGAAGGTAGTGGAGAGACTCTGCTTCATCCTTTTGATGATGAAGTTGATTATCAGGTTGCGAAATTTGATCTGACGACCATGATCGACGATGGAAAAGAAAATATCCATGGCATGTTCAATTATGCTAAAGCCATTTTCTCAAAAGAAACGGTTCAGAATATGATCCGTACGTACGCGTTTTTATTAGATCAAATCGCGGACACTGATAGGGAAAAAGAAATTAAGCTTGCTGAATTACAATATATTCCTGATGAAGACGCTAAAAAAATAGAAGAATGGAATGCTACCCGTAAAGAATTTCCTTCTGGAATGACGGTGCATGGCCTTTTTGAAAATCAGGTGGAAAAAACTCCGGATCGAACGGCGCTCGTGTATGATGAGGTAAGACTTTCCTACAGAGCATTAAATGAGAAAGCCAATCGTCTGGCCCATCATCTTATCAAATTCTATGCGCTTCAGCCTGATGATATTGTGCCTTTGTGCCTGGACCGTTCCGAAAATATGCTTATTGCGATCCTGGCAGTCATGAAAACAGGTGCGGCATATGTACCAATGGATCCTTCATATCCCGCAGACAGAATAAAACATATCCTCAAGGACACCCATGCTAAAATTGCTCTTGTAGAAGAATCTTCTGCTGAAAAGTCAGACGCTTTTGAAAATACAGATCTGATTGTTCTGGATACTATTGATTTTAAAGTACAGCTTGAATTAGAAGAATCTAAAAATCCTGTTACTCAAGTACATTCCGGGAACCTTGCCTATGTGATCTACACCAGTGGAACAACAGGGTTGCCAAAAGGAGTAATGATCGAACATTCAGGAGTGATAAACCTCATAGAATCAATGATAAAGGCTCACCGACTTGAAGAATATCAGGAAGTGGGATGTTATTCGAATTACGTTTTTGATGCCTTTGTGTATGAAGCGTTCCCGGCACTATGTAACGGGAATACCTTATGGCTTTACAATAATGACTTAAGAACCTCAGTAAACAGACTCAATGAGTATATCAGAGAAAACAATATAGAAGTATCATTCATTCCTCCGGTACTACTGAGAGATCTGATAGACCATGGAACAAGTTTGAAATTGATTTTTGCCGGCGGAGAAAGTTTCCCTGCTCTGGATAAAAATACAGATGATATCATCCTGGTCAATGAGTATGGGCCAACTGAAGGAACGGTCTGTGTTACCTTACACGATTATAAAGAAGATTATAATCCTTTGAATATAGGAGCACCTATTGCCAATACTACCGCATTTGTCCTGGACAGCCAGCTGCGCCCGGTTCCATTAGGAGCGGCAGGAGAGCTGTATATAGGAGGAGCAGGAATTGCCAGAGGATACCTGAACCAACCTGAACTGACGGCAGAACGGTTTATTTCAAATCCATTTCAGACTCCTGAACAGAAGAGCAGAGCCGAAAATGACCGTTTGTACAAAACGGGTGACCTCGTTCGCTGGCTGCCTGGTGGTGAATTAGAGTATAGAGGTAGAAATGACTTTCAGGTGAAGATCAGAGGACACAGGATTGAGTTGGGGGAAATTGAAAATACCTTGCTTCATTATCCTGGAATCCGCCAAGCTGCAGTTCTGGCCAAAGCAAATAAAACAGGATCAAAATATCTTGCAGGATACTATGTCTCTGATACAGAGATTGATTCTGATCTCCTTATAGATCATCTTTCCGATACGCTTCCGGATTATATGATCCCTAATGCTTTTGTACATTTGGAAGCTTTACCGCTCACGATCAATGGAAAATTAGATCGGAAACAGCTGCCTGAGCCGGTATTTACGGAAAGTAAAAATTACGTTGCTCCTGAAAATGAGCTGCAGAGTAGATTATGCCATATTTATGGTGAGGTATTAGGATTGGATGCAGAAAATATCAGTATACATGATGATTTCTTCAGATTGGGAGGAAACAGTATTATGGCCATCAAACTGATCAGTAAGATCCGGCAGATGCTGGATATAAGAGTAGAAGTTGCTGCCATCTTCAGCCATAAAACAATTGCTTCCCTTTCCCATATTTTGTCAGATGAAAACACTATGGGAGATCAGATTGTTATCGCTCCTGTAGAAGTAAGTGCTCCTGAAGAGCAAAGATTGTCTTTTGCCCAGGAAAGACTATGGTTTATAGAAAATTATGAGGGAGGAAGCAGTGCCTATAATGTGCCGATGATCTTCCGTCTGGATGAGAAAACGGATATTACATCACTGTGCAATGCTTTAGATGCAATTATAATGCGTCATGAAGTGCTTCGTTCTGTGATCCGTACCACCGATGATGGATTAGGGTGGCAAGAGGTTGTCAATGACATTCCTGCCATACATCAGCAGGAGGTAAAGACCATGGCTGAGCTTGAAGAAAAAGTGAGCAGCGTAGCCAATAAGATTTTCCGTCTGGAAGAGGAATTGCCGGCAGATATTAACATCTTCAAACTAGAAGAAACATATTATCTATCCGTTGTCATCCATCATATTGCTTTTGACGGGTGGTCTACTGATGTTTTCTTAAAAGAGCTCACCAGTATTTACAATGCCATCAGAGAAGGAAGGACGCACGGACTTCCTTCATTAAAGATCCAATACAAAGACTTTGCATTATGGCAGCGTAATTACCTTACAGGAGAACGTCTTGATCAGCAAATAAGCTATTGGAAAAATAAATTGAACGGATTCCAGAATCTTGATTTGCCATCAGACTTTAAAAGGCCTTCACAGATTTCTTATGAAGGAGAGAATCTTTACTTCAGTCTGAACAGTGATCAGACACGAAGATTGAAGAATCTTTCCAAAGATCTGGGAGTAAGTTTATACAGCATAGTACTGGGAGGATATTACCTTACACTTTCCGCCTACTCCGGGCAGGATGATATCATCGTGGGAAGCCCGATTGCCAACCGTCACCATCCGGGACTTGAGGATATGATCGGATTCTTTGTCAATACCCTTGCCTTAAGGGAAAATATTGATCCGTCCCAAAGGGTAAAAGACTTTATTTTACAGATTGCTCAATCGGTGACGGAAGCCCAGTCTCATCAGGACCTTCCGTTTGAAAGACTGGTAGAAGAGCTGGGAGTGGAAAAAGATGCTTCCCGCCATCCGGTTTTCCAGGTGATGTTTGGGCTTCAGAGTTTTGGAGATGAGGTTTCTCCTTCTGAAAATGAAATGATCCTTCATCCTTTCAATGGAAATATAGACTACCAGGTCGCTAAATTTGATCTTACCACGATGATCAATGATATCGGAGAGACGCTTCAGGGAATGTTCAACTATGCTAAAGCGGTATATTCAAAAGGAACCGTTAAAAATATGATGGACTCCTATCTGTTCATGCTTGATCAGATAGCAGGAATTGATCTGCAGAAAGACCTTACATTAGCTGAATTAACCCTTGTTCCTCAGGAGCAGGAGCAGCAGCTGTCTAGGTTGTGGTCAAGTGAGGAGAACTACTCTGGTGCTCATACAATTCAGGAGCTGTTTGAGATCCAGGTTGAGAAGACCCCTGATCACATTGCCATAGTGCATCAGGATATAAGGCTGACCTACCGCGAGCTTAATGAGCGGTCCAACCGTCTGGCACACTACCTTTTGGAAACCTGTGACCTTCAGCCTGATGATTTGGTTCCTTTGTGTCTTGACCGCTCCGAAGAGATGCTGATCGCTATTCTGGGTGTTTTAAAAGCAGGGGGAGCTTACGTTCCGATGGATCCATCCTATCCTGTAGAAAGGATCCGCCACATTCTTGAAGATACCGGAGCAAAAACCGTACTGGCCCATGCCGGTGCAAAAGCCTCCGTTCAGGAAGTGTGCAGCGGTATTTCGGCTTCTGTTTTGGTTCTGAATGATGCTTCTTTCGAGACAACATTGACCAACTACAGCAGCTCCAATCCTGTAACCCAGGCAAATCCTGATCATCTGGCTTATGTGATCTACACCAGCGGAACCACCGGAATGCCAAAAGGGGTTATGCAGACCCATAGAAATGTAGCCCGCCTCTTTAGTGCAACCGATCACTGGTATCAATTTAATGACCGGGATGTGTGGAGCTTATTCCACTCGTACGTCTTTGACTTTAGTGTATGGGAGATCTGGGGAGCATTGCTGTATGGCGGAAAACTATTGGTACCCTCTTCAGAACAAACCAAAGACACGAATCTATTCTTTAGCTTATGCTTACAGGAAGGCCTTACAGTGCTCAACCAGACCCCAACGGCATTCTATCAGTTTATCGATACCGCGCTTGAGCGGACAGAAGATCTGGGGAGCCTTCGTTATGTGATATTTGGAGGCGAAGCTTTAAATCTGGCCTCTTTAAAACCATGGTATGAGCGTTACCGCTCATCACCAACGCTGATTAATATGTATGGAATTACCGAAACAACGGTCCATGTAACCTATAAAAAGCTGAGTGTAGAAGACCTTGACAAAGTATCTTTGATTGGGGAGAATATCCCGGATCAGGGGATGTATATTCTGGACAAATATCTGAGAGCCGTTCCTGTCGGCGCTGTTGGCGAATTATATGTAGGCGGAGCAGGAATCGCAAGAGGCTACCTCAACCGTGCCGAACTGACCGCAGAACGTTTCATCGCAAATCCATTCCAGACAGATGAGGAGAAGGGAGAAGGGAAGAATGGGATTTTGTATAAAACAGGCGATCTTGTACGTTGTCTTTCCGATGGCGAACTGGAATACATTGGCAGGAATGACTTCCAGGTGAAGATCCGTGGCTATAGGATAGAGCTGGGCGAGATTGAAAACCGGCTTCAGGAATACCCTGAAGTAAGGCAATCGGTTGTCCTTGCCAAAGAAAACAAGGCCGGGATGAACTACCTTGTAGGCTATTATGTCTCGGATACTTCTATAGAAGCAGGAATGCTTACATCCTTCCTGTCAGAAGTATTACCGGAATATATGGTTCCGGCAGTATTTGTTCATCTGACCTCTCTGCCCTTAACCATCAATGGGAAGTTAGACCGCCGGGGCTTACCTGAGCCTGAATTTACAGGAAGCAGAGATTATACAGCACCAGAGAATGAGCTTCAGGAAAGACTGTGTCAGATCTACGGTGAAGTCCTTGGATTGGATGCCTCAACAATAGGAATCCATGATGACTTTTTCAGATTAGGAGGCGACAGTATTATCAGTATTCAGCTGGTAAGCAGAATACGGCAAAGACTGGATATACGGCTTAGTGTTAAAGATGTTTTTGCTTCAAAATCAGTAATGAAGATTTCTGAGCTCATCGATATCAGGGAAAAAGAAGAGCAGACCCAGATTCTGACAGAACAGGGACTGTTAACAGGAGGATTATCTTTTCTGCCTATTCAGGAATGGTTCTTTGATCTGGCAGAACAAGGGTTTGTGGGGGATCTTAACCATTGGAATCAGTCCTTCCTGATCAAGGTGCCTCAGTTGGATACGGAACTGTTGGAACAGAGTATCAAGCTTCTTATTGAGAGACATGATGCATTCAGAATATATTATCCGAAAGAAAACGGAATATATACCCAACAGTATGGAATAGAAACCGTTCCGTGGATTCATTATTTAGATATCTCCAAAGTTACACATAACAGTCTTCCTGAAATATTGACGGACTGGCAGGCGGAGTTCAACATAGAGAAGGGGCCGCTATTCCAGATAGGATATATTAAAGGGTATGAAGACGGAAGCGCAAGAGTTTTCTTTGCCCTTCATCACCTGATCATTGATGCCGTAAGCTGGAGAATTATTACTGAAGATCTGAAGAATATTTATCAGACGCTTGAAAATGGAAATACAGTCGCCCCTCATTTAAAAGGAAGCAGTTACCGTCAATGGATTGAAGCCATTAAAACCTACAAAACTGATGATCCTGAATCCAGAGAAAAAGAACTTTCCTATTGGAAGAATAAGGCAGTAACTGTAGAACAGAGTAATGATGCCCTCAACGCATTATCCGGCTCAGAGTATCATTTTGCCAACCTTATGCTGGATCATGGCTATACGGAAAAGCTCATCAGGGAAGTCCATCATGTATACCATACCCAGATCAATGATTTGCTGTTATCAGCATTGGCTTCTGCATTGTCAGATCTTACCGGGGAAACTCAGCATGCTGTTCTTCTTGAAGGGCACGGCCGTGAAGATGTATTTAATAAGCTGGATATTACAGAAACTGTAGGTTGGTTTACCTCCATGTACCCGTTATTACTGGAAACAGGGAATGATGTAAAGGATACTGTGATTCTCACCAAAGAATCCCTGAGAAGTATTTCCAATAATGGAATTGGGTATGGAAGCCTTGTAGGCTATACAAAGCAGGCGCTTCCGAAAATCAGTTTCAACTATTTGGGGCAGCTTGACCAGGAGGAAAGTACTGGCGAAAAGAGTTGGTACATTTCGGGAGAAAATAGTGGAAATTCCATGGGAAGCAAGAACAGGGATAGCTACGTGATCAGTATCAATGGGGCGATAGCAGATGGTGTGCTTCGTTTTGGAATCTCAGGATATCTTTCGCAAAACCAGATCGATCTTCTTACAGAAAGATTTAAAGAATATATAAAACAGACTGTAGATCAGCTTACAGCAGAAGACAGAAGCTGGCTCACCCCATCAGATACGGGAAATATCATCGGAAAAGAGCAGCTGATCCAAATTCAGGAGTCAGGAGCTGTGGAAGGAGTATATCTTGCCAACAGTCTTCAGGAAGGATTTGTGTACCATGCCTTAAACCAGGGAGATAAAGATGATGCTTACCGGGTACAGTTGGCATGGGATTATGGAGCTGAAATAGATCTGAATAAGCTTAAAGAAGCATGGCTCTATACTCAGGAACAGCTTCCTACCCTAAGATTAAGGTTCGACTGGAGCGGGGAAATCGTTCAGATCATCGACAGAAAAGGTAAGCTTGACTGGCGGTATCATGATATCAGTGAAATGAATGAAGAAGATCAGGACAACCTGATCAGAGAGATGACCCAAAAAGACCGTTTTGAAGTATATGATCTGTCTGAAGGAAGTCTCTTCAGGGTTTATCTGTTCAAGCGTTCAGAAAGACATTACAGCTGCCTTTTCAGCAATCACCACGCCATTCTGGACGGGTGGAGTATGCCTGTATTCCTTACCCTGATTCACGAGGCTTATCTTAAGCTGATTAAAGGGCAGGAGCTTATACCGGCTCCGGACAAAGCATATGCAGAAGCTCAGAAATACCTTCAGGAAAATAAAGACAGCAACCGTAGTTTTTGGAAAAACTATATGGGACTTCTGGAAGACCGCGAAGACCTGGGAAGTCTGATCAAAGAATCGCAAAGGCAGATTGACCTTCCGGAATATAAACAAATAGCAGATCATCGCTCGGTAAAAATGTCGATAACGGGTGAGCAATACCACAAGCTTAAGAAGTTTACCTCCGGAAACGGATTTACAGTAAATGCAGTCCTTCAGTATTTATGGCATAAGCAGCTGGCAGTCTACAGCGGAGGATCTACAACAGTAGTCGGAACTACCGTATCAGGACGAAGTTTGCCGGTAGACGAAATAGAATCTTCCGTAGGACTTTATATCAATACTTTACCTCTTATTGTAAACCATACAGAAGGAAAAGTAACAGATATTATATCAGAAATTCAGCACAGAATCAGTGAGCTGAATACCCATAGCAGTGTAAACCTGGCCAGCCTCCAGCATGATGGGCGCCGGAGTTTCAGCAGCTTATTCGTCTATGAAAATTATCCTGCACCAAAAGGAGGAGAAGACAATGAGCTGTCATTTATCTTCAAAGGGTCGGTAGAACGTCTCGACTATCCATTGGGAATCGTGGCCTACGAAACCGGTGAAGAAGTAAGCTTAAATATCAGCTATGAAGGATTCCTGTTTGATGAAAAAATGATCCGTCAATTGATCGCAGGAATGAATACGGTTTTAGAGCAGATTCTTGAAAAGTCCGAAATTACATCTGATCAATTGTCGTATCTGACCAAAGAACAGAAGCAGCAGCTATCTAGGTTATGGTCAAGTGAGGAGAACTACTCTGGTGCTCATACAATTCAGGAGCTGTTTGAGATCCAGGTTGAGAAGACCCCTGATCACATTGCCATAGTGCATCAGGATATAAGGCTGACCTACCACGAGCTTAATGAGCGGTCCAACCGTCTGGCACACTACCTTTTGGAAACCTGTGACCTTCAGCCTGATGATTTGGTTCCTTTGTGCCTTGACCGCTCTGAAGAGATGCTGATCGCTATTCTGGGTGTTTTAAAAGCAGGAGGAGCTTACGTTCCGATGGATCCATCCTATCCTGTAGAAAGGATCCGCCACATTCTTGAAGATACCGGAGCAAAAACCGTACTGGCCCATGCCGGTGCAAAAGCCTCCGTTCAGGAAGTGTGCAGCGGTATTTCGGCTTCTGTTTTGGTTCTGAATGATGCTTCTTTCGAGACAACATTGACCAACTACAGCAGCTCCAATCCTGTAACCCAGGCAAATCCTGATCATCTGGCTTATGTGATCTACACCAGCGGAACCACCGGAATGCCAAAAGGGGTTATGCAGACCCATAGAAATGTAGCCCGCCTCTTTAGTGCAACCGATCACTGGTATCAATTTAATGACCGGGATGTGTGGAGCTTATTCCACTCGTACGTCTTTGACTTTAGTGTATGGGAGATCTGGGGAGCATTGCTTTATGGCGGAAAACTATTGGTACCCTCTTCAGAACAAGCCAAAGACACGAATCTATTCTTTAGCTTATGCTTACACGAAGGCCTTACAGTGCTCAACCAGACCCCAACAGCATTCTATCAGTTTATCGATACCGCGCTTGAGCGGACAGAAGATCTGGGGAGCCTCCGTTATGTGATATTTGGAGGCGAAGCTTTAAATCTGGCCTCTTTAAAACCATGGTATGAGCGTTACCGCTCATCACCAACGCTGATTAATATGTATGGAATTACCGAAACAACGGTCCATGTAACCTATAAA
>NZ_QNVV01000019.1 GCF_003384725.1 Chryseobacterium pennipullorum
TGTACTCAACCAATTTATGCTTATTTTTGAAAAAAGGCTCAGATTATAAAATCTAAGCCCTAACTTTTTAACTTACACACTTTACGGGATAGTGTCAAAAAAAAATTATTTACAGTAAATTTGCATCTGATTCTCATGTTTAATTTGAGTTTTCATGGTTATTAGTTTTTATCCCCGGAGACCGGGGATTTTTACTTTATTCTTTTGGTATTAAATGCTGTAGCTCAGGGTGAGCTTTTATACGCTCAATTTCATTTTCAATGATCCTCATAACGTCCTGTTTAACATTTCTGTAATTCTCTTCAATAATTGATGTGAACCGGTCTTCTCCACTATCATCTACAAATGATAAAATCTCCGGTATCCGCTGATAGGATTTAGTTTCTTCAGCTACTTTTTCATTATCCACTACTATTTCTGCATGAAACATTTTTTGTTCAATTCTTTCATCAAAATTATCAGATACAGCCCCTACAAACATTCCCTGACTTAACGTTGAAATTTTGGAAGCCGGTATCAGACTATCCAGCTGGGTGGATATAGAAGTGGACGTATCATTTCTGTTGATGGTCATACTTTGTCTTTTCTGCAGGACTTTTCCAAAACGTTCGGAAAGATTTTTAGCCGTGTCTCCCACGACCTGACCACTGAATATATTCCCCACTGTATTCTGAATCACTTTACTTTCTTTATCTCCATAATCTCTTGTCAACTGGGAGAAATCCTGAAACCCTAAGCAGACAGCTACTTTATTACTTCTTGCGGTTGCAATCAGATTATCCAATCCCCGAAAATAAATCGTGGGTAGTTCATCAATAATCACTGAACTCTTTAGTTGTCCTTTTTTATTGATGAGTTTTACGATTCTGGAATTATAGAGCCCAAGTGCTGCTGAATAGATATTCTGCCGATCCGGGTTATTTCCTACACATAATATTTTCGGTTCTTTCGGATTGTTGATATCCAATGAAAAATCATCTCCGGTCATGACCCAATATAGCTGAGGAGATATCATTCGTGACAAAGGAATCTTAACAGAGGCGATCTGCCCCTGAAGCTGGTCCTGTGCGCCACCTTGCCACGCGTCCATGAAAGGGGAAAGATAGTTCTCAAGATCAGTATAAGAAGTTAAAATCCTGAAAACATCAGAGTATTTTTTATTGAGCAGTTCAATGGCATGAGGAAAAGTACAGTATTTACCATTTTCATATATTTTCAGGAACCAGATAATAGCAGCTAAAAGAATAATGGGAGATTCCACGAAGAAGTCTCCTTGCTTTTGAATCCAGGTTCTGTTTAAATTGAGCATGATGGTATAGGCTGCTTCATAGGCATCTGAAATATCCGTCATAAAATCAGGATTTAAAGGATTGCACCGATGGCTTCTTCGGGGATCATCAAAATTAATAACATAAAACTTCGGTTTTACTTTGTATTTATCCTGGTGTTTCAATACATGATTATAAGCAATTGTTGAAAGATCATCAAACTTAAAATCATAGATGTACATGGAGAAACCCTTCTCAATCTGCTGTTTGATATAATTATTGACAATAGCATATGACTTTCCTGATCCCGGAGTTCCCAGTACAATGGTTGCTCTGAATGGATTGACAATATTGATCCAGCCCTGATTCCATTTCCCTCTGTAATAGAATTTAGTGGGAAGGTTCACAGAGTATTCATTTTCCATCAATTGGGTTTCCTGCATAAAACTTTCATTCTCATTATTGAATACATCATCCATCAGATTATGTTTTAACAAACGGCTCATCCATACCCCTGATACCATTAGGAAGATATATCCTACCGACATTGAAAGCATATATAAAAGAATGCCTGTCCCGCCCCATCTCAGCAAAATAGTATTGAAGAAAAACAATAATGTTCCGACTGTCATGAAGCCGATAATCTGAGACCAGGTTATCTTCTCATCTTTTACTCCTTTTGTTCCCAGGCAGCTTAGAGAGAGTAATACAATGGTGAAAACTTTTGTATAGAGACTGTGAGAGAACAACCCTGCTGTTCTTTGGAAATTCAGCAGTATTCTGTTAATGATTTCCAATGTCCATCCTTTTTCATGAAAAAATGGATAACAATACCAGTAATAATGCATCAGTACCATTAAAATACTGACGGCACGCATAAAAGCCATAATTTTAGCTAAGCCCCGTAGATCATCTTCACCCTGCATATCATTTATTTTTAGAGTTAGGATGATGAATTTATCGGGTAACAGAAGTCTGCTTTCTACACTGGCAGTGTCAGGCATTATAAGGAAGCATTTGGCACAGTACTGAAACTTATTTTCTCATGAATCATAGCAGTTGTTGACCAAGGAATTTTTTACATTTGTCTTATAACAAAATATCAATGAAACCTGTACAATCAAAATACACTGAATTACTGGACAGTATCGGATCCGCTATTGAGGTTGCAAGACAAAATGCGGTTAAGGCTGTTAATACTGAGCTGGTGAAAGCCAACTGGGAAATTGGCAGGCATATCGTGGAATACGAGCAGCATGGTGAGGAACGTGCAGAATACGGAAGTAACTTACTGGCAACACTTTCCAAAGATCTGAGGCAGCGTTACGGCAAAGGATTTGGCAGGCGTAATATTTTAGATATGCGCAGATTTTATCTGACCTATCAGAAATGGCAGGCAGTGCCTGCCAAATTAAGCTGGACTCATCTGGTTACTTTGCTCGGTATTTCTGATGATACGGCAAGGAAGTTCTATGAAAAACAGGCCGTGCTGGAAAATTGGGGCTATCGCGAACTGGAAAGGCAGATCAACTCTTCCCTTTTTGAAAGACTGGCATTGAGCAAAGATAAAAAGGGCGTACTGCAACTTGCGGAAAAAGGTCATATCGTGACCGATTCCACAGAGGCTATAAAAGATCCATATGTACTGGACTTTCTCAAATTACCTCAAAGTCATCGTGTTACCGAAAAAGCATTGGAACAGAAGATTATTGACAATCTGCAGATGTTTCTTTTAGAACTGGGAAAGGGTTTTACATTTGTCGGAAGACAGTATAAGATATCACTTCGTAACAGGCATTTTTATATTGATCTTGTATTCTATCACCGTATCTTAAAGTGTTTTGTGCTGATTGATTTAAAAATAAAACAGGTTCAGCACAATGATATAGGACAAATGAATTTATATCTGAACTACTTTAAATCTGAAGAAAATGTTGTGGATGATAATGAGCCTATAGGCATAATCCTTTCTGCGGAAAAAGATGAAGTATTGGTGGAATATGCAACAGGTGGTATTTCTAATAAAATATTTGTTTCCAAATACCAGTTGTATTTACCTGATAAAAAGGAATTACAGCAAAAAGTACAGGCAATTATGCAAAAAGAAGGCTAAGGGTAAGAAATCATCAGACTATCTTTTTCTTTTCTTTTTCCACTTTCGCATTTGCTGTGAAAAAATCTGTTCTTCATCGTCTTCTCCCTGCACTGTTGGCAACAATCCGGGAAATGAGTCCACTGATTCAGTGTCACGTAAATCATCATTGTCATCATTTAAAAATCCAAATAAGGGATGAAGTTGAAGGGATAAAAATTGATTTCTTGGGAGTGATTTCGCTTCTGCCTGTTTTGCATCAGAGGATTTATTTAAATGCTCCTGGTTCTTCCATAAATCATTAAAAACAGCAGCGGAATATTCTTTTCCCAAATTTGAACCATTCCATACTGTTCGGGTGTTATGATCGATAAACGTGATTCCATAAATCCGTCCACCTTCATTTCTGCGGATTACCGTATTAACACCCACAGACTTTAATTTCTCCACAAAATCTTTTTCATGATGACTCACTTTGAGGGCATTATCAATCCAGCCCTTTATTTCAGTTTTATTCGATTGAGGAATAGATTCTTTACTTTTAAAAAAATGAGATTCCAGTGCAGGTAAGAGTGCAGCTTTTCCAATCCTTGAAGCTTTCAATGGGTTTCCAATTTTATGTTTGTTTGTATCCAATGCAAAATATACCAACCCCCGCTGTGGTTTTCCATGCAATTCACCTTCAATTTTTTCAACTGCTATATTGAAAAGTGAAAGCAGCGCATTGTACTCTCCAAGTGTTTTAAAGGAATACACATCAGCTATATTCCTGATGACAGAGGCGATCTGATGTCTAATATTTCCGGTCTGATAATCAACCGGTTTGAAAACCATGTTATTTTTCACCTTCTGCCCTTCTGCAGCTGGCCATAAATCATAGGTATTTTCGAGTTGTCTGCACATATTCATCGATCGCCTTTTCTCAAATCGATCTGATATTTTCCTGCCATTTTCATCAACACATACAGACACAATATGAATATGGGTACGGTCGATATCAGTGTGTTTAAAAACTATGTAAGGCTGTTCACCGTACCCCATTCCATTCATATACTCTTCTGTCATCTTCACAAAATCCTTATCACTGACCTTATCATTCGGATCTGGATTAAGCGATATATGTAAAGTATGTTTTTCCGTCTTTTGATTGGCAGCAAGATAAGGATCGAAAGATCTCATGAGCTGGGGTATAGTATATTTCCCATCTGTGGATTCCACCATTTTATTCATCAACAAAATTTGTCCTTGTCCCTTTTCCACCTTATGATGATTATAGGCTAAGGCTCCATATAAATTACTGCTTCTGCCAATTTTTACAATCATTGAACCATCATTTTTCTATATTCCCGTTAGTAAATTCATTAGCCAATTCAATAATTTTCCGGCATAAAGCTGAAAGTTCAGCAGTATGTTTCTCCAATTGATACAGAAATGCCGCAGCTTTTTTTTCGGTAAAATGAGTATATAATAACTTAACTACCTGATTGTAATTCACGCCCACTGCTCTGAACTGGGAATAAAAGGAAGTCAGCCTCATGTAAAAATCAACAGTACCTTTATCAATTTTTACTGTTTTTATTTCTTTTGAAAACAATACAGAAGTTATAAATTTAGCTTTATTATCTATTCCAGAGGCTTCAAATAAAGACAGAAATTTGCTATTGTCTTCATCATCCAGCCTAAAAACATACCGGTGATTACAAGGGTTTATCTTTGGCTTTCGCCCACCTTTACTTCTCTTATTATTTTTCTGATCATTCATTAGATTTCGATTTAAAGTTTATAAACCTCGACTTCGGAGAGCGTTTCAAAGCTCCCGGCAGGGCAAGTTGTTTTGAGGCACAAAAAACAGTTATGAGGCACTCAAAACACAACTTGCCGTGTTCAGGTGAACACCATATTTATCGTATTACAAAAACTATTGTAACAAGAGATCAACATCTTTCAGATGTTATAATAAACACCAACTCTTCTTAAAATTGTATACAACAAGATAAACAGAAACAACCGGATATCTACAATAATCCCCCCTTCCAATAACTGCCAAATAACACCAGGTATCACCTGAAGATCAGCACTGGTTTTAAAAACTCTTTCCTTTACAGCAACACATAAAGTTGGTGATGGAACGGGTAAATCATAAAAATGTAAAGTTTTAAAACTATAAAAGCGCAAAAGCAGAAAAGCAGTTACAGATATTCAAAAAAAGGTATTCTTTCAACAAAGCAGTTGCAGATATGCCCTGTAAAAATGATGTAAATGTATACATCTTTAGATTTTTAAGATAATACAGGAGTACACCTAAATACAAATCAACTTATACAGATTCTTACCATTCAACATTATAAAACAACAATAAATACATGCATCATGAAAGCAACAAAAAAAACTTTAAAAGTAAGTTTCTCCACTCAAAAAGGAGGTGTGGGAAAATCGACGATTACCATATTACTTGCCGGCGTATTACATTACCGATTGGGATACAATGTTTTAGTCATGGATTGTGATTTTCCACAATACAGCCTAAGCAATATGAGGGAACGTGATAAAAAAGCAATTATGCTGAACGAGTACCATAAAAAAGCTGCTATGAAACAATTCCAACTGATCAATAAGAAAGCATATCCGATTATACGCTGTAAGGCAGAAAATGCAATAGAAGAATCTACCCGATATATTAAACAAACTACCCTAGTTCCGGATATTATCTTTTATGATCTGCCTGGTACCGCCAATACCAAAGGGGTGTTGACGACCTTGAAATCCATGGATTTTATTTTTGCTCCCATGACTGCTGACCGTTTGGTTGTAGAAAGTACGTTAGGATTTACCAAAGCTTTTATGGCGCTTCCTTCCGGTGAGCATGATTTTCCGCAACAAGCGTTATGGCTATTCTGGAATCAGATTGATGGACGGGAAAAGACAGGGTTATACGAAATCTACGAAAAAGCGATTGCGACTCTTCAGATGAATATAATGGATACGCGAATCATGGACAGTAAACGATTTCGTAAGGAATCCGACCATATTGGAAACAGTATTTTCAGATCAACACTTCTACCAGCAGACTATCCGCTTTTAAAAGCGACAAGAATGGATCTGTTTGTTAAAGAATTTCTAAGAATCACAAACTTATAAAACCCGAAAGATGGCTACAAACAATGACAACAAAGATTTAGAAAAGACTACCGTTGATGAAGAATATTTAATGCAGGTCATCAGTGGTGAACAAACCGCTCTTGATGAACAAAATCATGTAACCAAACAAGTCGTTCAAAAATCTAAAGAAAAAACCAAAACCAATTCTTCTAAAAAACTGAACTATGAAGAGATCTTTTTAACGAATCGCTTTCCTTCAGGACGTAATGGTAAAGTGGTCTACATACGTCCAGAGTACCATGAAAGATTATTGCGAATTGTACAGCTTACCAGAAAAGAAAGGACAACTCTCTATTCCTATATTGACAATATTCTCGAACAGCATTTTCTGGAATATGGAAACGAGATTACGGAGTATTTTAACAATCATTTTAAACCCATTTTATAACTATGGAAACTCTCATCATCATTTGTCTTCTGGCCATAATTCTGCTATTACTCCATGACAAAATTATCCGAAAACAATCCCATTTTCACAAAACTGAAGACCAAGTAAATAATAAAAACCAACCCAATATTATGGGTGAAGCAAAAACTTCACTCCATTCTATGACAATGACTTCCTCTGAAAGACAAGAAAATGAACTTGGTTTTGATCCCTCTAATTTAGACATAGAATATGATATCAGCGAAAATATCAGTCTATTAAATCCGCAGGAAGAGCCGGAATATGGTTTTAATAGTGAACATGATTTTATTGAAGAGGAAGAAGAATGGAAAAAGTATAGAATAATCGGTGAGGATAACAGTTTAGCCCAAGGGGTTACCTTTGAAGAACTGAGCTCTGTGGAGATGTTTGTGAAACAAAAAAGTTTTACCGCATCTCAAAAGGAAACAGCAGCAGCGATCGTTCAGAAAACTTATGGAACCGAATTATATATCTTACTTGAGAATTCTATCGAAAATGCTTCCCATAAAATAACTGAACTATTGGATAAGAGTTTTGACAGCACAGGAACAAAAGGTTCGACAAGTAATTTTAACATTAATGGTTTGCTATGAACTAGTCGTAATTATAGACAACCGTAGTCAATTGATTTGTTGGACAGTACTGTCTACCGGACTGTGTAGTTCTTCCTGTTTCCGAAAATAAATATAAAGCTCTTTTAGATCTTGAACATATTACATATAATAGCTTTTTTGCAGCAATATCATTATTTTCATTCCAATTAGGTACTTTACCATGCAGTAACCCAAATGCAATAACAGTATCGAACTCTTCTCCTTTTATACCATGACAGGTATTTACGACAACACCTTCTTCATGTTTAAACATTTTACGAAAACTATGAATATCTTTAGCCATATCAAAGTCAGGATTATTCAATCTTTTTTTTGCTCCGTCAATAAACGAAGTAAGTTGCTCATTTAGCAATTTATTGGAAACTAAATTAATTTGTAATCTATCAAGTAGCTGACTAAAACAATCTTCAAGATGCTCTATACCATCTGTATTAGTAGAAGAAATAGAATTAATAACTTTTAATAATTTCTTTGACCTAAAGTTAAGATTTTCAAATAGTGTTATTCCAAAACTTTCCAGTTCTAGTAACAGTTCACTGCTCCATCGTTTTCTTATAATAAAGCTTGTGGGTGAAGGAGAAACAAGAAAAAGTCTAGCAATTTTAAACCAAATATTTTCTCTATTTTTCTGCAATGGCGAAAGACCAACCGCATCAAATTTCACATTTGGCAATAAAGTCTTTAATCTTCTTCCCATTGGTATTACTAAATACCAATTGGGTGCAAGTACGCAGATTTCATTTTCTGGTATACCTTCACCTATTTTCTCTTCAATAATACGAGCAATTTCTACTACCAGATTGTCTTTATCTATTTCTGTATCATATTTTATGATAGCTCTATCTTGAGCATTTGATCCTAGTGCAAGAATGTCGACATCAGTAATTTGAAAGTTTTTATTATAATTTATTATTTGCTGATTTGAGCGATAATTTCCCGTTAATTCTTTACTGAGAAAAGTTTCTTGGAACTCATATTCTATTTCCTTGTGATTTTTAGCAACACCTCCTAAAGATCCGTATATTGCCTGATCAGAATCTCCAACAATAAACATTTTACAACTTCCTCCTTCTGCTTTTATTATGCTGCTAAGAATTGAGTATTGTAATTGCTGTGTATCTTGATACTCATCAACACAAATTAAATGAAACATTTTTTTTAAAATCGAAGCAATTTTTGGATAGCTTGAAATTAGCTTATATGAATAATGTAAAATTTGATCAAAATCAATTAGTTTATCCTTAGCTAAAATTTCATGATATTCATCCAGTAATTCTCTAAAAGTAACTTCTTCCTTTTCTCCAGTAGGCAAATATCTCGTAGAAACATTATCAAAAAAACGCAATCCATATTCTGTCTTCAGATTATTAATAATTCTCTCTGAATTATATTCATCAGATATTGAAAATCCATTTTTAAGTTCATCTAGATAGCACCTATATGGTCGTATTATCCATTCCAAACAAAACGCATGAATTGTACCTGCCCATAAAGTACGATCATCCATATTAAAATCCCTAATTCTTCTCTGAATTTCTTCAGCAGCTCTATTGGTAAATGTTACAGCAATAATAACTTTTTTAGACTCAACACTTTTTTCAAGTTCGTACGCAATTTTGTGTGTTAATGTTCTTGTTTTACCACTTCCTGGACAAGCTGTTAATAAAATATTACCTACAGCTTCAATAGCTGTAACTTGTTGTTTATTTAATCCCTTAAGCATTTTTTAAAACCAGTATTTCTGATAAAACATCATTTGGTAATTCTTTTTTATAATAGTTTAATGCTTCTGTTCCATCATCAAAAGCATTAAAATTTGCAAAAATTTCAGAGTAGTTTAAATTATCAATATTGACATTTATTAGTTTACTAATTCTGTATTTTGCGATATAAATAAGAATAGATTTTTTAATGTCTGGACAAGCAAATATCAATGCTTCCAAGATATATTGAGGGATGTATGTGAGATGATTTATATTTTCTGAAATCATAATTGAAAACCATCCTTTCCCAAATTTTTTCGCAAGTCTTAAAATCTCCTTTCCTGAAATTGCAACATTATCATTAACAATAAGAGACCCAATACTTTCAATACTCTTCTTTTGTTTATAGGCTTTTTTAACCGTCTCTTTTATTTCATGAGAATTATACTCCAATAAAAAATCAACCTCAAATGTATGTTTTGCATAAAATGCTTTAACATAATCATTATTTTCACAGAAACTATCTAGATCTTGCTTTCTATTTTTTCCAGAAATCTCTGAATTACGACAATCTCTCTGATATTGATCATCATCTTTTTCATCTTTTGGTAAAGGAACTATAGAAATATCGTTATCTGTCAAAATACTACATCTTCTTCTTACCCTCTCTTCATGAAAAAGTTGAGCTACATTTTCAAAACCAGTACTTCCAATATTTATTATAGAGATTCCTAATTCATCTAAACTTACACCTAATACCTTCTTTATTAATACCGGAATTAAAATATGTTCGGCGTCACCTTCAACCAATATAACTCCTTTTGCAAATAACAAATTAGTTCTATTTGCGTCCAAATATCTTTCTAATTTGATAACCTCATTAGGTTCAAGATTATTAGAAGGATTAAAAACTTCAGCCTTTTTCTTACCCCTTGCGAGAATATTTATTGAACTAATTGCTGATACAGAAGATATATGAGTTGAGTGGGTCGAAATAAATACCTGAGTGCTTTCCTTATCTAACTTTTGGAAAAGTGTTTTTTGAATATGATTGTGAATATGTGCTTCAGGTTCTTCAATCAGAATAAAATTTGCAATTTTCTCATTTTTTTTTATTCTTTCAAACTCTAATAATTTAAGCGATATATATATTAAATTAGCTCCACCTAAGCTCAACTCTCCAAGCCTTCCGTCATAATCTTCTTCATCTGGGTCTCCCACCCAAAGTTTTAGAGACTGTAACAACCTCTCCATATTGGCAGGAAGTTCAGACTTGATATTTACATTTGGAGCATAAGTTTCTCCAACAGTATCCCTCATTGTTTGTGAAATACCTGATGACACACTTTTAACCTCATCTAATGCTGAAATTGACTTATTCAACTCTTCAATCTGATTTTCTAGTTCGCTTTTTTTCTCAATTGGAATATTCTTTTCTTTATCTCTTAAAAGATTTATAAGGGGATTATCTTTAAATGATCTTAAATCTGCCTCAACATCTCTTAAAGCCTTAGCAAAAGTGCATGCAAACTCATTAGGTATTGATATTCCATAGATTTTAATTCCATAAATGTCCACTCTTTCCTCATCAGGATCTGGAAATGTCATCGATTCGAAGTCTCCAATATAGGACGAATAATTATCATCTATTGAAAAATCAATATTTCCTCTTCCCGTATAGACAGTTTCATAATCATTTAAACTTATCTGTGACAGAATTTCAGATAATTCTTCTTGCGTTTTAGCTTCTTTTTCTGAAAATTCAAACAAACTTCGTCTAATGTCAATTCTGGGACGAAAAAATAAAGAGTAAGTTCCCCTTGAACTATCAAAGTTTTCAGCATCTGCCATTTTATGCATTGCAATTGATTGAGCCTCCTCACCATTGTCTAAATCATCAAAAATTATTTGAATTACTATCCAGTGTCCAGCCCAATCTCCGATAGAACGATTGAAATCATTTTCGTAAAATCTGATTGACCTAGGCATACTATCATCAATCATTATTCTTAATGCATGGAAAAGATTTGATTTTCCAGCTCCGTTTTCACCGATAATAGTGTTGACTCCTTTTGTAAAACCTAATGATGCTGAATTAAAATTTCTAAAATTTCGAAGAGAAAGTCTCGATATGTACATGTGTTTTTAGTTTTTTAGCAAAAATAAAGTTTTATAAAGTACATCACAACATGAATTTTACAATATAACATTCAGAGAATTTTAATGCCAAATACTTCCCTAGAACCTCATTTCTTTAATTAACTCTGCTCTTCCAAACACCTTTGTCTCAGAACCCGTAAAGCACGGGTTTTCATAATCATAAAAATCTATTCATTATGAAAAGACAAAGAAAAAAAATCGTCTTAACAGCATTGCTTCTGTTAATCGGATTGAGTACGAATGCCCAGGGAAATGGTTCTGCAGGAATCACTGAAGCTACGCAAATGGTTACTTCCTATTTTGACCCTGCAACGAAACTGATTTATGCCATTGGTGCGGTAGTAGGCTTAATTGGAGGGGTCAAGGTTTACAACAAATTCAGCAGTGGTGACCCTGATACCAGTAAAACTGCTGCCAGCTGGTTTGGAGCTTGTATTTTTTTAATAGTTGCAGCTACCATCCTACGTTCATTCTTCCTTTAAAATCATTGATGATGAATACCTATCATATCAACAAGGGAATCGGAAGAACGGTTGAGTTCAAAGGATTGAAAGCACAGTACCTGTTCATTTTTGCAGGAGGATTATTGGGAATACTTGTATTTATCATGATCATGTATATGGCTGGTGTCAATACCTATATCTGCTTACTTCTTGGAGGAACTATTTCTGGTCTTCTCATTTGGAAGACCTTTTCTCTCAACAGAAAGTATGGAGAACATGGATTAATGAAATTGGGAGCAAAAAAGAAGCATCCAAGGTACATCATCAGCCGAAAATCCATTTTCAGGTATATCAAGGTACACTCTAAAAAAGCTACAGCATGAGAAATCAATCCAAAGCGACAACGCTGGAAAGCAGATTTCCACTGCTAGGTGTAGAAGAGAACTGCATTATTTCAAAAGATGCTGATGTTACGGTTTGTTTCAGGGTAAAGCTTCCGGAACTGTTTACGGTAGCGTCAGCTGAGTATGAAGCTATCCATTCGGCTTGGTTTAAAGCCATAAAGACATTACCTGATTACAGCATCGTTCACAAACAGGATTGGTTTATCAAGGAAAATTACCGTCCCGATTTATCTAATGAAGATCAAAGTTTTCTGTCCAAGTCTTTTGAAAGGCACTTTAACGAAAGACCCTTCCTGAATCATTATTGCTACCTCTTTATTACGAAGACTACGAAGGAAAGGATGAGGATGCAGAGTAATTTCTCATCGCTTTGCAAAGGAGTCTTGATTCCGAAAGAAATCAGGGATAAGGAAGTGATCAGCAGGTTCATGGAAGCGGTTGATCAGTTTGAAAGGATTATGAATGACAGTGGATATGTTTTCCTTGAAAAAATGACCGCTGATGAAATTACGGGAATAGCAAAACAATCGGGATTGTTAGAACAGTATCTGACTCTGTCGAGAGAAATTAAACCATCTCTTCAAGACCTCAACTTAGCAGCAGAAGAAATGCGTATTGGTAATAACCGTATCAGCATGCACACTCTTTCGGATACGGATGATCTTCCGGGTATAGTTTCTTCGCACAGCCGATACGAAAAGTTAAGCACCGACAGAAGTGACTGCTTGCTCTCATTTGCATCTCCGGTTGGGCTGCTACTCAGCTGCAATCACATCTACAATCAATATCTGTTTATTGATAACAGTGATGAAAACCTAAACAAATTTGAAAAGTCTGCTAGAAATATGCATTCCCTGGCAAGATACAGCAGAGCCAATCAGATTAACAAGGAATGGATTGAGAAATACCTCAATGAAGCGCATTCTTTCGGACTACAGTCTATTCGCGCCCATTTTAATGTCATGTGTTGGTCTGATAATCCTGCTGAGCTTAAACAGCTAAAAAATGACACAGGAAGTGCTTTGGCATTGATGGAATGTAAGCCACGGCATAATACAACAGATACTGCCACATTGTACTGGGCAGGAATTCCCGGGAATGCAGGAGATTTTCCGAGTGAAGAAAGTTTCTACACGTTTATAGAACCTGCCTTATGTTTTTTCACTGAAGAAACCAATTATCAGGATTCCCCTTCACCTTTTGGGATAAAGATGGCAGACCGATTGACGGGAAAACCTATCCATCTGGATATTTCAGATCTTCCGATGAAACAGGGAATCATTACCAATCGAAACAAGTTTATTTTGGGACCTTCGGGGAGTGGGAAATCTTTTTTCACCAACCATATGGTGAGGCAGTATTATGAGCAGGGAGCCCATGTTCTGTTAGTCGACACCGGAAATTCCTATCAGGGGTTATGCGAACTGATCAAAGGTAAAACAAAGGGTGAAGATGGAGTTTACTTTACTTATACAGAAGACCATCCGATTGCTTTCAATCCATTCTATACTGATGATGGAGTTTTTGATATAGAAAAACGGGAAAGCATCAAAACGCTTATTCTCACACTATGGAAAAGAGATGATGAACCGCCAACCCGCTCCGAAGAAGTTGCTTTATCAAATGCAGTCAGCGGCTATATTGATCGAATCAAAAATAATGAGCAGTTCCCATCATTTAATGGCTTTTACGAGTATGTAAAAAATGATTATCAAAAAGTATTAGAGCAAAAAAAAGTCAGGGAAAAAGACTTTGATATTGCCAACTTTCTGAATGTTTTAGAGCCTTATTATAAAGGCGGAGAATATGATTACTTATTGAATTCAGAAAAGCAATTAGATCTTCTTTCTAAGCGATTTATCGTTTTCGAGATTGATGCGATCAAGGATCATAAAATCCTTTTTCCCATTGTAACCATTATCATCATGGAAGTTTTCATTAACAAAATGCGAAGACTGAAAGGAATCAGAAAACTGATCCTGATTGAAGAAGCCTGGAAGGCAATTGCTAAAGAAGGAATGGCTGAATACATCAAATATCTCTTCAAAACTGTAAGAAAATTCTTTGGAGAAGCCATTGTTGTTACACAGGAGGTGGATGACATCATTCAGTCTCCTATTGTTAAGGAAAGCATCATCAACAATTCAGACTGTAAGATCCTTTTGGATCAGCGGAAATACATGAACAAGTTTGATGATATTCAGTCTATGCTGGGTCTTACAGACAAAGAAAAAGCACAGGTTCTTTCCATCAATATGAATAATGATCCGAAAAGACTGTATAAAGAAGTCTGGATCGGATTAGGAGGAACGCACTCTGCTGTATATGCCACGGAAGTTTCCACAGAAGAATATCTGGCCTATACCACAGAAGAAACGGAGAAAATGGAAGTTATGCAGCTGGCCTCTGAACTTGATGGCAATGTAGAGCATGCCATCAAGAGGATTTCTCTTAAGAGAATCAAATCGAATACAAAAGAAACTTAAATCATTAAAATTTTACAACAATGAAAAATTCAATCATTACAACAGTTATGGTTATTGTATTAGCTATAACATCATTTGCAAAAGCACAATTTGTGGTTACGGATCCGGCTAATCTGGCTTCAGGAATACTCAACTCCGCCAATGAAATTGTACAGACCTCATCGACTGTTTCGAATGTAGTTAAGAACTTCAATGAAGTTAAAAAGGTGTATGAGCAGGGTAAGGAATATTATGACAAACTGAAAGCAGTAAACAATTTAGTAAAAGATGCCCGTAAAGTTCAGCAGACTGTTTTATTGGTGGGTGATGTTTCCGAAATGTATGTCAATAATTTCGGAAAGATGCTGAATGATCCCAATTTCAATGCTCAGGAGTTGACCGCTATCGCTAACGGTTATTCAACACTATTGAACGAAAGCACTGAACTGCTTAAAGAACTAAAACAGATTGTCACTTCTACCAATCTATCATTGAATGATAAGGAAAGAATGGAAATTATTGACAGAGTATATAAAGAGGTGAAAGATTATCACAATCTGGTAAGATATTACACCAATAAGAATATCTCTGTCAGTTATCTGAGAGCTAAAAAGCAGAACAACGCGCAGAGAGTTCTCAACCTGTATGGTACTGTTAATCAAAAATACTGGTAAGATGGAACCTACTAATTTACATGAGGTGCTTCGTTCCGTGTATGAAGAGATGATGCCGATGTGTGCTGACATGGCAGCAGTAGCAAAAGGAGTTGCAGGACTGGGAGCATTATTTTATGTGGCCGTAAAGGTTTGGCAGGCTTTAAGCCGTGCCGAACCGATTGATCTCTTTCCTATGCTCAGACCATTTGCCATCGGAATCTGCATTATGTTCTTTTCAACAATTGTCTTGGGCAGCATCAACGGAGTATTAAGTCCGGTCGTTCAGGGCAGCCACTCCATGCTGGAGGGTCAGGTATTAGATCTTAATGAACTCCAGCAGAAAAAAGATCTGCTGGAAAGGGAGGCTATGCTTCGAAATCCTGAAATGGCATATCTCATTTCTGATGAAGAATTTGACAAAAAATTGGAAGAACTGGGATGGTCACCTTCTGATTTGGTGACGATGTCTGGAATGTACATAGAGCGGGAAATGTTTGCCATTAAAAAAGATATCAGAGACGGTTTCAGAGAGTTTCTGGAAATACTCTTTCAGGCAGCGGCTTTAGTGATTGATACAATCAGAACTTTCTTTCTCATTGTGCTTTCGATCCTTGGTCCTATTGCATTTGCCATATCGGTTTGGGATGGTTTTCAGTCTACGCTTACCCAATGGCTGACCAGATACATCAGTGTGTACTTATGGTTACCGGTGGCTGATATGTTCAGTGCTATCCTGGCAAAGATTCAATCCCTTATTATAGAAAGGGATATTGAAATGCTGGCAGATCCCAACTTTATTCCAGATACTTCCAATACGGTCTACATTATCTACATGATCATTGGAATCATTGGCTATTTCACTGTGCCTACCGTTACAGGCTGGATCATTCAGGCGGGCGGAGCCGGAAACTTTATGCGTAATGTTACCCAGATGGCACAAAAGTCAGGAAATGTCGCGGGTGCTACTGCTGGCGCAGCGGCAGGTAATATATCAGGACAACTCCTTAAATAATCAAAAAACAAAAAAATGGAATTTAAAACCTTAAGAAATATAGAGAACAGTTTTAAGCAAATCAGATTGTTCACCTTTGTTTTTGCCATCCTTTGTTTTGGAGTTGTCGGCATTGTTGTGTACAAATCGTACAGTTTTGCAGAAGAACAAAGACAAAAGATATATGTCCTTGACAATGGTAAATCACTGATGGTTGCCCTATCCCAGGATATGTCTATCAACAGACCTGTAGAAGCCAGAGAACATGTAAGACGTTTTCACGAACTCTTTTTCACAGTAGCTCCTGATAAAAGTGCTATTGAGAGCAATGTAAAAAGAGCTTTTAATATGGCCGACCAATCTGCATTCAATTACTATAAGGATCTCTCTGAGAAAGGGTATTACAACAGGATCATCAGCGGAAATATTCAACAGCGCGTTGAAATTGACAGTGTAGTAGCAGATTTTAACAACTATCCCTATGCTGTAAAGACGTATGGGAAGCAATTCATTATCCGCGCAAGTAATTTAACGATCCGAAATCTTGTAACGAATTGTCAACTGGTCAATTCCGTCAGGTCAGACAGCAACCCTCAGGGGTTTACGATTGAAAAATTCAATGTCATTGAGAACAAAGATGTTGAAACTGTTAACCGATAAAAACAGTTATATGAAAAAAATAAGATTAAAAATAGAGGAATTCGTTAAAAAAGCAGAACGGAAATGGAAATCCTTATCTACCAAACGACAACGCTCTTTGACCAAGATATTTTTTGCAGGGTATGCGATAATGACGATTTTAACGGTTATTCATCTATGGTCAAAAGATTCAAAAAGTCGAACCATTCTTTCAGTTGGACATATCAATAACATTCCAAAGATGATAAAGATGCAACATCAGCCGCTTGAAAACCCAGCTAATTATTCACCCCATAAAACATCCCCATGAAAGAGACAAGTCAAATCAGAATCACTGAAGGAAGTATACATTCCTCAGAAGAAAATGAACCTTTGGATCGTAAGCCAAGGTGGGAAAAATTTAAAAAGCCGATCATTTACTTTTTAATGTTCATTGCTTGTATGGGATCCTTGTATCTGATTTTTAAACCAAAAGATGATAAAACAACTAATCAAGAGGTAGGTTTAAATGCTGAAGTGCCACAAGCCGCGGATGACAAATTACAAGCAGATAAGCAGAAGGCGTATGAGCTAGAATTGTTGGAGCAGAAAAATGAAGAAAAAAGAAATGCTATGACAAGCCTCTCAGATTATTGGAGTGAATCAAACGGCTCGAATCAGCTGACCGCTCTATCTCCAGAATCTTATAACAATACGAACGCAGATCAGAATGCTTTAAACAGCTACCGTAATGCACAACAAACATTAAGCTCATTTTACAGCAAAGACGACCATGAGGTTACCCAATTAAAAAGGGAAATTAACAGGCTTAAGAATGAAATTTCACATAAGGATGCAGTTCCAAGTACTGTAGGAATTAATGATCAGTTAGAATTGATGGAAAAGTCTTATCAGATGGCTGCAAAATATCTACCTGCGCCAAAACAGCAGGAAGAACCTGAACCAAAGAAAACCTCTGAGGCAAAGCCTGAAGAAAACAAAGTTAAAATAACGGCAGTACAACTTCAAAAACGCAACGTCGTATCCAGTTTGTATCGAGAACCTTCAGACAGTACGTTTTCAGCATCCATCAGTCATAATCGATTTGCGGGGTTACAGAATGAACAGGAAAATACTGTATCCCAAAATAACAACAGTATCCATGCAGTAATACATGAAACCATGACATTGGTAAATGAAAGTATGGTTCCCTTACGACTAACACAAGGTTTGCTCCTTGGAAAGACAACCATTCCTTCAGGTACTGTGTTAAAAGCAGCAGGAAAGTTTCAGGGAGGAAGACTGTTACTCTCAATTTCAAGCATTGACTACAAAGGCACGATAACCCCTGTTGAGATTAATATTCATGATAACGATGGGCAGTTGGGGCTTTACATTCCCTACTCTTCAGAACAGACCGCTATTAAGGATATAGCATCCAACATGAGCCAGAATTCCGGCACCAATATTATGATGACCCAATCGGCAGGACAACAGGTTGCTGCCGATCTCACCAGAGGTTTGGTTCAGGGAGTTTCAGGATACTTTCAAAAGAAAGTAAGACAGCCTAAAGTTACTGTTAAGGCAAGGCATCAGGTGCTTTTAGTTTCAAAAAAATAATTAACCTTTAAATTAAAATTAATGAAAATACGACTTAATATATTTTTCTCGGTTCTGTTGATACTCTTCGGTATCTGCAGATTAGCAGCTCAGGAAAATTCAGGTTTCGCATCGCTTTCTCAGGCCAAACTGGAACCTTACAAGATGGAAGTTACGTACAATAAAACAACACATTTATTATTTCCATCCCCCATACGATACGTGGATTTGGGAAGCGAAAATTTGATTGCCAATAAAGCGGAAGATGTAGCGAATGTTCTCAGAATAAAATCTTCAGTAAGAGATTTCGAGGAAGAAACAAACTTTTCGGTTATTACTCAGGATGGTAAATTTTACAATTTTGATGTTTTTTACAGTTCTTATCCAGACACTCTGAATTATGACCTTCTGAAATTACAGCGAAATCAGAAAAAAGAATACTCTACAGATGTCCTGTTTGAAGAACTTAAGGGAGAATCTTCATCATTGACTGAATTATTGATAAAAACCTTGTACGAACTTCCCAAAAGAACAGTAAAGCACATTGGTTCAAAAAGTTTTGGAATTCAGTTTCTGTTAAAATCTCTGTATGTACATGAAGGAAAGTTTTATTTTATTTTTCAAATTAAAAACAAGAGCAATGTTTCTTTTGATGTTGATTTTGTCACTTTTAAAATTACCGACAAAAAGAATCTAAAAAGAACTGTCGTTCAGGATAAGGTATTATCTCCTATCCGGACTTATTCTCGTAACTCTACAGTCAACTACCAATCCGACGGTGAATTTCTTTATCTCATGGACCAGTTTACGCTTTTAGAAGATCAGATAGTAGAGATTGAATTGATGGAAAAAGATGGTGGACGACATCAGAAGATTCAGATAGAAAATTCAGATTTGATCAGTGCCAAAGTGGTCAATGATATTCAATTAAAACTAAACTAACATGAAGAGTTTAATATCGTTAATAACAGTGTTTTTATGTTTTTACGCAGTCAAAGCACAAAGAATGTTACCGAAGCAAAAAAGTATCGGAATCAATACAGGATTACTGTTGAAAAAGTCATCCGGAAATTATTTCGTCAATACCGATTTTATTATCTATTCAAAAAAAGGGAACTATTCCATTTATTCATTTGAATACAGCAGACAGACCATTCCGTATAAAACGATTGATGTTCCAGTCGAAAACTACAGTCTTGAAGTCGGTTATAGTTTTAATTTGATTGCGGGTCTGACAAAAAGCTTTTTAATCAATTCTACATTTTCCGCCACCGGAGGATATGAGAATATTAATAAAAGTGAGACACTACTCTATGACGGAGCCGTACTTTTGAATGAATCATCGTGGGTGTATGGGGGAAGTGTAAAACTTAGTGTTGAAACCTATCTGTCTGATAGGATTGTTTTAACAGGCTTTTATAAAGCAAAAATAGTATGGAATACTTCACTTGAAAACATAAGACCTGGCGTTGGTCTTGGAATCAGATTTAACTTATAAAATAAAGATTATTATGAAAAATGTAATCAATATCAAAAAACATTTTTTTGCCACTATGTATGTTTTAGCAACCTTATTTGTTGTAGAGTTTTGTTTTTCATCTTGTTCAGAAGATGAATTACAGGTACAGAAAAATTTTCCCTTTGAAGTCCAGGTAATGCCTGTTTCGAAATACATTGCTAACGGAGAAACTGTGGAGATCAGATGTCGCATTATTCCTATTGGAAACTATAGTGAAACTGAGTATTTCTTCAGGTATTTTCAATTTGATGGAAAGGGTACATTACGCTTATTCAATGAACCTCCTTTTTTACCTAATGATTCATATCTTCTGGCTGAAAAGGAATTTAGGTTACATTATACTTGTGAATCAACCGTAACTCAAAGTTTTGATATTTGGATTTCGGACAATATGGGTAATGAAAAAAAGCTGACCATACAGTTTAGTCCTCAAAATGCAGGAACTGTATAGATAGAATTCAATGTAAAATATAATGTATTAGGCTATTTCACCAGAAATAGCCTTTTATTTTTTTTCCATTACAGGCTATAAGAAGTAGCCTTTCGAAATAACCGTAACCTTTTTGAAAAAATTTAAGTGAGAAAATTTTTATCAATGGGGTTACTCTTAATGACTTGCGAAAAGACGTTTCCGACCACAGGAAGGAATTGTCTTTTCGCCGAAAATTTTAAATAAACGACAATTCAATATTGTCGTTTATTTTATTAGTTAGAAATTTTACAAATATCCGTTATCAGCAAAAGACAGATAATCTGTCGATGTTAAAATGCAATGATCTAGTAATTTAATATTTAAGAATTCGGACGCATTTTTTATATTCTTTGTAATTTTTAAATCTTCATTAGAGGGTTTTAAATTTCCAGATGGATGATTATGTGCTACAATTATGGAAGAAGCATTACAGAGAAGGGCTGTTTGCATAATTATCCGAACATCCACTATAGTTGAAGAAATTCCGGATTCAGAAATCTTTCTTATTCCTAAAACCTTACTACTCTGATTTAAATATAAAGCGAAAAAAGATTCTCTATAATCTATTTCATCAGAATCAAAATGTTGTCGAAATACCTCTGCCGCATCATATGAATTACTGATTACTTTGTCGGAATTACCTTTTCTTGAATAGCTTAATTTTATTTCATTGACAATATTGAATTTCATTTGATATGCTCCTATACGGTGGAGACTTGCATTTACCGTATGTTTTAATTAATAAATTATTTTTCAGTTCATTTTTAAAATGTCTACTCCAAAATGAGCAACGTTTTCACAAAGCTCAAACGCTTTTTGAGACTTCATTTGAGCTGTTCCGCCCATAACTATGGATTGTAATTTGGCTTCGTCATCTTTGTAAGTTTTTACATTCTGATAGAAACCTGTTACCGCATTGTAAGCACCGAATAAAGTTCCTTTCGTGGTTTCCATTTGTTGGGCATCACTCATCATTGCATAGGCAAATGCATCCTCCACCGTGTTTTTAAAAACCGTAGACAATTCTTCAGCATTTCCTTTCTGCAGATGGTTTAAAGTTTCTTTATTGGGGCAAAGTGCCAATTGAATTAATTTTTTCATTTCAGCGTCACCAATCTTAATTTTTGCCCAATAATTAAAAGATTCCTCTAATTGATTGCTTAGTTTATTTGCTAACCCCATGACTTTGTGAGCATCTTCCAAACGTTGTTTTGCGCCTGATGTATGTCTTATCCTTACGACATTACTCATATTTTTGAGTGAAGCATTCAAAGTATTTTGGCAAACAATACGAATGGGAGTAAATGCAGCGGTAATACTTCCGCTTCCGTCATGTGAGGTCGTCAAAAAAATGTATTTTTCTGTAATGTCGTCCCCGTTTCCTACGCGGATATAATCAGGAAGTTTAGCGGTAATAAAAATTCGCTCTCCATTTCCCAATGCTCCCGCAGTTTCGTACAGAATACCATTACCACCTCCTACAATAGAATCGAAGAAAGAAAATGCTTCACGGTTTTGTACAATATGATAATCTTTACCGACTACACCTAATACAGTATTATTATCAGTGCGGATATTGGCAAAATAGTTTGGAACTTCCAATTCGGAATCACTCACTTTTAGTCCATCTTGAGATTCTACTAGCCTTGTACCTTTCGTAAATAGAGGAGATTTTTCTACCTCGTAATCAAGCCCCGCAAATTTAATGGCTTCTTCACTTGTCGGATGTTCTTCTACAATCTGCCCTAAGTTGTGCCATACTTTTTCTTTTACGCTGAAAAATGAATATTTTCCTGTTCGGTTGTTGAAATTTAAATTATGTGCCATGATATTGTTATTAAATGTTATAAAATTGTTTTGATTGACTTAAAATGGAAGGTCATCATCCTTATCACTTTCGTTGGATTTAGGTTGACCGATTTCCTTATCATTTCTCTTGTTGACGGGTGTAGACTCACCTTCAGTTCTTTTGTGACTACTGTGTAATTTAATTTGTGATGTATGGAAGTTCAGGCCAGCGTGTGCTTGTCCATCTTGTCCAATCCATGCTCTTGTGTAAACTCTTCCAATAAGCTCCACTAATGTCCCTTTCTTAAGTAATTCAGCTACTTTTGAAGAAATCCAATAAGAGCAGTCGAAAAAAGTTGTCTGTTCGATTCGCTCGCCTTGTTTGTTGCGATAATTGTCATTGGTAGCAATAGAGAAATTGACTACTTGTTTTTTGTTTGACAGAGTACGGACTTCCGCATCTTTTGTCAGTCTTCCGATAATGTTCATAACTGTTTTTTTTGATTATACATTAAAATCACTTCTTCTCTTTTCCAATCTCCAAAGCCTCTCAGGGCTTCGCTGAATATTTTTCAAAAGAAAACCGGAAAAAAGAAAGCAGATATGAAGTGTTGACAATGAACAAGAGCAAAAGGAAACGGAATAATTGGAGGGTACCTTTAGGGAGGAAACCGTTTATGCCGTAGTCTTTTGCTGGCAATAGGAATGGCTGTCAACAATACCTTAGCTGCCTTTTTACCGGTTGATTATGAAAAATGTAAACTTTTCAACTAAACAATAAGACAGAAGCAGCCAAAGTACCCCTTGAAAGTGAAATATCCTGTATTTACGAACTTTAAGAAATAATTTTATTGAAAAATATCAATAACATGGAATATTTAACAAAAGATGATTTAAGTGAATTTAAGAAGGAACTGTTTGACGAATTACAGAAAGTATTTGTAGAAAACAGTAAGAACTTAGATAAAAATGAAAATAAATGGGATTGGCTTAGAAGTAAGGAAATTCGGAAATTACTTGCAATCTCACCTGCAACCTTGCAAAATCTTCGTATCGGTGAAAAAATCAGGTATAAAAAAATACTGGGATCTTATTACTATAACAGAAATGATTTAGAACTATTATTTAAAACAGAATGATAATGGATAAGTATTGGAAAATATTTTTGAAAAGAATTTCGGAAGACAAAAGACTCAATGTCTGGCATCTTGTTCTTCTCATGGCGATTATGCAATTAGGTATAGATCAGCATGAAACAAAAACCATTAGAGTCAGCAGAAGTATACTTATGAAGAAATCACACATCTTAACTTTACCCACGTATCATAAATATTTTAAAGAACTACAGGCAATCGGCTACATCACCTACTACCCTTCCTATCATCCAAAAGTGAGAAGTTATATACGAATGCAATCTTGACGAATTCGGATATTCTATTTCAGCAAATAAAAAAGAGAGCTTTAACCATTAAGCTCTCTTTCGTTTAGGCATTAGCTCCCTATATTTTTTCAGTCTTAAGTTTTTCTTTTAAAATTTGCATTTCTCTATTGATCATTTCTTGGGTTGTAATCGCATAATCTTCAGTTTGCGTAACTGAGTGATGCCCCATCATTTCCTTTACAACATGAATTGGAACACCATTTTTCAAGGTCACTGTGCTACCAAATGTTCTGCGTGCTCTATGGGTATTCAAATCTCCTTCAATTTCACAAATCGAAGCAATTTCTTTCAGGTATTCGTTCATTTTTTGATTTGATTTTACAGGAAGGACTAAATTAGTTTCTAAACAAAAAGGGTGTTTTCTATACTTATTTATAAGTGAGACTGCTTTTTCAAGCAACGGGATATCTGTTCGAGATTTAGTTTTCTGACGTTTAGAAATAATCCACATCGATCCATCAATTCCATCTTTAATATCAGTTTTCCTAAGTTGTTTTACATCAATATATGCAAGACCTGTATAACATTGAAATACGAAAACATCTCTAATAGTATTTAATCTGTCTGTTGAAAAAACTTTATTCTCAATTTTGCTTAACTCTTTACTAGTTAAAGGTTTTTTATCAAGTTTTGTTTTTTGAGATTTAAACAGTTTAAAAGGATCTTTAGTTATAATTTCCTTGGCTATGGCCCGCAAAACTATTTTTTTAAAATTTGCAATATATTTCAGTGTTGTATTATTAGAACACTTTCTTGTTGTTTTAAGGTAAAATTCATAATTGATGATAAAACTATAGTTTAAGTCACGGAATTCAATATCGTCACATTCATAGTGATGTAAAATAAAATCCTTCACATGGGATCTTGCCGTTACATAACGATCATGTGTTCCCTTAGCATAGTCACCAACTTCAACTAAAGCTAACATATCGTCATTATGTTTTTGAAATTCTTGCAGTACAGTTGTCTTAGCTATTGTATTTCCCTGAATAAAATCAATAATAGCCTTTGTAGTAATGGATTTTCCATTATTTATCAATTCTGTTCTAAAATTACTGATTCTTAGGATAATTGAATCTAAATATTGATTTAAAGATCTAGCATCTTCCTTGTTACCTATTGCTCTCTCAACATTCTGATTCCATCGCTGGCTATCCCACTTTCTTTTTGTCGAGATTTCTTTTGGTACGCCATCAACTGTAACTCTTAGATACACAAATCGGAAACTATCACCTTTTTTCCAAGGCGTCTTTAAAAAAAAAGAAACGCCTAAACTTTTTTCTAACATAATTCGAAAATTTTGGATTATTAAAATTCGAATTAAATTACCATAAAGTCAAGTCGTTAACTACCTTAACCAGTTCATCTACAGACATTTGAACTCAATTCTATGGCAGTTTTTGGATCGTATTTAAACTGCCACGATTCTGCCAGAATATTTATAAGCAATTTTAAAAATTATGCACATATAAAAAGCATAAAAAAAGCTGTAATTAATTAAATTACAGCTTTTTAATAGATTTTTGAGCGGTTTTGAAAAATTTACTTTTCCTACTCTGCGGAGAGTGAGGGATTCGAACCCCCGGACCTGTTACAGTCAACAGTTTTCAAGACTGCCGCAATCGACCACTCTGCCAACTCTCCCTAAACTCCGGCTATACCGTCGTTTTCAGTGGTGCAAATATAGAACGATTTTTAATTTCTGCAAAACTTTTATCTCACAAATTTTAACAAAACCTAATAATAGACTAGAAATCAAGGGAATTATTTTTAGCAGAATAGTATAATTGGGATAAGGCTGTGCATAAAGCATGAGTCATAATTATATGTCAGCAACTGAAATTCAAAATCTGTCGGATGATATCATTGTAACAGCCGTGTTTATATGCCTTCTTTCAGGGATTGTCTGAAAAGATTTTAATTAGCTTTACTTACATTTCTTTCCTTTCACTTCTTCGAATAAAGATCAAAATGGTTCCTGTTTAAAGCGATATATGATTTATGATTACCAAATAGATTATATTTGCCTGGATTTATATCCAATGTAACAAAAATCAACACTAATAACACTTTTCAAATGTTTAATCTGTCTTTTATAAAAAGCATGGCTATTACAGCCTCCTTAGCGTTCTCTTCTCTGACTTTTGCGCAGACAATGCCTATGACCGTTCTTCCGTCAGGCCACCTGATTGTAGGAGCTGAAGTAGACGGTAAAAAGGGAAATTTTGTTTTGGATACCGGAGGAGGAATCAACCTGTTCCTGGGAAACTTTTCCAAAAGCCTTGGAAAAAAGGAAACCTATAATTACCTGACGGCTTTTCGGGCCACAGGTGAACCCATGACTGTTCCCTTGTTCAAATCTAAAGAAATTCTTTTTAACGGTAAAAAATTTAAAGATACCTGGTATGCCACCTATGACATGGAAATGAATGGAATCGACGGTTTAATTTCGCTTCCGATGTTGTATGATACTGAGTTTATCATCGATTATACGACCAAAGAGCTTATCTTTCCCAAAGAAAAGCTGAACAGCAAGAAAGTAATGGATATCCAGCTGTCTACCAATGCCGACCAGTCGATGGATATAACCACATATGTCGTTTTGAATAATAAGTACACAATCAATGTTCTTCTGGATTCCGGTTCCGGTAATGATTCTTTCTGGTTCAGTGACCGCCTGATGAATACCCTGAACATAAAAAAAGAAACGCTGAAGATCGATGAGAGAAAAAGTGAATTCAATCCCGCTCTGACAACCAAATTTTACAAGGGTAATATTGGCTCCGTTTCTACTCCGTTTGCGACCGTTGAAAATCCTAAAGTGTCTTTTGTGGAAGGCCTTATTTATGAAGGGAAAACAAGCATCAACTGGCTGGGTAAAAAACTGGGATTCAATCTTAAAGATAAAAAAATCTATATTCTGGATTAGACAGAATAATACACACAATGAAACGGTTTTCTATCGAAAGCCGTTTTTTATTTGTTATACCCTCCAGGTAATACTTTATCTTAAGTTGGAAAAATTTTGTGCATTACCCCTCTTCAACAAAAAAGCGCACCCGTGGGTACGCTTTATGTTTGTCAACTGAAAGGTATTAATGTAATTCAGCTAAATATTTTTCTGCATCCATTGCTGCCATACATCCGCTTCCTGCAGCAGTAATCGCCTGTCTGTAGATGTGATCCTGAACGTCACCTGCAGCAAATACTCCAGGAAGATTCGTTCTTGTGGATCCTTTTTCCGTTAGGATATATCCGTTTTCGTCAAGATCAACCTGACCGACAAAAATGTCCGTATTCGGTTTGTGACCGATCGCGATAAAGATTCCTTCAACATCTACCGTAGATTTTTCCTGGGTTTGGTTATTGATGATCACAGCTCTTTCTACAAGACTGTTTTCTCCCTCAATCCCAATTAATTCATGGTGAAATTTCACTTCAATATTCGGCGTATTTTCTACTCTGTGGATCATTGCTTTTGAAGCTCTGAACACATCTTTTCTTACCAGCATCGTTACTTTTTTACATAGCTTGGCAAGGTAAGTAGCCTCCTCCGCAGCGGTATCCCCTGCTCCTACTACCACTACATCTTTTCCTCTGTAGAAGAATCCGTCACAGGTAGCGCAAGCCGAAACTCCTCCCCCTGCATATTTCTTTTCATCATCAAGACCCAGATACTTTGCAGTAGCTCCGGTAGAAATAATAACTGTTTTTGCAAGGATTTCTTTGTTTCCCGCATATAATTTATGAACACCACCAACTTCTTTAGAGAATTCAGCTTTAGTGATCAATTCATAGTGTACTTTGGTATCAAATCTTTCTGCCTGTTTTTGCAGATCCATCATCATTTCAGGACCTGTAATTCCGGCTGGATACCCTGGAAAGTTATCAACTTCTGTAGTGGTTGTTAATTGTCCGCCCGGCTCCAAACCTGTATACAATTCAGGTTTTAAGTCTGCTCTTGCTGCATAGATAGCAGCTGTGAAACCAGAAGGTCCAGATCCTACGATCACACAATCTAAAATGTTTTGCTCCATAATTTACTTTTGTTCGAAAAGATTTAATCAAATTAAGACCGCTAATTTCGGAATTTTTAATTTCTTTTTAAAGTTATTTTAATGATACTTGTCAATATGAGATATGTGGATTGTCAATAAGGGGTATGAGATTCGGTTTTTGGGGTGGTGAGAGTTGGGCTAAACTCCATTTGATCTCTTCGTCTCTAATCTCCTTACTCCAACATCCACTGTACCAGCCCTTCCTGTTCCACAATATTCCAGGAATGAGGATGTCTTTTACCGTTAGCCCTTATGCCACGGTTCTTTGTTTCGATATATTCTGTCGTATGGCTTCCCAGATTAAATAAGGTTTCATTGGCTTTTTTAAGAACAAAAGCATTAAGATCTTCAAACTTTCTGCCCTTGTTTTCCTGCTGCCAATCCAGATCCGGTTCACAATAGAATCTTGTCTTGATATTTTTTAAATACCGGATATGTTCCACTGAGCCGGAGGCCATCAGGTAGGGTGAAGCTATTCTATATTTTTCAGGATTTTTATCTGCGTTTCCCAGTTCTTTATCCAAAAGCCGGATAAGAAATTTCCCCTCTTCCACCGCCTCAGGATCCACGTTGGCAGCCACCTCTTTCTCCGCATTATGATACAGCTGTTCCAGATCAATGGGTGAATCTACCACCAGAAGACCTTTAGGCTGAACAGCGTTTTTATTTTTGATTAAATAGGAAGAAAGCAACATAGCTACATTACCGCCTCCGGAAAATCCTCCGATAAAGACATTGGTCTTATCAATATGATGCTGATCAAATATAGAGTTTAAAGAAGCTGCATATTCCTGCTTTTCAGATTCCTTTAAAAACAGTTTCTGATTATACCCTAAAAGTATTGTTGTGATTCCTTGCTTTTCAATATGGTCCAGGAAACGGGCCTCAGCTTTTGTATGTTCGATATCACACGGAAAACAGGGAAATAAAACAAGTACCGCTTTTTGATTGCCAGAACGAGTTACTTCATAATGACTGGTACTCACCATGTTTTTCCCGACTTTCGCTGACGTGCAGTTTAGTAAAAATAAAGATAGGAGCAACAGGACAATACTTTTTCGCATCAATAATTATATTAACAGACTTAAACCCTACACTTTCATCTTGATCTTATCCACATGAATAATCTTATAGACCAGTTCCTTGATCAGTTCTGCTTCTCCCATATTCACAGCTCCCAGGCCTTTTCCCTTCAGGTCAAATTCTCTCAGGATAGAGATCACTCTCGTGGCATGCTTCAGTGGATACAATCTGGCACTTTCTGCATAATCTTTGATAAAATATGGATTCACGCCCATCTGTGATGCAATGGTCTGGGGCGGCTGTCCGGCCATTGTCTGATAAATAATCACATTGGAAAAATAGTTATAAAGACTCGCCAGCATCATCACGAAAGGATTATTCTTTGGATTTTTCCCCATAAAATGAGCGATCTTAAAAGCAGCATTGGCGTTTTTGGTCCCTAAAGCTTTTTGAAGTTCGAAAACATTATATTCTTTGCTGATTCCGATATGATTTTCAACAATGGTCCCATCCAGAACTTCCCCATCTTTAAGGATGATTTTCAGTTTATTGAGTTCATTGGCAATTCTTGAAAGGTCATTTCCAAGATATTCTGCCAGAAGATGAGAGATATTGGGAGCGGTATTAATTTTAAGTTTTACACATTCGTCCGAAATCCATTTGGGAAGATTACTTTCCCTTACAGATTCACTCAGGAAAAGAGCTTTGGCTTTATCCAGGGCTTTAGCTGCCTTCTTCCGGCTGTCCAGTTTTTTATGCTTGTGGGCGAAAACCAATACGGTAGAAGGTACCGGATTTTCCACATACGCTTCCAGAATTCTGTTTTCCTCTTCATTCAACCGTAAATCCTGGGCTTCTTTCACGATAATCACCTGCTTATCCCCCATCATTGGAAACTGTCTTGCCAGCGAAAGAACTTCCTGATAAGAGGTATCTTTGCCATAGGTAACCGTTTGGTTGAAAGCTTTTTCATCTTCTTCCAAAAAGTTATGTTCAAGGGCTTTTACCGCAACATCAATAAAGTAAGCTTCTTCTCCGTGGAAAAAATAAATAGGTAAAACTTCTTTATTTTTAATATTTTTGAGGATTAAATCTAATTCTTTCATCTTATAAATGGAACTTCCAAAACTGAATTTTCAGGAAACTTTTGATTTTAAATTCAAGAAAGACAAAGATAAGTTTTTTATTTATGATCTGGTTCGTAAAACTTATCTTCTGCTCACTCCTGAGGAATGGGTAAGGCAGCACTGGATACATTATTATCTCACGGTAAAATCCTATTCGACATCGGCCCTGATCACCGAAAAAAAGATCGTTTTGAACGGTCTTACCAAAAGAGTAGACCTTCTTATCACTGTAAAAACAGAGCCTGTCATCCTGATCGAATGCAAAGCGCCTCAGATCAAATTAACGGAAAAAACATTTGAACAAACGGCAAGATATAACTCCATTATCGGAGCCAAAGAAATTATTCTTACCAATGGACTGCATCATATCAATGCCTATTATGAAAACGGGCAATATCAGTTTTACAGACCGGAATAAAGATTGAAATAATAAATAAAATGAGAATAGCGGTAAAGTAAATAAAAAAACATATTTCCCGTGTTCCAGCCTTAACGGAAGGTGAAAATTCCACTTCTCTGCACAAAACGGCGAAAAGTTTTTAACACAGCGGCCCTTAAAAAATCATGGCTTCACCATAATAGCAATGAGTATGAAAATAAAAAACATTATATTCGATTTCGGAGGGGTTCTGATGGACTGGAATCCCAGATATTATTTCCAGGATTATTTTAAGGATGATGAAAAAATGGAATACTTCCTTGAACATATTGCACAGGATGAATGGAATATTGAACAGGACAGAGGAAGAAGCCTTGCCGAAGGAACAGACATCCAGGTGAAAAAATTCCCGGAATGGGAAAAAGAGCTCAGGGCTTATTATGACAACTGGACCGTCATGCTGAAAAGTGATATTCCGCAGAATGTAGACGTACTCAGAAAGCTTAAAAATACCGATTATCATTTGTTCGGCCTGACCAACTGGTCGGAAGAAACCTTTCCGTATGCATTGGAAAATTATGATTTCTTCCAGATCTTTGAAGGGAAAATTGTGGTTTCCGGAACGGAAAAGCTGATCAAGCCAGACCCTGAAATCTGGCATGTGCTGTTGGAAAGATATAACATCAAAGCTGATGAATCCGTTTTCATTGATGACAATCCTAAAAATATTGAGATGGCAAAATCATTAGGTTTTAAGACCATACAGGTATTTCTTGATACAAACTTAATGCAGGAGTTGAAAAAAATTGGGGTTGACGTTGAGACCGTTTAATTATTTTCTTAATTTTAGTACACACTAATTCACAAACCATTACTTATGATACGTTCCATCTTATTAACCACAATGATTATGGCTTCATGAACCCTTTTCAGTCAGAAACTTAAGACCGTATCCTACCAGGACGGCTCGCAGAAACTGAATGGCTTAATCACCTCCAATGCAGGAAAAAAGCTTCCGGGAGTATTGATTCTTCCTGCCTGGAAAGGCATTGACGAAGAAGCTAAAACGGCTGCTCTTGAGCTTGAAAAACAAGGATACATTGCATTTATAGCCGACATTTACGGTGAAGGAAAAATTCCTGCAGACAGTGAATCAGCTTCTAAAAGTTCGGGATATTACAAACAGAACTATCAGGAATACCAGAAAAGAATTTCGCTGGCATTGGAACAGCTGAAGAAAAACGGGGCCATTGCTGATAAAACTGCCGTAATCGGCTATTGTTTCGGAGGTACCGGGGCTTTGGAGTCAGCAAGAGGTCATTTACCTGTTGCTGGTGTTGTTTCTATCCATGGAGGCCTGTCCAAAGATCAGAGCAGAAAAAATGAAATGCTAACCGCTAAAATCCTGGTTGAAAATCCGGCAGATGACAAAGGGGTCACCCAGCAGGATTATGACAATCTCATCAAAGAAATGAACGATGGAAATGCAGACTGGCAGATCATTACGTACGCCCACTCGAAACATACATTTACAGATCCGAAATCACCGGACTACAATGAGGTGATGGCTAAAAGAGCATGGAACCATACCCTGATGTTTTTGAAGGAAATTCTGAAATAGATTTTAATGTAACAATGTACCAGTTTAGCAATGTACCAATAATACGGGCAACCCCCATTGTTACACTGTTATACTATTACACTGTTACATTGTTACATTGCTACATTGCTACACTAATTAATACTATTACGGCTTCGCCTCCAGTTCAACTTCATAATTCTTTGGAGAATACTTTGTTAGCGAACCTGTTGCGGCATCAATTCCTACCCCTATTGCTCCACCCAAAAGGATATTCAGCAATGTGACAGGATTGAACGTTTTAGTAAGCTTTACTTCTTTATCCGTAAAGCCTTCTTTTTGAAAGGTTACAGTCTGTTTGCTCAAGGATCTTGGAATTTCAGCAGTACATGGTGTCATGCATTTTTCAATCCCCTTATGAAATACTTTAGCTCCCTCCGGGCTCGTACTGAATGAGATTTTATCCTTGGTACCCGTAAACATAGATGCACAAGAAGTTGCTGTTAACGAGATCCCCAGTAATAATACGATTGATAGATTGTTTTTCATATAAAGTTTTTTAAGTCCGCGAACTTAAACAAAATAATTGAAAAATAACCTGTTCAATGTAACAATGTACCAGTTTAGCAATGTACCAATTGAAAAATGAACTGTTCAATGTAACAATGTACCAGCTTAGCAATGTACCAATTGAAAAATAAACTGTTCAATGTAACAATGTACCAGCTTAGCAATGTACCAATAATATGGGCAACCCCATTGTTACACTATTAGATTGTTACATTGTTACATTGTTACATTAATATCATCCTAATCCACCCCTTCCTCTTCCCTGTTCACCAGTTCCATAGAAAAGGCAGGCAGGCAGATGGCAAGGTATTCACAGGCTTCTGAGAATGGATTGCTGTACCGGATACGGGCTCCCTTTTCAATCAGGATGCTCTGTCCTTTTTCCAGGGTAATGATTTCACCATCAATCTCAAACTGTTTTTTCCCTGAAATAATATAGGTAAACTCATCAAACTCCGGAGTCTGATGGGGCTCACTCCAATCCGGAGGCGCCACCATATGGGCAATAGAAACATTGGCGTTTCCGGTAGAATTTCCCCAATGTTCTTCAATCAGTTTTCCGTCTGTGGTAGGAACGATCAATGGAGACTGCTGGATTTTGTATTTTTTCATTTCCAATCTTCTTTTCTGATTTCGTAAACAAAATTCGTTCTGGAAGGCTCCGCAAAATAGGCGACTTCCTCTTCGGCAATTTTTTTACCACCGAGTCTTTCCAAAGCAGTCTGAGAACGGAAATTCTCTTTACCAATATGGAAATGTACCTTATCTACATGTTGAAATATATAATCCAGCATCAGCTTTTTCACCTTCGGATTGATTCCCTTTCCCCATGATTTTGTTCCATAAAAGGTATATCCTACAAAAATATGGTTGTCATTTTCGTCAAAGTTGTAATAGCGGCTGCTTCCGAGTACATCTCCGGTAGATTTCTCAATAATTTTGAAAGCACCTTTACTCTCTATAGCTCCTTTGAAAAAGCTTTCAAACACCTCTCTTTTGTAACGGTCTTTGTTGGGGTGTTGTTCCCAGACCTTAGGATCGGAAGCCACTTCGTATAAAGATTCAAAATCCCCTTGCTGTAAGGGGATCAGTTGAAATTCTTCATTCTCTAAAATAGGCTGAACAGAAAAATTCATAGTTTAGCTCTTTTTAGCAGAATCAGATTCTATTCTTTTAATTTCTTTCAGTTTATCAGAGATTTTGATAACCGTATCGAGTTTTGAAGGCTTCAAGGGTACTTCAGCCTGTGCCATATCCCACTTGATCACCAGGTTTCCGGAATTTTCGTCCGTAGGGTTCAGCGTAATCTCAAACCATTCCTGCTTATCTGCCAGTTTGCTGACAGGTACAGTAACATCTACTACATCCTGTTTAGGGTCATAAGTATAAGCACCCCATTGCTGGAAGTCCTTATTCAGAATCACTTTCCATTCTTTCTCTGTAGGAACGATAAACAGTCCATACGTTCCTGCCGGAACTGTTTTTCCGCCAAAATTAACGGCCTGGCCGAAGGTAATTTTTGTAGACGAGTTAGCTCCTGCTCTCCAAATCTGGCCATAAGGAACCAATTCTCCGAAAATCTTACGTCCTTTTACGCCGGGTCTTCCGTAGTCGATAGAGATTTTGGACATTGAAAACTGTTGTTCAACTTTCTGACGCGGACTTGCTGCCGGCACGGAATAATCCTGGGCAAAAGTAACCGCTGAAACTGATATGCAAACTGCTGCTAATAACTTTTTCACGTGTAAATTTTTGCTTAAAATTACAAAAATCAAAATAAAATAGCCTTCTCGAGCTCCAATAATTTTTGCTTTCTCCAGATCCCGCCACCATAGCCTGTTAGCTGGCCATTACTGCCTATCACACGATGACAGGGTATGATAATTGATATGATATTGCAGCCATTGGCATGGGCCACAGCCCTCACAGACTTTGGGTTTCCCAGAATATCGGCCTGCTCCTGATAGCTCCTTGTGGATCCGTAAGGAATTCCTTTCAGGATTTCCCACACCTGTTTTTGAAAAGGCGTTCCTATCATAGAAAGTGGAACAGTAAATGCCGTTCTTTTCCCTTCAAAATATTCGGAAAGTTCTTTGTCTAGAGTACTAAAATGAGGATTTTCTCCCTGGACAATATTGGCATTCAGACGCCTGGAAATATTTTTAAGCTCTGTAGGGAGCGCTTTTCTGTCGGAAAATTCAAGAAGGCAGATGCCATTCTCATCGGCACAGGCAATCATCGTTCCCAGCATGGTTTCAATTCTTTTGAGATCAATAATCTTCTCTGTCCCGTTATTTTTGGGGGATACTCCGAAAATATTCTTAAAGCTTTCATTGAAGCCGCTGAGGCTTTCATATCCCGTATCAAACGCAACTTCTGTAACGGATTCTCCCAGTTGAAGCTTTTTAAATGCAGCATTTAACTTAGACATTCTCTGAAAGGCATGAAACGTGATGCCATGATGTTTCAAAAACCACCGGCGAACGGTTGCAGGCTCCAGGCCTCTTATTACCAGATCATAATCTTTGAGCTTCAGCGAGGGATCATCGGAGATTTCCTGTAACAGGTTTTTGATATGCTCCGGGGTAACTTCAGGATTTTCCAGCGGCTTACACACTTTACAGGGACGGTATCCTTTTAGTATTGCCTCTTTTGTAGTGGCAAAAAATTCCACATTTTCAAATTTGGGCTTGCGTGCTGTACAGGTCGGGCGGCAGAAGATTCCGGTGGTTTTTACGGCCGTCCAGAAAATTCCTTCAAATGAAGAATCTTTATTAAGAGACGCTTCATACATGATGTGTTCTGTTATTTCCATGATTATGCAAAAAGAGTGGCAAAACTTTGACTATCAATGATATCTTCACTTATCCTTTCCAGTTCCTTGTAAATATATCTGTTTAGAAAATCACCGGAACTCATTCTACTCACCCCCAATTCTTTAAGGACCTTAAAATCGGGAAGCTCCGGCACTGCCATCACGTTTAGCGGAAGCGTGGTAGAATGTACAACTGCCTTTATATCACTTTCATTGCTAATGCACGGTACAAAGACTCCATCAGCCTTAAGTTCTTCGAAAAGCTTTACTCTTCTTAAAGTTTCCTCTAATGCATTGTCAATTCCAAGCAAAAAAGGATCAGTTCTTATATTGACAAAAATCTCTGCCCTTCGTTCTTTCAGTTTTGAGAAAACATCCTTCAATTTTTCAAAAAACACGTCTCTATCCAAAAGTTTTCTTTCGCCATCCACAACATAAGAATCCTCTACATTGATTCCTGCAACGCCTGTTTCCAGAAGTCTTATAATATGAGAAACTACAATCTCATTCGTATTTCCGTAGCCGGATTCAAGATCTACAGATAAAGGAATAGAAACCGATTCTTTGATTCTTTTAATCACATAAAAGTACTCTTCAAAGCTTATCTGCTCACCATCTTCGTACCCCAGACTCAATGCCACTGCCGAGCTTGAGGTAGCCAGTGCTTTATAGCCTGCTTTCTCATATATCCGGGCACTTTGTACATTCCATACGTTGCCCAGTAATAAGGGCTCGTCACTGTGATGTAATTCTTTAAAACTGCTCATTGTTATTTTTCTTCAAAGATATTGATATCGCCAGGCGGCAAACAACCGAAAAATGAACAGGTATTTTTAAACTATGGAAAAATTCAGCTTTTAAAACAGAATAGCCTTCTCCAGTTCCAATAGTTTTTGTTTTCTCCAGATTCCTCCGGCATAGCCTATGAGTGCTCCGTTTGAGCCAATGACACGGTGGCAGGGAATCAGGATGGCAATTTTATTGATCCCATTGGCAGTCCCCACTGCGCGTATCGCTTTGGGATTTCCCAAGAATTCCGATTGCTGCTTATAGGTTCTTATCTCACCCATTGGAATTTCACGAAGAAGCCTCCATACTTTTTCCTGAAACTCAGTTCCGGTCGTGAATAAGGGAATATCAAACTGTTTTCTTTTGCCTTCAAAATATTCCCGGAGCTCTTTTTCCAGCTGGCTGAAGAGGGCATGCTCTTTTTCCACAATTTCAGCATTCAGTACTTTTGATAATGACTTCAACTGTTTCTCAATATTTTTCCGGTCCGTAAATTCAAGCAGGCATATGCCTCCGTTTACAGCGCACGCAATCATCTCTCCAAGCGGTGTATCTATCGTTTTCTGATGTATGATTTCCATTCGTTTAAAAGTAATCATTTTTTGACATCATCACCTACTTTTCACAAAGCTTTTAACGTTCTCTGTACCTGAATGATATGTCTTGCATTATGATAAATCACGAACCGGAAGGTATCTCCTAGTTTCAGATGGACCCATTTGGAAAGACTGATGCTGGTTTTTGTCTTTTCTAAATTAACATTTTCCGCTTTTTCCAATAGATCAAGTAATTGCTGTTGCTGTCTGATAAATGTAGTGACCACATTTTTGTTCAGGCGGCTATGAATCGGATTCATTTCTTTCATCGTTTTCATTGCTTTCAGCTTTTCTCCGGGAAGCATCATTTTAGCAAAATAGTTCCCGATAAATCCAGGGTTGAAATCCGGTTTGTAGGATGTCTCAGATTGTGTAATCCTACGGCTGATTTCGGGAATATAAAAATCACCATACCGGTTGAGATGTTCAAGACATTCCAATGTACTCCACCGGTCTGCTGAAACTCTGAAATTCAAATCCTCTTCCGGCTTTAAAAGAAGTGTTTCGGCATATTGCAAATGCTGCAGGGTTTGGGTTTTTAATTCATCCAGTAATTGGGAGGTTGAAATTTTCATAGCCGCTTTTTTATGCAAATATCATGATCAGATTGTTCCCAGATCTTGACTGAGCTCAAGATTTTTTGAGTCTGGATAAAGTTTCGGGCGACATTCTGAGGTAATTGGCAATATACTTGCCCGGGACTTCCTGAAATAGTTGGGGACTGCGTTTTAATACTCTATCAAACCGTTCTGCCGGGGAATTTATCAAAAGGTCTTTTTCTCTTTCCAGCTGCTGCTGAACAAGGTCTTCCAGTGTAGCCATCCAGAAAGCCATAGGCTCTTCACCGGATCTTACAAAGGTATAAAAGTCCTTTTTTGAAGCAGTATGTACAGTTGTTTTTTTAATCGCCTGGATATAAAGATCTGAAGGCTTCCCTGATAGAAAAGAATCTAATGAAACGATCATATTTCCAGTGTATCCGAAACGTATAATTCTTTCTTCATCCCCGTCCATCATGAAAATTCTGACACTGCCTTTCTCTATAAAATAAATCTGAGTGTCTGTACTTCCCGATATCTTCAGAAATTCGTAGCGTCTGAATTCCTTCTTTTCCCAGTGGAGTCCGCTTTGAAGCAATTTTTCAACCATTTCATTTTAGTTTTTGCTGTTCCAAAGATAATGGGTAATTTTAGTGTTTTTAAAACTAATCACAAGAATGCTCAAAAAAACAGGTCTTTTCCTATTGCTTGCCATTGGATTTTTCAGTTCAAAGGCCCAGCAGACCATCCCTTTCCGGATTACAAAATACCATACTATTATTGTAAAAACAATGGTCAACAAGAAGGATTCACTTGATCTGATGTTCCAGATTGCAATGAAAGATGCCTCCATTTCCCCGGACCGCCAGCATAAAGCAGATCATATTATTTTTAATAAAGAGGAGATCAGCGACGAAAACACGGTGGATATCGGAAAATTATCTCTGAAAAACATTCGCTTCACAGACAATCAGCTGGCTGGCCACGAGGCAGATGGAAAGATCGGCACAGTCCTTTTCGCCGGAAAATCTTTTAAAATCGATTACGATAACAACCAGTTTGTTATGTATGACAAATTACCGGATGTAAAGGGATATCAGCCTATTCCTGTCCTTTATAATAATGGTGCTTTTTACATTGTGGCGGATAACATTATTGATGGCGACAGACAGCAGGAAGCATATTTTGCACTTCAGTCCGGCTATTCGGGGGGAATATTATACAGCAATGACTTTGCGGAGGAAAAGGAGCTTGATAAGAAGCTGAAAATTACCGGCGAAAAAACATTGAAAAACTCGCAGGGACAGCGTATCATTACAAAACAGGGAATCCTTCCCTTTTTTAAACTGGAAAATTTCGTGTTTAAGGACTTGCCAGTAGGTTTTTTTGCCGGCGAGCTTAAGACCCAAAACGTAAGCTATTTTGGCGCAGATATGCTTCGACGGTTCATCTGGATCTTTGATGCTGACAGAAAAACAGCGTATATCAAACCGAGCATCTATTATTCTGAACCTTATGAGCAACTCAAATAAAACCCTATCAATTACATAAAAGAATATGAAGATCAAAGCAGCCTTAGGGCTTTTACTTATTCAGCTGGCTGTTAGCAGCTGTCAGAAAGAGCATAAAACAGCAGGGAATGAATCTGCAGCAGTAGCGGGTGACTCTATAACAGTCACAAAGAAAGCAGATAGAGAAGACAAGATCGATTATACAAATTTCAACATTTACAGCATCAGCATTATTTCTTCTGCACAGAAAGATGTACTGGCTGATGCTTTTATCTCTGTATCTGACATCTACACAGATCCGCATTCGATCCAGGAAGATATCTTTAAAAACCAAAAGAATACGCCTTTCGAGCAGATGCAGCGTATAGAACTGGATTCAAAGCACAGACAGAAGATGTTGGATGGCCTGCATCTTTCTGAAAACGATTCACTGTATCTGTATAATTATCAATCCAATACCCTTCGGAAGACGCCGCTTCATAAGCTGAAGGCTGTTGCCTATTTGGATGCTTATTCTTTCGACAGTGACGAGTTGGAATCCAGCTATTATATGGTGGGATTTCAGGTTGCCACCCAGGAAGGAAATGATGTCGATGACAAATACAATAATGCCGTCGCGTATTTCGGGAATAAGAACCCTTTCGTTGAAGGGAAAATGAAAGCAATTCCATGGAAAAAAACAGGAGCGGACATTGCAAAAAAATACTTTACGAATTCCAAACTGAAATCCGGAAACTCGTACCAGGCTCAATATGAAAACATGACGTATTACCTGCAGGATTATCTTGAGGGAGAAATTCTTATGGAACGGAAGCTGGCCATCGTCAATGACCGTCATGAAAAGATATTCGAAAAAACGATTAGCATGGCCGGCACCGATGGTGCAGAATTCTCCCCCCTCAACGGAATAGACACGGATGAATCTAATGGCATGCAATGGACCGGTTATCTTTTCAAAGGAAAACCACCTGTTGTTCTTGGATTTCTGGCCCAGTCTTTCGGGTGTCCTTCTATTACCTTTTTAGATAAAAATGAGAAGCCCATGGTGATCAATTGTGACAACAGGCACTAGATCGTAATGAAACGGAATTTTTGATATTTCCATCCTGTCTCCTTTGATCCTCCCATAAAATCATGGAACTATCTTTTAGAAAATACAATAAACAAAGGGCTTCCGAAAGATCGAAGGCCCTTTTAATTTATTATCTTGTCCGGCAAGTCTTGGGTTATATGATCGCAGACATCATCATCGACATATAGTAATTGGCACAATGCAAGGAATTGATTAATACCGTTTCTTTATCAGGATCTGCTTCAAAAGCATCTGTGGTAGTGATATCATATTCGTAATTAAGGGCACTCCATTTTAGGGTGGGCTTTATCACCATAAGTTCCGTTCCTTCAGGATCCGTGAGAACAAATGATTCTTTAAAAATACCCCGGTGCTTAAAAAGATAGCCTTTTTTGACACCGCTAAAATAGGTTTGTACCACAATTTCACCATTCCAGTTCATTCTGAATTTCAGGAGAACACGTTCCCCGTCCTTCAGCTCGATAGTTGTTCCCCAGAAGCCTTTTGGCTCTATCTGATAATGATGATCTTCAGTTTCTACTACAGCATTAAATGTAAACCAGTTGGTATAGATGAGTTTTCCTATAAGCCTTTCTCCTTTTGTAATTTCAAAAGATAATGAGTGGGTTGATTTTGCATAATATTCTGCCATGGTTGTTTTTTAGTTTAATCAAATTGGATCAGTTCTGCTATCGTGTAAAAAATTTGTTTTTATGACCCTCTAATTTACAATCTCTTATAGAAATCAGCAAAAAAAATTAACCCGGTTTAGATGTACAGATAAAAATAATTTTTTGCCTATGCTAAGTGACATCCGTTTTATGAATTCCCCCCAATTTCAAAAGGTAGAAGACAGCTATTTTCATGATCTCCAGCCTGGCAAACATTCTTTATTTGATTCTTTTCCAATCTCTGTCGTAGAGTTTTTTTAATTTTTCTTTCAGTTCCGGCTGAAAAACTTCTTGTGGTGCTTCGGACTGATCCAGGGTAGCTTCAAACGTTAAAGTTTCATCATTGTCATCAAACAATTTATTTTGGTTACTATCTTTAGTTGCCGTCATGACGATCTTGTTGGAGGCCTGAATATATTTCCAGCTGTTGAGACTATAGCCCTCCGGTGAAATCTGGCGTAAATTTTTGCCGAAGCGGTCTGATACATACAGGTAAATGGGATCAATTTCATTCAAAAGCTTGTCATTATTATAATCTTCGCTTCTGATGTTATAAAAAATATGCTCTGTTTTTTTTGAAATATTGATTCCATCCGGAGCATTGTATTTGTAATCATAATTCAATATCAGCACTTTCTTTTCTGTAAGAAGATGGTATTCATTGGTATTGGAATTCAGAAAAATAATATTCCAGTATCCATTATCAGGCATTTTCTTATAAGAGTAACTGCCGTCTTCTCTTTTATTCTGTCCCATTTGTAAGGGAAAAATAAGAACCCCGGTACTGTCTATTTCGCTAAAAGATGTGGTTTGAATATTTAAATTTTCTATGGGTAAATCCGTATTGGTGTGAGCGCCGCTTTCTGCACGTTCAGGATTTTTCTTACAGGATAGCAGCCCCAAAAGCATCACTGAAAATAATATACTGTTTTTCATGGTGTATGTGTATTAATCTTTACAAAGATGGAAAAATATGACGAAAATTATTATAAAATTATTCCGGATATCATCTCTTTTGCGCTGCCCCGTCCCGGATTGCTGCTTCAAGAATGTCGATATGGATATCTTTCAATGTTTTGAATTTAATGCAGTAGCCGCTCACTTTTGCCTTCCCGATTGTCCCATCATACATGTGAGCCAGATAAGTCTTGTCTTTAAAGCCCATGATATACATTGAAATTCCCGTTGTATTGGCACTCATTCCGATCCGGTAGAATTCTCTTTCTGTTCCGTCAGCATAGCGTATGAAATAGGACCCATAGCCAATATTGGGATTGGAAACGGTCTTATGCTCATCATTTTTCCCATCCAGGAACCATAATTTACAATCCGGTAGTGCTTCCAGTATGCGGATATGAAGCTCCTCCATATCACTACGTTTAGATTGCGGTTGACTTTTAATATAGTTTTGAATATGTTCCAGCGTATTCATATCAGTTATTTTTCACGATTCAAAATAATAGCGAGCTTAATTCCTTAATCCATAAATTTCTGTTCTCTAACCCCTTTACAAATGACAAATAACACATAGTATCTTATTGATGCTTTTCAAATAACCATTTCGGAATTTCCTCTGTTAGTAAAAACGGAATGGTAATGTTGTTGTGATTGAGATTCGTAAAGGTTGTAAAGATAAGATTGGGATCTGATGAAAGTTTATTAAATAATTCAACGCTTCCGGCGTAAGGATTTTCATTGTCTTTTGCTCCATGAATCAGCCAAATATTTTTCCTGCTTAGTTTCTTAAGATTGGAAAGATCAGGAACAGCCGCTATAGATACTTCAGCAGCAAATCGGTCCGGGTCCAGACTCATCAAATTCTGGGCTGTGGAAGCCCCCATCGAGTACCCTGCAAGATACATTCTATTTTTATCAATATCCGGATATTCTTTTCCTATTTTCTTTATCAACTCAAGTATAGCAACAGCTTCATCTGACGGTTTTGAAATCAGAATATTTTCATGATTACTTTCATAGTCTGAAGAACGCTTACTGAATTGAGGGGCTATTACGTAACACGGGTATTTGCTATAAATTTCATCCTTCAGCCATATTCTTGCCAATGGTTCCAGCTGATTTTCGTTATCAGTTCCTATCCGGGTTGAATTGTGAAAAGTAATCACTAACGGATATTTTTGTCCTTTAGTCTTATTTTTTGGAGTCAAAAACCTGTAAGGAATCTGAATATCACCTTTTGAGAATATTTTCTTCAGAAAAAGGTCTGTATTCAGGTTGTTTAGAATTTTCCGATTGTGGGCAAATGTTGCCGTATCAACCTGGTCAGTACGGGTTTCTATCTTTTGGGCAAAACTGTATTCTGTTGTTAAAAAGAAAAAAAAAGTGATCAGAACGAATGTAAAGATTTGTTTTTGCATAGTGTTTTTGTGGTGGCTTGTTTGTATGTTTACAAGTCTTGCTTGATTTAAATATAATCGTTTAGTCCTCCGCGATTCTTTTTTTAAATCATAGATCTATATTTGTGACCTGTTTTCAATATTGTTTAGCATGGATGAGTTAAGAAAACCATCTCTTCAAAGCAGTCCAAAAGCTTTGTTTATCTGTTATTTTTACAGGTTCTGGCACTACCCTCTGCTGACTTCTTTTTGTAGATTTATGCTTATATTTCTTCAATTCTTCAGTCGCAGCTTTTTCATTTTCAGGGCTGAAATATGTACTAAATCTTTCGTATAATTCAATCACAAAAGGATTATCGGTATTTGCTGTTCTAGTCCGGTCCTTTAGTTTTACATTCGCTTCAAACCATTTCAAGTATCGGTCTCTCACAACATTTTCATTTCTCTCGGTCTCTTCCTCTGATACCCAATGGAAGCCCGCAGTTTGATTGGTCAGGGCCTGGCTAAAGAAAATCAATATCATCTGTACAAATGTCTGTCCAGATTTTTCAGTATGTTCACCGTTCTGGGGATATTCATCGAAAAACCAGATGTCAGGGTTCTCGGATTCATTCAAATAAAAAAATCTAAAATAATCATACCTTCGGTGAGATATAGGAAAAGCTTCTTTTTCAAAACTAAAACCGGTTTCCATCAAAGTTTCAGTGACATATTCATTGATGTCTTCATAATCTTCAAATGACATCTGTTCCGCATCAAAAAATTCAAAAAGAAATTTCTTACCGATACTTTTAAGGTATTCTTTATACGCTTCCGGCAGTTGCGTTCCCAGTCTATCTTCTATTGATAAGATCTCAGTATCGGAGCATCCGGCAATTTTCTGTTGGTCTATGCCTAGTTCCGTGAGGAAATATTTTAATTCTGAAAAGAAATCTTTATAAATATTCTCAGCCATGGTTAATTTTATGAGATTGAAGGTTGTTGTTATGGTTCCCAAATGTACACATTTCAGCAATCAACCTTCAAGTTGATGGATGAATATTTAGTTTCGGTAATCTGAGGGTTGTATTTTCTCATTTCTACATCATACAATTTTCAAAATCAGCTAATATTTTTTATCTTTAAAATCCACGATTAGTAAACTTTTACCCGCACAAATGGATCTCTGTCATACTGATCCAGACCAGCGAAAAAACACACGTATTGGTATTCTCTAAAATAAATAAATTATGAAAAAAAATGTTGCGATTCTCCTTTTCGACAATGCTGAAGTACTTGATTTTGCAGGTCCGTTCGAAGTATTTTCGGTAGCTTCACAATTAAAGGATTTTGAACTCTTTAATGTATTTACTGTTGCAAAGGATAGCGGTGCAATCTCTGCTGTTAATGGCCTTTCCGTTAATCCAAAATATAATTTCCAAGACTGTCCACCTGTTGATATTCTTATTATTTCCGGCGGTGTCGGATCCGGACAAGCAATGATTGATAAAGAGATTTTAACATGGGTTGAACACATTCACCAAAATACGCTGTATACGGTAAGTATTTGCTCCGGCTCCCGGATTCTGGGGACTTTGGGCTTACTGGACAATAAAAAGTACTGTACCCATCATGGTGTTTATGAGCATATGGCAGAAATGGTCCCTTCGGGATTACCTCAAAAAGAAAAAAGATTTATTCAGGACGGTAAAATTTTTACTTCGGGAGGCATAAGTGCAGGAATAGACCTTTCTTTCTATATTGTATCACTTATCTATGGCAATGACACCGTACAAGCAACGGCAGATTATATGGAATATAACCTTATGCAAGGATAACTGACCGGTTTTCAAAACCGTTATTTGGTTGCTCTTTATACAACAAAAACGCATCTTAAAAAAGATGCGTTTTAAAGAATATTTTAAATCGAAATTACATCGTCTCCATTTTGAAGCTCATGCTTTCAATTACTTTCAGAATTGCTTCTACCGTATCCATTGAAGTTAAACAAGGAACACCGTTTTCCACACTCATTCTTCTGATCTGGAATCCGTCTCTTTCAGCCTGTTTCCCTTTTGTAGTGGTATTTACCACATACTGCACTTTTCCTTTCTGGATCAGGTCGATCAGATTAACATCTTCTTCTCCGATTTTGTATCCTATTTTGCAAGGAATTCCTTTCTCTTCAAAGAACTTCGCTGTTCCTTCCGTCGCCCAGATTCTGAATCCTACTTCATGGAATCTCGCAGCAAGATCTGCCGCTTCCTGCTTATGCTTATCCGCTACTGTGAACAGGATTGAACCGTGCATAGGAACTTTTCTGCCCGCAGCAACCAATCCTTTGTAAAGTGCTTTTTCAAGAGTCGTATCTTTCCCCATAACCTCACCTGTAGATTTCATTTCAGGGCCTAAAGAGATGTCCACTTTTGTTAGCTTAGAGAAAGAGAATACCGGTACTTTTACAAATACTCCTTCTTTGTTTGGAACCAGTCCGTTTTCGTACCCAAGATCTTTCAGTTTCTGTCCCAGGATTGCCTTTGTTGCAAGGTTCGCCATCGGAACTTCTGTAATTTTGGATAAGAAAGGAACCGTTCTTGAAGAACGAGGGTTTACTTCGATTACATATACATTTCCTTCAAAAAGAACGTATTGGATGTTCATTAATCCGATAACTTTTAATCCTTTTGCCAATCTCTTAGTATAATCGACCAAAGTATCAATCTCACTTTGAGAGATATTCTGTGGTGGATATACTGCAATAGAGTCTCCGGAGTGAACTCCTGCTCTTTCGATATGCTCCATAATTCCAGGAATCACCACCGTTTCCCCGTCGCAGATAGCATCTACTTCAATTTCTTTTCCTACCATGTATTTGTCAACCAAAACAGGGTGTTCAGGGCTTGCGTCTACCGCGTGCTCCATATAGTGAGCCAGCTCAGCTTCTGCATATACGATTTCCATTGCTCTTCCTCCAAGAACGTAGCTTGGACGAACCAATACCGGATAACCGATTTCGTTAGCAATTTTTATAGCTTCTTCTTTGGAAGTTGAAGTTCTTCCCTTTGGCTGAGGAATTCCCATCTCCTGAAGTGCTTTTTCAAATTTATCTCTGTTTTCAGCTCTGTCAAGATCTTCCAATGAAGTTCCCAGGATCTGTACTCCATGAGAAGCCAGCTTATCTGCAAGGTTGATTGCCGTCTGTCCTCCGAACTGTACCACAACTCCCTTAGGTTTTTCAAGATCGATGATGTTCATTACATCTTCTTCCGTAAGCGGCTCGAAGTATAATTTATCGGAGATCGAGAAATCTGTAGAAACTGTTTCCGGATTGTTGTTGATGATAATCGCTTCGTAACCCATTTCTTTAATCGCCCATACAGAGTGAACTGTTGCGTAGTCAAATTCTACCCCTTGTCCGATTCTGATAGGCCCTGAGCCCAATACGATGATCTTTTCTTTGTCTGAAACCACACTTTCATTCTCTTCTTCGTAAGTTCCGTAGAAATAAGGTGTTTCACTTTCAAATTCAGCAGCGCAGGTGTCTACCATTTTGTAAACCGGCATTATTCCGTTTTCTTTTCTGAAGTTGAAAATTTCACGCTCTTTAACATCCCAAAGAACTGCGATGTTGATGTCTGCAAAACCTAATCTTTTAGCTTCAATTAAAGTTTCTTTATCAAATTTATTTTCAGCGATTACTTTTTCGAAGTCGACTAACTTTTTCAGTTTCCAGATGAAGAATTTATCAATTTTACTCCATTCTACAATCTGCTCCCAGTCATACCCTCTTCTTAATGCATCTCCAATGATGAATAATCTCTCGTCATCACATACTCTGATTCTTCTTTCGATCTCTTCAGCAGTAAGAGCCTGAGCCTGTTTTGTTTTTAACCCAAGGTGTTTGATTCCCGTTTCCAGTGAGCGTATTGCTTTCTGCAAAGATTCTTCAAAGTTTCTTCCGATAGCCATTACTTCACCAGTTGCTTTCATCTGTGTGGAAAGTCTTCTGTCCGCCGTTTCGAATTTATCGAATGGGAATCTTGGAAACTTTGTTACCACATAGTCAAGAGCCGGCTCGAAGCAAGCATATGTTTTCCCTGTTACCGGGTTCATAATTTCATCCAGGGTCAATCCTACAGCGATCTTAGCAGCAATCTTGGCAATCGGATATCCTGTCGCCTTACTTGCTAACGCTGATGAACGGGAAACCCTCGGGTTTACCTCGATAATATAGTATTCAAAAGAATGTGGATCTAAAGCCAGCTGTACGTTACATCCTCCTTCAATTCCTAATGCTCTGATGATCTTTAAAGAAGCATTTCTCAGCAGCTGATATTCTCTGTCTGAAAGTGTCTGAGAAGGTGCTACTACGATGGAATCACCGGTGTGAACTCCCACCGGATCGATATTTTCCATGTTACAAACCACAATCGCGTTGTCGTTTGCATCACGCATTACCTCGTATTCAATTTCTTTGAAACCGGCGATTGATTTTTCAATAAGACACTGAGTAACCGGGCTGTGCTTTAATCCCAATTCAGCAATCTCTTTCAATTCAGCTTCTGTGGAAGCGATACCACCTCCTGTTCCTCCCATTGTAAAGGCAGGGCGAACAATAACAGGATAACCGATTTCATCTGCAAAAGCAATTGCTCCTTCTACCGTATTCACGATATCAGATTCCGGAACCGGTTCGTTCAGTTCTCTCATCAGCTCACGGAAAAGATCTCTGTCTTCTGCTCTGTTGATGGCAGAAAGCTTCGTTCCCAAGACTTCCACTTTGCATTCTTCAAGAATTCCTGATTTTTCAAGCTCTACCGCCATGTTCAGTCCTGTCTGACCTCCCAGTGTTGGCAATAATGCATCCGGACGTTCTTTTCTGATGATGTGGCTTACAAACTGTAATGAAATCGGCTCAATATATACTTTATCAGCGATTTCCACATCCGTCATGATCGTTGCAGGATTTGAGTTGATCAAAATTACCTTGTAGCCTTCTTCTTTCAAAGACAGACAAGCCTGCGTTCCTGCGTAATCAAATTCAGCTGCCTGACCAATGATGATAGGTCCTGAACCGATTACTAAAATTGTTTTTATATCTGTACGTTTTGCCATTTTTCTTTTTTATTAGAGTCAAGAATCTAGAACCAAGAGTCAAGATTACCAGACTTTATTTTAAATTATTTTTGAATGAGTAAATCATTCTTTGAATTTCGGAAACTTTTTTTAATAAGATGTTTGCTTTTTCTTCTGGTAAAAGATTTAACTCTTTAACCAAAATCAATTGAGTTTGTAATTCAAACGCAGAGCCTAAAGCAATAGCAAGAAAATGATTAAACTCTTTATTACTATTTCTTCCAGAACCTTCAGCAATATTAGACGGAATAGAAACGGTACATCTTTTAATCTGTGAAATTAAACCATACTTTTCATCACTACTGATCTCCTGACAAATAATGTATATATTTTTTGCCAATGCAATAGATTTTTGCCAGAAAAGTAAGTTTTCAAAGTGGTGCATATATTTTCTATCCTAAGTCTTGATTCTTGATTCTTGGTTCTTGGCTCTTAACTCCTGAATCCTACCTTTTAAATTCTTCCATTAAATCGATGAACTCATCAAACAAATAGTTTGCATCTTCAGGGCCGGGGCTCGCTTCAGGGTGGTATTGAACGGAGAAGCACGGATGGATTTTATGCTTTAATCCTTCATTGGTTCTGTCGTTCAGGGCGATGTGTGTTTCGATAAGGTCTGTTCCTTTTAAGCTTTCCTGATCTACAGCATAGCCATGGTTTTGAGAAGTGATCGCAACTGTATTTTTCTCTAAATCTAGTACAGGATGGTTTCCGCCTCTGTGCCCGAACTTCAGCTTGAAAGTTTTGGCTCCGCAAGCCAGACCTATCAATTGGTGTCCCAGACAGATTCCGAAAATCGGAACTTTTCCAAGCAATCCGCGGATCATATCTAACGCGTGTGGAACATCTTCCGGGTCACCGGGACCGTTTGACAGCATGATACCGTCCGGATCCATCAGTAATATTTCTTCAGCAGTTGTATCCTGAGATACTACAATAATATCACAGTTTCTTTGGGAAAGCTCTCTGATGATTCCCAGTTTTGCTCCAAAATCTACCAGTACAACCTTGAAACCTCTGTTCGGATTAGCGTAAGGCGTCTTGGTAGAAACCGCTTCCACCTGATTGATCGGGAAAGTGGTTGATTTCAGTTCTTCAGCAGTAGCTGTTTCATCTGCGTCTGCGTTCACAATTTTTCCTTTCACTACTCCGTGGTTACGAAGTACTCTTGTCAATCTTCTTGTATCGATTCCTGAGATTCCTGAAAGGTTTTTCTTTTTAAATAATTCATCTAAAGTGATCTGAGTACGGAAGTTGGAAGGAAGATCGCAAAGTTCTTTTACGATAAGCCCTTTGATTGCCGGCTCGATACTTTCATAATCATCACGGTTAATACCATAATTTCCGATAAGCGGATAGGTCATACAAACTATCTGACCGCAATACGATGGGTCAGAAATCAATTCCTGATATCCTGTCATTCCGGTATTGAAAACTACTTCTCCTGCAGTTTCCAATTCTGCTCCGAAACCTTCTCCATGAAACACTTCACCGGACTCCAGTATTAATTTTTTCTTCATTTTTTCTATTTAGATTTTCTATTATTTTATTAACAGGTCGCCTCTACGAGGCTTTGGATGGTTATATCCTCTTATTTCCATGGGTTTCACCCATTGCTATGATCAGGTCGCCTCTATGAGGCTTTAGATCGTTATATTCTCTTATTTCCATGGGTTTCACCCCATTGCTGTGATCAGGTCGCCCCTCCGGGGCTCGTTGCCTTTTTAGTTTCTACTTAAAAACAAACCCTTTTCCTTCTAAAGCTTCTTTCAGAATAGCCATTCTGGCGAAGACCCCGTTTTGCATTTGTTTGAAGACTCTCGATCTTTCGCACTCAACCAGGTCGGAATCTATTTCTACTCCTCTGTTGATGGGTGCCGGATGCATGATGATCGCTTCTTTTTTCATTGCTTTTTCTCTTTCCTTCGTGAGACCATATCTTTTATGATATTCCGAAGCAGTGAAGCTCATAGCCGCATCATGTCTTTCGTGCTGGATTCTCAATAACATGAGAACGTCCACTTCAGCGATTAGCTCGTCTACCGAGAGATAGGTTCCGTTGATCAGAGCTCCTTCATCAAACCATTGTTCAGGGCCTGAAAAATATACTTTGGCGCCCAGCCTTCTTAATGCCTCTGCATTTGAGTTGGCAACACGGCTGTGTTTTACATCTCCAACAATTCCTACCTTCAGTCCCTCAAATTTTCCGAATTCCTGATAGATCGTCAGCAGATCCAGCATACATTGAGATGGGTGGTTTCCCGTTCCGTCTCCTCCATTGATCACCGGAATGTTAATATTTTTCAGTTCTTCAAAGTATCGGTCTTTTTTATCCCGGATGACCACCAGGTTTACGCCTATACTTTCAATTGTCTTTACCGTATCATAGAGACTTTCACCTTTGTTTACCGAACTGTGTGATGCATCAAAAGGAACTACCTGAAGTCCCAGCTTTCTTTCTGCAAGATCAAAACTTGTTTTCGTTCTTGTACTGTCTTCGAAGAAAAGGTTTGAGCAAAAAACTTCTCCTTCAATTTTAGCAGTTTTACCGTTCGCAAAAGCCAGTGCTTCTGTCAGTATACTGTTGATTCTCTCCGTGCTTAGTTCTGTAATCGTAAACATAATTCTTTAATTTTTGAGCATAAAAAAAGCGAAGACAAGATCTTCGCTTAATAACAATAAATATCGTAAAGGGCGCTTTCGCCCGGTAAATCTAATGATATAAATGCTTTTTTATTCATTAGGTGCAAAGATACAAAAATTTCACGAACCTACAAAAACAAAGTTTGAAATAAATTAAAAACCTCAGTATTTCCTTATTCTCATTTTAAATTAATATTTTTGTTAAATCTCAAATTTATTTTATGGATTTAAAAGACAAAATGATTCTAAGCATTATTCAGGAGGATTCTACATTATCTGTTAAGGAAATTTCCGAAAAGATTGGTCTTACCTTTACTCCTACGTATGAGCGCATCAAGCAGTTGGAGAAAAACGGAATCATTGAAAAATACGTTGGTCTTTTAAACCGTGAAAAGCTGGGCCTTAATATTATCGTTTACTGCAATGTTCGTCTGAAAGAGCAATCCAAAAAAGTACTGGAGACTTTCGAGAAAAACATTTCAAAGTACGATGAAGTCCAGGAGATCACCAGTCTGTCCGGAGAATATGATTATATGCTGAAAATTGTTGCAAAAGATATTAATTCCTACAATGATTTTGCGGTGAGTGTTATTTCAAACCTACCCAATATCGGACAATACCACAGCTCCATTGTCCTTCATGAAGTAAAAAAATCCACCAAGTTTAAAATTGACCTGGAATAAGTTCCTTTATTTTTAAACCATTAAGAACCTTTAAGAGGTGAAGAATAATTAAGGAATTCGCAAGCGAATTTTAAAACGATGCGGCTAAAAAATCGCAGCTATTCTTTAACTTATCTTAAAGGCTTCATCTCCCTTAGCGGTTCAGTATAATCAATCATCAAATTCAAAGAGCGGAATAAAATCTAACCATTAAGATCACTCAGGCAACAAGATTTATTAAAGATTCACAACGAAAAGGGCGCAGACTAAAGTAATTTCATTCTGCTGATAAGCCTTAGTGTTTATCACCTTAATGGTTTAGATTCTAACCCAATAATTTATTCTTCAGTTTATTGAACTGGTATTCTATCTTATCCAGACAAAGGTTCCCGATGCTCCCCTGATGGGTATGATCAAGTCCTCCCGGTTCAAATTCAAACTCATTATTTTCAATTTCCTGCCCCACTTTTACATAGGCATCCCGGAAAGAGCTTCCGCTTTTCACTTCCTCATTGATTTTCTCTACACTGAAAAGGTATTTGTACTTTTCATCTTCCAGAATTCCGTCTTTCACTTGAATATTAGGCAGTGTATAGCTTAAAATCTCCAGACATTCTTTCAGAGAGTCAATTGCCGGAAAGAGAATCTCCTTTGTCAATTGTACATCCCGATGATATCCGGAAGGCAGGTTATTCGTCAGTAGGATCAGCTCATTTGGTAAAGCCTGAATTCTGTTGCATCGTGCACGGACAAGCTCAAAAATATCCGGATTCTTCTTGTGCGGCATAATGCTGCTCCCTGTCGTAAATTCTTTGGGAAAGCTGATGAAATCAAAATTCTGATTCAGGTACAGACAAACATCGTATGCAAACTTACCAAGGGTTCCGGCTAATGTAGCCATCGACATTGCCAGTAGTTTTTCAGACTTTCCACGGGTCATCTGAGCGTACACAGAGTTATAATTCATCGACTGAAAACCTAGATTATAAGTGGTACTCTCACGGTTTATTGGAAAAGAAGAACCATATCCCGCTGCCGATCCCAATGGATTTTTATTGAGGATATTCTTAACCGAAAACAACATTTCCACATCATCCAGAAGAGCTTCAGCATAGGCTCCAAACCATAATCCGAAAGAGGAAGGCATCGCGATCTGTAAATGGGTATATCCCGGAAGCAAAACATTTTTATGCTGATCTGCCAGTTGAATCAGAATCTGGAAAAACTCATCCGTAAGGGCTGTGATCTCCCGGATCTCATCCAGTAAATACAGCTTTATGTCCAATAAAACCTGATCATTTCTCGATCTTGCCGTATGGATCTTCTTTCCTGTATCGCCCAGTTTTTCAATCAGGATCGATTCTATCTGAGAATGGATATCCTCAGCTTCTTTATCAATTTCAAAAACCCCATCTTCAATTGTATTTAAAATTTCGTTTAAAACAGACAGCATGTGCTCTGATTCTTCACCGGAGATGATTCCAGTTTCTGCAAGCATTGTACAATGTGCCATTGAGCCTTTAACATCATATTTTGCTAAACGTTCGTCGAAGTCAAGATCTTTCCCTACGGTAAAGTTATTGACTAATATATTGGTGGCAAGGTCATCCTTCTGCCATATCTTTTTCATATGTAATGATTTAAAATATTAATTGGTTTTGACATGCCCGGCAAGGCATTCCTTAAAATTATTATTAACTATAAAAAAACATTTCCTTATTTAAAAGTTTCGTTTCTAATCTTTCTTTTTGCATAAATCCTTATTAAAAACTTAAACTTCTTGCCTGCCAGGCGCTGTCAAAACATTTATTTGGAAGTTATAAATTAATGATTAGAGGTTAGTTATACCCTTTATTCGGTCTTTTTGCTACTAACTTCTCCTATCTAACTTCTAGCTTCTCTCTTATAACACTTTTTCCAAAATCCGGATATAGATATCAATCCCTTCCTCTATTTCGTTAATAAAGATGAATTCATCCGCAGTATGAGAGCGCCTACTGTCTCCAGGCCCTAATTTTACTGAGGTACACGGAATAATTGCCTGATCTGAAGAAGTGGGTGAACCATAGGTTGTTCTTCCGATTTCTATCCCTGCTTTTACAAACGGATGTTCCATTTCAATTTTTGATGAATTCAATCTGAAGGACCTTGCAGTAAGGGTAGATTTCATTTGTGACTGAATGATCTCAAAAGTTTCTTTATTGGAATATTCATCGGTCACCCTTACATCCAGCGTAAAGTGACACGACTCAGGAACTACATTGTGCTGTACCCCGGCACGAATTCCGGATAGTGTAATTTTCACGGCTCCCAGGTATTCTGAAACCTTTGGAAAGGTAAAGGATAAAATATGCTGCAAATCCTTCATGCATTTCACAATCGAATTGTCCTCATTGGGATGAGCAGCATGAGAAGGAGTTCCTTTCATTTCCCCGTCTATCACAAGCAGCCCTTTTTCTGCAATCGCCAGATTCATCTGCGTGGGTTCTCCTACAATGGCGAATTCTATATTAGGGAGCTGTGGAAACAGAGCCTCAATTCCGTCAAAACCTGAAATCTCCTCCTCTGCCGTCAAAGCAATCACTAAATTATATTTTAAATCTTCTCTTTCATAAAAATGTAAAAAAACCTGTGCCATGGAAACCAGCGAGGCACCGGCATCATTACTTCCCAACCCATACAACTTTCCGTCTTTCTGCAAAGGTAAAAACGGATCCAGTGTATAAGCTTTATTGGGCTTTACCGTATCATGATGGGTATTCAGCAGGACAGACGGCTTAAATACATCAAAGTTTTTATTGACCGCCCAGATGTTATTTTTAAAACGCTTGGTCGGAATCTGATGTTTCTTGAAGAAATTCTCGATTTCCACCGAGGTATTGAACTCATCTTTGCTGAAAGAGGGAATTTCAATCAGATTTTTAAGCAGCCCAACGGCATTGTTCAACAGTTCTTCTTTATTATAAACAGATTTCAGTTCCTGCATGATGACTTTCTATATGGTTTTTCAGTTCTGTTTCCTTGATCAGAAACACCTTATTTACATTATTTTTTATCGCGCCAAGCGCATTTTCAAGTTTGGGCAAAATTCCTTTATGCAGTTTTCCTTCTTCCTTTAATACTGCAAATTCTTCTTCGGAAACCCTTCTGATCACAGATTCAGGATTATCCACATCTTCCAACACCCCTTCTTTATCAAAACAATACAGCAACTCAATTTCATATTTCTCCGAAAGAGCCTGCGCCATTACGGACGCTATAGTATCCGCATTGGTGTTGAAGAGATTACCTTTTTTATCGTGGGTAATGGCTGAAAATACAGGGATAAGATCAAGCTTAATCAATTTTGAAAGCAACTTTCTATTGATGCTCTTCTTATTGATATCCCCTACAAAGCCAAAATCAATTTCAGGATGTTGCCTTTTTGTAGCTTTGATCAGATTTCCGTCTGCACCGGAAAATCCTATGGCATTGCATTTTTTCTGCTGAAGCTTTTCTACAATATTTTTGTTGATTCCCCCGGCATATACCATTGTTACAATGTCCAGTGTTTCTTTATCCGTAATCCTCCTTCCATTGATCATTTTCTGTTCTACGCCAAGCTTATCAGCTAAAGTTGTCGCCAGCTTTCCACCACCATGAACAAGAATCTTTTTTTCCTTAATTCCGGAAAACTGATCTAAAAACTGATCCAGCAACCCCTCATCATCAATGAGCGATCCGCCTATTTTTACGATGTATAACTTTTTTTTCATTGTAACTTTTTTTAATGATCCTTGCAAGGTTAAAAACCTTGACAAGGATCATTCAGATCATCTAAAATTTCGCTGAAAATTGCTTGCGCAGAGAAAATACGGTTCTTTGCCTGCTGGTAAATAATGGAGTTACCTCCGTCCATGACCTCATCACTCAATTCTACATTACGACGAACCGGAAGACAGTGCATTACTTTAGCATTGTTGGTTTTTTCAAGCTTTTCATTGGTAAGCATCCAATCTTCTTTCACTTCCGGCATTGCGGCATAATCATCAAATGAAGACCAGTTTTTTACATAGATGAAATCTGCATCCTTCAACGCTTCTTCCTGATCATGGATTACTTTCACGTCTTTTGTGAAATTTTTATCCAGGTCATATCCTTCAGGATTGGTGATCACCAGCTCCACATCCATTTTCTGCATCCATTCTGCAAAAGAGTTTCCGACAGCATGGGCAATAGGCTTGATATGAGGCGCCCAGGTCAATACCACTTTGGGTTTGCGGTCTTTATTCCAGTTTTCGGTAATCGTGATACAGTCTGCCAGGCTTTGCAGCGGATGGCGTGTTGCCGATTCCAATGAAATCACCGGTACTTTGGCATGTTCTTCAAACTGGCTTAAGATGCTTTCATTCACATCATCTTCCTTGCTCTTCATTCCGGCAAAGCAGCGCACAGCAATGAGATCACAATATTGGTTCAGGACTTCAATTGCGTCCTTGATGTGTTCTACGGTGTCTCCGTTCATGACAGCTCCATCAGCAAATTCAAGATTCCAGGCTTCCTGTGCGGCATTTAAAGTCAGAACATTCAATCCTAGGTTCTGTGCCGCAATCTGACTGCTCAAACGGGTTCTCAAACTTGAATTTAAAAATACAAGTCCAATTGTTTTTCCCTTTCCTTTTTCTGTTTCAGTAAGGGAGTTTGCTTTTATTTGTAAAGCTTTTTTTATAATTTCCTGTAAGTTTTCTACATCGCTTACAGTGGTGAATTTTTTCATTTTAAAATTGATTTTAAAGATTTTGTTTTTAATCCTTTAGATCCCTTTCAATACTGTTTTCAAAGCATTGATAAAAAGATCAGTTTCCTCTTTTTTGATATTGAGTGCAGGAAGAATCCTCAGCACAGTTTTATCATTTGAGTTCCCTGTGAAAATGTGATGATCAAACAATAAGCTTTTCCTTATCTCCGAACAGTCTCTATCGAGCTCTATTCCGATCATCAATCCTTTCCTTCGGATCGATTTAATATGGGGTAAATCTTTAATTTCGTTTTCTATATATTCGCCCATTTTCTGAGCATTTTCGATAAGATTTTCATCTTTCATCACATCCAGCACCGCAATTGAAGCCGCACAGGCCAGATGATTTCCTCCGAATGTAGTTCCCAGCAAACCGTTGCTCGCCACAAATTTCGGGTGAATCAAAACTCCGCCAACCGGGAATCCATTTCCCATTCCTTTTGCCGTTGTAATAATATCTGCTTCAAGCCCGAATTCCTGATGCGCAAAGAAATATCCGCTTCTTCCGTATCCTGATTGCACCTCATCTAAAATCAGTACTGCATTATATTTCTCACATAGCTCTTTGATTGTAGATAAAAATTCCGCTGTCGGAATCATAATTCCTCCTACACCTTGAATCCCTTCAATAATAACTGACGAAATATTATTTCCCTGAGCAGCAAAGATTTCTTCAAGCTGCTGAATATCATTCCATTCGGATTTGATAAATCTTTCTGAGAAGTTGACCGGCGCAACAATCTTGGGATTATCGGTCACCGAAACTGCTGCAGAAGTTCTTCCGTGAAATGAACCGGTAAAGTATAATACTTTGCTCTTCCCATTATGGAAGGAAGCTAATTTTAAGGCGTTTTCATTCGCTTCTGCTCCGGAGTTGCATAAGAAAAGGTTATACTCTTCATAGCCTGACAATTTCCCAAGCTTGTCTGCAAGTTCCGTCTGCAATTCATTCTGAACCGAGTTAGAATAAAAAGAAATTTTTTCCAGCTGCTCTTTCAGCTTGCTCTGATAATGAGGATGGTTGTGTCCGATAGAGATTACGGCATGCCCTCCATAAAAGTCAAGGTATTGTTCCCCTTGATCATCCCAAAGAAAAGATCCCTGAGCTTTTACCGGATTTATGTTGAATAATGGATATACGTTGAATAAATTCATTTTGGTTGTTGGTTGGTTGTTGGTTGCTGGTTGTTTGTGGCTAGTGGCTAGTTTCTGGTTGCTAGTTGTTGTCATTTAGTGATTGGTGGCTGGTTGGAAGCTACCGATACATTCTATATTAAAATGCTACCGGCTTCAGGTCTAAACCTTTATTTTCCTCCCATCCCATGGCGATATTCATATTCTGTACCGCCTGTCCTGAAGCTCCTTTTAACAAATTGTCAATCGCCGAATGAATTACCGCCACATTTTCATTCTTTTCAATCTGAATCACACAGCGATTGGTATTGACAACCTGCTTTAAATCAATAGCCCTGCTACTCACCGTAACGAAAGGCGCCTCTGCATAAAAATCCTGATACAATTGTTCTATTTCTTTCTGCTCCAGATCCGTCTTCAGTGTTGAACTCGTAAAAATCCCCCTCGCAAAATCTCCTCTCCATGGAACAAAATTCAGGTTTACTTGTTTCTGATTGGATGATACCAGCTGTTGTAAAACTTCATCCACATGCTGATGGGTAAGTGTCTTATAAGCTGATACATTATCATTTCTCCAGGTAAAGTGCGTAGTGGCCTGCAAAGACTGTCCGGCCCCCGTAGAACCTGTAATTCCAGTTGTGAAAACCTCGTCCAGGAATCCCTTTTCCGCTAATGGCAGCAATGCCAGTTGAATTGCCGTGGCAAAACATCCCGGATTGGCAATGCTTTTGGATCCTTCCAGTTGTTTTTTATTGATTTCAGGTAATCCGTAGACAAAATTTCTGCTTTCGAAATTCTCATCCAGACGGAAATCATTCCCGAGATCAACCACTAAAGTTTCGTCACTCACAGGATTTTGAGCCAGCCAGTTTTGACTTTCTTTGTGTGGAAGACATAAAAAAAGTACATCCACTTCTTCCGGCTGATGGGTTAAAACCATTTCGCAAACCGTCGTTAAATCCGGGTACAAATCGGAAATCCGTTTCCCCGAATTCGAACGACTATATAAAAAACTCAATGTCACATGGGGATGAAAAGCCAGTAAACGGATCAGCTCACTTCCTGTATATCCATTCGCACCAACTATTCCTACTGTTTTTTTCATTTTAATTCTTGCAGGACCGTCTTCTGTCCTGGGTTATACATTCCGGTTGGAACTAATTAATATTCTGGTTAATCTGGTGGTATATATTGAGAGAATTGCTTACAATTTTTGTATACCCCTTAACATCATCGCCTGTCCACACTCTGTTGGCCTCTCCATAACTTCCGAATTTATCTGACATCAGATCATGATCAGACTCAATTCCATTCAGAATAAATCTGTACGGGTGAAGAGTTACAAATACTTTTCCGCTCACTGTTTTTTGAGAATCCGTCAGGAAAGACTCTATATTCCTCATCACAGGATCCAGGAAAAGCGCTTCATGAAGCCAGTTTCCATACCAGTCTGACAATTGTGATTTCATCATCTGCTGATATTTTGAAAGGGTATGCTTTTCCAGTAAATGATGGGCTTTGATAATGACTGACGCCGCCGCAGCTTCAAATCCTACTCTTCCCTTAATCCCCACAATGGTATCTCCAACGTGAATATCACGGCCAATTCCGTAAGCAGAAGCCAATTCTTCAATTTTTTGAATCGCATGCACAGAATGTTCAAAACCTTCTCCGTTCACACCTACGACTTCTCCATTTTTAAATTCAATTTCAAGGCTGGAAGGATGAGTTTCTTTAACCTGTGAAGGAAAAGCCTCTTCCGGCAGATAATCTTTTGAAGTAAGTGTTTCTTTTCCTCCAACAGAAGTTCCCCAAAGTCCTTTATTCACTGAATACTGTGCCTTATGAAATTCCATTTCATATCCATGGCTTCTCAGGAATTCTATTTCGTCCTCACGGGATAAAGACAGATCACGGATTGGAGTAATGATTTCAATATTCGGGCACATCACCTGGAAGATCAAATCAAAACGAACCTGATCATTTCCAGCTCCTGTACTCCCATGGGCAATCGCATCTGCCTTCACTTCCATGGCATATTTTGCAATTTCCTGCGCCTGAATCGTACGCTCAGCACTTACAGAAAGAGGATACGTGTTGTTCTTCAATACATTTCCGAAAATTAAATACTTTACACAAGAATGATAATAATCCTCCTGAGCGTCCACGCACCTGTACTCCTTAACCCCAAGGTTTAAAGCTTTTCTCTCCAACTCTTTTTCTTCCGCCTTAGAAAAACCTCCGGTATTTACAGTAACTGCATACACATCATACCCCAGTGTTTCACTAAGATATTTAGCACAGTAAGAAGTATCCAAACCTCCACTAAACGCTAAGATGACTTTTTTCTTCATAATACTTATTTTCAGGTTGATTATTGACAACCTCATTTCCTTTTATATTATCCGGAACAAACAGCATGGCTGTACACAAGCAGTTTTTACGTTCCTTTTTCATTAAAATTTCATAGTTTACACAGTTTTTGCAGCCGTTCCAGAATTCCTCATCCTGAGTGAGTTCAGAATAAATGACCGGCTTATATCCCAGATCACTGTTGATTTTCATGACCGCAAGCCCTGTAGTTAACCCAAATACTTTTGCTTCGGGATATTTTTCTCTAGATAACTGGAAAACTTTATGCTTGATCTGAGTCGCTATTCCCCCATTCCTGAATTTCGGAGACACAATCAGTCCCGAATTGGCAACAAACTTCCCATGCGACCAGGTCTCTATATAGCAGAAACCCACCCACTCTCCGTTTTCAGTAGCCACCACAGCATTGCCCTCTGAAATCTTCTTACTCAAATATTCGATGGAACGTTTTGCGATCCCCGTTCCTCTGCGCTGTGCAGAATCATACATTTCCTGCTGTATTTCACCCACATACATGAGATGTTCGCATGAGGAAATTTCTATTTCCATTTATTTATCTAATTTTTTTGGCAAATTTAAAATATAATTTCTTTTAAATCCAAATAAAAAAGATATTTTTTTTGTTTTATAGAAATACACAGGTAAAATTATCTTTACAGAAAAATGTATATTTGCTAATTTATTATATATTTGCTAAAATATTATACATATGGAAAACGCCTGCCCTAAATGCAACAGCACCAAGATCGTAAAGAGCGGAATCATCAACAACAAACAAAGGTTCCTCTGTAAAAACTGCAGGTATTATTTTACCGTTAAAAAGTTGGGAAAACAGATTGATGATTATTATGTCACTAAGGCTCTCCAACTGTATCTGGAAGGGCTGAGCTATAGAGAAATTGAACGAATCATCGGAGTTTCCCATGTCACCATCAGTTCATGGATCAAGAAGTACAACATCACAAGACCTCCACACTCCGAATTCCATCCAGTCTATAAGATCTTAAAACAAAATGAGCTGATAGAATACATCGCCCAGGAAGAAAACATTAAAAATTCCGGAATTATTATTACCCAGTTCGCCGATAAATACATGCTTATCAAATGGGAAAGGTTTAAGAAGTAGTGTGAGAAGCGAGGACTAAGAACAAAGAACCAAGAGCCAAGAACCAAGAGCCAAGAACCAAGAACCAAGACTTTAGATTTCAGGCAGTACATAATCGCTATAAGCTAATTGATTGATAAATATTTACATATCATCAGCAAGTAATAAACTGAACCCACATCAATATTTAAAAAGTAATTATCTGATGAAACTATACTGTTACCACTAATATATATTAAATTTTCATAAACAAGTTATTAATTCCAATTTGGTATTCACAAAAAACAACGCCAAAAATTGATAATTTATGAAGAAATTACTTACATTCATAGGAGTAGCCTTAATCAGCAGTTCGCTCTATTCTCAAGGCTCTCCGGATTACGGCAGTGGATTAAAATTAAACCTCAATCAGGAAGGGGATAAATTCGTCAGGTTTATTTTGTGGGACCAGCTTTGGCTGAGAAATACGTCAATGAACCCTGGAACCATGGTAGGTGGAGAACCTACAGATAACACATGGAACATCGGAAACAGAAGATTAAGAGCCCTGGCATATGCCCAGATCTCAAAAAGATATATGATCCTCCTCCATTTCGGAATCAACAACCAGACATTTATTAACGGCGGCGCTACGGGGACAACAGGAACAGGCGGCTATGGAAACGGCAAGAAAACCCAGCTGTTTTTTCATGATGCCTGGAACGAGTATGCAGTTCTTTTACCCGGAGAAGCAGGAAAATTCAGTTTATCCTTAGGTGCCGGACTTCATTACTATATGGGCCTTTCGAGGATGACTATGGCTTCAACGCTGAACTTCCTGACTGTAGATTCCCCAGTCTTTTCATGGCCGCTTATTGATAATTCCGACCAGTTTGCACGACAGCTGGGAATGTTCGCCAAAGGTAAGTATGGAAAGCTGGAATACCGTTTCAGTCTGAATAAACCTTTCGCCACGGATTTAACTCCAGTAAATACTACAGATCCTTCCAGAGCAGTTGCTGTAGATAACAACGGAAATCCAAGCTTTTCAAAAGCTGGGTATCTGGAATACCAGTTTCTTGATGAGGAATCCAACACGCTTCCCTTTAAAGTAGGCTCTTATCTTGGGACTAAAAAGGTTTTCAATATAGGTGCAGGGTTTTATCATCAGGCCGACGGAACAAGAACTTCTGTGAATTCCAATATTGAAAAACATGATATCAGCCTTTTTGCCGTAGATGCTTTCGCCGATATTCCTCTGGGTGAGGCTAAAAACAAAATGGCAGTTTCAGCTTACGCAGGGTACTATAATTACAATTTCGGACCTAATTACGTCAGAAATCTGGGAACAATGAACATCGGTGCTTCTGATCCTAATTTCATCGGGAACAAAGCCATTGCGGGACCAGGAAATCTGCAGCCCACCATTGGAACAGGTAATATTATCTATGCACAAGCAGGCTTATTATTGCCAAGCCAGGCAGAGAAGCCTAAAATCAGAATACAGCCTTTTGCCGCGTATACTCATAAAAATTTCGAAGCATTTGATAAATCCTCTTCTCAGTTTGATGTAGGAGCCAACTGGTTCATTGATGGACATCATGCAAAAATCACCACTCAATACTCAACAAGACCCGTCTACACCAACCCTACTGAAAAGCCTTCTTCAAAAGGAGAATTTATTGTACAGTTTCAAATCTACCTGTAAAATGTAAACCATTAAGAATAATAAATAAAGTAAGATCAGTGAAGCCTCATCAAAGATGGACAGGAAGAATGCCGCTTAATACAATAGCTTTAGTTTTAGTCTTACTTATTCTTATCAACTTAAAGCCCTTAATGGTTCAAAAAAGACCAAACATCCTATTTAATTAACATCAAAAACCAATCAATATGAGCGAAAACCATCACGAAAGCTACGAAAATATGACCGACCGGCAGAAGAACCGCACCATCTGGAGCGTGATCACCGCCTCATCCCTCGGAACGTTGATCGAATGGTATGACTTTTATATTTTCGGAAGCTTAGCCATTGTGTTAGCTACCAAGTTTTTCCCTGCAGATAATCCTACTGCTGCATTTCTATCCACGCTGGCCACTTTTGCAGCAGGATTTGTCGTTAGACCATTCGGAGCTCTATTTTTCGGAAGACTGGGTGATATCATCGGAAGAAAATACACGTTTCTTGTCACCCTGCTGATTATGGGATTCTCCACTTTCCTTATCGGCTGTATCCCAAGTTACGAAACCATTGGATTTTTAGCTCCAGTTCTTGTTCTTATTTTAAGATTATTGCAGGGACTTGCCCTGGGAGGAGAATATGGAGGAGCAGCTACCTATGTTGCAGAATATGCCCAGCCACACCGTAGAGGTTATTGGACTTCCTGGATCCAGACTACTGCCACTGCAGGACTTTTTATTTCATTAATTGTTATTCTGATTACCAAAAATACCCTTTCTGCAGAAGAATTTGATACCTGGGGATGGAGGGTTCCTTTCTGGATTTCCATTTTAATGGTGGGCGTTTCGTATGTGATCAGAAAAAACATGAAGGAATCGCCACTTTTTGCAAAGGCTAAAAGCGAAGGCAAGACCTCAAAAAACCCATTAAAAGAAAGCTTTGGCAACAGATATAACTTTAAATTCGTACTGTTGGCTTTATTCGGAGCCGCCATGGGACAGGGGGTGATCTGGTACACCGGACAATTCTACGCCATGAGCTTCCTGCAGAAAGTAATGAATGTGGAATCTGCCCAGGTTGATTCACTAATGGCTACAGCCTTGTTTTTGGGGACCCCATTTTTTGTATTCTTCGGATGGCTTTCTGATAAAATAGGACGAAAAGCAGTGATGATGACCGGAATGCTGGTTGCGATATTAGCGTACAGGCCTATCTACGACAGCATGTTCAAAAGTGTAAATCTGGAAAGCAAAACCGTAGCCGCCAATGGAATTACAGAAAAGAGGACCGCTAAAATACACAACGATGTTGCCACTGACAGCCTGGTTACTTTTCACAAGGAAACCCTTTTTACAGACGGAACCCTGATTAAAAAAGACAGTATCGTTCACTGGTCGCCCGCCGGACCTGTGATGAAAGAAGGAAAAGCTGAAGAGCCAAAAGTCTCACAAACAGTAAAATTGGGTGATAACACAAAGTGGTATCTGATCTTCCTTGTCTTCATCCAGGTGATATTTGTAACGATGGTGTATGGTCCTATCGCCGCATTCCTGGTAGAGATGTTCCCGGTAAGAATCCGTTACACCTCTATGTCCCTTCCTTATCATATCGGAAACGGAGTATTTGGAGGGCTTCTCCCGGCTGTTGCCACCTACCTGGTAACGACCGGAAAAGATGCAGGGCACGCTACCTGGTACCTGGAAGGACTCTGGTATCCGATCGGAGTTGCTACAGTCTGTCTGATCATCGGATTGTTTTATATTAAAAACAAGAACAATAATCTTCATGATTAAGCATTGAATCACTTAAATTTTTATTAATTTTAAAACTACTAAAATGAACGGACTAAAAAAAATATTAGGCATCCTCTGGATTGCAATAGCCCTGGTGGTTGGATATTTCGGAATTACCGTGCTGGGAATTCCAAAAATCGCCTCAGGAAAACAGGAAGATCTGGTTTTCGGCATCATCATTCTTTTTGTACTGATGCCCATCATTTCCGGCGGCCTGGGTATTTTCGGATATTATGCCTTGAAAGGGGAATATTCTGACGATAAAATATAATTAAAAAAAGACCACGATAATTGATGAACGATGAACCACATCTGTTCATCAATTATCTTTTATTAATGAATCATCATGTATGAAGAAGAGACACGAACAAAAACTGATTATCCTGAGCATTGGACTGATGATCGCTTTCAGCATTCCCATTTCGCTGCTTTTCAACAGCGAAAAAGATGTTTTTGGTTATCCGATGATCCTGATCTACCTGTTCGCGGTCTGGCTCATTTCGATTGTGATTTCTTTTGTAATCGTAAAAAGATATGATGAATAGTTTTGCCCTGTTTTTTGTAGTCCTGTTTTACCTGGCGCTCCTGTTTCTGGTTGCCCATCTGGCAGAGAAGAAAAGAAGTAAGCTATGGATCAACAACCCCTATATTTACGCGCTGTCTTTAGCGGTTTACTGTACTGCCTGGACGTATTACGGAAGTATTGGAGTCGCGGCTACCAGTGGATTAAACTATCTGCCCATTTATATCGGCCCTATCATGATTATTCCAGCCTGGATTTATATCAATACACGGATTGTAAGGATTTCCAGGGTAAATAAAATAAGCAGCCTTGCAGACTTTATTTCTCTGCGATACGGGAACAGCAGAAGTTTCAGTGCGATCATTACCATCGTCTGTCTGCTTGCTATCGTTCCCTATATCGGGCTTCAGATCAAAGCAATCTCGGAAACTTTCCATTTGGTAACGGAAACACCTATGTCCAAAGACATTCTGACGGATAATGCCACATTTGTTGTTGTTTTAATCGCTCTGTTTTCATCGTATTACGGAACCCGGTATGTAGACGCCTCAGAAAAACGACTTGGAATTATTTCCGCCATTGCCCTGGAAAGCTTTTTAAAGCTCTTTTTCATCATTATTCTGGGCTTTTTCGTGATTTATTACGTTTTTGATGGATTTTCAGATATTTACCAAAAGGCCAGCCAGTTTGAAGATTTTAAAGAAAAAAATACCTTTAACGGAATTGAAGGTGCTATGAACTGGATGGTTCTCTGCATGATTTCCGCCACAGCCATCTGCATCCTGCCCCGGCAGTTTCATACCGCTATTATTGAAAACCGACAGGAAAAGCATATTCGCACAGCGATCTGGTTTTTCCCTCTTTATCTGCTTATTTTCACCATATTCATCTTTCCGATAGCCTGGGGAGGACGATTGATTTTTGACGGTCAAAAGGTGAATCCGGAATTCTATTCCATTTTAATTCCGCAGCATTTCGGCAACACGCTTATTACAGTTTTGGTTTTTCTGGGTGGATTAAGCTCATGCATATCCATGATTATCATTTCAGCCATTACCCTTTCTATTATGCTTTCCAACAACCTCATCATCCCGTATGGCCTGCTTGGTAAATTTAAGTCTGAAAGTGAGGAACAAAATACGAGAAACATCACCAACATCAGGAAGTTCAGCATTTTTGCTTTAATTATTATGGCTTTTGCCTTCTACAAATATTTTATACTGAAAACATCACTGGATTCTGTAGGACTCATTTCATTCGTTGTCATTGCCCAGCTGGGACCTGCTTTTTTTGGTGCTTTATTCTGGAGAAGAGGAAGCTACAAGGGAGCTGTTACCGGACTGGCTGCAGGGCTTGCCATCTGTTATTTCGGGCTGATCATTCCCCAATATTATTTTTCTTACAATCAGGAGCTCAAAGGAATTCTGAGAGATATGTATAATTCTTTTGGATTTTTCACCATTCCTTTTCTGGGAAGAATTCCCCAAATTTTCTTTTGGTCGATTTTGGTAAACACGGGGTTGTTTACGATCATCTCTGTGAGCACGAAAGGGAATTACAGGGAGAGAAATTTTGCAGAACTCTACGTTGATATTGATAAGTATATTCAGAATCATGAAAACGCATTTATCTGGCGCGGAACCGCATATATCTCTGACATCAGGAACATTCTTGAAAGGTTTTTGGGCAAAAATAAAACTGAACAGGCTTTAAGGATTTTCAACCTTAAATATAACATCGATTCAAAAACAGAAACTGCTGATTCCAGGTTTATTAAGTTTTCCGAAAATCTTTTAGCCGGAAGGATTGGCACCGCTTCCGCCAAAATCCTCATCGAAGGCGTTACCAAAGAAGATAAAATATCCCTGAAAGAAGTGCTGAATATCCTTGAAGAATCTCAAGAAAATATAAACCTCAACAAGAAACTCACCGAACAGTCTGAGGAATTGCAAAAGCTTTCCGATGACCTTCGCACCGCTAATGAAAGTCTGATTGTAAAAGACCGCCAGAAAGATGACTTCCTGGATTCCGTAGCTCACGAACTGAGAACACCCATTACCGCTATCCGTTCAGCAGGGGAAATCCTGGCTGATGACGATGATATTCCACAGGAAATCAAGCAGGAGTTTCTAAACAACATCATCACAGAATCTGACAGGTTAAGTGAAATCATCAATGACATCCTTTATCTCGACAAGCTTCAGCATGGCGAAATTTCCCTTACCATCAGGCAAAACAACATTATTGAAACCTATAAAAAAGCTCTGAATCCTCTTCTTCACCTGATCCAGCAGAAAAATATTCATCTCAGCGAAGTAAATCTTTTAAATCACCATATATTTTTATACGATGAAGCAAGAATGATCCAGTTGTTTCAGAACATCTGGGGCAACGCCTTAAAGTTCACAGATGAACAGGGAACCATACAAACCAAGATTTTTGAGAAAGACACCGATCTGATCATTACCATTTTCAATACCGGCAAACACATCCCGGAAGAAGACCTGGAAATGATTTTTGACAAATTTTATCAATCGAAAAACCAAAATATTTTAAAACCTATAGGAAGCGGACTGGGTCTGGCTATTTCAAAAAAGATTGTAGAAGCCCACCAAGGCAGGATAAAAGCTGAAAACAGCGGACTGGGAGTTACTTTTACTATCACCATCCCCGGAAAAGCTGTAGAAAATATTACAAATGATGTTGAACACCATTAAACCCACTTTATGAAAAAGATTATCATTGCAGATGACGAACACAAAATATTAATGTCTCTGGAATACAGCTTTAAGAAAAACGGCTATGACGTATACATCGCCCGTGACGGAACGGAAGTTCTGGAATTTCTGAAAACAATGGTTCCGGATGTGATCCTTCTCGATATTATGATGCCCAATCTTGACGGTTACAGCACGTTGGACCTCATCAAGCAGGATGACAAGCTTAAAGACACCAAAGTGATTTTTCTGAGTGCCAAAAACAATCCCAGAGATATTGAAAAAGGCCTGGAAATGGGAGCCGATGCTTACATCACCAAGCCCTACTCGATCAAAAAGCTGATGCAGCAGATCGAGGAAATGTTTTAATCTGGCCTTGCTGACCTTGTCAAGGTTCTAACCTTGACAAGGTCAGGCTAAAAACCCCAAAAAACACGACTATTGATATGGATACAGATACATTATTTAAACAAAGCATAGAAAACAAAGAGGATTTCTGGAAGGAACAAGCCAAAGCAATAGAATGGTTTGAATTTCCGCAGCAAATTCTTTCTAAAGGAGACAACGATTATCCACAGTGGTTTTCCGATGGAAAGCTCAACATGTGCTATTTATGCATCGACAAGCACATTGAGGACGGTTTTGGCGATCAGATTGCCATTGTCTACGATTCACCGGTGACTCATCAAAAGAAAACCTATACATTCAGTCAGGCAAAAGAGGAAATTTCAAAACTGGCAGGTGGACTGACGTCGCTTGGCTTAACCAAAGGAGATACCGCTGTTATTTACATGCCCATGATTCCGCAGACGCTTTTTACCATGCTTGCCTGCGCCAGAATCGGGGTCATTCATAATGTGGTTTTCGGAGGTTTTGCTCCCCAGGAACTGGTGGTAAGGATTGATGATTGTAAGCCAAAAGTATTGATTACCGCCACAGCCGGAATTGAAATTGCCAAAAGAATCCCGTACCTCCCGTTGGTGGAAAAGGCCATTGAGCTTGCCCAGGACAAAGTAGACCATATAATTGTTTATAACAGGAAGCTGGTAGATAACCAGCATGAAATGTTTGACGGTCTGATCGATTATGAGGAGCTGGTTCATAAATCGGAACCTGCCGGCTGTATTTCCCTGGAATCCACTCATCCGCTCTACCTGCTGTATACTTCGGGAACAACCGGAAAACCTAAAGGAATAGTCCGCGATACCGGTGGTTATGCTACGGCACTGAAGTTTTCAATGAAATACATCTATGGCGTGGAGCAGGGAGAAACGTATTGGGCGGCATCGGATTTCGGCTGGGCAGTAGGACACAGCTATTCGATCTACGGCCCTTTGATCAACAGAAACACCACCGTTATTTTTGAAGGAAAACCCATCATGACCCCTGACGCAGGAACTTTCTGGAGGATTATTTCTGAATACAAAGTTTCTGTCATGTTTACCGCACCTACCGCCATCAGGGCGATAAAAAAAGAAGATCCTCACGGAGAACTGGTCAAAAAATATGATCTTTCCCATTTCAGGAAACAGTTCCTGGCAGGCGAACGCTGTGATGTTGCTACGCTGGACTGGTTTGCAGAGCATATTGGAGTTCCCGCCATCGATCACTGGTGGCAGACGGAATCCGGCTGGCCTATGCTGGGTTTGATGACTTATGACGAGAATTATACCATCAAAAGGGCTTCCGCAGGAAAACCTGTTCCGGGCTATGATATTAAAATATTTGATGAAAACGGATATGAGCTGGATGCTCATCAGGAGGGCTATCTGATTATAAAGCTACCACTTCCTCCGGGAGCTATGCTGGGGATCTGGAACGATTATGATCGCTTCCAAAGCAGCTACCTCTCGCAATACAATGGATATTATTTCTCCGGAGATGGTGCCATTCAGGATGAAGACGGCTATATATTCATTACGGGAAGGGTTGATGATGTCATTAATGTGGCAGGACACCGCCTCTCTACGTCAGAAATGGAAGAAATCGTCTCCTCACACCCCGACGTAGCGGAATGTGCCGTAGTAGGAATTGATGATGATCTGAAAGGTCAGATTCCTTTTGCAGTCATTGTTTTGAAGAACGGAACCACTATTTCTGAAAAGGAAGTTGAGAAAGATATTATCCAGATGGTCCGCAATACAATCGGCGCAGTGGCTTTTCTTAAAAACGCTATGGTTGTCAAACGATTACCGAAAACGCGCTCTGGAAAAATCCTGAGAAAGCTGATCAGAACGTTACTGGATGGAAAAGATTTCCAGATTCCATCAACAATTGATGACGAGAAAATCATCGAAGAAATTCAGGAAAAAATCAGGGAATACAGGGCTTAAACGACAAATTAGACATATATTTAAAATACAATTCAAATTTCAAAAAACGAAAGGGATATGAGAAATTACTTAATAGAAGATTTACCACAATACTTTGAAGATTATAAGAGATCTATCAAAAATCCCAAAAAATTCTGGGATAAAGTAGCAGACCAGAACTTTGTGTGGTATCAGAGATGGAGCAAGGTTGTTAAGTACGATATGAATGAAGCCAAAATCACATGGTTTAAGAATGCGAAATTAAATATCACCAAAAACTGCATAGACAGGCATCTTGCCGTAAGGGGAGATAAAACGGCCATTATCTGGGAACCCAACGATCCTAAAGAAGAAGCCCAGCATATCTCTTACAGCGAGCTGTATAACCGGGTGAACAAAACCGCCAATGTCTTACGTGAAATGGGAATAGAGAAAGGAGACAGGGTCTGTATTTACCTGCCCATGATTCCTGAGCTGGCGATAACGATGCTGGCCTGTGCCAAACTGGGTGCCGTGCACTCCGTGATCTTTGCAGGATTTTCTGCTTCAGCAGTTGCCTCAAGAGTCAATGACTGTGAGGCAAAAATGGTCATCACCTCAGACGGAAGTTACAGAGGAAGCAAAATTCTGGATTTAAAAAGCATTGTTGATGAAGCCTTGGAGAAAACACCCAGTATTGAACATGTTTTGGTGGTGAAAAGAACCCACAATGACATTAAAATGAAAGAAGGAAGAGACCATTGGATGGCCGACCTGTACGAAAAAGCATCTCCTGATTTCGTTACGGTAATTATGGATTCTGAAGACCCGCTTTTTATTTTATACACTTCAGGTTCTACCGGCAAGCCCAAGGGAATGCTTCATACCTGCGCCGGATATATGGTGTATACCGCTTATACCTTTAAAAATGTATTCAATTATAAAGAAAATGACATCTATTGGTGTACAGCAGACATCGGATGGATCACGGGCCATTCATATATCCTGTACGGGCCTCTATTGAATGGTGCAACGACCGTTATTTTTGAAGGTGTGCCTACCTATCCGGAACCCGACCGTTTCTGGGAGGTTATTGAAAAACATAAGATCACCCAGTTCTACACTGCTCCTACCGCCATCCGTTCTCTGGCCAAGGAGAGCGCAGAATGGGTAGATAAGCACGACCTGAGTACACTGAAGGTAATAGGGTCTGTAGGAGAACCTATTAATGATGAAGCATGGCACTGGTTCAACGATCATGTGGGAAAGAAAAAATGTCCGATTGTAGATACCTGGTGGCAAACTGAAACCGGAGGTATTATGATCTCTCCCCTTCCTTTTGTAACTCCTACAAAACCCACCTATGCCACTCTTCCACTACCGGGAATTCAGCCTGTTCTCATGGATGATAAGCGCAATGAGATTACAGGGAACCAGGTTACCGGAAACCTCTGCATCCGTTTTCCATGGCCAGGAATTGCCAGAACAATATGGGGAGACCATCAAAGGTATAAAGAAACCTATTTTACAGCCTTTCCGGGCAAATATTTTACAGGTGACGGGGCTTTAAGAGATGAAGTAGGATATTACAGAATTACCGGCCGTGTGGATGATGTCATTATTGTTTCAGGCCACAATTTAGGTACAGCTCCTATTGAAGACAGCATCAACCAGCATCCTGCCGTTGCAGAATCTGCTATTGTAGGCTATCCTCACGATATCAAAGGAAATGCCTTGTACGGTTACGTAATGCTTAAAGAATCCGGAGAAGGACGTGATAAAGAAAATCTGAAAAAAGAGATCAACCAATTGATTGCTGATCAGATCGGACCGATAGCCAAACTGGATAAAATTCAATTTGTATCCGGGCTTCCCAAAACCCGTTCCGGGAAAATCATGCGTAGAATTCTGAGAAAAATTGCAGAGGGTGACTTCAGCAACTTCGGGGATATTTCTACTCTTCTGAATCCGGAAATTGTAGAGGAAATCAAAAACCAGAGAATTTAAACCCATTTAAATCACGAAAAGAGATCATTTCCATGTGAAGTGATCTCTTTTTTTGTTTTCTGATGAAAGAATAATGTCACTGATACGATGAAATTTACACAGGATCAACAATCATAAAAACAGGGTGAGAATAGTGGAGTTAAATGCAATTGTCATTCATACTTTTCCCGGGCCTACAATAGTGACAGACACTAAAGGAATATAATATAAAATTACAGAATCCCCAAAACCAAACAGCTGTTCAATAGAATTTTTCAAACATTTTAACATTATATTATAGATAAAATATTAATTAATAAATTTTATTGAAAAATAACTATGGATATAAGGAAATTATTATTAACTTTAATCACAACTTTAAAACCCATTAATTATGTCAAATATATTAGCTGGGCTATTTGAGCACAACAGCGATTACAAAAAGCTCGAAAATGATCTGGAAACTTCGGGATTCCTAACATCAGATTATATCATATATCTTAGTAATGAACATCATAACTCCCAGTATCTGGCGAGTGTAGCCATTAAAGACAGCAGCCAGAATGAAAATGCACGGAGTATTTTTATGCAGAATGCGGTGCTGAAAACCTATCAGTTTGAAAATATGAGCATTGATCAGGCCAATTATGACACGATTAAAAAATACATTGATGCCAGAAACAGGGCTGAGATTCACAACAGCCCAGATATCAAAATCAAAACATCAAGTAACGGAATGAATTCCGAAGTTAAATTCTAATCGATATAAAACCTAATAACCAGGAATCCGTGGAAATATTCTGCGGATTTTTTATATTTGAAAAAGAGAAAAAATTTTCGTATTTTCGTTTAAATATAGGCATTAGCACAAATGAGTTACGACTTAGAACAGGAAAATAAAGAGATCCTCGCAAGATATAAGGATCTGATTTCTAATACATACAGAACACTGGATGAGGAAAACAACAGGCTCATCCGAAAAGCTTTTGATATTGCATTGGATGCACACAAAGATCAAAGGAGAAAATCTGGTGAACCTTACATTTACCACCCTATTGCTGTTGCTAAAATTGTCGCAACTGAGATAGGTCTGGGTGCTACTTCTATTGCCTGTGCCCTACTGCATGACGTGATCGAAGATTCTGACTATACGTATGAAGATCTGAAAAAAATCTTTGGGGAAAAGATTGCCAATATCGTGAATGGACTGACAAAGATCTCCATCATGAATCATCAGAATATCTCTGTACAATCTGAAAACTACAGAAAGCTTCTGTTGACCTTATCTGAAGATTTCAGGGTGATTCTAATTAAAATTGCAGACCGTCTTCACAATATGAGGACGCTGGAGAGTATGGCCCCGGACAAGCAGAAGAAAATTGCTTCCGAAACGGTTTATATTTATGCGCCTATGGCCCACCGCCTTGGATTGTATAACATCAAATCTGAATTGGAGGACCTCTCTTTAAAATACAACAACCCCGAAATTTACAACGAAATCACGGAAAAACTGGAACTTGCCAAGGAAAGCCGTGAACGATATATTGAAGAATTTAAAACCGAAGTATCAGAAAGGCTAAAGGATGAAGGTTTAAATTTTACCATTAAAGGCCGTGCAAAAGCTATTTCTTCCATCTACAGGAAAATGCTGAAGCAAGGTGTTTCCTTTGAGGAAGTTTTTGATAATTATGCCATCAGGATTATTTATAAATCCGATGCTAAAAACGAAAAATTCCTTGCCTGGAAGATCTATTCAATTGTTACAGATGTGTACCACAGCAACCCTTCGAGGATGAGAGACTGGATCACCCAGCCCCGCTCCACGGGATATGAAAGTCTTCACCTGACCGTTCTGGGACCTGACAAAAAATGGATTGAAGTCCAGATCCGCTCAGAACGTATGGATGAGATTGCTGAAAAAGGGGTGGCTGCGCATTACAAATACAAAGAAGGCTACAAGCAAAGCTCTGATGACCGTAATTTTGAAAAATGGGTTACAGAAATCCGTGAAGTCCTGGAACAGCAGCAGAATCTTTCTACGTCTGAACTTTTGGACAATATCAAGCTTAATCTCTACTCCAAAGAGGTATTTGTCTTTACCCCGAAAGGAGAAATTAAAATTCTTCCAACCAATGCTACCGCTCTTGACTTTGCCTTTGCAGTCCATTCTGACCTTGGGATGAAATGTTTAGGGGCAAAAATCAACGGCAAGCTGGTTCCTATTTCCTACATTCTTCAAAATGGTGACCAGATCGATATCCTCTCTTCACAGAATCAAAAACCAAAATCCGACTGGCTGGAATTTGTAGTAACTTCAAAAGCCAAGTCCAAGATTAAGAGTTACCTGAATTCACAGAAAAACCAGCTGGTAGAAGAAGGAAAAGAGATCCTGCAGAGGAAGCTTCGTCATGCGAAAATTAATTTTAATGATGAAGAAATCAACAAACTTCAGAAATTCTTCAATTTAAAATCTTCTCAGGAGGTGTTTCTCAAGTTCCAAAGTAATGAACTGGACGCAAGCAGCCTGAGAAAATATATTGAAAGTAAGAACGTATTCAACAATTTACTTTCAAGATTCAGAAAGTCACCGAGCAAAAATCAGCATTTCGAAGAACCGAAAGAGCAGAATCTTGATATGATTGTTTTCGGGAAAGATGAAGAAAAGCTCAATTATACATATGCCAAATGCTGTACAGTTATTCCGGGTGATAAAATTTTCGGATTTATTACCATTTCTGATGGAATCAAGGTGCACAGTGACAATTGCCCCAACGCCATCAATCTGAGAGCCCAATACGATTACCGTGTGATCCCCGCTAAGTGGGTGAATGCCGAAAGCTTCAAAAACAGGGTGAAAATTGAGATCGAAGGCCTTGACAGGATGGGAATGATCAATGATATTACCACCGTCATCAGTGGCAGTATGGGGATGGATATGAAAAGTATGTCCATTGAATCCAACAATGGAGTGTTCACCGGAAACATCAATCTTGAAGTCAAAAATAAAGGTCAGCTGGAAGAGACCTTCAAAAAACTTAAGAATATTAATGGAGTTTCAAGAGTGAGACGACTACAATCATAGATATGAATTTAACCCTTTATTTTAAAAAATTTTTCAACAACAGCCAGGCCTCAGGAATTATTCTTATTTTCTGTGTACTGGCATCATTACTTATTGCCAATTCATCAGCTGCAGAAAGCTTTCAACATCTCTTGGATAAAAATGTGGGAACCCATCTGTTTGAACTGGAATATCCGGTAAGCATCTGGATCAACGATGGCCTGATGGCTGTATTCTTTCTCCTGGTGGGACTTGAGATCAAAAGAGAACTTGTAGAAGGTGAACTTTCATCCTTTAAAAATGCATCTTTACCGATCTTTGCTGCTGTAGGCGGAATGCTTGTTCCCGCTGTGATTTACAGCCTGTTCAATTCCGGAACGGAATACAGTAACGGCTGGGGAATTCCAATGGCAACGGACATTGCCTTCTCACTGGCTATTATTTCCATGCTGGGGAAGAAGATTCCCAATTCGATCAAAATATTTCTGGCTGCACTAGCCATTGTTGATGACCTGGGAGCCATTCTGGTGATCGCCATTTTTTATACTGAGCAGATCCACTGGACCTACCTTTTGTTATCTCTTGGAGTTACCGTCCTTTTGTTTCTCTTGAATTTTCTAAAGGTGACGCGTATTGTATTTTATATAATTCCAGGATTATTTTTATGGTATTTCCTGCATCATTCAGGGATTCATGCGACAATAGCCGGAGTTCTGCTGGCATTTTCAATTCCTACCAATGTATCCAATGTAGAAATTTCGCCCCTGGAAAAGCTGGAGCATAAACTGCATATCCCGGTGAGCTTCCTGATCATGCCTGTGTTTGCATTGGCGAATACCAATATTACCTTTTCAAGTGAAATGGTGGCTGGCATCGGCAGTACTTTAGGACTGGGAATTATCTGCGGACTGGTGCTCGGAAAACTGATCGGAATCAATCTGTTTTCATTCATTGCCATCAAACTCAAGATGAGCTCTTTACCTCATAACAGCAACTGGCTTCAGATGCTTGGGGTGGGACTTCTAGCAGGTATCGGTTTTACCATGTCCATTTTCATTGCACTGCTCTCCTTTAAAGGTGAAATTGAAATCCAGGATGAAGCCAAATTTGCCATTCTGATCGCTTCGTTTATCGCTGCTATTACAGGGTTTATTATCCTAAGCATCAGTTCTAAAGAAAATCCGGAACTGGAAGAGGATTAATCCTTCTTCCGGTTTTCCATATTGCGGCGGTGGCCGGGATCATTCTCGTAATCCTGTTCTGTGATAGAATTTCGATAATGAAAAGTCTCCTTTTTGATTTCATCAGAAAGGAGTTTTTCTATTCTAAGCCTTCTGATGGCCAGGTTCAGTTCATTTCCAAAAAGCAACAGGTAGACGTTCACATTCACCCATACCATTAGCAGAATCATGCTTCCGATAGAGCCGTAGAGAACATTATACCGGGCGATATTTTTCACATATATGGCAAAGATATAGGTGGTCACCAAAAAGAGTATGGTGGTAAGAATCGCTCCCGGAATTGCCTGTCTGAATCTTGCTATTTTTACAGTCCCCAGCCAGTAAAATAAGGTAAGAAGAATAAAATAAAACAAAGGAAAAGAGACAAATCCTATAATTTTGGATAGATTATTGACCAGCCACGATATATCATAGGCCGGCGTGAAGGGTTTTATCACAACCTCTGCATAGTACACTCCGAAAAGTGCCAGGAATACAATGGTAATAAAACCTATGGTAATAAAAAAAGAAAGAATAAACTCTTTAACATCACTCAGCTTCTCATCCGAATTTTCATTGAATCCACTAATAAGGGAAAATGTACCATTTGTAGCGAAAATAAGTGCCAGCAGAATGGTCAGATTACTGATCCCCTTCATGTTGGGAATAATACTCGTTTCAATATATCCTCTCACGTCGTTTTCCATATTGGAAGGAAAAACATTATGCAGCAAGACGTTAAAAATATAAAACTCCAGCTTATCGTAAAGGGGCATGTAGGGAAGCACGGAAAGCAAAAACAGAATAAAAGGAAATAAACTCATGGTAAAGCTCCAGGAGATGGCGGCCGCCTTTCTTCCGATTTTATCTTTAAAAATTCCGGAGATATAAATCTGAAACATTTGCCAGAGTGATATTCCCAAAACCGGAATATGAATATCATCAAAAAACTCTTGAATCTTTAGGATAAATCTGGGAACTTTTATACTCATCTGTTGTTGTAATTTACTGAAAGATCACCATAAATGGCATCGTTTACAGGCCGCATTTTAAACTTATCGCTGATCTCTCCCTACAAATATAAACATTTTCCCTCTCCTTCTTGATTGCATACATTGCACAGAATAAAGACTGAGGAACAGAAATAATAAAAATTGTGATGTTTTCACTTGTATAGGTATAATGCTTTTATTTTAATCCCCAAATAATTACAATAATTCAATTAACCTTATTATTCCTATGCATTGAATTGTCTCAGATGATGATCCATATGTTTGTATACAAAAATACCCAGCTCTTCACGTTTCATGCTTCCGAAAAAATCATGAATAAATCCAGGATTCGAAAAATTTCCATAGGCAGCAATCTGTTCCAGCCATATTTTTTTCTGTCTTTCAATGTCCCCCCCGGATTCTTTAATCGTAAAACTACCGGCCGGAGAATTTCTTTTCATAGGTTTGTCGTCTTTTACCATTCCTTTGAGAACCATTTTTCCAAAGAGCTTTCCTAAAAAGTCCTGCCGGTACGTATGGTTTCCGTTTCCAAGTACCCAATCATTCCATTTGGTACAGTGCTTTATCATCTGATACAGGTTCATCTTCCCCCATTGGGCCGTATTATTCTGACCGATGGTATGGATTCTTGCGGTCAGCTCTTCTCTTGCTGTACGATCAAATATTGTTTTCATAACTAAATCTTTCTGTAAAATTACCTGACTCAGCCGAAATACCTGCTACGTTAAAATGACATCCAACAGTGTATTTTGTGCCAGAATTTATGTATTTTTAAAACACAACACCGCCATTATGAAGCATATTTCACTTATAGTATATGAAAATGTATTGTCCACAGCAGTTTCCAATACGGCATCACTGCTGGCCAGCGCCAATGAAGCAGCAGTGAGAAAGAACTTGTCGATACCCTTTCAGATTGAATTTGTTGGAGTGGGCTTAAAAGAAATATCGTCCAACCTGCCCATAGAATTCCACTGTGCCAAAACGATATCAGAGGAATTTGAAACAGATGTGGTCATCCTTCCACCAATGAACACCAATCCGGATCAAATCACCGGATTGCTGGCTGAAAATAAAACACTTATTTCTTGGATCAACGAAAAATACCATGAAAAAGCAGAAATCATCAGCCTGTGTACAGGAGCCTATTTTCTGGCGGAATGTGGTCTTCTGGATGGAATGCCTGCAACCTCCCATTGGGGAGCAATCGAAGATCTGCAGCAAAGATATCCGCGGATCGATTTCAAACCGGAGCATGTGGTTACTCATTCCAAAGCAATTATTACCGGCGGGGGTGGCTTCTCTTCTTTAAACGCGATGCTCTATTTTATTGAGAAGAATTCAACCAAAGAGATTTCCATTGAGCTCAGTAAATATTATGGGCTGGATTATGGCCGTACATCACAGAAACTATTCACAGTATTTTCGGGCCAGCGGCTTCATGATGACGATGAAATTCACAAAGCACAAAGCTATATTGAGAAAAAATTTAAAACAGATCTTTCTGTAGACCAGATTGCCAGCCAGGTAAATATGAGCAAACGAAATTTTATCCGGAGATTTAAAAATGCCACCAGGCTAAATCCTATAGAATATATACAGCGGCTAAAGGTAGAGGCTGCCAAAAAAGCACTGGAAACAGGTGCTGCCAATATTGCTGATGTTACTTATAGCATCGGGTATAATGATCTGAGGACTTTCAGAACTATTTTCAAGAGGGTAACCGGATTGACTCCTGTGGATTACAGAAACAGATTCAAAAGCAATTCGGTGGACTAGCAAAAAAGGATGATAAGATGGAGCCAGTCATGAGATCCCTTCATTTCAAAAAGTAGTATCTTTGCGGCCTGAAACTTATTATCAATGCGAATCAGTTTACTTTGTATCGGAAAAACAGACGACCGGGAAATTACTTCTTTGATCAACTACTATCTTAACCGCCTGCCTAAACACTGGAATTTTGAAATTACAGAAATTTCCGATGTGAAAAATGCAAAAAACCTAACTCCTGATCTTCTGAAAAAAGAGGAGGCCAAACTATTTTTAAATCATATAGATAAGAATGATATGGTCGTGATGCTTGATGAAAAAGGAAAACAGCTGACCAGTCGCGAATTTTCCCAGAAAATTGATACCTGGATGAATTCTTCCGTCAAAAAAGTACATATTCTGATCGGCGGGGCATATGGATTTTCTGACGAAATCTATAGCAGGGCTAATGAAAAAATGTCACTGTCTAAGATGACATTTACACATCAGATGATCCGGCTGTTTATTATAGAACAATTGTACAGGGCTGACCAGATTCTCCAGGGAAAACCTTATCATAACGACTAATTAAAAATGGTCCCGGCAGGACTATTTTTAATGATAAGCAATCGTTTTCACTTCTTTTTAAAACAGATTGTATTGATTCCGACATCATAACAGTAAGTCCCTCTTTTAAGTCCTTTCTTAACATCTGAGAAATGTTTTTTCAGGTTTTCTTCATGATCAATAATCTTTAGCCAGTTCTGAACTTTAAGTCTTAATGGGGTTGTTTCCATTTTTTGCTGATCGGACGGGTAAAGTTCGGGAAATGTAAAACTTTCTATTTTACCATTTCTCAGCAGTTGCAAAGTCAATGCATCACCATCCAGATAAGCCATTCCTTCATCATTATACGCCTCGTTTACGGAATCAATCCCTGCTTCTTTCAATTTTAAAATCATCTTCCTGGCTGTCCCTGGATACAGGGTTGTCTCTGACAGAATTTCAAGTTGGGTTCCCTTCTTTTTGAGATGAGTATTGATTGTCGCAGAATATGTATCATCCTTGTGATGTTTCAATGTAATGATCTGAGGTGAATCACAAAGCCCAAATTGATAATAGCTGAGATATTCCTCAGCCTTCTGACCTTTTGAAGATCCATAGAATAAAAGGGTCGTTATAAAAACCAGTATGATCGTTCCTGTATTCATTTTTTTATATAGAAAGACTTAAAGAAAGTCTCTTTATTTCTTGATACATTTGGTGTAATATTCTGCCAATACTGCTTTTTCATACCCTAAGGCAACGGCTTTATCAAGGTTTTCACAAGCTTCCTTAGGCTTGGCGGTATCGAACAAAACGAAGGCTTTGGTAATGTATGACTGTGCAAATTTCGGGTCTATGGAAACTGCTTTATTGATGTCAGCGAGAGATTCCTTATACTTTTTCATTTTAAAGTAAACATCTGCCCGCCCGTTATACAGTAATGACTCGGGTTTTTCGGCAATAAGCTGGTTATAATCCTTTAAGGCGCCGTCAAGGTCGCCATTATTTTTCTTTAAGTTGGCGAGCCCTGTTTTAGCATAAATATTATCGGGTGCAAAGGTGAGAATCTGATTAAGATCTTTGATCGCAAAATCTTTTTTACCCTGTCCATCATAAATTTTGGAGCGTGTAAGGTACAGATCAGCGTTTTTATCGTCCACCTGAAGTCCTTTCTGAATGTATTCCAGTGCTTTGACTTTATTTCCTTTCTGGCTGTGCAGCGACGCTATATTTGCGTATACTGAAACAGACATTGGATTTGCTTTTAAAGCAGATTCATAGGATTTAAAAGCGAGTGCTGTTTTCCCCAGCCTTCTCTGCGCCATCCCGAGATAATCATAATATTCAGACTGATATTTCTGGATCTGTTCTTTTTCCGCCAGCCTGGCGTACTGCTCTTCGGCACATTTATAATCTGCTTTTTTAAAGCATTCTTCAGCCAGTTTTTTATCCTGGGCATGGAGATGAAATAAAACAAAAAGGGAAGCCGGAAGTAATAATTTTTTTTTCATGAGGTTATATTCTGTTTGTTGATGACTTTTTTAGAAAGTGCAGCAAATACCACTCCCAATAAAGATCCAACAAACGCCCCCACCAAAATATCTATCGGGAAATGTACTCCTAAATATATACGACTATAGGAAACCACTATAGCCCATACCAATATAGCATAGGGAAACCACTTAAGCTTATTTTTTAATAAAATCCCTAAAAAGGCCGCCAAAAAAAAGGTGTTGGAAGCATGGGCAGAATAAAAGCCATACTGACCGCCACACTTCACAATTCTCATATAGTGTTCCAGAGTAGGGTCATGACATGGTCTCAGTCTTGCCACTCCATATTTGAACACACTGGCCAGCTGATCCGAAACGGTTGCTCCGATTGCTAAAAAAATAAGGATAAAAATTAAAGATTTTACCTGGTAATTTTTGTATAGGAAATAAAAAAATATGATGTAAAGTGGCACCCAGATCCACGTACTGGAAATCAGCATCCAGAACTGGTCGAAAGATGAATCTCCCAGATTGTTAAGGTATAAAAAAACCTTCTTATCTTCCTGAATAATCTCTTCCATACCCTATCTGCTTACCGGCCCTTCGTAGGTTTCATCATCGGCAGGCTTGGGTTTTGGAGGTTCATTTGATGCAGCAGGTTCATTCACGATATCTTTTTCGATATCTTTCATCGGATTAAAATCTTTGGCAGCATCTTTTACCTTTTCGATTTCACGTTTGATCTCCGAAACAGGATTATCTGTTTCTTTCATGATCTCAGTTTTGATATCTTCCACTGCACCACGCATTTTTCTAACGCCTGCCCCTAAGTCACGCGCAATCTGAGGAAGTTTATCCGGTCCGAATAATACAACAATTGCTACCGCAATCAGTGCCATTTCTCCAATGCTTAATTCCATGCAGTAAAATTACGAAAGATTATACTATTTATCTGCTGTAAACTAAAATTTTAAACAAATTTTAAGATTTGGGCGATTTAGGGTTACCCTATTCCGTTATAGTATCATTATCATATGGCACCATTCTAATCCTATATCCTCCTCGATTAATATCAATTAACAAATAATTAATTCAAAATATTGAGAATTATATAACATTTTGTTATATTTACTTCACACAACCAAATAAATATTTATTATGAAAAAACTAGTAACTGCCTTTAAAGTTATGGCTGTACTGTCGGTATTGTCGCTTAACAGCTGCCGTGATGAAAACAATGAAATCCTCCAGCAGGAAAATATTCAGTCCGGAACTTCTCTGGCTGACCTTAAAAAGGAAATCACTTCGCTTCCCTCACAGACTATCCCTGCTTCCGTACAAATCCAGCTTGATGAATCCAGGAAAAATCTTGAAAAGTATCTGAAAAGCGATCTACAGATCAGCAGCATTCATGTACTGGGAACACTGTCCACACAGAAAGGAATTGACCTGTCTACAGCTCTTGTTTCTGACCGGGATCAGTTTATTGCTATGGGAAATCTCATAGATCCGGCTTCTGTAAAAATCGGCAAAATTGGTGATTTGTATACAGGAGATGACCTGACCACAGCCCAGAAGGGACTAAAAGAAACCATCACTGAAGACGTAAAAACAGGAACCCAGATCATGGAAGTTACCTGGAACACCAAAACGGGGAGATTTACCACCTTATGTTTTTATAACGATTCAGGGATCATTTGGGACAATGTCTTCGGCGGACTGGTGATCATGGATACCCGAGGTAACGAAGAGGTTGCCGGGCAGGCTGCAAAAGTAGTCTCTAAATGGTACAAGCAATGGTGGACTGCCAACTGGCTTTGGGGTTCTAAAAGAGGAGAAACAGGATATCAGATCACCATCTACTATTCAGGATCTACGGTTTCCAATGCGGATGTAAGTGATTGGGGGCATATCAGTCTTGGGAAAGCAAAAAGTGAAAGCAAAATCTTAAAGAAGACAGGTGCTTACGGACAATGCAGATACGCCTTAGGGCTTTGTACACCTACCGGATCATTAAGCTTCAACGCAAGCAAATTTTCCGTATCATTCTCGGGATTAGGAAGCAATATTGTCAGCAATGGCACTAAATCTTTGTATCCATAGTTTTTACATATCATAGAATTTCAAAGAAGGGAAGCCCGCTGGGCTTCCCTTTATATATAGCCCATCAGGCAATTAATTTCCGATTTTTGCTTTTAGCATTTCTATCGCATTTTCTTTGAGCCTGAAAATATTTTTCAGCATTTCAAAGATTTCTTCCGGAGTCTCAATGGAAACAGACTCCTTCTCTCCGGTTTCTTTTCGTATGTTCAGGGTATGACCGGTGAACGTATAGCGGGCATGTTCATCTACTTTGGAAAGGACAAGGTTTTTCTTAAATCCTGATTCGGGGTGAGTAGCCACATACCAGTTTGCAATTTCCAGGTCTAAAGATTCCACAGATTCCAGATAAAACCGGTATATGGGCAGCCATTTTTCTTTCCAGATCCAAAGGGTGTATCCGCCTTCTTTCTGTGAAATCATAAACAAACCATTTGGGGTCTGCTGCGGTTGCTCCTCATTCAACCGTAAAGGAGCTGTGAGAGTTACTGTTCCAAAACCGCAGTCAACAAGATATTTCTGATCTTTTACCGTTACAATCAGCAAGAAATGTGTTCTGGCTGCACTGCTGTTTTCCTCTCTTTTCCAGACGACTCTGCCCAACTGCATTTCAACTTTAAATCCTATACATTTCAACATGCTTCCCAGCAGCAGATTTTGTTCATAACAATAGCCTCCGCGGGAGTCTGTCACCAACTTTCTGAAGACCTCTTCCGGGTCCAGAGATGGAACGGTACCGGTATAAGAATCTATATTTTCAAACGCAATATAATTGGGATGAAGTTGGTGAATTTTTTCCAGCGTTTCCAGATCCGGTGCTATGGCTCCGGAATAATGTATTCTGGCCAGATACTCTTGTAATTGTAACGGACTCATCGTTCTATTTTTTGTACTTCCTGATTCAGAAATTCCTGAGGGATAGTATTTTCATTTTAAATATACTGATTTATTCCTGGAAAAACCAGTGAGAAAATGCTAGATTTTATTTTTCTTCTGGAAAACGGAATAGGTAACAATAACACTGATGGTCATTAAAATGAATGCCAGGAAAAATGGCGCTCCTGAAAACTTGAACGGAGCTTCATCATGCGTAAAAAAGTAAAACAGATTGGTCATCATCGGCGGACCGATAATGGAAGTGGCACTCATCAGGCTCGTGAGCGCACCCTGAAGTTCCCCCTGTTCATTGGAAGGAACGCTTTTTGTGATAACCGACTGTAAAGCAGGTCCACAGATACCCCCCAGACAGTAAGGAATGAGGAAAACAAACATCATCCATCCTTTGGAAGCAAAAGCGAAAAGCAGCATCCCTATCGCATACAATGCCAGGCCGTAATAAATACTTTTCTGCTCTCCCAGCCGCGGAGTGGTCCATCTGATCAGGCCACCCTGCACCAATCCTACCAACAACCCGATTACTCCTAATGAAATTCCAACCATTCTTTCGGTCCAGTCGAACTTATACATCGTAAAGAAGCTCCAGTTACTCTGCACAGCATGACCTGCAATATATATTAAAATCAAAGCGAAAACCAGTCCTGAAATTTCAGCATGCTTACCTAAGAATTTGAACGATCCTACAGGATTCGCCCGCTTCCAGTCAAACGCTCTTCTTTTATCTTTACCCAAACTTTCAGGCAGGATGAAATACCCATACAAAAAATTAAGAAGACACAAACCTGCAGCAGCATAGAAAGGCACTCTTGCACCATAATGTCCCAGAACTCCGCCTAGAACAGGGCCGATGATAAATCCAAGACCAAATGCCGCTCCTATCATCCCAAAATTCTTAGCTCTGTTTTCATCGGTGGAAATATCTGCGATATAAGCGCTGGCAGTGGTAACACTGGCTCCCGTGATTCCGGCAATGATTCTTCCTACAAAAAGCCACCAGATTGTAGGTGCCAATGCCAGAAATATATAATCTACTGCAAATCCAAAAAGTGAAATCAAAATAATAGGTCTCCTGCCATATTTATCACTAAGGTTTCCTACAATCGGAGAAAATATAAACTGTGTAAAGGCATAGGCAAATCCCAGCCAGCCACCATATTTCGCCGCTTCACTGATATCTGCATGAATCAGTTCCTCAATGAGCTTCGGAACTACCGGGATAATGATTCCCCATCCTGTAATATCAATAAGCAGCGTAATGAATATAAAGCTTATTGCTGTATTTTTTTTTGATTTTTCCATGATGCTGCAAAATTAAACAAATCTTAAAAATAATGATTCTAAATTTCATTTTATAAAGAAGTCCCGTAGCTCACTAGTATAATAATCTTAAAAATATGGATTATCGCCAAAATAATTCTAAACTTGCTGTATGAAAAAATTAAAAGATTTCACATTAATATTCCAAAAAAATAACGTATTTCAGTATTGCCCGAAATACGTTATTAATACCTTCCCGTCATAAAGAAATTAATGGGTAAGTTTTGTACTTATCATCCGGTTCGACCTGATGCAATTGATCAGGCAGCTTTTTTTGACTTTAACCTCAATCGTATTACTATTTTGATACTCAGTAATATTCCCATTGAGAACAGACCTTACAGCACGTCTGTAATAGGTAGTCTGCGTGATGGGTGGAGCATCATATATTTCTGAGGTTGCATTGGCAATATTTACAAATGTAATATTATCAACGGAACGCTGCCATTGATATTCAGCAGAGCCCGTTACCTGTGCCATGGAAACCTGTGTAAATGCCGCAGGATCATTATTGATATCCAGACACAGCTCCTGATCAGTACCAATGATCCCGGGAGTATTGACTGAGTTTACAATGAGCCTGGCAGTATTGGAAACCGCCTGAAATGCACACGAAAAAAAACTGGATTTGGCCACTACCCTATATTGGTTGTTATTGAATCCGGCCGGAACATTGTTGAGACTAAGCGTAGACGTAGTAACGTTACTGTAGTTGGCGTTATTGGATAAATCCGTCCATGTTGCGCCATTCAGTACCTGCCACTGATAGGTAATATGATCAGGAGTTTCATCTGTCTTGTCGACAACAGAGGTCATCGTTACAGATCCTCCTGCAGCAACTGTCCGGTCTGATGGTTGCGATAAGAATTTCATAGGAGCCGTATAATACTCTGAAAGTATATTATAAACCCTCATCTGGCTAAATGCAAACCCGATCCCAATAAGTTCTCCAAATTCAAGCCGCACTTTATCCCATGTTGCTGTAGGAATTATTTTAATAATCCGCCGTTCCTGATTATCTCCAAAATCAAAAAAGAAATGGCCGTTGATTCCGGTCCGGTATACTTCTCTGCCGTTTTTATAAAATACAAAATTTCCAGCGTTAAAACTGGGATTAAAATTAAATCCATCTGAAGCAAAGTCAATGTAGATAGGCTTATTGGCTGGGAAATTGGCTCCTTTTGACTCCACACCGATATACATAGAACAGAAAGCTCCCACCCCTGTACCGGGTTTTAGAGAACCAAAAGAGTTTACGTCAGAATCAGTCATATTGGAAGGGTTAGCGGCTTCTTTTCCCACCCTGAAGCACAGAAAACCTCCATCACTCCTGCTTGCAGTATGGGCATCCAGTATTCTTCCGCAACCACCATTGGGCAGCGAAACCATTTGCTGAGAAAGTATTTTGTCTGATGCAAAAAGACAGAGTATCAGACCTATATAATGCAGAATAGAATATGTTTTCATCATCAATAATTTTAGAATTAATGTTACAAAAGACAGCTTATCTCAGATCAGAGATAAGGCTTATAAAGCGATGTCAATTAAAATTATTTGATGACAAATACGATATTAACAAACGAACACGCTGTAGCGGTTCCCACTACATCATAGCGTAAGATTCCGTTAGCATCAATACTCAGGTTCTTTAAAACAGTTCCATCAAAATCCGTTACATAATAATGAAGATCGGAAGCATTGGCAAAAAAAGGAATCGCAGCCGGTGACCCAGGACTGGCAACTTTAGGTTTTGAAAACTGTGCTTTATAGGTTTGATACAGATCAACTGTTCTTCCTGTTCCGACCGTTGAAGTATCAATATCGATGGAAGGCATGTAAAAGAATTTTACAACATTTCCGCTGATCGGAACCCAATTAGGGCTGGAAGGTGTTCCGATATTCTGGCTCAATGCCTGTCTTTTAAGATCGTAGACCAATAAGCCGTTGGCAGGGCTTGCTATGGTTGATACATCGGAAATTCTTGGAATAAGCAACCCTTTATCGGTTGAAGCCACATCTAATGCAGAGCTTTTATCGGGATTAGCATGACCTATCCCTATCTGCGCACTAATAGCGCCGCAAGCACACAGCATTGCAGCAATGAATAATTTTTTTAATCTCATTTTGTTTTTTTTTAAACAATTCAATTATTGATCACCTCTTGAGTTCAAAGTTTATAAAAAATTGATCCTCTGTATCAGCGAAATAATCTCATCGGTCCATATATTAGCAAATACGTTACCAAAAACAACATACCACAAAAAATAAGATTTTTTTCTTCATTTTCTTCGGGAGGCGGTGCATGCGAGAGAGGTTGTACTATAAAAAAAGCCTTTCTTTCGAAAGGCTTTACTAAATTTATTGTAGTCGTATTACTTTGAAGCAAGTACTTCTTTGTTGGAAGTGGTCTTCCCATGTACTTCGTCCTCTTTTCCTTTTTTAAGGAAGTCATAAGCAATTGCTGATGCAATAAAGATTGACGAATAGGTTCCGAATCCAATACCGATCAACATTGCAAACATAAATCCTCTCAGGTTATCACCACCGAAAATGAAAATCGCAAGGATTACCAAAATCGTAGTAAATGACGTGTTGAACGTTCTACCCAATGTACTTGAAATAGAATCATCAAACAGTCCTGCCAGCGTAAGAGATTTCTTCTCTTTCAGGTATTCCCTGATTCTGTCGAAGATAATTACCGTGTCATTGATAGAATATCCTAATACGGTAAGGATCGCCGCAATGAAATCCTGGTTGATCTCCATATTGAACGGCATATATTTGTGAAGCAATGAATAGGTTCCAAGGATAATAACCGCATCGTGGAACAATGCTGCTACAGCACCTAAAGAGAACTGCCATTTTCTGAATCTGAATAAGATATAGATAAAGATACCCGCCAATGCAGCAACAACTGCAAGGATACCGTGTGTCTGAATATCGTCTGCCACTGTAGGACCCACTTTTTCAGATGAAATGATCCCTGCATGGTCTTTATCCGCAGATTTGAAATCTGCCAATGTAATATTAGCAGGAAGGTCTCCTTTTAATCCTTCAAATAATTTCTGCTCAATGGTCTGGTCAGCTTTCAAAGACTCATCTTCAATAAGGTAATCGGTAGAGATCTTCAACTGACTGGAGTTCCCGAAAGTTTTAGCTTCTACAGAAGAGTTTTTACCATCCTCAGTTTTGAAAAGTTTTACTAATTTTTCTTCAACATCATTAGCATTTACTTCTTTATCAAATCTTACTACATAGTTTCTACCTCCTGTAAAGTCGATCCCGTATTTAAATCCGTGCGTAACCATAGAAACCACACAAATTACCGTTAAAACTGCAGAAATAATATAAGCGTATTTTCTTTTACCGATGAAATCAATCCATGTATTTCTGAATAGGTTTTTCGTAGGCGGAGTCCACACTGAAAGGTGCTTACCTTTGTTCAGTCTGCTGAAGATCATTACTCTTGAAAGCAATACAGAAGTGAACAATGTCATGATAATACCGATCATCAATGTCAATGCAAATCCTTTGATAGGTCCTGTTCCAAAGAAGAACAATACCACTGCCGTAAGCAATGTGGTGGAGTGACCATCAATAATTGCACTTAATGCATGTTTGAAACCATCTTTATAAGCTTCTAAGATATTTTTTCCTGCGAATAACTCTTCCTTGGTTCTTTCGTAGATAATTACGTTGGTATCTACCGCCATCGCCATCGTCAATACGATACCTGCGATACCAGGAAGCGTAAGGGTAAAGTCTCCGGAATCCATAATTCCGAAAATATAGAAAAGGTTAATTACCATTGCAATGACAGCGTATACCCCGGCACCACCGTAATAGAAAATAATATAAACAATGATAATAAGGAATGCAATAGCAAATGAAATCATACCGGCATTGATAGACTCCTGTCCAAGAGACGGTCCTACCTGAGTAGCCTGTACTACTTTCGCTCCTGCAGGCAATTTACCTGCTCCTAAAACGTCCACCAATTCTTTAGCTTCTTCCTGAGAGAAGTTACCTGAGATTTGGGTTCTACCGTTAGGGATTGCATTCACAACGTTTGGTGCAGTATACACTCTGTTATCAAGTGTTACCGCTACCGGTTTTCCAACGTTTTTCTCTGTTAATGTTTTCCACTCTTTTGCTCCTTTGGAATCCATCTGCATATCTACCACTACTCTTCCAAGTTCATCATAGCTGATGCTTGCAGTTTCTACAGCACCGTCTACAGGAGCTTTTTGGTTGATATTACTTCTGATCGCATACAATACCAGGTCGTCCGGACTTGTAGCTTCAGGTTTATACCCCCACATAAACTGTGTATATTTAATGTTTGCCGGACGTAAAGACTGACCCACTTTGCTGTTCAGAATCTTATTGACAGCAGCTGTATCAGATAATTTCACATTGGCAACACCGTTACTTCTTAGTTTATCCAGCTGTAAAAGATTCATGAAGTTTACATTTTTTGCAACTCCCATAGAGTCTCCTTTTGCCGAAACCATAGTTGTTAACGTCTGGAAATAAGGCGCAATTTCAGGGATCTGCTGTACTTCCCAGAATTGAAGTTTTGCAGACGTCTGAAGCATTTTCTTCACCTTATCGATATCTTTCATACCTGGCATTTCTACAGAAATTCTGGCGGTTCCAGGAACTCTCTGAACGTTAGGCTGGATTGCTCCAAGCTTATCAATTCTCGTTCTGATTACCTCGAAAGCTGTTCCTACAGAAAGATCTATTCTTCTCTTTACAATACTTTTTACCTGCTCATCAGTCGTATTGTACTTGATTTCAGATAAATTGGTATTTCCGAAAAGTTCCGGATCTGCAAGCTTAAGGTTGGCTCCTTTTGCTTTGTTAATCGCATCGAACTGCTCAAAGAAGTTGTCGATGTACGATTTTGTTGAGTTTTTCTGAACTTCATCAGTCTTGGTAAGAGCCTCAATAAGAACAGGATTGGTAGAATAATTGGTAAGATCATTCACCAGGTCTCTCTGGTTGATCTCCAATAGAACGTTGATCCCTCCTTTTAAGTCAAGACCAAGTTTCATTTCCTTGTCTTTAGCTCTCGAATAATAAAGCTTTGTATACCCAAGATTAAGAGTATCTTCCTTGATTCGTTTGATCTCTTTCTCGTTTCCTTTCGCAGCTTCAATCTGCGATTCAATTTTGCTGGCGTACCAGGTTGGCAATAGCTCGTTTAAGCAGATCAACCCCAGGACAATAGCAACAATTGTAATAAGTCCTTTTCCTTGCATTTTGTTATAACTACGTTAAATTAAGTCGGCAAATATAATGATTTTCTGGTATTTTATGAATTTTTAACAACAGAAATGGTTTATTTTCAGATATATTGGTATTCTGATTTCTATTTAAGATTTAACAATTTTTTCATGGTATCTTCATCAAGTCTTCAAAATTCGATTGGTATAAAATTTTCATTCACCAATTCAATCCACTAAATATCAAAATATTATGAAAAATTTACTTTTTAGCATCAGTATCTTTTCTTCCTCATTTGTCAATGCTCAGGGCATTAATCTGGAAGAATTTGCCACCGGACTTACCAGTCCCGTCGAGATTACCAATGCCGGCGACAACCGGTTGTTTGTTGTGCAGCAGAACGGTATTATTAAAATTATACAGCCAGATGGAACCGTTAATGCCAGCAATTTCCTGAATGTTACTTCAAAAATTGTTTATGGTGGCGAAAGAGGCCTTCTAGGACTGGCATTTCATCCACAATACCCTACGAACGGGTATTTTTTTGTGTATTATAACAACACTGCGGGAAATGTGGTGGTAGCGCGGTACAGTGTCAGTGCAACAGACCCCAACACCGCAGATCCCAATTCGGAAAAAATCCTGCTGAATATCCCAAAGCCTTTTACCAATCATAATGGAGGCAGTATTCATTTTGCTCCGGACGGAAAATTATGGGTGATCACCGGAGACGGCGGAAGTGGCGGAGATCCCAACAACAATGCCCAAAACAAAAACGCTTTATTGGGAAAAATGCTGCGGATTGATGTCAACGCCACCGGCCCTTACAATATTCCTTCAGATAATCCTTTTGCCGCAACCGGGGTGGATGGAGCAGACGAAGTATGGGCGTATGGGCTCAGAAATGCCTGGAAATTTTCTTTTGATCTGGAAACCGGGCAAGTATGGATTGCAGATGTAGGCCAGGGAGCTATAGAAGAAATCAATACAATGCCGATCACCCAAGCCGGGATCAATTATGGCTGGCGATGCTATGAAGGAAATGATGCGTATAATACAGTAGGATGCCCCGCCCAGTCTACCATGACCTTCCCGGTAGCCGTATATGATCATTCCGGTGGAAAATGTTCAATTACAGGAGGCTATGTCTACAGAGGAATACAAAACCCATCCCTTCAAGGGAAATATTTTTTTGCCGATTACTGCTCCACACAAATCGGAATTCTGGACAGCAGCAATGCAATAACCTGGACTTCTGCCTACAGTGGGAATAACTTCTCTACATTCGGCCAGGATTCACAAAAAGAGCTGTATGTAGCCGCAGTGAACAGTGGAAAGATTTTCAAAATCACAACGGGAACGCTCAGTACCCAGGAAAGCAATAACCTAGGAACCGTCAGAATATATCCCAACCCGGCTTCCAAAGAAATCTTCATTGATGGCGTGAAGGATCAAAAATTAACTGCAGAAATCATCAGTGCGGAAGGAAGAAAGGTGCTGGAAAAGGATCAGATCACTCAAGGCAAAGGCATTGATATTTCCGGAATACCTGCCGGAGTCTATTTTATTAATCTGAAATCCGGCGAGCTGAAATCTTACAGCCAGAAGATTATCATTAAGTAAAAAGAAAAATATTTTAAACATAAATGGGCGCTAAGTTCCTTGCTTCTTATGTAAAACAATCGCTAAGGCGTTCACTCGAAAAAGCTTTTGCTGAACAAAGTGCCCTGCGAAAGAAAATCATACGCAACACCAGTAATCTTGCAAACATTGCATTAAAAAAATAGATTCAAGCTTTACAGCTCTAGTACAAAGAGTAAACTAAAAATTTTAAAGCAAATAAAAAGCGGTTCTGTATTGAACCGCTTTTACTTTATATTGTCATCGAGAAAATTCTCGTTTCAGGCTTATTTCTCATCATCCTGAGGTCAAAAACCATGGCTACATTTCTTGTAAATGCCCGGCCCCCCTCGGTAATTTTGATTTCATGACCATTGATTTCCACCAATCCGTCGTTTTCCATTTCCTGAAGCATATCTAATGCATTTTCGAGCTCCGGAAAAGAATTCTGAGGAGTAAAAGTAGTTTCCAGCTGGCACATCAGATTCAGAATATGTCTTCTTACCATCAGATCCTCTTCATTCAGAACGTGTCCTTTCACTACCGGAATCTCTCCTTCTTCAACTGTTTTCTGATAGTCCTCCACTGTTTTTACATTCTGGGCAAAAGCATACCACGAGTCTGAAATGGCAGACATTCCCAACCCCACCATCAGCTGGGTGTTACTCGAAGTATATCCCATAAAGTTTCTGTGAAGCTTCTTATGGATCAGGGACTGATAGAGATCATCATGTTCCAGCGAAAAGTGATCCATCCCCACCTCAATATATCCCAGATCCTGCAACAGTTTTTTACCGTCTTCATACAAACGGCGCTTTTCTTCACCACTCGGCAGGTCATTTTCATCAAATCCTCTTTGCCCCACTCCTTTTACCCATGGAACATGCGCATATGAATAAAAAGCCAGCCTGTCCGGCTTCAGCTCCATTGTTTTTCTTATGGTGTGCTCCATTGCTTCCCAAGTCTGGTGAGGAAGTCCGAAGACCAAATCATGGCTAATCCCTCTGTAACCGATTTCTTTAGCCCATTCGGTTACATTTTTAACATTTTCGAATGGCTGAATCCTATTGATCGCCTTCTGCACTTTAGGGTCATAATCCTGAACCCCAAAACTCACCCTTCTGAAACCAAGGTCATACAAAGTCTGAAGGTGTTCCCTGGTCGTATTGTTCGGATGGCCTTCGAAAGAAAACTCAGGATGTTCTGCAATATCTACTGTGGTAAAAATCCCTTCCAACAGGGTCTTCAAATTTTCAGGAGAAAAAAATGTTGGAGTACCTCCGCCCAAATGAAGCTCTTTCAGTTTGGGTTTTTCGTTGAAAAGTCCTAGATAAAGCTTCCATTCTTTCAAGACGCTCTCCAGATATGGAATTTCAACGCTGTGCTGTTTTGTAATTCTCTTATGACATGCACAGAAAGTACATAAAGCCTCACAAAAAGGCAGGTGAATATAGATAGAAATTCCCTCTGCTGCGTTCGTCTCATGAAAAGACCTGATGACACTATTCTTCCATTTTTCCGGTGAAAATGTGGTTTCATCCCAATACGGAACCGTAGGATAAGAGGTGTAACGCGGCCCGGGAATATTATATTTATCTATTAAAGAGTTCATTTGAAAAATTAATTTATCGGATCATGAAATTTAACATCAATAAAATTTCATCTTACAAAATTAACCATTACTTGTGAATTATAACCTATGAAATATATTAGGTTGTATTTTATAATGAGTCTAAATACGTATGATCAGGCATTTGTCTTATAATGATAAATTCTATATCTTATATTTAAAATTTTAATTTCATGACCGCTATTCTTTTATTTCCTGCTAAAACAATCCTGTTGCCATCGATCCAGTTAAAAACAAAGAATCCTTTTTCATCAGAAATTTTCTTCCATGTTTTTCCAAAATCCGAAGAATAGCTGATATTCTGATCTCCCACTGCCATCATTTCTTTCCCTTTTGAGCCGGGCTTAATCTTCACACAGGTCATATAACCGGCATTCTGCCCCGAAGCCTGAACCTGCCAGGTTTCCCCTCCGTCATTTGTCGTTGCAATATTATTGATATTGGCATCCTGCTTTGTGTAATCTCCCCCTACTGCAATTCCAAAGCGGTCATCATAAAAATCTATTGAATACATTCCCTGTGATGATTCTCCCTGAATAAACGGAGTATTAAATATTTCGAATTTTTCGGTTTTCAGGTTCATTCTTAAAATCCTGGAAGCTTTACCGCCTGTTGCAATCCACAGGTATTTTGAAGCGGAAGAAATATTGGTATTACTGGCCGCAAAAGCAGCTTCACCTTCATTGAGCACTACATTATTTTTAAAGGGACTCCATTTTCCATCCCGGTATACGGCCAGCTTCAGAAGATGGTCCTTGCCTGAATCACTGAAGGTATAGGCCAATCTGTCGTTCACGAAATGCAGGGCATCATAGAAGGCCGTCTTCACGGTATCAGTAAAAACCACTTGTGATGTCAAGTTTTTTTTGTCAATTTTAAAGAATCTGGCCGGGCTTTCAATATTAATTGTGTAAAAAGACGTTTTGTCCTGTCCGAGGGTTCTGAACTGAAGCTTCTCTTCGGATACCTTAATCTGCTTTTGATTTTTAGGATTTCCGATATCCACATACCCCACCTTCGCCTCTGTTCCGGAATACCATATTGTATGGCCATCTGTTTCCAGAGCTCTGATGCTGACGTTATCGTTTAAAATCGTTTCCAAACTTTCCACCTGCTGGGAAAAAGCTGTGATTCCCACAGCCAAGAATACAATAGAGAAAATGTTTTTCATACTTATTCATTAAAAAAACCCGCCGAAGCGGGTTATATCATTATTAGTCTACATTATTATACTTTTCAGGGTTGTTCAGTTTACTATGTGATTTTCCATACATAAAATACACTAAACCACCAAAGAATAGCCAGATAGCAGAAAGCTCCAATGCATGAGCGCTAAGATTGAATATCAGATAGATATTAATAATAACACCTAATGCCACTACAATTTTATAGGCAGGAACTTTAAATGGTCTGATAAGATTAGGTTCTTTTTTTCTCATCACCCAAACAGCAATACAAACCAATGTAAAGGCAAACAGGGTACCAAAGCTTGTCATATCTGCCAGTGTCGAAATCGGTGTAAAGGCAGCAATTAATGCCACTACGATTCCCAAAAGGATAATCCCTTTGTAAGGCGTTCTTGTTTTTGGATGAAGTTCTCCGAAGAATTTAGGAATTAATCCGTCTTTGGCCATCCCAATAAAGATTCTGGACTGCCCCATCATCATGACCATCACCACAGAGATCAATCCTACCGTAGCTGCAATCGTTACAATATTACTTGCCCAGTGCTTCCCTGCAATTTCAAATGCATAGGCCACAGGAGCTTTAATAGCATCAGGATATTTTCCTTCAGGATTAAAGTCTGTATAATGCATCATCCCTGTTAATACAAGAGATACACAGATATAAAGAGCTGTACAGATCAGTAATGAAGTGATGATCGCAAAAGGAACGTCTTTTTTAGGATTAATAGCTTCTCCAGCCTGTGTAGAAACAGCATCAAAACCAATATAGGCAAAGAATATGGCTGCGGCTCCGGAAATTATTCCTTTGAGACCGTATGCAGAGACCATATCTCCTTCTGAATTTTTAATTTTTATGGCATCGGGGATGAAAGGGTTCCAGTTTTTAACTCCTTCTGTAGCGTTGTACAATTCCGGATTTGAAAAAACGATATAGGCTCCGGCGATCACCACAAAGATCACGGCTGAAGTTTTTAGCAAAACGATCAGGTTATTCGCTCCGGCAGCTTCTTTGGTTCCTTTTACCAGCAAAGCGGTAATAAGCAACACCAGGATAAATGCAGGAAGATTCATCGAAAAGCCTTCACCGGTATAACTTGCCGGGTCTGAGGTGAGATAGGAAGGCAGATGAATTCCGAATATTTTTAAAAATTTGGTAAAATAGCCGGACCAGCTCACCGAAACGGCCATACTTGCCATGGCATACTCCAGGATGAGACACCAGCCCATTGCCCATGCAAAAATTTCTCCTACGGTACCATAGGCATAGGCATAGGCCGAACCTTCAACAGGAATGATGGAGGCAAACTCTGCATAACATAATGCGGCAAAAACACAGGCAATACCTGCAACAATAAATGAGATTGCCAGTGCCGGACCTGCATGATAATATGCTCCGGTTCCTGTAAGAACGAAGATTCCGCCACCAATGATAGCTCCTACTCCAATTGCTGTTAAACTCCATTTTCCAAGGACTTTCTTCAGCTCACTTTTCTGCATATCTGCCTCATAGGCACTTAGCGGCTTCTTAACCCAAATTTTAGACATGTTTTTTTATTTATTTAAGGATTTACGAAAATATAAAAAATTTAGAAACTCTCCCATTTATCGGCAAACTTTCGTCAGATATTTTACATTAAAAACTCTAAAAACCTGACCAGCACGATATTCATATCATTTCATCAGGTCTTATTTTTTTATTATTTTTGATCGCATGAATTTATATGACCTTTTTGTAAAACCGTATGAAAATTATACGGCTTTACAGATCATACTGGAGGCCTGTGGGGCTATATTTGGAACCCTGAGTGTATATTTTTCTATTAAAAAGAATATCTGGGTATATCCTACCGGTATTATTTCCACATTGATCTATGTCTATATTCTTTTCAATTTCGGACTGCTGGGTGACTGCCTGATTAATGTTTATTATACTATAATGAGCGTATACGGATGGGTTCTCTGGTCGAAAAACTCCAAAGACCATATTCATGTAGAGGTGACCTGGGCCACACGGAAAGAATGGGTATATGCTGTCATTCTATTTATACTGAGTTTAGCATTTGTAACCCTTATATACTATTATAAACCATATATTGATCATATGGAAAGCAGCAGCTTCGGGCTGGATCATCTGGATTGGGCCAATTGGCTGGATGTTTTAACTACTTCCATATTTTTGGTAGGAATGTGGTTTATGGCCAAACAGCGCATTGAGAACTGGATTTTCTGGATTATCGGTGATCTTATTTGCATACCGATGATGATTTTTAAGGGACTTGGAATCACTTCGGTTCAATATTTGGTATTTACTATAATGGCTATCTTAGGATACCTCAATTGGAAAAAAAGTTTTAAAGAAAAAAAAGTACAATAAAAGTCATGAAAAATTTATTAAAAATAGCAGTAAGCATTTTTGCCATCTCTACTTTAACATCATGTATGGCATATAATGACGGATATGCGAACGGGGGCGGTTATGGCGACCCTTATTATAACAACGGATATTACTATGCTCCTTCCGGATATTACGGAAATGGCGGGTATTGGGGCAATGACGGCTATTATTATAGAAACGATGTCAATTATTATTATGACAATGGAGCTCCTTATTACTACTATAATTACAACAACTCACGAAGAAAAGTATATGTAGAAAGAAGATCTGGCAACAACACCTCTACATCCAGACCGAACGGATTCAGAGGCCAGACCAACAGTGGCAGTGGCTTCAATAATAACAGCGGCGGCTTTAATAACAGAAGCAACAACAGCAACCGAAATAATAATAACAGCGGTGGCTTCAGAAACCAGAACAACAACCAAAACAATCAAGGGAACAGAAATAACCAGAACAGCGGCGGTTTCAGACAAGGAAGCAGCACTCAAAACACGCAGAAAAATTCAAACAGCGGTGGCTTCAGAAACACTGAGACTAATACCACCCGATCTGAACCTTCAAGCGGAAGTGGATTCAGAAGTGGTTCTTCCGGTCAGAATAACAACTCCAACAATTCAAACAAACAGAATAGCGGCGGGTTTAGATAAAACGATTATAAATAAGAGAACGAACAGTTAACACTGTTCGTTTTTCATTTTAAATATATTAATTTTGTCTCTTTATGTAAGACAAAAAGAAATATGGAATTTTATAAATACCAGGGAACGGGAAATGACTTTGTAATGGTAGATAACCGTGATCTTCAGTTCCCTAAAGACAAAAATACGATTGAAAGGCTATGTGACCGACGTTTCGGAATAGGAGCTGATGGCCTTATCCTCCTGGAAAATGATCCTGATTATGATTTTAAGATGGTCTATTACAATTCTGACGGCGGAGAAAGCACGATGTGTGGAAACGGCGGACGATGCCTGGTTGCCTTTGCTTTTTTCCTAGATGTATTTGAAGACAAATGCAGATTTATGGCCATCGACGGGGAACACGAGGCTGAAATTCATAACGGAGTTATCAAGTTAAAAATGATCGATGTGGATACTATATCGAATGACGGTGATGATGCTGTTCTCAATACCGGCTCACCTCATTATGTAAAATACGTAAATGATTTAGCTGACTTCGGGGTCTATGCGGAAGGATATGCGATCAGAAATTCTGAAAATTATAAGGAAAAAGGAATCAATGTTAACTTTATGGAAAAAATTTCTGATGAAGAAATTTTTGTAAGAACCTATGAACGAGGCGTTGAGGACGAAACATACAGTTGTGGAACCGGAGTTACAGCTTCTGCTTTAACTTTTCTCCAAAATAACAATCTAACTTCTGTAAAAGTTAAAACTTTAGGTGGAAACCTTAAAGTATATGCAGAAAAAAACGGAAATTCTTTCCGAAATATATGGCTTGAAGGCCCTGCAAAACAAGTTTTTAGAGGAAAGGTAGATATCTTTTAAAAAAAACAGAACTTTTAATCAACGGTATAAGAATGAAAAAAACGATTCTCATTGTTATTCTGCTGGTCTTTGTTGCCGCAGGATTTTTTGGTTTGAGATTTTATAATAAATATTACGGAAACAATGTAGAAAAAGAAGGCTATGTTTTGATTCCCCATAAAGCAGGTTTCAAACAGATCCTGGATTCTATTGCTCCATATCTTAAAGATAGCGAATCATTTGAAACTGTAGCGAAAGACAAGGGACTGAACACTAGCTTTAAAGCGGGACGCTATCACATCCAGAGCGGGAAAGGGAATACAGACCTTGTGAATATGATAAAAGCCGGCAATCAGACAGCCAATTCGTTTAGAATCGGGGATTTTGGTGATATGTACCAGATGATTGGTAAAGTAACCAAAAAAACGGAACTCGATTCTCTGCATTTTGTCAATGATCTTGATGGAATTGCACAGGAGAAAGGCTATAAAAATGTTGAAGATTTAAAAAAGTATTTTTTCATAGATACCTATAATTTTTTCTGGACCGTAAGCCCCAGAGAATTTTTTGCAAAGTTTGAAGATCAGTATCATGATTTCTGGACAGCCGAAAGAAAAAATAAAGAACAGCAATCCGGTCTGACAAGAGAGCAGATCTATGCACTGGCTTCTATTGTATATAAGGAATCAGGAGGAAAAAAAGATGAAATGAAAACGATCGCAGGATTATATTTAAACCGTTACAGGAAAGGAATGAAACTTCAGTCTGACCCTACGGTAATCTATGCCATCAACAAGCAGACTAATTTTAAGGAACCGATTAAAAGAGTACTTTATAAGCATTTGTCTACGCCATCACCTTATAATACCTATGCTAATGCAGGGATTCCTCCGGGACCGATCTGTGTTGTAGATAAAAACTCAGTAGATGCCGTTTTAGAAGCAGAAAACAATAATTATATATTTATGTGTGCCGATCCTGCACGATTTGGATATCACAAGTTTACCGCAAGCGCTGAAGAGCATGCTGTAAATGCTAAAGCCTATCAGAATTGGCTCAACTCCAAAAATATAAAATAGGTTTAGCAGACACCACCAATTTAAACAGTTAGAAAAAATAATAAAGATCATAATTTTTTGAAAATCAATATTTTATTGTGATTCAAGAGATTAAGGGTTATCCTTTCACGATTTTATACAAAAAAATAACCTATGAAGAATAAGACAGAAATTGTCAATATTTTCACAAGAAAAGCTTTGGGACTTACCTTAGTACTATCGGCAGCAGCAATGGCTTTTGCACAGGAAAAAGCAGGCGTTACAGGTATTATTGTCAATAAGAAAAACCAGCCGGTTCCCTATGCATCAGTAACATTTACCAATAAAGCCAACAATGCTCTAAGTGATGCTGTGCTTACTGATGATAAGGGACAGTACCAACTGCAGATTGCCCCGGGAGACTATGACATCACCGTAGAAGCTATTGATTACAAAAAAAGTGTCATCAATAAAAATATTGCCGGAGCCGGAAACATCGGAGCTTTATCTCTAGAACCTGAAGCAACGACTACTCTGGATGGAAAAACACAGGAAATTCAGGGGGTGGTTATTACTGCATCAGCAGCAAAAGCATATAAAGTTGAGCTGGATAAGAAAACCTACGATCCTTCACAGGATATTGTGAGTAAAGGAGGAAATCTTCAGGATGTATTGTCCAATGTACCTTCTGTTTCCGTAGATACCGACGGAACTGTTTCTATGAGGGGAAGTACCAATGTCAAGTTTTTGATCAACGGAAAGCCTTCTTCCCTTCTGGGTATTGATGACGGAGCCAATGCACTTCAGAGTATTCCTGCCGATCAGATCGAAAGAATAGAAGTGATAACCAATCCATCTTCTAAATTTGAGGCAAGCGGGACATCAGGTATTTTGAACATTATTCTTAAAAAGAACAAAAAAATAGGATTCAACGGTAGCGTAGTGGGAACTTTGGGATATTTTCCAAGAACTGCTCTTAATACCAATTTAAGCTGGAGAAAAAATAACTGGACATGGTTCTTAAACGGCGGTGGCGGTTATACTGAAAACAGAACTACAAACAATTCGGAAACGACCTACCATAATGTTACCTTTCCTGATATTTTACCAGGACAACAACCCCGAGATCTTCCTGTAAATCAGGCACAAAATTCCATCAACAAAACCTTCAACAAAAACTATAATGTAAGCGCAGGATTTGTATATGATCTTTCTGAAAAAACTTCAATTAATCTGACAGGTTTAGTAAGAACGTTTGAAGGGGATGGTAATGAGTTATTAGACACCTATGACAGTTTTTACAGATTTTCCAGAGATTCATCTAACCCTCAAAGTACCACTGGAAAATGGAACCTCCTAAATCCTTATGGGCTTAGAGATTCAAAAACTACGTTTAATAACCTTGCGTTCCAAGGAGATGTAGGATTAGATCACAAATTTGATGATAAGGGGCAGAACCTCTCTGTATCATTAAGTTTACAAAGAAACCGAAATAACAATAATGCAGATATTCTGGAAACCAATGACCTTCGTCCCGCCGTACAGGATATGACTAAAAGACATTCTGTAAGTAAAACGATTATTGGTAAAGCTGATTATGAGTTACCAATAGGGGAAAAATCAAAGCTTGAAGCAGGATACAGGTTAGACGTTAATGATAATGCTTATGATAACTTCGTAAGCAGTACTTCCAACAACCCTTTTATTCCTGATTACAATAATAATACAGATTATAGGGAAATCTTCAATGCCTTTTATCTTCAATTCAGAAGTAAAATTGGTAATTTTGGCTATCAATTGGGATTAAGGGATGAGATTTCAAACGTTAAGATTAACTATATAAATCAGAATCCTAATACAGCTGCTTTAAACAAAACCAAGAATTACAATAACTTATTTCCAAGTGTATTTTTGAGTTATGATATATCTAAAAATAATCAGATTTTAGTAAATTATTCCCGTAGAATAGACAGACCTAGATCATTCTTCATGGTTCCTTTTCCAAACTATAGCAACAGTCAAAATATTTTTGAAGGGAATATTGATCTCAACCCATCTTACGTTGATTCTTATGAAGTGGGATATAATATTACCAGAAAGAAATTTACTATTAACCCTACTCTATATTATAGACATGCTACGGATGACACCAAAATGCTGGTATACAGACCTGATGAAAGTATGAGTGTATTCTATACAAAACCCATTAACCTTGGAAATGATGATCGTTATGGCTTAGACCTTAACTTTACTTATGATCCTTTAGCTTGGTTAAAAATAATGGGTAGCTTAGATATGTTTGGATATAAAACTACTGGGATCGCATATTACAATTCAAGAGATATAAATGGTATCGAAAAGACCGGGTCTATGGACTTCACGGGAAGCGGTTTTTCGACAAGAGCACGTCTTAATACTACGTTTAAGCTTGATAAAACTTTAAGTTTGCAGTTGCAAGGCTTCTACAGAGGAGCTCAAAAATCAGCCAACCAGAATACCGAAGATATGTATGCTCTGAATTTCGGGGCGTCAAAAACAATATGGAAAGGGGACGGAACGATATCGTTCAATATCCAGGATATCTTCAATACGAGAAGTCGAGAAGTTCTCAGTTTTAACAGTGATTATACACGAAGAAACTATATGCAATGGCAACCAAGACAATTCTCAATCTCTTTGACATACAGATTCAAACAAGGTGAGAAGATAGAGCAACCTAAAAAGAAAAAAGATATTAATTCTAATGAAGCAGGTGACGACCAACAAGGTGGTCCGATGTAATAGAGCAGAAAAAATCCCGAAAATGGACTGCCCCCAAAAAGTTAGACACTTTTTAGGGGCATTTTTTATGTATAAAAAAGAAAAATTTAGCGTTGCGTTCAAACTAGAATGTATTAAACTTCACAAAAACTCTCATCGTTCGATTGGATCTATAGCAAAAGAGAAGGGATTCAATGAGAGTAATCTGCGTAAGTGGATCGGTTTTTATAACAAGTACGGAATCTCAGGGCTACAAGCTAGAAAAAACAGGAATTATTCCTTGAAGTTTAAGGTTAAAGTTTTGAAAACTATCGCAACTGAATGTATATCACAAAGGGAAGCTTGTATTCGGTTCGATATCGCGGCGCAGTCTACCGTGTTGAGCTGGCAAAGAGAATACGAAAAAAATGGTAATTTAGGTTTAGAAAATAAACCCAAAGGAAGCCCCAGGATTATGAGCGATTACAAACGTAAGAAAAGAAAGTCTGATAAGCCATTGACCAGAGAAGAAGAACTTTTATTGGAAAACGAAAGATTGCGAGCTGAAATTGATTTTTTAAAAAAGTTAGACGCCTTAACTCTCAAAAAGAACAAGCAGAGGCCATCGAAGGATTAAGGCGAAAATATGATCTGTCGGTCCTGTTGGATTGTACAGGTATGGCCAGAAGCAGCTTCTATTACCATCAGAAAGCTCTTGAGAAAAAAGATAAATATACAGAAATCAAGGCTTTGATAAGGCATATTTATCATAGGCACAAAGGGCGGCTGGGATACCGTCGTATCACTTTAGTTATGAAAGAACGAGGGATTATTATTAATCATAAAACAGTTTTGAGGCTGATGAAAACTCTGGGATTGAAAAGCATTATTAGGGTCAAA
>NZ_QNVV01000020.1 GCF_003384725.1 Chryseobacterium pennipullorum
CTTTGCCAGCTCAACACGGTAGACTGCGCCGCGATATCGAACCGAATACAAGCTTCCCTTTGTGATATACATTCAGTTGCGATAGTTTTCAAAACTTTAGCCTTAAACTTCAAGGAATAATTCCTGTTTTTTCTAGCTTGTAGCCCTGAGATTCCGTACTTGTTATAAAAACCTATCCACTTACGCAGATTACTCTCATTGAATCCCTTTCTTTTGCTATAGATCCAATCGAACGATGAGAGTTTTTGTGAAGTTTAATACATTCTAGTTTAAACGCAACGCTAAATTTTTCTTTTTTATACATAAAAAATGCCCCTAAAAAGTGTCTAACTTTTTGGGGGCAGTCCAATTTTGTGGATTTTTTAATGGATCATTGGTTTTTTTAAGATTTTCTATTCTCATCGGCATAAGGTATGTGTTGCTCTTAAGTATCACGAAATTAATCATTTAGGTCCTTATAAAATAATAAGCCCGCAGAATTATGCTGCGGGCTTATTGTTTCATATCATTATCCATTAAAGGCTCTTCAGTAATTTTTCGGTATCAGAAGAATCCTGTCCGGAGCTTTTCGCCAGTTCAATAGACTTTTCAGCCCATATTTTAGCATTCTTTTTATCCCCGATCTTATTATAAAGGTTAGCTAAAGTATCTGTATTGGCAAAACTCTCATCCTTCTTTACAGACTCCTGAGCCCAGGCAACAGCTTTTTCTAAAGAGGCCTTATTGCTTACGTTTTCGAAAAAATTCCAAGCCAGGGAATTCAATTCTCCGGAACTGGCGGATGAATAATCTTTATACAGTTCAAGAACCAATTTTTCATACGTCGGAATATCTTTATTCTTCAGAGCTCTGTTGGCTTTCATTCTTTTGAATATTTTTTCAGCTTCCTCTTTGCTCAGAAACTTTTGGGCGTCTGCCATGAAAAGGCTTTCATTCCATGTTTTCGTATCTGCGTTGTAAGCTTTTTGTGCTACCGTATTCAGCTTGATGTTTTTGTTGATCTGCTCATACTTTTCTTCAGGAATAAGCTTTATAATTTCAGCCTTCTTATCCTGAAATATTTTATACAGGGAACTTTCCGTATTTTGAGTTCCGATAGTTAGCATTTGTACGTCTTCCTGATCCAGTGTTGGCTTCTGCTGAAAATAGCGGGTGAGTACTTTACCGGCAAATTCAGAATCGTTGTAGAGGGTAAGGCCGGCAAGATTTTTTAAAAATTCAGGATCTTTTTCTCCGTTTTCAAATTTTTGCTTTAGTGCGGTAAGCCTTTTACTTGGATCTTCAGCATCTTTTGCAAACTGAATAAAGTCATTTTCTTCAACATATCCCAGGGTTCTGTGTACGGTTTCCCCGTTTCCATCAATAAACAGATAGGTAGGAAATGCTTTTACATTATATTTTTTAGCCAGATCAATACCTTCCCCTTTTTCCATATCAATTTTAGCATTGATAAAGTGAGAATTATAATAGTCTCCCACTGTTTTCAACGGAAAGATATTTTTTACCATCAGTTTACATGGACCGCACCATGACGCATAGGCATCAATAAAGATCAGTTTGTTTTCTTTTTTTGCCTTGGCAAGGATAGAGGCAAAATTGCCATCCTCAAATTTAATGCCCTGTGCCCAGGCCAGTGCACTTATACATAAAGTAGAAAATATCGCTAATTTTTTCATAAAATCTTTTTATTCCCTGCAAATGTAAACAATATGATGACATCTGAGCCGTTCATATCGGAAATATTTGAGAAGGAACTTTGTTTTTCTGACAGAAATAGATCTTTAGAAAAGTTAAACATTTATTATTTTAGACTTATTATTAAAATTAATGTAAAACTTAATTTTGGTTAAATGATTAAATTTCAATAGAATATTTTAATAAAAAATAAAATATTAGTAGTTTTGTACGAAACAAAAAGACACCCGTGAAAATAATGATGAATTATTATAAAATAAAAGTAATAATTTGTTTTCGTATGTCTAAAAATCTCCTGAAATTTTTGTTTTTTCTGACTGCAGCAGTTCCCTTATCTGCTCAGGAAAAAAATAATTTTGACCAGGCTTGTGAAAGAGCCTCTTCTATTACTGCCTACCAGAACTTACCGAAAGCCATAAAGACAGCTGATTCCCTTTATATGTCGGCCCAAAAGCCTGTAGATAAGGTGAAGAGCCTGATGCTTTCTTCTGAACTGTACCACCATGCAGGGGAATTTAAAAAAGCGATATGCTACAGCGAAAATGCACACTCGCTGATCAATCAGATTAACGACCCCGAGTGGATGGCACGTGTCAGCAAACTGCTGGGTAGACAGTACAGGCAGGTCGGGCTTTATGAAAGGTCCAAAAAATATACAATGAAAGGGCTGCATGCTTCAGCACAGATTTCAGATTTCCAAAAAAGCAATGAAGCGGCGGGTCTGCTGAACCAGGAGATGGCTTTTTACGAAATGGAACTTGGAAATTACGCCGATGCAGTGAAGTATATTGAACTTTCTCTGAAGCATTTCGAAAAAATTGACATCCTGAACGAAAACAAAACGGCAGCCGCTTCTTATCAGGTGCTGGGAGATGTTTATTTTAAGCTTAATGATTATTCCCTGTCGGAAAACTATTACAGAAGAGCAGAAGAACTCCTTAAAAAAGGAAGTTGTACGCTGGGGCTGGTGTATAATGGACTGGGGGGTATACGCCTGAAACAAAAGAACTGGAAAGACGCTGAGCTGTATCTGAAGAAAGCCGAAAAAATAGCGGATACTTCCCGGAGTCTTACCCTTAAAAAAGCAGTATACTCCAATATCAACGATTATTATGAAGGGATAGGAGATAATTTTAAAGCTTCCTTATATGCGGTGAAATATGTACGTGCCTATGACAGTATTGCAGCCCGCGATCAGGAATTTACCAGGAAAGCCTTTATCAATTCCGGAAATAAAAGCAGTAAAAAAAGTGGCCAGATGAATGTGGTGAAGAATACAGCCATTATCGTATTGATGGGATCACTCATAGGATTGATTATTTTCTTCAGGTTAAAACAGAAAAAGCAGCGCTCAAAATTCCGAAATATTATAAGAACCCAACTGCGGCTGATCAGCAACCGGAGTATTGTATCTCTTCCATCGGAAGACTATGAATTCTCCAACATCTCTGTAGAAGAAATTGATGAAAAGGACAGTGAGAAAGACAGAAAAAGAAATGAATCTCTGATGACCTCGGAGACAGAATCTAAGCTGCTTGAGCTTCTGGAAGAGTTTGAAAAAGGTGAGCTTTTTAATAACAAGGGAATGTCTCTGTCTTTTCTGGCAGGAGAACTCAATACCAATACAAAATATCTTTCGTATGTGATCAATCAGCATAAAAGTGCTGACTTCAAAACGTATATCAACCGGTTAAGGATTAATTATATTGTAGATAAGCTCATCAACGATGAAAAATACAGGCAGTATAAAATCAGTATTTTGGCCGATGAATGCGGCTTTTCTTCCCACAGTAAATTCGCTGCAGTCTTCAAAGCGGTTACCGATTTTTCGCCATCAGCCTATATTAAATACCTGGACACTGAAAAGCCCTCTGACAGAAAATAGCCATTTTCGTGAAAATGATTAGCTGGAGGCCGTTTTTCCCATTCTGTCTTGCTGTTTTCATGAAAATGGATAACCTATTATTTTATGTGAAGCTCCTGCTCGCCTATCTTTGCTTCAGTTAAAGGGATATGAATACCATCGTCAAGACGTTTATCACTTTTATTGATGAAGATCTGTCATTTCTTCAGAAATAAGATATACTACGATATCAAATCAACCATGAAACTTCTGATAGGGAACACGTGTATATTTCGCTGCCTGAGATAGCCACGGTTCCTGTTTTTTATCCTCCGGAACCCGTGTTTCGGTCAAATGAGAACATACCTTTTTATGATACCGTATAATCGGGGTTGATTGCCCGGTTTTTTTTCAGTCAAGTTTTTTTAAGTGCAAATCCGCAGAACTTCTGCGGATTTGTGACTTTATTTTGTGGTTGTACTGTCGGTTTTGGCTTTTGAAGAATCAGGAATTGCTGATACAGGTTCAGAATTGGCTACAGCAGAATCTCCCATTTTATTTCTCAGAGAATCCTTGTTGTGAGAATCTTTAAACTCTTCTCTTTTTTCCTTGTTCTGAGCACAGCTTCCCAGAAAGAGAAGGCCGAAGAATGCTCCTATCCATAATTTTTTCATAATACTAATTTTAATGTTGGTCATGATCAAATATAGTGATTTTTATAAAGACAAAGTGAATCATTTTAATAGGTTTGATTTGCCCTGGTCTACCTTTACCAATGAAGATCATTCTGTCTTCTTGGTTGTTTCTATGACCCAACAAAAAAATCTGCAGTATTTTCACCTGCAGATTCTCCATTTTTAAATTAAACGTATAATAAATACTATTTGACAGGAGGTGTTGTCGCCGAATCCATTTTCATCTTGATGCTATCAGGATTTGTCATTTTCGTCGTCATTGTATCAGTGGCAGCAGGAGATACTTTTCTTTGCGTATCATCTACTTTTACCGAGTCACGATTACTTGTTGACATTGTCGATTCTTTGCTTCCACAGCTCACAGCAAATAAACTTATACCGATTGCTGCTATCAAAAACTTTTTCATACAATTTTATTTTGGGGTGTATTAGTAAAAAATCAATAATTATTCCTAATTGAGTTTATAATCTTTAAAGTAAATGTAAATTTTGTTAAAATATGTTAGGTTGTGATCAAATAGGAGGGGGAATAAATAGTTCCGCACATTCCTTTTACGCATCAACTGTCCATTATCCTTATCGTCCATCATCTAATTTCCAATATATATACGTTTGTATCTATGCTGATTGATCCTTCTATTAAAAATAAAAAGCCCCGGAATTTCGATTCCGGGGCTGTATGTAAGAACAGGCAATCTTTACCTGTTATACCTTATTGATTATCCTAAGTATGGATATTTGTAGTCTTTAGGAGAAACGAAAGTTTCCTTAATACTTCTTACAGAAGTCCATCTCAGAAGATTCATTTTAGAACCTGCTTTATCGTTGGTACCTGAAGCTCTACCACCACCGAAAGGCTGCTGTCCTACTACGGCACCTGTTGGTTTATCATTGATGTAGAAGTTTCCTGATGCGTTTTCCAAAGCCTTATAAGCTTCATCAATAGCGTAACGGTCTTGTGAGAACACTGATCCGGTAAGGGAATAAGGAGAAGATGAATCCACTAACTGAAGCGTTTCTTTCCAATCCTTGTCTTCATAAACATATACTGATAAGATAGGGCCGAAGATTTCTTCCACCATACTTTCGTACTGAGGGTTGGTCGTTTCAATGACAGTTGGGTGTACAAACCATCCTTTAGCATCATCACATTTACCACCGATCGCCACTGTAGCTTCACCTGAAGCGTTGGCTCTCTCGATATATCCTTTACATTTTTCGAAAGAATTTTTGTCGATTACTGCATTGATGAAGTTCGATGGATCTTCAGGAGAACCGATTTTGATCGTACTCATCTGAGCTTCCATCACTTTTTTCACATCAGCCCAAAGAGATTTAGGCACATAAGCTCTTGAAGCTGCAGAACATTTTTGTCCCTGATATTCGAAAGCTCCTCTTACCAAAGCAGTAGCTACCGCTTCTACATTGGCAGACGGGTGAGCGATAACGAAATCTTTACCACCGGTTTCACCCACGATTCTTGGGTATGTTCTGTAGTTGTGGATATTGTCACCAATCATTTTCCACATTCCCTGGAATACTTTTGTAGAACCTGTAAAGTGAAGTCCTGCAAAATCACGGTGTGCCAATACTTTTTCAGCAGTTTCTTTTCCGTCCGTAAAGATCATGTTGATCACCCCTGCAGGAAGACCCGCTTCCGTTAATACATCCATGATTACTTTTGCAGAATATACCTGCTTATCAGAAGGTTTCCAAACCACTACATTTCCCAGCATCGCCATACACGTTGGAAGATTTCCTGAGATGGCCGTAAAGTTGAACGGGGTTACTGCAAAGCAGAATCCTTCCAGCGGTCTGTACTCAACACGGTTCCAGATTCCATTATCAGAAACCGGCTGCTCAGCATACATTTCCGTCATGAATTCTACGTTGAATCTTAAGAAGTCGATGAACTCACACGCGGAATCAATTTCAGCCTGGTGTACATTTTTAGACTGTCCGATCATCGTTGCTGCATTGATTACATCTCTGTAAGGTCCTGCCAAAAGATCAGCTGCCTTTAAGAAGATAGCTGCACGTTGTTCCCAGCCCAGTTCATTCCATTCTTTTTTAGCTGCCAATGCCGCATTGATAGCGTCATCCACATGCTGCATACCCCCTTTATAGTAAAATCCGAAGTCATGAGCATGATCCTGAGGAGACTGAAGCTGTACTTTCTCATCAGTTTTCACTTCTTTTCCGTTGATAACCATTGGAATTTCCACCTTTTCAGACCACATCTTTTTATAAGTGGCAATAAGGCTTTTAACTTCTGGAGAACCCGGTACATAAGAATTTACCGGCTCATTTACCGCTAAGGGCACTTGCGAAATTGCTTTTGACATATTACGTTGTATTATTTTTTTTATTAAATAAGTATGTTATACAAATTTACAATATTTATAAGGAAAGAAAAAATACCGCGTCTTTTTATGAAATAAACTTTATGTACAATGAATCATGGAATAATCCAGTTTTTTTCATCAAAAATGTAAAATCTTAAATGTTTTTATCTGATGTTTTGAAAATGATAACGATTTGCATGAGAGTCTTGCAATATAACCCAGAAGAATAGTGGAAGAGCTACTGCAATTAATAGAGTGGGCTTAAGTCCTGTGAATAAAGGTTTTTTGGGAATATTAATTTTCGGTAAAAATCCTTTAATGTGATAATGAAAAATCTACATCTTCTCATTTTCGAGAATCTTCAGAACAAGCCGTTCTTCCTGGGTAAGGCTTGCTTTTCCGTCATTTTCTTCGATGACTTCCAGCTCGTCCAGGTATTTTTTAATGGTATTGTTTTCGTAAAGATTGATGACCAATGGGTGCACGTAGTATTTTCTGCAGACGGCCGATGTATTTCCGAGATGTTCTGCAACCATATCGAGCGCTTCTTTTACTTTCTTCTTGTATTCGGAATTATTTTCCGCATAGCCTATTTCTTTAAAAGCAATAAGAGCACTCACGGTCCCGGACCAGGTTCTGAAATCCTTAGCAGTAAAATCATCACCGCTTATTTCCTTAATATATTCATTCACCATTCCGGAATCTACCGAATGGCGGTTTCCCTCATCATCCAAATATTGAAAAAGTTCCTTTCCCGGAATTTCTTTGCATTTCTGAACCAGCCTTGCCAGTCTTTTGCTCCGGAGGTCAACATGGTGCATGATGCCTTTTTTTCCTTTGAATGAAAAAATGATCTTCTGTCCTTTTACCTCCACGTGCTTATCTTTTAAAGTAGTAAGCCCGAAGGATCCATACAATTTTTCATAGATATTATTTCCGATACGGATATTGGTTCTCTGCATCAGGCTGACTATCAATGCAAGTATTTTTCGTTTTTCAAAGTTTCTCAGCGCAAGATCCTGCTCTACCTGAAGCCTGATATCCGGCAGGGCATATCCAAACTGAAGCATCCTGTAAAACTTCGTATGATTTCTCAGGGCACTCCATAGGGGATGATAGCGGTACTGCTTTCTCCTTTTCGCATCCAGACCTGTGGCCTGAAGATGGCCGTTTTCAAGGGCGCAGATCCAAACATTTTCCCAGGCTGGAGGGATGACCAGCTTGTTAATTCTTGCGATCTCATCCTTATTCACAATCTTCTCACCATCTTTGTAATAAGAATACTTTTTTCCCGTTTTCTTACGGGTGATTCCGGCCGTTTCTGCATCGGTGGTATATACAAGATGTACCGCCTTTGCAGAAGCTTCCGGGTCCTTCATGATTTTAACAATCTTTGACGGCCTCAGATGGGAAATGATTTCTAGATCTGTATTCTTCTCCATAAGACATGGTTAAGAGTTTTTACCCCTCGAAAAAATCAGTAAAAGAATCACTACAACTGCACAGACCAGGATAATTCCCCACCACATTCCGGCTTTAAAGACTGTTTCTACTGCTTCACAACTTGTTAAGGTTGATAATATTAATATCGTAATACTGTAAAAGCTTAACTTTTTCATAGGTATATATTTTTAATTTGGTATCGGTTTATATTCTGAGCCAGTCTGCCCGCCAGTTTTTAATCGACCTTTTGATTTCGTCTCCGGAAATATTTTCATGGAGCGCTTTATACAGAAGATCCTTGAATTCATCATCATGAGCAAATCTAAGGGCTGCCATCTGATCAAATTTTAATTTAGCTGCCGTTTCATCAGATCTCATATTGAAAATTTCAAAATACCGTTGCTTGAACTCAAGAATCACCATCCGGTTCTGAAGCCCCAAAGCATAATGCTGCCTCACCATAATGGCCAGATAGAAAAGCAGAAAGATCACAACAGAAAACAGAATCCAGACCAACTTATTTTTCGGATCATCACCAATCTTATACATCCCAAAAATTTCTAATAGAATTAATAAAGGAAGGTAGATGAAGTGATGTGGCGGATAAAATTTTCTGTGATTATGGTAGTTCTGCTGTTTCATACTGTTGAATACAGCAATAATCTTTCCAAAAAAATAATATTTTAATAATATGGTATCTTTTGTGGCTTAAAAAATGATTGATTTTATTAAATATGCTTAATATTTTAATATTTCTATGCTTATTCGTATGAATTATTTTATTTGTGAACAATATGATACCTTATCCATTGCGAGAGAAACGCAAAAAATATTGAGCTTTCCGGTTTTCTGAGATCTTTAATTGGAGAGTAAGATTCACTTCGTGTTTTTATTTGTGCTGTTGGTAATAAAAATAGGGCATTGATTTGAACTTTTGGCTTTAAATTTTTCGTAACTTTCGGTGTTTAAAAATGAAAAGAATGACCTCAAAGGAAAAAGTTGCTGCACTTCGTGAAGAAATGCAGAAAAATAATGTTGATGCATTTATCGTATATTCTGCAGATCCCCATATGAGTGAATACCTTCCCGAAGAATGGCAGGAAAGAGCATGGTTGTCGGGTTTCCTTGGTTCTGCCGGGTTCGTGGTAATTACCAGAGATAAAGCAGGACTCTGGACAGACGGAAGGTACTTTACCCAGGCTGCCATTGAACTTGAAGGTTCCGGTATCGAGCTCTTTAAAGACGGAATGGAAGGAACTCCCCATTATATTGATTGGATTGTTTCGGAAATTCCTGCCGGTGGGAGAGTGGCTGTAAATACTTTAGCAGCCTCAAATGCTAACTGGGAACTGCTTTCTCAAAAATTCAATTCAAAAAATATAAGCCTTGTTGATCTTCCACTTTTAAAAGAAGTTTGGAAAGACAGAGGGACGCCTTCGGCCAATCCTATTTTTGTACATCCTGTAGAAAGAGCAGGCAAATCCGTAGCAGATAAAATTGCAGCGATCCGTCAGAAGATGGAAGAGCAGGAAGCGACTGTTCATATTATTTCCAGTCTGGATGATGTAGCATGGACGACCAACCTGAGAGGAAGCGATGTAGATAGCAATCCTGTATTTCTTGGATATATAGTCATTACTAAAAATGATGCAGTTCTTTTTACCGGTCTTGATAAACTTGAAGTAGAAGCAAGAAAACAAATGGATGATTCTTTCGTGAAAATGATGCCTTACGAAGAATTTTATAACTACCTGAAAGCATTTAAAAATGAAAAAATACTGGTTTCTCCCAACAGCAATCAGCAGATTTTCGAAACTCTGAAAGCGGATAACCAGTTTATCAAAGCTCCGGTGCCGGGAAATCTTATGAAAGCTCAAAAAAATGAGGCTGAGCTGGAAGGTTTCAGAAAAGTAATGGTGAGAGATGGAGTGGCGATGGTGAAATTTCTATACTGGCTGACCCACAACGCTGGAAAAGAAACGATGAATGAGTATTCCATTGGTGAAAAACTGAGAGGCTTCCGGGCTGAAGGTGAAAATTTTGTCGGGGAAAGCTTCGGTTCCATCATAGGATATAAGGACAATGGAGCGATCATGCATTACTCTGCAAAGAAAGAGGGAAGTAAAGAGGTAACCAATGATGCCACTATCCTGGTAGATTCAGGAGGTCAGTATCTGGAAGGGACTACCGATATTACAAGAACTTTTGCACTGGGGACAGCTTCTGAAGAGTTTAAAAGAAATTCTACCCTGGTATTGCAAGGGCTGATCCGTCTGTCGATGGTAAAGTTCCCGAAAGGGACCAAAGGCGTGCATCTTGATGCCATAGCCAGACTTCCGTTATGGATGGAAGGAAAAGATTTTAACCATGGAACAGGACACGGGGTGGGAAGTTTTATGAATGTTCATGAAGGGCCGCATAGTATAAGAAAAGATTTGAACCCTCAGGATCTTCTTCCTGGAATGGTATGTTCGAACGAGCCGGGATATTATCTTGAAGGCCAGTACGGAATCCGTCACGAGAACCTGATTGCTGTGAAAGAGGCAGAAAAAACAATTCATGGAACGTTTTATGAATTTGAAACCCTTACTTTCTGCCCATTCTTTACAGATACTGTTGTTAAAGAAATTCTATCAGAAAAAGAAATTGCATGGCTGAACAGCTATCATAAAACCTGTGAAGAAAAGCTGGCCCCTTATCTTGAAGGAGAAGTTAAAGAATGGTTCCTGCAGTTAGTCAGTCCAATATAATCTAGGGTGATTATCCCTGAGTAAACTTAAACGTTAAACGAAGTATTGTTAGATAAGCTAAAGTCCTGTGAGTGTATCGCAGGGCTTTTCCTTTTATACTAAGTATACAACCGTATTTTTACGGATAAAACTCTAGGGATTCCCCTGATGGATTCCCGGATTGTCCGCCCTATCTTTGTATCAACAAAAACATCATTCATATCTTCATATATAACTTAGTAAATTCAAAACGGTAGATCATCTCGTCCTGAGATGATTTTTTTTATCTATTTTCGTGGAATTAATCTGAATCGCTGTAATTATACGTAGAATGGAACATCATTATTTCTCGAGCTTTAACCTGTTTTCCGAAAGTGAAATTGAAGAATTCCTGCAACTTTTCGAATTCAGAAAAGTACATAAAAACGATTATTTCATCCAGGAAGGTGAGCGCTGTAGGGAGGTGGCCTTTATAAAATCCGGAATCTTCCGTTCCTTTTACACCTCTGATACCGGAAAAGACACAACCTTTTGCTTCAGATTTCCAAACAGTATGATCGCTGCCTATTCATCATTTATCTCCGGATGTCTCAGTAAGGAAAGCATGCAGGCTATTACCGATGCCGAACTGATGGTCCTTAAAAAAGAGAAAGTAGATCAACTGGTACAGAACAATATCAACTGGATCAGGTTTCTGAAAATTATTGCCGAACAGGAGTATCTGGAACTTGAGCGAAGATTTTTTCAGCTTCAGAGAGATACCGCTTCCCAAAGATATAAGACACTTATTGAACACTATCCGGACTATATCCAGAATATTTCCCTGCAGTATTTAGCGTCCTATCTCGGCATTAGCCAACGGCATCTGAGCAGGATCCGAAAGGAAGTTGCTTTTTAGACATTTGTCCTGTTCTCTGGAAGAGGAGCGCCATATTTTTGCTAAAAAAAGATATGGAATATACGATTTTGATTATTGGAGGAAACGGATTGGTGGGGAAAACCATTACCCGCATACTAAAATCCAGAAACCCGAACCTTACCGTTTTTACCGGTGGAAGAAAGGGTGGGAAAACAGATAACGATCTCAGGATTGATGTTACCGATCCCTCAACTTTTCAGGTTATTTCCGATAAAAAAATACAATTCATCATTCTTTCTGTAAATGATAAGTCGGACCATGTTTTACGGTTTGCCATCGAGAATGGAATTGACTACCTGGATATTACAAAACCTACTCCTGATCTGGTAAAAGCTTATGACTTTGCGGTACAATCTGAAATAAACAGCAGAATTGTCTTCAGTTCCGGATGGATGGGTGGAATTGTACCCGCGTTGGTGAATGCGGTGGCGCACAATACCGATGATATTCAGGACGTTAGGCTGTTTGTCTATTATTCTGTGAAAGATCTTGCAGGAGAGAGTTCAGCCCATTTTATGGCAGAAAATGTTGCCGTTCCTTTTCATCATTATAAGAATAATCAGGCCGTTCCCATCAGGCATTTTCTAAACGCTGAAACGTTTGATTTTTCTTTTGGAATAGGCAAAAGGAGAGCCTATCATTTTGATGTCCCGGATCTGTATATTATCAACCGGATTGAAAGAGTTCCCAATGTAAATGTGAAAATGACCTACAATTCGAAATTTATTACCTGGCTGCTGGGTGCTTTTCAGTATGTAAGGATTTTTAATATTTTATCTCTTAAAGAAAGAAAAATGATTTTCGGTTCCAGTGGAAACGGTGATCAGTCCGTTTTTGAAATCTTGGTAAAGGGCCAGTCCGGCTTCAGAAAGTTAAGTCTGCGGAGCAGTAAAGGGCAGGCAGAGCTTACTGCTTTATCAGCCGTTCTCCACACTGAAGAACTCCTGAGGAATTCTCATGAACATACCGTGTATTTCAGCCATCAGCTGCATCATCCTCTGTCACTATTGGCGCAGCTCAGTGCCTATGAAACCATCAATATCCATACCTCATGAAAAAAATAGCCATTATCAACGGTCATCCTCATAGAGACTCTTTTAATTTCGGCGTTGCCGAAGTTTACAGAAACGGAGCCGAAGAAACAGGAGCCGAAGTAAGAGAAATCATAATAAGGGATCTGGTTTTTAATCCCAACCTGCAGTTTGGCTATCAAAAAAGAATGGAGCTGGAGCCCGATCTGCTGAAAGCCTGGGAAATCATACAGTGGGCAGACCATCTGGTATGGGTACATCCGGTATGGTGGGGTGGAATTCCTGCCCTGATGAAAGGTTTTATAGACCGGTTGTTTTTGCCGGGAATGGCATATAAATACCGTGAAAATTCTGTGTGGTGGGACAAATTGCTAAAAGGAAAAACAGGACATATTATCACGACTCTGGATCAGCCCGGCTGGTACTACCGCCTTATGTATGGAAGGCCCAGCGTCAATCAGCTGAAGAAATCGACCTTGGAATTCTGTGGTGTGAAGCCGGTACAGGTGACTTATTTGGGGATGATCAGGAATTCAAAGGATAAGCAGCGTTCGCAGTGGCTCAAAAAGGTAGAGAAACTGGGACAGAGACAAAAATAGATGGGCTCCTGTCTATACTTTTTGCCTTTGAATTTGAAGACTAGACGGAAGCAAAAAAGTGATAATGGATCGCCCGGATTTGAAAGTTCTACTTGTTCGCAATTCCAATATTCAATAGGAACGGACTTTAGTCCGTTCACTTTTTTACAATCCTTTTTTCCCCTTTATCCAATAGGCCTGTGATCTGATGCATCTGGGTGAAACTCCTTTGGATTTGAGAAATTTTCTTAGGAGGGACATCCGGTCACCATTGCCTGTAAGATAAAAGATAGCATCATCATTGTATATCATTTGCTTTTCTTCTACCAGAAAATCATTAAGAGCTTCTATAATTCTCATCGTATTGTTTTTAGGACTATGATAGCCATACAGGTTCAGTTTTTCCAACGCTGAGGGATCTTCCATTTCATGAAGACATATAAATGAACGGTTCATTTCCTCTACCGCTGTTTTAATGGAAAGGGAACTGCCCAATGAGGTCTCATCGCCTATGGAAAAATGGATTTTGGCGTTGGGATCAAAGAATCGTTTACCTCTGGGCATCAGGATTTTTACAACATCTCCTTTGGACAGACCGGTTGTAAAATGATGTCCTGCTGCTGCAGGATCATGCAGGTGAAATAGAATATCAAAAGTACCGGCTTCCCTATTAAAATCAAATGGGGAATAATTCCGGAAATCCCGGTCATTAATTCTTATTCCTATGGCATAGGCAGGTTCATACGGAACATCCCAAAGGTCTGTGGCAAAGCGGATAAGAAGAAGATCATCCGTAATCTGTTGTATATGGGTGACTGTACAGTCTTTAAATTTTGAGGACCAGACATTTTCTACAGTATCATTGATCCATTTTGGTAAGCTGGGCATATGTTATTTTTTATTGCAAAGGAAGCTTCAAAATTGGAATTTACCGATAGCTGTTTCAAGGAATTGGTTGGACAATTCGTGGTTTAGATGCAGAAGAGAGGTAGCGATATCAAAATTTGGGGAACAGAGTACCTCCAATATTGGTATCATTTAAGTCTAAGGTGAATTGAAGAATCTGATGTTGTACTCTTTAGAAAATATGTGCTTATATTACATGCTTTTATTGCTGTTTCTGAATTCAGACGGAGACTGGCCTTCCAGTTTGGAGAATAAGCGGCTAAAGTAGGCGTGGTCATTATATCCTAATACATAAGCAATTTCTTTTACGGTAAGGTGGGTAAACGCAAGTAACCGTTTGGCTTCAATCAGTATTTCCTGTTGAATCCAGTGTTGGGCCGGTTGGCCGGTCACTTCACGGATGACTTCTGTAAGGTACCCCCTCGAAATCGTAAGCGCTTCAGCATATTCTGATGGACTTTTCATGGTTTTGTGTTCTTTTCTTACCATAATCCTGAATGCCCGGACCAGCTGTACAGAACGGCTGTCATAGGCCGCCTGGGAATTATTTTCCTGAGAATATAAAACAGCAAACATTCCGATAAAAGCATGTAGCAAAGACTGAACGACCAGAAACCCTTCTTTGGAGGCCAGCATCTCATCAGTATAGGATTTGTGGAGCAGGGCAGCTGCCTTGTTGATGGTTGCAACAGAGCTTTTATCCACTGCTAACGGACGTATTTCCTCCAGAGATTCTTCAAAAACCGAACGGACAGTCTCCGGTACCAGATCAGCTTTTACGGCTACAAACCATCCATTTACCTCTTTCATCAGAAGTCCCTGATGTACCTGTCCCGGCAAAATGCAGAAAATACCGGAGTTCTGTGCTTCAATAGTGTTGAAGTCCACCATCATCCTGACATGGCCGCTTTCCATACATGTGAAAATGTAGTGATTATCACGGTGAATTCCTTTATCCATGAGCATATCTTCCGTGTTCCGGATACGGGTATCCATTTTCTTTACATGGAAACGATGCTTGGATATATCACTCAAATCGTAGGTAGGAATTGTCTTCATTGTATTGAAACCGGTTCTACAAAGCTACAACATATCTGCCATGTCAAAGTAAAGATTTTCTGTTATTTTGCCTTTGAAAAAGCCATTTTTAAAGCCAGGTACGTAAGCACGCTTGCCATAAACCACTTCTGTATTTTCACCCACATAGGATGGTCCGAAAAGAATACCGCTACTTTTGCTGCTGTCAAAACAATCACCAGATTGATGCTGAAGCTGATCAGTACCTGGATAAGTCCTAATTGGAAGCTTTGAGTGAGGACGGATCCATACTCAGGTTTAATGAACTGAGGGAAAAATGAGACATAGAAAACAGCAACCTTCGGATTGAGTACATTGGTAAGGAAACCCACAGTGAAAAGCTTTTTCGGACTGTCGTGAGTCTTGTCTCCATCCACTTCAAAAATAGTCTTGCCAGCAGGGCGAATGGCTTTGTATGCCAGATACAAGAGATAAACAGTTCCGGTTACTTTAAGAACGGTGTAGGCAAAGGGAACAGCCAGTAATATAGCTGTTAAGCCAAAAGAGACCATCACGATATGAAACAAAAAACCACAGATCACGCCTGTCAGCGAAACAAATCCGGATCTTTTCCCCTGCGTTATGGATTTCGAGATCAGGTAGATCATATTGGGTCCAGGACTCACGACCAGAATCAGGGCAGCAAGAATAAAAAATAAAAGTTCATGAAATGGAATCATGTGTAACAGAATATTGATAGGGTACAAGTTTACGAAAAAATATCCTTGGGATTGTTCTTGTCATATTATATTCAATACCCACCTAATCGTGATATAAAAACAAATGTAAAGGCTTTTTTTTGTAAATTTCAACAAATAAAACATTTACTATTACCTATGACTAATGCCATGCCTATTGAAAACATTTACCGTGCCCTTCGAAACTGGAAAGCTTTGATTGATGCTTACATGAACGGAAATGGAGAAAGTAAGAGTGAAATCATGAAATTTCTGAACCAGGGAACTCACTTTTCGGTTGATGAGTCCGAGATCAGAGAATGGACGAAACATCTGCAACATACAGATGATAAAGACAAGGCTATCCACGCCTATGTAGGGATAGATGAAGATCAGCTGAAATTTTTTCTCATAGATTCATATAGCGATGAACATTCGGAATTTGATCATATCTCTGTAAAAGAATTTTCGCATCAGTCTCCGGACGCCGAGATAGAAAAAACACCGGTTGTCACTTCCTATCCTCCTATCAGCTCAGAATCTGCAATCAGCAGGAACTTCATGTTCAATATGTATTGCAGTGACTGGATTGATGCTCAAAAGAAAGGAAACTTTTTTCAGCTGGTGAGAATTCCGTTTAGTGATTACAGTAAATTGGGTCTGAAGGAAGGAGAATCGTGCGTCTGCTTTTTGGGGCTGACGAATACCATGCTTCAAAATACACCTATCTCAGATTATCATATAGAGGTGATCACCGTAAAAGATCTAGGGATAGGGCAGATGAGCCAGTTTGCTGAAGATTATTCTACACCAAGACCGCCATTTACCAATTATCCCCGCGGATATGAACTTTTACTCAAAAGTGATGCTTACCTATAACACCCTGTCATTTTATCTGCAACTTGTTATCAATCTAACCCTGCTTACCGGGCTGATTGTCTTGGTCATGAACGATGCAAAATCAAAGATCGTACTGCTGGTATTTCTTTTCGGAGAGCTGCTGTTGGAATTATCCGATTATATAGACCGTCTTCTGGATCTGCATACCATCAATATTTATAATTACCCGCTCAGCCAGTTTTTTGGTATCCTCATGATCACAGCGATCTATGACCGGTATTTTTTTTCAATAGGAAGATCATTAAAAGTGCTTATTGGTATTTTTGCCGTTCTGTCACTGGTATTCAACATTGTGTATATGCAAAACATTCAGTCAGCTACTTTTTATTCCAATATCATCACCAGCATTATTGTGAGTAGCTTTGCGGCCTATTATTTCCTGTATATGATAAAAAAAGGAAATACCCGGAATACATTGTTTGTCACCAATATCCTGGTATTTTTATTTTTTTCGGTTGAATGCCTGATTTCTACAACGTTTAATTTTCTGATCAATAACTATCTGGAGTGGGTAGCCCCTATCTGGCTTTTCAGAGGAGTTCTGCTGCTTTCTTTTTACATTTCTTTTATTAATCTTGGATGGCATACCCGGACAATGAAAGTACGATAGTATCATGGATATGGATAGGAATTGGCATCCTATTCTTAAGCACAGCCTTTATTATTGTATTGGTGATTCATCATTTTGAGCAGGTCAGGAAGAATAAAAGAAAAATGATACAGCTGGTTCGGAGTACGCAGACTGAATGTTGGGAAAACATACATTATTTACAGGAAAAAGACAGAGAGAGGCTTGCGGAAGAACTCCATGACAATATTATTTCTGAGTTGAATATGATCCGTTTAAACATTAATGACAGAAATGTTAAGGAATTAAATTCTGACTTAAAAAGATCAATGCAGCTGATCCGGGAGCTTTCTCACAATCTTACTCCTCCGGATCTTAACGGAATAGAGCTGGCTGACGTTATTGCCGATTATCTGGTCCAGATCAGTAAAGAAGTTGAGGTGCTCTATTTCAATCATACGGAGCAGAACATTACAGTCAACAGTACGATTAAGCTGAACCTCTTCCGCATTGTACAGGAGTTGATTACCAATATTCTGAAACATGCCTCTGCTACGAAGATCACCGTGCTTCTGAGAGTTTCCGTACAGTACCTCAGCCTTATTGTGCAGGATAATGGCCGCGGTTTTCCTTCCGGAAAAAATCATAAAGGAATCGGGCTGAAAAATATACAGTCGCGAAGCAGGAAGATCAATGCTCTATATAAATTTAAAACCAAGCCCGGTAATGGAACCCGGTGCGTTGTTTTTTTAATATTAAAACAAAAATAAAAACAAATTCTATGAAAATAAAGATCGGAATAGTGGACGATGATTTGCTCTTTGTGCAGCTTTTAAAAAACTATCTTGAAAATGATGCGCGCTATGAGGTGGTACTCACTGCAAAAAGCGGAAATGCTTATCTTCAGGAAGCTCGTATCCCTCTGGATGTCCTCATCCTGGATTTAAGAATGAGCGATGGAGACGGACTGGAGGTTTTGTCTGGTTTATCCGCTCTTCAAAATGAGATTAAAGTCATTGTGCTTTCAAGTTTTTACAGACGTTCGTTTATGGGGCATATGCTGAAAATGGGAGTTCATGCCTTTTTACCCAAAGAAATTGAACTAGATGAATTGTCTGAAGTTATTCATGCTGTTCATCTTAAGGGCCATTACTTCTCCAATGAGCAGGTTGATGTGATGAGAGGTCAGCTGTCTAATAAGCTTCCTCAGTTTCATGCCTATTCAAAAGATGACCTTACAGAGCGGGAAGTGGATATCATACGGCTGATCTGTCAGCAGCAAAGCACCAGAGAAATTGCGGAAAGCCTTTTCATATCTCCCAAAACGGTAGAAACCCACAAGACAAATCTGATGATCAAAATCAGTGTGAAAAATATGGCCGGGCTGGTTATTTATGCCGTTCAGAATGGTATTGTGGATGCGGCTGAGATTGTTTTGTTTGATAAATAAGTTATTTGTAGAACTTATTTTTTCTTAAAAATTTATTGATTCCATGTTCTATTAAATGTTGGAAAACTAATTTTCCCAATATATTATTTAATGTAGCAAAATTTCCTATTCCTTCTCCTTTGACTTTAACATAGATTTTATCATCTTTTCTGAAAATTGTGATGGTAACGGTACCCGGGTTAAAAGGATTATGCAATAGATGACCGCTTTGGGTGGTATTGACAATGGTAAACGATTCTGAAAAATTTTCTGTTTTCACCTTTCCCAGTATAAAAGCATTGGCAATTCCCTCGTGCTCCCTGCTTGCAAAAAATACATTGTCTTTTCCTTTGAGCGCTAATGGAACAGTAGCCCCTACACTTTCTTCTTTAGTAAAAAAATCAAAAACATTCTTTTCTGTGATTATTTCTGTTACGTTACCTACCAATAAAGTAAATTCGTATGAGTGTTCTTCAGCATCAATTTTACAATCCATTAGCATCCATATATGGCGAATCCATCGGGCGACTATGAAACCTCTTTCTTCTTCCTTATCGTGAATGATATAGTGTAAAATAATATGCAATAGATCTTGCAACAGGCTGTTGAATAGCTTTTTTTGTGAATATTCCAATTGGGTTTGATCCGTAATTTTTAGGTAAGAAGCCTTAGGTTCGGGAAGGAAAAACTGATCTTTCTTTGGAATGGAATCAATTAGCTTTTTATTATTCTGATCCGGAAAGCGATTAGGCTGAGTGCTTTTCTCATTGTTTTGAGGTAGCTTGTCTCCCGTAGAAAAGCTTCTCATTATGGGGGCATATCTAGGTGTCACTCTTTGCAAAGTCATAAAGACAGAATTTTTTGAAGCGATTTGACGAAACATATAGTATTTTTTATAAATGAAAGAATTTGTAAATCTGACAGAAAAAACAGGGAGAATCCAGATGCATTCTCCCTATTTAAAAAATGTAAAAAAATATTAAGAAGCGCTAAGCATCTTGGCAATGGCGATCGCGTCGGATACCGTATCGATGCTGTAGATCTGCATCACACCCTGAGTGGTGGCTGCCTGTCCTAAAATATTTTGCTGATTCTGTGCGTTGACAGAATTTTCAAACATAATTCCTGTAGAATGGGCTGCGGATTGATACACATTCCCCAGAGCCATTGCCGGTGACTCCGCTACTACCTTTACGTTAGCTTGTGTCACTGCATCTGTGATTTGTTGGTTAACTGTTTGTGCCATGATTTTAATTTTTTTTGAGATTGTTCCCGTTAGTACTTATATTGAATAAGGTGTTGCTTTTTATTTTTCAGTAAACAACACTGATTCGAATTAGGATGCTCCCAGCATTTTAGAAATAGAAATAGCGTCAGCAATCGTATCAATACTATAGATCTGCATGATTCCCTGGGTGGTGGCTGCCTGTCCTAAAATGTTCTGCTGATTCTGTGCATTCACTGCATTTTCAAACATAATTCCTGTAGAATGAGCTGCAGATTGATAGACATTTCCTAAAGCCATTGCCGGAGCTTCTCCCACCACTTTTACATTAGACTGGGTTACGGCATCCGTAATTTGTTCGTTAACTGTTTGTGCCATGATTTTTTAGTTTTTTATTTGTATTAAAGGTCATTGATTGGTTAAAAAAACAATCGGGTAATGATTACCCGACTGTAATCTTGTTCTGTGGTAACATCTGTTAAGAAGCGCTCAACATTTTTGCAATGGAGATGGCGTCTGCTACCGTATCGATGCTGTAGATCTGCATCACACCCTGTGTAGTGGCTGCCTGGCCCAGGATGTTCTGTTGATTTTGTGCATTTACTGCATTTTCAAACATAATTCCTGTGGAGTGGGCTGCGGATTGATAGACATTTCCTAAAGCGATTGCCGGAGCTTCTGCAACAACTTTTACATTGGATTGGGTCACTGCATCTGTGATTTGTTCGTTGACTGTTTGTGCCATGATTTTAATTTTTTATGATTTGATGAATAGGTGACCGGACCTTCCGGTCATTTTGTTGATGGATGTATTTCTGTTAAGAAGCGCTTAGCATTTTAGCGATAGAAATAGCATCTGACACGGTATCCATGCTGTAAATCTGCATGATTCCCTGTGTGGTGGCTGCCTGACCCAGGATGTTCTGCTGGTTTTGTGCATTCACTGCATTTTCAAACATAATTCCTGTGGAGTGGGCAGCAGACTGATAGACATTTCCTAAGGCCATTGCCGGAGCTTCTCCTACTACCTTTACGTTAGATTGTGTTACAGCATCGGTGATTTGCTGGTTGACTGTTTGTGACATAATTTTTAGTTTTTGGTGAGATCAGATCTCGGTTAATAAATGAATTTGTTAAGTATTGATGATCGTATATTTCAAAAAAAGGATGCGGTTGTACCGGAAATAGACCGGCATTATTTATGTGAGGCTTATGAATGCTTTCGATGGCTATTTCTTCAGGCGTAAGAGGAAAAGCGAAAAAAATGTGACTAAAAAAACCGTGTATGAAGACTGTTCCTGAAGGTCAGAGTAGAACCGCATCCGTATAGTGTACTGATCGTTTTGTATTATAAAATATCAAACCTGCTTTTTCTCAGGGCGACTGTTTCTTTGTATCTTAATTTTTTCTCTGCCAGCTTCTTCAGCCCGACCACGGCATTGCCTGTGCTGATCTGAAAGTCTTTTTGCTGATTCAGTATGGTCTGCTCATACATGATGCCGACAGAATGAGCATTCACTTGCATAGAAATAGCGGAAGGTACTGTGGATGACATTGCGACAACACCTGTACTGGTGGTTTCATTTTGATTGGTTTCCATAAATATTGAGTTTTTGAGGTTATCGTGATCATTTACGAATGTTGGCCAGTTTTGCCTGTAATTTGCCTAATCGTTCGGCAACTTTCATCTCTTTTGCTTTCATTTTTTCCTGGGAAATTTCCTGGAGGTTTTTCAGCTGCTCGTCATAGTTGATAACAGGTATGGCTGGGTTTTGTGGGAGATTTTCCTGTTGCTGCTGCTTTACGGCTTCTTCCAGCTTTTCCAGCAGGGGAGCCAAAGATTTAAGCGTCTCCTTGGTGGCTTTATCCTTAATGTATTGAATGATTTCATCCTCACGGGAAAGAATATCGGACAAAGGAGCTACATTCTGTTGATCCGTATCGGAAGAAGAAGTCGGTTCCCCGGTATCAGGAAGGTTTTGTTCATCGGTTGTATCCATGATTTTATTTTTATTGTTGAGGGTGGGATGGTTTTGCATCTGCTAGAGAAGATAACTGATAAAAGCACTTGCTCCTGTCCAGTCTTTATTCACATCGCGGACCACGTTACTCCCTACGATTTCAAGCATAATGTTTCCTGAAATAACATTGGCGGAAAGCAGTTCTTTCAGTGAATCAAGCGGCAGCTGCAGGACGTAATCTTCAGATAGCAGCGGCAGTGTATTGCTGGTGGCAGCATTTTCATTGATGATAATCTCAAGAATCTCCTGGCAATAGTGGGCGATGAGTTGTGCACCCTGAAATTCCAGTTCTCTTTTCAATTCTGTCATTTCTGCTGCCGAGATGAGATCTGAGATCGCATTCACGTCTACCTCGTGGGTGGAATACATAGCTTCTCCTGTGTTGGATGGATTGATCGTGATATCTGTTTTTAAAAGATAGTTGGCTTTTTCAAGATTTACAGTAAGAAGAGGGGAGTCAGCTTCCCTATCTGCAACATCATCCAAGGTGTTGAGGGGAAGGATCCTCACATTGCAGTAGAATGTTTTCTGATCATCCAGCTTGAGCATGAGAATGGCAATCCCTGTAGACTTATCTTTTGTTTCTATTGCAAATGACTGGTATAAGGGGTATTTTTTGTTTTTGTTGACGCAATTTACCAGCCGTATTGTCGGGGTGACATTAATATCAGATGTTTGCAGGCTGAATACCACCCGGTTGACATTATTTTCCGGTTTTTTTAAACTGAAATAAGCGGTGTCACTGTCCCTTTTGAGAAAAAAACATTCATTCAATTCTTCTAAAGTTCGTAAATTGAGTATTTGAGCAGGTTTGCTGTCATTTGAATAATTCATATCGTATTAATTTTAAGTGTATCAAATAGTTTAGAGATCAGATTTTTCTTAGCTTCAGGAGCTTTACTTTCTCCCGTGGGCAATTCAGGTTCATGGGCAGCCGATTCTTCGGTTGTATCCTCTTCAGGCTCCGGGGTCAGGGATTTTTTTTTTGTGGGATCTTCTTCTTGAAGACCTGTTGATGCTGCCGGAACAGAAGATGCCGTATTGTTGATGACTGCCGTTGCCGGTGGTGGAATAAGGGAAGATATTTTTGTTTTCACTTCTGCATAATCACTGATGATTTTAAACAGATCTTTGATGACTTCATTTCCTTTTCCGACATCCTGAACGTCATCGTCAGAGGATTGGTCTTTGCCAGTGGCATTGGGGTCGTGATGATATTTTCCATAGGTCAGCATGTTATTGGCCAATCTGCTCACAGCAATTAAACCCAGCTGCTCAAAACCCTTCAGGAAAGATTGAAGATCCTGCATCATCATGCCGGTGGCCTGGTCTGTCATGATCTTTGAGGCACCGGTCATAGGGGTCGCCGTCGGTGGTGCTAGTACTTCACTGTTGACAAAAACTACCGACTCCTCTGCCGGAGTGCTGGCCTGCACATCTGTATTTTGGGCTGTATCCATATTCTTTCATTTTTAGGATTATCCTTTTAATATTTTAATGGCATCAGCAACAATGACAGGATTTAACTGGTTCAGGTTCTGTTGATTGGTTACCGAATTCTGGATGGAAATTCCACTGGCGTGGCTTGCCATCTGATATAGCATACTCATGGCCTGGGCGGGAGATTCTCCAAGCACCGTCACATTCGTCTGCGTTACCGCATCTGTAGTCTGACTGTTTACTTTATCTGACATATACTTTGTTTAAATGGTTATTATTGTTTTAATGTTCATGCTCCTTTCAAAGGCTTTTCTCATACCGGCTCTTTAAGAAGGTCCGGTAATCCGAACATGTGACTGAGTTTCCTCTTTTGTCTGATACAAATTTCAAGAATCTGAATAAATCAACGCTAAGGGAAAAAACTGAATTTTAAAAAATAGGGGAATTCTCCCAATCATGAACTGAGGGGGAAGCGGTCATAATAATGAATGACGTATGCGTTTTTTATTTTTTTGCAGGGTTTTGCTGAAATAAAGGCTGTTGTTGAAGAAAAGTATGGTTTTGGAAGCTGAAAATTAGGGAATAGCTACATCCAGGAATCGGATGTAGATACTAAATGCTATGTATGAGCTGCTCCCATGGAGCTGCAGGTTTATGATGGTGAACGGTCGGCCACAGAAGTTAATGCATATCCACTAGTTTGTGCTGGTAATTCCTTTCTTTTCCGCCAGAAAAAATAGGCAACTATAACAGTAGCGATAGGCAGGGCAACCCCGAATTCATCAATGTAATAATTGGTGTTTCCCGTATCTGCTGTAAGTGGTGTAAAAATAGACTGGATAAAGAGGTTGTGGCTGGCGTGCATAATGGCTGCTGTCCAAAGGCTTCCGGATTTTAACCGCAGCCAGGTAAAGATAAAGCAGGAAGCAAATATCATGACGGTAAAACAGATAAGGGCGAGCCATTTTGGGCCGCCGGTGTTATAATTGGAAAAGAGTAGCAATGGATAATGATAGAGAGACCAGATGGCTCCCATCCACAGAGAGGTTGAAGTATAAGAATTCATCCTGGCAAGCTGGGGGGTAAGAAAGCCGCGCCAGCCGATCTCCTCACCCAATGCAGAACCTACAGAGCGTACCATCCCAAAACTGCTCATAAGCACAATATAAAGGGGAATGACCAGCCCATCGGGAAGATCCCAGCCCATCCCATTGGAAATTTCAACGACAAACTCCTGATTGTAAAAACCACCTGCTCCACTGATCCAAATGATCAGATAAGGAATGAAAGAGTAAAGCAGGGGAACACAATACGCAAGAATCTGGTATTTCGTAAGTCCCCATTTCCAGCCCAGCGAAGAAATGGGAATATGTCTCAGCCGACACGTAAGGAGTGCTGCAATAGCCGGACACCACATCACAATGGTGGCATAAGAGATGATCCCGCCACCCAGCTTTCCGGTGCGGATGCACATATAATAGACTGGCAAGCAGAAAAGAAGCGTCAGAATCAGATACGTGGCTACATTCTTCCTGATCTCTGCTTTGGAGGTTGAGGTATTTTCCATAAATAGATTGGTTTAGGTGTTTACTGTTTTGATACTGAATATGATACAGTTGTATTGCAATTGCTTTGTGACAGATAAAATTACATTTATTATTCTTAGTTTTTTATAATATGACAGTTGGTAAAGTCAGAGCATTACATAAAGCTCCTAAGAATGATCGTGGAATGCCTTTTTATTGAAGACTATAAACTCGTCTGATCTGCTTTATCAGGAAGGTCTTCTTTAAAAAACTGCTTTTTGTGATCGTATAAAAAGATGTACATTAGTGGCCGGTAATTAACAAAATATTTTCAAGAATTTCGCAGTCATGTCTAAGCTAAAAGCCATAAGAGAGCAGAAAAATCTTACGCAGGAAGAACTTTCGGAGCAATCAAAAATTTCGGTCAGAACCATTCAGCGTATAGAATCCGGTACAGAGCCTAAAGGGCATACGTTGAGAGCACTGGCGCAGGCGTTGGAGATTGATGAATCTTTATTGCAGAATACCTCTGTAATTCCCGATCCGGAAGAAGCCCTGGCAGATGGCAAAGAAGAAGTAAAAGAAGCGGAAATTCCTGTTAATGATTCTTACATCAAAATGATCAACCTTTCATCGCTGCTGTTTGTTCTCCTGCCACCGCTTAATATTCTTGTACCACTTATGCTGATGTTCAGGATGAAACAGAGAAACGATCTGTGCAGACAGATTATTTCTGTACAGATGTTGTGGACGGTAATGGCTCCTATTGTTTTTATGATCGGGATCTTTTTAAAGCTGGGGCGACAGTTTACCCTTGTTCTGATCATTCTAATTGTTCTGTCTAATGTATTCATTATCCTGCGTAACGCATCAGAAATAGACCGGAAGAAGAAACTTTATTTCTCACTGAATTTCAATATGATATAAGTGTTGTCAGTATATTGTCGGGTTTTTGTCGGGTTCGTTTTCAAATAAAAAACGCCGGAAAATATAATCTTTGTCAAAAGTTTAAAGATGACAAAATATATTCAGGGCATGCTTTCTTTTTGTATGCTGCTTTCCAGTTTTATTCCTGCACAGATCAAAACAACAGACCCACTTTACAAAATCATTATGGCAAAAGACAGCCTTCTTTTTTCGGTTGGCTTCAATACCTGTAATGTGAAACAGGTGGATGGGGTATTAAGTGACCATTTGGAATTTTACCATGATAAAGACGGTATTTCCGATAAGAAAAAATTCATGGACGATTTTAAGAACGGCTTGTGTAAAGCTCCCGGAAGCTTTAAATACAGAAGACTGCTTATCGGTAAAAGCATGGAAATCCATCCGATGTATAAAGATGAAAAGATATATGCCGTTATTCAGAACGGAGACCATCTTTTTTATGAAAAGGAAGGAAGCCTGCCCGAAAAATTAGTAGGTTTTGCCAAATTCAGCAATGTCTGGACATTAGAACACAGTGAATGGAAACTGACCAGGTCACTAAGTTTTAACCACCATGCCCAGCAAACTCCTCCTCATGAAACGGTATTTGATAACGATCAGGAAATGGAAATATGGCTGAAAGAAAATGGTATTCCAACGCTTGGCCTTGGAATTATTGAAGACAATGAACTCAAACAGATAAAGGTGTTTGGAACCATAAAGAAGGGTGTTCCGGCACCATACAATACTTATTTTAATGTAGCATCCCTTACCAAACCTGTTACCGCAATGGTGGCACTACGCATGATCAGCCAGGGGAAATGGAAGATTGATGAATCTCTTGACCGGTATTGGACAGATCCTGATATTGCCCGTGATCCAAGACATAAAAAGCTTACCACCAGATCTATTCTGAGTCACCAGACAGGTTTTCCTAACTGGAGATGGCAAAATGCTGATAAAAAGCTGAATTTTCAGTTTGATCCCGGTACAAAGTATCAATACTCAGGAGAGGGTTTCGAATACCTGAGGAAAGCTTTGGAAAAGAAATTCGGTAAGCGGCTGGATGAACTTGCCCGTGAGCTGATCTTTCAGCCCTACGATATGAAGGATACTCAGTATGTATGGGATAATGATATGGACGAATCCAGATTTGCAGTAGGATACAGCACAGAAGGGAAATCATATCCCACTGAAAAAAACAAAACGGCCAACGCAGCGGATGATCTGCATACCACCATTGCCGATTACGGAAATTTTATGGTTGCGGTCATGAAAGGAGAGGGGCTTACTCCGGATCTCTTCCAGGAAATGACAAAAAAACAGGTGAATATCAAAGAAGATAAGTATTTTGGTTTAGGTTTTGAAATTGCAGACCTTGGAAAGGGTGAGTACGCTTTATCGCATGGCGGTGCAGACCTGGGGACGCGGTGTATTGCTATCGTTTTACCCAAATCCGGGAAAGGCATTCTGATCTTTACCAATGTGGATGACGGGTATAAAGTCTATGAGAAGCTGGTGGTCCATTATCTGGGCGATGAAGGCCGGAAAATAGCTGAAATAGAAAACAGAAGGTGATAGCCTGGAAATCATAGGTGATCTGTCTGGTGGCAATAGCAGCATGAAAAAATCAATACCAATTTTCTTGAAACAGAATGTCATATCCAGAAAAAGCTCCAGCAGCGGCGAAGCCGCTGCTGGAGCTTTTGTTTTAAAGTTTTATCAAATTAATGAGGTGTTAGCCTGTAAAAATTCGTAACATCTGTTTACTTACTGCTCATACTGCTTCTGGCAAGCTGGCTTTTGTAATACCTGCTGACCATATCATACAAAAGCAATTCGTGCAGCCTGTTTTTAACAGGAAAAAGCCTGTTGATAGTCATATGAAGATAACTTCCGGCGTATCTTGAGTATTCGAGATTATTTTTTTTACTTATCGTTTTGATTTCGCTGATGACAGGTGCCAGTTCTTTATTTCTTTTATCGATAAGCGGGTAGATCTTGTCAAAGCCTTCTGCCGAATAGGTTCTGCTGATGGCATCTCCGATGGTCTGCTTATGTTCGCGGTATTTTGTATTAAACTGTTTTGAATTATATTGATCAAAACCAAATTCTTTTTTAAAGCTGGCGGCAAGACCTTCCATCAGCCTTAGCTTTTCTTCCGTGCTCATGCCTGAACTGTCCAGAAAAGAAGTAATCAGCAGAATTCCTGCGATCCATCGGTTGTCTTCAGCTTCATTTTTAATTACGTTTCTGATGATGGCAAGGATATAACGGCTGTCTATGCAGAAAACCGTTTCTGCTTTTTCAATCAGGAGGCTGTGGTATCTTTCAAGTTCACGGCTATAGGTATCAAACTGGAGTTTGGTAATCAGCCTGTTTTGAATTTTGGAATGTAAAGCCCTGTTCAGTAATGAAATCACGGTCCCGATATGGGAAATATCCGTAAGGTGCAGCCTTAGTCTGATATGATAAAAAGGATCACTGAACCTGATGAAGAAAAACTCCTGGATCAGGTTTTGTTGGGTTAAAGAACGTGTCAGTGATGCTAATTCATTCATTAACAACTGATCTGCAGTTTTATAGCCCGTATATATTTTTACATATATCCACTCACTTCCAAGGGTGAAATGTCTCTGTATTTTTTTCATGGTGTACTGCAGTATAGTGGTAAAATAATCTCCTGGCGGTAGGCATTTCCTTCCTGATCCCTGACCACAGAATGCTGATCGTCAAATAAAAATTCAGCTATTTTTACGGTTTTCCTGTTTTTGATCTCTTTTAAAAACATTCTGACATGATTCGTTTTTCCTGATTCTATAAGAAGTTCATTGTCCCCAATGCACAGTAAAAAATGTTCGGGAATATGTTTTTTGTTCAGCCATTCTTTCATTTCCCGGAGTAAAAGATCTTCATCTTCTATGCTGAAAAGCTTTTCTAGCTCTTTCGTACGGATGATCCAGGTAGCCAGAGACAGCAGTACATTTTTATATCTGATTCGTGGTGTATAGGGCAGATCCCATTCAAAAGGAAAGCTGATGATCTTTGTATCCTGAAACTGAACCTCACACAGGAACCGGTAGACCGAAAGTTCGGATACGGTATAGTTGTGAGCAGTTGATAACACAGGTTTAACCACTTTATTCAGCTTTTTGGAACGCAGGATCACTTTGTGATTTTTCACTGAGATCATGAGGTCGCTCAGCGGGATCTGGTGTTCAGTTTCCCGGTCTGAAAAAGTAAGACAGGTTATTTCATAATTTCTGATGTGGGGCCGGGTGGAGATATTTCCAAGCCGGGGTCCGGGAAGATGGACGATTTCAGCTAAAATCTCTTTACTTAATTCCTGTTCCTTCCGGGTAATATCGGAGATCAGATTTTCAATTCGGGGATCCATATGTGAAAACCTGGTCAGTAACTTTACTCCGGACCGGTCTCCCACATATTTCAGCCTTGGAAGAGACTGCTGGTCAATACTGACAAGTTCGAAAGAAGTATAGAATACCGGATGGAAATTGTTACCTGTATTCTTACGCTCTGCTTCTTCGTGTTCCAGCCGTATTTCTTTGATGTGTTCTTTTTTCCGGGAAATGATTTCCTGTAAGACTGAGGCTTTTTTCGGTTTTACATCGAGGGCCGGTAATTCAAAATCTCTGATGAGGGAGTTGGTATAATTGTTTCCGTAATGGTCAATCGGATATCCGATCCCGAGATCTACATCCAGGGCCTGCAACAGAGGAATTTCCTCTTCTTCATAGACCTGCTGAAAGGTGGTGGTAAACTTTTTTAGGTTAGGATTTTCACTTTCAAAATCTTCCAGTGAATTCAGATACGAGATGGCGTCTTTGATATCCCCGATCAGCGCTTTATTGAGGTTTGCCTGTTGAAATTCTCTTTTCAGATCGACCTGTATCAGCTCTTTTTTGTTGTAACCGATATTCAGTTCTCTCATCGTATTTTCAATGCTTTTGGAAACGGTGATCAGCTCTTTTTGAGTCTCCAGGAGTGTGCCGGTTTCTTTCAGCTTTTTATTGACGGACATCAATGCAGTGCGGTCTAATAATTTTGTGATCTTACTGAGCAGCGGTACTCCTGTCAGCTGGAGAGAGAGCTCGCATATGATAATCTGAGAGTCAATCAGTTCATTGAGGTAATCATAAATTTCCTCTTCAGAAAACTCCGGACCGAGTACAGAACAGAGTTCGGATAATGTGGCTCCGCTTTGTGCTTTTGCTATTATTTTATTTAAATAACCGGAAACCTCGATATCCACTACATCAAACTTGTAGTCTTTATTGTTGTCCGCTTTTTTTACAAAGTAATACCTGTGGCTGTTTCCCACTTTGTACAAAGAATCATTGACAAAATACTTCAGGGCAGATCTTACTTCTTTTCTGTTTTGCAGGGAACCCACCAGATTGGAAAGGCAGCTCATGTCCAGCCTGGATACTTTTTGATATCTGGATGAAATAAGCATCTTGCTTTCCGCTTCAGTAATGCTGCCGATACAGATCCCTGAAAACATTCCGAAAGGGGTAGAGCGGGTTCTTATCCGGTTCCAGTATTTCAGAAGGGTTATTTTATGCTTTTCGGTCAGCACCGCTGCTTTGGCGATCTCATCGTGGAATTCCGGGGATGAAATATATAAGGATTCCATAAAGAAAGCATTCTCTTTTAGTGTTTCATACGAAAAGTGATCATGCTCCGAATAGGGGAGCGCGGGACAGCGTATGATAAAGTGTCCGAAATCTTCATAGGTTACTTGGGTCGTTTTTTTCATAGTAAAAAGAAATTGCTCCATCGGGTTCCTGTATGGTACAATGAATTCAGCAGTACAAGGCCGGTTCCAGAAAGCCCTTCCAGCAGGCTTATATTCTTATGATTGTCTTTTTGATGGTATAATTCTATAGTTTTCTCTGTCCAGTACTTTTCGCAATCACCAAACTCAGGAATCTTATACCTTTTATTCAGAATATGGTAGATAAGGCTGATGCCTGAAGTTCCGTGACAAATTTCACTGTCCCGGACCAGGTTTTTAGTCAGCTCTTTTCGCGTGGTGTTGTAGACCAGGATTTCTGTGGCCTCCATTTTCAGTGGCAGGTCGTTCAGGACTTCAGAAGCTTTCAGCAAGGCTATGCAAATTCCCAGATCACCATAGCACCACGCCAGTCTGCTTCCCTTATTGTTTTCTTTTGAAGTATATGGGAACTGGGATCCGGAAATCTCTCTGTCTATCTTTTGCGACAGAATATATCTGATGATCTTTACCGAAAGGTTCCTGGGGATATCTTTATACACAAAGCCGTTCTCCATAAGCTTTGTCAGGAATATGAGGATAGATGATAAGCCGTGAGAGAGGGAGATGTCTGATACTTTTTTGAAGTTTAGAAAGGTAACTTCATCATTCTCACCAGTCATTTTATTCTGATCCAGGCTATCCAGAATACTCTCCAGGGCTTTGTGGGCGATTTTGCTGCCTTCTTTTGCCCTTTCTATAAAATAAAAACCGATCCCGACTGCTCCATGCAGAAAATCAAAATTCTGAACCGACAGATAGTCTTCAGCTTCTGAAGCCAGATATTCATCAATACTTCTGGATACGAATGACAGTGGCTTTTTACCTTCATCAAGATAGCCGATTGCCAGGCAGGCTCCGGCAATTCCCCTTGCGTAGGACGCCGAAACAATCCCCTGATCTATATCAGCATAAAAACGGTCGATATAATCCTGTGCTTTTTTTGAATATTCAGGTTGTATTTTAGAGTATTCGGACAGGAAAATCATAGGTCCTGTATAGCCGGTAAGAAGGCCGTAGCTGTTGGGTTCTTCTGAGGTTAGAATGCTTTGTGCGATTTCATGTACGATGTGCTTCTCCATAAAATTAAAAAAGTTTCATAATAAATAAATATTACGAAACTTAGATTTTGTAAAAGTGATGGGTCTATCCTAACCCGAATTCCTGGCATAAGTCTGAACCACATCCTTTGTCTTCTGCAGAAGTTTCTCCACATCCGAAAGTTTCAGGAGTCAATCCCATATCAGGTTTTTTTAATCCTCCTTTTACCTGTCCCATTGCTTTCTTGTCCAGATTAGCGACTACACTTTTCTTTAATGTTAGTTTTTTCGTTCTCATTTGAAATCTTATATTTGGTATTAATTCTCCGCTAAAAATATAATTTTTTTTTAAATAATATGGCATATTCAGAAAAATTAATTGGAATTGTTTTTTTATTCCTATTTGTGAGTCTCTTTTCCCAGCACCAGAGATTCACGTACGACTATCAGTATATTCCGGATTCTACCCGCATGCAGGACAAGAGAACGGAGATCATGTACCTCGATGTAGCTCCCGGTTTTTCCAGATTTTTCAGTGGGGAGACCTTTAAAAATGATTCTATTTCCAAAGCCATTACAGACAAGCAGATGAAAGCTACAGGAAGAGTAGACCAGATCCCGCAGACAGCTGCTTCCAAAAATAATACGATAAGATACACCGTCATAAAAAATTACTCCGATCATACCGTATTTTTCCTGACGAGAATGGGGAGATCAAAGTATAATGTATCCGATCGCCGTACAATGTCATGGTCTATACATCCGGATAAAGAGGTTATTAAAGGCTATGCCGTACAGAAAGCGACAACGGACTTCGGGGGTAGAAAGTGGACGGCATGGTTCACTGCCGATATTCCCGTTCAGGACGGTCCTTATAAATTCCATGGGCTTCCCGGGATGATCCTGAAAATTGAGGATGCCGGTGGCAGTCATTCTTTTACTTTAGCCGGAATCAGGAAACTCTCGGACCTGGAAATTGAGAACCTGACGCCTTCGGGAAGTTTTGTCTTTGATTTCGGAGATAAGGTCGATATCGATTTTCCCAAATACAGACAGATCTTTTTAGAAAGCAGAAATGATCCTACCAAGTCACTAAGGATGACCCTTCACGATCTGGAAAAAGTCAATGTCAACGGAACCATGATCGATAAAAGTACGTACCTAAGGGAAAGAGAGCTTCAGATGAAAAAAACAATACAGGATGACAATAACATTATTGAAATCGATATGCTTAAGAAATAAACCTAGATGGTAACATTGTATGAGTGAAAAATGCCTGTGATCGCTATGAAAACAGGCATTTTTATTTTTGTATTCGGGTTGAATGTCAGATTATTACCTTACTTTTTCCAGAAGGAATAATTTGGCTCCTGAAAATGCAAGTTTAGGAATTACATTCCCTTCCAGAACCATTGTTTTGCTGTTGACATCAATCACTGTAATATAATTGTTGGAGTTATATTCTATGTAGTTTTCCTTTTCTTTGGTCAACGGGTTTTTCCCGAATTCCATTTTATATTTTACCCAGCTTTCATCTCCTGTGCTGCAATGTACCGGTTTGAATTTAGATTTTTTAGCTTTAAAAACAATCTGCTCAAAGCTGTCGGTACATTCTGAAGTAAAAGAACTTTCCGGATTCTGGTCTTTGGAGAAATCTTCAAAAGACCCTTTGTAAACTCCTACGACTTTCCAGGTTCCGTCTATGCGGTCCTCATCGATTTTTCCTTTCGCTTTGCTTACTGCCCAGCTGATTCCGTTTACCGTTCCTTTTACGGCTTTATACCCTAAATTTACAGCTCCCGATACTACTTTTGTTGCAGTTCTTACCACACATGAATTAAGAACAAGAACCACTGAAGCCAGCAATACTATTTTTTTCATTTGCCAAATTTTTTGCGAAGATAAGATTTTAAGATCAGTATCGGGATAAATTGTAATGCCTTTCTCTTTTCCTGTATTGAGTTACTGATCAATAGACGACTTTTTCAAATGATGGGCTGTTTTATAAAGTATGGAATGATGTTGTATATTCTTTTGGTATCCACAGACAGCACAGCACTAAAGCCCCGATCAACAGCAATGATAAAATTAATGTGGCCACCTTAAAGCCGTCCACCCTGAACTCTTTTTCCCGGTTTCTTCCTGAGCTGTGAAAACCGGAAAGCCCATGAGAATAGGGCTGATCGTCTCTTGCCGGCTGTACTCTTGCATTGGACGATGAAGATAGAGAAGATAAGGATTCAATGCCTTTATTTTGATGAATCGTATTGGTCAACAGTCGTTTATGTTCCTGGTGCAGCTTTTTAGCTGCTTCTATCTTTCCATCAGCGGTAAGATTGCGGATGAGTTCTTCAATTTTTTCTGAGTACTGATCGTATTCTTTACTGATGATTTCAATTCTGTTTTTGGATTCCTTGATTTTGGACTCATTGTCCTGGTGCCGTTTTTCATTGTGCGAGATCTGCCTGTTGAGGTCTTCAAGCAGTTTTGTTTTTTCATCTTTTAAGCCTTCTTTTTCTCGTTTAAGCTCAGTGATGGCAGATTGCAAAATCCTGCGCCTTTCTTCTTCAAGGTTGTGCAGTTCCATATCAAAACCCTCATCATTTACAATTTTAAAGATTCCTTTTTGCTTTACAAATTCGGCAATTTCATGGCTTTGGGTAAAATAGATGGTATCATAAACGTTCAAAAGGTCAATCGCTTTGCTGTAAAAGTTCTGGAGCTCTTCAGCGCTGGTTTTACAGTACACGACAAGATAGTTATGATTGGATCGTGTAAAATCCAACTCGTCGATTTCCCGGACATTGAACCCTATTTTATCAAAATCCCTGGGTTTTTGAATGGAAAACTGTTCTGAATGATTGACTGTGATCACTCCTTCTGACAAATTGTTTTTTTCAAGACTTCTTTGAAAATCATTCAATGCACTGATGATAAGTCCTTCGGAAGCAATTTTATGAACGAAAAGTAAGCTGGAACCGATAAAGGTACCGCCCCTGTCTGAATTTTGCTCTTTTGCAAACGTATAAACAGAATAGGAGATGAGGTTACAACCGCCGGCATAGTCTTTCCGTATTGAGTAAATAGTGCTTTGAGTAAACAGTTTGATCGCGTCGGTCTTAAGGTCAAAAGTCCTGATCTCCTTCGCAATATGATGATTTCCACCTAAAAAAAAAGATTGTCTGAAGCCATTGGGATTTCCAAAAGTCCCGAATGCCGAGAAAAAATAAGTATTGTCCATCAATTGGTAAAGCTAAATTTTAAACGTTCCCAAAATGTTCCTTCATAATCCAGATCATAGCCAACAATGCTTCTGTAGAGCCATTTGGCAAGGACTTCAGCGGTAGAGAGGTTCAGAAGGTCAATCTTTTCACTACCCGTCGTATTCTGGATACTTCCGATCGTGTAATAGGTTTTGCTCAATCCATACGTGTCAATTCGTTGTGAAGTCATGGGAAGGTGATCAGAGATAAAAGAATCAAGCGCTTCCGCACTTTCCACATCCATTCGCCCGGATTTGTCCCACTTGGAAATCACCAGAATGGCATTCACTGATTTTAAATTTTTACCTTTTCGTTCCAGCTCATCCAGAAATTCATTGATCAGAGAATCGTCTTTATAGGCCGTTTCATAGCTGGTGACAATAATGAAAGTAAGTGGAATATTGGCATTCAGAAAGGTTTCTATGCTGCTGTGATAGCTTCCACCTCTTCGGATATCATTGTGGTTTTCGCCGGAAGTTTCCAGAAAAGTAAGGTCTACGGGAACCACTCTTTTTGATCGGTTATTGGGTTCAAAGACGAGGTCCAGACGGGTCACCTGATCTCTGGTGGTTCTGTTGGGAAGCACACCCTGTCTGATGTTTTCAAAAAAATCGGAAAGCAGTACATTGGCTTCTTTGGAGTTGGGAGTTCCCAGCTTGGGTCTCAACACTCCGGCATATGATCTGAGATAATACAGCATCGAGGAGAGGATTACTGATTTTCCGGATTCTGCGGTTCCAAAGAAAAAGACAAAATTGCTGTCCTTATTCCTGATGTCATTGGAGATCGTTTTGGCAATCGGAACAAAATCTGTTTGGGGAGCGTTTTGAAAATCAAAAGAGAGTGGCTTTAGCACTTCTTCTGTTTCAAAAGACAACGGTTTTAATTGATCGTTAGTTTCCATGGTTTAGTTATTTGGGATGATGGTTTTGCCGCTTCTTTTGTTGGTAAACACGCTTCTGCCATTGCTTCCATTGTAGTTTCCTGAATCTGTTACCAATAAAATAATGATGACAATCACGAAATCAAGTAAAATACAGCCGGCGAGAACCACAAACTGGTACATGCCAAAATTTTTAATAGCATGTTCAAACGCAAAACCGATTTTTCCTACCTGCTGGGTCTTCGACACTGCAGGCTCAAAATGTATTTTATCATTTCCCAGAACCGTTTGTGCGCGGCTTCCCAGTTTATTATAATCTGAAAGAGACTCATCAATAAGCCCCTGCGACAAACCGTCTTTTTCCTTTTTGGATAAAAGGAGCAGGTCCTGAATGTTTTTATCCCATTTGAAAGCTGCATTGTTGATCTCTGTCTTTAAGGCTTTTTCTTCAGGGGAAAGATCCGAAACAATATTGTCAATCTGTTTTCCCATTCTTTCAGCAAGGTCTTCATAATCTTCGCCAACAGGTGTCAGCAAGTCCACTTTCTGGCCCGTTAACCTTTCGATATCCTTTATCAAAAGCTGGGCGCGGCTTCCGATTCCTTTATTTCCGGGATCTTTGATCTGCTCCATCATCTGCTTCTTTTTGATCTCAATGTTCTGAGTGGTTGCTTTATTGTACTTATAGCTTAATTTCGATTCCACATCATTTTCAAGCGTCGTAAAGTTTTTATTGATATCCCGGAGTTCGTCCGTATAAATATCCGTTTTCATAAACCTTGTATACAGTGCATTAAAGTTGGCAATAAAGCAGAACGAGGCAATGAAAATATAAATTCCCACAAGGCTTCCCGTAGGCTTGCCCTCCAGTTTTGCATTTCTCAGCATCCAGCACAGGAATAAGAGCAGTAATGATAACACCAGGGCAATCACAAAAGATGCCGGTCCAAAGATCTGCTGCAGCCCAAGCCAGGTCTGATAAAAGCTTACGCTGATCAGTAACAATGCAAGAATTCCCAAAAAGAGATCTGCAGGAGTCGTTTTTCTATTCATAATGTTTTCGTTGTTTGTTGAATGAGGTTATAAAAACACCTTGTTTTATAATGTTCGAAACTACAAACAACCCGTAAAAAAAAATTACGGAAAACCGTAAGCAGCAGCATTCCTTGTGGGGGACTGATGGTGATTAGAAAAAGTGGCTCACGCAGATTTTGTAACTCACGCGGATTGAGTCTTCTAAGCAGATGATTGCTTATGATAATTTTATCTCACGCAGATTTTGCAAATGACGCAGATTTTTATTCGTAACTGTGGAATCTCCCTGATCTTGGGATGAGTGAAAATAAAGAGTTTTTAGACGCAAGATTTATATTTACAGCTTTATCGTTTAAAGCAGCAAAAAAGGAATCAATTGCATTGATTTTTCTAAGCAGATGGATAGGTTTATATTAATTTTATCTCACGCAGATTTTGCAGATGACGCAGATTTTTATACGTAACTGTGGAGTCTTCCTGATCTTGGGATTAATGAGAATAAAGAATTTTAATCGACTTATTTGTTGCTTCCTTAAAATCTAAGATATTTAGAAAAAAGCTTTACAATATTATCAGATAACATCCGTGTAAATCTGAGGAATCTGTGGTTAAAAAAATCACTTTTCTTCCGCCTTTAATTTATTCACCAAAGGATTGGCATACATCGCCAGGAAATATTCCTTAGAAACAGGATCAGCCGGATCAATACGCATTTCCAGTCTTCGGATAAACAACTGTTTTTCCTGTTCCGTATACTGTGAAGCATACGTATCCGTATTGTTTTTCAGATCGTAGGCGATATATTTGGTAGGCCAGAGTTTGTAATTTTGAATGATCGATGTGTCAATGAGTTGTGCAATGGCCTGCAGCTGCTTGTTTTTATTGTCAATGGTAGCGGCAATTTCATCCAGTTCCGTATCAATAACATCGCCGGCATGCAGATGAATTCGTTTCTTTTGACCTAAAATTCCACTGAGGATGGTATTGAAATCTTCATTTTTTCCTTTAATATATGCTTCATCTCTGTGCTGAGCCAGCAGTTGAGGCATTTTTAAGGAATCGGTAGGATCATATTCATAGGAAATGGAGATGGGAACAATTTTTAGTGTCTTAAAGTACTCTATTAGAGATTGGTCTCCCGCTGCCATAGCCAGCATTTTCAAAACCCCTTGCTGAGTCGCATCATTCCCGTCTTTAGCACGGCCCTCACGCTGGGCAATCCATACGGAGCGGTTTTCTTCGTGTAACAGCATGTCTATATACTCAGACATGGTTTGTGAACTGGTAAGCTGATCACGAATGGAAAGCCCTCTCTGAACCAAAAAGTTACGGTTCAGTTTAGCCAGTACATTCAGGAAGTTTCTTTTTACCAAATTATCACCAATCGCAGAAGCGGTCATGATCAGTCCACTTTCCAGCAAAACCAGGTTAAGCAGGGAAGTGTCCAGGACAATATCCCTGTGGTTAGAAATGTAGAGATAGGAAGTGTTCTTATCAAGCTTATCGAAACCCGAGGTCGTTAAACCTTCCGAACTTTTAGCAAGAATCTGACGAACAGCATACGCCACAAACTGATGCTGGAAATCGCTAATGGAATAAACCTCTTTAAACTGCTCCAGCCAAACCTGCTCTTCCACACCCGGAAAAGTAAAGTTCATCAGTGCTTTCATCATCGGATCACGGGCTATGCTCTGCAATCTTTCATTCACTTCGTGATCATGAAAATACCGGATTTCATCAAACTTTGACATGCTATGGTAAAAATTAAAACTTTTTGCAAAAGAACGAAAATTTATTGAGCATACCTGATGATGTGGTCATGATTTGAATTTTGTGCATATGAATCCTGGTCTGTATGGTATTCCTTTCAACCCGGATGAAAATATCTGGGGTCAGGAAATTTAAAATTGAAATCCAGTTCTGAGATTAATTTCTCTGATGAAACTGTCTTTCCTTTTACTGTTTCTTCAGGGATATAAGGACTTTTTTTCTGTATGCTGATCACTTCTCTTTTTGAAGGATGCAACGGCGCTACCAGGTTGTACAGTTCCGAATGGGTTTGCTCTTTAATCATCTTTTCTATCACAGAACCTACATCTTCATAATGAATATGATTGGCGGGAGCTCCGGGATCCGACACCGTATATTTGCTCAGAAAACGGTCATCTCCCATTAATCCACCCAGCCTGAGAATATTAGTTTGAGGAAATGCTTTTTTTATAATTTTTTCTTTTACAACTTCTTCGGCAGCCAGATCATTTTCAGAAAAATCTTTGGCATCGTCAGGATACACTCCTGTTGAGCTCATAAGAAATACCTGTCCCCGGAAGCCCTGCATCCATAAAGCCACCCGTTCTGCTCTTTTTACGATTTCGTCTTCATTTTCTTTCTTTGATGAAAAAGGTACCGTAATAATAATGGTGTCAAGCTCTCCAATAACATCCCATGGAGATAAGAGCTCTACATACGTCTCATCATTAAAGTCCACCACCAAAGGATGATAGCCTCTCCGCTCAAGGTCTTCCCGTTTCTCCTCCGAAGTAGTAGTTGCATAAATCTGGTAATCTCCGGAAAGCTTTTCCGCAATGCGGGAACCCAGCCATCCGCATCCGATAATTCCTATTTTTTTCATAATGGCAGTGATTTGTTGGTAGCACCAAGATAGGAATTTTGAAAACAATGATCATAATGGATCACAGCTATTAACATAATTTTAGAATAATTGCGAAAGCAAAAATATTAATTAAATTTCTAAAAATTTTAATTGAATTCCGCTTTCAGTTTTCCATTCTACAGGTCCACTTGCAGATCTTGCTAGTATAGCTGATGCTGCTCTTGAGGAAGAGTTGAAAACATAATCTTTAGTGAGTTTATAGAAACCATTGTCCCGTTGTAATATTCCGTCTGAAAGCATTTTATTTCGTTCCAGTACAATACCTTCATTTAATGAAGGCTGCTCAGTTACCATCAAAAGAGAATCTTTGTATACTACGAAACCTTCAGTGGATGGACTTCCTTTGCTATTAGCTCCAGCTCCGTTTTTACAGTATAAGATCAGTTGATTCGTTTCGTCCTGTTCAACAGTTTCTTCCAGGGATTCAAATATTTTATGTCCTAATGAGGCGGTCAATATTTTGACATTAGATAAAAACTCTTCCAATTCTGCCTGCTCTGCTTCAGAAAGTTCCGGTCGGGTAGGGATATTCTGATTAATAGTGTAGCGTTCTGCATGCATAGCCAATTCATACAAACGATTTTCAAGGTATTTAACACCCGCTTTGTTCAAATACTGATCCTTACTTCCAAAGAATAACACTTCATTCCAAAATTCTTTATTAGCTATATGGCTCACAAGGCGTTCGGCAATGACTTCTGCTTCGCCAATATAGGCAGCATCTTCATTATTGTCTCCTTTACCAATCAGGATATAGACACCAGGTTTTCTAAATTCTGTACGATTGCTGAATTCTCTTACTTTAATACGGGGAACTCTGATGCCTATTCCCGTCCAGTTGCTGAGTTCTGCAGTGGTAAGACTATTGGGTGTACCATCTACGAAGAATAGGCGTATGGTTTTTCCAAAGGTATTCATAGTTAGTTTTAATATTTTGAATCATGAATGACTCAAGAATGTTTGTTTAATGGTGGCAATAATAAGAAAAATCTTTAATCTTTCTAAAGAAAAGGTATAAATTTATGTGGTATACTGATATATAAAATGGGTTTTAAAAAGAAGATTTTATTACAGGTCTTTTATGATGTCTTCAGGAGCTTCTAAAACCTTCATAATAAATGTTCTCATAAATAATTTGAAGTTTCCGTTTTTAATATCAACCCAAAATTCTGCATTATGATCTATGTTGCCATACTGTAAAAAATATAGAGGCCATAGATGGGATGTCCGAAATTTGATTCCTAAATGATTTCGCAGATCATCAAAATACACTTTTTCCCTATACCGATCCATAAAGGCAGGTGTTTTTACCAGGCCATAAATAACGCCACCTTCTTCATAATTAAACCTGATATATACATTTTTTAAAACGGAAATCCCAAACTGATGATATTGCTCGTCATAAATAACATTCATGTTCAATTCTTCTGATAATTCATCAGCAAGTTGAAGCATTTGCTGGTCAGCAAGGTCTTTCATATCTTGCTTAATAGAATGTAAAGTATTGGATATCTGAAAAGCCGTTTCTATATTATCTTCGGTTTCAGTAATAAAATGGTTCAGCGACCCTGGATCTAAATTTTCTTTTCCCATATAATTTTCAATAAGTTGACTTTCGAAGTCCATCAGAAAACAACGCACCCTTTCATTTTCTGTATTTTTAATAAATTCTTTTAAAAGAGGAATAATATCATCCTCATAGTTTATTAAACGTAAAAGTCTTGTTTTTATAAGAGTTTCAACTTCTTTACCTGCGCTGTATTCTGTTAGTTCTTTGGATTTTGGAGCTAAATAGAGAAGTTGATAATGGCGGGTACTGATGTATTGTAAATATTTTAAATAATCCTGAACCTGATTTTCCTGATCCCGTGTCCATGGATAAATTTTATTTTCAATTCCCAGGATACTTGACTGATCCTGATTTTTTAAAACTATATCCACTCTTCTGTTTTCGAAAGTGGGATCTTCTAAAATTACCTGCACTTTTGTCGGATGATCATAAGGGAAATGGAGTCCTAATTCTTCTTTAAACAATTTCAAATAAATATCTCCCTGCCCATGATCTTCATTAGGATCTAGGAAAAATGCCAATATTTCAGAGACTTTATTTTCGTTCCAGTGGAGGAACTTCATTGCATTAAATTGAGTAGCAAGTTTTTTAGAATGTCTTTTTTCATATTCAATCTCAAACTTAGAACGTGCCTGAATCTCCCTGAAAAAAGAAATGTAATCGTTCATAGTATATTAGTAAATTTCATTTTAGCAATGATAAGGAAAATATCCAGTTTTTGTTTACGTGAGAACATAAAATGTAAAGCTTTTACTTCTATTTCAAGAGTTCAGCCATTTAAAAACTACTCTTTATGGAAAAATAATGTTCTACAGTTTTGAATCTTGCTTTCTATAAATGTTGATTTATCATGTAACATAAAATAGATCAGGCCACAATGTAAAACGCTTCAGGGAAATGCTGGGCATCAAGCAGGAAGCATTGGCTCTTGACCTTGGGGACGACTGGAACCAGAAGAAAGTTTCTCTGCTGGAACAGAAAGAAATTATTGAAGACCCTTTACTGAAAAGAATTTCTGAAGTATTGAAAATTCCGGTGGAAGCGTTTCAGAATTTTGATGAGGAGCAGGCGGTGAATATTATTTCTAATACGTTTACAGCCAGCGATAATGCTATAGGTTTTATGTATAATCATTATCCTACATTTAATCCAATAGATAAAATTGTAGAATTGTATGATGAAAAGGTTGCTCTTTATGAGAGGATGCTGAAGGAGAAGGATGAGATGATGGTGAGGCTGGAGAGGTTGATTGAGAAGGGATAACTTAAGATATAGAAAAAGGTTCAGTAGATGCTGAACCTTTTTCTATTTAGGCATTAACCCCATCAATGAAAACATCTACAAAATTTTGAACCTTTTGAATAATTCTTCTCCCTATATTATTTCTTTCTGTAAGTTTTGGTTTTACTTCAAGAAGTTTTAAAGTATCACTAATTTTTGGTGTTTTGGAAGTGAAAAGAAAATCATCAATGGCATATCTGAATCTATCTTTATTTAAAAATTCCTCATCAGCAATTTTGTCAAATGCCGAATTTTTTTCTTTGTTCCAAAATTTTTCAAATTCATCATTCACATCATTCCCATCAGAAATATGAGGCAAATTCTCTTCTATAAATTTTTCTATTAATTTTTTTTTGCTTCTTAGTTTAGCATCTCCGGAAAGAATATCTCTGATTTCTTTTTTCTTTTGTTCTAATTTATCCCCTTTTAGATTTGAGTCTGCAAGATTAGCTAATAATGAAAGAATATAGCTTACATTTATTTCATCACGATGGATTAATTCCAGTTCAAAATCAACGTCATCTAGAATACTTACTTTTCCTTCTCCACCTTCACGATGCCCTTTAATTTCAGTCCATAAATCAAGGTATTTGCTTTTATAATCATTAAACTCACTTTCATTCATTTCAAGTTTATCAAAGTTAAAATCAGCAAATGATTTTAAAATGTTTAGAATTCTCATTACCTCACGGAAAGAAGTTATAAATTCAAATTTTTCCTGTTCCGTTTGATAACCATTCACACTGTCAATTTCTGGAGCAACTAGCTTCAATGTCTCTAAGGCAGAATTAAAAAGCTCAATGTAACTTTCGATGGGCTGAATAATAATTTCCTGGATAGCTTCTTTGTTTGAAAATAAGGTCACTGCATCATCTGTTGCAGATTTTAAATTACGGAAGCAGACTATATTTCCTTGCGATTTCTTATCACCTAAAAGCCTATTGGTTCGGGAAAATGCCTGGATTAAGCCATGATATTTTAAATTCTTATCGACAAATAAAGTATTTAGTTGAGGGCTATCGAATCCCGTTAAGAACATATTAACGACAATAATTAAATCAACCTCTTTGCTACGAACTCTTTTGGCGATATCATTATAATAATTGTAAAAAGTTTGGGAGTCTTTTGTAGAAAAATTTGTATCAAACATTTCATTATAATGACCAATATATCTTTCCAATATGTTTCTGCTATGAGAATCTCCATATTGAGCCTGAGGCTCTGCAACCATTGCAAAATCAGGTTCTTCATAGATTCCATTTGCATCTTTGGATTCTTCATTAGTTCCATAGCTGAAAATTGTTGCAATTTTCAATTGATGTTTACCTTCTTCTTTTTTCTTTTGGAAAAGGTCATAATACTTTTGTAAAACATCAATACTACTTACACAAAACATAGCATTGAAAGTACTGCTATGTGTTTTTCTTCCGTATTCTGCAATGAGATAATCTGCAATTTTTTCAAGCCGTCTCGGGCTTTCAAGAAGCTCCTGAGTATCTATTGCTTCAACATCAGTATCAATGTAAGTGTTACTCCCTTCTTTTTCCTTATATCTACCAACATATTCTACAGAAAACTTTAAAACATTATCATCCCGAATTGCATCTGTAATTACATATTTATGCAGACAATCTTCGAATAGTCTATTAGTGGTTGCCGGAGCTCCGTCTATTTTCCCAATTGAATTAACTTCAGAAATCGGAGTTCCTGTAAACCCAATCATTTGAGAATTCTTAAAGTACTTTTTGATATTCTGATGCGTATCTCCAAACTGACTTCTGTGGCACTCATCAAAAATAAAAACAACTTTTTTGTCTTTTAGTTTTTCAATTTTTTTACCATGTTTTTCTTTGGTAATAGCAGTATTGAGTTTTTGTAAAGTTGTAACAATGAGTTTGGTGTTGTCAGAAAGTTGTTTCACTAAATGAGCCGTATTTTCAGTAGCATCAACGCTTCCTTTTTCAAAAGCATCAAATTCTTTTTGTGTCTGATAATCCAGATCTTTTCTGTCCACTACAAATACTACTTTTTCCACTTTCGGAATTTCTTTCAGAATCTGACTAGCTTTAAAAGAAGTTAATGTTTTTCCTGAACCTGTAGTATGCCAAATAAAACCATTCTTGTCCGTATTTCTTACTCGGTCAACAATTTTTTCCACTGCATAATATTGGTAAGGCCTTAGAACCATTAGTATCTTGTTGGTTTCATTTAAAACAATATACTTGGTAATCATTTTAGCAATGTGACAAGGCTCTAAAAATGCTGGTGCAAAATGATCCAGCTGTGTTATATTGTTGTTTTGATCATCTGACCAATAAAAGGTTTGTTTAAAAGTCTGTTTAGCATTATTAGAATAATATTTTGTGTTAACTCCATTACTGATAATGAATAGCTGAACATAATTAAACAGTCCGTTTCCAGAATTAAATGATTGATGATGATAACGGTTGATTTGATTAAAAGCTTCTTTTAATTCAAGACCACGCCGTTTTAATTCAACCTGAACCAAAGGAAGCCCGTTAATTAGAATTGTTACATCATATCTATTCTTATAATTTCCTTCCTGGGCAATTTGATTGGTTACCTGAAACTGATTCTGGCACCAGTGGTCCTGACTGATAAACTCAATCCATTCTGAACTTCCGTCATCCTTTGTAAAGTGAAATTTATCCCGAAGAATTTTTGCTTTCTCGAAAACATTTCCTTTAGAAAGATGATTTAGTATTTTTTCAAACTCTTTATCAGAAAATGTCTTTTTATTATGAATTTCGAGTTGAGTTTTTAGATTTTTAATTAGATCAACCTCATTGCAGATTTTGACTTTTTTGTGACCCAGTTGCTGTAGTTGTTCAACTAATTTTTGTTCTAAAATATATTCTGGCTGACTTGACATTTTGGGGTTATGAGTTTAGTTAAAGCCTTGTCAGAGCTTTAAACTCTGACAAGGCTGTTAATAGTTTTCCCAAATGTAAGAAATATTGTATGATAATTGAAATTATTTAAGTGCTTTAAACATCTGATCAATTGCTTTTTTCTTCTGTTCCAGATTAGGATGAACATACAGATTCAATGTAGTACTGATATTAGAATGCCCCAACAAAACACTTACTGTTTTATAATCACACTTACTTTCAATACACCTTGTTGCGAAACTATGTCGTAATCCGTGAAATTTAATATCAGGAATTTCCAAATATCGCATCAGATTTTTATAGTAGCTTCGGTAGGTTCTTGGCTCTGTAGGTTTAGAATCATTAGTTAAAACATAAAATGCAGGATTAACAATTTTTTTAAAAGGTTTTAGCATTCTCAAAAGATCTCTGGTGATTGGAATTTCACGAATTGAGTTTTTTGTTTTTGGGGTATCAATAAGAAGTTCAGTCCTACGTTCTCCTTCTTCAATGACATAAATCCTTTGGATGGTTTTACGGATATTAATAATCCCATTGTCTGTATCAATATCTTGCCAGGTAAGTGCACATATTTCACCAATTCGCATTCCAGAACAAAGACAGATGTAAACACCTAAATTTCTAAAAGTAAAATGCTCCTGAATATAACTCATTACTTTTTTCTGATGTGTTCTGCTCAATACCTCTATTGTATGCGTTTCCCGAACCGTAGGGTATTGTACATCAAAATTGATGAATTCAATCCATTTATTCTTTGCTCCAAATTTCAATACCATTTTCAGTACAATGAGAATGTCTTTAATACTTTTCTGGCTTAGTCCCTGTTCCAGTTTTTGAAACACAAACTTTTGTACATCTTCATCTTCAATTTCAAAATAGTCTTTAAATACAGGGAGTAGATGATTTTCCAGCAACAATACATAAGCCGAAAAGGTTGATTTTTTTACGTACAGCTTTTTATCATTCTTCCAAAGTTCAGCGATTTCTGCTAATGTTTTCTTTCTTGTCATAAATTTTTTGATTTTTAAATTAAACTGAAAGTTAACATTAAGGATAAAATTACTTTGTAACTTAGGATTTAAAATTTCAAATCTTTTACATAAAGGAACTTTTATTTTCCTAATTTACGATTTCCGGGGTTTGAAGGAGAGTGGGAAGAGGAAGTTTTGAGTAATTTGGGAACTTTCTCAGGAGGAGGAACTCCTAGTTCATCTAACGAGAAGTTTTGGAATGGAAACATTCCTTGGATATCTTCTTCTAATTTAGAAGAAGATAATATACTTAAAATAAATGTTAGTAGATTTATTACTCAGGATGCAATTGAAAAGTCGTCTACAAAGTTATGTAAAGCACCTTCCGTATTAATTGTCTCTAGAGTTGGAGTTGGAAAAGTAGCTTTGTCGTTAAATGATGTATGTACAAGTCAGGATTTTACAAATATATCTGAACTTAAATGTAATCAACTTTATTTAGCTTTTCAGCTTTCTAAAGTGATGAAAAAAGCAGCTAATGAAGTGCAAGGAACTTCTATTAAAGGAATTTCATCTTCAGAAATAAAATCAAAGAAAATATGTCTTCCTCCTATAATTGAACAAGAAAAAATTTCTTCATTCTTTGAAAGGATTGAAGAAAGAATCCAAACCCAAAAGAAAATAATTGAGGGTTTATCATTACAAAAGATTTCGATAGTTAAAAAGCTATTTGAAAATAAGATTAAGTTTAAAACTGATAATGAAACGCAGAATTGGGAACGAAAAAAATTAGCTGAAATATCAGAAGAACATTTACATAAAAACCCTGATAATAAATATAACGAAGTATTTTCTGTAGCAAAACATAAAGGAGTTATTAATCAGATTGAACATTTGGGACGTGCCTTTTCAGCAAAAGAGATTTTACATTACAAATTAGTTTATCCAGGTGATTTAGTTTACACTAAAAGTCCTACTTCTGATTTTCCTCTTGGAATTATTAAGCAAAATCGAACAGGAAGAATAGGTGTAGTTTCTCCTTTATATTGTGTTTTTACTCCTAAAACTTATGCTTTAGGATATCTACTTCACGAATATTTTAATTCATCAGTAAATACTTTTAATTATTTAAATCCATTGGTTCAAAAAGGAGCAAAAAATACAATGAATATTAACAACGAAACTTTTTTGAACGGTACAAGTATTTTATTACCGATGAATGAAGAAGAGCAAAAAAAGATTTATAAATTTTTGTTATCTCTTGATGAAAAAATAAATTTAGAAAACGAGTTACTAACCCAATACGAAAATCAAAAAAAGTATTTATTGCAAAATCTTTTTGTTTAAAAGACTAGCTTTTCAATCCAGCCTTGTCAAGGCTTTAAACCTTGACAAGGCTATCTCCTTAAACAAACAAATTAGACAAAAGAAACTTTTTCTGAAGTTCTAATTTCTCTAAAATTTGTTTTTCTATTTCTATTTTTTCTTGAATAGAAGATAAAAAATTGGCAATTTTGGTTTGTTCTTCAATATCCTGTGAAACTAATAATTGTAGATTTTTTAAATCTTTTTGTTGAATATTTGGTAGTCCTGAACCCACTCTTAAATTCATTATCTCTCGTTCATAAAACTTAAGCAAATAGAAGAAAAAATCTGTAGATATATCTTTTTTTAAGATAATTTTATAACAATGACCACCTAACCAAAACTTAGATTTCATAAAGCTTACAAAACCACAGGAGTTCCCTCCTTCACTTATTGTAATTGTATTTTCATTAGAATTAAACTTATCAGTATATCCTGAAAAACTCATTCCACCATTTAAACAGGGATAATTACCAGTCTCTGTCAAATCCTCTTTATTTAATTGTTCTCCTTTTTTTATGTCACAAATCTCATCTAATTTTATTGTTTTCCAATCAGAAAAATAATTTCCTTGTTTGTTTTTAAATCTTAGTTTTTGATAAAATACTCTTTCAAGATTCCCTTTCATTAAGGCTTGTAAACCCTCAATTATTTTCTTTTGGGTTTGGATTCTTTCATCTATAATTGATAAAAATGAAGCAATTTTATCTTGTTCAAAAAGATTTGGAAAATATAAATTTACTGAACTAAGTATTTCTTGGCCAACATTAAACCTTGTACTTCCTCCAGATTTAGAAGTTATATTTTCTCTCGCTGAATTGGTTTTGAGAAGCTTATTAAAAAAAATAGGATTATAATCTCCAATTTTTCTTCCTCTAATTACAAAACCTCCAAATGTTGCATTCTTATTTTTATCTAAATAGACATTAGCTGTTCCAACTTCTTCTCTAGTTTCCGAACTCCTTTGAAAAAGTACATCTCCATAACTTACTAAAAATTTCTCTATGGTTTTCTCATCTACATTTACTTTGCCAACTATATTTTCGTACGTAATAAAGTCATTAGATAAAATATCTAATACATTAATAAACTTAATACCAGAACCGTATTGCTCTTTAGAAGCGTTAATACCATTTTTAAATTCCAATAATTCTCCCAACTTTTTTAGCTCCCAACTCTCCTTAAATCCCGGAAATCTCAGTTTTGGTAACTTAGTAGGAAAATTCTTCACACTTTTATTTTCTTTTGTCATCTCAGTCATCTATTGTTATAGCTATAAACATTAAGGATTTAATAAAAAATAAAAATTAGCTTACTAAGCCTAATTCTTTTAAATAGACTTCAATTTCGGTATCCAATTGAGAACGTTTTGCTTCAAGCTGTTTAATTTCAGTCATTACCGCTTGAATATCAATTTCCTCTTCTTCCTCGAAAGTATCAACATAGCGAGGAATATTCAAGTTGTAATCATTATCAGCAACTTCTTGTAAGGTAGCTTTATGACTGAATTTTTCAATTACTGTACGATTTTGATAGGTGTGAACAATTTTGTCAATATGTTCATTGAGGAGTACATTTTGATTTTTCTGTTTTTCAAATTCTTTACTGGCATCCATAAACAGAATATCTTCGTCAGCTTCACGACATTTCTTAAAGATTAAAATACAAGTTGGAATACTTGTGCCAAAGAAAATATTGGCAGGTAGGCCAATAACAGCATCTAAATAATTTTTTTCTTTAATCAGATATTTTCGGATAACTAATTCTGCTGCTCCTCGGAACAGAACTCCATGAGGCATAACAACTGCCATAATTCCATTCTCATCCAAATGATGAATCATATGTTGTATAAAAGCAAAGTCTGCTTTTGAAGATGGTGCTAGTTTTCCGTATTGTGAAAATCTTTCATCTAAAAGATGAAGTTCATTCGCACTCCATTTTGCAGAAAAAGGAGGGTTAGCAACAATAGCATCAAAGGTTTTGTCAAGATGTTGAGGCTTTTCTAATGTGTCTTCCTGTCTGATATCAAAGTTGCTATAATTAACACCATGCAGAATCATATTCATTCTTGCAAGGTTGTAAGTAGTACGGTTCATTTCCTGACCATAAAAGTCACTTACTTTTGCCTCACGAGCAACACGTAAAAGTAAGGATCCACTACCACAGGTAGGATCGTAAACAGATTTTAATTGTGATTTTCTACTGGTAACTATTCTTGCAAGAATAGTAGAAACTTGTTGCGGGGTATAGAACTCACCAGCTTTTTTTCCAGCACCGCTGGCAAACTGTGCAATTAAATATTCATAGGCATCTCCCAGAACATCTGCATTAGTATCAGATAAATTGAAATCAATATCATCAAGATGATATAAGACTTTTGAAATCAATGTGTTCTTTTCGTCTTCTGTTCTCCCTAATTTTGCTGAAGTAAGATCTAAATCATCAAACAATCCTTCAAAGTCATCTTCACTATTAGTTCCCAGAGTAGATTGCTCAATATTATTAAGGATTTTTGAAAGTTCAGCTAAGATGAAATTAGATTTTCCTTCCTGCTTCTGATGTCCTTTTTTAGCAATATTACTAAAAAGTTCAGAAGGTTTTAGAAAATAACCTAAATCCTCAACAACTTCTTCATAAATAGCTTCAACAATTTCTTTTCCAGATTCAGAGTTTTCATCAACATCATTATAATCAATATCTTCTCCAGAGTCTAATAAGATTTTGCTTGCTGTAAAATGAATTTTCTCAGAAAGATACTTATAAAAAATAAATCCTAAAATATAATCTCTGAATTCATCAGCATCCATTTTACCACGTAAAGTATTAGCTATATTCCAAAGTTGCTGCTGCAACTGACGTTTCTGTTCTTCTGACATTTTATCCTTAATTTAAAAATTTAAAGATATTTTATTTTAGATTAAAAAGAAAGGATAGAACTGAAAATTTTATATAATATTGATGTCTTAACTGTAACGTATTGTAGTATAAATGAATGGTTGTTACGTTTTAATATTCTTCTGCTATGACTATCTGATTCCTCCTACACATCCACCTCCTCAACCTCCACACCGGCAAATACACAAACACCACAGACAATATTCCTGCCAATATCCCCACAACAACAGCCATCGCTGTAGCATCTAGCCTATAATCCTTAGAAAAATTATACTGTCCTACAAAAAGCATAGCTAACACCAAAGAACAGGTAATAACCCCATGCAGAATACTCAGCTTGGTCATCAATTTTTTAATATTCAACTGTTCATCTACGGTAAACTCAATGGCTCCTTGTTCAGCGGCATCTGTTACCCTTTTGATGATGTCTATGGTGAGGACAACGGGGAGAAATAGAGCCATAGGTAAGGTAAGGCGGGCGAGGTTTTGTTCACCGGAGAAAAAATGGGTGTAGCCTAATTCTTTGAAGCTGGCATAGGCAATGATGAAATTGAAAAATACATTCGGAAGGACATAGTAAATCGTACGCTTTATGAGAAAGCGTTTAAGGGTAGTTTTTTTGAGCTTTTTAGGCGGCTTCGGCTTAAATTTCAATTTCATGAGGTGGTCATTAGCGCTATGGCTTTCTCTTTTATTTTGGCGGCTTCCGCTTTGGGAAGGAAGTCTTCGTTGGACAAAAATATAAAATCCATCTGATGGTTGTACGTACTTGTCACCAAAGTGTTTGAGTTCAACCAGGGAAATGCCACGGTTGGACTAAAGATAGTTTCTACACTGAAGTTTTTATAATCATTCGGTATGTTGATTCTGCCCATATTGGATAAGGTCACATCATGACCGCCGTTGCTGGATTTTAGCATGGAAATCATACGGTCAACAATCGGATGCATCTGTTCACCCATCCACAGTAGTTCGCGGGCTTCCATTTTTCCTATTTTCTGAACAAGGTCTTCTTTAATCTGCTTGGCATTGTTCAACAGATCGGAACTTCCTTTTTTAATCGCAAGGTCAACCGTTGGAGCAAAAGCAAATAAATGATCTTCTTTGATTTCCGGAATAAAATGACGAACATCCACCGGACTGATTACTTTTCCTTTGGCGTCTTTCCCTTTCACTTCCTGGAATGCCTGCATGAAGGCCGAACAAAGCAAAGCATGTACAGAAACTCCATTGGCTTTACATTTTTCAGCGATTTGGGTGGTGGTTGCCGGATCCAGTTTTTGGTGAAGAACATAATCTTGTCCAAGGTTTCTCTTTTTGCTTTTCTGTTGTAGCATAAAGAAGAACCTGGCAAAGGTCAGATAAAGTTTGGCTTTGAATTTTTTACTTTTTACGTTAAAGTTGGAAGGGAGAAATTCATCTACGGAAGTGAAAGGCTCGTAAGGTTCTAATTCTAAAGCTGGGTTGTCTAAAAGCTGAAGAAGTTCCTTCATTAAGGTCACTCCGGTGGTCCCGTCTGAAATGCAGTGCGGGATGGCCCAAAATACTTCAGAAACACCCTGTCCTCTTACCCATACTACACGGGCAAGCGGTGTTTTTTCTTCCTCAAATAAGATTTTCCATTCTTTTTGGGATTCTGCCAGCCAGTCCTGGTCTGTTTTTCTTTCTACGATGCGGAGTGGGATAGGAGCAATCTCTTTTTCTTCTATAAAAAAAGGATATTTCTCAGTTTTAGAGTCTATAACCACTCTTAGTAATGCATGTTTCTGCTGGATTTTTTCCAGAGCAGTTTTAAAATTCTGCTCCGGAATTTCTCCTTTTATTTTGGCTGCAAATACACAGTTTACGGGCGTTTCGGGATCTACATACATGATCCTTTCCACCATCATTAGTTTTCTTTTGATCATGATACAGCAATATATTCCAGTTGGGTTTTAATGATTTTCATGACTTCATCACGGATAGCCAGAGCATCGGTATAAGGTAAATAGCCTTCACTTCCTACAAATGAAAAATCCATTTTTCCACGGTACGTAGAAACTACCAGTGTAGTTGTGTTTCCCAGCGGACCAATCACGGACGGACTGAAAATAGTATCTACCGAAAATTCTTTATACTCATGAGGTATCTGAATGCGTCCCAGATTGGAAAACATACAATCATTAGAGGATTTTCCGTTCTTTAGAAGCTTGGTGAAATTATTCAACGCATCATGACCGGATTCCATCACCATCATGGTAATATAAGGGTCAAGCTTAGAAGTTTTACGTTCTACAGAAGCCTGCATCGCATGTAAATTCTCTATAAAGCTCAGCTTTTCATTGGCAGAAACTACGATCATCAATCCAAAAGCAAAAATGTGATCGTTTTTGATCTGGGTAGCAAAACGTCTGATATCTACAGGGCAGGAGACCTTATTGAAAGCTCCGGTTCCTTTTACTTTCTTGAAAGCCTGAAGCAAAGCAGCACTTAAGAACGTGTTCACGGTAGCCCCATTGGCTTTGCAATAGGAAATCAGCTGCTGGCTTACGGTTTCATCTATTTTCCAACTGATTAAATAGTCATTTTGGCGGTCAATAGATTTTTTGCCGGTAGGAATAACCTTAATGGCTGTAGCCGCTAATCTTCCGATGAATCTGGCCTTTAATTTTTGCTTTCTGCTGTTTAAAATATTCGCCGGAACCACGTCCTCAATACCTAAAATGGGGCTTTCTATCCCGATATCAGCCTTTGGATTATCCAAAACCTTTAAAAACTCATAGAGAAAAGCCATTGCAGAACCACCATCGCATAAACAATGGTGGAACGCAAAAAGCATCTCAGAAACGTCTTCCCCCTTGATCCAGACAAACCGGATAAGAGGTAATTTTTTAGGATCGAATAAAGTATTCCATTCCCTTCTGGATTCTTCCTGCCACTGATCTTCTCCTTGTCTGACAATAATACGTACCGGAATGGAGATCGGGTTTTCAGGAACATCAAACCAGGGGATATTTTTATCATCGTGAGCAATAAGCGCTCTTAACCACGGATGTTTTTGCTGGATCTGAGCCAAAGCCTGCTGGATATCCTTTAATGCAAAGGTACCTCTGAGTCTGAAAGGAATCACCGCATTAAACGGTTCTGTTCCGTCTCCCAGTAACATTCGTTCGCCAAATAACAATCTTCTTTTCATAAATTATACGGAAGCTAATGTGGAATGTTCCTGTACAAAGTTTTCAAGCAATTCTACCGCTTTATCATTACCTCCGGCAAGATTAAACGTATTTTGAACCTCCTGAGCAGCAGCTCTGTATTTAGGATTTTCCAGTAATTCAAAAACGGTTTCACAAAGAGCTTCTACACGGAGTCTCTTGTATCGGATGCTGATTCCACAGCCCGCCTGCTCAATTAATTTCGCAATATGAAAATGGTCATAAGCAATAGGAGTGATTAACATCGGTAAACCATTACGGAAAGTATCATTTACGGTATTGAAACCACCGTGGCAAATGACCATATCCATCCTTTGCATCACTGCAGATTGAGGCACGAAGCTGTTCACGATAAAGTTCTCCGGCCATTCTTCAAAAATTTCCGGTGGAGTAGCGGCAATCACCGTTACCGGCTGATTTTTAAATGCAGCGATGATCTTTTCAAAGAAAGCCTTTCTGATGTCTACCAACAACGTTCCCAATGATACGAAGATCTTTGGCGTGGTAGAAGCATTTAATTTATCCCAGTCAAATGGAGCATCGTTCGGACGGCCTTTTACAGGGCCTACAAATTTCATGTGAGAGGGTACAGTATCAAAACCGGCAAAGGCTTGTGATGTAAATACCATATTCAGTTTATGTGAATGGATGTAAATACCTTCCTCATGAATGCCTACTTCTTTTTGCAGGTCTTTGATGAGGTTTTGCTGCCACTCCCAGATTTTAGGAGCACTTTTTTCAGTATCTCCCATCACGTCCGGTGGAACAGGGGTGGTTGTTACGCAAGGAATATTATGTTTGTGAGCGAAAAGCGCACCTCCGAAAGTGATACAGTCGTTCACGATTACATCAGGCATCCAGCTTTCTGTTAATCGGGTTAATCCCGGCATCATCATTTTGGCGAAAGGAACATACGTTTCTTCCAGTGCTAATTTCATCACTTCAGGTCCTGAACATGCAGGTCCGTCATCCTGTCTTTTTAAAATACGGGCAATTTCTTCCTGATACGGAACAAGATCCTCTTCAGGATAGAAATAAGAACCACCTTCCGGAATATGTTTGCTGTCTAAAGGCGTAATTCCGAACCATTTTACTTCATGGCCACGGGCAATCAGACTGGCTCCCACACTTAATGTAGGGCTCACATGTCCGAAAAACGGCGGAACAACGAATAAAAATTTAGATGGTTTTTTTGGTTTGGAAGCCTTTATGATGGCTCCTTCCAATAAATTAGCTGCTGTAGATGCTCCTCCTGCTTCCATGAAAGATTGTCCTACTTTTTGAGCTGCCTCACGGTAGCCCGGGTTATTTAATATTTGTTGTACTGCCTCTCTCAGATGATTGGCTTTAAATCTGTTAAAATTAAGTCGTTCACCTGCTTCCGTACGCACCACACGTCCTGCAACGTGCGACTGGTCATACGCAATAGGAATTACGACCAAAGGAATCCCGTTGGATAAGGTTTCGGAAACGGTATTGTGACCGCCATGACAAACCACCCCATCAAGATGAGGTAACAGATCCAGTTGAGGAACCTGCTGATATACCATAAAGTTATCCGGCCATTGCTCGAAAAGCTGTGGGTCAGAAACTACAACAACGGTTAAATCTTCCTCTTTAAAAGCATCCACTACCTTTTGGAAGAATGCTTTTTTATGATCGTGATCGAAAGTAGTTCCGATACTTACTAAAATCTTTTTGTTGGTAGCACTTTTTAATCGGTCCCAATCGAATTCACAAGAGATACGACGTTCGGTAAGAACGGGTCCCGTGAATTGATATTGAGGTTCCAGATCTTCCATTTCTCCAAAGAAATAATTCGAGGTTAAAACAAGGGTTAAAAGATCTGAAGTGGCCAGAGAACGTTCCTCATTGAAACCTAATTCTTTCTGGAGATCAATGATCTGATTGACTTCCCATTCGTGTACTTTTGGCAGCTCATTCATGATTTTAATGGCAGCCGGAGCGGTAACGGAAGTTGCACAAGGAATTCCTAATGCTTTTGCTGCCACCGGAGCAGCAAATAATTGATGGTCACCGATGATTAAATCGGGTTGATATGTCTTTAATAAAGCAACAATTCCATTATAGCAATGTCTGTTCAGCGGAATAAGAACTTCCTCGTAAAGGAACTTCACGCTGTCGATTCCGTACACTACTTTTTTGGAAATAATATCAAGATATTGTTCGCTTTCTTTTTTTTCTGCGTCGGTCTGATCGTATTGGATCAGTAATAATTTTCCGCCCTCTGGAAGTTTAGCCTCTAAAGTCGGGTCAAGGCTGATCCAGGCTACTTCGTGCCCTCTTTCCAACAGAGTAGCACCGATGCTTAGGGTAGGATTGATATGTCCTGTCAAGGGTGGAACTATAAATGCAAATTTAGCCATGGTTCTTCGTTAAAATATTAGATAAAAACTGAGCGATCGTCTCTGCGATGAGCTGAGGTTCCTGAATTGGAATATTGTGATCGCCGGAGATTAATTCAAGTTCGGATGAACCGATTTGAGACTGCAGCCACTCTCCTGTAGGTTTGCAGTTGGAATCAGCACCATAAAGCAATAAAGTGGAAGCTTTCAATTGATTGAAATCGGCTTCACCAAGGAAATGTTTTTCCTTAATCATATCTGCTTTGATGCTGGTTTGATTAAACAGAAACTCATACATACGATGGTTCTTTTCCATTTGTCTTTTGCCCATCTGCACTTTGGTAGTATCTGTAAAATTGGCTACATAATGCTCAAGGAATTCCTTGCTGTACTCATCAATGATGTTACGGGCTTTTTCGTCCTGAGGATCCGGAGCTTCCATCACAACCAGCTGATTAACGCGTTCAGGATATTTCAATGCTGTTTTCAAAGCAATAAGACCACCGAAGCTATAGCCTGTAAGATGTACTTTTTCCAGTTGAAGGTGATCTATTAAACCAATCAGATCGGATGACATGTTTTCAAGGTCGTACCCATCCAAAAAGCGTTCACTCATCCCGTGACTTTTCAGATCGTACATCACCACATGGAAATGTTTTGCCAGAATAGGGGCAATATTAAAATAATAAATGGACAGGTTACTGAACATACCGTGGATTAAGACCACGGTTTGTTCGGCTCCCTTATTGAGTTCCTGTATATGAACTTGTTTATTATTGACAGTGATTATTGGCATTCGTAGATATAATTGATGATCATACTAAGGTCAAGATTAATAAGCTGGTCAAGATCCATAGAAGATAACCAACCTGTAAAGTCGATCTGATCGCCAAAATGCGCCTTGATCTTTTCAGAGAAAGAGACAATCTCGATGCTGTCCATTTCAAGATCTTTGGTGAATGAACTTTCCGGAGTAATGTCCATCTCCTCTACAAATTCAGCACCTATCACTTCAGTAATAAAACCTTTTAATAAAGTAAAAAGTTCTTCGTGGTTCATTTTTAATGTTGCGTTTACAGTGTCCATCCGATAATATAATTTTTATGTTTAATAGTTTTGATTTCAATGTTGTTGATCCACAAGTGATCATCTTTTATAAGTTCGACTTCGAAGGCTTTTGGATTTCCTTTCAATCCGGTTCCTAAAAATTTTCCGTAGGCTTCTTTGGCTACCCAGAAACGGGTGGTCCATTCTGCCTGGTCTTTTCCTTTTAATAAGGCTAATTCATGGTCTGTAAATACCAGGTCATAGAATCCTTCACTGCGTTCTTCCATGAGTTCCATATCGATTCCTACAGATTTGCCATATCTCGCAATCCCCACAGCTTCTTTTCCTTTGTGAGCAAGTGAAATATGAATGTCTTCTGTGAAATCACTGATGAGGTAAGGTTTCCCCACTTCATCGGAACGGATCTCAAACGTGATCGGGAAGCAGGCATGATTTTTTTTCTGACGAAGAAGGTTTCTCACGGCATCTTTTACTGCAACACGGCTTACCATCCAGTTTTTCTTCTTGTTGGGTAACAATTGCTGATGATGCTGTTTTTCCGTCTGGTTGAAATATCTTTTCAGGATAAAATCCCATGAAGCTACTCTGGTATAAGCCTGGTGGAAGAAAAATACTTCAGGAGCAATCTCTTCAGAAAGTCGGTTATGCAATGGCGACATGGAAACATTCCATAACGCGGCATCAATTTCCAGTCTTCTGTTCTGCCAGCCTGTGATGGCACACCATACTTTTCCGTCTCTTTTCAGAACGATATTGGCAATGGCAAACTCATCGTTAAGCTCAGTCTGCATACAGGTACATTCAAAAATACCTTCCTGATCGTGCATGTCTCCGAAGAATTCAATATCTCTGATCTTTACCGGAAAGGCGATACGGTCTTTCACTAAGGTAAGTTGCAGCCAAAGTCCGAATAACTGTCCGGCATTATCCAGTAGAGATCCTTTTCCGCCATTTCCTTTGATCTTTCCTATGATTCCTTTGGTTCCAACGGCTGATATTTCAGTAATTCCCTGGTATTGATCGCCATGGAACATGTGTGCATCATAAATTTCTTCAGGGGTTCTTTCAATCGGTAAAAGATCACCAACAGAAAGGTTGAATGTTGGAGTAGGAACAGCTGAAGATTTTAAGATCACTTCAGCATTGGCGAAGTTCTCAATATCCAGATACGCATGGTTTTCGCCACGCCATTGTCCTTTCACGGTTTTCTCAAAAGGCTGGGCAACGTTCATCCATTGGAATACACTTACATTCATGATTTTATGAACCTGTGTTCCCGGGACTTCTGCTTCTGCAATTTCAGCAAGCTGCTCAAAGATCATGGTCATCGGGATTACCGGTTCCATATCCGCTACATGAGCCCATCCTTTTGGCTGTCTCAATAAGCTGTGGTCAATCAGGTATGGATGACTTTCCAGCGTTACGTACAGATCTTTTGTGAAAGTTGTACTTCTTGGTGCTTGTGGAGCAGCATATTGTGCTACAGGAGCAACCTGAGCAGGACGTGGAATGGTAATCTCCGGACGGTTCTGGAATAAAGTAAGAACTTCTTCCTGCATACGGATCATATCATTAACATTTTCCTGGAATGCCTGTACCAACGGGTGACCACTTTTGGCAGTTATGGCTGAAGCTGAGGCAGTGTATTGTTTTGGTGTTTCAAAGGCTTGAGCTAAGGCTTTTACTTCTTTAAAGTTTCGGATAATAGGGGAACCTAATTCCAGTTTAATACCTTTTCCTGATGCTTTTTTTGATTGCTGCTGAAGTTCTAAAAAGTCAAGAGCAATGGTTTTCCCTTCTACGAATAACGAAGCAACAACACGTTGTAGCTGTGCCAATGCAGAACGGGCAGGAACACTGGAAGGAATGGTGCTGAATGCTTTTCCTTTCAAGGTATCATCAATAAATCCGATCAGACCACCAGTACCCACCTGAATGAATACTCTGGCGCCTTCTTCGTATAATTTATCCGTCAGTTCACGGAAACGAACAGGTTCAACCAAATGCTCGGCACTCAGTTTTCTGATCGCTGCCTGATCTGCAGGATAAGGTTCTAAAGTCGTCGCAGACCATAACGGAATCTTTGTTTTCTGGAACTGTGCTTTTTCCATTCCGGCAAGGATTACATCCAGTTTATCAGCGATAAAAGGAGAGTGGAATCCAGATTGGAACGGCAGTACCTGATGGAAGATCTGTTTTGATTTTAATAACGGAACCAATTCATCCAATGCGGCATTGCTACCACAAAGAATCACCTGATTAGGACAGTTATCGTTAGAAATATACAGGTCTGAAATTTCTGAAATAAAAGGCTGTACGACATCAATTCCGGCTCCGATGGCAATGAATTTGGAATCTTTTAATTCAAAAGTTTCCGGATTCAATACATCTATTAAAGCTTTTACAGAATTGGCTTCTGCTAACTCAGATGAATATCCTGCCAGCCATTCTCCTAAGCTGTGTCCTGCATTCATATCTGGGATAATTCCCAGTTTTTTCAATGAATTATCAAGGATACTACAGGTATTGAAGATGTTTAAAGCATCGGTTAAAAGGCCTTCGCCTTCTGTTTCTATAGGCGCTGTTAATCCGAAATAACGACTTACACTTTCCACTTCACCTTTTGCCAGACCATCCAAACCAGGGAATACAAAGGCTACTTTTCCGCCATCTTTTAATAATGGGGTAGAAGTGTACCAGATATCCTGTTTGTTTTTCCAGATCAGGTTTTTAGAAACAATTTTAAGTGCTTTTTCTATTCTTGCAGGAGTAGGATCAAATATCGCTACTCTGAAATCTCCTTCACCTAAAGTAGTATCGTTATTTTGTAATGCAGAAATCAATTCTGCATGCGTAGGTCTTGCCAATAGCAATACTTTGTCTTTTTTAGGCATATCATAGCCTTCAAGAACAACGTGTGCATTGATTCCACCAAATCCGAAAGCGTTTACTGCTGCTACTTTTGGCAGTCCGGTTTTTGACCAGTTTTTAGCTTCCTGTACAGGCTCGAATCTTGTGTTCTGCATGTCTGCAGTAGGATTTTCACAGTATAAGGTTGGTGGTAAAGTATCGTGGTGTAAAGCCAGACAGGTTTTAATTAATCCTGCGATTCCGGCAGCCGGCATGGCATGTCCGATATTGGATTTCACAGAACCGATTCCTGCTACCAGAGCAGCTTCTTCTTTTCCAAAGAACTGTGATAAGGTCTGAAGCTCAGTTTTATCTCCAAGCGGAGTTCCGGTACCATGGGCTTCAACATAACCTACTTTATTTTTATCCAGATCTGCATTGATCCAGGCTTGTTCTAAAGCTTTCAACTGGCCTTTGACGGATGGGCTCATCACGCTAGTTCCGTTACCATCACTGCTTACGCCCACGCCTTTAATCACAGCATAGATTTTATCCTGATCACGAACAGCGTCTTCCAATCGTTTTAAAACGACGAAACCACAACCTTCGCCAATCAGTAATCCATCAGCATCCATACTGAAGGGCTTGATCTGCTGTTGACGGGACATCGCGCCTAATTGAGCAAAAATACTCCAGAACGCAGCATTTTGCCCGGTGTGAACACCTCCGGCGATCATCATATCAGAACGACCTCTCTGAAGTTCCTGTACAGCGTGATCTACAGCGATTAAAGCGCTGGCACAAGCAGCATCAACAGTAAAAGCAACGCCTCCAAGGTCAAAACGGTTGGCCACCAATGAAGCTACCAGATTAGGAATTAATCCCATGGCAGTATCAGCAGCGAAACGTCCTTTACGTTCCTGGAAAGCATGTTTTACTTTTTCAATATCAGCAGAAGATACCTGAGGGAGAAGTTCCTGCAATAAGGAGGAAATCTGTTCTCCGGTTCTTACAATTTCAATGGCACGGGTAGCTCCCGGCCCGGTATAATTTCCTTTTCCGATGATGATTCCTGCTTTTTCAAGGGAAATATTCTTTTGAAATACTCCGGCATCCTCTAAAGCTTTCTGAACTAAATCAAGGGTGAGTAAATGATCGGGTTCTGTTCCTTCCACCGCAAGGGGTAAAATTCCAAAAGTGGTAGGATTGAACTCATAATCAGGAATAAACCCGCCTCGTTTGCAGTAGAAACGATCGACAGGGTTGGTGGCATCACTAAAATGCACCGGATCTATCCTATCGGCCGGAGCGGATTGGGTAGAGTCTACTTTATTGACAATATTCTGCCAAAAAGTATGGGCGTCCTGCGCCCCGGGAAAGACGCAGGATAGTCCAACTACAGCAACATCTGTTTTTTTCATGTTTAGTGTATACAGAGGGTTACCAATTATTTCCTGACATGATAAGCACCTGGCTTTCAGTTCCGTATTTTATTTCGTTAAGGAAGATTTCTTTTCCTTCATCCAATGGGATCATGGAAATTCCTCTGCGTTCGTATTCAGATTCAAGGGTGGAAGAAACCATTCCGGCACCTTTCCAAGGTCCCCAGTTGATAGAGATTACTTTTCCTTGCAGTCTTTTATTCAGCGCGTTAGCGTAATCATCCAGTACACTGTTGGCCGCAGCATAATCTGTCTGGCCTTTGTTACCGTATACGGATGCGATACTTGAGAATAATACCACGAACTGGCAGTCTGTGCGAAGCTGTTCAGCCAATACACGAAGTGGTTTTACTTTGGTATCAAATACACGTCCGAAAGAAGAAGTCGTCTTTTGTTTGAATAATTTATCTTCCAAAAGACCTGCTCCGTGGATTACTCCGTCTAAACGGTTGTATTTTTCATAAATACCGCTGATCAGGTTGCTTAATCCCTCTTCGTCACAAAGATCTAAAGATTGATAAATAATAGTGTTTCCAAGCGCTTCCATATCACGGATCGTGCGTAGGATCTGATTGTTTTTGAAAATTTTCGTGGTTTCTTTTTCAATCTCAGCAGGGGAAGTGAATTTTCCGGATTTAATCGAGTAAGCTCTGATTTCTTCCTTAGTCTTCATTCCTTCGAATTCTTTAGCAGAAGCTTCATTTCTTGGATCTGCTGATCTTCCTACCAAAATATAAGTACATGGATAAGCCTGAGACATGTGTTTCACCAATTCTGCAGTGATTCCCTGTGCACCTCCCAATACCAATACTACTGATTTCTGATCCAGCTGAATGTGTGCTTCATTTAAACTTGTTGACAGTGGGGAAGGGATAATATCTACCTTATGTCTTTTTTCGTTTTTATAAATCACTTCAGCAGGTTTATCGTTGGTTAATATTTCCTTTAAAGTAATTTCAGCGATCTGATCTACTTCCTGAGTTGTACTTAAGCTGATGAATCTGCAAGTCGTGTGATCGAATTCTCTCGCCAAACTTTTGAAAAGTCCGGGATACCCTTGGTGATGACGTAAAACACTTACATCAGTTACTTCCTGAATATGAGCAGCGATATCAGAGATTAAATAGACCCATTTTGCTTTATCAAAATCCAGTTTTTTAATCAAATCAACATGATCGATGATGCTTGGCTTATCTGTTGCTGAGAACAGGTCCAGCATGATTAATCCGTCAACATGTGAAAGATCTTTGTCTGCGTCTACCAATTCTACAATAGCTCCATGTTTTTCCAACTCAGTTTTAATAGCTGAGGTTTGCGTGCTGTCATCCTGAGTGATAGCAAAACGTTTTCCCTGAAGAACTTCTGTATTTTGTACTGAAGAAGCATCTGTAGGGGTGATATCAAAACGAAGACGTGATAATACATTGTTGGTTGGTTCAGTAACTACTTCTTCCTTTACTTCGTTTTTTGTTTCAGTAGTGTCACCGCTCATTTCACTGATCCAGCTTGCCAATCCACGAAGGGTTTTAATAGCTGCAAGTTTTTCCATTACATCATCAGCCTGCTCAAGATTTTCTCCGAAACCGATCTTGTTTTTAAGATCTGCAATGATTTCCATACGCTTGATAGAATCGATACTAAGGTCTGCTTCCAAATCCAGATCCAGTCCTAACATTTCTTTCGGATATCCTGTTTTCTCACTTACGATATTTAAAATACCGTTTTGAAGGTCTTCTAATGATAAAGCAGACTTAGCCTGTGGTGTTGAAATCGATTCAGCAGCTGTTCCGTTTTTTTCAGCAACGGTTGTAGCTTCAGCTCCTGAGAATTCAGTAAGCCATGATACTAATCCGTTTAGCGTTTTGATAGCTGCCAATTGCTCCATCACCATATCTTCATTGGTGTTTCCGTTGGCTAATGTGCCTAACTCGCTGCGAAGTGTTCCGATGATTTCCACTCTTTTGATAGAGTCGATACTCAAGTCAGCTTCAAGGTCCATTTCCATACCCAGCATTTCTTGCGGATACCCAGTTTTATCACTTACAACCTGTAGTAATAAAGCTTTGACATCTCTTGTTGGGGCAGCTTTTACAGCAACAGCAGTAGCAGTCACTGCAACCGTTCTTTCCTGCTGAACTGCTTGTACCGGAATGGTACGTTCAGGGGCAGGTGCCGGCATTGGTGTATTGTAAACAGGCATTGGGTTTACCTGAGGATTCTGTCCCATAAAGGATAGCATCACATCACGTTGTGCCTGTATCATGAGTTTCATACTGTTTAAATATTCCTGCAGCATACGTTCTGCCGTAGATAGGCCTTCCGGTGCAGGAGCTTGCGTATTATGATTGGTAAAATTGTTCATAGGAATAGGATTTATGATAGGGAGTGCACCATTAGCAGGCAATGAACCTGTTGCCGGATGTGCGGCTTGTCCGTTAACACGCCAGATGGCAGGGCTTTTTTTGTACAATTCAGGCTGATTGATATCAACAAGCTGAACGAAACGGCCATCGAAAAGTTTCTCAATATTGAAGCTGCGTCCTGTTCCTAAATACTGAGCTAACATGCAAAGTAAATGGGTGAATTTATTACGGCTGCTGTCTTCAACATATAAAGTCAACTGATCTTTTTCAAGACATGATTTTGCCAATCCTGTAAGGACTTTTCCTGGTCCAACCTCGATGAAGATTCTTGCTCCGTCATTGTACATCGCTTGCATCTGCTCTACGAATCTCACAGGCTGTACCAGGTGATCAGTCAATCTTTCTTTGATGTCTGAAGGATTCGAAGGATATACATTTGCTGTTGTATTAGACCATACAGGGATCTGCATTTCCTGGAAAGGAACATCTTTTAATACATCAGCATATAAACCTTTAGATTTTGCTAATAATGGGCTGTGGAATGCACATGCCACTTCTAATTTTTTAGCAGAAATACCTTCCTGTTTAAGGACTTCCAGCAGTTTATTGATGGCTTCCGTGCTTCCTGCGATAACACATTGAGTAGGCGCGTTGAAGTTAACCGGATAGCATCCTTCCACCTTAGCAATGATCGGCTGTAAACGCTCATGAGCAGCACTTGCAGCTAACATAGAACCCGGATCTCCACCTTCTACTGAGTTTAGGATAGATTGAGCTCTCTGAATACTTAAATCAACCAATTGATCTTCTGCAAATACGCCTGAGAAACATAAAGCCGGTAATTCACCATAGCTGTGACCTGCCAGCATATCAGGAATAATTCCTAATGATTCTAAGAATTTAGCCAATGCAAGATCAACAATTCCTAAAAGCGGTTGTGCCAGACGGGTATCTTTAATGGTTTCTTTCTGTTGCTTTAAATCCGCTTCACTAAATGTTGTAGAAGGGAAAACTACTTTTTCAAGCTCAGAATAGTTATCGATAATCTTACGCATAGCCGGGAAGACTACGAACAGATCACGGGCCATATTGATTCTCTGGCTTCCTTGTCCTGGGAATGTGAAGGCTACTTTACCTTCTTTTTTACTGACAGTGAAAGTATCTTTAGTCTCTATTCCTAGCAATACTAATTCAATCTTCATCATCAGATCTACAGCGGTATCTGCTACGATACTGAACTGAATCGGTTTTTCTGAATTGATGCTTAAACTGTAAGCAATATCTTTTAATGGAATCTCATCGTTGATTTCCAATAAGGTTTTGATCTGGCTTGATTGACCTTTGGCTTCTTCATAAGTATTCCCTCGGAATACAAATAATTCTGAAGGCCAGGACTGCATCGCAATTGAGTCATCTTTTTTCGGATGGTTCGCAATTACAGTGTGGAAGTTTGTTCCACCAAATCCAAAAGCACTGATTCCTGCATATCTGTTTTTCTCAGTCCATAACCCGGTTTCAGCATGGAAAGAGAATGGACTGGTTGCTGCGTTATAATAAGCATTAGGCTGCTTAAGGTGAAGGGTAGGAGGTTTAACTCCATGATAAACAGCCAGAGAAGCTTTGATTAAACCTGCTAATCCTGCAGCACACTTGGTATGTCCGATTTGGGTCTTTACAGAACCTAAATGCGTTTGTCCCGGTAAAGCACCCGAACGGCTGAATAAGTTTGTTAAAGCACTTAATTCTGTTTTGTCTCCAACAACGGTTCCGGTACCGTGAGCTTCTACCAATCCTACAGAGGCTGCACTGATTCCTGCTTGAGTATAAGCACGTTCTAATGCTCTTACCTGGCCCACTTTTCTAGGAGCAGTTAATCCAAGAGCTTTTCCATCACTGGATCCGCCCACTCCTTTGATGACAGAGTAAATACGGTCGCCATCGTTGATTGCATCTTCATATCTTTTTAATACAAGGATTGCAATTCCTTCTCCAAGGGCAATTCCGTCTGCTTCACTGTCAAATGTCGCACATCTTCCTTTTCTGGAAAGGGCATGCGTACTGGAGAACATCAGGTAATCGTTGATTCCGTTGTGTAAATCTGCACCTCCGGCAAGAACCATATCAGATTTTCCTAATACAAGTTCCTGACAAGCTAAATCGATAGCTGCCAAAGATGATGCACAAGCTGCATCTACAGTAAAGTTTCTTCCGCCAAGATCCAGGCGGTTCGTAATCCTGCCTGCGATCACATTGGCTAAAATACCCGGGAATGAATCCTCTGTCGTATGCGGGAAAGCTTCTTTTACTTCTTCGTGAAGTTCTCCGAATACTTGTTTGTAATACCCTCTGAAACTATAGCTGTTGGCAAGGTCGTTACCACCTTCAGCACCTATAATCACCGAGATGTTTTCTCTATTGATATGTTTTTCACCATATCCAGCATCTTCCATGGCACGTTTTGCAACCAATAAAGTCAGCAATTGGGTAGGTTCAATAGCAGCTAGAGACTGTGGTGGAATACCGAATGCTAGTGGATCAAAATCAATTTTTGGAATAAAACCACCCCATTTTGAGTGAGATACATCCGCTTCATCAGAATCCGGTTTGTAATAAAGCTCTTTATTCCATCTTTCATCCGGAACTTCAGTTACACTGTCTTTTCCTAAGATAATATTTCTCCAGAATTCATCCAGATTTTTGGCGCCCGGGAAAATACATTCCATTCCTACGATAGCAATGTCTAATGGCTTTTCGCTGGATGTTGGTAATTCTGGTAATTCAGCGTTTTGGATATATTCGTAATTGTTGATACTAACGTTTTGGTGAAGCTCTTCAAGGGTAAGGACTTTATTGTGCATGGTGGCAATCTGCCCGATCATATACATTCCAAGATCCAATTGATCATCTTTAGGAATGTTGACTAACTGGTCTCCCTGGCGTTCAATACCTTTTGCGGCAATTCTTAAACGGCCTACGTTGAGTTTTTCCAACTTTTCCCATACTTCTTTTTTATCGGTCCCGGCCGCTAAAAGTTTAGCTTTCTCGGTATTGAAGTGGTTGGCAAATGCTGTGTTTAAACAACGGGTTTCGTGGCCTGGAGCTGTTTCCAATAAAACAGTATCCTTAGCCTGCATTGCCTGTAGCTGGAATTCTTCCTGAATGGCTCCGGTCTGTACAGCTTCCTGAGTATACAGATAAGCCGTTCCCATCAAAACACCCACTTTTACCCCTCTGGCAGCCAATGGAGCAGCCATGATAGAAACGAATGCAGTTGAGAAGTCGTTATGGATTCCACCTGCGAAAAATACACTGATATTTTCCGGATGGTCTTCTTTTAATATACGTTCAATTTGTTTTTCCCAAAGAACCATGCTGGATAATGGACCAACGTGTCCACCACATTCACGGCCTTCAAAAATAAAGCTCTTAGCTCCTTCTTTAAGGAAAATATCCAATAGGGCAGGAGATGGAACATGTAAGAATGTTTTTATTCCTGCTTTTTCAAATACTTTAGCCTGTGCCGGTCTTCCTCCAGCAATTAAAACAACTGGTGGCTGAGCTTCAAGGATATACGAAGTCTGTTCATCTCTTAATTCCTGAGGAGCGAATCCTAAAATTCCTACTCCCCATGTTTTGCTGCCTGCCAGTTCTTTGGTTTCCATAACCAAAGATTTTGCTGATTTCCCTGTAAGTAAGGATAAAGCAACAAAAGGTAAAGCACCTGCTTCTGCAACAGCATTGGCAAATCCGGGAACATCACTTACGCGGGTCATCGGTCCTTGTGCAATGGGATATTTTAATCCAAGTTCCTGAGCTAATGGGTTGTTCTGATCGATCACCTGAAGGGTTTTTGCCTGCTTCAGGTGACCGTGCATGGCTTCTTTCAATCCGAATGCAAGCTTTTTCAGGGTTCTGAATTCTTCATACAGATCGGTTGCCAAAGAAATATCCTGGCCCATTGGGATGTAGCTCTTGCTGATATCAAGATCTGTAAAATAGTTTTTAAGATCTTTAGCGGTAATATCATCCGGTAATGAAGGTGAATTGGGTCTTACCAGTACTCGGTGATTGGCAATGATCTTGGTTTCAGTTCCGTTCAGCTTTGAGCATACATCTTTAATGTCCTTTGGAACTGAACTTTCAGGGAATAAAGCCAGCTGACTGTCTAATACAACTCCTGTTGCACCTAAAGCTTTCACGGCAGCGGCAGTATGGAGTCCTATTCCCCCCTGTACCCAAACCGGAATGCTTTTGATTTCATTGATAATGCGCTGGAACAATACGAATGTAGATTCGTAACCGATCTGGCCTCCCGCTTCATTTCCTTTGATGATAATTCCTTGGGCTCCTGCCTGTTCAGCATGTCTCGCTTCCTCCAAACTGGTTACCTGGCAGATAAGATTCAGACTGGATTTTTGATGGAGTGACATGCCGCACGGCAGGATTACAAATTTCACTTTCTCGGGAAATTGAAGTGCCAAAAAATGTTCGTTAGAAATGTGAATACCATACGAAGGTATCTCTAATTGGTCAAGTCGACTTAAGGCTTCCTGGGCCGCCGCCAATTCATGACCCAAACTTAGAACGGGAAAGATACCCGCCTGATGCAGTTTAGGCATGAGGTTGACATCCGGCCTTTCAAAAGGCGTTAGTCCAATAATAGTTAAGTTTTTCATGGCGTTGATATGTTAGTAAAAATTTCATATCACCTGCCTACTCTTTGAGAAAAGAATAAGGGTGCTTATGAATGAATAAAATTGGTTCTTGTTAAATTTTTAATAATAGTGGCTGTTTGGTGATTATTTGTTAATAATTCACTGGTTGCCAATATATTAATAATATTGAGGGTAGTGTCTGGTTTTTTAAAGGGGGTTAGCCCGATAATAGATAAGTTTTTCATAGCATTCATAGTGTTAATTGACGGTATAGGGTTTTTTAACAAAACATTTATTATCTCTTCATAAAGAGATATTGTTTGTTATGAGGGAATAAAAGTAATAAAATTATATGATATCTTCAACCATAAATGAAATTTGATAATGATTTTTTAACAATGAAAAGTGAATTATTCAAATCTAGTTAAAGTACGTTTATTATCTCTTTATTCTTGGGAACAGACCGGTACAATCTGATATGGTTATAATTATAAAGGTTTACAATTACATTAATGTTAAGCAAAGATAGGAATAAAAAATAAAATAATTCAATATTAAGAGATTTGTTTTTTTTATGTTACCAAAAGATAACATGCATAGAATAGCGATGGTATAAGAGAATAGGGGGTATGGAATCAGGATGGGATTCAATCATTTGATTATGAGCAAGAAACAGATTTGTGTAAAAGTCTATTTTCGGTAATATGCGAAAAAATTAAAAAAAAATTAAAAATTAAGTTTAATTAAAAATGAACGATAGACATGAAAAAATTACGTGTATTTAATTTCGATAAAAAATTACGTTATCATACCCATGTTTATAGCTTTCTATGTTTGGAACTTGGCTTCCTATTATATAAAGAACAAATATAAAATACATGAGATTCCAGAATGTAGGCACAATCTTTAAAATTCAAATCAGGTTTCAGTATCTACATCTATATTTTCCAACGTAATGATCTTTGATTTTAATGTATAAGTAAAAAAAATCAACCACAGATGGGCCACTTCCACAGATTTAAGTCTATTTTTTCAGAGCATTAGTCCGTTCGTTTAGGGATGGGTGCCCTGAACTCACAAAAGTGGATTCTGACAATACCTTGTGATTAGGCATAAGGCTCCCGCTCAAAATCTTCAATAAAGTTTTTAAGCGTTGTATTTTTACAATAAGGTGAAGCTCTATCTGGTTAGAAAATGCTCAGATTATATTGTTTTACAAGGTCAAGAATCATGTGATATCCTGCGAGTGAATTTCCGTGCTGGTCTAAAGCAGGACTGAATACCCCAATCCCCATTTTGCCTGGAACACTTACTGCAATTCCTCCACCGACACCGGATTTGCTTGGCAGCCCTACCATCCTGGAATATTCTCCACTGAATTCATACATCCCGGCCGTCAGCATCTGGGATTCTATCAGTTTTGCAACCTCTGCACTTTTATACTTGGAATCTCCATCAAAACGAACGCATTGGTGAGCAAAGAAATAGCCGATTTTGGCAAGGTCTTCAGCCGTAAGTTCAATAGAACACTGTTTGAAATAATTATCCAGCTGATCTTCATTTCCGGAAATCAGTCCGTTATTTTTCATCAGATAGAACATTCCACGATTACGGTGTCCGGTTGATTTTTCAGATTCATATACGGATTTACTGTAGTCTATATTCTGATTTTTGGTAATGTACCGCACCATATCCAGCACTTTAATAAATGCTTGTTCTCCTGCGCCGGAAATCAGGGAAGTCGTATAAATAGCTCCGGCATTCATCATAGGATTAAGCGGTTTACCGGTAGTTTCAAGATTGGAAAAGTGATTGAAAGGCTTTTCGGATCCGAAATATCCCATTTTGGCAAAAACGTCAGCTTCACCCCTCTCACGTACAGCCACCATCAGGGCAATAATCTTAGAGATGCTCTGCATCGTGAATTTTTTGTGAACATCACCTGTATTGAAGACTTTACCGTTTTGATCCACTACCGAAAAAGCAATAGCTTTTGCATCCATTTTTCCAAGCTCCGGAATATAGTCGGCTACTTTTCCCTGGGTGGAGTAGGTTCTGTTCTTTTCAAGAATGCTGCTCAACGTTTTTTCTGAAATGGTTGAAATATCCGCGGTCTGCTGGGCATCAACCATTGCATTGATGGAAAGAAAAGTGGCCATAAAGATCCCTTTGGCAGAAAATAAAAAGCTATTTTTTTTCATAAAGTATGTTTCGAATAAATGTTTCTGATTTGTCACGAAAAAACAAAGATAAAATATTTCACCTTCTGTCTGCAATTCTCACTCAAAATATCTGTTTTTTTAGCCGGAACAGATGATCTTTAATCATCTTGTGGCAGGACTTACAGATGCTTGTATGGTGGTGTTGGAGTGACGGGGATGGTCAGCATTCTGTTTCCCGGTATGGGTACCAGACACTTACCGAACCGGCATTCACCCAGAAGGTTGCGATGCCGTTTTCATCCGTTGTTATTTCCTGCTCTCTATGTTGCAGATAATCTCTGTATCGGGAATGGGCATGCGCTATCCCAAGGTCAACTTCTTTGAAGCCTTCATCGCTGTTGGACAGGATCACCACACATCCCTGATGCGTATCGTCACCCTTGCGGATCCAGGCAATACAGTTGGGATGATCAAAATAATTAATCTGTTCGCCATATGCGAATTTTTGTCTGGCCTCCAGGAGTTTGGGCAAAGCTTCCACTTTCGGGATCACAATATGGATTTCTTTATCCTCTTTTATGTCTTTGTATTCTGCGCCAAAAAGATCTGGATAAAAAACACAGGGGTAAGCATCTTCCGACATCAGGATAATAGAATATGCCAACGGTTTAAACCATTCCTTTACCGCGGATTCCAGTGCCTGCAGCTGCTGTGTATCATGGTTCTCCACAAATGACACTGAAAAAACGGGCCTTTTTTCAAGAAAGCTTCCGTGTAAGATGCGGGAGAGATCATAATGTGGACCTTCCTTTGAAGCCTCAAAAAAATTATAATGCAGGGGAGCATCAAAGCATGAAATGAGTCCATTCATCCGGTCTGCAAAGTAGGAAATTTTTTCAGCTTCATCTTTCCAGAATTCACCTAAAACATAACAATCGGGATTGAGTTCCGTTTTGATATAGCTGATCCACTCTTTGAGAAAATCAGATGAGATATGTTTTAAGGCGTCCAGACGTATCCCGTCTGCCTGGGTGGTCTCCAGATACCATTTGATCCATTTTTTCATTTCCTGTACCACGTGAGGGTTGCGGTACTCAATGTCAGCTCCCATCAGATAATCATAATTTCCGAACTGATGACTTACCGCATCGGTCCAGTCTGTTCCATATTCGTTGTGTATTTTAAATATGCCTTCTTTTTTCCCGCCTTCCCGGCTGATGATATCAATGCCGCTGAAGCACTGGTGGTTCCATATAAAATCTGAGTACCGGCCCTGCCTGCCGGGGAAGGTGAATTTAGTAAAGGCTGATGCTTCCATGGGCTCGCTGATGATCTCATTACGGTTCTCGTTATGGACTTCATGCACGGTAATAGATTCCTCTTCATCACCGCCCATTCTGTGGTTCAGAACGACGTCTGCATAGACTGACAATCCTACGTCATGGGCTTTCTGTATTGCGTTCAGGTATTCTTCTTTTGTTCCATACCGGGTGGCGATACTTCCTTTCTGGTCAAATTCCCCGAGGTCATACAAATCATATACATCATATCCTCTTCCTTCTTTTCCGAGGCTGCATTTTGTAGCCGGAGGAAACCAAACGGCAGTAAATCCCAGATCTTTCAGGAATTCTGCTTTTTCTGAAAACTCATTCCAAAGGTTCCCTGAGTGATACCAGTGGAAATACTGAATAATAACACCGTTCATACCATTATCCGTTAACAATTAATCCGCCGTTGGGATGTAAGACCTGTCCGGTAATCTGTGCTGAAGCCTCTGTGGCAAGGAACAGGAAGCTGGCAGCGATCTCTTCTGTAGAGGCATTGCGCTCAAGTGGCGGTTGGTTCTGATTTTCCTCTTCTTCACCAAACGTCTTTTCGGTGAGCGGAGTGGCCACGGGTCCTGGCGCTACCGCATTTACGCGTATTCCTTTCGGCTTGGCCTGTAAAGCCAGAGAACGGGTAAAGGATACTATGGCCCCTTTGGTCGCTGAGTAATCCAGAAGTTCTTCGTGCCCCAGATAGGCCACTGCAGAGGTCGTGTTGATGATTGAACTTCCCTGTTTAAGATGTGGAAATACACATTGGGTAAGCAAAATCATACCGATTATATTGGAATTAAAGGTTTTTCTGATGTTTTCCTCTTTTAAGCCGGTGATGTCATCTGATGGAAACTGAGTTCCTGCATTATTGATCAGAATGTCGATGCTCCCGAATCCGGACACAGTCCCATCTACCACATGCCTGCAGAATTCACTATCATTAATGTCTCCTTCAAATGAAATCGAACGGACCCCGGATGCTGAAATTTCCTTTTTGGTTTGTTCTGCATCTTTTTCATCATGATAATGCACAAATGCAATATTGGCGCCCTCGTTGGCGAAAAGTAAGGCTATCGATTTTCCTATTCCGCTGTCGGCACCGGTAATCAGAACATTTTTGTTCTGTAGTTGTAAATTTTTCATATATTTTTTGGTGTTGTTTAAATATTTTTTATGATGACGCAGCTACCTGTTTTTCCATTTCCACTTTCAGACATTCCAGTATAAATTCGCTATAGCACAATTGTGCGTCTAATGGCTCTTTTCTGTGATAGAGATTCATCTTCCTGGAAAGAATAATTTTGTTTTTGTAGGCAAAGGAAAAATAAGCATACAGTTTATATTCAGATTCTTCAACCGGGGTTGCGTATCCGGTGACTGCAATTCCCCAATGGGTATTGAATAGTTCTGATACATGTAAGGCCATTGTCTCTGCAATCTTCCGGGATACACAATTGTACTGCCGGGCCTCCTTCTCATCGACACGAAGCAGGTTTACCTTTTCCTCAAGGGTGTAGGTGGTGAGGCCCCCTTTAAAAAGTTCTGAGGCATCCTTAATCTGTGAAAATGAAAACTGTAAAAAGCCTGCTGTGACACTTTCGGCTGTGGAAACTGTTTCATTATGCTCCTGCAAATGCAGGCCGATAAATTCCAATATATCTTTTTGGAGATTCATAATCGTACAATTGAATTAGGTGGAACGTCAAATTTTAAAAAATGTTCAGGCTTCAACAGGGATGGATGGCGAAACTCTATTTTCCTACCGGTTTTTGAGAGTGATCCTTTTTTTTCTCATTCAGCTTTCCGGTCTTTTCGTATAGTTTATGCAGCTCATCAAGCTCATCTTCTGTGAGGTCTTCTATATCTACGATGCGGTTGCTGGCTTTTTCGTGAGCTGCAATAAGCTCGTTGAGCTTGATCTGGATTGCTTTTGAATCCTTATTCTGTGCTTTCTGAATAAGAAAAACCATAATAAAAGTGACAATAGTGGTCCCGGTATTGATCACCATCTGCCATACTTCTGAAAATTTAAAAAACGGGCCCGTAGCAGCCCAGATCATAACCAGCGCCACTGCCCCGATAAAAGCCGCCGGGCTTCCCGCAAAACAGGCAGCCTGATCTGCAAACCTGTCAAAAAAATCCTTTTTCATAAATCGCTCTTGTATTTGTTAATTGAATAGCTGATCTCATCAATCATTACCCTAATTTCGGAAATAAAAACTGCTGAGAATATGATTTGAATCAACTGAAGGATGGCTAAAAAAGGACTTTATATTATGATCAGGATCATAGAAGTATGGCCTGTAATACCATACCTTAGTTTAACAGAGTTCATCGCTTTATGACCTTCTGCCAATATAACAATCCAAACCTATACATCATGCTAATTCCTGTAGACCTTTTGTATTCCTATGGAGCAGAAACTGAAATTCTGGATCCGTCGCATATCATCTTCAGGGAAGGGGATCATCCGAAATACTATTACCAGATTGTGGAAGGACGGATAAAACTGAACTACTACGATCCGGATGGCAGGGAACTTATTTTGGCCATTCTAGATAAAGGCCTTAGCGTATGCGAATTGCTTCTGTTTATAGACAAAACATATCCCGTTAATGCAGTTACCTTTGAAAAGTGTGTTGTTGTAAAACTTTCGAAGAAAAGTTTTATGCAATTACTGGATGAAAATCACCATGTTTCTAATGATATCAATAAATTTTTGTCGGAAAGACTCTATTATAAATACATTATGCTTGAGAACAATTCGTCCCTGCGGCCTGATGTAAGAATCCGGGGTGTTCTGGATTATCATAAAAGCTTTAGTAAAGATCCGGAAGAGTTCTCCTACGAAGTTCCGCTAACCAGGCAACAGCTCGCTTCTATAACAGCTTTGAGAGTAGAAACTGTAGTAAGAACAGTTAAAAAGCTGGAGAAAGAATATTTTCTTAAAATTAAGAATGGAAAGATTTATTATTAGACCTGAAACCGGTGAATACCTATACAAACAACAAAAAATTAACAGCTATGAATATTTCCTATTACGATTTTCAAAACCTGCCGGATGATATCAGATATGATATGGTGATTAACCAGGGGCGCTTTGTGGAAGAAAAGATCATCGACAATTTAAAATACTCGCTCTATGAGGTTTCCTTTTTTTCGGTGGAAGTTATATACAATATATCCAGCAATAAAATAACAGGAATGAATGTCTTTGAGAACAGATCTGCTTACTTTAACGGATAGACCTTTTACAATGGACTATAAAAAAGAGAGCTCAATGGGCTCTCTTTTTCGTACGGTATAAGATCACTTTCTCTCTTCCAGATTTTCAAACTTAGCATAAGAAGATTTTAAGTGGTGAAGATGATCAGAGATCACCCGTGAACTTTCCGGGCACAGGTCTCCACTGTCTAAGGCATCCTGATAGGCTTTTATAGCGGCGTTTTCACCGAATACCACGTTTTCCAGGGTAGACTCGTCCTTATCCATTGCGAAAGAGTTTTTCACATCAATCCATGCTCGGTGCAAGGCGCCTGCCATACTGGCTGTATTGTCTACATCGCCGCCGCGTTCCCTGATCAGCCCGATGAGATCGGTTTTCATCGTCTGGGATTGGGATACCATCTGATCATAATCTTTTTTCAGTCCGGTATGGGTATCCCAGACTTTATCCTCTACTTTGGAAAATCCTTCTATTCTGTCGTTGGTGATGTTCAGTAAATCGTTTAGTACTGAAACTGTGTTTTCGTTATTCATATTGTTATTTTTGGTGGGTTAAGTCTGAGTTTCTGGATGTACAGTTTTTTCATCTGAAATAAGTCGCTGCTTTCTTTTTTAATCCTCCTGTTCGGCATCGAGATTGATGTGGGTCTCGGCAATCTCCGTCAGGTTATAATCTGTATCTTCCTCTTCTTCAAGAGTTCTTTCAAGCAGTTCTGCAGCTTTGTCGTGTCCCAAAGTAATTGCCAGCTGAACCAATCCGCCGTAGGAAGCTATTTCATAATGTTCTACCTTTTGGGCAGCAATGATAAGCGCTGCATCACGCGTCATAGATCCTTCTTTTGTAGACTTTATAATTTCTTCGCCTTCTTTGATGATTCCTTCAATGGCTTCACATTTTTTCTTTTCGGGTTTTTCACCAATCAGACCAAAGACCTTTTGGAGGCGGCTGACGTGCTTTTTAGTTTGCAGTTGGTGGTCCTCGAAAGCATCCTTTAGCTCTTCCGTTGTAGCAGCTTCCTGCATTTTGGTCAGGGCCTCGATGATCGCTTCTTCGGCATAATGAATATCCTTAAGAGAATCTACAAAGAATTTCTTCAGAGATGAGCTCTTTTCGGCAGAGCTGCCAGGCTTCTTTTCAGCAATAGGAGAGCCTGTATGGGTTGTATCTGTTTTTGCCATGATTTTATAATGTTAAATGATTAAAAGATTACCTCTTTCTTTTACAAAAGAGGTAATCTGTAATTATAAATTATGAATTACGTCCGCCTCTTGATCCGGATCTTCCGGACCCGGAGGATCTTCCTCCTCCATGAGAAGCCTGTCCTCCCATTCTGGCAATTCTTGTACGTTCGGATTTGCTCATCGAAGCAAAACCTCTTCTAGAAGTCCCGTTTCCAGATCCTGAACCTCTGCTGCCGCCGGAATTAGAACCTCTTCCTCTTCCTGAACCGCCACTGTTACCGCCGGATCTGGAACCTGAACCTCCACTATTGGAGCCAGATCTTCCTGATCCTGAATTAGAACCTGAAGATCTTCCTCCTCCATGAGAAGCCTGTCCTCCCATTCTGGCAATTCTTGTACGTTCAGCTTTACTCATCGAAGCAAAACCTCTTCTGGATGTTCCGTTTCCTGATGAAGATCTGCCTCTTCCTCCGCTTCCGCTTCCGGAACCTGATCCTGATCCTGATCTTGAACCTGAACCTGAGCTTCTGCCTCTACCTGAGCCACCGCCAGAATTTCCTCTGCCACCTCTGCCGCCTGACGTGAATCTGCCCTGGCTGTCTCTTTGCTGGTTGTTGGAATTTCTGCCTCTGTTTCCGCCTCCGGAACCTCTTCGGCCTCTGTTGTCGTCTTCGTCGTCATCTTCATCTTCGTCATCATCATAATCCTCGTCATCATCATAGTCATCGTCATCGTAGTCTTCGTCATCATCATAATCATCATCGTTTTCATCGTCATAATCTTCGTAATAATCCTCATAATCTGAGAAGTCATCATCATAATCTTCGTCCTCTGATGCATCGTTAAAACCATGGTCGTAACCTAGCTGATACACTTCTTCAAGGGTTGATCTGTCTTCATTGGAAGAATTGCTCCTTGAGCTACGGTTGTTTGAATTTCTGTTGTTCATAACTGAATTTTTTAAAATTAATATTTAGTGATGGTTTTACAGATCCGTGACTAGTATAAAATCTGCAAAAGGGTTTATTTAACTGTTCGTTTGGTGAAACTGATCCCTATTCTTATGGTTGTTTGGCAGTGTTCATCGATAGGAGATATTTTGTCTCATTGAGTAATGATGATCCTGCCGTAACGGAATATTACGGTTTATTAGTAGTGATTGATCACTATAAAAACATAAAAGGTATTCTAAAAAAGAATCTATGGATACGGTCTACTTATAGAGATCGTATCAATTCCGTTTTCATGCCTTAATGAAAACGTTTTATCCAAAACGGATAGAAAAAGAATTATTTGCTGTCCTTAATGGAATCAGCATCATACGCTGTTCGGCCCGTACAAGGAATCTGATCTGCCAGAGTCATCACGATCTGCGCAGTATCACAAACTGTATTGTTTCCGGTATTGAATGGGTCAGTAGGGGCAACTTCTGCCGATTGCCGGTCTTTTATGCAATTGACGACAAGGTTGTCCCTGAATAGGGGTAATAAAAATAATGATTTCATAATAATAAATTTGTGATGGGTGTGATTCAAAGGTATAGAGATCTTAACCGCTCCTTTATGATTCACGTCATAAATCGCCTTATTTGCGATAATGTGGTACATTTCGTGCTATTGGAGTGTGGATTTGAACGATTTCTATATCGCATGTACATACCTGTATTGAAGTATCGATACAGAACACAATATCCAGTGAAATATTCCCCCGGTTTCTTACATAAAAAAGAAGCTGACTGATAGGATCTTTCTGACTATTCCGTATTTTTGCGGACGATCAGATCACTTAGCTGGTTATTCTTATTTATGAACGACACATTTTCTGGTTGTAATCAGGTTGCAAAGGTTTCTTCTTTTTCAGAGCTAATCAATATCCGCTTTCAGGACGAGACGAATGCCGCTTGCTGGGAAAGAAAGCTAAGGGGGAACTTTAAAGAAATCGTATCCCGGCTGCAGCTTAAAGATAATGTGACCGAGGTTTCTATTGAAGATCTTTTGGCGCTTCAGCTATCAGATGAAGGCGATGCTGCCAGGAAAGTGATCTTGGAGGATATACAGCTGCTAGCTGATTTCGGGGCGTCACCGTCTCTTAATCTGCTCAAAAGCTATGAACGGGATGAAGAGCTTGATTTCATTTCGACAGATGTATATTCTTATCATGTTGATCGTTCGCCCGTTCCAACAGATACATTCCTCTGTACCTACCACGGAACAGCAAGTGATATCCTGCCAAATGATCAGGCCATGCAGAAAATTCTTATTCCTGAGATCCGGGAGAAACTCAAAGTATTGCACGGTGGACCGGAAGACGAATTCGAAGCCTTTCTGAAAGAATATTATTTTGATCTGCATTATCAGCCCAAAGCAGATGCTCAGCCGATTAACTTGGGCGTAGGACATTTGTGGCGATTAGCAGTAGATCATCCGGAGCAGCAAGTCTCTGCCAGTGTTCATAGAGCTCCTGTTGAAAATGATGGAGAATACCGGCTGCTTTTGATTTGCTGATCATTATCACTGCTGGCCGTTGTATTATTTTCTAAGCGAAATTGAATAAGTATTTCAGTACGCCGAATCCCAGACTGATCAGTATCAGGTAAATCATGTTAAGTTTATACCTGTAAAGCAAGACCACCGAAATAATGATCCAGACCACTGAAATCCAGTTGATATTGCTTGCAGCGACCGCCTGACTATTGAATAAAATCTCCTCACCCAAATAAAATGCAAGATTGATAATCACTCCGACTACCGCTGCGGTTATTAATGATAATACACTTTGGATTATTTTATGATCCTGTGTTTTCTCGATCAATGGAGCCCCCATGAAAATAAGAATAAAATTGGGTAAGAAGGTAAAATAAGAAGCGATAAGCAATCCCACGGAGCCCATGATCAAAGAGCCCCCGAAATGGTTGTAACCCGCCATGAATCCGACGTATGATAATACAATAACCAACGGTCCGGGTGTCGTCTCGGCTAAGGCAAAGCCATCGATCATCTGGGCTTTATTGAGCCACATCAGTTTATGAGTGACAAGGTTGGCGACATAGGGTATAACGGTGTAGGATCCTCCAATTGTTAAAAAAGCAGCTTTGGTAAACAGTAAAGATGAATCTTGCCAGAATGCAGGGTCCATCAGAAAGTAGGAAACCATTAAAAAAGGGACTCCCCACAACGTTAGAAAAACCAGTAGCTGTCTGGCCATTTTCTTTGCAGAAATCTTAGGGCTGCTTTGGTTGGAATTCACAAAGTACAGATCTTCAGGAATATGATTCTCAGCTTCTCTTTTACGTGCCTTGGGAATCAGTAACTTGGGGAAAATAAGATTGACGGCAATTCCGAAGATAATAATTCCGAACAGGATATAAGGCATTGAAATTTGAGCGAAGTAGGATAATGCAAAAGCCATTGCTGCCACGAAAAAATGAACGGGCGTCAACAGAGATTTTTGGCCTACCTTCCAGGTGGCAAACAGTATAATCGCCAAAACCGCTGGCTTTAATCCGTTAAATACCGAAGTGAGCAGGGGGGTATTTCCATAGAGGGCATACGTCAAACTCAGTCCCAGCAAAATGCACATAGAGGGGAGAATAAAGAATAAACCAGCAATTATACCACCCTTTATACCATGGAGTTTCCAACCGATATAAATGGCCAGTTGATGGGCTTCAGGGCCTGGCAAAACCATGCAGGCATTGAGTGCGTGATAGAATTTAGTAGTGCTGATCCATTTTTTTTTATCTACTAAAAAGGCATGCATAATGGTAATATGACCGGTTGTTCCTCCAAAGCTGATCCATCCCAGGATAAACCAAAATTTTACGGCTTCTGAAAAAGAAGGTTCCGGGACCCGCTTTTCGTGTGTAATCTGTTGCATTTATTTTAATTTTGGGGGACAAGACAGATCATTGAAAAGCCGCCGGTGCCCTTACATCATTGATGAAGTAAATCCTGATAGAATGCCAGGAAAGATATACCCAAATATAAGGTTTTTAGGGGACTTAGACACAATTTTGAGCAAGTTTTATGGGTCGGATACCGTCTTTTTTACGTGTATATCTTAAACCTCTGTTGTGGTCAAACTTGAAGCATTTTTATTGAGTAAGGATATTCATGGATAGGTGGCGATGAAGCTTTAAAAAAGTTATCCCGGATATTGTAATCCCGAGTCTTTCTATTATTGATAATGATTTGATACCTAATGAATTATTGTTCCATGAATCAATGATAATAGGGATAACTTATCGATTATATTCCTATATTTATAACTATTTATTACACCCAGTGATCAGGTTCAGAAATTCTGTAATTATGAAATATACATTATCATTGATACTCCTCTGTTTGCTTGTTTTTTCAAATAGCAATGCACAGATCATGTCCTTAAGTGGTAAGCCGATCAGTAAAGAATCCATGGACAGGTTTCTTCAGCATCAGCTGGATTCCTTAAAATTGCCGGGACTTTCGATCGCTTTTATTAATGAGGGGAAAATTGTGTATGCTGATGAATTTGGGTTTTCTGATATTGAAACACAGGCAAAAGTAAAATCGAATACCATATTCGAAGCAGCTTCGATGAGTAAAACTGTCTTTGCTTATTTTGTCTTAAAACTGGTTGATAAAGGGATACTGAACTTAGATACCCCCTTGTTTCAATATTTAAAAAATAATGATCTTGCCTATGATGAAAGATATAAACTGATCACAGCAAGAATGGTATTGTCTCATACAGCAGGTATGCCTAATTGGAGAGAGTGGGACCTCGCTGATCCTACGCTGCATATAAAAAAAGGAGATCTTTATCTGAAATTTACACCGGGCACAGGATTTTCTTATTCGGGAGAAGCCTATCAGTATCTGGTCAATGTTGTTGCCCATCTTCTGAACAAAACACCACATGAATTGGATTCTGTTTTTTATGACCAGGTCTGTAAGCCGCTTACAATGAAGCATGCCTATTACTGGTGGAATGATTATATCCAAAAACATAGGGCAACAGGGTACAAGCAAAAAGAGGGTGTCAATACAAAACAGCCTGTGAAAAAGTTTGAAGAGTTTGGTGCTGCCGGTACTCTTAGAATCAATGCGGTGGACTATGCCAGGTTTTTGATCGGATTAATGAATGAAAAAGGGCTATCGAAAAAAAGTGCTGCCGAAATGTTTAAAGCACAGGCTAAAGTACCGGACTGGGACGATATAGATGATTGGGGATTAGGAATAGGAATGAAAAAGACAGATTACGGAATGCGCTATATGCATAGCGGGGATAACGGAGATTTCACAGCCTACTTTATCATGTACAAAGACCAAAAATCCGGATTTGTTTTTCTGACCAATTGTAACCGTGCCGGGGATCTGTTTGAAAAGCTGGAGCCTTACTTTTCTAAGGGAACTCTTTAATATGAATCTCTACCAATCACTTGAACCAATCTGACTGTCATCGAAAAGGAGATGCTTTTTAAGGGACTTATACTATTCCAAATGTTCCTGTTGAATGATGAACGACGGGCTAATAATAACAAAACTACCGCAGCTGCACTGGTTTTTATGACCAGGCTTTGGAGGCCTTTTAATAATTATTAGAGTTTTATAGTGGGGAGAATCTACTTTCCGATACAAAAAATGAATAATCCTGACTGTCAGTAGATTAATTCACCACGAGGGGTAAATAGGGTTCTAATTTTTTCCAACTATTAATAACTATAACAAAGATACTAATATTTTGAAAACAAACCAATTATAACTTAAAAGTGAATAATTCACTTTTTCAACAGTACGTAAAATTTCCCATCCTAACTTCAAAAAGCAAAAAGGCCAAAATGACGAAATATTTGTTAGAATGTATTGTATATATTTCCGTGTATCTTGTATATTATTTTTAAAACTAGCATTTCTATATGAATAATTATCAAATTACGAAAACATGGAATACCCCTATTTTGTTGCTTTTCAATGTATACTTTGTAAAAATTTTTAAACCAAATTTTGATGCATTCGAGATAATAGTTTAGCGAGTTTTGAGGTACCCACTCTTTATTTCCGGTATCTTCTATGGCTAAGAAAACCTTATCTTAGGTTATAGCGAATCCATTGTTATAGCACAAATAAAATTTTTTAGCTGGCAGAGGCTTTTAGTTTCTCAATGAAAAAGGATGGTGTAACACCATGTTCGTTTTTAAAGGCTGATACGAACACTTTGTATGTAGCAAATCCGCTTTCATCTACAAGGGTACTTATTTTGTATTCTCTGTAATGTGGGGTATTGTAGAGTTTATCTACAATAAAATTGATTCGTAATCCATTGATGTAATTTGAAAAATTTTTGCCTTTTTCATTCTTGATTATTTCAGAAAGGTATTTTGTATTAGTGTTGAGATTATGTGCAAGCCAAGGAAGGCTAACTTCTTTTCTCAAATATTTTTCAGATTCTTCAAACTTTTCAAGTTTCTCAAGCAGTGATTTGACAGTATCATCCGGTATGCTTATAGAACTTTTGGTTCCATTGTTTCTAGTGATTTGGGAAGACTTTAAAGAGTAATTTTCCTTTCTGCTGTTTATTTTAAAAATTATTTCTTCGTATTTCTTATGAAGAATCTTATTCTTATATCTCCCATAAACGATTACAGTTATTACCAGTATAATTGAGATTACTGAGATACTCATAATGATAATATAAACTTTTTTTTCATCTGCTTTTTTCGAATCTGAAACCAGAATATTAAAGGATTGATCAGCACTATTTTTTTCAGCAATCCTGATGCTATCTTTAAGATTAGAATATTTGTTCATATATAGCTTTGAATTCTTTGTATCACCCAGTTCAGAATAGGCAGTGGCGAGAAACTCAAAAGATTCAACTTTATTGTTCGGATCTGGGAATTTTTTTTCAGTATTTAAAGCTTGAAAAGCATATTCTATTGCTTTTTTGTAATCTTTCTTCTCTATATAAAGCCAGCTTAACTGATTGATTAATATCGCATTGTCTCCTTTGTGTAGATTGTGGTTATTCACAATATTCAGGGCATCCATTAGGTATTTTTCGGCCATTGCTAAATTTTCCAATTTATCAGCCTCCTCTAAATAAGAAATTGCTAAGCGAACATAATTGAAGGAAATAATATCGTATTTTTTCTCAGTTGTTATCTCCTTACCATAGTTTCTGAGAAGTTTTGCCATTTCAATACTTTTGTTATGGTAATTTTTCACAGAATCGTTGAAGGTCTTATTTTCCAGTCTTTTATTGAAAAAATAAAGAGAAGTGTTCTGATAAATAAGCGCTAATGTATAATTTTTAATGTCGGGATCATCAATTTTCTTGGCGTACGTAGCTGCCGTTTTGAAATCTTTTAAAGCGGCTTCATCAAATCCAAGATATCCCAATGCTAAACCACTTGAACGATAAATATTTGCCATCGTTCTCACTGCCTGTGGGCCCGCATCAATCTTTTTCAGTTCAGTGGCAAGCTTAATAATTCCCTTATTGTCATTTTTATCTAGATAAATATCTATTATACGACGACCACTTTTTAAAATACCCCATTTATATCCTATTTTTTCAGATTCGGCTTTTAACTCGTATAAAGCTTTTTCCTTTTCAGTATTAGAAATTTTAGAATTGAATCTGATTTCTTCCAGTTTTATGTCAATAGCCTCGGTCTGAGATTTAGTTCCAGATTGCCTTTTTTGAGCACCGGCTGTATAAATAGAAAAAAATAGAATACAGAGGTAGAGTGATTTTTTCATTAAAAATGAGTTTATAATTTATTAATAGTTAATTTTTAATGCCCATAAATGTTTATTTGCAAATTTATAAGATAAATTCAGAAAAAGACTTCTGGGCTAGGAAAGAGGGCTAATTTTAAACGTTTGAATTGTTAGTTTACCTAATTTATTGACAATCATGTTGCTTTATTTGTAAAATAAGAAAATACCCGAAGGAATAATTCCGAAATAGCCAACTGTAACTTTTGTCGGGTGATTGTGTTTGTCTTAATATTGTCTGTGTTTATAATGCAAATGTCCCGGAACATTGTTTTAGATACAGTTGATCTATTGTCATTGACTGATCTGCATTAAAGATAAATATGTTTGAAGGATTATATTAATCAGTGATGATTGATAATTGATAAGAAAATTATGTTCCAACAACTAATCAATATCCAAAAGCTTGAAAATACCGGTTATGATAAAAATAACAATAATATCTTCTTCTCTGCTAGAGAGAAAGTATTATCTATTGATTTTATCTTTTATCCTTTCACTATTATCAGTTGTAAAAGCAGCTGAAATTTCAGATGATAATTCTGGCAAAATATTTATATCTGGTGATGCAAAATTTATAGTTTCCGAGGATACCATATTGCATGGTCATGTTGTAGTTGTTCCTGCTAGGAAAATTCAGAATACTTTTAGAAAGCCAAAATCTAAACCACTAAAAGCAAAATCATTGGAAAAGAAGATAAGGAAGATGAAAAACCTTTCTTATGATGATACAGCTAAAATTATTCCTTCCCGCAGTGCGGAAGATTTCAATACTGGAACTTTAAGGATTAAAAAGCTTTCTATACTAACCCGTTATGACTTCAAATTATATGCTGTTGTCATTAACAGTATTGTTATACTTATTCTTTATTTTTTTGCAATTATTTTTATTCGCATATATAAATGCATAATAATTCTGGTGCTCGATGTTGGGCATAATTTTCAGCGTCCTCCACCGGTTTATTGATCTTCTTCAACAATTCTCTTTTATCATCTATTCTTATAATGTCACTGTATTATAAAAATAGATTATGGTAAATTCCTAATTGGAAATGATGTTATTGATGCAGATTTAATCACGATAGAGTTTCTATTGACAAAAGTATTGCTGATTTCAATTTTAAAGTTGCACCGATATTTGGTGATCTTCAATAAACTATAGCAACCTCTTACACTTAGATCTTATTGTGTCTATACCATCTAAACTTACTTAACACACACAACAAATAAATACAATGAAGAAAAATAAACTTCTTTTTTTATTCATATTACTCTTTCTAGGTAATATGATCATTTACGCACAATGTAGTGTAAATGCGGGGGGAAATGTCACAATATGTGGCACTTCCTACACCTTGCAGGGAAGTTCTGGCAATACAAACGGAACCCTCATATGGACGCAAGTCTCCAAACCATCCGGAGCGCCCGATCCCGTAATAAGTAATGTGAATTCCTTAACACCGAATGTTACAGGAATGACATCGCCGGGTAATTATGTATTTCAAGTGGAACAAGATTGTGGCCCGTCTGGCTTAGCAAGTTCTCAGGTGACCATAACAGTACCGGGAGATTCGTCAGCATTTACTGCAGGTCCGGATATTACAAATGTTAATGCAACCACTGGTTCTGTAACATTGAATGGTGTTGTACCTGCCGGATATACCGCATCATGGACTGCCTATAATATTTATAGGTGGGAGAGGAGTAATATAAAAACAAATCAGAACTCGCAGTTTAGCTCAACAACATCAGCAACAACAACGTTTAGTCTTATTAACAAAGCAAACCACGATATTGACCCGGCTTATGTAGTAACATTGAGAATAACCTCTACGATCAATCCGAACTGTTGGTTTGAAGATACGGCTATTGTACGCTTTATTCCGAATCCGCAGATACTGCCAACAGTATCAACTTCCAAATGCGTTTCCAATGGAGGAAGTCATTTCATCGCACTTCAGAGTACATCTCCGAAGTTCTCCACGGGGTATCCCTATTCACCAGGGTCTTCAGGAAACTTTGGTACAGTGGTTACCATGAATGTTACTAGCCAACCGTCGGGGGGGGATATAGCTTATTCGAATATTTATGATAATAATATATATTTTACTGGTGTCAATGTTATAGGTGTTTACAAATTTACTTTAACGGTTACTAATGCAAACGGAACTTACACAACACCGGAATTAACCTATACTTATAATGGTACACAGCTTAATCCGGTAAATTTTCTTATAGCTTCCAGACCGGTGCAGATGATGGTTTATGGTACAGGTAATTCAGGCGGGGAAGTTCATTGCGGTTATGCGGGCTTGTCAACACCCATTACATTTTATTATACTATTGATCCTGCCGATAATCCTGCTACGATCAATACAACTGCAGTTTCCGCAGGTATTATTCCTCCGGGAGGGGCACCTGTTGTAACAAACGGAGGTGGAGGTACAGCAACAAGAACGGCTACCGTAACACCACCATCGGGAGGCTGGCGCGTGGGAACGTATAAGTTCACGATAACCAGAAGCAATGCTGGTGCTTGCTCGGCTACACAAAGTTATTATATCCATATTTCAGATAACAGCCGGCCGAATGTAACAGTACCTACTACTACAGTATGTTACCCCGGGTCAGGTGTTGTAACGGCAACAATCCCACTGCCTGCAGTATATAAAGGAGTAGCAAATACCAGCTATTTTCAGGATTTTGACGGCCGTTACAGATTAACATTGGTTTCAAAACCTGCAGGCGCTGCGGACCCAGTATTTGAACCTTATAACAGTACACTGTTTACCAATGCAACTACCACAATCTCTAACCTGAATATGCAGGGGGAATATGTATTTAGAATAAAAGCAGATACTTTTAATTCAAGTGTAGGAGCATTCTTAGATAAAGAATACGCCTGTTCAGGAGCTTCCTTAGACAGTACATTTTCGGTATTTGTATCAGCACAGGTAGGAGCTAATGCAGGATCTACTCAAACACTGATAGGAACTTCCCAAACAACTTTCAATGCTAACAATCCTGGAGTAGCGACGGGTACATGGACATTGCTGACGAAACCTGCTACTGCTATCGAACCGGTAATTGTGGCACCATCGTCTTACAACACCAGTGTAACAGGATTTAATACTCCGGGTACCTATACATTCAGATGGACAGTGACAACAGGAGGTGCATGTTCCAGTACGAGTGATTTGACGATAAACGTTGTAAGTGCTGCGGCAGGCGGTGTATCCGGAGCAGATTTCTGGGTTAAATCTGACGATGCAGGTGCTATTGCAACAGCATGGAAAGACCATTCTATTAATGCAGATGATATTCCGAATATAGGGGGAGTGATGCTGTCTCCAGCAGACAGAGCACATAACTTCCATCCATATACAACAGGATACACGAATGCAAAGGTTTTTCAGAATAATAGCTCAAAAATAAATGTTTCGGCGGTTACTAATCCACCATCCAACTATTCGTTGTTCTCGGCAGTAAGACCCACGTCAATAGCTGCAGGACGTATTATAGGGCTTGATGATGATAACAATGCAGCGGATCCAAGTATTTCTATTAATGCTTTGGGACAACCCAATCAATATGAATATTGGAATAATGCTGCCGGAGGTGTAGCAGGAACAACCAGTTCTCATTTTTCTACACCTTTCCTGATAGGGACCTCCAATATTTTCTCTGCAACAGCAAATAATTATACAAACTATGGCGGTACCTCTATGATTTCTGGGGGAGAAAAAAGATTGGGACTGAATGGTACTTATGAGAATTTTTCGGGTTTTGCCGCTAACAATACATTCCAGCTTGTATCTGATAATTTAAGGATCGGACATTCCTCGTGGTCAACCGGCTCACCTGCGATTGCTGGTGCTTTCCCTGGGGATATTATGGAACTGCTCTGGTTTAATCGTTTGTTAACAACCAACGAGCAATCAAGGGTGAACTCATATCTTGCTGTAAAAAACGGTACGACTTTAAACGAAAACTATCTTGCTACCAATAGTAATGTGGTATGGGACAGGGCTACGAATAACGGATACAATAACAATATTTTTGGTGTTGCAAGAGATAATATTACTTTACTACATCAGAAACAGTCTGGTAGTGTAAACGTCGGACAGAAGCTTGTAATTTCTACAACGGGATTTGCTGACAGTAATGCTGCTAACAGCACAGGTTTGGTTAATGATCTACAATTCTTGATGACAGGAGATAACGGCTTGAAGCAGAGTCTTATTACGCCATTGGTTTATACTGCAGGTACTAACGGAGCAACCAATTACCGTTTTGAATCTATTTGGAAAGTACAGAACTCAGGAAGTGTAGGAACAGTAATAGTGGCATGGCCAAAAGGTGTGAAGAACCTTTACCTTGTACAGTCTCCGGATGCTGCTTTTGACGGCACCGATATCTTTACGCCAATGACTACGGAAATTACTGTAAATGGTACAGTATATAACACCGCGAATGTGACCCTAGGAAACGGGCAATACTTCACCTTTGCTGGTTTTGGAAATGCACCGGGAGGAGTTGTCAACGGCCTGTCTTATTGGTACAGAGCTGATAAAAATGCTACAAATACAGGAGCTGCAACGGACGTGACAGGATGGACGGATGTATGGAACGGAACTACAGTTTCGCAGTTGGGAACCAATGCGTTACCAAAGTATACGCTAGGTACATCTTCTTATTTCAACTATAACCCTGGAATTAATTTTACTGCAGTAACCCAGACATTGGGGAATACCAATGTACAGACTGTGTCCTCATTGGAATTTGATATTTTCACGTTGACAAAAGAAAATATCCTTGGAAACGGAGCCAACAACAGGCTTTTCAGTTCCCTAGTTGACAATAATTTGCCTTCGGGTGCTATTGAGAGGTGGGATGGTATTGGATTAATGACTGATCAGGGATATCCCAATTATATCGAAAGGGTAAATAATGCTTACGGCGCCAGATATTTGGCAAATCCAGGAAGTATCAGCCGCTCTACCACGATACCTAGTATCATGTATCACAGATTTACCGATCTGACAATCTCAAAAGGTCTGAACGGTGCTGCTAATGGTAGTAATGGTACCCATACCGCTAGAGGATTGATGAATGGGGGACATGCCTTCGGTGATACCCGTTTTTCAGGTAACGGAAGCGATAATGGTGGCTTTACTGGTAATATAGCGGAGACGATCATCTACGGTGCCGGCAATTTAACTGCAACCGAACGCCGAAGAGTAGATACTTATCTTGCCATCAAGTATGGTATCACCCTAGGGCAGGTAAATACAAGCCACTATCTGGATGCAGATGCTGCTATTGTATGGAACGGTGGTACCAATACCACTTATAACAACAATATCTTCGGTGTGGCAAGGGAAGACATCGGACTTTTTGAGCAAAAAGTTTCTACATCTGTAAATGCAGGAACGATACTTACTGTGGCAACCATCAATGATTTTGTAACCCCGAACAATACTGCTGCACGTACAAGTTTTACTAATGACAAAACATATTTCTTATTGGGAGATAACAATATTACAACAACCGGATTAAGTAGCATTACTATAAATGGCTTTACAGGTGCTTCTCGTATCCCAAGAATATGGCTGGCACAGCGTACCAATACGAGCGGTACAATATACTTCGGGGCAGACCTTTCTTCTTACGGGGCAGGTTTTGAAGGTGGAGATCATGTAAAAATGATCATCGCAGACGACGCAGCGTTTACCACTAATGTATTGTACGTTAACGGAACCTACGATGCTACTACCGGAAAATGGGTACACAATCATAATTTTGACTCAGAAAATGCAAACAGATATGTTACATATGCGGTAGTGGATGAGGTGTCTTGTACAACAGGTTGTAATGATAACACTTACCTTAATGCAGTAGATCCTAATACAATAGAGTACGATAACCAAATTGCAAGTGACATTGCGATTATGGTAAAAGAAAAAGATGATACATTTAAGATGTGGGGATTTGCATCATCTCCAAAGACTGATCCGTCTAACTCAAATGTAGCATTAGATCTTTTAGTTCCAACAGCTATTACACCAGCAAATGGCTTTACCTATACCGGTACGCTGCTAAAAGTGACACATACTAGTAATCATGCCATTACCAATTCAGTTTTATTAACTACTGATGGGCTTTATACATGGGGTTCGGGTGGCTATCTTATCAGTAACACTTTTAAAGATACAAATACAGGTACACCTGCCTTTAGTAAAATAACTGTTAATGGCAAAGCAGATGGCCTACCTCCGGGAGTTTCACCAACAAATGTGAAAATGATGTTTGGTAATAATACAGGATTAGTCATCGTAACCTGTTCTGGTGCAGCTTGGGTATTGACAAGTGGTATAGTCTCTGAGTATTATGGAGACGGTATGCCAGCAACCACAGCTAATACTAGAATCTGGCACCGTGTGAAAACATCTGCAACAGAAACTCTAGAGAATGTCGTAGCAGTACGTGGTTCAGGTTATGCTAAATTTGCTTTGACCTCTGAAGGTAGGCTTTATACATGGGGGCTTTCTACTTATATCGGTGATGGAACTGATAATGCAACCAACGGAACAAATAGAGCCTTCGCAACAGAAGTGGTTGTTCCAAATGGTGTAATCCCGAAAATGATTGGGATTGCAGGGCGCAGTACTTATTACCTTTTGGCAACTAATGGAAAGCTCTTTGGTATGGGAGATAACGGATCATATCAATTAGGTGATGGCACTTCAACCAATAGCAACATATGGAAAGAAGTAACAGCTAATTCAGGTGGTCATTCATTGGGTGGTAATATCGTATGGATTTCACCAGGTGAACATTCTGCTTTTAGTGATTCATTCCCATCAATAAATGTATTGACCAACGACAAAAAACTATGGGGCTGGGGATCTAACCACGAATATAAGTTGGGTCAATCTAATGCGACAGGTACAGGCTATGGACCTGTCTATATGCCCGGTAATATGACCAATGTAGACGGAATGGGCATAAATAATGAAATCATTGCGATAGAAACAGGTGGGAAATTTGCAATCAACTATAAAAACGGTACTCCTTATTTCGGTTTTGTAGGTCGTAGCAGTTACGGAACAATAGGGAATGGTACTACAGGTATTCCTTCTTTCCAGAAGTATACGTATAATACTGGGATTTTAGATGTTTGTATGGCTGCACCAGCCGTGACAGTTTGCTACAAACCAGGAATTACTATTGGTACTTCATTGGATACCAAAGTTGGAATTACGTCTCTTAACAGAGCTGGAGTTACAGACATTGACAATTGGCCTATGACCCGTAAAGGTGGATGGTTAGCACTGGAAGCTAAAACCAAAGGTTTTGTACCAAACAGAGTAGCATTTGATGCATTAGGAAACCCAATCGGAATTCCGGCTTCCAACTTTGTAGAAGGTATGATGGTATATGATACTACGAATAAATGCATGAAGATGTATACCTTACAAGATGGTAATACATCCATGGCTTGGCATTGTATCTCTACACAAACCTGTCCAGATTAGATTTTTCTTGTTATTATGAGTGGAGCGCGGCGGAGCTAAAGAACCTTTTCTATATAAAAGATATTTCGACTGCACTGCGCTTCGCTCAATTAACGATTAACATTAAAAAATAACAAAAAATGAATAAAACAATCATTATAACATCCCTGCTAATGTTGACGGCAATTACAGCAAAATCACAAATTGCCATTGGGAAGCCGAACGTAAGCAATTCTTCAGTTTCTCTAGAATTTGCCTCTACAGAAAACAGAGGGCTTATTCTTCCTTATATATCCGATAAAACTGGTATTACTGCTGAAGGAAGCATTATTTATGATACTACAGACCACAAAGTGAAATATTTGAAAGATTCTGGGATTTGGGCTAATCTTAGTGAAGATGATAGTACAGCGGCCACCATAGGAACGGCAGACCTGTCTATACAAGGAGCGGATAAAACAGAGCAATCTACAGCAAAGACCGCCATCGGAACCAACGGAGCAACTAATACCACAAATGGCATTTTGGTATTAAGCGATACAGATAAGGCGATGATCTTACCTAAAGTGGCAAGTCCCCATCTTAATATTATTAATCCCGCACCAGGAATGATGGTGTATGATACTGTGAAAAAGCAGCTAGCGGTATATAACGGTAAAGTTTGGAGCTTTTGGAAATGATTAAAAACAAAGGGTTATAGTAATGAAACTTCATACAATCACCACAATGTGCAGCAGTATTCCTTTATTTACTCCAAGCTCCAGATATTTCTTAAGTACGATATAGATTAAACAATCTCCCAAAAGTAATGGGTGAGAAAAAAACAATATTATAATATAAATAAATACTATCCGTAATATGGATTTAAAGAGATTTCATATCGGTCAATTGATCGAAAAAACAGTTACAGAAAGCGGGATGGAAACATCCCGCATCTGTAACTTCTTGAAATGTAACATTGAAGACGTCGAAAAAATGTACCAATCCGAAAACTTATCTACGAATATTTTATTGCGATGGAGTAAACTTTTGAGATATGATTTTTTTCGATTATATTCCCAGCATTTGATCTTATATGCACCAGCATTGATACAGGAAAAAAAAGAAATTGATAAAAAATATTCACTTCCGAAATTCCGCAAAAGTTTGTATACAAAAGAAATTATTGATTTTATATTGGAGCAAATTGTTTCAGAAAAGATGACTAAAGACCAGGTCATAATGAAATATAGAATACCAAAAACAACTTTATCTAAATGGCTTGCTAAATATAAAGTTTAAAGAATATCTAGTAATAATTCATAAGTAATATGTAAGAAGAATGTAAAATGAACTGTTCAAGTGATATGATTTGAGGATTTTGTTAAAAGTAAAATGTGATATGTTTTGACAAAAGATTATGATGAGAGCTGAACCAATTTCAAAAGTTAGAACTGAATAAAATTGTTGAAAATTAACCATCCTTGAAGTAACCTTCAATAAGTATATCTATGAAAATGAAAAGATATTCAAATAGTGATCCTGATTATGAAGCTATTTATAAGGACATTTTATATCAGAAATTTCCTGAAAAATTGAAAGAATGTCTACCATTGCTGAAGAGAGGGAATTTGTCTGCTATAGATATTCTTAATATCAACCGAAAAATTTTTGGACAAATAGAAGAAGAATCAGTAAAAATGAACCAGAAGTTTCGTTCGTACAATAGATCCGACATCCTGCAAATACTGGATTATCAGAAAAAGAACAAATTAAATAATACCCAACTTGCTAATCATTATAAGCTAAGTAAAAATACGATAACGAAATGGAAAAAGATTTTCATGTAAGGTGTAATAACCACAACTTAATCTTACAGCTTAGTTGTAAAATATTTTAACATTGTTTCAAAGTGTAAAGTTATAAAACTGCAGAGTTCGAGAGGAATTCGCAGTTTTTTTTATCTCTAACATTAGGTCTGGCAAGAAGTCACTATTAAAAGACAAAGAAATAAAGATGCAGGTTACCAAGGTTCTAAATCCATGAACCAGGCAATTACAGACTAGACTAGGAGGTTCCGGGATCCAGTAGAGGCTTCATACTGGACTTTGTAACATTAATCCACATTCCCATTGATACCTGTTGATCATATGATTATATACTGCAGATTCAGATTTATTGGTTAATAAACCTGCACGCATGTTACCAACGACATGAAGATTCTAAAAAAGTTGATGAATTTGGATTTAAGGCAACAATAAGCCAAGAATCTTATTACAACACGTTTTGAATATATTACATTTAATATGTCGAATACCGAAATGTAAATTACTTTATTTTAATATAAATTCACATTAAATCTTAATTAATTGTTAAAAAATGTTAATTGCTTGATTATGTTATCAAGTTATTAAATTTGCAGGTGTAGTCAACTAATCAAAAACCATGAAATCTTATAAAAACAAATGTATTAAAACAATTTTTTATATTAATTCGGTAGTATCTCACTAACTGTGTAAATTATGACGGAAAATTGTGTATATATAAGAATGGAATTCTAATACCATCGCCATTAAATAATTTCTACTCATGTATTGGTCATAGTTCACCAGAAGACTTAAAAAACAAAATAAAAATTTTCATTAATAAAGCTGGAAATATCCCCCTTATACGGATAAAAAAATGCACTGGCTAAAAAAGTGATGTAACAGAGATTATGTTACAATTTTCATGGATTCAGATACGCTGCTTTTAGGTTGATTACGGAACTTTGTATGATAATTTAAACAGCAAAAGATATGCAAACGATATTAGGAGCTAACGGTCAGATCGGCGAAGAGCTCGCAAGAGAACTTAAAAGAAATTTTACATCTGATATCCGCATCGTCAGCAGGGATGCGAAAAAGGTAAATGACATGGACGAGGTGTTTTCTGCTGACCTCTCCATTCGTGAAAAGGCGATCGCAGCGGTAAAAGGCAGTGAAATTGCCTATTTCACATTAGGTCTTCCGATCAGTTCGGATCTCTGGGAAAAACAGTTCCCTCTGATCCTTCGTAACGTAATTGATGCCTGTAAGGTTAATGGTACAAAACTCGTCTTCTTTGATAACACCTATATGTATGCGCAGGATGACCGTGTACTGACAGAAGAAACGGCTTTCGTACCTGTGGGAAGAAAAGGAAGAGTCAGAAGGAAGATGGCAGAAATGGTGTTAAAGGAAATGGAGTCCGGGGAACTTGAAGCAGTGATCTGTCGTGCCCCTGAATTTTATGGTCCGGGCAAAACACAGAGTATTACCAATACTTTGATCTTTAACAATATCAAAGAAGATAAAAAACTGAAAGTGCCTTTGAGCGCAAAGAAGAAAAGAAGCCTGATCTGGACGCCTGATGCCAGCCGTGCTACTGCTCTGATCGGAAATACCCCTGATGCGTTCGGTCAGACCTGGCATCTGCCTGTAGACAAAAGCCATCCTACCTATAAAGAATTTATCCGAATGGCTTCAGCTATTTATGGCAGGGAACTGAAATATACTGTGGTTCCCAAATTGATGTTCAAAATAGGTTCATTTTTCAACAAAAGTGTAAAGGAATTATTGGAGCTCCTTCCAAGGTATCAGCATGACAATCTATTTGACGATTCAAAATTCAGAAAGAAATTTCCGGATTTTCAGGTCATATCCTATAAGCAGGGAATCAAAATTATTAAAGATGAACAGCTTTCAGCAAAAAAATAAATAAGTAAATTAGTCATGTATAAATCTGAAAACCAGCATATGAAAACTCCGGTAAAAGTAACATCTATAAACACCCTTCATCAATTCTTAGGATTAAAAAGACCTTCGAACCCCCTGATCAGTGTGTTTAATTTTGATGATGTCAAACTGGAACCGGAGACTTTACTGAGTGCCGTAATCACTGAATTTTATGTCATTGCACTAAAAAAAGACTGTGCAGGCGGAAAATGCAGGTATGGCCAGCAATATTATGATTTTGATGAGGGGATTATGTATTTTATTGCCCCGCATCAGGTCCTCCAGTTTGATGATATATTGCTTGATAAAGTAAGAGGGTTTGTTCTCGTAGTACACCCGGATTTCCTGCATGGTTACAGACTGGCAACTGATATTAAGGAATACGGTTATTTTTCCTATACAGCCAATGAAGCTTTGCATCTTTCTGAAAAGGAAGAGAAAACAATCTTTGAGATCATAGCGAATGTTGAACAGGAAATTGATATCAACATGGATTCCTTACACAAGATCTGCTTGTCTCTAACCTTGATCTTCTGTTAAAATACTGTGACCGGTATTATAACCGCCAGTTTTTGACCCGAAAGAAAGTGAATAGCGACCTTCTTTCCAAATTGGAGCTATTATTGGATGATTATTTCAAAAATGATCAATTGACCATCAGTGGAATACCCACTGTTCATTCCATTGCTGAGCAGCTTCACCTGAGCGCAAATTACCTGAGCGATATGCTTAGGGTGCAGACAGGACAAACCACACAGCAGCATATCCAGAACCGATTGATCGAAAAAGCAAAGGAATTACTTTCTACAACCTCAATGTCAGTTTCAGAGATCGCCTATCAGCTCGGATTTGAACATCCGCAATCATTTCACCGCCTTTTCAAAAGCCGAACTTCTCTTTCTCCACTGGAATTCAGGTCATCATTAAATTAATGGGAACGCCTTGAAATAAAAGTTGAAAACAGAGATTCGGTTACTAATTCCCGTAATTAAGCTACTGCCAAATGGTCCAAAAGTGCGAATTTTAGGGTAGTCAAATAAGTGATCTATGAAAAAGCTTTTATTAATAGTTACCAATGTCGATAAATATGCCAGCGGTCTGCTCACCGGACTATGGCTCAGTGAGCTGACCCATATCTATCATAAGGCCAAAGAGAAAAAATGGGATATTACAATTGCAAGTCCGAAGGGCGGCCATGTTCCTATTGATCCTGAAAGCCTAAAACCATTGGTACTTGACAAAGTATCAAAAGATTATTATGACGATCCATTATTTATGGATGAACTGAACCATTCAAAAGAACTGCATGAAGTAAGTAATGAATTCTATGATTGTGTATATCTTGCCGGTGGGCATGCTACCATGATGATTTTCCAGATGATGAGAATATTAAAGAAATCATCAGACAGCAATATGAACGCGGGAAAATGGTTGCCGCGATCTGTCATGGGGTCGGTGGATTACTGAATGTTAAGCTCAGTAAGGGTGACTATCTGATCAAAGGAAAATCGATGACAGGTTTTGACTGGTTTGAAGAAACAATCGCCAGACGAAAACGGGAAGTTCCGTTCAACCTGGAAGCAGCCATAAAGCAGCGTGGTGCAGATCTCAGAAAAGCCTTTATACCTATGACATCCAACGTTGTTGTTGACAGTAATCTGGTTACAGGTCAAAACCCGTTCAGTTCAAAGGAAATGGCAAAAGTGGTGGTTGAGCAACTTGGAAAAATATAAACTTTGATGACCTGAATAAGGTTATTACTTATACATTAATCATTAAAATTTCAATTATGGCAAACAACATTAAAGCTGAAAACGATCCACAGATCCTATCAGGTATAAGGGAATTTTTGAAGGGGCTGAACAATAGCGGCGGTAAACCTTTGGAAACACTTACTCCTGAAGAAGCCAGACAGGTCCTTGTTGATGCACAAAAGTCTGTAGAAGTAGATTATTCGGGTATTATCGAATCCGAAAGAGAGATTACACAGGACGGCATTACAGTTAATATCCATATTGTAAAGCCAGCGGGTGCTTCCTCTGAAAACCTTCCTGTCTTTATGTTTACGCATGGTGGCGGATGGGTATTGGGTGATTATCCCACACATAGAAGATTGGTACGAGATTTAGTCGTCCATAGCGGAGCAGCAGCGGTTTTCACGGATTATACACCTTCTCCGGAAGCACAGTATCCTGTTGCGATCAACCAGATATATGCGGCTACAAAGTGGGTGTCGGAGAACGGTGCTGAAATTGGTGTTGATGGTAAAAATATGGCAGCCGCCGGAAACAGTGTCGGCGGAAATATGACTGCGGTACTTTGCCTGATGGCAAAAGATAAAGGCGGACCTGAAATAAAATTCCAGTTACTGTTATGGCCGGTAACTGACGCAGATTTCTCGCGTGAATCCTGGCAGAAATATGCAGACGGTCGATTCCTTACCGCTCCGTTAATGAAATGGATGTGGGATAATTACCTTCCGGACACTGAAAAACGCAAGGAGTATTACGCAACACCGTTCAATGCACCATCAGAAAAGCTTAAGGATCTTCCACCGGCACTCGTTCAGCTGGCTGAAAATGATATTCTATTCAACGAAGGTCTGGCGTACGCAAGAAAATTGGATGAGGCCGGAGTTCCAACGACAATCGAGACTTATAACGGATTTATACATGATTATGGATTATTAAATCCGCTAGATCATATTGAAGCTATAAAATTTTCATCAGAACAGGGGGCATTGGCGCTGAAAAAAGCTTTATTTGGAAACAGTTAATTAAAACCAATTAATTTTTTTATCTTAAAGGTGAATGATTATATAACATTCACCTTTTATTTTATTTAAATTTGAGAAATAAACGGTATTAGAAAGGGAATCAATTCCAAAAAAATGTTCAGAAAATAAGACCACAAACTGTAATTTATCATAATCGAAATGAAAAAGGTTGTCTGGAGAGGCTTAGTTTATAAATCCTGGGAAAATTGCACGATAGAGCTTAAAAATGATGTCTATTATGTAAAATCGGTGATCATTGGCAACTATTTAAACCGTATTTATCATGTAGATTATGTTTTAAAAATAGAGAAATTGTACATGCAGGAATTTGAAATAAAAAACAGAAATTGAAGGGCACAAAAATCGAATTACCGGGATAAACTCTGCAGGTTTATGGTCAATCAATGGAATTCCTAGGCCGATATTTAACGAATTTTCTCTTTATCGATATCTCGGTTACTCCTTTTACCAATACATTGCCAATCAATAATCTGTTACTGGATATAGGACAATCAAAGTCTATTGATGTCATATACATCAACATTCTTGAAAATGAAGTAAAGCCAGTTAAGCAGCTTTATGGCAGAAAGAAGAAGGATCAATATCTGTACGACAACCTTGATACAGAATTTTCCTCGTCGATCACAGTCGATCAGAAAGGGATAGTAAAGAGCGATCCCGATCTATTTGAATTAGTTTTGGAAGATTAAACTCAATTAAGCAATCTCTCTGCACCGGGATCTAAGTTTCCAGCAACAGCTTTAGATCTTCAATCACTTTTGACCAATATTTTCCCGCCACTTCACGCTGACTTTCATTTTTTAATTTATCCACATGGAAGGAAATTGTTGTCTTATCTTTATTTTTCGAAGGAATAAATCTGATCTGTAAGTTGGCGTCTTCTGTGAAATCCTTGTGCCTCCACTTTGTTCTGATATGTGAATATTCTTTAAAAGTTGAAAAATCCTCATCTATACCTTCATTCCAATAGGGTAGTCCACGGTCTGAAAAAAATGTTTCCCAGAGTGTTTCCAGCTTCATTGGTAGGGTTTTCCTTACGCCGAACTGCCAGCCCGCATCTTTTGTTAATCCAATGTTATTTGTCATGTTTATTTTCCTTTAAAAATGAATCCAATTGAATATAATTATTTCTTTTCAACCGAAGCAAATGCCCTGACGGGAAAAGTCCCCACACCTTTAAATTTTGGTGGAGCGGCTGTGAACGTAAAATTCTCAGCCGGTAATTTACTTAGATTGCAGAGATGTTCAACGATTAAAATGCCAGAGCCCAATAGGATTGTATGAACGGGCCTTGTTCTGCCAGACGTGTCATCTATATTGTGCGAATCAATACCTACAAGTTTGACGTTACAATCCCGCAGATATATCGCTGCCTTTTCCGTAAGATATGGATGATCCTGATAATATAGTTCGGTATTCCAATGACTATCCCAACCGGTCTGTATTAATACTGCTTTATTTCTGATTTCTCGATTTTTAAGATGATCTTCCGTAATTTTCAGGTTTTCTGTAAATGATATATGGATCATAACCGCATCTAGCTGGGCAAAATCCTTTAATACCGTTTGTGACATGTCTTTGCCATCTACGAATCTATGAAAAGGACAATCGATATAAGTTCCGGTGTTAGTGACCATTTCTATCTTTCCAATCTGAAAAGATGTATCGCCGTCATAGTTGTGTTTTGACTGTTCCCTGGAGAGATAGTCGCAAATATGTGGTGCGGGCAGCCCCTTGTAAGTTATCAGGCCATCTTCGATGGTATGGCTCAAATCAATCAACAATCCTTCTGTCATACTTTCATCAATTGGTTTGCGTTTATGGGCCTCAATCATGATTTCTTTGTTAAGGATATTAACTTTTCCTACCATTAGCAACTGCATATCTTCAACGATGTAGTCCGCCAGGGCACTATCGCTGATATCGTCTCCGGATATATCTAATCTGAAATCTTCACCTTTGATACTACCACCATTCGTAAAGAATATCTCGAAGTCAAATTTTACTCTTTTTTCCATAGGATGTTTTAATTTCACTATGACAAAAGTGTGGAAATCTAAATATTGTTTACTTGACTTAGATCAATTTGATTGATTTTTTTACTCCTGACCCTACTGAGGGTTTCAGGACTGATCCCAAGGTATGAAGCAATATGGAAAAGCGGTATCCGAGTATCTGCATCCGGGAACTGTTTTAGAAAATAGTGGTATCGTTCATTGGCGTCCAGCAGTAGAAATGAACTTTCCCTACGGCATTTTTTTATATATTCTTTGGCCAAAATATTATTCAATAAAATATTCCATTTAGTATCCTCCCGGAGTAATCTGTCGATGAGCGCCTATGGTATGCTTATCAGATTACATTGTTCAATGCATTGAAAATATAAGTTCGTTTTTTCCTGGGTTAGAAAACTTGTAAATGCAGTAAAAAATTCATTTTCAAAAAAGAATTCGGTATTGATTTCTTTATAATCCTTTTGATAGAAACTTCTTACAAGCCCTTTTTCGAGGAAAAAGAGTTTATCCGCAACCGATAAAGGATTGATTATATTTCTTTCCCTGCCTGCGTTGAAAACTGTAACATTGGACTCCAAAAGCCGGACTTCCTCATCATTCAGTGGAAAAAGATACTGAATGCTATTGATCAATTGGGTTAACGGGTTATTTTCCAAGACTGATAGTTTAAAATTCTGATTACATATGAGTTTGTACAACGAACGATCCGATAATTAAAAGTAATAAATATTAAGCATTTGTTGAATGTTTATAATAAAAATAATATATTCATTAACAAATGGTGTTAAATCCAAAGGTAAAGCTCCCTGTTTAAACTGCTGTAATACAGTGATTTATAGTATATTTAAAAGAGTTTGTTTGATTGCTATAAATTTTTGATTTTCAGCTATTTAAATGTATTATTTCCCGATACAAAACTTAGAAAAAATATTCCCCAGCACCTCGTCATTGGTAACTTCACCGGATATCTCGCCCAAATGTTCCAAAGCATTCCTCAGTTCATATGCTAATAATTCTGTGGAAATCTGAATAGAAATTGCTTCTTTCACTTTGTCCACAGCGTCCAGGGATTTCTGTAAAGCTTCAAAATGTCGCTGATTGGTAATGACAACGTTATTCTCTGCAGATTTTAGCTGCTCTACATAGGAGGAAAGTTCGTTTTTAAGATCCTGAATGTTTTGATTCTCAACTGCAGAAATCTTAATAAAATCAAACTCATGGGTAATCGCATTTCTGAAAATATCTTCCACTGCTTCATATTGGGTAGGAACTACTTCGTCAATTTTTGTGGCGCAGATAATCAATTTAAGATCTTCCCTAAGAAGAGACTGAATCATTTCAATATCCTCTGAGAAATTTTCTGTGGCGGCGTCAGCCAGATACACCAGAATATCGGCGTTTTCAACTTTTTCTTTTGCTTTTTTTACTCCAATAGCCTCAATTTCATCTACCGTGTCACGAAGTCCGGCCGTATCTATAAGCCTGAAAGCATGTCCCTTAATATGTAAGACCTCTTCAATAGTGTCCCTTGTTGTTCCTGCAATATTACTTACAATCGCTCTTTCTTCTTTCAGTAATGCATTAAGAAGGGTAGATTTACCTGCATTGGGCTTTCCGATGATCGCGACTGCCGTTCCATTCTTAATGGCATTCCCGTACTGGAAGCTTTCAATAAGCGAATTAAGTTTCAGTTCAATTTTATCCAGTAATCCTTTCAAAGCAGTTCTATCGGCAAACTCTACATCTTCTTCTGCGAAATCAAGTTCCAGCTCAATCAGGGAAACAAAATTCAGAAGATCGGTTCTTAGTAACGATATTTCATTGGTAATTCCACCTTTTAGCTGATTGATTGCTACTTTTCTTGAAGCTTCGTTTTCTGAAGCTATGACATCCGCAATGGCCTCTGCCTGTGAAAGGTCAATTCTTCCGTTGATAAAAGCCCGAAGGGTAAATTCTCCTGCCTTCGCCATTCTTGCTCCGTTTTTGATCAGGGTTTCAAGAATACGTTTTCCAATATGCGGGGAACCATGGAAAGCAATCTCCACAGAGTTTTCTGTGGTAAAGCTTTTCGGAGCCAGAAATAGGGAAAGCATTACTTCATCAATAGCTTCCTCCCCATCCATAAAATATCCATAATGTAGGGTATGCGATTTCTGTTTTTCCAGCTTTTTTGCCGGAAAACTTTTCTGAACTATGGGTAAAGCATTATCTCCTGAAACTCTGATAATGCCCAAGGCACCTATTCCATTGGCTGTAGCCAGTGCGCAGATGGTATCGTTATTCATGGTGCAAATTTACGCTTTTTAATAATAATTTCGGAAAGACATCATTTTGATGAATAAAAAAAATATTCATCAAAATTGATGGGTTGGATTACTTGACAATAATTTTAAATCCGGGAAGCAGCGGGTTGCCGGTTTTCAGGAATCAAGTACAAAAGGTGTAGGGAGAAACTGAGTGTTTTTTTATTTATACTTTTGCCTTGAAATCGAAGATTATCTCCTTTCCAGTCGATGAATGTTATTTCGACGGAGTCAAACAAAAGTATACAAAAATTCAAGACTGGAA
>NZ_QNVV01000021.1 GCF_003384725.1 Chryseobacterium pennipullorum
TCGTTTCTATCCATCTGTTTAGTTCACTTTATTTTCTCTGGTTCTTCAGAATTTAATTATTATCTAATTTATAACTAAATCCTTTTGCAAATCTAAAGGTTATCTGTGGTTAATTTTTTTTACTTATACGCTACAATCGAAAATCATCTCCCTTCAATCGGTGAATACTATTTTTACAGAGTCAAACAGGATTGGTATACCACCCCAATAGTATTTTTCCTATTCACATTAACTCAACTTTTTGCCTGGGCCCCACAACTTTTATACCTGACCCCCTAATATAATGCAAAAATACTATATTTTAAAAACACCCCTGTAAAAACATGATTGAATTACTCAATTTTATCAATTAACACGCACACACCCCTCATGAAAACGAAAGTAATTCTTCTAAATTCATATTATTGAATTCAGCTTATGTATTTACCTGTATATATTATTTTAAACTTTTTAAGATTCTGTTTAAGCTTCTCACGGTAATTCCCAGATAGGCTGCCATATCTTCTTTGGAAATCTGAATTCCTTCGTTCTCCTGCATGGTGAGCAACTGTCCTAAAGAATGCTCTACGGTATACAGCTGCTGGTACGAGGCTCTGCTGGAGGTATTAATGATGCGTTCCGCAAAAGAATCCAGCAATAAATGATTCAGCGTAAGATCTTTTTGGATCAGGGATTTAAAATATGAAATAGTTGTTTCATAGACCCTGACCTCAGAAACAGCTTGTACTGAACATAAACAGTGAATATTTTTGATCAGCTCCACTTCACCCAGAATCTCACCACTTCCCAAAAATTCTACGATATATTCCTTTCCGTTTTCTTCGGTAAGAAAACATTTAACCACTCCTTCTTTAACGAGCATCAGTCTTGAAAGTGCCCGGCCCTGGGTAAGTATATTTTCGTCCCGTGAAAAAGACTTTATGACAACCTCTCCACCAGCCTTGTTGTAAAGATCTTCAAAATAGTGTAAAAATTCCTGATTGGTTCGTAACATACTGGTCCGGGACAAATGTCCTTTTTTAAATTATTTTTTATAGTGAATTTTGTGAACGGAAAATTACAAAACAAAAATGAAAAATCATATTACAACGATTGCCTTTGACGCGGATGATACACTTTGGATCAATGAGCCTTATTTTCAGGAAACCGAAAAAGAATTCTGCAGGCTCCTTGAGGATTACCTGCCCCAGCATACCGTATCCCAGGAACTATTTAAAACTGAAATGCAAAATCTCCATTTATATGGCTACGGAGTAAAAGGTTTTATGCTCTGCATGATCGAAACGATCGCCAGGGTATCTAAACATACTGCACCAATACAAATGGTCAGTAAAGCCATTGAACTGGGCCAGGAACTGCTTCAAAGACCCATTGAGCTATTGGATGGCGTTACTGAAACGCTGGAAAACCTGAAAGGAAACTACAGGCTTGTGGTGGCTACTAAAGGAGATCTTCTGGATCAGGAGCGAAAGCTCAAAAACTCAGGATTGCAGGACTACTTTCATCATATTGAAATTATGAGCGACAAAAAAGAAAACGATTACAGAAAATTACTGAAACATCTCGACTGTCAGCCGGAAAACTTTCTGATGCTTGGAAATTCTATAAAATCTGATGTTTTACCTGTTTTAGCCATCGGTGGATCGGCAGCACATATTCCTTATCATGTGACCTGGTCCCACGAGCAGCAAGACATTAGCCTGGATCATGAATATTGTATAGAGCTAAAAAGTATTGATGAAATCCTGAAACATCTGCAGAATATATAAAATGTTCAGGAATCTGAAATTTATAATAAAAAAACCGGCTGCCTCGTAAGGAGACAGCCGGTTTCATTTATTTCTTCAGACATTTTTCAAGGAACTGATCCTGCTCCCATAAAAGATGTAAGATATTTTCTTTAGCCTGGTACCCATGGGCCTCTTTTGGAAGAAGCACCATTTTCACTGGAGCTCCAAGATTTTTCAGTGCCTGGAAGTATCTTTCTGTCTGCAGGGTGAAAGTTCCCGGGTTGTTATCTGCATCCCCATGGATCAAAAGAAGCGGGGTTTTCATTTTATCCGCATGCATAAACGGAGACATGGTATTATAGATCTCCGGAACATCCCAGTAATTCCTCTGCTCTGTCTGGAACCCAAAAGGCGTGAGAGTTCTGTTATAAGCCCCGCTTCTTGCGATACCGCAAGCAAAAAGATCAGAATGGGTAAGCAGATTTGCCGTCATAAATGCTCCGTAAGAGTGCCCTCCTACCGCTACTTTTTTTCTGTCGATATATCCCAGATGATCTACAGCATCAATGGCAGCAGCAGCGTTTGCCACCAGCTGAGGGATGAAAGTATCATTAGGCTCTGTTTTTCCTTCACCTACAATTGGAAAAGCTGCATTATCCAAAACAGCATACCCTTTAGCCGTCCAATATACAAAAGAACCATAGGTAGGGAATGTAAAGTCGTTATCATTCTGCGTGCTTTGCCCTGCAGTATCCTTATCTTTATATTCTCTCGGATACGCCCAGATCAATAGAGGTAATTTTTGCTTCTTAGCTTTTCTATCATAATCCGCAGGTAAATAAAGGGTTCCCGTTAGAGTCACGCCATCATTTCTCTTGTAGGTAATTACTTCTTTATACACATCCCTGATGCTTTCAAAAGGGTTTGCGAAATGGGTGACCGCTTCGGTCTTATTAGATTTAATATTCTTTTTAAAATAGTTTGGATATTGGCTTGAAGACTGCTGAGTTGTTAAAATCTCCCCTTTTGAAGGATTCAGAATGTCTACAATTGCTTCTTTAGCGTTTTTAAGGTTGGAAGTATAGAGTCTTTTCTTTTTCAACGATTTCACATCCATTTCATCGATGAAGGGATGCTGTCCATCCTTGGTAAATCCTGCCCCGATAAGATAAGCCTTACCTCCTTTCATATCCACAACACTTCTTCCATACTGGTTTTTCACTGTATTAAAGCTTCCCGGATCACTGTATACATCCTGAGAGTTTCTGTCATCAATTACTTTTGATTCCCCGTTATTCAGGTCAATCAGGAATGATTTTGTATTTCTTGTATCATACCAGTCTTCGGAAACGATCGCATAGTGATCATTCGTCCAGTCTACTCCATCAAAACGCTGTTTTGTTTTAAAGAATGATTTTGGAGTTCCGGTAAAGGGAGCTTCCCAGGTAAAGATCTCATCTCTGTAATCAGCTGTTTTTGACTGATCACCATTATCGAGAGCTTCTGCAAAAACCAATGTTGCAGGTGCATCGTTTCTCCAGGTCATATTTCGCTTTCCGGTCCTTACAGAAGAGAACCCTTTAGGCATAATTTCATTAAGGGGAACTTCATTTACTACTTTTACTACGTTTCCTTTAGTGTCGTAAACGGTAGTCGTCATAGGGAATCTGCTCAAAGGAACAATGTAAGAGAACGGTTTTTTGATCACTGTGGTCAGGAGGTAATTTCCATCGGGAGAAAAGCTCACTCCGGCGTACATATCCTGATCCATTACTTTTTTGAGTGCACCATTGAGATCCACATTATACATTTCAGAAGCGGTAAGCACTTCAAAATTTTTCTCATCCTGAGGATTTTTTAGAAGATCCTGATAAGTTCTGTTCTGGGAAACCTTTCCGTCAGCGGTAGAAACGATGGGTCCGGTAGGAAGGTCTTTGCCAGCATCAATAAGTACAGACCTTCCCGGAAGAAGTGTCTTGATCAATATATTCTGAGAATCATTGTGCCACGTATAGGGCGTTCCCAGGTTCGCATTCAGGTTATCCTGCGTGAGCTTCTTTGCAGAAGCGGTTTCCATATCTATGATCCAAAGCTCTACACCTTTGGCTGTGGTATTGGTAAAAGCCAGCTTCTTTTCGTCAGGAGAGAAAGAAATATTGGTAATTTTAGCAGATGCAGGCATGTTTTTTACCTGCATTTCATTTTTATCACTGATCTTTCTGATCTTTAAATTATCAAAATAAGTGGCCGTACTTGAAATATTGGTGATCGGATTGATCCTCAGCCCTCCCAGTTTCATTTCCTGCTGATTAAGATCCTCTAAGGTCTTATATGTTGGGCGGTAGGTAAAAACAACCCAATCTTTTTTACTGTTCATCAGAACGCTGGGTGGTCTCTGGTAATCCGCCAGTTTAAGAATTTCAGCAGACGGCTTCTGATACGTAATATTTTCCTGTGCATCATAAAAATTGAGAAATGCCAGAAGGCAAATAGTCAGTTTTATCTTCATATAAATTCATTTTCCACGAAAGTAGTGAATTTCAAAGGATCTGTAAAATTAAAAATAAGACACCTTTAAGTGTCATATTATAAATATTCATTACTTTTAATGCACAAATTAGAATAATATGAAAAATTTAAGAAAATTATCAAAAGGAAATCTGAAAACAATCATTGGAGGGAATGCTCCGTTATGCGAATCGGGATACATGGCTTGCAGAGTTGGAAGAACCCCGGACGGTGCGCCGATCTGGGAATGTCTGCCTTCTTGCAGACCGTAACTAAAACAACAGGCATCTCATTGTGAGATGCCTGTTTATATTTTGTATTCGTTTTGACAGTATTACCAGTCCGAAGCTCTTTTTCTTCTCTCTATCATATGATCCACAGAGATTTTTCCGGCTCCGATCACCATCAGAAGAAGGTATACGGAAAGATAAGTCAAAGCCATTTCTCTTTTCTCAAAAGGGTCTGCTCCGTGAACTACAAAAGCAGCCATAGCCATTGTAAAAATCAGGAATCCTAAAGCAACTCTTGTAAAAAGTCCTAGTATTAGTAAGATGGAACATACAAATTCAGCAAAAACGGTAAGAATCAATGAAATCTGAGGACCAAGTCCCAGAAAATCAAAAAACTCAATTTTGCCTCCTTCCAACAGCATTTGAAGTTTCGGAAATCCATGAGAGAGCATGGCAAAGCCAACAAACACTCTCACCACCAATAAAACAATATCTTTAGGTATTGAGCTTGAATTTGAATTGTTATAGTTCATCTACTAAAAAATTTAGACTAAAGGTAATAAAAATCTTTTAATACAACGGTGCTTACAGTGTTTTTAGTTTATCTGTATCCGAAATTTTTCAGATCCCTGTCGTTCTTTCGCCAGTCCTTTTTCACTTTAACGAATAAGTTTAAATGAATTTTCTTGGAGAAAAACTTTTCCAGGTCTACTCTCGCTTCGGTTCCCACCTTTTTGATCGCCTCTCCTTTGTGTCCGATAATAATCCCCTTCTGGGTATCTCTTTCTACGTAGATGATAGAATCTATAAAAATAATTCCTTCCTTTTCTTTGAACTGCTCGGTAACCACTTCTACGGAATAAGGTATTTCTTTTTCATAATTCAGAAGAATTTTTTCACGGATCGCCTCGTTCACAAAGAATCTCTCGGGTTTGTCTGTATACTGATCCTTATCATAGTAAGGTGGGCTCTCAGGCAGTAAGGATTTTATTTTGGGTAAAATAATTTCTGTATTGAAGGCATTCAGTGCTGAAATAGGAAGAATTTCCGCTTTTGGGATTCTGTTGTGCCAGTCTTCCACCAATTTTTCAAGACCTGCCTGATCTGTCTGGTCTACCTTATTTAAAAGAAGGAGAACAGGAACAGGAATTTTATTCAGTTTGTCAATCAGAAATTCTGAAGGTTCTGCTTTGTCAGTTACATCTACAATAAACAGGAAAACATCTGCATCCTGTAGAGAATCTTTTACAAAATCCATCATTTTTTCCTGCAAACCATATTTCGGGTCCAATACTCCCGGAGTATCAGAAAATACAATCTGAAGATCATCTTCATTATAAATACCAAAAATTCTGTGACGGGTGGTCTGGGCTTTCTGCGTTACGATGGCCAACTTCTCTCCCATCAACTGGTTGAGTAACGTTGATTTTCCTGCATTGGGCTTTCCCACTATATTTACAAATCCTGCTTTGTGCATAAAAATAATATTACGAACTGCAAAGTTAGTAAAACAAAATCGGTCTTTACCGTTAATCTCAAATTTAAAAGAAAAAAGAGACTTATTGGGTACAATATTCCCTCACAGAAAGTAAATCGTAAAAATCATCAGATTATTTTGTATTGCATTGCTTAAAACTGATATTTTTGAGGATTAGAATTCATCTTTTATGAATATAGACCAGATTCTTGACCAGATCTACCTCCTGCCGGAAACCTCAAAAGCCAGTTTAAAAAATCACATTATTGAACTGTCCTATCCCAAGGGGTTTTGTCTGATGGAGGCCAACAAAGTAATTCCCTATGTCTATTTTATCCGTAAAGGCATTGCACGGGCCTATTCCTCTACAGCAGAAAATGATATTACATTTTGGTTCGGATGTGAAGGCCAAACAGTGATTTCTATGAAAAGCTATGTGCAGGAGCAGCCTGGTTATGAAAGTATAGAACTGCTGGAGGACTGTGACCTTTACAGGCTGGAAACCGCCAATCTCCAAAAACTTTTCAATGAAGACATCCACATTGCGAATTGGGGAAGAAAACTGGCGGAGTCTGAAATGATAAAATCAGAAGAACTGATTATTTCAAGGCAGTTTAAAACCTCTCTGGAACGCTACAAAGACATTATTTTGTACCAGCCCGAATTACTTCAAAGGGTTCAGCTGGGGCATATTGCCTCCTATCTCGGAATTACACAGGTGAGTCTGAGCAGAATAAGAGCGGAAATTAAGTGATTGATTGTTTAAGGATAGAAGATGGTAGAAAGAGGATGTGCGTTTTGGCAGTCGGGAATAACTACCTCTAGCCTCTAGCCTCTAGCCTCTAGCCTCTAGCCTCTAGCCTCTAGCCTCTAGCCTCAAAAATATCATTTTTTAACAATTGTAAAATTTTTTCTCCCGGGGATTTCTGAAATTTGCAGTATAAAAATTTACAAAATGAATTGGATCATATTGGTGATTGCCGGATTATTTGAAGTGGCCTTCGCTTCATGTTTAGGAAAGGCAAAAGAAACATCGGGAACAGAAATGTATTTATGGTATACAGGCTTTCTGATAACAATGACGATAAGCATGCTTCTGCTGATCAAAGCCACTCAGACTTTACCAATCGGTACGGCTTATGCGGTATGGACAGGAATCGGAGCGGTGGGTACCGCCTTAATGGGAATTGTATTCTTTAAGGATCCTGTAAGCTTTTGGAGGGTATTTTTTATTGTAACCCTTATCGGGTCTGTTGTGGGATTAAAAGCGGTATCTTCATCGCATTAAGAGATCTCATCTTAGTTCTTAAGAGCGCATAACTTCTATCTATATTTAAAAGGAGGCCGCCTTCATTCTGAAGGCGGCCTTTTTTATTTTTTATAAACCAGAGGCAGGATCTCATTCTGCCGTAATCCATATTTTCTGATTTCTTCATCAGAGAATTTCTTCGAATAAAAATTAGCTTCTGCTTCAAAGCCAGCCTTTCTTAAGCGGTCAAAATAATCCATTCCGTACCAGCGGACATGATCGTACTGCCCAAAGTGCTTCTGACGCTCTCTAGGATCTTTGATGGTAAAATCTTCGTAGGTTCTTTCCAATGAGTTTTTCATGGGTACCTGAAGAATCCCCCATCCTCCGGGCTTCATGACCCTATACAGTTCGCTCATTGCTTTTGCATCATCTTCAATATGTTCCAGAACGTGGTTACAGAAAATAATGTCAAAGCTTTCATCTTCGAACGGTAAGTCCAGGATATCGGCTTTTACATCTACAATCGGAGAATACAGGTCTGCTGAAATATAATTCAGGTTGCTCATTCTTTTGAATTTCCTCAGAAATTCCTGTTCGGGAGCAATGTGTAGCACTTTATAGGTTTTGATAAAGAAATCGGTCTCGTTCTGAAGGTATAGCCACATCTGACGATGCCTTTCAAGACTCAGCGTTCCCGGAGAAAGTGCATTTTCCCTCTGTTTGCCGTATCCATAAGGCAGGAATTTACTGTAAGATCTTCCATCAATAGGATCGTAGAACTGGTCTCCTTTAAAAAACTGATAAATAAGCGGCCTTGCCCAGATGCTCATTTTAATAAGCATCGGACGTGGGATTTTATTCAGTAAAAGTTTAGTGACCTTCTTCATTAAAAATCCAGTTGGAACTGCTTTTCTTCATCACTTACAATACCCAGTGCCTCATATACATATTGGAATGTAGAAAGCAGCACAGGCTTACCGTTGATCACTGCCACGTCATGCTCAAAGTGTGCAGATGGCAGATTATCTAAAGTGGTAACCGTCCAGCCGTCATTATGGAACTTCACCTTTTCAGTTCCAAGATTAATCATCGGCTCAATGGCGATAGCCAAACCGTCTTTGATCACTTTTCCGCTTCCCTGTCTTCCATAATTCGGAACCTGAGGATCTTCGTGCATTTTTCTGCCCAAGCCATGTCCCACAAGTTCTCTTACCACTCCATATCCTTCTTTTTCACAGTGTGCCTGGATTGCATGGGAAATATCTCCTATTCTTTTTCCTCTCACACATTGCTCGATACCTTTGTAGAGAGATTCTTTAGTCACCTGAAGCATTTTTTTCACTTCCGGTTTTACTTCGCCAATCTCAAAGGTATAAGCATGATCTCCCACAAACCCGTTAAGGATAACTCCACAGTCTACGGAAAGAACGTCACCTTCTTTTACCACCTCATTGTTCGGGAAACCGTGTACCACCTGCTCATTGGGTGAGATACACAGTGAATTCGGGAATCCGCCGTATCCTAAAAATGCAGGTTCTGCTCCGTGATCTTTAATAAAATCATGGGCCAGTTTATCCAGATATAAAGTGGTAATACCTGGTTTAATTTCTTTTGCCAACATTCCCAATGTTTTAGAAACCAATCGGGCACTCTCCTTCATCAGACGAAGTTCGTCTATCGTTTTTAATTGAATCATTGTTGTATAGATGTTAGATATTAGATGTTAGAAGCTAGATTACAGCATGATGCGTATTTCTATATTATAACAATCTATAGACTCTTTTTGATAAAAAACAGAAGCTTTGATTTGATATTAAAACGAATTTCTAATATCTGACTTCTAATTTCTATATTTACCAGAAAAGGCCTTTCTTCTTTTCTTTTTTAAGTTTTGAATAGGCAAGAACTTCTTTACCTTCCACACGGAATTCTATTCTTTCCTGGATGATATTGTAGATCTCACCCCATCCTGGGAATCCTCCTAAGTTTCTGTCATCAATAAACCAGTCTGCATCCAGCTTTCTGGATTGCGTCTCCGAGTCAAAAACTTCTCCTTCGAAACTTGAATTCACCGCATAAAATTCGATTCCGTTTTGCTTGCAGAATTCTACGGCTTCATCTAGCGTTTTTCCATGTCTGTACGTCCAAAGAATGAGTCTGTATCCTTCCATCTGAAGCCTCTTCAAGGTTTCAAAAGCAAAAATCTTTGCTTTACCAATTGCCGGATAAGCGTCATCAACAATAGTTCCGTCAAAGTCAACAGCAATCTTTTTATTATTTAACATTTGTTCTTTTTTAATTTTGCAAAGATAAGAAATAAAAAGAGTGCCAAAAAGAAAGGCACTCAATAACTTTTATAATTTAAATAACATGGAACGACTAGCTCTTTACCCAGCTGAACTGGAACTGAAGGTCCGGAGTGGAAACCCTGTCTGTAATCTTCTGTAATCTTGAAGGCAGTTTCATCAGATATTCCTGAGCTTTTTCTGCTTTTTCTGTAAGTCCTTTTACATGTTCAATCTTCCATTCATCGAGAAGATCCTTCATAATATTGATATAATCCTGACCGGTATAGACCATGCATCGCTGCGCCGCATCTGAGAAATGACCCCAAAGCTCGCCTGCCTTCTGTCCGGACTGTCTCATCAGGTGAGCCGGCATCACAATCTTCTTACGCATCATATCTTCAAAGGCAATGATCATCTCCGATGCATCTATTTCTAGGATTTTAGCTACGAAATGTTTGTAAGCTTTAGCATGTCTTGCTTCATCTGCAGCAATGACCCCGCACATTTTGGCCAGCTTACCGTTCCCGGACTGTTTTGCCAGTGTCCCTACTCTCCTGTGAGAGATATTGGTGGCAGTCTCCTGGAAACTTGTGTATATGAAGTTTCTGTAGGGATCCATACTTGTTCCCAGGTCGAAACCATCATTAATTAAATACTGAGTCGTAATCTCAACCTCCCTCATATTCACTCTTCCACAAAGGTAAAGGTATTTGTTCAAAAGGTCTCCATGTCTGTTTTCTTCTGCAGTCCAGGCTCTCACCCAGTTGGCCCAGCCTACTTTTTCTTCCTGATTGATTCCGTCGACACCCATCAGCCACGACTCATACGAAGGAAGAGCTTCTTCGGTAATACAGTCTCCAATAAGCGTGACAAAAAGATCATAAGGCATCTCACGGGCAAACGTCTGAATTTCTTCCAGATCATGTTTGAATTCGTCGCTTGAAGGATCTGGCAGATAATCGGAAGGCTGCCATATTTTTTCAATTGGCGTTAAAAATTTATCAAGAAAAGAACCTACTTCCTTTTCCAATATTCCCATTACTTCTTTCCTTACAAGCTTTTGATACATCTTACTATTCAGTTTTTAATTAACAAAGATATGATTTATTTATTATTTATGGCATAATAAAGTATGCAACTCATACCTTATCTGATATAAATCATAAAATATGCCGATATACAATAACGGCATATTTTTAACATTATTATTGGATTTTAGTTAACTAAAATATCTCCTGTCATAATTTCCGGAATCTGAACTCCCATCACTGAAAGGATTGTAGGAGCTACATCGCCCAGCTTTCCGGGTTTTAAATTCCATGTACGGTCTTTATCCATTACAATAAAAGGCACCAGATTGGTTGAGTGCTGGGTATTTGGAGTTCCGTCGGGATTAATCATCACATCACTATTTCCGTGGTCTGCCAGGATGAAAACAGCATAACCATTTTCATAAGCAGCTGTTGCCACTTTCTGGATGCACAGATCTACTGTTTCTGCAGCTTTTACCGCAGCTTCAAAAACTCCTGTATGTCCTACCATATCAGTATTCGCAAAGTTCAGGCAAACAAAATCTGCGGTCCCCTGCTCCAGTTCTGGTACAATAACATTGGTAATATCATAGGCCGACATTTCGGGTTTCAGATCGTAGGTAGGAACATCTTTAGGGCTTGGACATAATAATCTTCTTTCGCCAGCAAATTCTTCTTCCCTTCCTCCGGAGAAGAAAAAGGTAACGTGCGGATATTTTTCTGTTTCGGCAATTCTGATCTGGCTTTTTCCGTTCTTCTCAAGGATCTCACCCATAGTTTCCGTCAAAACATTTTCGTCAAAAACGACCTGAACATTCTGGAAGGTTTTATCGTAATTGGTTAAGGTAACATAATAAAGATTCAGCTTACGCATAAAGAATTCGGGGAAATCTTTTTGGGAAAGAACTTCTGTAATTTCTCTCCCCCGGTCTGTACGGAAGTTGAAGCAGATCACCACATCATTATCAATAATTTTAGCGACCGGTACTATATTTCCGATGGCTGTGGTGTTTACCATAATAATCGGCTTCAGGAATTCATCGGTTACATTCTGATCATACGAGGCTTTTATCGCAGCCAAAGCATCCGTAGTTGGTTCTCCTACCCCTTCTACAAGGGCATCATAGGCCAATTTTACACGCTCCCATCTTTTGTCCCTGTCCATTGCGTAATATCTTCCTACTACAGTAGCCAACTTTCCTGTGGTGGCATCCATATGCTTCAGAAGCTCATCAATGAACCCCAGCCCGGAATGTGGATCGCAGTCTCTACCGTCTGTAAATGCATGAACGAAAACATTCTCATTCAAACCAAATTCTTTAGCTGCTGTGAGCAGGCCTTTTAAGTGATTGATATGTGAATGCACCCCTCCATTGGAAACCAGTCCGATGAAATGCACTTTTTTATTTTCTCTTTTAGCATATTCAAAAGCATCCTGAATTACCTTTTCATGACCCAGGGTTCCGTTTTCAACAGCCATATTCAGTTTCACCAGGTTTTGATACACCACTCTTCCTGCTCCCAGGTTCATATGACCTACTTCGGAATTTCCCATTTGTCCGGCAGGAAGACCAACGGCAAGACCGCTTGCTTCAAGCGTGGTATGGGGAAAGTTTTGGTAACAGCTATCGATGAATGGTGTATTGGCTTTATCGATGGCGGAAACGTTAGGATTGGTTCCAAGTCCCCATCCGTCAAGGATTGCCAGTATTGCTTTTTTTGACATTATGTATAAACTTTTGTATTACAAATTTATTTAATTTGAAATGAATGAAAGAATTGATGAACTGAAATTTTGTTTAAAATCACCAAAATAAAACCTCATAGGTTTTAAAGGTCTATGAGGTTTAGCAATGTTATCACTATTTTTCTCTTGAAGATGATGCGGAATTTAAAATGTATGATGATAGATTTAGATCCACTGACTTCAACTCTACGATGAGTTCTAATTTTTAAACCAACTGTTAATTTTATAAGTAAACTTTTTGGATTTCACATTTTCGATTTTGATATTCTGTCCTTTTTCCAAACCTTTTACATCTGCTTCCTGGTTCCAGTTTCCTTTGGTAAATTTCAATTGTGCCGGCACATATATGTTTAAAGTAAGTGTTCTTTCGAGATCGCTTTTCCTTTCCATTTTAACTGAAGATGCACTCCAGTTCCCCAACTCTTTTTGATTTCCTGCAATATAAACCTCATCCTTTTTATCGGGAACACTCACTACGAATGTTACCGTTGAAGGTTCTCCCGAAAATTCCTGAAAAAAATCATCATACTTTAGATGCTTTTCTTTTGCATAGGCTTGGATATAAGAATCCAGAAAACCACTTTCTTTTAAAAATAAAAATGGATCTTCAATGTTTAAGATATCATGTACTGCCTTATGCTTATCAGTTTGTTTATTGAAATAGGCTTCACATATTTTGTATCCGATCCAATATCCTAAATCATTGGGTCTATCATCTATTTTGGAAGTCCAATAAAACCAATCTCTGAAATCATCACTTTTATATCTTGTTACAAATTCTTTGTATAATTTGTCTGAATTTGCTTCGCCATACTGAAATGCTTTTACATTCATTCGCTCTCCGGAAACAAATTCTCCAATAAAATCAGCTCCTCCCTCTGTTAAAGCTTGTTTTAATAAAGTTTCCCCTCCTTTATTATTTTGCTGAAAGTGGATCATTTCATGGACAATAAGAGGCACTACTCCATCAAGATTTTTAAACAGTTCGGTTCCAATTGAAATTCCTTCGTCAGAAGAATTTCCGCCTGTATTCATTCTTCCATAAACGAAATAAACGGTTGAGAATTTAGCCTTTGGATACCAATATTTTAAAGCACTATAACTTGCTTTTAGTTTTTTATCTTTTTCCCCTATTCCTTCTAATACATTTCTGGTTTTAAGGTATTCTTCTTTATTTTTTTTCACTGTTGCATATAGTGAATCTGCATTAATGATACGATTCCTGATAAAACTTTTCACTCCCGGCGAACCATTTTCTATGTATTCTACAAAAGGATTGGTTGTGGAGACCTCCATTTTATCGAAGGCTTTCCAAAAGTTTTGAGCATCTTTTGTTTCTAAAATCGCCTTTAGAGGATCTGTAGAAAAACCAGTTTGAGCATTGGTTATTCCGAAAGCTAAAAGTAAGGCAGGAAGCACGTGATGGGTCTGCATATTAGTTTTTAAAGGTAACGGACAAAAATATAAAAAATTGCACCATAGATAAGTTTGAATCTCTATTTTTCAGTATCCCACCTCATCTTTAGGGTCTGATGAAATTTATTTCTCTAAAAAACGTTTTTAATTTCAGAAACAGATTTTTTATAAATCCATAAATCTTTTTTAATTTTGCGGTATGGACTTACGAGATCAATTGAAGAATCTTTTTCCTGATCATGACGAGCAGGATTTTGAAATGCCTGAAGAACAATTCAAGCAAAAAGAGCCTTTGGTGTGCAAATTTGAAAAAAAGGGAAGAAATGGAAAGCCCGTCACTATTGTTGAGGGTTGGGAAGGCAGTGAAGAAGACCTGAAAAAAATATCCAAAAAAATAAAAACCACCTTAGGAATAGGCGGTTCTGAGAAGGATGGAACGATTATCATTCAGGGAGACAACCGTGACAAAATAATGAATATCCTTAAAGAAATGGGATATAAGACCAAGCGTGTGGGCGGATAGTTCTAAAAATAGATCTGGGTTTCCAGCATCATGGTTCTTAATTTTTCGATCGTAGATTTTTTGATAGGATTTCCTGTAAGGATAAGCGTTTTCAGATTTTTGAGCTGACTGATCTCTACAGGGATTTCTTTTATATTATTGTTAGCAAGATTCATACTGACCACTTTTTTCAACCCTTTTATTCCCGGGGAAATTTCTTTGATATGATTATCGCTTACATTCAGGAATTCAAGGTTTCTGGTTTTGAAAATATTTTCAGGGAGTTTCACAATGGCATTCTGTTGCAGCTCCAGGTATTTTAAATTGGGCGGAAAAGAAAGGTTTCCCAAATCATTGATCTGATTTCCGGAAAGATTCAGAAATTTCAGATTTCTGATTTTGTGAAGTCCGTCTGCAATAAAACTGATTTGATTACCCTGAAGGTTAATTTCTTCCAAAGCGGGAATTTCCATAAGTGCTTCAGGAAAAACATTCAGATTATTGGCGTCAAAATGGACTGCTTTTAAATGCTGAAGTTTTGATACATTGGGATTTATACTTGTAAGGCCGTTCAGATTCATAGAAAAGGTAGTCAGTTTTCTGAGCTTACCTATCTCATCAGGAATATATTTGATACTGTTTTCATTGACATTTAAAATCTCCAGTTCTTCCAAAGTAAAGAGAACCGGGTCCATCTTTTCAAATTTGTTTGCCATGATATTCAGAAAGAATAGCGAATTCAGTTTTGAAATTTCAGGAGGCAGATTGAACAGCCCTTTTTCTCTGAAGCTCATACTGTATACGGTTTTGCTGCTATTCATAGCGTCTTCCACATTGGTAAATGTCGGGTACTTCACTGGATCGATCTGTGCTTTTGCCTGAAACAGCAAAAAGACAGAAATGCATACTAAAGTTTTCTTCATAAACAAAAAATGTATTCCGGCAACTTCGTTGCCGGAATACAAAATATATGATTCATTATTTCTTCAAAAGTTTCACGGTCTTTTGGAAACCACCTTCTGCTTCAATATTTAAAATTAAAACACGGGATCCCTCCAATTGCTGTGTAAAGTCAAGATCCAACGCTTTGCTGATTCCGTTGAACTTCTGTGTATACACGATTTTTCCTTCTATGCTGTAAGCGGTTACCGAAAGGTTCTTCAATCCTTTTTCTGAATTGATCTTTACCCTGCCTGAAGTAGGATTCGGAGCTACGGTTACTGTTGTTTCGGCGGTTTTGTTTTCAATTGTTCCTAAAGAACCTTCGATTCCCAGGTTGTTTTTAAGAGCGATAACGACCGTTGCCGATTTCCCTTTATAATTGATTATATTTCCTGTGGCATCCACATCCGTAGAAATGGTTGAATCCGGATGCTGGATGGAGAAGAAACCAAATTTATGATCCGGTGTAAAGGTAAGTCCTGTAGGTTCTGCTCCTGCCGGCATTGAGGCAAACAGCTTCACCTTAGGGTTAGCCTGTGTATGATCCGGTGCAATTACCCATATGTAATTCTTGCCCCCATCCTGAAGTACCCAGAGATTACCAAGCTCGTCAAAAGTAAGGTTGTCATTTCCATCTCCCCAAGCTTCAGATTTTGTTCCCAGTGCTGTCGTGAAAGAATACACCGTAGAGGAACCTCCCACAAATGTTTCCACCTGTGAAGCAGTGGTACCGTTATCCTGCAGTCGGTATACTTTATCCAGACCTTTTGCTGTAAAGTAAATTTTACCATCCAATGGGCTGATGTCCACATCTTCCACCCCATTAAATCTTGTTCCGCCTAATGATGCTGCTAAAGCTGTTGTATTATTCTGATCTGCTTTTGTTTTATTAGGTACCTGAACCCATGTTGCTGTGGTGGCAGCCGGATCTCCCGAAGCAGTCAGTCCCTGGTCAAGTTTTAGTACGTACAGGTTTCCTGAAGCAAGGTTGTTCGGGGTATCCATTACATATTTATAGACCATATGGGTGCCTCCGTCTTCACCATAATAGGCAATAGTTCCTGCGTTGTTCACTACTACATTTTCGTGGTTCATGATTCCCATTTGCCAAAGCTTCCCTTTTGAATTGTCAGGATTTTTAGAAATTACCTGTGCTGTAGCAGGATCAATTTCTACCAGCCAGCCATAATCTTTATATCCGTCCCCATTGACGTCATTGGAAGTAACGGATTCTTCAGCGGTTACTACTGTTCCCCAAGGGGTAACACCTCCTGAACAGTTTCTGATGGTCTGTACCAGACTTGGATCTGAGAAGCTTACCGCTCTCGATTTGGTCAGCTGCCAAAGCTTTGTGGAAGCGTTATAGTTGATCTCAGCCATGGTAACCCCTCCCGGGTTCGTTTCATGGTTCACTGAAAGATAACCATTGGTACTGCTTCCTGCCTTGGCTACATACGCTGTAAAGTCGTTCTGTCCACCTACCATTCCACCGCCTTCTGTGTAATTGTCGCCTTCTTTTAAAATAAGCTGATATTTATGTTCTGCCGGGATAATCAGTTTATTGGTTTGTGCTGTAGGGACAATAGAAGTAAAGCAGCTGATGTGATTTGCATTGCAGGCGACAGGGTTTGTCGTATTGGTCGTCGTCTTCAGATATGCATCAATTCTAAGATCTGAACTGGTAGCACTTCTGTTATGAAGCTCAACCGAAATTCTGTTGACCCCGTCTACAAATTTTGATTTCGGAATCGAAAAAATAGTATACACATTTTCAGCGGAACCATCAATAGTGGTACTGGAGAATGTGTTAAAAGTAACCGTTCCGGCCGGCATATTGTCTCTTACTACTTCCTCACCGTTAAGGTATACAATAATACCGTCATCTCTCATCACACCCAGTTCTACATTCGCAGAAAGTGTCGCCAGATCTACGGTAAAGTCTTTTGCAAAATAAGCGGTGATCAAACCGGAATTGATTGTCGTGGTAACGGGATCACCATATCCCAGCGGGCTATTTCCTACTGCCCATGCCGAAATGTCAAATGTTTTCGCGTTCCATCCTGCAGGCTGAGCCTGATTATTGTCTTTATAGCTCCATGAGGAACCTCTGTCAAACAGGATCGTCTGGGCCTGGATACCTGAACAGGCAAGTAAAGCTAGAGCTCCAATTGTTAGTAGTTTTTTCTTCATTATTAATTTGATTTATTAGACGATGCAAAACTATTTTTTTAGAACTCCTCCTCTGTTAATAGGATTTTAAATATAGATTCATGAATATTAATAAATTTTGAACCCAATATTAAGCGGATTAATTTTTTGTTAAATAGTGTTACAAACAGGGTTCCGGGTGAAAATTTTGGTTTTGATTAAAACCAATATCACATAAATCAGTAGATGAATCTCAAACAGGTTCACGATGTGATGATACTTCACCCCTCCACCGCGTATTGCCGTCTATTTCGCTTTACTTACATCTGTAAGTGTATTCAGAAAGGCGATGATCTGTTGGATTTCCGTCTGTGTAAGGTTTAATTTATCCGGTGAAAGCGTCTGATTTTTCATTTTTAGTCCTAATCCTTCACCACCGCCTTCATTATAAAAATCAAGAACTTCTTCCAGGGTGCTGAAAGCTCCGTTATGGAAATACGGTTTCGTAAGCGCTATATTTCTGACTGTAACCGTTTTGAATGAATAATCATAGATCCACGATTTTTCTTTTTTTACCGGACTGTTTCCTCTTCCCATATCCCCATCAAGTTGTACAGGAAGCTGCGTAACCGGTTTTGTAGTTACACCCAGCACTTCAGATTCGTTTTCATTAAAAAAAGGTGGTACCAGACCTGAAAAATGCGGGGCAAAATGGCAGGTTGCACAATTTGCTTTTCCCATAAACAAGTTGAATCCTTTTTTGGCATCATCGGAAATTTCCTTTTCATTTCTCATGAAACGGTCAAAGTCGCTGTCAAAAGAATACAGCGAAGCAACGTAAGAGCTTAATGCTTTTGAAAAGTTTTCTTTGCTGATCTTTCCGTCTTTGAAAGCAGTACGGAAAGCTTTTTTATATTCAGGTTTTGTGTTTAGCTTTTGAATGATGCTTTCATAGCTCGTATTGAATTCTTCCTGATTATAGATCACGTGCTCTGCCTGCTGCTCAAGGTAAAAAGCACGGAGATCGTAGAAAAACCTCTTGGCAAATACCGCATTATACAGGGAGGGAGAGTTTCTCAGTACTGTTTTTCCTTCTACATTACCCGGTGATTTTGTTTTGAGATCTGTAAAAGCATTTTCAGGGAGATGACAGGTGGCACAGCTCATTTTTTCATTACTGCTCAATTGTTGATCGTAGAAAATCGATTTTCCGAGATTCCGGAGAGCCGGATGATCTTCAGAAGATTCTAGGAGGGTATAAAAGTAAGGATCTAAAAAATCACTGCTGAACAGGTTTTTATTATTCACATTCCAGCCGGAAAATTCTTTCAGGTCATCGGGCCTACCGTCCCATTTTCCGAGTTCCTCGTATAGAGGCTGTATGTATTTTTTATAAAACCCGATCCGGTCAAAAGTTTCAAAATCTGTATGTTCGGAAAGATAGGCTACAGCACCGGCCATGATCTGATGGGCAGTCTGTGTATTGTAATTTTTAAAATAAGGATCATCACTGATGTATTTTTGCATCCCCAAAAAAGCATGTTTTGCTTCTTCAGAAGTATTCAGAGAACCGGGAGTATCGAAGCCTGTTACGCCCAATGAATAGATTCTGATCAGTTCTATACGCAGTGGCAGTGTTTTATTATTTCCCTGGCTGAGCCCGTTTTTTACCGAGCTTAAATAGAAGGCTGAATAACTGTTGTATAAAAAGTCGGTAATTGTTTTGATCTGTTCTTTTTCATCTGCTGCTTCCTCTGAGAAAATCAATTCGTCCAATACCTGCAATCCTTCAGGCGGTAAGGTATATGAAGAAGTTCCCGCCGCTTCAATATGAAATAAGGGAGCGGCATTAAGGTGTGTTTTTGTAAATTCCGGATAATGATAGGCAACATAAAATTCTACTTCTTTAAATGAGTTTCTCGTGCTGCTTAATGATTGGCGGAGATCTTCGATGGTAATCCGGTCTTCTGAGAACCGGTAAGCATCTGATTTCAGACGTTCAAGCTTCATTTTAAAATCGGACAAACCTTTATTGACAAAGGTATTCTCACTTTCTGTTCCTTGATATACAGGATTAAAAGACATTATTGCCAATCCTGCCAGAAGGATTACAATAAGCAGTGGATAAAATCTCATTAATTTTTTAGCGGCAAAAGTATTCATCAGATATTATCCCAGTTTTAATGGCAGATTAAATAATGTTTATATTTATGATATTAATATTTTTCACTAATTTTAAGCCCCGAAATCAAATTCATTATCCTGAACAGCGGTTTATTCTAAAAGACCGGAAAATAAATAATGCAGAAGATTATTGGGGAGGATTTTTTAAACTAAATCAACACATCAAAAACTAAATAGTATTATGAAAACAAGACTATTCTTTGCTCTTGCAGCAAGTTTTCTTTCGATGACGGCCTTTTCACAAAAGAAAAAGCAACAGGAGAAGCAACCGGTAAAAAAACAGGAAATGGCTGTATACGCCGAGAAAAAAGGCAATGACTATTATCTGGTACGCCTTGAAAAGGATAAAGAAATTCCCAATGTCTATGTATACTCTAATGGTGTGACCAAGCCCTATAAAAACTATTCTGATCTGAAAGACATTGTCATTGAATTCCCCGGAATGATGAGTGCCAACAACTCAACGAAAGAAGAGCTGATCTCTGTTCTAAAAAAAGATGACCATTTCTACGAAATCACCTCACAGCGAAAAGATCCCAAAAACATCGAAAAGACAGTCGTTACCGTATATGAGGTGATGAACGGCCAGAAAAGAATTGTAGAGGAATACAATGACATCTATGAACTGATGGGATCTCCTTATAAAGATGCTATTATCATTAATTAAAAAAAACAAAATATACATATTATGCTAAATAAACTTGCAGCCTCAGAACTTGTTCTGAATGAAGATGGAAGTGTATACCACCTGAATCTTTTACCTGAAGATATTGCCGACAAAATTATCCTTGTAGGCGATCCGGACAGAGTAGCAAAAGTTTCAAAATACTTTGATACTGTAGAGATCAAAAAAAATAAAAGAGAATTTTATACGCATACAGGAACGCTTCGTGGAGAAAGGATCACTGTAATGTCAACTGGTATCGGAACTGAAAACATTGATATCGTAATGAACGAGTTGGATGCGCTGGTGAATATCGATCTTAAAAACAAAGAGTTTAAATCGGAGCATAAAGCCCTTGAGCTTTTCCGAATGGGAACCTGCGGAAGTGTAAACCCTGAAGTACAGGTAGACAATATGCTGGTTACTCAGAATGTAGTAGGATTAGACGGACTGATGCATTTCTACCAGGACTATAACTTCGAAAATGAGTTTTCAAAAAGCTTTTTAGAAAAATTTCCTTACGAAAGAATCAAGCCTATGCTGTACTTCTCAGACTGGGCGGAAGAAATGGGCGATTATTATAAGGATGCCAAATACCATGGAAATACGGCTACGTTCCCGGGATTCTATGCGCCACAGGGAAGACAGCTTCGTTTAAAAGCAGTCGATGATCAATTCCTGGAGACCCTGAATGATCTGGGAATCACAAATTTTGAAATGGAAACCTCTGCAATCTATGCCCTTTCCAAATTATTAGGACATAAAGCGATTACCGTAAACAACGTGATCGCCAACAGAAGACGTGGAGAATTCTCTGCAGACCACCATGCTTCTGAGAAAAACCTGATTAATTGGGTACTAGACAGAATCATTAAGTAGTATTTAATTACAGCGGTTTAGAAACATATATAAAGCTGTCCTTATAACAAGGATGGCTTTTTGTTTGTCTGTACTTAGTGTCACTTATCAAAATAATCCTCATGTACGGGTGAAACAGGTTCTGATATGATCATTGACCATTCCTGTTGCCTGCATATGGGCATAGACCACAGTAGACCCCATAAATTTAAAGCCTCTTTTTTTCAGGTCTTTGGAAATACGATCTGAAATTTCCGTGGTTGCAGGAACGTCAGATAAAGCTTCGGGAACGTTATCAATAGCCTTTCCGCCGATAAATCCCCAGATGTAGTTGGAAAAACTTCCGAATTCCTGCTGAATCTCCATAAACTTTTGGGCATTGGTAACGGCAGCGGTTATTTTAAGTCTGTTCCGTATTATTCCCGGATCATTCATTAATTCCTCAATTTTCCTGTCAGAATATACCGCTATTTTACGGTAATCAAAATCGTCAAATGCTTTTCTGAAGTTTTGCCTTTTGGACAGAATAGTATACCAGCTCAGCCCGGCCTGGAAACTTTCAAGGATGAGAAATTCAAACAGGGTTTTGTCATCATAGACAGGCCTTCCCCATTCTTCATCATGATATTGCCTGCACAGATCATCTTTTTCACACCAGCCACAACGTATTTTTTTCATAATTATCATAAATTGTAGGATAAAGGTACTGCTGAATTGGGAAAACATAACAAAAGATTATGAAAAGTTTAACAGAGGCTGCGGGTTTTAGGAATGGTTATTGTTAAATTACTGATATCTAACCAAATTATTTATAAGAGTATGAACAATTCAGAGTATAACAAAGCGGAAAATGCAGTAAATAACGCAGAAAATTCTTTACAGAACGCAGCGGACAAGGCCAAATGGAAAGTGAATGAGCTTGCGGATAAAGCGAAAGATTATATTAACGAAAAGAGAAGTAACGATCAGGAAGCCAATCAGGAAGACTGGTTCGACAGGGTAAAAGCTAATATGTCCGATGCATGGGAAGATATCAAGGATAAAGCAGATGAAGCATGGGAAAAAACCAAAGATGCTGCAGAGGATGTGAAGGCAGAATGGAACAAGAAAACCAATTAGTATTTCAGTCATATAAATATTTTCAAGAAAATGGAGTCTTAAATTGCTAAGGCTCCATTTTTTATTATGCCATAACCACAATTATTGCTACATTTGTATTTCAATAAACATTAAAAAATTATGTCATACGGTTTACTTAAAGGCAAAAAGGGGATTATATTTGGAGCCCTTAATGAACAATCTATCGCATGGAAAGTTGCTGAAAGATGTCATGAAGAAGGTGCAGAATTTATCTTATCCAATGCTCCTATCGCTTTGAGAATGGGAGAGCTAAATGGTTTAGCAGAAAAAACAGGTTCTGAAGTTATAGGTGCTGATGCTACTTCTATCGAAGATCTCGAAAAACTTTTTGATGCCGCTGTTGCAAAATTTGGAAAAATTGACTTTATCCTTCACTCCATTGGAATGTCTATCAATGTAAGAAAAGGAAAACATTATACAGAAATGAACTATGACTGGTTGGAAAAAGGTTGGGATATTTCAGCCGTTTCTTTCCATAAAGTAATGCGGGTAGCCTGGGAAAAAAACTGTATGAATGAGTGGGGAAGTATTCTTGCCCTTACTTATATTGCAGCACAGAGAACATTCCCTGATTATAATGATATGTCGGATAACAAAGCGTACCTTGAAAGTATCGCCAGAACTTTTGGAAACTACTGGGGTGAAAGAAAAGTACGTGTAAACACCGTTTCCCAGTCTCCTACCATGACAACTGCAGGGAGTGGCGTGAAAGGCTTCGGGGGATTCCTCGGTTATGCTGAAGATATGTCCCCACTTGGAAATGCTACAGCTCTTGAATGTGCTGACTATTGTGTTACGCTTTTCTCTGATCTTACCAAAAAAGTGACCATGCAGAACCTTTTCCATGATGGAGGTTTCAGCAGCTCGGGAGTTACTCAGAAAGTAATCAGCAAATATGATACGGAATAATCTCTGAAGATTAATCAAAATAAAATTGAATCGGCGGCCTCTTTGAGGCCGCCGATTCTGTGTACAAATAAAATTAATATGAAATTACAAAATTACGGTCTGTATAGAGTGTGCCGGAGCATTCAGCCTGGCCGCCTTTCCTTCGATCCATAAACGGGTATCGATATCATGATCAGAATCATTCATGATCACTGTGACCAGCTGTCCGTTTTCATTCATAAACGCAGAAGACGTCAAGGCAGCTCTGTTGGAAGAACTTCCGACTCTTTGAGCATTGGGCTTGATATACTTTGACACATGGCCGATGTAATAGTACTCATAGGTGTAGAATACTTCTCCTGTCTTAGTATCTGCAATGATGGGAGCAAAGCAGAAATTTCCTTTATGGTTAGGCCCGCCGGTTTCGTCCAGCAGAATATTCCAGTCTGTCCATAAAGCATTTCCTTTGTTAAAGTCGTTGAGCATATTTTTACCATACAATTCTCCGAGGCTTACATCGTAAATTTTATCCATGGCAAACTGTTCTTTACAACCTTCGGTAAAGGCCAGAAACTTATCTGGAAAAGCCCTGTGGGTTTCAGCAAGATTATCAAAAAGCTGGGTTTTGTTGTTCCAGGTTTCATACCAGTGATATCCTATTCCGTGGGCATATTTTGAAGTTTCGGGATCGCTTAGGGTGGTGGTTGCTCTTTGGTAGATCAGATCCCGGTTATGATCCCAGATCATTACTTTTTTGTCTTTATATCCATTTTTCCAAAGGGTTGGCCCGAGGTTATTTTTAAGGAATTCTCCTTCCTCTTCAGCAGTATAGATACATGATTCCCAACTCTGTGTTGCCATAGGCTCATTCTGAACAGTCAAGCCCCAGATATTAATTCCTCTTTTTTCGTATTCTTTAATGAATTTTATATAGTAATCGGCCCAGGTCTGATAAAATTGATTCTCTAGTCTTCCACCTTTGTATAAACTTTTGTTAGACTTCATCCACGCTGGTGGGCTCCATGGAGAAAAATAAAAAGTAAAGTTGTTTCCGATCGCTTTTTTAGCTTCCTGGATCATCGGGATTTTGTACTTTTCATCATGAGCAACACTGAAGGTCTTCAGTGAGTGATCTTGATCTTCTACATACGTATAGGAGTCACTGGAAAAGTCGCAGGAATTCATATTGGTACGCACTACCGTATATCCCAATCCGTTTTTACCGAAATAGGCTTCCAGGATTTCTTTCTGCTTATTTTTCGGCATTTTATAAAAAGTCTCTGCAGATGCATCGGTGATCGCACCTCCTATACCGATTAATTTCTGATATTTAAAGGTGGGCGCGATGAAAATACAGGCTTCCGTTTCTTTGGGCTGGCCAAACTGTTCGAACTTTACCATGCCCTTATCCACCATCTTCTCATTGGTTGCAGAGTTGGTAAGGATCACTTTAGCTGTTTTTCCTTCATTTTTCTTCCAATAGTTCTGGGCATTGGCATTGAAAACAACGCCTACTACAAAACAGCTTACAATTAATTTTCTCATGATTTTTTTCTTTTTTGGACACGTTTGTCCCCTTTTCATTATTTATTCTGATAGACTCTCACGTAGTCTATGTAATACTTTTGTGGAAAAATACGATCATCAATTCCTTCTTTTCCGCCCCAGAAGCCGCCTACCGTCAGATTTAAAATAATAAAATAAGGCTGATCAAAAGGCCATGCTTCGTAGGTTTTCTCTTTATTTTCGCAGGTGAAAAACTTCCGGTCGTCAATATAAACTTCTATTTTTTCCGGGGTCCAAACCGCTTTGTACACATGAAACTTTTCGCTTACGTTATTAACGATTAAAGTATCGGTTTTCTGTGTTCCCTGGATATGGTTGTACTTTTTGGTATGAACAGAGGCGTGTACAAACCCTGGATTGAAACCCACATGCTCCATGATATCCAGCTCGCCGTCATCCGGCCATTTTTTCATATTCTCACTCATCATCCAGATGGCTGGCCACGTTCCCCTTCCTTTGGGAAGCTTGGCCCTCACTTCTATTGTTCCGTACAAGAAAGAAAACTTACCTTTGGTTAAAAGTCTTGCCGAAGTATACTTATTTTTCTCCCAATTTTCCTTTCTGGCTTCAATAATAAGATTTCCATTTTCCATTCTGGCATTTTCAAGCCTGTTCCTGGTGTAAAACTGAGCTTCATTATTACCATAGCCGTCACCTCCTACATCATAATTCCATTTTGAAGAATCCGGAAGGCCTTTTCCGTTAAATTCATCACTCCAGATCAGCGTTCTTGCGGAATCAGGTTTATTTGAAGCACAACCGAGAACAGAAAGGAAGAAAGCGCCCACTGCGTATACGCTGATGCTATTTTTAGCTTTGAGGTTCATATATACCCTGTTTTAAGTTTAGGCTGAAGCCATTTTCATACTTTTTGTTAAGCAGACTGAAGCCCGCTCCTATTGAAATCAACACATGCCATCATTTAACCCAATTGATTCTTTTGGTCTGTACATTCTGAGAACTGGTTCCGACCATGATGTCGAATTCACCTCCTTCCCAGTCAAAATTCAGGGTGTCATCAAAAAATTTAAGATCTTCAGGTGTAAGTCTAAAATGTACCTGCTTATTTTCTCCTTTTTTTATGAATACCTTCTGAAAACCTTTCAGTTCTTTGACCGGCCGTACCACTTTTCCGAAAAGATCTCTGATATAAAGCTGTATCACCTCTTCACCATCATATTTTCCTGTATTGGAAACAGTCACGCTGATGTTCAGTGTTTCATTTCCTGTAAGGCTGGCCGAGCTTAATACCATATCAGAATATTGAAAGTCTGTATAGCTTAAGCCGTATCCAAACGGGTATTTCGGATCATTATCAAGATCAATATAAGCTGAAACGTAGTTTCTGTCTGTATTGTTTTTTGCAGGTCTTCCTGTATTATAATGATTATAGTACACAGGAATCTGCCCTTCAGTTCTCGGGAAGCTCATTGGAAGTTTTCCAGAAGGATTCATGGTACCAAACAGAATATCTGCGATCGAATTTCCGGCTTCTGTTCCCAGCCACCAGGTGTACATAATTGCAGGAATATGATCTGATGCCCAATTGAAAATCAGAGGTCTTCCGGCATTGATCATTAAAATAACAGGTTTCCCTGTTTTGGCAATCTCTTTCAACAAATCTTCCTGTACACCTGAAAAACCGATATTACTTCTGCTTTTTGCTTCACCACTCATGGCATGCCCCTCTCCTAAAGTCATGATCACAACATCTGCTTTTTTTGCCGTTTCCACAGCCTCCGCAAACATAGATCTGTCCTGATCGTCTACATTACAACCTTTTGCATATAATAATGTTGAATTTTTATCCAGCTGATTTCTAATCCCGTCAAACTGTGAAACAATTCTCTGCGTATCGTCTTTAAATGCAATAGACCAAAATCCGTGATTCGCTACCGTTTCTTTCCCAAAAGGCCCGATCAGCGCAACGGTCTTCACAGATTTTGAAAGAGGAAGAATATGCTGTTGATTTTTAAGAAGAACAATGCTTTTGGATCCAAATTCGCGCCCAAATTCGCGGTTTTTCTTATTATCAGTCTGTTCTTTCTGTCTTTTTTCATTGCTGAATCTGTAAGGATCATCGAAAAGACCCATTTCAAATTTCTTTGTTAAAATTCTTCCAGCTGCATCATCTACCAGCTTTATATCTACTGTTCCTTCTTTAACCAGTTTGGGAAGTTCTGTCATGTAAACACGGCTTTCCATATCCATATCACTGCCACCAAGAATGGCTTTTTCAGCAGCTTCACCTCCATCTTTGGCATACCCGTGGGGAATCATTTCCCCAATGCTTCCCCAGTCTGAAACCACAAAGCCTTTATAATTCCATGATCCTTTCAGTAAGTTTCTTTGGATATATTGATGGGCCGTCGCCGGAATACCGTTGATGTCATTGAAAGAATTCATGAATGTAGCAACCCCTGCTTCTGCCGCAGCTTTGAAAGGCGGGAGATAGGTTTCGTGGAGCTGCCGAAGGCTCATGTCAACAGCGTTGTAATCCCTGCCTCCCACTGCAGCTCCATAGGCTGCAAAATGCTTTGCACAAGCCATAACGGCATCCAGACTTCCCAGTCCTTTCCCCTGGAAACCCTTAATCCTGGCCAATCCTATTTTTGTGCCCAGATAGGTATCTTCTCCGGATCCCTCCATCACTCTTCCCCATCTCGGGTCTCTGGCAATATCTACCATAGGAGCAAAAGTCCAGTGAATTCCATAAGCCGAAGCTTCCGTAGCAGCTATTCGCTCAGATTTTTCAATCATATCCAGATCCCAGCTTGCGGCCTGGCCCAGGTTCACAGGAAAGGTTGTACGGTAGCCGTGAATAACATCCTGCCCGAACAGTAATGGGATTTTCAGTCTCGACTGCATGGCCAGCTTCTGAAATGCTTTGGTTTCTCCAGATCCTGCAACATTCAGCATAGAACCCACTTTTCCTTTTTTTATTTCTTCTAAAACAGCTGCTGAATTAGACTGCTGAGGTCCGGTAGCGTATTCGAACCCGCTGTACTGAACCATCTGCCCCACTTTCTCTTCCAGCGTCATTTTAGACAGCAGCTCTGTCACTTTCTGATCTATGGTTTTCTGTGCGTAGGTATTCATTCCAATTGCTGAGAATACTAGTAAGAAATAAACTCTCTTCATGATATCAATTTAAAAAATATAAGTTGCGGCCGAGCGTCCGGAAATTGTTGCTGCAGCGGATTTCCCGGCAAATTTAATATTAAAATATTCATCTGTTTTACTGTCGTTATCAACAATTAAAACTATTTTCCCCGCCGGAGTCTTAAAAGCAGCGGTGGACAGACCTCGTGTTTGCGAGGAAGCGATACGCTGTGAACCTGCGGGAACAAATTTAGAAGCATGGGCAATGATGTAATAGGCAACATTTCTGGTGAAATTTTCACGATCAGAAACTGTGATCGCTCCTTTGCACTCTGTACATCCGCCATCTGTATGCGGACCATATCCGGTGTCATTGGCAAGATTCCATTCCAGGGCTGTTTTGCTCCAGTTTCTCATAGAACCGATGATGACATTTTTTGTATGCCAGTTCAGGTCTTCATTAAAAGTACCTTTTGAACCCGTCCACTGTTCTGTAAAGTATAGGTTTTTGTCTGGAAAAGCATTGTGAACTGTACTTAATGCCGAGATGTCGCCTTCATAGAGGTGGAAAGCAGATCCATCAATATATTGGTTCGCTTCCGGGTCTTTCAGAATATCAATGGCATATTCAGGTTTGTTACAATTGTGATCATAGACAACAATTTTGGCGGTAATTCCATTTGCTTTAAAAACCGGGCCTAAATGATTTTTGATAAAATTCCCTTGTTGCTCAGAAGGCATGTATAGGCTGGGATTATTTCCCGGATGCAGAGGTTCATTCTGAGGGGTTACAGCATCAATGGTAATGCCTTCTTTTTTCATTTCCTGAATATATTTTACAAAATATTGGGCATATGTTCCATAGAATTCATGCCTTAGGCTTCCCCCTTTTGACTGCCCATTGTCTTTCATCCAAACCGGCGGTGACCATGGTGCTGCAATTATTTTGACAGAAGGGTTGATTTTTAAAATTTCTTTTAACATAGCAATCAGGTCTTTATCTTTTGCCAGGCTGAATTTTGAAAGCGAAGGATCCGTCTGTCCTTCCGGCAAATCATCGTATGAAAATACTTCACCATCAAGATCTGACGCGCCAATACTTAGTCTTAAATAGCTGATAGAAATTGAGTTTTTGCCTTTTCCAAAAAGCTCATTGAGAAGTGCTTTTCTATTGGAAGGCGACAATCTGTTGATTACCTCAACACTTCCTCCTGTTAATGTATATCCAAAACCATCAACATATTGAAACGTTTGAGAATCGTCTATTTCAATATTCTGAAAGCTGTTGGGGTTATTTACAAATTTAACAGAGGTCTGCTGTTGTAATTTTACAGTACCATCACCTTTTGTAAGCCAGTACTGAACTTCATTTCCTGTGTTGGAAGCAGCTGATGTGCATGACAAAGAAAAAAGGGCCACACCACTAAGCAGTGCGGCACCTCTAAAGAAACTATATAAGTTGTAAAACTTCATGTGTTAGTATCCTGGATTTTGTTTTAAAGCGGTGTTGGGCAATTCATTGAACGGGATTGGAAGAATTTCATTCTTGTTTGCTTTAAACCCTTTGGATGCAAGTTTGGATGGCGCATCTCCCCATCGTACAAGGTCAAACCATCGGTGTCCTTCACCGGCAAGCTCCCTTCTTCTCTCATCTTTAATGGCCTGTAAAGACACTGGAACTGATGATAAACCTACTCTAGCTCTTACCGCATCCAATAAAGCCTGAGCTCTACCGCCTGCAGCTCCTAAAGCTTCTGCCTCCATAAGGTAAGTATCTGCCAGTCTTATCGCAATATAATTCTGTCTGAAATTCAGCTCAGCAGGACCTGGAAGTGAACTTTTCAAGTCGTTGGTCGGTAAATATTTATTCAGGAAATAACCGGTATCAGCATAAGCCGGGCTGTAAGAGATTTTACCATCCGTTACCAGCTGCTTTGCATTGAAAACGGTGACATTTAATCTCGGATCACCCTGCATAAACGTAACAAAGTCCTCAGTTACCGTATTGAAGGCCCATCCTGAATAGATATCCGGTGCATTATTATTAGGAACATTTTTTAAAGAATAAGAACGGGGTCCCACCATTACGTTGATAGAGTTCCCTTCGTCTTTCCCCTGGCCCCAGAATCCCCAATCGGAATTTCCTTTGTTCGTATGCATTACTTCCAGAATCGATTCTGTAGAGAATTTATACGGGTCGGAGATTTCCGGTCCTACTTTAAAAAGATCTGCATAATTGGCCACAAGCTTATATCCATATTGGCTGGTTCCTCCCGGCGTACCGTTTACCTGGGCAAACTGAGCTGCCGCCTCGGTCATTTTTTTATCATAAAGATAGATTTTACCTAAAATTGCTCTGGCAGTTCCCTGGGTAATCCTTCCGCGGTCATTACCGGTACCTGTCATCATAAGATCCGGAATCGCAGCATTCATATCACTTTCTATCTGAGCGTATACATCAGCAGGCTTAGCCTGTGGGATGTTCCAGTAATCGTCATCAAATCTGATCGTTTTAAGAATTACCGGAATATTTCCAAACATTCTTACCAGCTCAAAATAGTATAAAGACCTCAGAACTTTAGCTTCGGCAATGTATCTTTTTTTAAGCTCATCGCTCATTGAGGCTCCGGGAACCCTTTCTATTAAAAGATTGGCACGTGCTATTCCCTGGTAGTAGTCTTTCCAGTAGCTGGCAGGCATTGTATTGGGATTAATCATATAATTGTTCAATCCCTGGATACCAGCACCGTCATTGGAGTTTCCGCCTCCGGAATAGAAATCGTCAGATCCTGCATTAAAAAAGGTAACCGTATTCTCGAATCCGCCGGAATATTTTCTTAAAATATCATATACCGAAACCAATGCACTGAAGGACTGCTGCTCATTCTGGAAATACAAATCGGTATTGAAAGCCCCTGAATTCTGCACATCATCCAGATAGGAGTCGCTGCACCCTATATTGCTAAAACTTAAACCCGTTAAAAAAGTAATGGCAAGTCCTTTATATAAAAAATTCTTATTTTTCATTTTGTTACATATTAAAATTGAATATTAGCCCCGATCAGGAATGTTCTGGCCTGTGGATAGTATGCTCTGTCTACACCGATGATGTCCTGCTCAGAATTGTTTCTTCCTGCAATCTCCGGATCATATCCGGTGTATTTTGTGAAGGTGAACACATTTTCTCCGGTTACATAGAGTCTTACTTTGCTCATCCCGAAACGGCTGGTAACATCCTTTGGAAGTGTATATCCCAGCTGAATAATTTTCAGACGAACATAATCTCCTTTCTGAAGGTAGTAATTGGACATCCATGAATAGTTATGATTCGTATCATTACGCGTAATTCTCGGATTCTCATTGGTAGAACCTTCACCAGTCCAGCGGTCCAGGATCCTGGTTTGATAATTGGCGTCAAGCATATCTAATCTTCTCAGACCCTGGAAAATCTTATTACCGGCCTGCCCTTGGGCAAAAGCCATAAAGTCAAAGTTTTTATAATTTAGATTGACGGTAAGTCCGAATGTATATTTAGGAATGGAACTTCCCAGGTTTACTTTGTCTTCCTCGTCAATTTTACCATCTCCGTTATTGTCCTGCCAGATAAAATCTCCCGGTTTTGCACCTGGTAACAATTGGGCTCCACTGGAGTTAACGTAAGCGTCAATTTGGGCCTGATTCTGGAAGACCCCGCTATACGTCTGTCCATAAAACGAACCGTAAGGCTGCCCGACCGCTACCCTTGATACAGCACCCATCGTCTGGAAAGAAGCAAGATTGAAGTAGTCTATATCATCTTCCAGTCTAAGGACCTTATTTTTAATGGTGGTAAAATTCCCGTTAACCGAGATGCTGAAATCTTCCCAGTTCTTTTTATACCCCAGCTCAAGCTCCAGACCTGAGTTTTCCATATCACCAACGTTAGCCCATGGCAAGTCGGGAACTCCTACATATCCAGGAATATTGACTCTTCTCAGGATGTCAACTGTTTTCTTTTTATACCAGTCTGCAGTAAGCGTGAAGTTCTGGAACAATTTTAAATCTGCTGCAATATTCAGCTGGCTGGTCTGCTCCCACTTCAGTTTTGGATTTTCCATGGTACTCGGAGCGTATCCTATGATGATGTTATTTCCGGATGTGGTATAATTGCTTCCAGAAACCATGAAGCTCGCAAATCTGAAGTTATCCATTTCATCATTCCCCAGCACTCCGTATCCTCCTCTGAATTTCAGATTATTGATCACTTTATTTTCCGGCCAGAAGTTTTCTTTATGCACATTCCATCCTAAGGACAAGGAAGGGAAAGTTCCCCAATGCTGATTGGTGGCAAATTTGGAAGATCCATCTCTACGAACCGTTCCTGTGAACAGGTATTTATCAGCATAATCGTAGATTAATCTACCGAAATAGGAAGCTTTACGGGTTTGAATACCATCCCATCCGCTTGCGGTTATATCATCCTGCGGGATGTTAAAGTTAAAAGAAGCATCCTGCCAGTTATCAATAGGCAAATTACTATACGTAAGGCTGGCACCGCCCGCTATATTATACCGGTAGACTCCCTGGCCCACCAATATATTGATATTATGATCCCCAAATTTGTTTTGATAGGTTAACGTATTTTCCATGCTCCATTCGAATTTATTTTCGTCTACCTTATTCAGGCTGTTGAAGCTGGTATTGTTATAATTGGGACTCAGATAATATCTTGGAGTAAAACTGCGGCTTCCCCAATAGGATTTCTTCCCGTTTAAACTTGTTTTAAAAGTGAAGTTTTTCAGGAACTTTAGTTCTGCAAAAACATTTCCTACAAAATCATCAGACCAGCTGTAGTTTCCTTGCTGGATATGACGGAAAGCTTGCGGATTGGTCATTTCCTGGTTTACATATTGCGAAATTCCGTACGGGTTGCCATAAGGATCCCTAATGATGTATTGGTTGCTATACCCGCTGGGATCTACCGAAGACCAATCGGTAACCACCAGTGGAGTGGTGGGATCCAGATTAACTGCTGACGCCAGAGGGCCCCCGTATTCTTCATTGGGACTTACACCCTGAGATTTTGTATGGGTATAGGCAAAGGTTTGGCCTAACGTTAAATAATCAGTGACCTTATGAGTGGAGTTAAATCTTGCGTTGATTCTTTTGTAATAAGAAATATCACTCATTACGATCCCGGTCTGATCGAAATATCCAAATGAAGTATAGTAGCTTGACTTGTCATTTCCGCCGGTAATGCTTACTTCATGAGAAGACTTTTCACCGGTTCCGAAAATAGCATCCTGCCAGTTCGTTCCCTTTCCAAAGGATTCCGGATTGGAAAACCGGGGTGCAAGTCCATCATTGACGAATCCTTCATTAATGATTTTTGCATATTGCGTAGCATCAAGAAGGTCCAGTTTTTTAGCAGCGTTTGAAACCCCATAGAATCCATTATAAGAAAGGGTAAGCTTGCCTTTTTTTCCTTTTTTTGTTGTCACAAGAATTACCCCTTTTGCAGCAGAAACTCCGTAGATCGCAGAGGATGCTCCATCCTTCAGGACTTCAATGCTCTCGATATCCGACTGGTTCAGCCATCCGATATTATCTACCACGATACCGTCTACCACCCAAAGAGGGCTGTTGCTTCCTGCTCCAAAGCTGGTGATTCCCCTTACACGTACCGTGGCAGGAGCCCCGGGCTGCCCGGAATTCGTAACTACAGAAACACCGGCTGCCCTTCCCTGCAATACCTGCTCCGGTTTACCCGCCGGGATGTTTTCGAGATCACTGGCCTTAATACTTGCTATAGCTCCTGTTACGTTGCTCTTTTTCTGAGTACCATAACCGATGACTACAATTTCGTCTATTTTATTCTCTTTAGAAATCGTGTCCTTCACAGTAGTCTGGGCACTGAAGTTGGCCGTAAAATAGAGGACGGCCACCACTCCTACGCTTCTTGATATTCTTACATTCATATACAGTTATTGTTTAATTCTCAAATTGAGACAATAAAAATATATTTTTTTTCATATAATTAACATTACATTCACAATTATTTTAATTTTTCTTTTATTTTTAAGGGTTAGAAGCCCTATCTTCGCACCAATAATTGTTAAAAAATCAGAAAAATTTAAAAAGTTAATCCCCAAAATGACTGTTAAGCTTTCCCGTATTTCTCTTCCTCTTAAACTTACTTTCCTTATTTTTTCAATGGTTTTAAACTGCATGGGACTCATTATTCTGCAGCTTTCGGAAGCTAAAATCACCTACAGTGAGCTGGGATTATTAGAATCATTCAAAGATTTGCCTATTGCTTTTATCTCTCTGTTTGCCGTAGGTCTCATCAATAAAACAGGAACCAAAAAAGCGCTGATCTCTGCATTGGCTATTGTCGGATTTTGCTGCTGCCTGCTTCCTTTTATCGCCCATTTCTGGTTTTATAAAGTCTGGTTTGCCATCATCGGAGCCTGTTTTGCTATAGGAAAAATATGTGTTTTCGGGATCATCAGAAATAATATTTCGGATGAAAAATCACTGGCTAAGACGATGAGTAATGTAGAAGCTTCCTTTATGATCGGTATTTTTGTGGTCAACACCGGCTTTGGCTGGCTCATATCCAGCAGATATTCTGAATTCTGGAAGTTTGGTTTTTTAATGATTGCTGCTTTGTCGGCCGTAACGATATTTCTTCTTTCCAAAGCAGATTTGTCGGAATCCAGACCATTGGAAAACAAAAATATATTTTCTGAACTTTCCGGATTTGCCACGCCCGCAGTAGCCTTATTTCTGGGCGTTATCTTTTTTATTGTTTTTGTAGAGCAGGGCTTTAATTCCTGGCTGCCATCCTTTTATAAAAACCACCTGAAGGTCAATTCATTTTTTGCGCTTCAGGCAACTTCTTTTCTTGCCATATTTTCCTATGTAGGAAGAACAGTGACCGCCAATATTATCCGGCGCTTTCCGTTACGGGGATATTATATGACCTGCATGCTTTTCATTGTGGCTTTACTGGCAGCTATTTTGGGAATACAGTATTTTGAATCAGCCGATTCCAGACTGATTCTTTTTTTATTTCCTATGGTCGGGTTCTTTTTATCACCACTCTACCCTGTCATCAATTCGAAAATGATTGCGCAGGTAGATAAAGAAAAAGTAAATCTTTTTACCTCTCTTATTGTCATCTTTTCTTCTCTTGGAAGTTCCGTCAGTTCTATCATTATGGCAGTTCTGTTTGGAAATCAGCTCTTAACCTTTTATCCATTATATATATTATCTTCTGTAATTCTTCTTTTTGTGATGAGTTTGATATATTTTAGCGTCTCAAAAAGAAATAATAGAAAATAGTTTATTTTTACTACCATGAAAATCAAAGACACAAAAAGCAAAGAAACACTTCGGGAACTGATCGATACTAAAGATTTCGTTGCCCACATTTCTGTAGACTGTACGATATTCGGCTTTCACGATAACATTCTGAAAGTACTGCTGTTAAAGTATCATGATCTGGATCTGTGGTCACTCCCTGGTGGTTTTGTTTTCAATGATGAGGATCTTCGGGAGGCAGCTGAAAGGGTTCTCTACGAAAGGACACAACTTAAAGATCTGTTTCTGAAACAGTTTCATACTTTTGGACGAATAGACCGTACGGAGAATAATGTACATCAGATCCTCCTCAACAATAAGGGAATTGAAGTTCCGAAAGACCACTGGATTTTTCAGAGGTTCGTTACTGTGGGGTACTGCAGCCTTATTGATTTCTCCATAGCCAATACTTTTCCGGATGCTTTCAACGAGAGCTGCGAATGGTTTGAGGTCAGCAAATTACCGCAAATGGCTTTCGACCACGACAGGATCATAGAAACCGGTCTGGAATATCTGCGGATGAATATCAACACAGAGGTGGCAGCGAGCAATCTTCTTCCTGAGAAGTTTACCATGAAAGATCTTCAATCTCTTTATGAAACCATTTTAGGTCAGCAATTCAGAAGGAACAACTTTCAACGGAAAATTCTGAGCTTAAATATTCTGGACAGGCTGGAAAAGCTCTATGACGGCTCTGCGAATAAGGCGCCCTACCTTTATAAATTTAAAACAAAGGTGCATAATGCAGTCAATCAGTATCCCATCATGAACGATGAGGAGTTATAAAAATACAGTTTCACCCTTTAATTTAAATAAAATAGCAGTATAATACTGAAAACCAGATCATCCATAAGTTTTCAAAAAAATTTTCCAGACACCACGAAAAATGCTATTTTTAACAAAATCAAAAAATCATGTCATATTATCCTCTTACAAGCATTCCCGATTATTATGGAATTGATGCTTTACTTACTGAAGAACACAAACTGATCCGCCAATCTGTAAGAGACTGGGTGGAAAGTTTTGTAATGCCACAGATTGATCAGGCTGCCCAAAATCATACAGACCTTCCCGGGCTGATGAGAGAATTAGGGAAAATCGGAGCATTGGGTCCTTATATTCCGGTTGAGTATGGCGGTTCCGGATTAGACCAGATCTCTTATGGTCTTATCATGCAGGAATTGGAAAGAGGAGATTCTGCAGTGCGTTCTGCTGCTTCGGTACAGAGCTCTCTGGTCATGTTTCCAATCAATGAATTCGGTTCCGAAGAACAGAAGAAGAAATATCTTCCAAAGCTTGCAGCAGGAGAAATGATTGGATCTTTTGGATTGACTGAGCCCAACCATGGCTCCGATCCAAGTTCAATGGAAACGTATTTTAAAGATATGGGTGATCATTATCTTCTGAATGGAGCTAAAATGTGGATCACCAACTCCCCTCTATGTGATATTGCGATCGTATGGGCAAAAAATGAGGAAGGAAAGATACAGGGATTAATTGTGGAAAGAGGAATGGAAGGCTTTACCACACCGGAGACCCACAACAAATGGAGTCTGAGAGCTTCAAAAACAGGTGAACTGGTTTTTAATGACGTGAAAGTTCCAAAAGAAAACCTCCTTCCGGGTGTAACCGGACTGAAAGGACCTCTATCCTGCCTGAATTCTGCAAGGTACGGGATTTCATGGGGAGTAATCGGTGCTGCCATCGACTGCTACTGTACGGCTGTTCAGTATTCTAAAGAAAGAAAACAGTTTGGCAATCCTATCGGTTCTTACCAGCTTCAACAGAAAAAATTAGCGGAATTCTTAACTGAAATTACAAAAGCTCAGTTATTGTGCCTGCAGTTAGGAAATCTTAAAAATGATCATAAAGCAACTCCTGCGCAAATCTCAATGGCTAAACGTAACAATGTAAAAATGGCTATCGACATTGCAAGAGAATCCAGACAGATCCTTGGTGGTATGGGAATCATGGGTGAATTCCCAATGATGAGACACGCAGCCAACCTGGAATCAGTCATCACTTATGAAGGAACCCATGACGTCCATTTGCTGATTACCGGTATGGATATCACAGGAATCAATGCATTCTAAATAAGTCTAAGTTACAAGAAAACAGCACAAAGAGTCTGGCCTATCGGCCAGACTCTTCTATTTTACTCACATTTCAGAGAATTGATATTCATTGAATAATTATTAATGTGTTAAAATTATTGCAAAATGATTAAATTAATTACCTTAATACCGTTAAAAATATATGAATATGAAAAAAATCACAACTTTTTTATTAGGTATTACCGCTCCCTTCTATTTTGCCCAACAGGCAGGTGATGTAGTCAGTGCCGAACAGAAACTGGATTTAACACCACAGGGTGTTACTCATTTTATTGCTAACAGCCTTGGCAGCCAAAGCCCGCCAGACTTTGTCAGCTACCTTAATAGTTTTAACGTAGGCTTGAAAGGGTATAAGATTACGTATTACACTAAAAATGAAAATAATGTCCTGGTAAAAGCCACCGGTCTCCTCATGTACCCTAATGTGGGATTCAAATTGTCTACGGTTGTATCTGATCATGGTACTACTGACAGCAGGCACAATGTTCCCTCCAATTTTAAGGGAGTGCTGGCTGCAGGGTTTGTGGTTGAACTCTCCTATGTACTCAACGGTTATATCCTGATGGCTCCGGATTATGTGGGAATGGGTGACGGTGAGGGAGTTCACCCTTATGTAGATTATGCCACTGAGGCAGGAGCCACTATAGATTTCATTAAAGCAGCCAACAAAGTTTTGTCACAACTGGGAGTCAAGCGTTATGATGAATACTTCCTTACCGGCTATTCTCAGGGGGCCCATGCCGCTATGTCTACTTTGAAAAGGCTGAGCATTTCGAATCCCGATAACATTAAGTTCAAATATGCCTATATGGGAGACGGTCCGTATGATTTTTCCGGTGTTACCTTGAATAAAGGAGTTCTGGAAAAAGATATTTATCCGTTTACCTCTTTTCTCGCCAATGTACTCCATACCTGCAACAATACAGGATATAAAACGTATACCCATGATATTTCAGAAGTAATCTCCGCGGAATATCTGGATAAATACAATTATCATGTGGTTCAGGATAACGGAGGATTGTTATGGGGACCTATAGTGTGGAGAAAACTCTTCACCAACAATTTCATTAACGATGTTACGAATAATAGCAATAACAAGCTTAGACAGTGTATGAAACCAAAGGATGTATTTGACTGGTATAATAAGACCCCAATGACCCTTGGGCATTCTACTGTTGATCTGGCTATTCCCCCGGAAAATACCTCAAAGACCATTGATGTACAGCGCGGTTATTATCCTTGGTGGGACCTGAATAAATATAAGCTGCAGGCTTTCTATTGGGGACCTTTGGGCCATGTGGGAGGAATTATCCCTTTTACTTTGGCATCCAATGCTAAATTCAACACGCTTAGAAGTGGAGGTCTTCTCAACCAATGGGCGATTGCAGGATCTATTTTTGGAAAAAATACACCTCAGGGATCCTCCTCTATCCTTTCTTCACAGATTAAGCCGGACTTAGGGAATATGCAGCTGGTTGGTATTTCAGACTTCAATACAGAACAAGCAGCAGGCAGATCTGCGGATCAGCAAAGCTTATCTGCTCTCAGCGACGGAGTATACCTGCTTAAAGTAAGCGAAAACAAGGAAAATAAGCTGCTCCCCTATATAAAAAGCACCCCTAAAGAAGTACCGGAAAATGAAATCATTCATTCTGAAAATAATGCAGTCTTAAAATTAAAGGTAGATCAGGAGGAGCTTTCTGCTGTTAATATTTTTGATGAAAACAAGACATTGATCAAAAGTATTTCTCAACAGCAATACCATGATGACGGAGGGATAAGCCTGCAGGACCTGGACCCTAGAACTTACACCTTTGAAGTGGTAACACCATACTATAATCTTCAGTTCAGCAAAGCCATCACAGGTACAGGTATCACAGAAAACAGCGCAGAAATTTTTACACAAAATAGGCAGATCATCGCCAAAGCACAAGGCGACATCAAAAACATCAGTATATACAGTATTTCCGGAGCTCTTATTCTCCAACAGGATATTCACAGACCTGTATTCGAATCAGGGAATTTGGAATCCGGTGTTTATGTTGTAAAAATCACGCTCTCCAATGGAAAGTCTGTTCATAAAAAAGTTAAACTTTAAATACTAAATCCTTTATAATATCATTTCATGTTAATTTGAGCACTTCAGCAATGAGGTGCTTTTTTGGTGATCAGTACTTCACACTATTCCCAATAGTTTTCCTACAAATCGATTATAAAAACAGGCTCAAACATCTGTAAAAATGCCTGTCATATTTAGTCACAAAATGTATCAGCTTCTGTCCTTCAGGATGTCAACATTCGATAGGAACGGACTTTAGTCCGTTCACTGATCATAAAATTACTCCATTGGCTTTAGCAAAAACTTATTGCATCGGATAAGATTGATTTTTTAATGGATTCAAGATCAATTTTCTTACACCTGCTTCTTTTTGAATAACTCTAAAAAAACAAATTGGAAATATTTTTCCACTTAGGCTTCGATTACAAAACATAAAACACTCACAACATGACTGTTATTTAAAATTTATAAAGAGCATTAAGGCCGTTTTATGCAATCATTTTCACGATCATGAAAATGATTTTTATCAATTATTTTAAATTATTCTAAATAAAATTAGAAATCTCATGAAGAGGCTCCTAACTTTGCCGAAAGAATAATGCCAGATGGTTCATAACGACTCCCGATTTCCCCTGAGACTCCAAATTTTCAGTGTACTCTTTTTTTTAATGACGTTTACAACAGTCCAATCACAAAATACCCGTTTCCCGATCCTGCTTGAAGTAAAAAATAGCGAAAATAAAGTGGTTAATGGTTCTGAAATCAAAATTGTATCTCAGAAAAACACTTACGTGATCTCTACCAATGAAAAAGGAATCGCCACAGTGGATCTTATTCCGGATGAATATAGAATTGAAGTCCGGAACAATGGAATCCTTGGATATTCTCATAAAATATCCGTGACAAAAGCGGATACATTTACCTTGGTCTTTACAGAGAAAATCAATTCCATAGAAGAGGTGGTGATCACTGCTAAAGAAGGGAAAGGACTTACTTCGTCTTCTATTATAAACCGGCGTGCCATGCAGCATTTGCAGCCATCGAGTTTTTCAGATCTTCTGGAGCTGCTTCCCGGCGGAAGATCAGCCGATCCGGTTATGAATCAGGTGAATAAAATCAGCCTGCGAGAAACCGGCAGACCCGGTAGCGACTACAATACCTCCTCGATGGGAACAGCCTTCATTATCGACGGGGCTCCGGTTAATTCGGGAGCTAATCTTCAGTATTCCTACGATTTTCTGGACAAAACCAATAACGGGCTGAAGAGAAGATTGAATGTCGGCAGCGGTGTAGACATGAGAAGTATTTCCACAGACCAGATTGAGCGCGTTGAAGTTTTAAGGGGAATTCCTTCCGTCATCTATGGAAACCTGACCTCAGGAATTGTAAAAATAACCAATACATCAGGCTATACAAAATGGAGAGCAAGGTTCAAGGCAGATGGCTACAGCAAGCTTTTCGCCGTCAGCAAAGGCTTTGAAAACAAAAACGGAGACTTAAAAATCAATACCGGTATCGATTATCTTAATGCGAAATCTGATCCGCGGGACCGACTGGAAAACTACAAGAGAATAACCGCCAATCTAGGGATTGTCAAGGAAAAAAAATACAGTAAAGGAGCTTCAAGATGGCAGACCCACCTCAGCTATACAGGTTCCCTGGACGGCTCAAAGTCGGATCCTGATGTAGATCTGTCTGAAATGAATTCTTATGAAGTCAACAATCACCTGATCAGTCTTTCCAGCCAGTATACCTATACCAACAATCAGCCCTCCTTTTACAGGTCTACGGAAATTCAGGCTACAGTCAATCAGAGATTTGATAAAATAAAACAGACCAAATTTATCCAGCTGGAAAATGCAACAGCTTTTCCTTTATCCACCAATGAAGGCGAATATGATGGGTATTATCCGGAACCGCAGTACATTTCAAATTATGCGGTTGATGGGAAGCCTCTTGATGTATTTTTAAAAATGGTCAATAATTTCAGGCTTGATTTTAAATCTTTGAAAAATGAATTCAATGCAGGATTCGACTGGCAGATGAGCAAAAACTGGGGTATGGGACAGCAATTTGATATTTACAAACCTATTGACCCTAAAGCGACCTTCAGACCCCGTGCTTACCGTGATGTACCCGCATACATTACTTCAGCCTTATTTCTGGAATCAGTGAGTACGGTAAATGTGGGTAAGCACAACCTTATCCTGGCTTTGGGAGTAAGAGGAAACACTATGATGAATCTTCCTTCGTATTTCAGGATGAACGGGAAAGTCTATGCTGATCCCCGCGCCAACTTCCAGTGGGAACTCCCTTCATTTGAGTGGATGAACAAAAAAGCACAATTGGCTGTAACGCTCGGCTATGGTAAGCAAAGTCTTTTCCCCGACTTAAATATGCTGTATCCCGAACTGGTCTACAAAGATATCCAGCAGCTGAACTATTTTCATAATAATCCGGATTACCGGAGAATCAACTATAAAACGATGATCTACAATCCGCAAAACCCGGAAATAGAACCCGCCGTCAACGAAAAGTTCGAAGCAAGAGTAGATTTTAACCTAGGGGCCCATCAGTTATCCGTTACCGTTTTCAGAGAAAATATGCGTAATGCTTTCCGCACGATGAATGAATATGCGGTATACCATTATAAAAAATATGATACTTCGGGACTTGCCCATGACGCGATAACTTCACCACCTGACTTAAGTACACTCCCCTATCAGACGGTGAACGAAAATTTCACCTACAACATACAGCGCAATGGCAGCGAAATTGATAAAAAAGGTGTAGAATTTCAGTATTCCTCCAACAGAATTCCGGTAATCAGCACCCGATTTACTCTGAACGGAGCCTGGTTCCGGACCGCATACAGCAACAGCATGCCGGTATACAGAGGAAGGGATCTGCTGATCAACGGGAGACCGTATCCCTATCTGGGATTATATGAAGGTATGGAGCCCCGCTCAGTGAACGAAGTCCTCAATACCAATCTGATGATGGATACTTACATACCGCGTCTGGATCTTGTATTTTCCTCATCATTCCAGTTTTCATGGTATTCTATGAGAAAATTACTACCAATGAACGGTGTGCCGAGTCAGTACGTGGATCAAAACGGCATTATACACCCATTTGACCCTGATACTTCCCGGGAAACCATCCTGGAAAACCTCATCATTGGTCAGAATGAAGATCTTTATAATACATCCAGGAGACCCATGGAAATGAATCTTAATCTAAAGGTGACCAAAAGCTTTAGAAATAAAGCCGTTGTGATTTCAATGTTTGCCAACAGGCTTTTCAGCTACTATACTCCATACCGTACCAATGGCATTACCATCAACAGAAAAGGTGCCTATGACCCTTATTTCGGTATGGAAATCAATTTCAATTTATAACAATTTCAATCAATACATTATGTTAAAACACATCTTACGAACACTCTTACTATTGGGTGTAATCCTCAGCATTACTTCATGTTCTTCCGACTCCACTGATGCTCCTGAGGCACAAACCTCCCTTAAGCTGGAGCTGAAAGTAGTTCCTGAAAATATTCAGGTTAAAGAATACAAGCATCTTAAAATCAGCTTTAAAGAACTGAATACCGGATTTACCACCACCAAAGAGCTTACCAATACCAATATACTGCAGACAGTACTTCCGTCAGGAACGTATCACATTATTGCAGAGGGTAATATCATTTATGACAATTCCGGGCTTACGGAAGCCAAAGTAAGCGGTGTGCAGACCAGCCTTGTTATCAATGGCAGTGAAAGCAGCAAAACAATAGATCTTGCCCTTAAAGCAGGAAGCAGCAGCGATCTTATCCTAGAAGAAATTTTCTTCACCGGAACCAAAACTCCTCAGGGCGCCATGTATTTCGGAGATCAGTATTTTAAGATCACCAATAATACGGATCAGACTTTATATGCTGACGGCATGCTTGTGATACAGTCCAGCTTTATGACCAATGAAAAACAGGAGTATAGCCCCAACATTATGGCCAATACATTCTCTGCAGGGGCCATCATCAGAATCCCCGGAACCGGAACCACCTATCCTGTAAAGCCGGGAGAATCTATTGTTATAGCAGAGGACGCTATCAATCATCAAGATTTCAATCCTTTATCCGTTAATCTTACCAATGCCAACTTTCAGATTTTCAAAGAAGACTCCGAAGATATTGACAATCCTTCCGTTCCGAAAATGTTGAATGTTTTTGAAAAAATGGTCATTCATACCCAGGGATACTATGCGTATGCCTTAGCCCGTTTGCCACAGGGGATGACATCTGATGCACTGCTCGGACAGAATACATACACTTACACTTACAACCTTACTTTCGGTGGAGATGTATATCCTATGGACGGTACTGCAGTCAAGATTCCTAATGAATGGATCACTGATGTGGTGAATCTTAGCGTACAGGATTCCTTCCAGTGGCTGGTAACCTCTCCTGCTCTGGATATGGGATGGACTTCTGTAACTTCATTTGACGGGGACAAAAACCGTTTTGGAAAAGCAGTTCGCAGAAAAGTCATTGGACAAACCCTGGAAGGCAAAAATATATTAAAAGATACCAACAATTCCACCGTGGATTTTGAGCATGGTGTAAAACCTTCACTATTCAATTAAAATGAAATATTTTCTTTCCATTCCCATTCTGTTGATCTCATTATTCGGTACGGTAGTAAAAGCTCAGGCGAATGATACCATTACCGCAAAAATCCGCGAGGAATACAGCTATGAAAGACTGTTTAAAAATACCGTCAATGCAAACCCTTCCACCCGGCTGGGGGCCGGAAAATACAGCTTGACTGCTTTCAGTGTATGGGCAGAAACCAAGGACACTCCCCTTCAATTAAAGCAAAAAGGGAACGGACAGCATCTCTGGGGTGTGGAAGCCCGCACTGTACAGAACCTTGATGATCAGACAGTGGTATGGGGCCATGCAGCCTATACACAAGGGAAAAACAAACAGGTGGTATGGAATGAAAATGCAGATTATGACCGTATCTATCCTTATGTCGCCGCCGACAGTGTAGGCGGTGATATGAGGTTTGAAAATTACAGCTTTTCGGGAGGGTACTCCAAACAGATCAATACGTTTACCTTTGGTATTACGGGACGTTACCAGGCCAGCCTGAGCTACAGGGATACGGATCCCAGGCCCAAAAACACAGCAGCGACCTTTTCTGTCGCTTTGGGAGCTGATCAACTGATGTTTAAGACACTGAAAATCGGAGCTTATCTTGACGCTGAAAAATATACCCAAAAGCATTATCTAAGTTTTGTAAGCAACCAGGGCTATCCTACCATCTATACAATGAGCGGACTGGGAAATTACAATGAACTTCTTTCGGGGAAACTTCGCCAGGCATATTATGAAGGCTGGACCTATGGAGGCGGCATACAGATATTTGAAGCTGAACGCAGAAACTGGTATGTTACGGTTGGTTTGAAAAAGATCAATCTGGATAAACTTTTAACTGAATATACGGACCTGCATGCCTCCACCATTGATGAACATCAGGTGAACATTTCACTGGGAAAGTTTTTCGGTTCCGGGAAACTGAACTGGGGACTTTTTGCTGATGGAAGCATCATCAAAAGAAAGGGAACGGAGAATCTTTTTCTCAACGAAAACTCGAGAAACTATATACAGATAGGAAGTGTGGAAAAATACAGTCACGCGGTCGATCATGTCATCTTCAAGGGTCTTTTGCAAATGAATCATAAAAATGCTCAATCTTCATGGGTACCTTATTTCGGATGGATCCGGGAAAAAGAAAAGTACAGCAGTCCACTCTCTTTGACTGATCTTCATAAAATAGTATATGGTGCCGATTATCAGTGGCTCAAAACGTTTAACAACAGCCAGACCCTTTCTATTTCAATGGGGCTTTCTGCCACAAATGTCTATCGGAAAAACGGAACGTTTAACAATTCCGGAAAGCCGGCGATTAATCAGATGCTGCAGGAAAACTATGCCTTTCAGACTTCAGATGTCTGGCAGGCAAAGCTTGACATGCAGTATCATTTCAACGTACCTGTTATAAAAAATGTTTTTATTGGTGGGAAAATGATGTACAGCAATTTTAAGAACGGCAGCAATACCCTGTTTGCAGCTACGATAGGAAGTTTATTTTAAACACAGAAGTATTATGAAATTTTCAGATCTTACAACCGTCCTGCTCATTGGAGGTATTTCCATTTTTTTCATGCAGCATACCCGCAAATACAGTATAGACTACGGAGAAGTTGCAGAGCTGTATAAAAAGCCCATCAATGCCTGGCCGAAACCATCAGTGGATCCGGAAGTCAACTGGAAAGAATTTGAGGCTATAGAATGGGATTCCAACTATTATGAAACGCAGGAACTTCCGGAAGTAATGCTGGGAAAAAAGCTTTTTTTCGACCCTAAACTTTCATCATCCAGCCAGATCTCCTGCAGCAGCTGTCATAATCCTCAGCTGGGTTGGGGCGATGGACAGGAAGTTGCTTTAGGCAATGATCACTTGCAGGGAAAAAGGAATACACAGTCACTCTTCAATATTGGAGACCGCAAATCCTATTTCTGGGACGGAAGAGCCAGGACCCTGGAAGAACAGCTGAAAGGTCCTATTTCTGCCCATAACGAAATGAATATGAAGCCGGAAAAACTTGCTGGAAAACTGTCCCGGATCAAAGAATACAGGCAGCTTTTTAAAGAAGCATATGCCACTGAAAAGATTAGTTTTGACAAAATCGCTAAAGCTATAGCCGTCTTTCAGAGAACCATCAGAAGCCAGCCCAGTAAACTGGATAAGTTTATCAAAGGTGATTATAAGGCAATGAGCGATAAAGAGATTTATGGCATGCACCTGTTCCGTACAAAAGCAAGATGCATGAACTGTCATTATGGGAAATACCTCACGGACGAATCTTTTCATAATATAGGTCTTACCTACTATAAACGGGAATATGAGGACCTCGGGCTGTATCATATTACAAAGAATTCAGATGATGTCGGAAAGTTCAAGACCCCTTCTCTCCGCGATCTGGATTATACAGCTCCCTGGATGCATAATGGACTGATGGATGACATGCATGGTATTGTCAGCCTTTACAACAGTGGAATGCAGATGATTAACCCTACTCCGGAAGAAAAGAAAAAGGATCCGAACTTCCCGGTTACCGACCCTCTCGTAAAGCCCCTGAAACTTAATGAGACAGAAATAGACGCCATTGTTTCGTTTTTAAAGAGCATGTCGGGAAGCTATTATAAAATGCCTAGACCAGATATTCCGAGACAATAGATTTGAAACAGTTTATCTGCTGATATATAAAACAGTAAGCCCCTTATCTAAGTTATTGCTTTAAATAAGGGGCTTTTGTATTTCTACTGTTGCTGTTAAAATTTAAATCCTATGCTGAAGTAGATCCGCCAGAAATTAATCAGATCATTTCGGGAGATGTTGATGCTGATCGGCCCCAGTAATGACTCGTATCCGAGATTGGCCCCATACCCGATCGCGTTGTAGCTCTCTTTAAAAGGAGAAAGCCGTTCGCTGACTTTGCCATAGTTAAGAGAAGGTGTAAGGTAGAGTCTTTTCATAATTCTGTATTGCAGCGAGATACCTGCTTTAGCTACAGAAGTTACAGGGAGTTCCTTCTGACGAAGCCCATTGAATTCAGGATTCAGCAGATCGTAATTGTACTCACTTCCACCCAGATTGTATTTTTGGTTAAGAAACAAATAAGGATTTTCTTCTTTTTCGGATCCAAAGCTCATACCCAGAAACAGGTTCACCCTGGCAGTAAGCCTCCGGGTAAGCGGATAGGCAAAATTCTCATTCAATGTAAAAGATACCAGATTTTTGGGCTGATAATAATAGGAATCCTTAGGATTTAGGATCGGGTATAAAAGTGGCTGTACCGTATTCAGATCATACAGCTCATATTGATCTCCGTAATAAAAACGGGTGCTTACCTGAAGATGGTTTCCTCTCGTGTAAAAGTACCTCTTGTTAAGGTTATTCTGCTCGAATTTAAGGAATGTATTAAAATTGCTGTGATTATAGAGCTTCTTACTGTAATTGTCAAATTTTGACTGATCTACTTTATCCAGCAAACTGTACATTCTCTCTGTACTGAATTCTGTACCTACGGAAACAACAGCATTGGGATTGATATTGTAATTCAAGGCAATTTTACCCGTAATATTCCTGTACATATGGTTTGGAAAGTAATCGGCACCATCTCCGCCTCCGACATCATAGAGCCTGAAATTCAAATCATTACTCTTAAGATGAATCATTTTAGCTTCCAGATCCAGCCACAACCGCTCGCCACTGTCCAGAAACTGCTGATAAGCCAGTCTTGCTTTAAAACGTTCTGAAATATCTACGGTCGCTAAAAATCTTGACCTGTTCAAAAGAATATTCCTGTAGGTATAGTTGACAATAATCCCCACCGACTGTTCAGTATCATAATGCAGGGCTACTTTAAACGCTCCCTTTTTAGCTCTTTTCACGAAAATATTCATCACAAGGCCATCATCGTTTATGCAGGTGTACGTATAATACACCTTAAGGTACTGGCGCATTCCAAATACCCTGTCTATGGCTGCATTGACCGTTTTCACATCATAATACCGTCCTTCTACCAGCCCCATCTGCTTTTTGATCACCTCAATCTCAGCGTCATCCGTCATTGGGGTACCGTCTTCTTCATTAAATGTAAACCGGGTAGTGGGAAGCTTTACCTCTTCCATCATTTCATGTTCATATTTGATGCCCAGTTTTCGCTGCGCTTCTGCAAGAGCTACAAATTCCGGAAGGTGCTTCCTGGCCTCTGTTTCCCCTATTTTAATGATTCTCCTGAATTTGGCGAAGTCTTTTGTGGTAATTTCTCCTAAAGGATCTACAAAGTCTACAAGGATATTGGAAAGCGCCTTCTGATGCTTGAAATCTTGTACTGACCGTATGGCGTGGGTCTGGTAGATCATTTTCATGGGGTTTTCAATTTCTTTCTTGGTAAAAAGCCTGAAACCCGTATAGCCGCCGATCACAAAATCGGCTCCCATTTCCCGCACTTCATTCGCAGGAAAGTTACGATCCAGTCCACCATCCACCAATAGCTTTCCGTCGATATAGACCGGAGCAAATGCTGCCGGAATAGCCAGCGTAGAGCGAATGGCCAACGGCAACGACCCTTGTTTCTGCATAATCAGGCCGCCATTCTCTATATCAGAAGAGGTGAGCTCCACAGGAATTTTTAGTTTGCTGAAGTCGTTGATGTGTTTGGCATTGAAGGTAAGCGTATTAAGGACTTCACCCATATACTGCCCTTCAATATATGAGCTGGGAAGGGTCGGAATTCCTTTCACTACTGGAAATTCCAGGATATACTTGTCATATTCATCCTTTTCACTGATATTCACTTTGTGATAAGGGATTTTATTGCTTAAGATCCGGTTCCAGTCTACCTTATAGACCGTCCGTTTCAGTTGATCTGCGTTGTATCCCATCGCATACAATCCGCCGAGAATCCCTCCCATGCTGGTTCCTGTAATGTAATCTACCTTGATCCCCAATGAATCAATAATCTTCAGGATCCCGATATGCGCAAATCCCTTAGCCCCTCCGCCACTGAGTGCCAGGCCGAATTGGGTATCTTTGGTTATCCTTTGGAGAGCTATATCAAGGGAATCATTCTTTTGCTGAGATTTAATGATAAGAGAGAAAACAAGAGCTAAAAATATCAGGATCTTTTTCATTGTTGATTCTTTGGTGTAACCGACGAGAGCTTTAAAAATTTACCGAGAAGTAAAGATACACAAAAAGTTATCCGCTTATCCACTGATTTCTCTATCCTGAAATAAACCAGCCGGTAACCAGCCCGTTTTTATAAAACATCAACACAAAAATGTAGTACAGGTCATACCATAAAACGGTCAGCGGCTATTCCCATTAGCCGCCAAATGAATTTACTGTTTCTTCAAAATCAATGTCCGGGTTAAGGATTTCAAGGATCAGACTTTTTACCGATCTCATTGCATCATCGATATTCCCTTTATCAAACTGTAGGGGAACCATTCCTTTTTTAGCATCGGCAAAGCTCCAGATCCCCGTTTCTATAGGATATCCCCAGAATTCGGGAAGATGTTGTACGACATAATGATAAATACACAGCTGAAGAGCCTGTTTCCTGTCGCTGTTATGGAAATATTCTGCAACATTCTCCTCGTCAATTTTTACATTCAGATTCTTAATCTTAGCTGTTTTATAATCAATGATTCTTAACGTTCCATTCAGTTTGTCGATCCGGTCTATAAATCCTAAAAATGAGATCTTGTCATTTCCATCAAGGTAGAAATCTATATTTTCAAACTTTCTTTCAATATCTATAATCTCCAGGCTATTCCCCTGCCTTATGAGATCAAGATCATGGTTAAGGACGTTTTCAATCACTTTTTTCGCAATGGCTTTATGAATAAAATTCATTCCTTTTTCATAAAACTCCGGCTGGTGCTTCAGCTTCTCAATAGCTATATTTATATATTCATCTATTGCTCTAACTGATTTCAACAAGTCACTTTCTTTTAATACTTTACCCTTAAGTACTTCATATACTTCTTGAAGGGTATAATGAACAAGGTTACCGTAGTTTTTAATAGACAGTTCCTCTTCAATCTCATCGGTTTCTGAGGTATTCAGAATTTTGGAAAGATAAAAATCAATCGGATTATAAAGGTAACTGGTAAGGTGAGAAGCAGAAACTTTTTCTTTCCATTTACGCAACCGGTCCTGTACAATCTGCGTCTTTGAAATTTTGACAGGTTGGGTGATAATCGGCTCAGATGAATTTTCGATAATCAGGTGTTCAATCTCATGAGAGCTTTCCATTTCGATCTGAGTAATGAAGCGGCTTTTTTCACCGGTATTGACTCCGGAGCTTAACGCATTATAAAGCAGGTGTACATTTTGCGCGTCCTGTATCAGTCGGTAAAAGTGATAAGCATAAATACTGTCGTTTTCAAGGAACGTGTGCATATCAAAGAACCTCCGGATATCAAATGGGATATACGTATTCTGGGAATTTCCAAGCGGCAGCTTTCCTTCATTCACAGAAAGAAGAATGACATTTTCAAAATTAAGAAGACGGGTTTCCAGAAGCCCCATGATCTGCAGCCCTCTCAGAGGCTCTCCCTGAAAATCAATACTTTCTGAGTTGATGTGCTGGTTAATCAGAATTTCCAGCGTTTCCATTTTGATATCGATATTGTACGGCGTCAGCTGATTCTTAATAGTCCTGAAAGCATTTTCAAAATGGGAAACATTCTCATACTGAATATCATCTATATCCAGCCATTTCACCTGCTGGCAAAACAAAATAAGTGCATCCAGATACAGATGAGTACCCGATGCTTTTTGAAGAAGGTCGAAATAGGAAAGCCCACTCAGAAGCTCATGCAAAAGCTTTCGGGAAATATAAACAATATTTCTTTCTTCTATTTTTGCCTTAAAATCATTAATGATCACTTCGTCTTCTGCCGATTTCGGAAGCTCTTCAAGAATCGGAAAAATATCCCTGTAATAGTAAGACGATTTATTTTTCTCCAATTGTTTCTGCAGATAAAAAAGACGTTTTACCGCGTTGGAAAAAGATAAATTTTTCAATGGGAATCCCATTGTAATATTCAAATTATCAACACCATGCATCACGTCAAGACTTGCAGGAAGCAGGTTCTCGTCCAGCAATACGACAGCAGTATTGGAATACGTTTTATTTTTAATCTCTTTAAAAATCTCTGGAAGAACTTTGGTTTGGGTCACATTTCCGGAAACTTCATAGACTTTGATTTTCTTAGGTTGGCTAAAATCGTCTTCTATCCATTGAAAAGTTCTGTTATCATCAAATTCTTTCCATGTTTTGTGGTTTCTTAGAAATTTTCCGGCTTCCTGCCTTTCGTCATTAAAGTAATAGCGGTCTGCCTGAAAGAAGCATTGTGCCTTATTCCACTGCAAAAGGCTTCGCACCAGTTTTTCCTCTACGGGGGTAAAAGCATTAAACCCACAAAACACAAACTCTTCCTTGCTATGTTCGGCAAAACGGGCAATCTTGGCTTTAGCCTCTTCATGAATCATTCCTGAGGTAGCCCAGTTTTTTTCCCGTAACCTTTCCTTTAGGGCGGGAAGAAAAACATTCATATTCTGCCAGAAATTAAGAAATTTCTTCCTAGGTACCTCATCATCTTCCCCGAGGTTCTGAGCCCATTCCTTGATCCTCTCCTCATCAAACATATACTGAAGCACTGCCTCGTCACTGTCTGAAAATTTTAAGATGTCATCCCAGTCCTTCTGCAAGGTAGGGAACCATTTCAGAAAGTCTGAAAAATCATCTCTGGGGATAAGATTCAGGCTGCGATATACATCAAATGAAAAAAGCCATAAAGGAATCCCCTGGATCGGCTGTTTATCTGCAATGGTATTAATGAGCTCTTCTATAGTAAAAAAATTGGGCAGAAATCCCGAATAATTGTTCTCTTCAAGGATCTGCCTGATAAATACAATAGGTCGCTTTCCGGGTAAGATGATGTTAAACGCAGAAAGGTCCGGGTTTTGCGCCAACAGTTCGTGAATGATCTTATTAAGGAATTTCAAGGGGCTTGATAGCTTTTTAGGTTGTCCAGTTCTTCAGCAATAGCAGCATTATATTCCGCCTGCTTTTCTTTGTTCATTCCGTGACGGGTATCCCTGTCATAGGAAATCTGAAATTTTTGATATTCGCTGGCTATTCGGTTGTAAATATTCTTAAATTTTTTATCGTAATCTCCTGAATTTGTAATATTTTCAGCAAAAGCTTTTCTGAATTTTCGTACGAAAAGCTCCGCAATATCGAAATGTTTCTGTTCATGCAGCAGGATATAATCATTGATTCTTTTGACGTCCTTCCAGGATTTGTCTTCATTGAATGTGGTCTTCATTTCAATTGTAACGGGCGATTTCGGATTGCTTGATTTGACCACAGAATATTCCCAGCCACAATGTGTATAGGCGATCACGTCAGGGTTTTCTTTTCTGTTGACCGGGCTTTTAAAATTATCCCATATCAGCTTCTGCCCTTCCTTCCAGATGATCTTCTGCCCCGGTAAGAGGTTTGCCATAAGAACACAAAATGCAAAGGCAAGTTTCATTATTCCACCACAATGGTTTTAGTAATCCAGTTATTTCCGCCACTCCAGAATTTTAAAGTATAGGTTCCTCTTTTCTGAGGATTGAAGTTGATCTGGTTGGTACCTGCATAGTTTGCCTGTGCGCACGGCTCGTTGGTAATAAATTTATAGGCAGTAACGGTTCTGTTAAAATCAGTATCATACACGTAATCATAGCCGTAAAAACCCTGGCACTGGGATTGATAGGTGGAGTACGTTTTTATACGCTGTATTCCTAAAACATTCATCGTATCATTAACCAGCTGCACACTATCTATTTTGATTTTATCGATAGACTGAACCGTACCATAATCATCAGCCTTACAGGAGACTAAAAATCCGCCAAACACGAATAAAGAAAACCCAATATTTAAAAGCTTTTTCATAATCTGCAATTTTCTGATTATTAACAAATATTTAGCAAAAATTATTCCTCAATATCACAAATTTAGGAATTAAAATTACCTTTTGATAGATAGACTACTTTTTTAGTGTCAAAAAACTCTTCATCAAAATAGTTTTTAAGATTGAAAATTTCACATTTAAGGCCGGCCAGCTCCTCTGCCAGGTCACCTCCTTTTAAATATAAAATTCCATTATGTTTAGGGTTAAACTGTTCTTTTTCAAATTTTCCTTTCAGCCATCTCAGAAATTCCGGCATCTGGGTTACCGCTCTGCTGACTACAAAATGAAATTTTTCCTTTAATTTTTCAGCTCTGCCATGGATCGCGGTCACATTTTTCAGTCCTACACCTTCTGCAACAGCATTTACAACACTTATTTTCTTTCCAATAGAATCTATTAACGTAAACTCAGTTTCCGGAAACAGGATAGCCAGAGGAATTCCTGGAAAACCACCGCCGGTTCCGATATCCAGAACTTTCGTTCCGGGTGCAAATTCCATTATTTTCGCAATTCCCAAAGAATGCAGAATGTGTTTTTCATACAGTGACTCCATATCTTTTCTGGAAATCACGTTGATCTTTTCATTCCATTCATTGTACAGGCTTTCAAGTTTTGTAAATTGCTCTACCTGTGTTTCTGTAAGATCCGGGAAATATTTTAATACTAACGATGCAGACATGTGAATTATTATAATTGGCAAAAATAAGTTTTTATCGGCTTTATTCAAATTTTCAGAAAGGGTATATCAAAAAAATAACAGAATTTTATTTTGAATTTTCTTTTTCAATAGGATTATTACTTTTCTTAAGCAACCTGGCCAGTTCTGCATCTTCATTTCCCTTGCCCGCTTTTTTAATTTGACCAAGATCCAATTGCGTCACATATCCATCTTTCAACTGTACTCCCATTTTTCCTGTTTGTCTGTCGATGTTGATACTTTCAATATCTTCAGGGCTGAAGATCTCATTTTTTACAAGCTGCCTGTATTCCTGATCAGATATTTTTTTATTGTTTTTAGGGACAAAATTAAATATAGAATGTACTTTTTTCACCTGAACCATATTAAAAATATGATTATCGTCCCTATCTTTAACCCTTACCACAAGTCCCGGAAGACCATTGAATTTGTAAGGACCATCGCTGATAGGATAATCTTTAGAAAACCATGCTTCCCATTCTCTTCCTTTGTACCGGGTTACGGCTTTCTGGCAATCCATGCCATTGATCTTTAAAAACTCTTTCTGCACCGACCACTTGGGAACTTCGGGATCCGTAATAACAAGATGTGCTGTTTTGTATTGATCATATAAATGGGCTTCTATTTTCGAATAATCTTTTTCAATAATATAACCTAAGCTTCTGTCATAATTTTTACTCTTAAACAATATATTAAGATCTTTATCTGCCTGATAAATAGAATTCTTTCGTATTTCACAGCATTATAAAAATAAGATTTCTTCCCGTCAGAATCCAGATTCATATAATCGATAACCTGAGAATCTTTATTATCAATATCTGATTTCATTTTGTATTCATACACAAAACGATAATTCTGAGCAAACATAGTGCAGGATAATACCAAAAATAAAAGAGAATACCTATTTTTCATGGATTAAAGTTTTTAAGCAGGTGTGTTTTCAAGCCAAAATTGCATCAAAAACAACATCAACTCCAAATATAATGAATCTGGGTTAAACCTGATAAAAATCTTTAAAACCACCCTCTTTTTATTACTTCTGCAAGGCCTTTTTATCATATATTTGTTAAAATTCAAAAAATACATGGATAAACTTTCAGATAGAGTAAAAAGATTAGGATACTCACAGACTTTTGTAATGTCTAATAAAGCGAGAGAAATGAAAGCCAGCGGAATAGACGTTATCAGCTTAACTCTTGGTGAACCGGATTTTGATGTTCCGGACAATATTAAACAGGCCGCTTTTGATGCCATCAACCAGAATTACAGCCACTACTCCCCTGTTCCCGGGTTTCTGGAATTGCGTGAGGCTATCGCTTACAAACTGAAGAGAGACAACCATCTGGAATATAAACCTACTCAAATCTGTGTATCAAATGGTGCCAAACAGGCTATTATCAATGTGCTTGCAGCCATTATCAATGATGGTGATGAAGTTCTTCTTCCCGCTCCATACTGGGTAAGTTATGATGAGATGGTAAAAATGATGGGCGGAACTTCCGTAATGCTTCCGACTTCCTATGTGACAGACTTTAAAGTAACGGCAGAACAGCTGGAAGAAGCTATTACAGAAAAAACTAAAGCTGTACTGTTCAGCTCGCCATGTAACCCTTCAGGAGGATATTACACCTATGATGAGTTGAAATCCATCGCCAAAGTTATTGCCAAATATCCCCAGATCACGATCATTTCTGATGAGATCTACGAATTTATCAACTACGAAACCAAAACTACCTCTATTGCACAGTTTCCTGAAGTATATGAGCAGACAGCCGTCATCAACGGAATGTCAAAGGCTTTTGCCATGACAGGATGGAGAATCGGATATTCAGCATGTCCTGAATGGCTGGCAAAAGCCTGTGAAAAAGTACAGGGACAAATGACAAGCGGAGCGAACACGGTAGCACAGAGAGCTTCCATTACCGCTCTACAGACAGATCCTTCCGAATACCGATACATGATTGATGCATTCAAAAAAAGAAGAGATTTAGTCTATGACCTGATCCAGGAGATCCCGGGGTTCAAAGTACTTCTTCCAAAAGCAGCCTTCTATTTCTTCCCTGATATTTCTTATTATATCGGAAAAACATTGAATGGAACTGAAATAAAAAATTCAGACGACTTTGCCATGTTCCTTCTTGAAAATGCCCACGTAGGCTGTGTAGGCGGCTTCTCTTTCGGAAGCCCGGAATGCATCAGATTCTCTTATGCCGCATCTGAAGAAGACTTAAAAGAAGCAATGAGGAGAATCAAAAAGTTGTTGGAACAATTCAGTTAACAATAAAAACTCATCATCAAAAACAAAGCACTACAGCAATGAATCTGCTAAAAAAACTAACAATCGCCACCAGCATTGCCGCTGCCAGTTTTGCCGGCTATGCCTATGGACAGGATTTCCAGTGGAAGGAAGCAACTTCCAACGGCTACAAGTACAGATACGTAACCAACGATCCTACTTCAGCAAGATATTATACTTTAAAAAACGGCTTAACAGTAATCCTGAGCCCTACGAATAAGGACCCAAGGATCCAAACGTATATTGCCACAAAAGCAGGAAGCAAAACAGATCCTGCAGACCATACCGGTCTCGCCCACTATCTGGAACATATGCTTTTTAAAGGAACAGATCAGTTCGGATCTAAAGACTGGGCTAAAGAAAAACCCCTTTTAGACCAGATTGATGCGCTGTACGAAAAGTACAACAAGACAAAGGACGAAGCCAAAAGAAAAGAGATCTATAAAGAGATCGACAGAATTTCCGGAGAAGCTGCCAAGTATGCCATTGCCAATGAATATGACAAAATGATGGCCGGTATGGGTGCAGATGGTACCAATGCCTTTACTTCTTTTGAACAAACGGTGTATACCGAAGACGTTCCTGCCAATGTCCTTGACAAATTCCTTTCGGTACAGGCAGAAAGATTCAGACAGCCGGTTCTGAGACTTTTCCATACGGAGCTTGAAGCAGTCTATGAAGAAAAAAACAGATCTCTTGATGATGACGGAGATAAAGTTTTCGATACTATGTTTGCCAGCCTATTCCCTAACAACAATTATGGAAAGCAGACCACTATCGGAACGATTGAGCATTTGAAAAACCCGTCGCTCCACGCCATACGGGAGTATTATAACAACTACTATGTTCCCAATAACATGGGAATCATCATGTCCGGGGATTTCAATCCGGATGAAGTGATCGCAAAGATTGACAAAGCGTTCTCTTACATGAAGCCTAAAGCGGTTCCTGAGTATAAAGTAGGCCAGGAGAAGCCGATCACAGCACCTGTAGTAAAAGAAGTAGTGGGACCCAATCCTGAAAGTGTTATGCTGGGCTTCAGATTTCCAGGAGCTTCTACCAAAGACGCAAGACTCTTAAACCTTGTTGGAAGCATGCTTACCAACGGACAGGCAGGATTGATTGACCTCGACCTGGTAAAAAAACAGAAACTATTGGGTGCCTTTGCCGGATCTTATGCATTGAAAGATTATTCCGTTTTGCTGCTTCAGGGAAAACCTACAGAAGGACAGTCTCTGGATGAAGTAAAAAATCTTCTTCTTCAGGAAATTGATAAATTAAGAAAAGGAGAGTTTTCTGACGACCTGATTCAGTCTATCGTCAACAACGAAAAGAAAGGTATTATTCAGAAGGACGAAAAATATTCGTCAAGAGCAAGCATTTTGATGGATGAGTTTACTTCAGACATCGACCACCGGGTAACCCTGGAATATGTTGACGAAATCTCAAAGCTTACCAAAAAGGACATCATGGATTTCGCGACCAGATATCTTCAGAACAACAATTATGTCGCGGTTTACAAGAGAAAAGGTGAAGACAAAAGCATCGTAAAAGTAGATAAGCCTACCATCACTCCTGTTTCCGTAAACAGAGAAGACCAGTCTCCTTTCCTTAAGAAAATTGACGAAATGCCTGAAAATGCAATTGCTCCGGTATGGTTAAATTATAATAAGGACATTGCCAAAAACAAATTAGGTGAAGTAGAAGTTTTATCGGTAAAAAATACAGACAACACCCTGTTCAGAATGTATTATCATTTCGATTCAGGAAAATGGAACAATAAAATACTTCCTTTGGCTGCGGAATACCTGCAATATCTAGGCACAAAAAACAAATCTTCTGAGGCCATCAGTAAAGAATTCTACAAACTGGCATCAAGCTTCAATGTAAGTGCCGGAAATGAGGAAACCTATGTAACGCTTGAAGGCCTTAATGAAAACTTTGATCAGACCATTGCCTTATTTGAAGATCTGATTAAAAACTGTCAGGCAGATCAGGCAGCACTGGACGCCTACAAAGTACGATTGAAGAAAGCCAGGGCCAATGCAAAACAGAACAAGGCTTCCATTATGGCAGGCTTGAGAAGCTATGCCCAGTATGGTGCTCAAAACCCATTCAATAACGTGCTGAGTGATGCGGAACTTGATGCTGTAAAGGCGGAAGACCTGGTCAACGTTCTTCATGACCTGTTTAATTTTAAACATAAAGTATTGTATTACGGTCCGAAATCAGGAAACGAAACAGTAGCCTCCCTAAAGCCGGTTCACGTTCTTCCTGCCAGTCTTAAAGATCTTCCTAAAACCAAGACGTTCGCTCAGATTCCTACAGATAAAAACAAGGTATTGTTTGCCCATTATGATATGGTGCAGGCGGAGGTATTCTGGGTAAGAAACTCAGATCAGTACAACCCTTCTGTTACCCCTACCGTGAGTCTGTTCAACAACTATTTTGGTGGTGGTATGGGATCGATCGTATTCCAGACCATCAGAGAATCCAAAGCATTAGCCTACTCCACATATTCTTATTTTGCACTGCCAAGCAAGAAAGCAGATAAAGATATGATTATGGCTTATGTAGGAACCCAGGCAGACAAATTCAATGAGTCCACTACTGCGATGAATGAACTTCTGACTACCCTTCCTAAATCTGAACAGCTATTTGAAACCGCAAAGAGCGGATTGAAAAAATCGATTGCTTCCGAAAGAATTACACAGGACGGTATTATTTTCTCTTATCTGAAGTCCCAAAAACTTGGTAATGACTTTGATATGAGAAAGAATGTCTACGAACAGGCACCCAAACTGTCTTTTGCGGACATCAACGCTTTCCATGACAAGGAAATGAAAAATAAGAACTATACCTACTGTCTGGTAGCCTCTCAAGATAAAGTAAATGAGGCCGATATGCAGAAACTGGGCGAAGTTAAAAAGCTTAACCTGACCGAGATATTCGGTTACTAAAATACACAATAAAAGCCCTGTTTTCAGGGCTTTTTCTTGTAATACTGTCAAAAACAATTATAGATTTTATTTATCAACATCTGTTTGTTCGATAGATAAACCTTTGTATATTTGCATCAGAAATTTAAATATAAAAACAGAAAATTATGTCTTTAGTAGGAAAAAAATTCCCGAATTTAACAATCGACGCAATGTCTGAAATGGGTGATGATTTAAGAATCAACATCCTTGAAGAAGCAACCAACAACCAACAAAAAGTTCTTTTGTTCTGGTATCCTAAAGATTTCACTTTCGTATGTCCTACTGAGCTTCATGCTTTCCAGGAGGCTTTAGGTGAATTCGAAAAAAGAAACACCAAAGTAATCGGTGCGTCTTGTGATACCAACGAAGTACACTTCGCATGGCTAAACACTCCAAAAGATAACGGAGGTATCGAAGGAGTAACGTATCCACTTTTAGCTGATACGCACAGACAATTAGCGAATACTTTAGGTATCGTTGATCAGGATTTCGAATACAATGAAGAAGGAGAAGAAGTTTTCACAGGATCTAACGTAACATACAGAGCGACTTACCTTATCGACGAAACTGGAAAAATCTTCCACGAAGCGGTAAACGATATGCCTTTGGGAAGAAACGTAAAAGAATTCTTAAGATTAATTGATGCTTACACTCACGTTCAAAAGCACGGTGAAGTATGTCCTGCAAACTGGGAAGAAGGAAAAGATGCCATGAAAGCAGACAGAACTTCTACTGCAGAATACTTAGCGAAGAACTAATATAATGTGTTAATTTGAAAATGAGATAATTTGAAAATCAATCTCAGGATGGTTAAAAATTATCTCATTTTCTTCTTTACAAAGCATTGACACATTTTCAAATTAACAAATTTTCAAATTAGAATCATGTACACAGAATTAACCGAAGATACATTACAAAATATTGTAAACGATAACGAAAAAGTAGTTGTTCAGTATGGCGCAACATGGTGTGGAAACTGCAGAATCATGAAGCCGAAATTCAAAAAGCTGGCTTCTGAAAATGACGCAATTCCATTTTTATATGTAGATGCTGAAAAACTTCCTGAAAGCAGAAAATTAGCAAAAGTAGACAACTTACCAACTTTCGCAATCTTCAAAAACGGTGAACTGGTCAACCAGGTTCAGTCTAACCAGGCAGAAAGCTTAATTAACCTATTTAACGAATTATCATAATGAAATTACCCGTAATCAGACAGTTTTATCAAAATCAGACCCCTGAAAACCTTGAAAAGACCTTAGAAGTACTGGAAAGTTTCAGCGAATTCAGGGGAACAAGTGAAGAAGACCTTAATGTAGCAGGCGAATTGATTACCAACATCTGCGGCGCTTTGGAGGTTCACGCAAACGTACAGAACGGAATGAGTGAAAAAGATGCTTTAAACTCTTTTGCACAAAAGGTTCTGGGATCAATCGACAAATAATATTTTTCGATTGTTTATTAAAAGATTGTCTACACGACATACAATACCTGAGGTTTTCCTCATTACTATACTTTTTCTTTATTCTTTATTAGCGCTCATATTGATCATCTTCAAAGTCTCATTGGCAGCATGAAGAAAATGGATCGATGATCATAATCAAGAATAACCAAAAAATCCCGGTGAAATTGTCATCAGGATTTTTTGGGCTCTTAGTTAAAAAAACACAGATCCCACGAATACTCCTGCATTAATAGCATAGATATCTTTGGTCAAACAAACAAGTATTATGTGAGATTAAAAAGGATCTGCCAAATCCGCATAATCTGCGAGAGAAATAAAAGACGTCCCCTGGCTGTCCACTCTTTAAAATAAAAAATCCTGATGAAAAATCACCAGGACTATTATGTAAAGCCAAATATATTTCAAATTAACTTCTTCTGCTCATCAGAATACTCAGAATATACCAGAATAAAAGCATAATAGAAGCAAAAAGCTGTAAAGCAGCTCCTACATACTGGTTGGTAGCGAATCCGTCTTTCAGTTTGCTTGTCTGATATAGAATAGTAGCCGAAGCAAGAATAACCATTCCCACTGAAAACCACAGTCCTAGATTAAAACCGAACAACATCCCTCCAACGATCAGCCCGATAGCTATAAATCCGCCGATTACGATGATATTCCTTAAAAAAGAAAAATCCCTTTTAGACGTAAAAGCTACAGCAGAGATCCCCGCAAACATTGCAATCGTTAATGTTGCAGCCTGGAAAATCACATGGGTACCTCCTGTCATATTGGTGGCAATAAAAAGCAGAGGCAAAAAGATAACGGCCTCCAGCAGAATATAGAAACCAAGTCCTAAATACTGGGTGGATTTACTTTGTGAAAGCGACCATTTGGAAGCCAGCACAGAAGCCAGCCAGAAAACACCGATAATCAGCAACCAGATATACCTCTGGCCAAACATCATTGCGATAATTTCTACAGGCACAGTCTTTAATAAAACGGTTTCCACTCCAATGAATGCAAGAATCGACAAAGCAACATGCAAATACGTTTTCTTGTAAAAATTCGCCTTCTCCACCTCCGAAGAATGAGCGACTAAAACATCTGTCATCATAGTTAATATATTTTTATAATCGAAAATAAACTTATTGGTCTTTTTTACCGGGCATTACTCCGACAATCTTTCCGTCATTATCAAACACAGCACTGACAACCTCCTTGGCAGCAGGATCTCCGGCATATTTGTATTTAATATTCGGGTGGCTTACTCCATCCATGGATACATAATACCCTACTTTCAGAACCTCGAATTTTTTCTCGGGATCAACGCCTTCCTTCACTTTTTTAAGAACATCATCAGTCACAATTTCTTTTACTTTATCAGCAAGCAGCGCATCAATGGTTTTCCTGTCAGAAACCTGTACAGCAGCGATAAATTTATAGAAATTATCATTGAACAGATTGATCTTATCTTTGGTTAGTTTGGCAGGAAATTCTTTTTTCATACCATCGTCTGCTTTCAGACCTACCGTTTTTTGTGCAAACATCAGCTGTGCACTTATGATCATAAGACCTAAAAATAATTTTTTCATACTGTTGATTTTATTTCTGGTGAAATCAATGAGGGAAGATACGAAAATCAGACCAGTTCTAAAAATTTCATCGTATCCACATTATCTGCGTAGGTATCAAGCCCCGGATTCTGTGCTTCCCCAAAAGAAATCGTATCCAATCCCAATTCTTTTTTTCCTACTACACACTGGATATTCTCTTCGTTTTCAGCGATAAAAGCTTTAACATCATCCAAAGCTTCATACCTGCTGAAATTGATGACTGAAAGCGGACTGAACAGCTTATCATCTTCTTTAAGCATCACAAAATTATTATCCCAGAATTTTTCCTGGTTTAACAGATAAACAGCCCTGTTGTAATCATAATTGTTGGCGTATTTATGATGATGGATAATATCCTGAAAGTTTAAGAAATTTTCAAACAGGCGGTCGATGACAAAATCTTTCGGAATAAAAATCCGGGTTACATTCCTACATCCCAGCCCAAAATACTGGAAAATATCATTGGCAAGAAGCTGAAGCTCTGCGTCCGTTTCATTACCTTTTAGAACTGCCACAGAAGTCCTGTTTTTCCGGATAATGCTTAAATGATTTTTAAAATAGTATTCAAGATATCTTGCGGTATTATTGCTTCCCGTAGCGATCACAGCATCAAAATTTTGTAATTTTTCAACAAACTCAAACGCAACCTGCCCGTCAGAAAGCTCGTTCCATTTCTTTAATAAAAACGGAATCAGGTATCTGTCCTTCGAAGAAAGTTTAATCACCGGGATATGATTGCTCAAAACTACAGAGATCACATCATGAAAGCCTACCAACGGAATATTACCCGCCAGAATAAGACCTACTCTTTTAGAAATTTTCGAAACTGAATAATTTGCCAACCAGCTTTTGATGTGCTCTTCAGTAAGTAAATCCGCCCACTGCTGCAATGCAAATTTCTGATTATCAACAGTAAACCACGGATTTTCAATTTCAGATTTTTTTAATAATAATTCAATATCACCATCATCTTCATTGTGATTTTCCAGTTTCTTAGCTAAAAACGCTTTTATATAATTGCTTAATTTAATAAGTCCTAAAACTTGATTTTCGGTATTCATAATTACTGTAAAATTGGGGAATATTTTGTAATTTTGTGCAAATTTAAAAAAAATTAGCGATGGCTATTAAAATAACTGATGAATGCATTAACTGCGGGGCCTGTGAACCGGAATGCCCGAACAATGCAATATATGAAGGAGCTGTAGATTGGAAAGCTTCTGACGGTACGGCTCTTCAAGGTACGATAACAATGCCGTCGGGACTTACTGTAGATGCCGATGCCTCTCAGGAGCCTGTAAGTGATGACGTTTATTTCATTGTGACAGATAAATGTACGGAATGTAAAGGATTCCATGAAGAACCACAGTGTGCGGCTGTATGTCCTGTAGACTGCTGTGTTCCGGATGAGGACCACGTAGAGACTGAAGAAGCTCTGCTTAATAAAAAAGCATTCTTACACGGCGAATAAAAAATTTCCGTCTCATTGTTCTTGAGACGGCTTTTTTTTAACCAATAATCAAATAAAACAAAAATAAACAGAAGGAGTTTTACTCCGGAAGTAACCAAAAAATAAAAATATGAACAAAAAGCATAACTTCAGCGCAGGACCATGTATTTTACCACAGGAGGTATTCGAAAAATCAGCACAGGCTATTTTAGACTTTAATGGTATCGGATTATCCCTTCTTGAAATTTCTCACAGAAGCAAGGATTTCGTGGCAGTGATGGATGAAGCCCGCGCCATTGTGAAAAGGCTGATGAATCTTGGTGATGACTATGAGGTACTTTATCTGGGAGGTGGTGCAAGCTTACAGTTTGCCATGGTACCGTATAACCTGATGAAAGAAGGTGGAAAAGCAGCGTATCTGGATACAGGAACATGGGCTGCCGGAGCGATCAAGGAAGCCAAAAAACTGGGATCGGTAGACGTGGTAGGATCGTCAAAAGAAGAAAACTATTCTTTTATTCCTAAAGATTATGCCGTAGGTTCAGAATATGATTACTTTCATTGTACCTCCAACAACACGATCTATGGAACTCAGATGAAATCCTTTCCGGAAGTAGACACCCTGATGGTATGTGATATGAGTTCTGATATTTTCTCCAGACAGCTGGATTTTTCAAAATTTGATCTGATCTACGCCGGTGCCCAGAAAAATATGGGACCTGCAGGTGTTACTTTAGTGGTGATAAAAAAAGAAATTTTGGGTAAAACCGGAAGAGAAAATATGCTTTCCATCCTGGATTACTCTCAGCATATTGCTAAAGAGTCTATGTACAATACACCACCGGTATTCCCTGTGTATGCATCTTTGCTTACGCTTCAGTATCTTGAGAAAAACGGAGGTATCGCTGCAGCAGAAGAGAGAAATGAGGCAAAAGCCAAACTTTTATATGATGAGATCGACCGCAATCCTCTGTTCGAGACATTCTGTGTAAAAGAAGACCGTTCATTGATGAATGTTTCTTTTAAAATTACAGATGAAAGCAAAAAAGAAGAATTTGATACTGCATGGAAAGCGGCAGGGATCAGTGGATTAAACGGTCACAGAAGCCTTGGCGGATACAGAGCAAGTTTATACAATGCCTTAACTATTGAAAGCGTACAGGTTTTGGTGGATGTAATGAAGTCAATAAAATAGCTTATATTAGGCGACCGAAAAAATAAAAAGATTTCAGACAACAGATACCAGATAACGAGCTTACCATCGGAGTTCTGATAGCTTACCTCTAACATCTATAATAAAATAACACATGAAAGTTTTAGCAAACGATGGAATTTCAAAAGCGGGAGAGCGTACATTAAAAGATGCCGGGATTGAAATCCTGGACAATAGAGTGGCTCAGGATCACGTTATTAATTTTATCAACGATAATAATGTTGATGTGCTTCTTGTAAGAAGTGCAACAAAAGTGAGAAAAGACCTGATCGATGCATGCCCGGGCCTTCAGATCATTGGAAGAGGCGGTATCGGGATGGATAATATTGATGTGGAATATGCGAAAAGTAAGGGGATCAAAGTGATCAACACTCCTACGGCTTCGTCAAAATCAGTGGCAGAACTCGTTTTCGGTCATTTCCTTTCGCTGGCAAGATTCCTGCACGAATCGAACAGACTGATGCCCCTGGAAGGAGAGACTCACTTCAATGCCATGAAAAAGTCGTTTAGTAACGCGTATGAACTTTCAGGAAAAACATTAGGAGTAATCGGCTTTGGAAGTATTGGCCAGGAAGTCGTAAAAATAGGAATTGCTTTAGGAATGAAAATAGAAGTACTCACAAGAAGCCCGAGAACGGAAGTACTTAGCCTAAACTTCTTTGACGGACAGACCGTGAATTTTGAAATCACTTCTACCAACGATATGGACGCTTTCCTTCGCAATACGGATTTTATCAGCATCAATACTCCGAAAACGAATGAATATATTATAGACACCCCTCAGTTTGAAAAAATGAAAGACGGGGTCTATATTGTGAATACAGCAAGAGGCGGTGTCATCAATGAAGTGACCCTTATCGATTATATAGAGTCAGGAAAAGTGGCCGGAGCAGCATTGGATGTTTTTGAAAACGAGCCAAGCCCGGAATTACCGTTACTGATGAACCCTGCACTATCCCTTTCCCCACACGTAGGAGGAAATACCGTAGATGCGCAGGAAAAAATCGGTGTCGAACTTGCTGAACAGATTATTAAGCTACAAAAAGAAACTATAAGATAAATATGCCTGTTTTTAAACCTTTCCGTGGAATAAGACCTCATAGAGATATTGAGAGCACTTTCCCTACCCATCCACTGGATAATTTTACCCAGGAAGAGATCACTGAGAAAGCTCAAGTTGAAAATACTTACATCAACATGATTAAACCCTATGTTGTAAGCAAATCAAAAGATATTGACCGGAATCTCCGAAAGATCCGTTCTACCTTTGAAGAACTTCTGGACGAAAAGAAATTGGTCCAGGACAATTCCGCCTATTATCTTTATGAGCAGATCTATCCTAACAAACAGGTGTTCAGAGGGCTTCTGGGGCTGGCAAGCATTGAAGATTTCTGGAACGGGAAAATCAAAAGACACGAAAGTACCATTCCCCAGAAAAAAGAAAAACTCGCCCATTACCTGGAAAAAGTAAGCCTGCAGGCAGAACCTGTATTGCTTACCTACCCTGCCAATTCAAAAATTGAATTGCTGATGAACCACGAAGAGAAGAATGTTCCAATCTTCAATCATGTGGATTCTATTGGTATCAGACATAAAATATGGAGAATAGACAACCGTCTGAAACTGCAGCAGTTTAAAGAAGTGATCGATCAGATCGATTCATTCTACATTGCTGACGGACACCATAGAATCGGCTCTACAGCACTGAATGCAAAACGCCATAAGGATAAAAATAAAAGGCATAACGGAACAGAACTTTACAACTTTGTGTACAGTTTCATCGTTTCCAACCAGTCTATAAAAATCCATGATTATAACAGGATCTTACATGATATGAACGGCATTTCCGGTGAAGACTTCCTGAAGCAGCTTGAACAGTATTTCCTTATTCATGAAAAAGGGGAAACCCCGTACTACCCTTCTCAGAAATTCCATATCTCCATGTATATGGACGGGAAATTCTATTCACTTCACGTAAAACATGATCTGCGTTCCAAAGAAATGTCTCTGGATAATCTGGATCACCATCTTTTAGACAAATACATTTTCAAGACGATATTAAAAATTGAAGACCCGGATAGCTCCGAGCAGATTTCCTATGTAAAAGGAACCTCTAATATCAATGGCATTAATATTTTAAAAGAAAAAGTAGATAATGGTGAAGGTAAAGTAGGTTTCGGAATTTATCCGGTAAGCTTTAATGATATGATTAAAATTTCAGACTTAAAACTGAGTATGCCTCCAAAATGTACGTTCATCGAGCCTAAATTAATTACAGCCCTGTTAATGTACGACATGAAACCTTAAAAAATTCCTATTTTTTCCCTAATTTTATCAATGGAAAAAGAAAGGTAAACCATAAATGAAAAAAATATTCATTATACTTCCACTCTTTTTGAGTGGATTTTTATTTTCTCAAAAAAAACCTCAGAAAAAATCCGCCCACAAAGCGGCTATTCCGGTAAAGCTCAATTATCATGATGAATTTAGAAAGATTTCTGACGAGATCATGACCAATGGGCATGCCTATGAAAATCTTGGAGAGCTTACAAAAGGAATCGGTCCCCGCTTCAGCGCAACTCCCGGCTACACAAAGGCTGTAGAATGGGCTGAAAAAAAGCTCAAGGAAATAGGAATCGAAATGATCTGGAGACAGGAAGCCAAAGTTCCTGTGTGGATTCGGGGAAAAGAATCCTTACAAATAAAAACCGGAAACGGAGACTGGAAAAATATCAGAATGCTTTCTTTCGGAAATTCTCAGGGAACAGGTGGGAAAGACCTGACAGGCGAGATCGTCCTTATTAATTCCACGTCCGAACTTAACGCGATGTCTGTAGGCCAGCTCAAAGATAAAATTGTTTTCGTGAATGTTCCACTCGATCCGAAGATCATTAATACCAACGATTCCTACTTACTCGCCGCGAAATCCAAACTAATATCTGCCTCTGTTATTGCAACAACAGGTGCAAAAGCCTTAATTATAAGATCTTTAACAACAGCTAATGATGATACCCCTCATGCCAAAATGATTTACTATGAAGCAGATGATAAAGTAAAAATCCCAGCTTTGTCCATTGGCGTGAGATCTGCAGATGAACTGGAAAAAATCTTGAAAAAACAAAAAGTCACTGCAAAAATCAACATGACAGCCGAGTCTAAGGGGGAGACAACAAATCCTAATATCATTGCTGAAATCCAGGGTAAAAAAGACTCCAAAGTGATTGTACTGGGAGCCCAACTGGATTCATGGGATTTTGCAGAAGGAGCTCACGATGATGGTACCGGCGTGGTACAGTGTATTGAGGTTCTGAGAGCTTTTAAAGCATTGGGGATCACCAATAATCATACGATACGGGTTGTTCTCTATGCCAACAGTGAAAATGGAGGTCAGGGAAGAGATATGTATGCTTCCTATGTGAAAAAGAAAGACGAAAAACATGTTTTTGCCCTGGGAACGGATTCCGGCGGCTATTCACCGAGAGGATTCTCACTGGATATGTCTCCCCAGAGAAGAAGACAGGTTTTTGAATGGAAAAACTTTTTTTTGCCCTATGGAATTTATGATTTTGACCAGACCAATGCCATACAGGATATTGCTCCTTTAAAGAAACTCGATATTCCTCTGGCAGAGCTGGTCGTAGATACACAACGCTATTTTGATTATCATCATTCGGTGGAAGACAGTTTCGATAAAGTGAATAAACGGGAGCTTTTATTAGGAGCCGTAGCGATGACACAGTTAATTTTTATGATCGATAAAAACTGGTAATATGAAAAAGATGATAGGAACTTCATTACTTCTTTTTGGAGTGATAGCTTTCGGGCAGTCTAAAGAAGACTCTCTCCAGTTCAGAAAAATTTCCACAGAAATTCTGAATAACGGGAAAGGCTATGCCGAATTGAAAGAGCTCACTAAAACCATCGGCCACCGCTTAAGCGGTTCCGAAGCTTATGAAAAGTCTGTACAATGGGCAGAACAGAAACTCCGTGATGCCGGCGCCGATAAAGTATGGCTCCAGGAGGTAACGATCCCGGTATGGGTAAGAGGAAAAGAATCACTACATATCAAAACCTCAGGCGGAACCTGGAAAAACATAAAAATGCTTTCCCTGGGAAATTCGGAAAGGACCGGTGGAAAAGACGTTTTCGGTGAAATTATCATGGTTAAATCTATGGAGGAATATGATCTGCTTCCGGCAGAAAAAGTAAAAGACAAGATCGTTTTCTTCAACTACCCTTTCAATCAGGAGAATGTACAGACCTTTATCTCTTACCGCGATGCAGGCGCTTACCGAAGAACAGCTGCTTCTTTAACAGCTAAAAAAGGGGGTAAATTCGCCATCATCAGATCACTTTCATCAGCGTTTGACGACGTTCCTCATACGGGAAATATGCGCTATGACGAAAATGTTTCAAAAATTCCCGCTGTGACCATCGGGAGTACATCAGCAGATGAACTTGAAAGCCTATTGAAAGCTCATTCAGTAACCGCTAAACTTAATTCCAACTGTGGCATGAAAGGAGAAAAGCTCTCCCACTCCGTCATTGGAGAAATCAGTGGCAAAAAAGATCAGAGCGTTATTGTGGTGGGTGGACATCTGGATTCCTGGGATGTGGGCGAAGGAGCACATGATGACGGTGCCGGGATCGTTCAGAGTATTGAAGTACTGCGAACCTTCAAAAAATTAGGAATCCAGAATAACCATACGATACGCGCCGTCTGCTTTGCCAATGAAGAAAATGGAACAAAGGGCGGTAAACAATATGGAAAAACAGTCAAAGAAAAGAACGAGAAACATCTTTTCGCGATAGAATCTGATGCAGGAGGTTATTCTCCCCGCGGTATATCACTTGAAATGAATGATGATCACAGAAATCAGATCAAGAGTTGGGGGCATCTTTTTTTACCTTACGGAGTCTACAATTTCGAAGGAAAATATTCAGGATCTGATATCGCTCCGCTGCATGAAATGGGTGTACCTACTGCAGAACTGGTACCGGAACCCCAACGCTATTTTGATATTCACCATACTGCAGAAGATACATTTGAAAAGGTGAACCGCAGAGAGCTCCTTCTGGGCGCAACTGTTATGACACAACTTATTTATATGATTGATAAAAATTGGTAACATGAAAAAGATATTAGGAACTTCATTACTCCTTGTCGGAATAATCGCCTTGGGACAGTCCAAAGATGATTCTATCCGCTTCAGAAAGATTTCCACAGAAATTCTGAATAACGGAAAAGGCTATACAGAACTCAGAGAACTCACTAAAACCATCGGTCACCGTCTAAGCGGTTCCGAGGCGTACGAAAAATCGGTAAAATGGGCAGAGCAGAAACTCCGTGATGCCGGAGCCGATAAGGTATGGCTCCAGGAAGTCATGATTCCGGTCTGGGAAAGAGGCAAAGAATCCTTACACATCAAATCATCCGATGGAAAATGGAAAAGCCTTAAAATGCTTTCCCTGGGAAATTCTGAAGGAACCGGCGGAAAGGATATTTCAGGAGAAATTATCATGGTAAAATCTATGGAAGAATACGACAAACTGTCTCCCGAAATCGTAAAAGATAAAATTGTGTTCTTCAATTACGCTTTCAGCCAGTCATTCATAGAAACCTTCAAGGGCTATGGCGATGCTGCCAAATACAGAACAACAGCTGCGAGCCTAACGGCAAAAAAAGGGGGTAAATTTGCAGTTATCCGCTCTCTTTCGTCAGCTTTTGATGATGTACCCCACACAGGGGCAATGCGCTACGAAGACAAAGTCACCAAGGTACCAGCCGTAGCAATCGGCAGCACTACCGCAGATGAACTGGAAGCTCTATTGAAAAACCAGAAAATTACCGCTAAACTCAATTCCAACTGTGGCATGAAAGGCGAAAAACTCTCCCACTCTGTGATTGGGGAAATTACAGGTAAAAAAGACCAGAGTGTCATTGTTGTAGGCGGACATCTTGATTCCTGGGACGTAGGTGAAGGGGCTCATGACGATGGTGCCGGAATTGTTCAGAGTATTGAAGTCCTCAGAACTTTCAAGAAACTGGGCATACCGAACAACCATACCATCAGGGTCGTTTGTTTTGCCAACGAGGAGAATGGTGTTAAAGGAGGAATTCAGTATGGTAAAACAGTTAAGGAAAACAATGAAAAACATCTTTTTGCCATAGAATCTGACGCCGGTGGATTTGCACCCAGAGGCATTGCTCTGGATATGGATGATGCCAAGAGAAAACAAATTCAAAGCTGGTCAAAGCTCTTCCTTCCTTATGGCGTTTACAACTTCGAGGAACGGTTTTCCGGAACAGATCTTTATCCGTTACATGATATGGGAATTCCTGCGGCAGAACTGATGCCGGATTCACAACGGTATTTCGATATTCACCATACCGAAGAAGATACTTTTGAAAAAGTAAACCGCAGAGAGCTTTTATTAGGTGCAGCAGCCATGACACAGCTTATCTATATGATCGATAAAAACTGGTAATCTAAAAACGTACAAATATAAAGTCCATAGAAATCCTTATTGATCAGGATTTCTATGGACTTTTTTATATAAACTGCACAATCGGTTTCATAAGATTGCATTAATTAATTCAGTAGAAACAAACATTTAATCATCTGACAGAATAAAAAATAAATTGGGAGAAATGGTATTCCAAAACTTTATTTTTTCGAGATCCAGGAGATCACTGACACAACTATTAATTATATTTTCTAACTTTCTTTATTCACGTTGTAATATACTATTATTTCAAAGCAGAATATAAAATAAAAGGTTGTACTCTGAAATAAAACTTTTCTTCGTTTAATGAAATAACTCATTTAACCCACTGAAAAACTGCACAATACAAACACATAACTCAAACTGTTAACAGTAGACTTAATCACTTTGGCATGATATTAGCATTTAAAGTATCGAGAAAAAAAATTAAAAAAGCACTAACGATGAGAAAAGAGGTTTTCTGTGGATTTTCAGTTTTCCACTGATTCAAGTTCATATTGATGTATATGAATCCTTTTTTTTCTACGATGCCGTAAAAGATACGGGAACGTGATCAATCAACCATCCGTTGATTCTTCATAGCAATTTTATGCCCCGTATCTGACTGGTATCACTACCCTCGGATCCTATAGCAGGGATTCAAAAAAATTTTGATTTGTTCCGGGTTTATAATCCGGATTAATCATATTGAATAGATAGCAAAGCTGTCATGAACCTTAGCCCAGTAAGAGAGTTTATCCTCTTTTTACCATGACCAGTGTGCTTATTTATTCTGTCTAATTAATTTAATGTATAACCCTTAAAATGTAAGTAATGATGAGAGCCTTTTTTGAAATGATTTTTAAGAGAAATGAAGATGCTGCAAAAATGCATGTATGGAGCCTATTATTGGTGTTGAGTTTTGCTGCCTTTTCTGTATTGGTATACACCTTAAAACCAAGCTTTAACAGCTTAATAATATATCTGACCGCATTTGCCGCTTATATCGGCTTTGGTCTTGTGTTCATCAGTTCCTTAGCTGGAACCAGCATGAAGAAAAGATCCGGCAGAAACATATAACTTTTTAATCTTTCTTTTACTGAAAAACCACCCTTCTACAGAGGGTGGTTTTTTGATGCTTATTTTACCTTAAACCTACAGCTTCTTTAAATGAAATAGGATCAAGTACAAAAATTGTGGGGCCCAGGCAAAAGCTTGAGTTAATATGAATAGAAAAAATAATATAAGATTGTATACCAATCACTGTTTGACTCCGTAGAAATAACATTCATCGACTGAAGAGAGATAATCTTCGATTGTAGCATATAAGTAAAAAAAATTAACCACAGATAACACTGATTTTCACAGATTTTTGAGCATAAATTGAAAGGAAACTCAGTAGCAGGTCCATGGGAAATAGTTGTAAGTAAACCTTTAACCGACCTAGGAATCAGGAGCGTTAATAAACCTTTAAGGTTCGCCGATTCAAATTAAAATAAAAAATCAGAGGCAAAATTGGTCTTGAATCCGTTAAAAAATTTCCAGTGTCTGAGCATGGCTACCCTATTGAGTCGAAGAACCAATGTTGAATCCATGCGAGTTTGGAAATTTTAGGAGGCAAGGTCAATTTTTAGCGGATGATTCCAGTCTTGAATTTTTGTATACTTTTGCTTTAAGGCAAAAGTATAATAGGAAAAAAAATTCATACATGCTTCAAGAATGAATAGATTTTGGCGCTAAGTCATTTTCTATCACAGGTGAACGGACTAAAGTCCGTTCCTATTGAATATTGGCATCGTGGAGGATCAGGTAGAAAAAATGAGTAGTGCAGATTGTAAAGTATAGATATAAAAAACTCTCCACCACCTTTGTATCTGATCCAAAAAAAGCTGCTCCATCCGGAGCAGCTCTACGATAACACAAGGTTATCATCACATTATAAAAATTTACTCTTTAAAAATATCTTTCATCATCTTATCCAGGAATTGGGTCGTTTCTTCCTCGATCATTTTTTCAGATTTTGCAACTAATTCAAGTCTGAAAGGCTCACAACAGGCTCTTATACCAAATCCCTCCTCAGTTTTTACAAATTCCGGATGCAGATGATGCTCTTTACATGTTTCAGATTCTATTTCCTGTTTTATTAAATCATAATTCAGATCAAACATATCTCTGTTTTGTTTTTAGTGGTTGATAAAGATATAAACAATCAGCTTTATTGGAAATCCGTATTTCTACGGTATTTTAGATCTTAACCATCAACCTTTTATATATATTTTCTTTTTAAGATTCACATTCATTACAGTCCCATCTCTTCTTATTTTCAAATCAATCTCATCAGCGTCCTTTTCTATCCTGTTCAGAAAGTAATGACAGGCCCCTTCTTTATCAAGATGATCCAGATCTACATTATTAATACTGATGATAGAATCACCCACCTTTAATGGAAAATTTTCATCCTGATATATATAGGCTACAGTAGGTTTGGAATCTATGAAACGGTATCCAAAACCAAAGGATTCCAGCTTGTGAGAAGATTCCTTAATTTGTTTCATATAAATTGTATGCCCTTCCCAATCCAGGACAAAAACAAAATTTTTCAGAAAATCATTTCCTACCAAACTTGAATTTCCTGTTACCACAACTTCATTGTTAAAGTTTTTATTTCCAAAGGAAACAGCTGAAGCTTTAAAAATAGATCCAGAAATGGGACTTCCAACTCCGAAAGCTCCTACAGAGCTATTTCCATAAACATCTACCTTCTCGGTTATTTTTTTTACATTGTAATCACTATTTGCGATCTTTATGCTTCCTGAAAACCCTGTATCAAATATAAGGGCCACCTTCTTATCAACAATACGAGCGTTCATAATAGGTGTTTTCTGATCCTTTACATCAAAGGGAATGACAATATCATAGCCTGTAAGATCAAACTTAGAAAGATCCTGAGTAGCTTCCAATGAATTTTTATCATAATTAACCCTCCAGAAGAGTTTAGCCATCTGATTAGAACCCAGAATTCCATCCACTTTAAAACATCCGAATTCAGCTTCTTTAAGATCCATCACGATAACTCCAATATTCTTAAAAGTTAGCTGATCGACCATCATTTCAGGTAGTACTGTAAAGATCTGATCCTGTTTATTTTTTTGCGAGTCTTTAACACTGCTTTTATGCTTCTTTTCAAGGCCTAATTCGGTATAAATTGCAGAAGAAATAACGGTAGGTGCCCCTGTATCCAACAGAAAATTATATGCTTTTCCGTTAATATGTACTTTCACAAAAGGTAAATCGGTGGAATATTTTAAATTGATCTTTTCAACTGCTGACTTTAGGTAAACCTCTCCATTTTCAAAGAATTTTCTTCCCTGGGCTATAAGACTAAGATTAGAAAATATAAAAATAGAATATAAAAATTTTTTCATGAAGTAGTTTTTACTAAAGTAGTCATTTTTAGACCGTAGACAAAATCACCTTTAAAAGGTAAAACAAAAAAGCCGCCCATCAGGGCGGCTTCATATCTTAAAGAAATTCAATTATTTTACTTTTACAAGCTCAACATCGAAAACTAACCATGAGTTTGGCGGGATCACTCCTCCTGCTCCTCTTTCTCCGTAAGCCATTGCCGGCGGGATCAATAATGTAGCAGTTTCACCTTCTTTCAGCAACAGGATTCCTTCATCCCATCCTTTGATTACTCTTCCCATTCCGATTGGAATATCGATCGGCTCATTTCTTTTGAATGAAGAATCGAATTCAGTTCCATCTACCAGTTTACCAGCGTAATGTACAGAAACGTTATCACCTGCTTTTGGAGCTTTACCTTCAGCTGTCTTAGTGATTTTATAGTAAAGACCTGATTCAGTTTTCTGCATTCCGGCTTTTAAGTTTTCAACTAATTTTTCCTGGTTGGCTTTAAACTCTTCTTCTTTTTTCTTTTTGTCTGCTTCTTCCTTGGCGATGTACGCTTTGTTATTGTCAGCAATTTTAGCTTTTCCTTCGTTAAAAGTTTTAGCAGCATCATAGTTTTTGTACTCATCCCCTTTACCGAAGATAGAAACTTTCTCTAAAACAATATCTGTTTTAGGTTTATCCTGAGCACCTTTTTCAACGTTTGCAATCGCATCAATCACATCATTACCTTTTACAACTTTCCCGAAGATGGTATGTCTGCCATCTAGCCATGGAGTTGCTATTTCAGTAATGAAGAACTGAGAACCATTGGTGTTTGGACCTGAATTAGCCATAGAAAGAATTCCTTTCCCTGTGTGTTTAAGGTCATTTTTCTCGTCTTCGAATTTATATCCAGGATCTCCCATTCCCGTACCCTGAGGATCACCTCCCTGGATCATGAAATCTTTGATTACTCTGTGGAAAATAGTTCCGTCATAATAAGGAACTCCCTTAGCCTTAGCTTTGTTGTCGATTTTCCCTTCTGCAAGACCGATAAAGTTGGCTACAGTTACTGGTGCTTTCTTGTCTTCAAACTTCACAATCATGTTTCCTTTTGTGGTTTGAAGATTCGCATAAAGTCCGTCATTAAGACCTTCGTAAGTTTCTTTGTCTACGTTCATTTTTTTATAAATTGGGGTGCAACTCATCAGCGAAATACTTGCCGCTGCCAGAATTATATTCTTGTTAAACAATTTCATGTATTATAGAGCTTTTAATTTTATGATTAATGGAATGTCGTTATCTATTTTCTTTTCATCTCCAAAAGTTCCGTAAGCCAGAGAAGAGGGGACCAAAAGTGTAATTTCCTCTCCGTCCTTTATAAAGCGTAATGCATTTTCTACCACTTTCAGTTCATCAAAATGGCCAAACCTGGCATCTCTCTTTTCAATAGGCTGATCATAAATCTTGGTTTCATCAAAATCATACAGGTCATACGAATAGGAGATCAGTGTATTGTCTGCCCGTTTTTCTCTTTGATCAAAACCATCGACAGTTACCCAATAATTAAGCTGTGTAGGATAGTATTTTACAGACTGTCCGTTGATCCAGTCCTGAATCTGTCCTCTTTCTGCAGAGTTCAGATTCTTCATCCTTTCCCTGGAAACATCCAGATCTTTCTTGCTTAAAACCCCGCCTACCGGAGGGTGAGCTGTCTGAGCATTCCTGTTGCAACCGAACAGGCTTACCAATGATATGAAGAGCAATTTTTTCATAAACTTTTGCGAAAATACACAATTCGTGAATCAATTACAAAACTTGACGAAGAAATATACGAATGCATTACTGCCGTGATAAATTATTATGCCATCTCATCCGTCCCATTACATAATGAAGACGTGGATATAACCAGACCATACAAAAAAAGCCGGGAATACTTCCCGACTTAGTATAGTTTATTTAATTAATTTTAAACTGTTTCTAATACGTGGTCTACCACCACTCTCCATCCGAACGGATCTTCGGAAAGGTTGTTCTGAAGATCTACAAGATCTTTCTTCAGAAGAGCAGCATAGCTTTCATCATCAGATAATCTTGGAAGTGCAAGCTTTTCGCCCTGATATCCCAAAGCCTGGAATTGTGTCGTTACAACCGCTGTTCCTACTCCCCAAACCTCTTTAAGAGAACCGCTCTTTAAAGCTTCGATTACCGTTTTCACAGGAATTGGCTCCACTTTCACTTCGATTCCTCTTTTCTTAGCCAGCTGAATGAAGCTGTCTCTGGTTACCCCATCAAGAATCTTCTCAGATGTAGGCGGCGTGTATATGGTATCATTGATTCTTACAAATACGTTCATGGTACCACTTTCTTCGAAGTATTCATGAGTAGCATCATCCGTCCAGATGATTTGCTCATATCCTTCTTCGATTGCCAGTTGTGTAGGATAGAAAGAAGCGGCATAGTTTCCGGCTGCCTTAGCAGAACCTACTCCACCATTAGCGGCTCTTGAATAATGGTCGGAAATTTTTACAGAAACAGGCTCCGAGTAATAGCTCTTTGCCGGTGTTGCAACAATCGCAAACATATATTTGTTAGACACTCTTGCTTTCAAAGCTTCCTCGGTTGCAAAAATCAGTGGTCTGATATACAATGACATTCCTTCACCCTGAGGGATCCATTCTCTGTCGATATCCACCAACGCTTTTAGTCCGTCTAAAAACATCTCCTCAGTCACCTCAGGCATTGCAAGACGCTTAGCTGACTTGTTGATACGTTCAAAATTCTTTTCTGGCCTGAAAAGGAAAACCTGCCCGTCTTTGTCTTTATAGGCTTTCATACCTTCAAAACAAGCTTGTCCATAATTTACTCCCATCATGGCAGGGGTAAATGGTATCGGACCGTAAGGAACTAATTTTACATCACCCCATTTTCCGTCTTCATACTCACATATAATCATATGATCTATGAAAGTACCACCAAAGGAAAAATTGTTTGGGTCAAATGTAGAAATTCTGGAGTTTTCAGTTTTTTGAATTATCATTTTTTAAAATTTTTACGATGTTCTACAAATTTAATATAATTTTCTAAATATAAAAATTTTAGAGTAAATTTGACAAAAAAATAGCTTGAAAAGAGAAATAAAGACCACCAACGATGGAAGCAAAACATTGTTTATCAATGATTTAAATGAAAACTACCATTCTCATCATGGAGCACTTCAGGAAGCCGAACATGTGTTTATCAAAAATGGACTAAATTTAATAAATGATTACGAAATTAATATTTTAGAACTAGGTTTTGGAACAGGTTTGAATGTTTTGGTGACAATTAATGAATATTTAAAAACTGACAAAAATCATGTCATCAATTATTTTTCGCTCGAAAAATACCCCATAAATGAATCCGAAATTAAGGATCTGGCTTATTTTGAACTTTTTGATAACCCGGAGTTCAAAAATATTTATCAGAAAATTCATCTGGCAGATTGGGAAAAGTCAGTAGAAATTATTAGTGGATTCCACTTAAAAAAGATAGAATGTGACTTTTTCGACCTTAAAAACATAGAATTGCCAAAAATCAATCTTGTTTACTTCGACTGTTTCGGAGCCAGAGTACAACCTGACCTTTGGGAAAAACCTTTATTCGAGCTGGTTTCGGACAAAATGGCCGTTAACGGATTATTAACTACCTATTCTTCTAAAGGAAGCGTTAGAAGAATTCTTCAGGAGCTTAACTTTCAGGTTGAAAAAAAACAGGGACCTCCGGGAAAAAGAGAAATGATTAATGCTATCAAATTGTAGGAAGGAAGCTTGAAGATGGAAGTTGGGGGTTTCTACTCATTATAAAGATTAAGCTTTTGTTTTTTAAACATAATTAAACTCATTATTATATAAGGATAAGCGGATTGGGAAATTTTAGTAATAAAAACAAATGGTATAAAACTTCAGCTTCGTGCTTCCTTCATCCAGCTTTTTCAACAAAATTCCTTACATTAGCTATACAAATATTATACATTATATATATGATAGATAAGATCAACATTAGAGTGTATGCCTGTGCAGTAAAAGATAAAAAAGTTTTAACCTTATTTGAAGAATATGCCGGCGAACCTTTAATGAAATTTCCGGGAGGCGGACTGGAGTATGGTGAAGGTGTCCTGGATTGCCTACATCGGGAATTCGACGAGGAGCTCAATGTCAAAGTAGATATCGTTGAACATTTGTATACTCAGGAAAATTTTCTGGTTTCCCGGTTCAGGGAAAATGAACAGCTTCTTACCATCTATTACCTTGTGAATATTACAAATGAAGGCGATTTTCTTATTCTGGATCCCTGCATTGAAAAAACTGAATGGATCGAGATCGACCAGCCCGGCAACCCATTTCCACTGCCTGTAGATCAGATTGTATTTGATAAATTAAAAGAAAAATTCCTGTAAGCTGACCTTACAGGAATTTTATCCTATTATTATTGTTCTATTTTTATTTTCTCACCTTAAATTCGTTGGCCCCCGGATAAGGCTTCAAATACCCTGAATTCCAGTTAGACTGTAGCAGCGATTCCACAAATTCGTCAGTTCTGTTCTTGTGCGGATTATATTGCTCTTTCAAATCAATGTCCGCCATTTTTCCTTTCACATTCCACCAGAAGGCACTCCATCCTCCTCTCAGTTCTTTTATAATTTCATACACATTTTTGCCCGTTGCCCTGTTCATTAGTTTTGCAAAAACCTGACCTTCGGTAGTCGTAAGATCCCTCAGCTGCTTCTCATACTGATCGGCGAGCATACTTTGCCTCTCTCTCACAAACTTTCTCTTCGCCTTGCTGTCCATATCATTCATATCTTCCTGAATGTCTCTGTATTGCTGTAAAGCAGTGACAAATAAGGGATACACCCTGTACAGCTTTTTGTTCAAAAAATAATAGTAATTTTTATCCAGCTGGTTATTAAATCTCGGTTTATTTACTAAAACCAACTCATCCATTACTACAACAGGCTCTCCATTGACTTCATAGACCTTCACCTTCTGCTGCTCGTCGTAATAATATTTATTGCCAAATTCATCCACTTTAAGGGATTCAGCCGGATACTGATTAAGAGGTTTTGCAACCACAGAATCCTTCTGACCGAAAACACTAACTCCAAAAAAGAAGATAAAAAGGCAGATAATCTTACTAAAATTCATTATTTTTACACTTATAAGAACAAAAATTAAACGCAAAAATCATTCCTTTTTATGAAATTTGAAAAGAAATCTTTGAAATTTTTAGAAAAATACTTAAACACATCATCTCCAACAGGTTACGAACATAAAGGTCAGGAAGTATGGATGGACTATATAAGACCTTACGTAGATAAAATAGAAGTAGATCACTATGGTACCTGCTACGGAATCATCAATCCGGAGGCCGAATTTAAAGTAGTGATTGAGGCTCATGCCGACGAAATCTCCTGGTATGTTAACTACATTACGGACGAAGGACTGATCTATGTTATCAGAAACGGAGGCTCGGATCAGACTATTGCCCCTTCAAAGGTAGTACACATTCATGGTGAAAACGGTATCGTAAAAGGTGTATTCGGATGGCCTGCGATCCACACCAGAACGAATCAGAACGAGCCGACTCCGAAAATCGAAAATATCTTCATAGACTGTGGAGCCACCTCCAAAAAGGAAGTGGAAGACATGGGCATCTTTGTAGGCTGTATGATTACCTACCCTGACGAATTCTTTGAAATGAATGACCGCTATTTCGTCTGCAGGGCTTTAGACAACAGAATCGGTGGCTTTATGATTGCCGAAGTAGCCAGGCTTCTGAAGGAAAATAAGAAATCTATTCCATTCGGTCTGTATATCACTAACTCCGTCCAGGAAGAAGTGGGCTTATATGGCGCTGATATGATTGCCGATACCATCAAGCCCAATATAGCAATCGTTACCGATGTTACCCATGATACCACCACTCCTATGATTGAAAAGAAAAAAGAAGGAGATCAGAAATGTGGCGCAGGACCGGTAGTATTCTTTGCTCCAAGCGTTCATCATACCATCAGAGAACTAATCATCGACACCGCAAAAGCTAAAAAAATTCCTTTCCAAAGAGCAGCAGCAAGCAGAGCTACCGGAACTGATACTGATGCTTTTGCCCACTCCAACGGTGGCGTACCAAGTGCTTTAATTTCCTTACCTTTGCGCTATATGCACACAACGGTAGAAATGGTAGCTAAAGAGGATGTCGCCAATGTAATTAAACTGATCTATGAGACCGTTCTAAAGATCAAGCCGGAAATGAAATTGAAGTATCATTAATAGGAGAAAGAACAAAGAGTAAAGAGAAAAGACTTAAAGTTATGCATGATTAAACATCAAGTGTCTTTATTCTTTTCTCTTTATTCTAACATCTAATATTAAGTAAAAAGTAAAAATGAAAACGAAGCTTATTGCTCCATCCCTTTTATCTGCAGACTTCGGGAATCTGCAAAGAGATATTGAAATGCTGAACAATTCTCAGGCTGACTGGTTCCATATTGATGTAATGGACGGAAGGTTTGTACCCAACATTTCCTTTGGTTTTCCCGTAATGAAAACGGTGCAGCAGCATGCAAAGAAATTTGTAGACGTCCATTTGATGATCGTGGAGCCTGAAAAATATGTTGATGAGTTCATCAATCATGGTGCTGATCTTATTTCTATTCATTACGAAGCCTGTACCCATCTTCACAGAACGATCCATCACATTCAGAGCAAAGGTGCGAAAGCAGGGGTTGTTTTAAACCCGTCTACTCCGGTTTTAATGCTTGAAGACATTATTGCAGATGTGGACCTTGTTTTGCTAATGAGTGTGAATCCGGGATTCGGAGGTCAGAAATTCATTGAAAATACTTACAAGAAAATTGCCGAAACCAAAGACCTGATACTCAGTAACAATTCTACAGCTCTTATCGAAGTGGATGGCGGAGTAAATCTTGATAACGCCTCCAAGCTTTTTGAAGCAGGTGCTGATGTCCTGGTAGCTGGAAACGCTGTATTTTCAGCAGAAAGTCCGGAAAGAACAATTGAGCTTTTAAAAATATAAAAGAATCTCTTTTACCGTACAGAAAAGGCAGTCCGTCGGGGGCTGCCTTTTCTCATTGAATTCGAGTCGTCCTGGTTATTAGTGTTTCTTAAAAAAACATTCTGCATGTTTAATTTCTCTCCTGTGAACAAAACAAAGATCCAAATAAAATAGAACCCATGCATCAGTAGAAACACCTAATTTAACACTACGTATTTTTACTTATTATCCTCTATTTACACTTCCTTGTTCCAGATACATGCGCAAACGACCAGCGCAATGCTTATGATGGAGAAAACAGTTCTTATATTATTTAAAAAATTCCACCTGCGCTCAAAGTTTTCACGCATTTGCTTAATTGCTTCAACTGTTGATCCAGGGATATCAAACTGATTAAGCATATTATTCATCGGCACATTCCTGGCGACCGTAACTCCGAAAACACCAATCAAATAAGCCAATGCTGCCAGCAAAATAAAAATAAATGCAGGCTGTCCCCGGAACACAAATGCAGATACAGGCAAAAGAATAGCAGTTCCCATAAAACTCATAAAAAATACAGGGTTAAGGATTTCCCTGTTGATATGCTGCATTGCTTTAAGATATTCCGTATCGGATAACTTTCCAAGTCCTAGAACTACAGAGCATGAATACGCGTAAAACAGACCCCCGATCAAGGCTGTAAGAATAGTGGTGATCAATAGTAGTAAAGTTGTCATTTTCATATATTTTGATTTGTGATGATCAGAACCGAATCAATATGGATTCCATTTTTTAATGATATTTTGGGCAGTCCGTATCATTTCGGAATCCCAGTTGCGGGTGTTGAAAAAATGAAAATTCTCTTTTTTAAATGCAGCAGCATCAGCCCCTTCAAATAAAAGCCTGGTCAGTCTTGACTGTTCTTCAGCCAGTGCGAGATCTTCCAGAGGAACATCCGGAATTACCACGCCTTTCTTTATCCAGGAAGTAGTATTTTCTGTTAGCAAGCCCGGTGCTTCAAGCATTTTCTTAACTTTCTGAAAATCTTCTGTAAATCTTTTCTTTTCTTTTTCAGTGCTGATGGTGTGCCCCAGCCTCTCGATAATAACATATTGCAGATTTTTGCATTTCAGAAGAACAGATGGCAATACATCCAATAGACTTTCAGGAATGGCATCATCATGGGTATCTCTCCGAATCTGTTTTTTTCCGTAGGCACTCTCCTGCCAGCTTCCCCCTGAAAGATGAATTTCTCTGACTTTATCCAACGGGTATGAATTGATGATCTCTTCCATGGGGATTTCAAAATTGCAGGACTGACAATAAATATTATGCAGATCCAGAATCAGAAACCCATTGGTATCTTCAGTCAGTTTATCGAGAAACACCCCCTGCTCTTTGACATCATCTATGCCAAATGAAAAAGCGAGATTTTCTATTCCGACAGGGATGTTCACTGCGTCCTGAAGCCTAAAGAGCCTGTCCTTTCCTATTTGGAGTGTTACAGGATGTAAGGAAACCGGTAGTGGGACGCCCTGATGAAAGTTTTCGGTATTCATAAACCCGAAGTGCTCTGTGATATGGTTATAAGTTCTGGTCTGAACTTCTTTTTTCAATGTATCCAGCCATACCTCCTGTCTCTCAGTCCATTTGGCATCAAACAAGGAGTAATATACACCATGACCGGTAAGACGTCTGCTGTCTGAATAAAAATCCAGCAGATCATTGAGCCAATCCGGTTCTTCTGCGTGGAAAAAGGTATCAAATGACCATTCCAATACGTCCACCAAATTGCTTTGTAATAAGGGCAGGATAGCAGAAACAAACTCTGCTTCCGCCATCATTGATAATCCTAACAGTGGCTTTTTCATCTTATCCCATACCACAGGCGGGGCAGCTATAATTGCCACGCACCAGCGTATCTTTTTTTACGATAACTCTAGGGGTATCGGGTTTTGGCTTCTTGGTGGTATCCACTGCCGCAGCCTTTCTGACTTTCTTTACAGGCTTTTTTGTTTTACCAGCAGGTTTTGTGGTCTGTGCAGACACTCCTACTGCTAATAAACTAGCCATTACTATTGCTGGAATTTTCATAATTTTCTTTTTAACAGAATTTGCAATAAGCATTCCATTTAATTACATCCTAAAAATACAACATTTTCCCTTTCAAGTTTTTATCAATGTATTTTACCTAAAATCTCAGTTCGTTCTATAGTGCTGATATAAAAAAATTAACCCGAAAGAGTTACAGTATGTCTTCATAACCGGTATTCTTTATTATATTTAACCACAAAATAAAAGAATGAAAAACAGGATTATAAAAACTATTCTCCTTGGATTAACCTTATCAACCTCCAGCATCCATGCACAGGTTCAGGCGGCTGACCACAGCGAAAAAATGGAATGGTTTAAAAATGCAAAACTTGGTATTTTTATTCACTGGGGAATTTACTCTGTCAATGGCATCTCAGAATCCTGGTCATTCTTCAACAATTATATCAACCACGAAAATTACATGAAGCAGCTGGTTGGTTTTTCAGCATCAAAATATCACCCTGAACAATGGGCAGATCTTATTAAAGAATCGGGAGCCAAATATGCGGTCATCACCACCAAACATCATGACGGTGTTTCATTATGGAATTCGAAAGCTGAAAAAGCAACTACCATCCCCTATCATTCTCTGGCAAAAAAAGATGTGATAAGCCCATTTGTATCTGCTTTAAAAAAGTCAGGACTAAAAACCGGACTTTACTTCTCACTACCAGATTGGACACACCCCTATTATGACATCAATACCCGGACAAAAAAACGCTACGAAATAAAAGCTGAACCACAACGCTGGCAGGATTTTATCCGCTATTATCAGAGCCAGCTCACTGAATTGTCTACTCAATACACTCCTGATCTTCTATGGTTCGATGGGGATTGGGAACATACTTCTGAAGAATGGAATGCTTCTCAGACCTTAAACCTGCTGAAAAAGCATAACCCCAGCATTATCATTAATTCCAGACTCAACAATCATGGAGATTATGACACGCCTGAACAGGGTATCCCGGTAATCCCACCTGCAAATCCCTATTGGGAGCTTTGCTACACTATGAACGATTCCTGGGGATATCAGCCTTATGACAAAAACTACAAAACACCCAACATGATTGTAAGAACGCTGGCTGACGTCATCAGTATGGGAGGAAATCTTTTGCTTGATATCGGGCCCCGGTCGGACGGCACCATTCCGGAAGAGCAAATTGAAATATTGAAAAATCTTGGACGCTGGACTTCCAAAAACAAAAATGCCATCTATGAAACAACCCGTGGAGCTCCTTTTGAGAACTATAAAGGAAAGTCCTCTTTATCAAGCTCAAAAAAATCTTTATTTCTTTATCTGGAGGAAGCTAAAAACTTTACGAAGATCTATAGCCTGGCCACCCCTCCTGTTTCTGTCAAAATTATAGGAGATCCTTCAGCTGTGATTACTACGAACTACAATACTGAAAAAACACTGACACTTAATTTTTCCAAAGTAAAATTTGACCAGGATGTTACTGTGGCAGAACTCTCTTTTGACACCCCGCCTGCATTTCTTAGTGATTTAAAAAAGGAAAAGCCTTTACTGGCTGAAATTCTTCAAAATAAAAATACCCCGTTAGGAGCTTATGACCTCGCCAATACATTACATGATGGGATCAATCTTTTGCAAATCCATGGAATGACCGATGACGGCCTGGATATGAAAATCGGAAAAACACCTTCAGCCAATACTGAAACCCTCCAGTGGATCAGTAAACATGCTGAAGCTTTTTTTGAAACACAGAAAGGATTACCAGCCGGACATTACTCAGGAATGAGCGCTTTATCAAAAGACAGGCAGACCGTATACCTTTTTGTGGAAGGAAGACCTACAGGTCCTATTGCGCTGAAAGGAATAAAAAATGAAATTGCCAGAATAAGAGTTGTAGGCGAGGGTACGATACTTCCCCACAGAATTTATAATAAGCTTTACTGGAGCGAACGCCCGGGAATTGTATACATTGATATTCCGGAGGAAAAGCTTGATAAGCAGATGACCGTTATTGCCGTTTTACTGAACAAGCCTCTTGAACTCTACCGGGAAAATGTAGGAGCTGTTGAAAACAATCTGTAGCACCAGTACCAGGCCTAAAAAAACAAAATCCGAAGAAAATTCTCCGGATTTTTTTATGGTATGAGGTCGTCTTTTTTAGAAAATCTCTCTTCCTGAAAAATGGAACTGAGCCTCGATCAAAGCATTCTCGTCAGAGTCTGAACCGTGAACTGCATTTTCTCCAATACTTCTTGCAAACATTTTTCTGATCGTACCTTCTGCCGCTTCAGCAGGGTTAGTAGCTCCGATTAATGTTCTGAAGTCTTCAACTGCATTATCCTTTTCCAGAACAGCTGCTACGATAGGTCCTGAACTCATGAATTCTACAAGCTCACCATAAAATGGTCTTTCAGCATGTACTTCATAGAATTTTTTAGCATCAGCTACTGTAAGCTGAGTTAATTTTAAAGCTTTGATTTTAAAACCTCCTTCAGCAATCTTACCTAATATAGCACCGATATGTCCGTCAGCAACTGCATCAGGCTTAATCATAGTGAATGTAATGTTAGACATAAATGTATATTTTTTTAATGGTGCAAAATTACAAAAAATATCTTTGATTTTTATTTTAATTTTTTTTTAACATAAAAATAACTTTTATTAAGAAATCTTACGCCATTCTTTGGCACAGTAATTGTTTGTTCTATTGCGATTCTCATGTTTAATTTGAGTTTTCATGGTTATTAGTTTTTACCCAGCTTCGGCTGGGTTTTTTATTGACAAAAAATCAATTGTTTTTTTATCAATTTCATAAAATTAAAATGGCTTAAAAACCATATTAATATTCAATTTCCAGTATTTCAATTAATAAAATAATCACCCTTTTTTAAAAATGTTTTTATCATGAAAAAACCGGATTATGACAAAAGTGGACTTATTGGTAAAAAAACCAAAAGCAAAACGTAGAGTTATTTTCCATACTCACTTTTTTTAAGAAAAAAATCAGAGCGTTTTCTCCCCCACCCAATGGAGAGTACCAATACAATAGTGTAATAAAAGAACTAATGAACCTGTCAGATTCTTTGTCGTCTATAACTGATTTATCGACGGATCTATTTGAAACAAATCTGAAATATTACCGGTAGATACTGGGGTATTATTTTTGAGAAGCTTCCTCTGCTTCATCCATAAGTTTGATATACGTAGAATAACGGGAATGCTGAATTTCCCCTGTTTCCAGGGAGTCAAGGACCGCGCATTTCGGCTCATTGATATGAAGACAGTTGTGAAATTTACATTCTTCCCTTTTTTTGAAGATCTCGGGAAAGTAATGCTGTACTTCTTCTTTTTCGATATCGATCATGGCAAATTCCCGGACACCAGGGGTATCGATCACATTACCGCCAAAATCCCAAAAATGCATCTGTGCAAAAGTAGTGGTATGTTTTCCTTTGAGATGGGTGTCAGAAATTTCTGAAGTCTTTAAATTAAGCCCCGGTTGTAAGGCATTGACAAGTGTAGATTTCCCACATCCTGAATGGCCGAAGAACACAGACGTCCTGTCTTTAAGAAGATCCTGCAACTGATCCAGGTTCAGTCCTGAATATGAGGAAATTTCCAAAGTATCATAGCCTATTTCCTGATACAGGGATTCTACATCTTTAACAATTTCAATTTCTTCTTCGTGCAAAACATCAATCTTGTTAAAAAGAATAAGTGGAGTAATATTGTAGGCTTCACAACATGCCAGAAACCTGTCCAGGAATCCTAGTGAAGTTTCGGGGTGTTTCAATGTGAAGATAAAGCAGGCAAGATCAATATTGGAAGCGATAATATGGGCTTCCTTTGAAAGGTTGACGGATTTCCTGATCAGGTAATTGGTGCGGGGTTCTATTTTGGTGATCCACGCAATATCATCCTGTTCCAGCTGAAATTCAACATAATCTCCTACAGCGAGCGGATTAGTAAGCCTCGTTTTGATTAATTTGAATTTACCTCTGATTCTGGCTTCGAAAATTGTATTGGTTTCCGTTTCCAAAACCTGGTACCAGCTGCCTGTAGATTTAATGATTTTTCCTTTCATAGATAATGCTGATGCAAATATAAGCAATTAGGGCTTAGGGTTTAGAAAATAGGATCAAACAAATAGGTAATTCTCCCGTTTTTCAACACCTAAGCCCCAATTTTTTATTCACCGTGTTTAATTCCAGAGGCTGAGCAAAGCTTATGAATTTTTACCACGTGACCTGAAGATTTTAGTCTCTGTCGATCATAATATTATTCTGTACTTCAATAGATTCTTCGTGGATCGCCTTGAATACTTTCTCAATAAACTCATTAGACATTCCTGTTTCTTTTGCTTTTTGATTGGCGTATTCTGTGATTACCTTCCAACGTTCAGGCTGGAAAATGGCAATATCATTCTCTTTTTTAAGTTTTCCGATTTTCTCGGAAATTTTCATTCTTTGAGAAAGAAGTTCGATCAGCTGAAAGTCAAGATCAGAAATTAAAGTCCTGTGTCTTCCCATCTCTCCTTCAAAACCTGCAAGATTTGAATTTCTTACCTTAAGGTTTCCGATTAATTCTGCAAGAACTTCCGGAGTAATCTGCTGAGCGGCATCACTCCATGCTTCGTCAGGGTTAGAGTGGGTCTCGATAATCGCCCCCTGGTATCCAACGTTTAGAGCTTCCTGGGTAATATCTGCCAATCCTGTTCTGTTTCCACAGATGTGCGAAGGGTCAATCAGCATGGGAATATCCGGAAACTGGCTCTTGAAATCCAGAGCGATTTGCCAGTTCGGGTTGTTTCTGTATTTTGTTTTCTGGTAGGTTGAAAACCCTCTGTGGATCACCCCCAAATTTTTAATATCCTGTCCTAAAAGTCTTTCCAGAGCTCCTATCCATAAAGCAAGATCCGGATTTACAGGATTTTTTACGAATACGGGTTTGTCTGTTCCTCTCAGAGCCATAGCAATCTCCTGTACAGTGAAAGGATTCACAGTAGAACGGGCTCCGATCCACAGGACATCTACATCAGCTTCCAAAGCAGCAAACACGTGGTGCGCATTGGCAACCTCAGTGGCGGTTTTGAACCCATATTCTTCTTTTACTTTTTTCAGCCAGTTGAGTCCGATCACACCTACCCCTTCAAAACCGTTCGGCTTCGTACGCGGTTTCCAGATTCCTGCGCGGAATACCGATACCTGAGCATTGGATTCTTTGATTCTTCTTGCCGTTTCAAGCATCTGAGCTTCACTTTCCGCACTGCATGGTCCTGCGATCATTAAAGGCTGTGTAAGCTCATTGATCCACTCGTTTTTTAAATCTTTTAAATTCATTATTCTAAATTTTGTTGTTTTTTTATTTTTAAAGTTGACAGCAATAGCCCTTTGATTATAAAATTTACTTTATAATTCTTTTCAAAAAATGCCGTTCAAAGTTTTTTAAAGGAATCAGGAAAATAATAGGGCTCTACTTTTCCTGTATTTTTTGGAAAGAAATTCAGTTAGCAATACCAATAAAATCGGTAATAGGTTCTGAAATTTCTATAATAAGAAGCAGAAAAGCTAAAATAACCGCTAAAATAATTAGCGGGTGCAAAAAAAGACAGGTATGAATTAAATAATTTTTCCATTTTTCTACTGGAAATGTCTTGTTTCAGCGTTTCTGTTGATGATTTGCTTTTGTTGAAAAAGTAATTTTCACAAAAATATTTGACAAATATATAAAAATTATGTCAAATCAAACTTCATTAAATCATCAAGATCTTTCAAAAGTGGATTTTTTTCGATGAATTTCTCGAATATTTTTCGTTTTGTAACCACCTCAATCTTTAGATTTTCAACGTCTCTCTCGTATTCTACCTCGATCAGATGGTTCTGAACTTTTCTTCTGAAATGATTAAAAAATTCTCCACTTATTTTATCAAATTCCACTTTTGCAGAGTCTGACGGGAAGAGAACTTTGATTTTATTTTCGTCTCCTTTTAGCAGTTTAAAAGTTTTTACCGCATTGAAGACAAAATTATTTTTCACCTGCAATTGCTTAAGCATGATCTTCCATTCCATCTGAAGATCTGTATCTGTAAAGTGATTTTGAGGGAGGTCTTCGGCTTTTACCGCGACATTTTCATCGACTTCCACCTTATCTTCTTTGTTTAAAAAAGAATTGATGCTGAAGCCGGAAGATATTCCAGGTCTGGATAAGGGTTTGGTTGTTTTTGTTACCGTAGTGTCCTGAGTGGTTTCCACTTTTGCAGGTTGTGCTGCCGGAGCAATCTCTTTTTTCTCAGGAGCTTTTTCAGGAATTTTCACTTCCTGCTTCTCACTGAGAAACGGAGCCAGTATCAGGAACTTTTTTTTTTAGTATCACCTGAATTAGCTGTCAGAGAAGCCAGCTGCATCAGTGCAATTTCAACCGTGAGTCTTGGGTTTTTTGAATTTTTATAATTGATGTCTGCATGATTGCAGATTTCAATACCATCGATCAGCTGCTGGGCATTCCATTTCTGCCCCTGTTCTACAAATTTTGCCCTGGTGCGCTCTCCTACTTCAATAAGATCTATTGTAGAAGCACTCTGCGCCATCATCAAATCCCGGAAGTGATTTCCGAGCCCGGCGATGAAAATATGAGGATCAAATCCTTTTTTAACAATTTCATTAAATGCGGAAAGGACTTCAGGAATTTTATTTTCCTTGGCCAGGTCCACGATATTCAGGTACTGATCGTAATCCAGAATATTGAGTACTTCGGCCGCTTTTACCAGAGTTATATTCTTTTGGGAAAATGTAGAAAGCCGGTCAAAAATAGAAAGGGCATCTCTTAATGCACCATCTGCTTTCTGGGCGATCAGGTACAAAGCATCGTCTTCGTAAGCAATATTCTCCTTATCGGCAATATTTCTAAGGTGTGCCTGAATGTCTTCAATGACAATTCTTTTGAAGTCATAGATCTGGCAGCGGGATAAAATAGTGGGAATAATTTTATGCTTTTCTGTCGTTGCCAAAATAAAGATGGCATGAGCAGGCGGCTCTTCAAGTGTTTTTAGGAAAGCATTGAAAGCGGCAGAAGACAGCATGTGAACCTCATCGATAATATAAACTTTATATTGACCGACCTGAGGTGCAAACCGCACCTGATCTATCAGTTCCCTGATATCATCTACAGAGTTATTGGATGCAGCATCCAACTCATAGATATTATAGGCAAAGCCGTCTTCTGAAACCGAGCCGTCTTTCTCATTGATCTTTCTTGCCAGGATTCGGGCACAGGTAGTTTTTCCCACACCCCGAGGACCACAAAAAAGCAATGCCTGAGCCAGCTGGCTCTCTTCAATTGCATGTTCTAAAGTATCCGTAATATGGGATTGGCCCACTACCGTATCAAATTCCTGAGGACGATATTTTCTTGCAGATACTATAAAATTTTCCATTGGTCAAAAATAAGAAATATAGTTCTAATTTGAAAATTAAAAGTTTTCAAATTATCAACAAAATCTGATTTCTGTTTCAATTGGAAAACTCTTAATATCATTTTTTCTCGTACGCGAATCCGATCATTTCGACGATGGCATTTTCAATTTCTTTCCTACCTTCTTCTGTTTTCAGATCTATCCCGCAGAATTTACTTGCATTGTGACCTGTATAAAGATTCAGATAGTAAGCACCGGAAACAATCAGCGCGATAATAGCTCTGTGTCTGTTGGCGCCTTCTCCAAAATAAGGATCTGAAATATTTTTAAACAAAACTTCCCCTACTTCTTCACGCTGCTCAACTAATTTTCTAAGGATAGGTTTGCTTTCGGAAAGCTCCCAAAGAATAATCTTCTGAAGTTCTTTATTTTTCTTCAGGTTTTCAAATTGGTTCAGAACCACCATTTTAGTAAGCTCCTGTCCGCCGTCAGAGAAATCTGAATCGAGACTTTGATTAACCTGGCTCCAGTAATCCTGCGATTTGATATACTCATCGATCAGCTTATCTGTGCTTCCAAAGTATTCATAGATCAGTTTTTTATCAAAGCCAGCCACTGCGGCTATTTTACTTACCTTTAATCCTGAGTATCCTTTTACTCTTAAAATTTTACCAACTGCAGCGAGCAGTTTCTGTTTTGTTTTTTCTTTGTCCCTAATGGGGCCCTGCACTACTTTTCTAGGCATAATTTATTATTTTTTCGCAATATGCAATTTTTTATTAATATCATCAAACGCATTGAGTGTTTTATCAAGATGTTCTTTTTCATGCCTTGCGGTCACACTCATTCTGATACGCGCATCTTTTCTGGCTACAGCCGGGTATAGAATGGGATTCGTATAAATTCCTTTTTCTATTAATAATTTTCCAACATCTCCGGTTACATAGGGATCTCCGATCTTCACGGGTACAATGGCTGAACAGGTAATACCGGTATCAAGTCCCAGATCATCCAGTCCTTTTTTGAAGTAGTTGATATTCTCCCAAAGTTTTTCTCTCCATACGGGCTCTTCATCGATAAGGTCGATTGCTTTAACAATTCCTGCCGATGACGGTGGCGCTGTTGCCGAAAAAATCTGTTGACGGGAATGAAACTTGATAAATGAGGCCATTTTTTTATCGGTGATCACATACCCTCCTAAGTTACCAAAAGTTTTGCTGAAAGTACCGGTCATAATATCTACTTTATCCAAAAGACCTGCCTGCTCCAGTGTTCCTCTTCCCGTTTCGCCTAATATTCCTACACCATGTACATCGTCTACCATAAGAAACGCATTGTATTTCTTCACCAGATTGTAAATATCATTGATATATGAAGTGTCACCATCCTGCGAATATACGCCATCTACCACCACCAGCCTTGTACGGTAAAGAGGTTCTGAAGTCTTCAGAATATGTTCCAATGCATCGAGATTATTGTGCGGAAATGTTTTCTTGTTGGTGAAAGCACAGCCCTCATATACACTTGCATGAACAGCCATATCTAAGATCGCCAGATCTTCCTTTTGCAACAAGCTTTGCAGGGTGGCACTGTTGGCAGTATATCCTGTGGTAAATACTACTGCTTCTTCCTCATTTCTTCCGAAGAAAGAAGATATCTTTTTTTCCAGGGCGTTATGATAATCAAAATAGCCACCGATAAGAGGTGTAGCTCCGGTGCCGGTACCATATTTCTCTATTCCTTCAATGGCAGCCTGCTTTACTTTCGGATGTTGAGTAAATCCCAAATAGTCGCTGGATACAAAGCTTACAAATTCCCTATTTTGATTGGCAATATTTACATTCAGGGTTGCGTTGGTTCCTGAAGTATTCTTCAGCCTGTAATTCATGTGTCCGTTAGACTTTACAAAGTCTAAATATTCGTAAAATATTTCTGCCCTTTGAGCCATATCGTGACCCTCGATATTCTCAAAATCTTTAATTGTTGCGGTAGTAAAATTGATGCTCATCCTTAATCTTGTTTGTTGTGGTTCAAGAAAACAAATATATAACTATTTACAGGGCTTAAGATTCACTGTGAGATTAAATATTATTAAAAGCACAACAAATAATTCTTAGCCACTGAAAACCAAACTATTTTATATATCGGTTAATTTTGACCCCCATTTTTTTATTATATTAATTAGTTTTTCTTATCTAAATTTAATAAAAAAAGTAAATGATAAAGCAATATCAATAAAGAAACAATAAAAAAAGACGATTATTTTTCACAACCGCCTCATTTATAAAAGATTATTTTTTATGATTTTTCTAACAGTTTTTAACAAAAATCCACATAAAGGTGAATACCACATATAATCAGATCCCCGGATATAGATCAAAACGTGGTGAAAAAAGTTATTATGTATAATTTTATGTGAAAATTCATGTAAAAATGAATCAGGAATTATCCGGGAAAAATTATTCTTTTGTGCCTAAGTATTCCCTGGAGATTGAAGGTTATCTCTCAGTGGAAGCGTATTGTTCGGCGGGCGAACAAAAAAATCGGGATCGGAGTCATGATCATTAGCTTTTTGTAGTTTCCTATTCCGGAACCTGATCCTAAAAATTTTATTGCTGGCTATTGCTTCTGAATTCCCCGGGAGTAAGCCCTGTCATTTTTTTGAAGAATTTAGAAAAATTGGAAGGGTCATATGTAAATAATCGGGCAATCTCAGCCACGGACCGATCCGAGTTCGCAAGGAAAAGCTTAGCTTCACGGATAATTTCCTGGTCATAAAAATAACAGGGATGCTGTCCCGTTTCCTTTTTAATAGTATCTGTAAGATGCTTATGGGAAACGGCCAGCTCACCGGCAATTTCGTTGACTTCCATAAATTCGGGTACGGTACCCGAAATCACATCCTGAATATGCTTTTTCAGAAAAGTAAAATACTGACCGGTAATTTCTTCGCTTCTTTTCATCATTTGTTGTTCTTAATACTGTTGATTTAAAATTATAAAATTAACAATAAGAATCAAAAAAATATGGTGAACTTTTCGGATATTCCGGATTGGAAATTTTAATAAAAACTATCCTTAAACGCCTGTATAGAGTTTTTGACCTTTAGTTTTTCAAGAATATTCTGACGGTGTCTGCTTACGGTATTGATGCTTATCGAAAGAAGACCGGCAATTTCTTTACTGGCATAGCCTTCGCCTATATATTTTAAAACCTCCAGTTCTCTGGGCGTCAAAATGCTTTTGTAATCTAATTTATCCTTTACCACCACTTCACCTTTTACGGTATTGATGATCAGAAAGTCCGGAACTGTAGAGTCCATGAGAGAGATATTGTAAAGGCAAAGCGCAAATCTTAATCTGCCATTATCAGGTGAATATATATAAAACATACGGTGCTTTACCCACCTGTATTCTTCCTTTTTATCTTTCATCCGGATTCGGGACATTACAGCATACTCTGCACGCAGATCAGGATCCACAGCATCCAGCAGCTTAAAGAATCGAAGTTCATGAATGTATTTTTTCACCCTGTCATCCGGATGGATCTTCTTCAACATCTCTTCTTCCCAGATGCTGTCAATTTCTGCGGGGTCCTTATCAATAGTCAAACCCAGCTCCAACGCTGCCTTGGATTTGTATATATAACTTTTATTTTCCTGCATATCGCTCAATACTGATATTGCTCCTTCCATTACCGAATAGGAAAGCGCCATTTGCCGGTACATCTCTACATTGAGCATGCATTTCTTAAAGCCATTATCCAGCAGCTTATTACTGAGCTGATCGCGAATCTCCATATGGTTATTTATCAGTATTGACGTGATATCAAGTTTGTTATTACTTTTGCTAAAATAACAATTTACCTAAGAATTTATCCCAAAAAAGAATGAAGAATTTGATTGTAAGCTTCTTTGCGCTGTCTTTCACCCAGCAGATTTATGCCCAGACCCTTGAGAAGATGACCTGGTTTAATGAACCTGAAAAATGGGAAATTAAAAACAATACTTTATCGATGTTTGTGACGCCGCAGAGTGATTATTGGCGTATTTCACATTACGGATTTACGGTAGATGATGCTCCGTTTTACTATTCCACTTATGGTGGTGAATTTGAAACGAAGGTAAAGATTACAGGCAGTTATAAAGCAAGGTTTGACCAGATGGGCCTTATGCTGAGGACGGATAAAGAGCATTATATCAAGGCAGGTATAGAATTTGTTGATGGCAAGTACCATCTTAGTACTGTGGCGACTGATGGCAAAAGTGACTGGAGCGTTATCACATTAGACAAAATTCCCTCAGCAGTCTGGATAAAAGCTGTCAGAAGACTGGATGCTGTTGAAGTATTTTATTCTTTTGACGATCAGAATTATAAGATGATGAGAAATGCTCCGTTTCCCGACAATACTCCGGTTATGGTAGGTCTGATGGCAGCATGCCCCGATGGAAACGGGTTTAATGCAGTTTTCGAAAATTTCAGCGTACGTCACCTGCCGGATCAGAGAAGACTGAAATGGCTGGAAAACAATAAATAACGGTTGAATTTTTATTCAATATACAGTCAATTTTTAATTCGCCTCTCTTTTATAAGGGAGGTTTTTTGTATCAAAATACCCTTTCAAGAATTGACCCGGCATCAAAAAAAATCCTTATCAAAAGCAAAAAACCTGTGAGAGAGGCTTTTCGCTAATGAGGATGATAATCTGTGTTCTTAGAATCATGAATGTAATGAAATGTCTTTCACTGTGTCGGAAACTGGGGCAAAAATAGGGATACCTCCCCAGTAAGATCAACGATTTCGTATAGAATTAACCCTGTCGGCATGTCAAATTTTTACTACAAAAAAATTCATGAACATTTTTCATCGTCATGAAGACTGCCAAAGACGATTTGAAGAATTGTCAGGACCATTACTGTATAAGCAGTTTTTTAATCCATTTTTCTCACCAATAAAGGAAATAATCAACCCTGCCATTTATTTTTTTCCAGGTTTTGTGGTACCCCATACAGATAAAACTCATATTAAAACAAATAACAACATAAGGTTTATGTCTATAATTTCACTATTTTTGCGGCATCAAAACAAAACACAAAAAGACCACGAAAGCTTAAAATGACAAAAATTTATTTTCAATCGTTCCTACCCTTAAAAAAAACTTCGACTTGTACAGAAACTATTAATAACCGTTTTTTGCGATGATGCAGAAAACATAGAACAGTTGTGCATATATGAGGGTTTGGGCATTGTTTTTTGCTTGCTTATATTTAAACATACAGGGACAGCATCACACTTCAACGTGGAATAGTATTAACAATGGACTTTTGCATAACAGTGCAGAAGCTATTGTCACGGATATCTATGGAGTAACCTGGATTTCTACGAAAGATGGCGTCCGTTCAATTCACTGGGGAGGAAACCTGAATGAAAATGACCTGGTTACCACAAACGGAGGAATGAATGCTTTGTCTTTCTGCCTCATGGCACTTGGAAAACCCGGTGATACAATAGCTATTGAAAGTCCCTGTTACCCGGGTATTTTACAGCTAGCCAACGGCCTGGGCTTAAAAGTTCTGGAGCTGCCCACCCACCCTACCACAGGGATAGAAATTGACGCTTTGAAAAAGGCAATTCCGAAAATAGACCTTTGCCTGCTCATCCCCAATTTCAATTCTCCATTGGGAAGCTGTATGCCTGATGAGAACAAAAAAGAAATCGTAAAAATCCTTTCGGAGCATAATATCCCACTGATCGAAGATGATGTCTATGGTGATCTTTATTTTGGTTCCGTCCGCCCGAAATGCTGCAAATCGTTTGATAAGGATGGAAATGTTCTATATTGCAGCTCTATTTCGAAAACACTCGCACCCGGATACCGTGTAGGCTGGATTGCTCCGGGAAAGTATAAAGAAAAGATCCTTAAGCTGAAACTCCTCCACTCTACGTCTTCCATCTCTATTGTAAATGAAGCCGTAGCGAATTTTTTAAAGTCCGGGAAATATGAGAAACATCTCCAGCAGCTCCGGAAAACCCTACAGGTTAATTACCAGAACTATGTACAGACGATTGCAGAATCTTTTCCTGAAGGAACAAAAACCAGCCGTCCACAGGGAGGATTGTCATTATGGGTAGAGTTTGACAAAAAAATCAGGACGACTGAACTCTATGACCTGGCGATCAAGCAGAACATCAGTATTGCTCCCGGAAGAATGTTCACATTTCAGGATCAGTTTGAAAACTGTATGAGACTTTGCATTGGGCTTCCATGGTCAGAAGATACACAGACCAAACTGAGACAAGTGGGAAATCTTGCCAGGAAGATTTAAAAAATTCCCATGATGCTTTCTTTCAGAACGCATCATGGGAAACTCATTATTTTTTGTCCGGAACGAAATTTTTTCGGGCAAGCTCCTTTCTTACACGGCTCAGGCTTTCGGGAGTAATACCCAGATAAGAGGCGATCATCCACTGGGGAACCCGCAACAGCAGATCGGGATACATTTTGATAAACTTCATATACCGTTCTTCAGCAGTTTCACCCAATAATGAATTGATCCTATTCTGCAGACTTCGGATATGGTTTTGCAGCAGAAAGTCACTTCTTTCTATACTGTTTGGGAATTGCTCTACCAGCTTATTGAAGAAATCGGGATGCAAAAACAAAACTTCCGAGTCTTCCACCGCTTCTATATAGTATTTAGACTTTTCATTAAAATAAAGACTGCTCCGGTCTGAGATCAGCCAGCTTTCCGGTGCAAACTGTATAATATGTTCCTTGCCGTTTTTATCTATTGAGTACATTTTCAAGAGCCCTCTTTCTACAAAGAATATATGCCTGCAGATCTCACCATACTGAAGAAGAAATTGGTTTTTAGGTATTTTCTTTACTTCATAGTGAAGACTGCATGTGTTCACATTTTGAAGTGGAACATTTAAAACTTTAGCTAAATAATTATTAATATTCTTCATTATTGAATCTGGCTTAGAGAGATATCCTGGTGCGAAGCGCTGTTAACGGGCTTTCCGTTTTCAATGACAATAAACTGAGGGCTTTCATGCCTTATTCCCAGGTCTTCGGCAATTTTATTGGAAATAGGTCTGTGAGCCAGCAGGTCCAGATAATACAAATCTGCCTTCCCGTCTGAATTCTGAACCTCTTTTTCAAAATTCCGAAGGACTGTTTTGCTGATGAAACAGCTTGTCGAATGCTTGAATATCGCGATCTTATGGTGAAAAGAATGCTCTATGGCTTTAGCCAGATCTTCTTCTGATTCTATCTTTTTCCAGAAAGATTTATGATCAGGGGTTTCCTCTTTACCACCGAATATTTTATCAAAAAAACTCATACTTTAAATTGTTTTAAGTGATGATCAAGATGTTTATATTCTAAAAATTGCCAGTCTTTTTCAGTCATGTTTCCGAATAGTCTGTGTCTTTCCGGCAGTCTCCCATTTTCACAGGCTGCCCGGAATTCTTCCAGCGTCTTCAGCAGATTGGTTTTTGATTCATCAAAATCACACTCAAAATTAACGATAAGTTTTTGAAAAGTGGGCATATTTCTGGGAATTCCGTTGTTGAAAACATACATTTCCATTTTCGTAATGACTCCTATGGTCTCAAGAAGAATATGAATCCTGGGAAGCTCTGTTTTTTGCAGGGCAACCTGAAGCACCAGATCACAATGCTTTAGCATCTGAGAAACATCCATCTTTCCCCATGCGCTCTGGCTGTTCATAGATAGCAGGGAAATTCTGTCTATGATTTCTCTGAAATATAGGGGATCATTTAACCTTTTCTTTACCAACCTTTTTCTTTCTTAAGGTTTTCAATATGGGCAAAATGATGATTGCAGTGCCATGCATACTGGGCAAGGCTGTTTCTGAGGGTATAGCTTTCCTGATGCTCCGGATGATAAAAAGTTCTCTCAAACTGTTTATTGGTAAGGCTTTTAAGAAGTATAGTCCAACGCTGATGGGTTCCCTTTAGCATTCGCATGGCAGCTTTTACCGGCATTTCGATACTGTCCTGAAGTTCTGCCCATCTGGCTTCGTCGTAAGGCTTTATGGTGGGATTATCTTCTGTAAGGGCCAGTTTGAATCGCATAAAGCTATTCATATGACTGTCCGAAAGATGGTTGACAAGCTGTCTTACTGTCCATCCTCCTTCCCGGTAAGGAGTATCCAGCTGCTCTTCTGTAAAATGCTCAATGAGGTTTTTCAGTCTGCCCGGAAAGTCCTTGATCACCTTAATGTAGGTATCCAGGGTTGTATCACAAATGCCTTCCGGAGCTTCAAATGGCCCGATTGGAAATTTCTTTTTTTCTAAATCGCTCATTGTTTTGGGTTTATTTTTTTACCGATTGGTCCGATGAATAGCGGTCGGACGGTCTTATTGCAGACAGTGTAAATTTATCAAAATTTTGAGAATTTAAAATAAAGTATATATTAAATGTAATTTTTATAGTATAGTTTCTATTTTTTTATCTAAATGGTTTAATATATCCGTGGATGTGGCTTTAAATGATCTTGAATCCATTAACATCTTCGCTGCCTGAACAGTACCATCAGAAAAAATCCGTACGCCTGGACTGCCCCCAAAAAGTTAGACACTTTTTAGGGGCATTTTTTATGTATAAAAAAGAAAAATTTAGCGTTGCGTTCAAACTAGAATGTATTAAACTTC
>NZ_QNVV01000022.1 GCF_003384725.1 Chryseobacterium pennipullorum
TCCTGAATCTCAAACCCAAATTTGTGTGGTCCATCAAATAAGAAATGCATGCAAATATGTGGTTTGGAAGGACAGAAAAGAATTCTCTGCCGATATGAAGCATATTTACACCGCACCAACAAAACAGGCGGCTGAAGCTGCTCTGGGTGATTTTGCAGAGAAATGGGAAAGCAAATATTCTTATGCTATCCAATCCTGGCGAAACAATTGGGATGAGCTCACTGTATTTTTTGAATTTCCTCTTGAGATACGAAAAATCATTTACACCACAAATTTAATTGAAAATCTCAACGGCAAAATCAGAAAATACACTAAAAACAAAATGTCTTTCCCAACAGATGATGCCGTAATGAAATCAGTTTATTTGGCATTAAAAGAAGCTACTAAAAAATGGACAATGCCTATCCATAATTGGGGTATTGTACTCAACCAATTTATGCTTATTTTTGAAAAAAGGCTCAGATTATAAAATCTAAGCCCTAACTTTTTAACTTACACACTTTACGGGATAGTGTCAAAGACTGCAAGAACCTCCATCCTCTGGCTATCCTTTCTCCTATTTATTAAGTTCCAGCAATGGATCAATATATTCTCTGTCATTGCTCAGTCTCGGTACCTTATTCTGTCCGCCTAATTTTCCTTTCATTTCGAGCCACTGATAAAACAAATTATTTTTGGCGATGTGTACGATAGGTCTTCTCAGCGTTATACTGTTGTATCGCTTCGCTTCATAATCTGAATTTATTTTTTTCAGATGCTGGTCAAAAGCATCGGTAAAATGATCCAGATCATCAGGGAGCTGGCTAAATTCAAAGATCCATTCATGAGCACCTCCTTCGTTTTCTTTCATAAAGACCGGAGCGCCTGTAAAATCTGTAATCTGGGCACCGGTAGCTTCACACGCTTTAGAAAGGGCAGATTCTACATTGGTAATCATCAGTTCCTCTCCAAAAGCATTGATGTAATGCTTGGTTCTTCCCGTTATTTTTATTCTGAATGGATTGGTGGAGGTGAAAACCACAGTATCTCCGATAAGGTATCTCCATAGTCCTCCGTTGGTCGTGATCACCATAGCATAATTCTTTCCTATTTCCACATCTTCCAGACTGACCACTTTCGGGTTCGAAAAATGGAACTGATCCATGGGAATAAACTCATAAAATATTCCGTAATCAAGCATGAGAAGCATTTCATCACTGTTTGATCGGTCCTGGATCCCAAAGAACCCTTCAGAAGCATTGTAAATTTCGTAGTAATTGATGTTTTTTCCGATGATCTGCCTGTATTGTTCCCGATAGGGCTTGAAACTGATTCCACCGTGAAAAAACACCTCCAGATTAGGCCACAGCTCAGAAACACTTCCTACATTGGTTTCTTGTAAGACTCTTTGCAGGAGAACCATCATCCAGCTTGGTACTCCAAGGATACTTCCCACATCTTCATTTTTCACCTCTGAGGTAATCGCTCTTAGTTTGCTTTCCCATTCGCCCATTAAGGAAACCTTCTTGCTGGGTGTGGTGGTTATTTCTACCCAGAAAGGGAGGTTGTCAATTAAAATAGCGGATAAATCGCCAAATTTGGTGTTAAAGTCTGCATGAAGCTCTGAGCTTCCACCCAAACGTAAATTTTTGTAATTGAAAAGCTGGTTCTCCGGATGGTTGTTGGCATAAATAGAAACCATGTCTTTTCCGGCTTTCATATGGCAATATTCCAGGCTTTCTGTAGAAATCGGAATAAATTTGCTTTTTGCGTTTGTTGTTCCGGAAGATTTTGCAAAATGTTTGATGTAGCCTGGCCAGCTTACATCTTTTTGACCCTGTCTTGCCTTTTCAATGTAAGGTTCAAAATCTTCATACGTTACGATCGGAACTTTATTTTTAAAATCCTGATAGCTTGAAATAGAGTTGAATCCGTACAGCTTACCGTATTCTGTATCTTCTGCATGGAACAACTGTGAAAATAATATACCTTTCTGTGTCTCAATGGGATGATCCATGAAATTCTGTATCTGATCGATCCGTTGGCGGATAAACCAGTTGACTACCGTGTTGAAAAGTGCTTTAGTTGCCATTCCAACAAATATAATGATATTTGAATTTTCAGAGAATTTTTTATAGGATTAAATAAAAAAACCGTTACAAAATCTGTAACGGTTTGTTATTTAGTGTGTTGTTTTCTTAGCAATATTCGTCATATGCTGCCTGAAGGTTTGCAGCAATTGCTCCTGCCGGATTTCCTTCAATATGATGTCTTTCCAGCATGTGAACCAATTCTCCGTCTTTGAAAAGAGCCACACAAGGAGAGCTTGGAGGGAATGGAGCCAGGTGTTTTCTTGCTTCTGTTACGGCTTCTGTGTCAAATCCTGCAAAAACAGTAGTCAGGTGATCAGGTTTTTTATCTCCGGTCAAAGAATATACTACTCCGGGTCTCGCTGCTCCTGCAGCACATCCACATACGGAGTTGATGACCAATAGGGTAGTTCCGGATTGCTTAAGGGCATCTTCTACCTGAGCAGGAGTTGTTAAATCCTGGAAACCTTTATCTGTAAGTTCAGCCTTCATCGGCATTACTAAATCTGTTGGATACATATATTTTGTTTTTATCAGTGCAAAGTTAAACAATTCTTTACGTTTGTTCAATATATAAAAACTATCAATCGTTTAGTCATATAAAATTAACCAAATATTAATACCACAATAATATTATAAAAAAAATGAATAAAGAGTAGGAATAATGGAATATTATTATTAAATTTGAAATGATTCTGAAAAAACAAACGACCATGAAAAAACATTTAAAGCTTTCCCTCAAACAATCAATCATTTAGTACGGTCTAAAACACGACAGTAATTACATTCTTTTTTCAGTTTTAATTCAAGCTGAATACTAACTTGAATATCCAATTAAAAATGAAGCCCGGAACTCTTGAGTTCCAGGCTTCTTTAATCAAATCGATATGCAAAGGTTGAATATCCTTATGGAATATAAGACCGTGATGATAGGGGCTGGGCTTAAATAAGCTCATTACCGCCCGTCATACACGTTTCTTATGAAAGAAGCTTTTTAGCCATTTCAGAGATGCTTTTTCCATCTGATTTTCCGGCTAATGCTTTTGAAGCGGCTCCCATTACCTTTCCTAAATCTTTAACAGATTCAGCTCCGGTTTCTGAAATAATATTTTTGATTTCAGTTTCTAATTCTTCTGCAGAAAGCTGTTTTGGTAAAAACTGCTCAATCACTTTCATTTGTGCCTCTTCCACTTCAGCAAGATCCTGTCGTCCCTGTGCAGCAAACTGCTCAAAGGAATCCTTACGCTGCTTGATCATTCGCTGCAGAATAGCAATTTCCTGTTCTGCAGAAACTTCTGCACCTTTAGCTTCTGTTTTTAAAAGAAGAATCTGAGATTTTACGGCCCGAAGAGAGTCCAGAGCAACTCTGTCTTTTTCTCTCATGGCTGTTTTTATTGCTTCGCTTATGGTATTTTCTAAACTCATGGTTTTGGCTTTAGGCTTTAGGCAATAAGCAGTAAGCCTTATGATTTGGCTGGAATAGCCTATAGCTTACTGCGTACTGCTTATAGCGTTTAATCTACGTCTTTATTTAAAAATCTGTTTTCTCTGATCTGCATAGATCCGTTGTTATCAGACAGGTATGTGTTGATATTCTGGTCTGAAGCATTGGATCCGTCGATAGAGATATTTTTTCTTTTGAAAGCAGGAATCGATTCGAATTCACTTGTGCTGTCGAAGCTTTGATAGCGGGAATTGAATTCTTTTAATTTATTTCTTCTTTCGATAACTCTGTCCTGATCAACCGTTTTATTCACGAATGTGAATTCAGATTCTTCAGTATTAGGAGTTTTTATTTCTGTTTTAGTTTCAAAAGCAGGTTTTGTTTCTGCTTTTGGCTCTTCCTGTTTCTGAACGAAAGGATCAATCTTTTGAGCAGGTTCTGCTACCGCACTGGCAGGCGCGTTAAATTCTGCTTTCGGTTGTCCGAAATCAGATTTAGGCTCATTTCTTGAAGGTTCATTAACAAAGAAATTGAATTCAACAGGTTTTTCCTGTGCAAAAGAGCTGTTGGCAGGAGCACCGGATTGAGGCTCTTCTTTTTTATTATCAAAATCAAATGAAAAAGATTGAATCTCCAAATCATTTGGATCTTCATTGTCTTCATCAATAGAAAATAAGCTATACGCCTGATCTCCTTCTTCTTCATGTCTCCACGCCTGTTCCGGAGTATTCAGTTGATCTTTTTCTTCATCAAAGAATTTTATTTCAGTTTTGATCTCTTCCTCTTCAATAATCATTTTTTTTTGAACAGATGATACATTGAAAGGGGTGTCATGATCTTCATCATCTAATCTGAACATATTTTTGCCTCCAAAATCATGCGGTGCTTCGGGTGTAGCTTCTCTTTCTTCTCTTGTTTTGAACGGAGAGGATTTCTGAGCATCAAAGCTGTCGTTCAGACTAATTCTGATTTTCTCCGTAGGTCCGGAGAATTTTTTGTTTTCGTTAGAGAATCCGGTAGCAATCACCAAAACGCTTACAGCATCTCCTAATTCCTCATCAGCGCCCACCCCGAAGATGATATCCGCCGTATTTCCTGCTTCTTTCTGGATGTGATCCATGATGATACCGATTTCGTCCATGGTTACCTCTTCTGCACCACTTCTGATCAGTAACAGAACATTTTTAGCGCCTGTGATCTTATTGTCGTTTAACAATGGTGAATCCAGGGCTTTTCTTACTGCTTCTTCAGCTTTATTTTCACCGGAAGCGGTTCCTGTAGACATCAGAGCCGTACCAGAGTTCTGAAGGACAGATTTAGCATCTCTAAAGTCAATGTTTACATCAAAATAACCTGTAATCACTTCTGCCATACCTTTGGCAGCATTGGCTAAAACTTCATCGGCCTTTGAGAATCCTTGCTTGAAACCAAGGTTTCCAAATTGCTGTCTCAATTTATCGTTGTTAATAACAATTAACGAGTCAACATTATTTTTTAATTTGTCAAGACCATTTTCAGCCTGATCTAATCTTCTTTTTCCTTCAAAGCTAAAAGGAACGGTTACGATACCTACGGTTAAGATTCCCATGTCTTTTGCTACTTTAGCAATAACAGGGGCTGCTCCCGTACCGGTACCACCGCCCATTCCGGCAGTAATGAACACCATTTTTGTGTTCTGTCCCATCGCTGCTTTGATGTCTTCGATACTTTCAATCGCTGATTTTTCTCCAACTTCAGGATCGGCACCCGCGCCCAGACCTTCCGTGATGGATGTTCCCAACTGTACTTTATTGGCAACAGGGTTGTTATCTAAAGTCTGAGCATCTGTATTACAGATCACGAAATCAACTCCGTGAATACCTTTTTCGTACATGTGCTTTAATGCGTTGTTTCCACCGCCTCCTACACCGATTACTTTTATGATGGATGAATTTCCTTTTGGTAAATCAAATGAAAATCCTTGTGTACCTATATTTTCCATACCTATACTTTTTATAATTATAATTGATCATTGATTGATGATAATTGATAAGGAAAAGATCGTTTATCGCTTATCATTCATCATTTATAATTTACTCTACTTCTTCAAAGAATTTTTTTACTTTTTCCATAAGCGACTGCCCGAAGGTCAGTTTTGCTTTTCTGTTTTCTTGCTGCTGGCTCATGACAGACTGTTCTTGCACCGGTGCTGCCTGCTGAACAGCTTGCACGGTTTCCGCCTGGGTAGCAGTTACTTCCGGTTTCGTTTGTTCTGCAACAACCTCAATCTCTTCATCAGCATTCTGTTTTTTGTCTCTGATTTTCAAACTTTCCATCAGCAATCCAATGGAAGTAGCAAATTCAGGGCCTTTCAGATACTGATTTTTATCGTTGGCGATATATTCGTTCGCAAAACCGATTCTGCTGTCAAACCCTGTGGTATAATTGGCCAGCTGGCGAAGATGCTTTAAATTGGAGCCACCTCCTGTTAAAACAATTCCCGCAATCAGTTTTTTCTTTTGTTCAAAGGCACCGTAAGCTTTGAGCTCTGTATTCACCATTTCCAGAACCTCTTCTACTCTCGCATTGATGATCTGTGCCAAAGTTTTAAGAGAAATTTCTTTGTCCGGTCTTCCGTGCAGCCCGGGAATCGTTACAAAAGTACTGTCTTTTTCTAATTCCGGAACAGCAGAACCGAATTTTACTTTCAGTTGTTCTGCATGTTTCTCTATGATAGAACAGCCTTCTTTGATATCTTCCGTAATAATTCCGCCTCCGTAAGGAATTACACAGGTATGACGGATGATGTTATCTTTGAAAATTGCAATATCAGTAGTTCCACCACCAATGTCCACAATGGCAACTCCGGCTTCTTTTTCTTCTTTGGTAAGAACGGCCTCTGAAGATGCTAAAGGTTCTAAAGTAAGGGCTTCCATTTCTAATCCGGCTTCACGGACACATCTTGCAATATTACGGATGCTGCCCATCTGTCCTACAACGACATGGAAGTTAGCTTCTAAACGTTTTCCGTGCATCCCTACAGGTTCCTGAATTTCACCTTCGGAATCCACTTTATATTCCTGAGGAAGGACGTGGATAATTTCTTCTCCAGGAAGCATAACCAGCTTTTTAACCTGATCTTTTAGCGCTTCAATGTCATCATCTGTAATAAATTTATCCGGATGTTCACGCATAATATAATCGGAGTGCTGCAGAGAACGAATGTGTTTTCCTGCAATACCTACCGTAACTTTGCGGATAGGAACGCCGGCACTAGATTGTGCTTCAGACACTGCAGCCTTGATTGAATTAATGGTCTGTGAAATATTATTCACAATACCTTTATGAACACCAAGACTTTTAGCTTTTCCTACACCGAGAACTTCTATTTTCCCGTGTGCATTCCTTCTTCCGACAATCGCGACTATCTTTGTTGTCCCGATGTCCAGACCTACTGAATACTCTTGATTTTCCATTTTTATATCGATTTGATTTTTTCTGCTTTTTCTTATACAGGGTTGCCCCTTTTTGTGTTAAATGATCCAAGTGGGAACTTGCCTTTATTCTATCTTCACCTTTGGTTTCGGTTTCGGTTGTACCGTAGCCGATGATTTTTTTTCTGGTTTTTTAGTTTCTTTTGGTTGTGTTTTTATTTTTGGTTTTGCATTTTCTTTAGATTTTACCGGTGACGGACTTATCTTTTTGGTTTCTGCAGTCTTCGGCTTGGGGTCTGCCTTTTTTATATTTGCTGTCAGAGCCGGGGCTTTTGCCAATTCCATTTTTCCCGCTTTCAGAAGACTGTCATTTTCTTTAAAATAAGGATTTAATGTAGTTACAATCTGATTCTGGTATTTTACAGAGACCATGCTGTATTTTTGAGGATCCTGGTAGACCAGGTATTTTTCCACAAAAGTTTTAAACCCTTTTACTTTAACATCAATATTTTCCAGATCTCCTATTTCCACCCTGTAGTTTCCTTCACTGGTCAGGAGATTGTAGCTGTCCCTGGATTTTGAAATTCCAATGAAGAACTTTTTGCTGAAATCATCCTTATCAATTTTTCCTACCAGTTCAGCTAACTTTTCATATTCATCAGGCTGTACATTTCCGGTTACCAGCATGCATGGGTGGGAATATGTTCTTGAAATCGGGAACTCAATGCCCTTTTCATCCACATAAAAGTCTTTTCCGTCTTTATTGAGCCTGAATACCGGAACCCTCTGTTTGATATCCAGATTGAGCTTCCCATTGAGATTAAGATAAATATTTGCACTGTCTACCGCAGGCAGAGCATTGATCTTTTTCTCCAGGCTAGGGATATTCAGATTACCCACTTTTCCGGATGGGTTTTCTTTTTTTACGATTTCTCTGATATCCTTCTCATCTACAAAATAAACCGGGGTTTTCTCATTCATTTTTACAGAAATCTTACTATCCGTAATCTGCTGGCGGCTGAATCTCTTCAACGAGAAACTCAGTAATAATCCCAGGATAATTACGGTGATAGCAATTTTTAATATTCTGTATTTATTTTTCATATTTTTTTCTTTTAACGCAGCGCTCGCAAAGATTTTTTAATTTTCTTTTCGTTCGCAAAGGCGTTTCACTCAGCAAAGGCTGGACCTTATAATTTGTTTACAACTCTTTTTACTCCGTTTTTAAATAATAGTGAATGAAAATTTAAAATCATTCCTAAGTTTTTATTTGTTATTCTTAAATAATTTAAAAGCTGAAAAAAATGATAATCATTGATTTCCTGAACTGCTTTTATTTCAATTATTACTTTGTCTTCGATTAATAAATCAACTCTGAACGCTTTAGAAATTTTCAATTCTTCATATTCAATATCAATATTTTTTTGACTTTCAACATGTAATCCTCTTTTTTTCAATTCATAGACTAAGCATTTCTCATATACATTTTCATAAAGTCCAATTCCAAGCGTACGATGTATCTTTATTCCGGCATCGAAAACGATAGCTGAAATGTCATTTTCAATCATACATTGTTTTTTTTTATTTTAAACGCTAAGCTCGCAAAGAACTTTATTATTCTTCATTCCGCTCGCAGAGGCGTTTCACTCGGCAGCGGCTGGCTTTTTATGAATTGTTTTTAATCTTATATCTTACCAATCAATTTTTGTTCATGCATTCTCTTTGCTAAGTAGAACGCCCTTGCGACCGGAAAATATTTTCAATTAAATTTTCTTTCCGAACGTTGCGTTTATCTTTATTTAATATTCTCAATCCATTCACAGATAGGGTCGTATAGGGTATCAATATTTCCTGCTCCTACTGTAAGAAGGATATCAAAATCCTTTTCTTTTATTTTTTCAAAAGCATCGGCCAGCGTTGACCCTTCTTTTTTCTCTAAACTCACTTTTTCCAGCAGCCATTCCGAAGTAATTCCTTCGAAATTTTCCTGCAGTTCTCTTGCCGGGTAGATGCCCAGTACGATCAACTCGTCAGCATTGCTTAAGCTTTCAGCAAACCCGTCTGCAAAATCTCTTGTTCTGCTGAAAAGGTGTGGCTGGAAAACCACAAGTAATTTTTTATCGGGATAAAATGTTCTGATAGAACCTACTACAGCATTGATTTCTGTAGGGTGGTGGGCATAGTCATCAATGTAGATTTTACCATTTTGATAAATATGCTTGGTGTATCTTCTTTTAATTCCTTTAAAATTAGCTATTGCTTTTTTCAGCGTATCAAAATCTGCGCCTAAATTGTGAAGAATAGCCAATGCTACCGTAGCATTTTCTACATTATGGATTCCCGGGATGTCCCAGACAAAATCTTTAATGGTCTCGGTTGGAGTATGAAAATCAAAATAAATCTTATCATGATCCATACGCAGGTTGTCTGAATAGTAGTCTGCAGGCTCATTTACCGCATAGGTTTGATGGGCTCTTCCTATTTCAATTCCTTTTCTAACAAAAAGCTTTTGGTCTTCAGGAACCAACGCTGCAAACTGTCTGAACCCCTCTTCAATATGGCTTTTATCCCCATAAATATCCAAATGATCTGCATCTGTAGAAGTGACTACTGCCCAATCCGGTGAAAGGTTCAGGAAGCTTCTGTCGTACTCATCAGCTTCCACAACGGAATAAGTAGATCCGTTGTACAGGAAGTTGGATTTAAAGTTTTCAGAAATACCCCCCAAAAAGCATGAGAAAGGCAGATCTGCTTCTTTGCACAGATGAGAAATCAGTGTAGAAGTAGTGGTTTTCCCATGAGTTCCAGCTACGGCGATACAATCTGTATTTTCTGTAATGAGTCCTAAAACTTTGGCACGTTTTAAAACTTCAAACTGATTTTCGTTAAAATAATCCAGGATCCCAAGTGTTTTGATCGCAGGAGTATAAATGATTAAAGTATCCTCTTGCTGAAGAGAAGTGATCCTTTCGTCTATCAGGTCTTCAAAAACGATATCAATTCCTTCGCTCATCAGATTTTGAGTCAGTTTTGTATTGGTTTTGTCATACCCCAATACTTTCTTTCCGGATGCATTGAAATAGCGTGCTAAAGCACTCATTCCGATACCTCCGATTCCAACGAAGTAAAAAGTTTGATATGTTTGTAAATTATTCATTTTCTTATCTTAATGTATGACGTACGGTGTATAAGTATTATGTTACTTTTACACTATACATTGTACTTTTTACAATTTATTAAATATCTCGTCCACAATCTCTTTAGCAGCATTTGGCTTGGCAAAATACTTCAGATTTTCAGACATTTCTTTTCTTATATTTTCATTTTCGCAGATCTCTGATAAGGTATTCCAGAATTGGGCCTGCATTTCAGAGTCTTTTACCATTCTTGCAGCGTTTTTTTCAACCAGATTCATGGCATTTTTTGTTTGGTGATCTTCCGCAGCAAAAGGGAAAGGCACCAGGAGTACTGGTTTCTGTGCTACAGCCAGTTCTGAAATGGCAATGGCTCCGGCTCTTGAAACAATAATATCTGCTGCAGAATAAGCCAGCTCCATATCTTTAATGAATTCTTTCAAATGAATGGCATCTGAAAGCTGGAGGCTGGAAGATAATTCGTTATAGTCCAACTTACCGGTTTGCCAGATCAATTGATACTCTTTTTCTTTCAGATTTTCAAGGTTTTCTTTCCATGCATTGTTTAAGGTTCTGGACCCCAATGATCCTCCTACAGATAAAATGGTAAGCTTGTCCTTATCTAATCCCATCTTTTCTTTTGCCTCGGCTGTTTCCAGCATTCCGGAAACGATGGTTGATCGGATCGGATTTCCAAGAAACTTAATTTTTTCTGCTGGAAAGCCCTCTACTTTCGGATAGGCTGTGAAAACGGCTTTCGCTTTCTTACTTAAAATTTTATTGGTAACCCCTGCATGGGCATTCTGCTCCTGAATAAAAATCGGAATTCCCAGTTTACCTGCTTCATAAAGTGCCGGTCCGCTGGCAAAGCCTCCGGTCCCTACTGCAAAATCCGGAGCAAAATCTTTGATAATCTTTTTCGATCTGGATAAGCTTTTCAAAATCTTGAAGGGCAATCCAAGATTGGATAAAAGATTTCCTCTGTCTATTCCGGCGATATCAATTCCTTCTATTTTATAACCAGCCTGTGGAACTTTTTCCATTTCCATTTTTCCGTTGGCTCCAATGAACAAAAATTCCGCATCGGGAAATCTCTTCCTGATTTCATCAGCAATGGCAATGGCAGGGAAGATATGTCCTCCTGTTCCTCCGCCTGACAATAAAACGCGAATGGCTTTTGGCTTTTGGCTATTGGCTGATTGATTGTTCATTTTAAGTCTCGTTTCTTATTTTTTTTAATTCTAAGCGATATCGTTTATTTCTGCTATACTTTGTTTTTTGCCCATTCCTTCTTCATCATAAATCTGGATTCGTGAGCTTATATTTAAGATAATTCCTAGCTGTAAATAGGTTACCAACATGGACGTCCCTCCATAACTTATCAAGGGCAGAGGCTGTCCCGTAACCGGAATCAGATTCACTGCTACAGCAATATTGACGGCAAGCTGTATAAAAATCATCACACCGAGGCTGAGCACAAGTAACGATCCGAAAAAGGCCGGCATTTTGCTGGCAATCATCACGATCCTTATCATCATAATCAGATACAGGCTGATCAGAAACGCGGCTCCAATCAGGCCATATTCTTCTACAATAACCGCGAATATAAAATCGGAGGCCGACTGTGGAAGCATTTGCTTTAAGGCGCTTTTTCCTGGCCCCATTCCGGTAATCCCTCCATGTACAATGGCTGCTTTTGCCTGCATGACCTGATAATTTTTGGCTTTCACACTTTCATCGTCTACATCTGCTGTTTTGGCTTTGCTGGACGTGAATGTTTCTATACGGCTCATCCAGGTATGTACCCGGTTTCCACCGATCATGTTGGTATTCAGTGCGATCAATAAGAATAGCACAATGGCTACAAATGATGCAGAAATGAAACCGGCAATATATTTCCAATGCAGCTGTCCTATGATGAGAACAACTACAGAAACCATCAGGATCATCAGGGCAGTGGATCCGTTATCTTTTGCTACGAGTACAAACACAAGAAGAATAGGTCCGAAAATATACATGATATTTTCTATAGGAAGTCTTTCGCGGGTTATTTTCTTTGTTAAGTATCTGCACAGGTAGATGATCAGCATTAAAAAGGCAAAAGACGAAGGCTGGAATGAGATGGGCGTTCCCGGAATTTTCAGCCATCTTGAGGCACTGGCTCCATCAATGGTCTGTCCGGTGAACATGGTGACCACCAATAAGATAATCATCAGGCCAAGCAGGATGCTGCTGAGCTTTCCGATGTACTCATATTTCACGGCGCCTACCAGCCTCATAATTCCTAGTCCCAGGAGTACAAAGAACATATGTTTGATAACGTGACCTGTTGTGGTCCCGTTATTGACAATATATTCCAGATTAGAACTTGCAGAATATACAGGGAAAATAGAAAATATGGAGATCACAAGAATGACCATCCAAAGTACTTTATCGCCCTTTAGAAATTCAAATCTGTTTTCTGTGTACTGTTCTTCCATAATTTTGTATTGATGTATGACGTACAAAGTAAAATGTACTTTTTACATCTGACATTTACATTTATTTTAATACCTGCTCTTTAAACTGACGCCCTCTGTCTTCATAGCTTTTGAACAAATCAAAGCTTGCGCAGCATGGTGATAAAAGAACGGTATCTCCGTTTTTCGCCAGTGACTTGGATATTTTTACGGCTTCTTCCATGCTTGAAGTATCATAAATAAACTCCTTTTTATCTTTAAAGAAATCGATGATCTTCTTATTATCAATCCCCAGGCACACAATGGCCTTTACTTTTCTTTTCACCAGGTCCTCAATTTCGGTATAGTCATTTCCTTTATCCAGTCCTCCTACAATCCATACCGTTGGGTTCTTCATGCTTTCAAGAGCATAATAGGTAGCATTCACATTGGTTGCTTTGCTGTCATTGATGTATTTTACCCCATCTATTTCCGTTACAAATTCCAATCTGTGTTCTACCGCCTGAAAGGTCATTAATGAATGTCTAATGCTTTCATTGTTTATTTTCAGTATTTTACCAGCAATAGATGCTGCCAGGCTGTTGGCTACATTATGATTCCCAAGCAGGGATAACTCTTCAACTTTCATCGAGAACTCATCCTGCATCTTTACTATAATTTTATCATTATTCATGAATCCCCCTTCTGCAAGTTTTTCTTTCGTAGAGAAAGGAATCATTTTCGCTTTTATTTCAAGCTTTTCAAGAAGGTTCTTACTCATTTCATCATCCTTGTTGTAGATAAAGAAGTTGTCATTTTCTTGATTTTCTGTGATCCTGAATTTAGCCAATGCGTATTCTTCATAGTTGTAGTTGTACTGATCCAGGTGATCCTGGGACAGATTCAGCAATAAAGAAATATAAGGCCTGAAATTCTGAATATCATCGAGCTGGAAAGAACTTACTTCCAAAACATAATATTCATGATTTTCATCTGCAACCTGTTTAGCAAAGCTGTATCCTATATTTCCACCCAGGCCTACATTCAATCCGTCATTTTTCAGGATATAGTAAATGAGGGAAGTGGTGGTTGTTTTTCCGTTGCTTCCGGTAATAGCAATAATTTTAGCATCTGTAAATTCGGAAGCAAATTCAATTTCGGAGGAAAGTCTTATTCCTTTGTCATGAATCTTATGGATAATGTCTGCCTTTTTTGGAATTCCAGGGCTTTTTACAATCCAGTCTGCATGTAAAATTCTTTCTTCATCATGACTTCCTTCTTCAAACTCAATGTCATGGTCCGTCAGAAACTGCTTATAGTTATCCTTAATGGCTCCCTTATCTGAAAGAAATACTTCCAGACCTTTCTTTTTAGCCAAATAAGCAGCTCCACATCCGCTTTCTCCTCCTCCTAAAACAACTATTTTCATATTATAAAAGCTTTATGCTATATGCTTTAAGCTTTAAGCTTATTGCCTACAGCTTTTAATTTTATCTCATTTTTAAGGTGATCAGACACACAATGGCCAGTATTACACCGATGATAATCATCCTGTTGACGATTTTGCTTTCGTGAAAACCATCTTTCTGATAGTGATGGTGTAATGGGGACATTTTAAAGAGTCTATTGTTTTGGGCATATTCCAGCCCGTATTTTTTCTTTCTGTATTTGAAGACTATTACCTGCAGCATCACCGATAAGTTTTCTATCAGGAAGATTCCGCATAATACGGGAATAAGCAATTCTTTTCTCAAAATAATAGCTAAAACGGCAATCACCCCTCCCAGCATCAGACTTCCTGTATCTCCCATGAAAACCTGGGCGGGATAGGTGTTGTACCAGAAGAATCCAATGACGGCTCCTACCATTGCTACGGCAAAAATGGTGGTTTCACCCATATTTGGCAGGAACATAATATTGAGATAATCTGCAAAAATAATATTCCCGGAAAGGTAGGCGAAAAGAGCTAGGGTAAGCAATATTATGGCACTGGTTCCGGCAGCAAGCCCATCAATTCCATCGGTAATATTGGCTCCGTTTGAAACGGCGGTTACAATGAAGATGACAATAGGAATAAAGACAATCCATGCCCACTCATGAGCATCTTTATCATCCATCCAGAACAAAATCCCACTGTAATCGAATTCATTGTTTTTGGCAAATGGAACGGTAGATACGGTAATTTTTTCTGTAGGCATAAAGTTTTGCTCTACATTGTTTCTGTTCACTACTTTAGCATCTGCATATTTTCTTTTAACGGTGATCTCCGGGTGGAAATACATGGTAATACCAACAATTAAGCCTAATCCTACCTGGCCCACTACCTTGAATTTTCCGCTAAGACCATCTTTATTTTTCTTAATCTTCTTAAGGTAATCGTCAAGGAAGCCAATGGCTCCCATCCAAAACATAGAAACCAGCAGCAGGACAATATAGATATTGGTTATTCTTGTAAACAGCAATACAGGAATGATGGTCGCCAAAATGATGATAAGTCCTCCCATGGTAGGAGTTCCTTCCTTTTGTTTTTGTCCGTCCAGCCCAAGATCCCGAACCAATTCTCCCATCTGTTTTGTTCTCAGGTAATTGATTACTCTTTTACCATATACAAGAGCAATAATTAAAGAGAACAACACAGCCATTCCGGCACGGAACGAGATGTATTTCAACATCCCTAATCCGGGAACGTGAATTCCATGGTCGGTTAGATATTCGTATAGATAGTATAGCATGTTTCGTTTTTTTTATTATTTAAAAATTTAATTTATTTAAAGATTTAAGGCTGGTTTCTCAATATTTCACTTAAATACTTCACCTGATTTAAATCTATCACTTACAATCAGCATATTAGCTGCCTTTTGCAATTTTTAAATATCTAATAAATTGTCTGTTATTATTTATATTCTGAGCCTTTTGCAATACTTGCTAATTGAAAAGCTCACTCTTTTTATCTGGTTATTAAATTCAATTTCTTTTTCAAAACTTTGACCTTGAAGAAATGAATAAACTTTTAATCTATTTGGACATTAACTTCCAAAGCTCATTAATTACTTCTTTGTCATCAAAATGGTGTTTTATACCATTAATCTCCTGATAGTTTTCGTGGCCCTTTCCGGCAACCAAAATGATATCTTTAGGTTCTGCAAACTTGATGGCCATTTTTATGGCTTCTTTTCTATCGGGAATTGAAGTGTATTTGCTGAAGTATTGAGGTTCAACACCTGCTTCAATTTCTTTTATAATCTGTCCGGGATCTTCTGTTCTCGGATTATCTGAGGTAATGATCGCCAGTGTTGATTTTTTGGTGGCAATATTCCCCATTTCAGGTCTTTTGGAGTGATCTCTGTCTCCTCCACAGCCAAAAACAGTGATTAATCTTTCATTTTTTGTTCTGATATCATTAATGCTGTCCAGTATATTTTCCAGGGCATCCGGAGTATGGGCATAATCTACAATAAAGAAGATCCCACCATCAGATTTGAAAGTTTCAAATCTTCCGGAGACTCTTTTTAATTTACTGATTGCCTGAAGGATATCATCCTGTTCAAATCCAAGTTCTGAAGCGATTCCGTACACAAGCAGTAAATTATATACATTGAATTTACCGGTAATAGTGGTCCAGAATTCTTTTCCATTGAAGTTCAAAAGCATCCCATTGAAATCCACTTCCAAAAGTTTTCCATGGAAGTCTGCCATTGTTTTCAATGCGTACGACTTCTTTTTAGCTTTCGTATTCTGCAGCATGACACTGCCGTTTTTGTCATCTACATTGGTGATGGCAACAGCGGTGTCTTCCAGATCATCAAAAAATCTTTTTTTCGTTTTCAGATATTCTTCAAAGGTCTTATGATAGTCTAAATGGTCGTGGGTAAGGTTTGTAAAGCCTGCAATTTTGAAGTGCAGCCCTTCGATTCTGTTTTGAGCAATCCCATGAGAACTTACTTCCATGAATGCAAACTCACAGCCCTTTTCCACAGCATCAGCTAAAATTTTATTGATGGTAATCACATCCGGCGTAGTATGGGTGGCCGGAATGATTTCTTCCCCGATTCTGATCTCAACTGTTGAGAGCAGAGCTGAGTCATAACCCAGATTTCTGAAAACATCAAAAAGGAGGGTAGATACAGATGTTTTTCCATTGGTTCCGGTAACCCCTATGAGCTTAAGTTTTCTGGATGGGTTTCCATAAAAGTTGGATGCAAGATGTCCCAGTGCTTTAGAGGAATCTTTTACTTTGATATACGTTACAGTTTCGTCCAGCAATTCAGGGAATTCTTCACATACAATTGTTTTGGCCCCTTTTTCAATGGCTGCCGTAATGAATGCATGCCCATCTGCAACGGTACCTCTTATTGCAATATAAAGAGCGTTTTCCGAAACCTTTCTGCTGTCAAATACCAATGCAGAAACTTCGCGGTGAGTGTCACCGTGAATTTCTGTTACTGGGATTTTGTTTACTAATTCTGTTATAATCATTTTATCAACAGGACTTTATCCTGTCCTTTATTAAATTGTCCTTTGGGGACCGGTTTTCTACTTTTAATTTTGCAGAGACAAATAAATTCTCTGGTTCTTGCTGATGGTTGTGCCTTCAAGCGGAAACTGTTCTTTAATTCTTCCCACCCCTTTATAGTCGACACGGTATCCCAGGTTTTCCAGCTGCGGGATTACGTTTTTACCGATTAATCCTACAACATTTGGCATCTGTTTATCGTTTACTGCTACTTTTACATTTGGCTCCACCATTTTACTCAGGTTGACCTTTTTGTCTACAAGCATTTCTTTCTCGATATTCTGAGGCGTTTTCAGGAATGTTTTCCCTGCAATTTCTTTAAACACCGGGGCTGCTACGGGACCACCATAGAATCCTATTGCTGTATTGGGCTCGCTCACCATTACATAACAGGTATACTTTGGAGCATCAGCAGGATAGAATCCGGCAAATGATGCTCTGTATTTCATAGGGCCCGGAAGCCAGTATTCAAACCTTGCCGTTCCTGTTTTACCTGCCATTTTCAGGTTAGGGGTAAAAATGCTTCGTCCTGTTCCTTTCTCTACAGCTTTTGTCAGAGCGCTCGTCATCATTTTAACCGCTTTTTCTGAAGCCATCTTGTTTACCATAATTTCAGGTTTCGCCCGATACATTACTTTTCCGTCTTTCATGATCTTGTCGATGAAGAGGGGTTTAAGCATCTTGCCGCCGTTGGCAATTCCATTATAGAATGTTGTCAGCTGCAGCAGGTTGATATTGGAAGAGTAGCCGTATGAAATGGAGGCTAATGTTGCGGCATTCCATCTTTTATTTTGTGGCGTTACGATCTTCGGTTTTGTAATTCCGGGAAGCTCGATGTCCATTTTATCAAATAATTTCCAGCGTTTCAGGTGGTCTAAGAAGATCTGGGGTTTTTCTGCATAGTACTTTGTAATCAGCTTTGCCGTTCCCACGTTACTGGACTTGGCCAGTACATCACTGATGTCATAAGTTCCACCGCCGTGTCCGTCTGATATTCTTTGCTTTGCATAGGTCCAGACCCCGTTCCCTACATTCACTGTGGTATTCTCATCAATAAAGCCATCGTCCATTGCCGCTAAAAGGGAAATGGTCTTGAAGGTGGATCCTGGTTCGATATTGTCTTTCAGAGCATAGTTGTAAGAATCTTCGTAATCTCCTGATTCTGTTCTTCTTAAGTTAACCAGGGCCTTAACTTTTCCTGTTTCAACCTCCATGACAATCACAGTGCCATGTTTGGCTTCGTAATGGACCAGCTGCTTCTCCAATGCAGAGTGTGCAATGTCCTGAATTCTAAGGTCTAACGTTGTATATACGTCCTCTCCATCAACGGGTTCCTGTACCTTCCAGAAGTCAATCGGTTTCCATTGTGAAGAATTGATTCTCTGCTCCAGTCTTTTTCCGTCGGTACCTGTAAGATATTTTGAAAAGGCTCCTTCAAGGCCGGATTTAAGGTCTCCGTTATCCATTCCGATGGTACCGGCACCGATTTCTGAGGTGGCCAATTCTCTTTTATAATTTCTGTCTACGATGAATCCTCCTTTATTTTTACCTCTTTTGAAGATGGGAAAGTTTCTGATCCTGTCGTACTGGTCGAAGTCAAGACCTTTTACAAGCGTATAATATTGGTTTTTCTTTTTCTTTTGCTCGTCAAACTTCTGTCTGAATTCTCCTCTGGATTTTCCGAACATTTTGCTCAGGGAATCTGTCAGCGCTCCAATATTATTGCTATAGATCGTATCCTTCATTGTTTTAAAGTCGAGATAGATGTCGTAGCGCATTACTGTTGTTGCTAGGATAGAGCCGTCAGATGCAAAAAGATTTCCGCGGGCAGCTTTTAGTGTGGCTTCGCGGTAATTTTTGTTGATGTAATCATCTTTAATTTCCTGAACATTGGTATTTTGAAGAATAACGATTCTTGCGAGGAACATTACAAACACGCACAAAGCTACCACTGCGAAGAGGTAGCCCCATCTTAACGTTTTTTTACGTTTGTTGTCGTATTCATTTTGCTTTTGCATCTGTACTGTCCAGTTTTATTAGCAATTTGTGAGGATGGTTTTCCAGGGTCATTAGAGAGTCCCTGGCGACTTCTTTCCCCAGTTCTGATTCCATTTTTACTTTGATCAGCTTACTCTGGGCGTAAGCGTTTCTCGATTTGTATTCTTCCGTCTCTTCTTTTAAAGCATTGACAATTTTGATTTTCTTGTTGACGAGATGATTACTGTAAATCATGGCCATCATCAACACAAACAACAGAAGAAAATACCGGTAATGTATTTTGATCTCATCACGGTTCAGAAAGTTTCCTTTTATAATATCTATAAAAGTGAGTCTTTTCTGTGGGCGATATGTTGTTCTTTTTGCCAATTTGTTTTATATCAATTTATTTCAGAATGAATTCGCTTTGTTGTCAATGACCGGGCTTATTTTTTTACCGAAGATTGGCGGTTCAGCTGTTGCTTTCAAACTTTTATTCCTGTTCTCATTTTTGCACTTCTTGCTCTTGAGTTTTCTTCAATCTCCTTGTTATCAGGAATGATTGCTTTGCTCTTCAGCAATTCAAATGCCTTTTTATAATTTCCGTAGATATCTCTTTCCGGCTCTCCTTCGAACATCCCGTTTTTCAGGAACCTTTTCACCAGGCGGTCTTCTAAGGAATGGTAAGAGATCACTACTAATCTGCCTTCCGGCTTCAAAACATTGTAAGCCTGAACCAGCATTTCTTTCAATACTTCAAGCTCCTGGTTCACTTCTATTCTTATGGCCTGAAAGAGCTGGGCATAAAATTTATTAACCTTATGAGGTGGAATATAGCTGAAAAGCTTTTTCAGATCCTCAGTGGTATCTATATTTTTTGTTTTTCTGTGATGAACAATTTCTCGTGCCAGTTTTCTTGCTTCTCTCAGTTCACCGTAATAGTAAAAAATGTCCGCAAGCTGTTCTTCTTCATAATCGTTGATCACCCTTTTCGCATCCAGCCCCTGCATTACATTCATTCTCATATCCAACGGAGCATTGCTTCTTGTAGAGAACCCTCTTTCTGCTTCATCAAACTGGTGAGAAGACACTCCAAGATCTGCTAAAACACCATCAACCTGTGGAACTCCGTACATTAACAATGAGTTTTCAAGAAATCTGAAATTCTGATTGATCAATGTAAATCTGGGGTCATCAATTGTATTTTTAAGCGCATCCAGATCCTGGTCAAAACTGAAAAGTCTTCCTTTGTCAGAAAGTCTGCTCAGAATCTCCCGTGAGTGACCACCGCCACCAAAGGTGCAATCCACGTATATACCGTCAGGATTCGTCACCAAATCATCAACACTCTGCTTCAACAAAACGGGGTTATGATACATGCTTAATTGTGTTTTTTATTTAATACTATTCTTAATATCCGCTACAGTTATTCTTCATCAAAAGCGCCCATTACATCTTCAGCCAGGCTTGCAAAATCAGTTTCATTGGTAGCGATTACCTTTTCATAAGCTTCTTTATCCCAAATTTCAAAAAGCTCTCCGGCGCTTGTCACTACAATCTCTTTCTGAAGATTGGCAAAAAGAGTCAGGTCTTTTGAAATCTGTAATCTTCCGGCACTATCCAATTCAACTGTTTTTACGCCTGCTGTAAACATTCGTATGAAATCAGCATTCTTTTTTATGAACCTGTTCAGTTTATTAATTTTGTCCATCAGCCTGTCCCATGCATTCATCGGGTAGACTTCCAGACAAGGTTGGAACACAGATCTTTTGACTACAAACGCCTTATCGTCGAAGTTTTCCATCTGTTTGATCAAAGATGAAGGAACTTTTAACCGGCCTTTGTCGTCAATTTTACACTCATATGTTCCAATGAAATTTTTCATTTGGGACAAATTTATATAATAATTTCCAAAATTTCCCACTTTTTCCCACTTTTTGACTCAATGTTAATAAGTTTTATTAAAGATTGAATCTCAATAATGTAAAATGCTGATATGATGACACTTGTTGAAACTGTTATTTAGGCCATAACAAAGCGGTTTTGAAAAAAAAAGTTAAAAAGGGGAATATTATATTATTTTTATCTTAAATTAGGATAATCAAAATTTTTTTGAGGTTTAATTTGTATTTTTGCAAGGCTTTATTAAGGCGTTTTATGATATTTAGTACGAAAAAAGAAAAGAAATATTCCTATGTAGAGGCGGGAGAAGGACATCCATTAGTGCTGTTGCACGGCTTAATGGGTGGATTGAGCAATTTCGATAAAATGGTAGATTTTTTTTCAAAACGGGGGTTCAAAGTATATGTTCCTCAGCTGCCCATTTACGATCTGCCGGTACTCAATACTAATCTTACCACTATAGCAAAATATATTATCAAGTTCATAGAAAGTCATATTGACGGGCCTGTTTCTATTGTAGGAAACTCAATGGGAGGTCATGTAGGGCTTATTCTAACGCTGGCAAGACCGGATCTGGTAAAGAATCTTGTTTTGACAGGGAGCTCAGGGCTATACGAAAGAACATTTGGAGACAGCTTTCCGAGAAAGAACGACAGATCTTATATTAGGAAGAAAACAGAAGAGGTCTTCTATGACCCTAAGGTAGCTACAGAAGATCTTGTTGACGAGGTTTTTGCCGTGGTGAACGACAGAATGAAAGGAATAAAAACAGTAATGCTGGCCAGAAGTGCCATCAAACATAATATGCTGAATGATCTTCCGAAAATTGTGACTCCCACTTGTCTCATCTGGGGGAAACAGGATAACGTCACTCCGCCGGAAGTCGCAGAGGATATGCACAAGTTTATCCCGAATTCAGATTTATTCTGGATCGATCATTGTGGTCATGCGGCGATGATGGAGAAGCCTGATGAATTCAATGAGATTCTGTATAGCTGGATAAAAGATAAAGTTTAAAATAAATAACAAATGACCATTAAGAGCTTTTCTTAATGGTTTATTTTTCTAAAATAGATTCAAAAATGATTATTAAGACAGCGGAGTTTGTAAAAAGTAGTGGAAAATGGCAGGAATGTCCTGAGCCGAATATTCCTGAATATGCTTTTATTGGAAGATCTAATGTAGGAAAATCATCCCTAATCAATGCGATGATGAATCATAAAGATTTGGCTAAAACTTCGGGGACCCCAGGGAAAACCCAGCTGATCAATCATTTTCTGGTGAATGAAAGCTGGTACCTTACCGATTTACCGGGATATGGATATGCTAAAGTATCGAAAGTTCAGCGAAAAGATTTTGAAAAGCTGATTACCAATTATATTCTGAACCGTAGAAATCTGGTGAACCTTTTTGTGCTGGTAGATGTGAGACACAATCCGCAGAAAATCGACCTGGAGTTTATCCAATGGTGTGGGGAAAGCGGAATTCCTTTCTCAATTGTCTTTACCAAAGCAGATAAGCTAAAGCCGAATGTTGTGGTTAAAAATGTGGAAGATTATAAAGCCGAACTGCATAAAACATGGGAGGATCTTCCTGAATTGTATATCACTTCCGCAGAAAAGAAAGAGGGAGGAGATCTAATTCTGGATTTTATAGAAAAGACCAATGATTTTTTAACGCTTAATAGTATCAATTTTGATGAGTAGTTTGGTTTGGAAAATAAAGACCTTTGATGAGTTTACCGTTCCGGAGCTATATGCGGTATTGAAAGCGCGTATTGATGTATTTGTTATCGAACAGAATTGCCCTTATCCGGATCTTGATAATTATGATCAGAAAGCGGTGCACATCTGGGCGGAAGAAGAAGGTGAGGTTCTGGCTTATTGCCGTATTTTTGATCAGGGGATAAAGTATGATGAAACTTCCATCGGAAGGGTCCTTACCACAGAAAAGGCCAGAGGAAAGAGCCTTGGAAAGCAATTGATACAGTACGCGGTGGAAACCATAGAAAACCGTTTTCACACTCCGGAAATCAGAATTTCAGCACAGGATTATCTTATAAGATTTTACAGCGGATTCGGATTTGAAAATACTGGAAAAAAATATCTGGAAGACGATATTCCCCATACGGAAATGATAAGAAAATAAGAAAAAGGTATCCCATTCGGGATACCTTTTTCTTATATGAAGGATTCATAGTAAAGTTGAGTTTTCATGGTTTTATTCTTATCTGCAGCCTGAGCAATAAGACCGGTCTACATATTGCTTACTGCTCCCGGTATAGTAATAACAGCCTCCTCTGGACCCCACATAGAGAGTATGTCCGTTATAGGTGCAATTTCTGCTTTGTAGGTACGATCTCGAGTTGTAGGATTTGCCTGATCTGCTTGACTTACTTTTCCGGCTTGTTCTGCTCTTGCTTTTTCTAGGTTTTTTTGTTGAAATTTCTTTTGTAGATGGGTTTACTGTAGAAGCAGAAAAGCTGCTGGGTAATAATAACCCAAGCCCTAAAAGACTTGTAAGGAGTAGTTTTTTCATAGTGATTGTTTTTTATTATTTATAGAATGGTTTCATGGTAGTCTTTGGTTATTGTATTTTTGGTCGAACTTATCTTGTGTGGTAAAGATGAATGCAAAAAAATCTATTAAGGCAATAAATGCAGGAATAAATGTCCAACAAAATAGCAGATAGGCAAGGCCCATGATAGTTTGTCCCAAATAGAATCTGTGTATACCAATGCCACCAAGGAAAAAAGATAGTATGGCAGCAGTATTTTTATCCTTCTTATTTTTAGTGACAACCTGGATGCTTTTCTGTTCTTTTGCTTTTAACAGACTAATCTGTTCCGGTGACATTGCTGTTAAGTGGGCAAGGTAATTGGTAATATTTACAATGTGATTATTGGCATGGGTAACCTCATGGGATTCGTTAAAAGTCCCCAGCTTTCTCCTGACTTCAATATTGATCTCAGTTTTCTGATCCGAAAAAGAGTTTAGCTGAATATCTATATAAACTCCTAAACTCAAAAATTCATAAGATTCGTAGGTGTATTGATTGAAAATTTCGTTAGATGAAAACAACCGATATTTTGAGTTGAGAAGAGTAATGTTTTTTGCTGACTTTCTTATTACGTGTAGAGAACAGTCAATATACAAAGTCTTTTTTGGATTTGGAATTGCAAATACAGCCATATGAAAGGGTTAATAGTTTTCCAGTGTTTTGTGTAGCTCTTCTCTGAAATTATAAATTTCATCAAGATTGTTTAATAGTACTTTTTCTCCCGAATCTTTACCATTATGAAATGTCTCAATATACTTGTTTACCGTATTGAAGTGGAGTCTGCAAAGAGGTTTTCTGTTATTGTCATCAAGTAAGATCCCAAAATAAGATAAGGTATCTCGGTATACAATTCTTGTTGATGGAATTTTTTCGCGCATAATTGCTTTTACGATTTGAAATCCCTCAAGTTCTTCTTCTGTTGTCACAATTTTAGAATCATTGTTATGATCAACAGATTGAGCTGTTTTTACCTCTTCATCATTCTTTTCAATTTGTTCATTAATATTTAATGCTGATTTAAGTCTGAAACTAATAGATTCATTGATGGATGTTGTCAATGCTTTTTTAGTATATTCCTTAAATGAAATCATCCTGTTTGCTGTAATGGGTTTTTCAAAGAACCTGCTTACTAAGAGCTTTACAATTTCATCGGATGGAGTTTCTATTTCTTTTTCGAATTCTTTTCTTATGGCTTTAATGTATTTTAGCGCTTCAGCAGAATCCAAAATACTTTCCAGATTGTAATCTTTTTTGGTGAAATTTTCGAGTATTTTGATAGAGCTGTCTTTCAGGTCCTCAATATTGATGGTGAAAAAAGGTTTTTCGTCCATAATATTAGGTTTTTCAAGATCTGTGTAGAAATTATAAATGATCCCATTGGTAAGTACTCCAAATCTTGTTTTAGATACATGGTAATACCTATGGAGCTGAGAATTGTGAGCATCTGCACTTTCTTTCCAGTGTTTACACTCAATAATGAAAATGGGTTCGTTATTATTTCTAATTACATAATCAACTTTCTCTCCTTTTTTGGTTCCGATATCACAAACATGTTCAGGAACCACTTCTGTAGGATTAAAGATGTCATACCCCAGAATTTGTATAAAGGGCATTACAAAAGCATTTTTTGTTGCCTCTTCTGTACAAATCTGATCTTTTAATCCTGATACTTTTTGCTGTAACTGCTCAAGTTTGATTTTAAGGTCCATTGCTTTGATTTTTTATACTCCAAATGTAGAACCCTTTAAAAAGCAATCCTTACGGTTTTCCGTAAAAACAAAAAACCTTTCGGAAATCGAAAGGTAATAGTTTTGGTTGTCAATAATTTATATAATGCCCCAATCCTTACAATGGGCAATTAACTGTTCATTGTTTACTACACCCAGTGATTCTTTAAGGTTATTCAGCGCCTTTTCTACACTACTCAGACTAGATGGCTTTATATTATTTTCCTTCAGATAGTCCGGGATGTGTTTTTGAATCATCCCTTTAGAGAGTAGAGTGACAAGTATTTTGTCAAACTTGGTAAAATCGTAGGCGTTTTTGTTTTTAATAGCAGCTTTTATATTGGAAGAAACATACTTTTCGTTATTATAAACAGCTTTTATTGCCTTTTTTAATTCCTTTATATCTTCTCTTCCTTTAGAAACAAAACCATTGATTTGATGAACTGTGAATAGATTTTCAATAATGTCCGGCCTGCTTTCAATGGAAAATGCAATGACTTTAATGTTTGGAGCATCGTTTTTTACAGCATTAATGAGTTCTCTTCCATTTGTTAAACTTTGTTCCCGGTGATCTGTGTCAAATGAGAGATCAGTAATTAATAAATCATAATAATCTTTTTCCCGTATGCCTTTTTTTACCTTCATCCACGCGTCATCACAATAATGAACATTATCTATGGTTTCAATTTTTAATTCTTCAACGGCTTTCTGAACGGAAATATTAAAACTTTCGAAGTCTTCGGCTATTAGTACTTTTTTGAACATAATTTTATTTTTTTGCTGGAAATGAAAGGTTTATTTTGATTCCCTTTTCTGTTTTCGTCTCAAAATTAATTGTTCCTTCTATTGAATTTATACGGGATTCCGTATTTTTCAAGCCATTTTTAGGCGAATGTTCTTGCATTCCCACTCCATTATCTGAATAGGCAATGGTTATCGTATTATTTTCCCTCTCGAAATCTATAATAACACGATCTGCTTTACTATGCTTTTTCATATTGGTCATGAGCTCCTGGAGAATATAAAAAATTTCAATTTTAGTAGTTTCGGATGTCCCATTCCATAGTTCTTCTTCATTTCCTATTATAGGAACTTTGATAATGTCTGAGGAATAAGATTTCAACATTTTAGAGAGTTGGCTTGAAAAATCTTTTTCTAAAGCAATATCTTTATCTTCATAGGAAATATCCCGGGAAATATGATAAATACTTTCTAATTTATCTAACAACTCGTTTTTGTTAACGTATGGGGTATTTTCTACTTCAGACATGACATGATAAACTTTATTAGCAACTTTATCATGAACCTTTTTTGAATATTTAAGAGCTGTATTTTTTACTTCAAATTTTAAACTGATTTGTCTTTTACGGAACCATATAATAATGATAATTGATAAAATTAATGCGACGATAAGCAGTAAAATATTATTTTGTTTTTGAGAATTATCTGCTTTTAGTTTTTGGTTATCTGCATTACTTTTTTCACTATCATATTTAATATAGGCAAAGCGGTTACTGTAATTGTTTCTACTCAACTGAATACTATCTGATAGATTTTTATATTGATTAAATAATTTCTTAGCGTTGTGGGGAGTGTCTACAATCAAAATTTTTTCAAGAGCTTCTAAACGATCTTCAGGGCTTTTATTTTTGGTAGCCGTGATCAGCATTTGTTTTGCATAAAAAAGGGATTTTTCTGAATTTTTATCTTTATTGAAATCAGAAAGATGAGAGTAACTTGAATTCATTCCCCATGTATCATTTTCTAATTCTTTTGTTTTTAATATTTGTTCCAAGCTAGCCTGCGCATCGTAGGTATTATCTAATAACCAGTGAAAATATTCTCTATTGTCTTTTATGGTATATACCGTATTTTTTTTCTGTATTGAATCCAGTGAGATCTTGTCCAGGATTTTTAATGCATTTTTGTAGTCCTTTATTTTGGAAAATGCAACAGCCTTATTATTAAGTATCCTTGCTTTTGTATCATATTCTATGCTATTGTCAGATAACGTTTTATCAGACCACTTAATTGAGGCTAAATATTCTTTTTGAGCAAATTTGATATTGGCCATTGTTCCATATAACGAATAAAAACTCGGATCATTTTCTTTCATATAAGTAAGAGCCTCAACCAGCGTTTCCTCAGCTCCCATATAGTCTCCGGTATTGTTCTGGATATTGGCTTGAAATATTAAGGCCTTCGAAATATTGGAAGAATCATAGGACAGTTTATAATAGAAGATTGCTTTCTGAAAGTTTCTGTATGATTCAATATCATTTTTCTGGAATAGCTCTGCTCCTTTTGTATAAAAAGAGTCTCCAATTACAGTATTTTCATGGATGCCCTTGTCCTTTTTACAGGATAAGAACGTGAAAAATATAAAAACAAATAAAAATCTTGCCATCCTCTAAAATAAAAAAAACCACTCAAAATAAGAGTGGTTCGTGATTTTATTTTTTTGGAGGTAAAATCGGAAGTGTTTCTCCGCCTGTATCTCCCGGGTCAGGAGTAGGAACTATTCCTGCATTTAATGTTATGGGTGGAATCTGGCCACCATCCTGAGTTGTTACTGTATTGTCATTATTATTGGGGAATGCTAAGCCAAGTAGCATTAATATAAACTGGATCATTTCCTTAAAATTTAAAATTTGAGCATTTCTGTAGTTGCCAGTGAAACCGATCACGGGTAGAGCTACACGATTAAAAAATTTGAAGCGCTTCTAAATTTTTGGGAAGTGAACCTTCAAAAACGGAGGAGAAACATCTGCTTCCCAACCCGGAGTTTTCCTCCGTTTTATCCGGTGATTTTAAAATCAGTTTTGTAAATTTGTTTTTGTAATGTTTTGTTTATCACTGATTTTCTTATGACAAAGATGCGACAAGATGAGACGCATAGGTTAGACAAAGAATAGACATCGATAGACAGAAAATGGACAGGATTGTGTTACGGTAATCCGTAATGTGGTATGAGTGATAATCATCTATTTTGTAAAAACTCAAAAAACGATATATGTCCAAGAAAAAACTACTCATTCAGGAAGTCTTTGATAAAGCAAGGGAAGACTTTCCAAATAAAAATTCGAAGAGCGGACTGTCTTCGGAGCTATCTGATTTTTTTGAGAGTAACCTGAAATTCGTTATCCACGAAAAAACATTTACACGTTATTATGACGCTTATATAGGTAATGGCAAAGAGATGGATATTAAGGATATTGAAATTCTTGATAAGCTAAGCCAGTATTTAGATTTTAAGGATTTTGTAGATTTTACGAAAAATTTTGCTAAAAAAGAAGAAACGGGAAGGTCAACAAAATTGAAAATTGATGTGGATGATGAGGAATTGTTATCTGAAAATGTAGGTAATAATATCAGAATTATTATCAATCAGCACTTTAAAATGCCAGAGTTTCTAAAGCAGAACGGAATGGGTATTATGGAAATCAGTTTTCTGATATGTCTTGTTACGGGGAACGTTTTATTTTCCAATAACAGAAATGAAAATTCTAATCGAATATCTCCTTTAAGCTTTATGTCTAATGGGAAACCGGCTATTGAAAAGAAATATATGTATTGGAACGGAGAAAGGTATCTGGCTACAGACAGCAGCTATATAAACCCAGGGGTTGATATTGTAGCCATGAATGTTCATAAGCTTCTGTATTTTAAGAAGATTTTGCGAAAAGATACTCTGACTGATTTGAATGCGGTAGGAAAAACCTGGTATTCGAAGTATAATAATGAAGTGGTATTTTTTACAGATGATGGAGTAGATCCTGAGAATGGTAGAGAGTTAAGAAAGTCCACCCCTCTTATTATTTTTAAATATGCTGGAAAACAGAAAGATTCGGTAGTATTAGAAGAGTAGTGTAGCGCATAAAAAAAGCGAAGATTTCTCTCCGCTCTATATTATTCTTCGTTAATCATTCCGAGTTCTCCGAAATGCTTTTTAAATTTCTGGATCTTTGGTCCTACTACAGCGCTGCAGTAAGGCTGTGTTGGGTTTTCATTGTAATAGCCCTGGTGGTATTGTTCTGCCGGCCAGAATTTCTCAAAAGGAGCAAGTTCGGTTACGTAGGTTCCCGCCCATCTTCCTGACTTCTGAGAAGCTTCGATTGCTTCTTCAGCCTTTGTTTTCTCAGCATCATCTTTATAATAAATGACGGAACGGTATTGGGTTCCGATGTCATTACCCTGTCTGTTCAGTTGGGTAGGATCGTGCAGGAAGAAAAATACATCCATCAGCCGTTCGTAGGAGATTACAGAAGAATCATAAGTGATCTGTACCACTTCTGCATGACCGGTTTCACCTGTACAGACCTCCTCATAGGTAGGATGATCTTTATGTCCGCCGGAATATCCTGAAATAGCAGATTCTACTCCTTTCAGCATATTAAAGCAGCTTTCTACACACCAGAAGCATCCACCACCAAAAGTGATTTGCTTAAAATTATTGTTGTCCATTTTGGTAATTATATTGTTTTATACTCTTTCCAGATTCGGAAAAAGCCAATCAAAAGTATGAAAAAACTTTTTTATTGAGCATCATTTTTACTTCTTAAACTCTAATTGCTATGATAGATTTTGCAAATGTTTTTTAGTTAAAGATTTCGCGATAACTGCAACGAAAAAAAGCATCCCAAAAGGATGCTTTATCTTATGCATAAGAGCCATTCAGCTTATTTTTCCCAGACTAAAGCACTTGCTCCCAAAATGGCAGCATCGGCTTCGTCGAGCTCACTGAATACTAATTTTACTTTATTTCTGAAGATAGGAAGAAGGTTCCTTTCCATATGAAGCTTTGCCGGCTTCAGGATGAAATCTCCCGCTTTGATCACCCCGCCAAATAGAAGAATCGCTTGTGGTGACGAGAACATGACAAAATTGGCCAATGCCTCACCCAGTTTTTGTCCGGTATATCTGAAAACCTCGATAGCAATAGGATCTTCTTTCATCGCACATTCGTATACTGTCTTGGAATTGATTTCGTCCTCAGGATATTGATTCAGCATAGATTCGGGAAATTCTGCCCTCATTTTTTTGGCAGTGATGGTAATCCCCGTTGCAGAGGCGTAAGCTTCCAGGCTTCCTTCGGAGCCTGTACTCCAGTGTTTTCTTCCGCCAGGTTTTACAATGGTATGTCCCAGTTCTCCTGCAAAACCATCATGGCCATAGATCAGGTTTCCGTTGGCTATGATTCCGCTGCCCACTCCCGTTCCCAGGGTAATCATGATAAAGTCTTTCATTCCGCGTGCCGCACCGAAGAGCATTTCCCCCAATGCTGCTGCATTGGCGTCATTGGTCACTTTACAGGGTAGATTGAACTTTGCAGTCATCAGCTCAGCAAAAGGGATGACCCCTTTCCAAGGCAGATTAGGAGCAAGTTCTATAGTTCCTTTGTAATAGTTAGCATTGGGTGCACCTACTCCGATCCCGTCAAAATGCCGTACTGCGCCATGTTTTTCCATTAAAGGCTGTACATGTTCATATAAAGCATCGATGAAATCTTCAACTTTGTCATAGGCATCGGTTTTCAGGTTTCCTTTATCCAGAACTTCTCCACGATGGTTTACGATTCCGAATTTGGTGTTGGTTCCGCCGATGTCAACGCCAAGGGCAACTTGTTTTGATAAATCTATTAATGACATTTCTATGATTAAATTCTAGAGGCTAAAAATATAAAAAAGATTGTATTAATAGATTATTAACTAAGCTTTATTTAATGCCTTAAGCAGTTTTTAACGGTTTTTTCTTTCTTCTTCCCCACCAGATCATGAATCCTGTTACCGGAAGTGAAGCACAGATAAGACTTACAATAAAGGCTATGATTTTCGTTGGAAGCCCTAAAATAGCACCCACGTGAATGTCATAATTGGCATTAACTACCTTTTCTCCGAAGTTTTTATCTTTTGGATCACGGGTGTGGAGCAGATCTCCCGAATTTTCATCAAAAATCAGGCTGCTGCTTTTGTGGTAAGAATAAGAAAGATGTTTCACGTACACCTCAAAGTTGGGATGTTCATGATCATCCATATGTTCATGGCCTAAATCTATGGCGAAACCATAGGAGTCAGGATATTTTTCTTTTACGGTATTGATGATTTTGTCCAGAGTGGTTTCTGTTCTCAATTCTATCGGAGCCTTTGTTTTGATGTGTGAAAAATCCGGATATTTGGTTTCCCCACCGGAAAATACTACATAAATCATGGCCTGAACTATGAAAAAGGCGTAGAACAATCCTGTAATGGAGAATATCAGTGCGAAAATAGAGGCGTAGAAACCCAATACGTTATGAAGGTCATAATTCTTTCTTTTCCAGCTTTTGATATTTTTCCATTTGAATCCAAGACGTTGTTTTCTGGCAGCTTTATTTTTAGGCCACCATAAAATAATTCCGGTGATCAGCATAATAACGAAGATAATAACCGGGATCCCTACCACGTAAGTTCCCCAGTCCTGTTTTAGCAGAAAACTCCAGTGGATCATTTTTACAATATTGAAGAACCCGTTCTTTTCGTCATACACCCTCAGGACCTTTCCGGTATAAGGGTTCACATAAGCCTGTTTGTAGACCGGAAACTCATCGAAATAGTTCCATGCATCTGTATTGTGTTCATACCAAAAGAACATATAAGACATTTTTTTGTCTATAGGTATGTTGACCCAGTGGACCGGATACTTTTCGTTAACCTGCTCTGCAACGGTTTTCTCCATGACTCTGATAGGTAGAATCTGCTTTTGCTCAATATTCTGCTCATTGTGGTACATCACATCTTTACGGGTAATGTTTTCTATTTCGTCTTTGAAAACATACAATGCCCCTGTAATGGAGATGATAAAGATCAGAAAACCAATCCCCAGTCCAAACCAAAGATGGAGCTTCGCGGACCATTTTTTAAAGAAGCCCGGTTTCTTTTTATGATGATGTTTTTTCTGCATATGGAAAATGAAAGTTTTGCAAAGATAAGCTAACTTTTTATTTAGATTAATTAAAATTTGTATTCAACCATGAAGGTTCCTCTCCTTCCCGGAGCATTGATGAACTCACTGTCTCTTGCTGTCCACCATGCAATGGCTGGCTGATATTTTTTGTTCAATACATTTTCAATTCCCAAAGACAATCTCCAGTTATTGTTAACTTCAAAGCTTGCCTTGAAATTAAAAACAGTGTATTCTGGTACATAGCCTTCACCATAAGAATATAATCCGGTTTTTACGTTAGGATTAAATCTGTTTTGGGTAAATGAATGAAGCATATCGACCCCTAAAGATAATGTAGGGATAGGTCTTGCCTGAATATAAGCAAGCACCTTAGGAGCTGAAATTCTGCTGTTGTTGATCTTGGCAGAATAATCTCCGTCATCCTTCAGAGACGTAATTCCTTCCATCCAGCTGTAGCTTCCGCCAAACTGAATCCATTTTGCGGGCGTAAAATGTAGAAAACCTTCCACCCCGTACACGATTTCCGGTGATCTCTGGATCATCAATGCTCTGTCCGGACTTTGTACAAATGAAGCCCCGAGCTTGGAAGTACTTACATAGGATGTCAGCTCATAATTAAGCCAGTTCGACAGTTGCCCTGTTGCTCCCAATTCATAATTATTGACGATAATGGGTTTTGTCTCAAGACTTTTAATGGTTTCAGAAGTGGAGGTTCTTAAAATTCTTCCCAGCTCATTGATGGAATAGGCCTGTGAAAAGCTTGCAAAAAGGTTGATATAAGGCTCGATATTGTAACGAACCCCAATGTTTCCGACCAAAGCATTATAGGTAAGCTTACCCCCTTCTACCGGAATACTTTTTGTAAATGTTCCATCACTTTTAATGACAGAAAGAGTATTAAAATCATCCACATTTACTTTGATGTTTTCATAACGAAGTCCCGCTTTGAGGGTCAGTTTCTTCAACAGGTCAACTTTGGCCAATACGAAGGGTGCGATATTGGTCATGCTCATATTAGGAGTCCAGAACCTTCCGTCCTCCAGTTTTTGTACCGTTTGGTCGTTCAGAATATCTGCTCCATAGATGATTTCTCCCTGAGAGTTGGCGGTATTCCATAGCTGGGTATCAAAATTGAACCGGGCGCCTGTTTTTTTTGAAAGCACGTTGGATTGGCCACCATTAAAAAAAGTATCGCTATATCCGTAGACGGTTTTAAAATCCTGGTAATAAAGATTAATGTTCAAGGAAGTTCCTGCAAACAAGTTTTTATTGTCATAGCTCACCCTGATGTTATGATTCTTTGGTGTTCCCTGAGGTGTTGTTTCAAGACCTCTTCCAACCCCATCACCAATGGTGGGCTTAATGCCGTACTTTCCGGTGCTGAGACCTAAATTAAGATCGGACCTTGAGGAATAGCCGATATAAGATGCTTCAATTCTTTGATTGTCATTGATAGTATAACCCAGCTTCAGTAATCCGTTGTAATTGTCCATTTTGGCAGTACTGTAGGTGGGGCTAAGATATATGCCGTCAGCGTCTTTCATGTATCCTGTTCTTTCGTACGCCAGTGAAAGGGTGTAATCAAACCTGTTGACCTTACCCGATAAAAGCTGGCTGGCTCTTACGCCTAGTGTTCCTCCATAGGATTGTCCGGTAAAACCAACCTGGGATATTCCGGAAATTTTTTGGTCTGTTTTATTCCTTTTGGTGATATAATTGATGATTCCTCCATCAGCACCATTTCCATAAATGGCCGATGCTCCTTTAATCACCTCAACTCTTTCAATGGCCGAAGGATCTATAGATCTAAGATCTCTGGCTCCGTTACGAAGTGGGGTAGACTGTGGGATTCCATCAATCAGGACCAGGACCTGGCGGCCTCTCAGGGTTTGCCCCGTATTGGAAGTCTGCCCTGAGTTGGTCCCTAAGCTGGGAACCGTATATTGCAGAATACTGGTGATATCTGAGTTGACCGTCAATTGAGACTGAATCTGCTTTTCTCCCACTATTGTAATGGAGCTGGGTACCTCTTTGATATTCTCCTTTTTTCTGGAAGCTGTCATCACAACCTCATCCACATTCTGGGTTTGTAAAGTATCTTTTACCTGGCCAAAAGCCATTGTAGTTCCTAAACAGGCAGCTGATAAAATCGCTTTTTTCATTATATTTTCTTTCCTTGTTTCTTTCTTTTTCCCCACCATACCAGAAAGCCGGTAACGGGGAGTGAGGTGCAGATAAGGCCTGCGATAAACCAGAGGATCTTTCCAAACAGTCCGAAGTAAGATCCGGTATGGATGTCATAGTTGGCATTCGCATATTTTTCTGCGGCCCTGAGTTTGTGATGAGGTTTATTGGTGAGTAGTTTTCCTGAGTATTTGTCGAAAGTAAGCAGATTCCGTTCACTGAATCTTCCTTCCTGTCCATATACCGTGACCGGAAGGTTTTTAAGCTCCTTTCCTTTTTTATTTTTTCCGTTGAGTGTAATCCTAAAGCTGGATGACCCTGCGTACAGTTTTTCTGCCTGCAATGCGGCTATATCAAAAACAGCATCTTTTTTTGCGACCATAGAATCCCGGGACTTGATTTCCTTTTCTTTTGGAAGCTCCCAATAGCCGGATATGGCAAGATTAAAAGTATTTTTCACATACGGATAAGCAAAGTAAATCCCTGTGATACTCATTATTAAGGCAATGAACGAGGCATAAAACCCCAGAACATTGTGAAGGTCGTAGTTTTTTCGTTTCCAGTTTTTTACGTTTTTCCAATTGAACCAGAACCTTCCTTTTCTTGCGTTTTTATTTTTTGGCCACCACAGAATAATTCCGGTAATCAACATGACGATAAACAATACAGTAGGAATTCCGATCACATAAGGTCCCCACTCGGAATTCAGCAAAAGTCCCCAGTGGATATACTTCAGGATATTGAATACATCATACTTTTCATTATACACCGCAATGATTTCTCCTGTGTACTGATTTACATATACCTGCTTGTTGATGAGAACCTGCTGAAAATAATTCCATCCCTTTTTGCTCTTTTCATAATACAAAAAACGGTAGGATTTGCTTTTGTCTAAAGGAATTTCAACAGAGCTTACTGGATATGGCTCGTTAAGCTCCAAGCTTATCTTTTCACGAAGAATATTGATGGATAGAGGCTTTGAATCGATGTTCTTCTGCTTTATATAAATTGCTTCCTTACGAAAGCTGTTCTGGACTTCATCCTTGAAAATATACAGCGTTCCTGATAGAGAGACAATAAAAACAATAAGCCCAACGGATAAGCCCAACCACAAATGCAGCTTGGCAGACCATTTCTTGGTAGAAGAAATTTTCTTTTTATGGTGCTTTTTCTTCATAGCAAAAAAAAGCTAACCCTCCGGGAGGGTTAACTTTTTATAGAGTATTAAAATTTGTATCCGATTGATAATCTCCAGTGACGAGGAGCATTGTAGATCCATGCATATTCACCTCCGTCACCTCTATATCCGCTGTAAAGCTTTTTGTTAAGAACATTGTTCAGCATAAAGTTGACATCAAATTTTTTGGCAACATAGGAAACTCCAAGGTTGGTATCAAAATAATCGGGAAGGCTTTGATCTTTTTTGGCACTTACACCAAACCAGGATTGTCTTCCTCCCTGATACTGATATCCTGCTGAAATTCCGAATCCGTTCAAAACTCCATTTTGAAATCTATAGTTGATCCATGTATTTTGTACATTTTTCGCATTTCCAGGAGATTGTACTCCAATTCTTAAAGGATCGGTGTCTTTGATAGTCTTTGCATCTGTATAAGCATAATTTATCACAATGTTCAATCCTTTGATGATTTCTCCTTTGATATCAGTCTCGAAACCTCTTGCTCTTTGTTCTCCTGAAGCAATTTGGAAAGGTACCCCGCCATTTTGTTCTTTAATTCCGGCAACAAGAATATTTTTTCTTCGGATTTCATATACAGCAAAAGTAGAATTCCATTTTCCTCCAAACCAGTCTTTTTTCAATCCAAATTCAATATTTTGTCCTTTAAAAGGATCTGTAATCTGAGTACCACCAATTCCTAAAGCAGATTGTGGGACAAACGTTTTATCAAAGATTCCATAAGCAGAAAAATCGCTCAGGATAGAATAACTAATTCCTACTCTCGGTGTGAATTCTCCTGCTTTATTTCTTGGAACTACATTTCCTTCCGAATAATATGGGTATCCGGCATAAGTGGTGCCACTTGTATATCTTCCTGCTAATGTTAGTCTTAGCTTATTATTAAACATTTCAATCTGGTCCTGCACATAGTATGAAGTATACTTTACCCCTTCATCATCATAAAACGGAGCTGATGAGTTTAGCGTGTAAAAGTCTGAAGAAGGAAGTTTTGAAGGATCTACGCCATAATTCACATTATAAATGTCGATAGGAAATGGTCCTCCTGCAAAAGATGAGAAGTCTGCATTATATTTTCGGTCTCCGTAATCAAATCCTGCAATTATTTTATGTACAATATCTCCTGTATTAAGCTTTCCTCTCACATACGTCTGGAAAATATGATTTTTTCCTTTCGCTTGCCAGTTGCTTACTGTTCTGTTTAGAACATTTTTGTTGTTAGGGTCAAAAGTTCCCCACCATGAACCACCGTCATAATTGAGATTCATATAAGCATACTGTGTACTCCAAACCCAGTCTTTGAATAGCTTTTGGTCTAAACTTAAGAATAAGCTTTGGTCTTTTACTTCTGTCTGTTTAAAGTTAGGATCATTGAAATTGGTGTGTACATTTAATGAAGCGTATCCATCATTAGACATCAAATAAGCCCCTGGCTGATTAAATTTTAAGTACTGATAATTATATTGCGCCGTAAAGGTAGTGGTCTTTGTCGGTCTGAAAGTAATCGATGGAGCAACAATTATTTTGCTGGTTTTATCATTTTCTACCCAAGATTTATTGGAACTTCCCATTAAATTGATACGATAATCTAAAACACCGTCTTTAACAAGAACTCCATCCAGATCCGCTTCCCCTCTAAAAAGATTATAGCTTCCGGTTGTGAAACGAACACTGTTGGCAAACTTTCCTGTAGGTTTTTTTGTCACAACATTATAAAACCCGGCAGGGTCTCCCATAGAACCCATAAATCCGGCAGGGCCTTTTACAAACTCAATTCTGTCAATAATGGCTGCATCGGGATTGATAGGTCCCCAGGTAGAAGATACATTCATCCCATTCATGAAGGTAGCAATACTGGCTCCTCTCATGAAAACATTGGAATACACATTATCCCAGTGCTCTACTTTTCTGGCACCACTCACGTTACGGACAATGCCCTCAGACATGTTCAATGTAATCTGATCTGCAAGAACCTGTGAACTTACAGACTGTACGTTCTGTGGAAGTTCAAGAATCGGAGTCTGGATTCTTAACGAACCTGAAACCTCGTTGAGCTTGTATTTCTGATAATATCTTCCGTTAACAACTACTTCTTCAATATCGTTGGATTTGATGGTGTCTCTTCTTTCCTGTGCAAAACTTAACATGGATGTTAATAATGCCGCTCCTATAGTTATTCTTTTCATTGTTTATTAAAGGGAGTAAATTACTCCTACAGTTTAAAATTTATAAGTGAAGCTTCCTAATACATTAGCTAGAGCCTGAGCATTGGCCGTCGTATATCCGCTCCAGTAATGTTCGTTGGTAAAGTTGTCTACTTTAACACCAACTCTGAATTTTCTGGTGTCATAAAATGCATTGGCATTCAGTACCAGGTATTTAGGGAGGATGAAAGTTCCCATTGTTGTGGAGTTAACAATTTTATTGTCGCTCGCATAGTTTCCTCCAACACCGAACCCAAGTCCTTTTAATTTTCCGTCAAGGAATTGGTAGCTTGCATTGAAATTAACCAACCATGGAGATGATGCCGTAGCGGGTCTTCTTCCGATAACCGTTTCATCAGCTTCTGTATATTTCATATCGTTGTAGCTTACTCCGGCAATTACAGAGAACCCTTTGATCAGATAAGCGTTTGCTTCCAATTCTACTCCCTGGCTTCTCAATAATCCAGCCTGATTTTGTACAGCCTGTCCCGTTCCTGTCATTTCACCGGTACCCAGAAGTGTATTTTTTACCTGAATATTGTAGTAGCTTAAAGTCGTAGTAACTCTTCCTTTAATAAGGTTTGTTTTTATACCTCCTTCAAACTGATTGGCTCTTTCGGGAGTTGAAAGAGTGACATTCCCAGCCTTGTCTGAAGTATAATATCCATTGACAGTAAAACTATTCTGGTAATTTCCAAATACGGATAGTTTTTCAGGAAGAATTTGGTAAACAATCCCAAATTTTGGTGACCACGCTCCCTGGCTATATGAATCGGTAAGTATTTGTCCGGTTTGACCTCCTTTAAAATGTACACTTTCATATCGTAATGAAGTAAGGATATTAAGGCCTGTTATTGGTGTAATTACGTTAGAAATATAGCCACTGTATATATCCTTTTTACCAGAACTTATATAGGTGGATTTTTTTTCAAAATCCGGCTGATTTCTCAGATTATCATACATTGCTCCCAATGTCTGCCCGTTCATATTAGTATAATCTGTACCTGTGAACGGAACCCAGTCAAAATTGGTAAACATAAAGTATTGATTGTCATTTAATCTCATATAATCGAAACCTGCTACAGTTCTGTTTCTCACGCTTCCGATGTTGAAATCAAAATTGAAGTTCTGCTGAACCTGGAAATACGTTCTTTTGCTGTCTTTAGTAGACTGGTCAGCTCTTACAATTCCCAATTCTGTCTCTGTAGGAATTCCTGTTACCATTCCTTTCGGAGCAAAATAGAAATATGGATTAAATCCATCTGAGTAAGAATATGAGGTGCTTACATTGGTAGAGGATTTGATGTGCTCATTAATCTTATAGTTAACCTGTCCAAAGAAGTTTCTTGCTTTACCAACAGTTTTAAGACCTTCTCCGGTGTAAGATTGCTTATAATCATAACCAAGTTTCTCCAGTTTATCCATACTGTCTGCACCAAGCTGTGCACTCGGAACATAAAAGAAGAAAGCTGTTTCAGGATATGAATTGGTTTCAAACATTTCCAGTTCCGCATTGATCTCCAGATTATCCGTAGGACGATAAGTAATGGATGGGGTAAATGCATAGAAAGAATTCTTTGCATTGGTTCTCTGGAAGGTTCCCTGGTTTGTATAAGCTGTATTTAATCTGAATAATAATTTTTTATCTTTTGTAAGAGGAGCATTTACATCTGCCTGTACTCTGTAGTAGTTATAGCTTCCTCCTGCCAGAGAAACAGCACCTGCAAAAGTTTCAAATGGTTTTTTGGTAACTCTGTTGATAACACCTCCGTAAGATGTCACATTACTACCAAATAATGTGGCAGAAGGTCCTTTTAAAACTTCAATTCTCTCCACATTAATAGCGTCCATAGAAGTTGTAATAGGAGCGACCATCCCATTTCTGATGGAGTTCCCAGCTACAAAGCCTCTTAAATTAAGAAAAATACCTCCGTCTCCAGCTCTGTTTGTGGCACTCCACATCTTCTGTGCTCCGGCAACATTCCTGAAGGCATCATCTACAGTAAATAATAGTTGGTTTTCCAATATCCCTTTATCAATTGAAGAATACACTTGTGGATCTTCTATAGCTTTTAAAGGCATCTTATTGGAGTATTCACTGTCTTTCTTCACATAAGTATTGATGATTACTTCATCAATACTTTTAGTTTTCAGAGTGTCTTTCTGCTGTGCAAAAAGAATTATGCTTGAAAGTATAGATACACTTAGTATTATCTTTTTCATTGGATAGGATTATTTATAATAGTGTTTAATAATCAAAAATAAAGGGACTGAAAGTGTTAACCATCCTAATATATCCCATATGCCATCGCCCAGTAATGCTGCAATTAATCCGAAAATGGATAATAGAGCCAATAGGATAGGCATTCCCCAAAGTTTTAAAAAGGTTCTTTTCATTTTAAATCTCTTTAGGGGTTAACAATCTCTGCTGCTGTTTTTCAGCCTTTCTTCTCGCGATCCACAGGTACAGACCTGTGATAAGAACAAGGATTGTAAAAACATCAAAAACAGTCCAAACAACCTTTAGAATCATTCCCCCATAATTTCCAAAATGAAGAGGCTCAGAAATGAAAAGAGCATTCACATACCAGGGCATATCTCTGGAATCTGTAACGGATCCTGTTTGGGCATCTATAAGTACGGGTTTCAACAGTTTTGAGGTCAGTTCCGTATTGCCACGCATAAAAACTGCGTAATGGTGCTTACTGGTAAAATCTGTCCCGGGAAAAGCTATTACAGAGACTTTCATATCTTTTATGGTATTCTCTGCAGATCTTTTAGCATCTTCCAGTGAACTGAAATCACCTGTCAACGGTTTCTGGTTTTTGTAAGGGGCTGTCATTTCAGCAAGTTGCCCTTGCTGCCAAAGTCCAACAATGACATCGGAAAGGGTATTGATAATTCCTGTAAATCCTACCACAACCATCCATGCTGTGATGGCAATTCCCAATAAATTGTGTGTATCCAGCCATTTAAGTCTCTTTGATTTGTTTTTACGAACCATTCCGAAATCATACTTCTTCATGATTGGGCCATATAAAACAATTCCAGATATAATGGAGATCATGAAAAGTATTCCCATCAGTCCTAAAAAAAGTTTTCCCGGAATTCCGAGAAACATATCTGTATGAAGCTTAAGGATAATATTCATTAATCCGTCTGTTCTTGGAGCTCCTAAAATCTCGCCGGTGTATTCGTTTAATACTAAATATTTGCTTTTTTCGTAAGGAGCATTGGGCTTATCTACAACATCAAAAAGAACTTTATTTTTTTCGTTTTCATCCCAGAAAACATATCTTACCTTCTCTCCAGGGTATTTTGATTCTGCTATTTGAGCAAGTTTATCTAAGTTTAATTTATGAGTATTCTGAGCTAACGCTTCTTTATTGTCTTCCAAAAAGTGTTCAATTTCTTCATGAAAGATCAGCGGTAACCCTGTTATACAGAGATACAGTAGGAAAACGGTACAGATTAGGCTCGTCCATTTATGCCAATTAAACCAGCGTTTTGCAGTTTTTAGCCTCATGAAGCAGTCAAATTTTTTGCAAAGATATTATTTTTAAGTATTCTAAATAAATAATAATATTGATATTTATCATAAATTAATATCTGCTGAATAATAAAAAACCCGTCTCAGCTATTACTGAGACGGGTTTTTTAAAATATTATTAAATTTTTCTTAAGCAGGAATTTCTCCTTTGTATAAGAAAGAAATAATTTCTTTGTTCAATTTGTCGATCATTTCACTGAATAAGTGGAAAGATTCCTGTTTGTAGATTACTAATGGATCTTTCTGCTCGTAAACAGCTCCCTGAGAAGATCTTCTCAAGTCATCCATCTCACGAAGGTGAAGTTTCCAGTTTTCGTCGATAATCGATAACGTAATATTCTTTTCGAAATCGTTTACTAAACTTTCACATTGAGTATCGTAGGCTTCTTTAAGATCGGCTACAATGGTCATTGTTTTGTGTCCGTCAGTGAACGGAACCTGGATCATTTTAAACATTGACCCCTGATTCTGATAAACATTCTCAATGATCGGGAATGATTTTTCTTTCAGTAGGTTCAGTTTCATCTGGTAATCTTCCTGTGCAGCTTTGAATACAATATTGGTCAGATCCTGAATGTTCTTGTTGCCGAAATCACTTTCAGAAACAGGAGATTCCATCGTGAACGTTTTAATGATCTCGTATTCAAAATCTTTATAGCTTCCGTTTGCTTTTCCTTTCGCTACGATAGAATTGGCAACATCGAAAATCATATTCGTGATGTCATACTTCAGGTGATCTCCGAACAATGCATTCTTCCTTCTCTTATAGATTACATCACGTTGTTTATTCATCACGTCATCATATTCAAGAAGCCTCTTTCTGGTTCCGAAGTTGTTTTCCTCTACTTTTTTCTGAGCTCTCTCAATAGACTTGCTGATCATGGAATGCTGAATAACTTCACCTTCCTTATGACCCATTCTGTCCATCATTTTGGCAATTCTCTCAGACCCGAATAAACGCATCAGGTTATCTTCAAGAGATACGTAGAACTGAGAGCTTCCAGGATCCCCCTGACGTCCTGCTCTACCTCTTAACTGTCTGTCTACACGTCTGGAATCATGTCTTTCTGTACCAATGATTGCAAGTCCTCCGGCTTCTTTTACTTCTTTGGAAAGCTTAATATCCGTACCACGACCCGCCATGTTTGTTGCAATGGTTACCACTCCCGGCTGTCCAGCCCCTGCCACGATCTCCGCTTCCTTCTTGTGGAGCTTAGCATTCAGTACCTGGTGCGGAATTTTTCTCAGCTGAAGGGCCTTTGAAAGCAATTGGGAAATTTCAACAGAAGTAGTACCTACAAGTACCGGTCTTTTTGCTTCTGTTAATTTTTCTACCTCTTCAATAACTGCATTATATTTTTCTCTGTTAGTCTTGAAAACTAAATCCTGTTTGTCATTTCTTAAAATTGGACGGTTGGTTGGGATAACCACGACATCCAGTTTGTAGATTTCCCAAAGTTCACCAGCCTCCGTTTCAGCTGTACCGGTCATCCCAGCAAGCTTGTTGTACATACGGAAATAATTCTGAAGTGTGATCGTTGCAAAAGTCTGAGTAGCAGCCTCAATCTTTACACTTTCTTTCGCCTCAATAGCCTGGTGAAGACCGTCAGAATAACGACGTCCCTCCATGATACGGCCAGTCTGCTCATCAACGATTTTTACTTCACCGTCGATTACGACATACTCATCATCTTTTTCAAATAATGTATAGGCTTTCAATAGCTGGCTCATGGTGTGAACACGCTCAGATTTTTCAGCAAAGTCTGCAAATAACCTTTCTTTAGCTTCGAATTCCTCTTCTTTAGAAAGGTTTTTAGCTTCTACTTCAGCAATTTCAGTCCCGATATCAGGAAGAACGAAGAAGTTTGCATCAGAGTTCCCCTGAGACATGTACTCAACACCTTTATCTGTAAGGTCTACCTGATTATTTTTTTCTTCAATGACGAAGTAAAGGTCTTTATCTACAATCGGCATATCACGGTTGTTGTCCTGCATATACTGCGCTTCAACCTTCTGAAGCAATGCTCTGTTTCCGCTTTCCGATAAGAATTTAATTAATTGTCTGTTTTTTGGAAGGCCTCTGTATGCCTGAAGTAATTTGAATCCCCCTTCCTTGGTATTTCCTGCAGCGATTAATTTTTTCGCTTCATTGAAAATAGCAGAAACGGTTTTCTTTTGTACTTCAACAATCCTGTCTATAGAAGGCTTAAGAACATCAAACTCCTGTCTGTCTCCCTGAGGAACCGGACCGGAAATAATCAAAGGTGTTCTTGCATCATCTACTAATACAGAGTCTACCTCATCCACGATAGCAAAGTTCAGTTCTCTTTGTACCAATTCTGAAGGAGATGTTACCATGTTATCTCTCAGATAATCGAAACCGAATTCATTATTCGTTCCATAGGTGATATCTGAATTATATGCTTTTCTTCTTCCGTCTGAGTTCGGCTGGTGGTTATCAATACAGTCGATAGACATTCCATGGAACTGATAAAGAGGCCCCATCCATGCGGAGTCTCTTTTCGCAAGGTAGTCGTTCACTGTAACAACGTGTACGCCCCTTTCCGGAAGAGAATTTAAGTAAATAGGTAATGTTCCTACCAAAGTTTTACCTTCACCGGTTGCCATCTCGGCAATTTTACCGCTGTGAAGAATAACCCCTCCGATAAACTGAACATCATAGTGGACCATATCCCAAACTACAGGGGTTCCGGCAGCGTCCCATGAGTTTTTCCAAACGGCTGTGTCTCCCTGGATTTCAACGAAATCTTTTCCGGCAGCAGCTAATTCCCTGTCCCAGTCAGTTGCCGTAATACGGATTTCCCCATTCTGGGCCCATCTTCTTGCGGTCTCTTTTACCAAGGCAAAAGCTTCTGGAAGGATCTGAATCAGAACTTTCTCTTCAATTTCGTATGATTCTTTCTTAAGAGTCTCAATCTTTGAAAAAAGAGCTTCTTTTTCGTCAACGTTGGTTGAATTTTTTATTTGCTCTTGGGTCTGTTCTATCTGAGCTGAGATCTTGCTGGTTGCAGATTTAATATTCTCTTTAAACTCAGCAGTTTTCTGTCTCAAACCATCATCCGTCAATTGTTGGATATTGGGTTCTACAGCTTTGATTTTTGTTACAACTTTTTTTACTTCTTTTAGGTCCTGCGCTTTTTTGTCTCCCAAAAACCCTTTAAGAACTTTGTTTAAAAAACTCATAAATTTTTTGCTTTATGCTTAATGCAAGATGCTTTAAGCGTTGTAAATGACACGCTTATCGTGTAAGTTAATATATAAAAAGGGCAAAAAAGCTCTAAGCTGGCAGCCTAAAGCTTATCGCTTTATTAATATTCATCCTCGTTCCAAAGGAAGTCTTCATCAGTAGGATAGTCGCTCCATACCTCTTCAATAGATTCGTAAATCTCTCCTTCGTCTTCAATAGCCTGAAGGTTTTCCACTACTTCCATAGGTGCACCAGTTCTGATTGCGTAGTCAATAAGCTCTGCTTTTGTCATTGGCCAAGGTGCGTCACTTAAATAGGATGCTAATTCTAATGTCCAGTACATAATTTTCTAATTTTTTGCAAAAGTATAAAAATAGGTTGTATAATAAACTTTTTTATACTTGATTTTCAATTCTTTTTATAATTTTTTCTTGTCAATGTCTGCCATAAACCTTATGCAAAGCATGTCAGCCATTCACTTAATGTCGTTTTCTCAAAAACCATTCCACAAATTTTTTTATGCCATTTTGGAAGTCTGTGTCTGGTTGGTATCCTATTAAAGCCTTTGCTTTGGTAATATCTGCGTTCGTTTTTGTGACATCTCCTGGCTGCATTGGCAGAATTTTTTTTCGGGCTGTCATACCCAGTGCATCCTCAATCGTTTTTACCATCTCTGAAAGGGTGATCACCTGATTTTCCCCCAGATTAAGAATTTCATAGATACCGGTGTGGCTTTCCAGGTACAGCACAGACTTGATGATTCCATCAATAATATCATCTACATAAGTATAATCACGGGCTGTATTTCCATCGCCGTAGAACGGGATTTCCAGGCCTTCAGAAATAAGGTTTGCAAATTTATGGATGGCAAGATCCGGCCTCTGTCTGGGACCATATACAGTAAAAAACCTTAGCTGAATCATGTCAATCTGGTAAAGGCTGTGATACACATGTCCAAGGACCTCACCACATTTTTTGGTTGCAGCATAGGGAGAAATAGGATTGTCCACATTATCGGTCTCAGAAAAAGGAACCTTTTCATTGTTTCCGTATACGCTTGAGGAAGAAGCGCAAATAAATTTCTTAACATTAAAGTCTTTACACAGCTCCCAGAGATTCATGGTTCCACGGACATTCACTTCTTCATATTCCAGCGGCCTCTCTATAGACGGACGTACGCCGGCCAGTGCAGCCAAATGAATGACCATATCAATAGGATGGTTTCTGAAAATGTTTTCAAGCCCGCTTTTATCCCTGATATCCTGCCAGTAAAGTGAATACCGGTCTGAATGCGTGATGGAGATCAATTGTCTGATATCAGTCTCTTTGTCTGAAAACTCAAAATCCGAAATTGTATCAATAGACTCTAAAGTATTTTTTATTTTTATCTGATAGCTATAGAAATCATCAAAATTGTCAACGTTTATGACAGAATGTCCATTTCTTAATAATCGTTCTATTACATGAGAGCCGATGAATCCGCTACCACCTGTTACAAGATAAATCATTTGTGGGTTTTTATTAGCGCAAAAATATAAATTTTACTTATTGAAAATATAATCATTAAATTTACTTAAAAAAGTAATATAACAAATATAATATGCAGTTTCAAGGGCAAATTTTAAAAATGACAAGCTACGATGCAAAACCTATCCAGTATTATCTGAATCTTTCAGGGGATCTCATCCATATGAACGAGCTGTTTGGAAAGGAACTCAGCATCAAACATATTGGTTTCCAATGTGTGAATTGTGGTGAGGATAAAACGATCTACAGAATGGGGTTCTGTAAAAACTGCTTTTTTGAAAGCCCATATGCCAGCGATACCATTATCCGCCCGGAATTATCTACCGCACATTTAGGTGTTGCAGAACGTGACCTGGATGTAGAAAGAGAAATTCAACTGCAGCCACATACTGTTTATCTGGCCTATACCGGAGACGTAAAGGTGGGAGTGACAAGAAATACCCAGATTCCTACAAGATGGATCGATCAGGGGGCCACTTTTGCTCTTCCCATTGCAAGAACAGAAAACCGCTACGAGGCAGGAATGATAGAAGTGGCCTTGAAAGAACATTTAGCCGATAAAACCAACTGGAGGAAAATGTTACAGGATGATTATGAAGGAGAAGTGGATCTTGCGGACTTCCAACAGAAAATAAAAGAATACTTCCCTCAGGATTTCCAGAAATTCTACAGTGAAGGGGAGAACCTTTGGATGTTTGACTATCCTTTTGAGAAGCCTGAGAAAGTGAGTTCATTTACTCTGGATAAAAAACCCGAGTTTACAGGAAAGCTTACAGGAATTAAAGGTCAGTATCTAGGATTTGACGGGGGGAATTTTATTAATGTAAGAGGCCATGAAGGGTATGTGATTGAAATGGTTATCAAAAAATAAGGCACCTGTAAAAACAATAAACCAAATCACAAATATGAAAAAATGGGCTAAAAGAGTACTGATAAGCTTTGGAATTCTGGCAGCAGTTATACTTGCGGCCAATTTCGGATTAAATATTTGGCTTAAAACCCAACTTCCGGATTATATTAAAAAAAATACCGATTATAAAGTTTCTTACAAAACGCTGGATGTTGATCTGGGAACCGGAAATATTTTAGCAACCGGTATTACTGTCAACAGTAAAGATCCGCAAAATACGAATGTGATAGGATTGCAGGGGACTATTGATACTTTAAAGATCAGTCGTTTTGGTATTTATGACGCTATTTTTAATAAAACGATTAGCTCATCAGACCTGCTGTTGGCAAAACCGAATCTTAATGTAATTCTTGCAAAGCCAATAGATCGTAAAACAGGAAAAAAGAGAAATCCGGTTTTATTTGAAAATATCAGGATCAATGAAGGTACGATTGCTGTTTTTAAACATACCAAACAGAAGTTCCTTTCTGTACATCAATTGGATCTTTTTGTTGAAAACCTTCAGATGACAGAAGAATCGGTAGAGCATAAACTACCGGTTGTTTTTGACCGATACAGCATCAAAGGTAAAAGCTTCTTTTTTCGCCCGGATGAAGTATATGCTGTTACCATCAGCAATATACATACTGCTGATGGTCAGATGACCGTGGAAAATTTCAAACTGATTCCTCTTTTATCACTCAATCAGTTTAAAAAGTTTTATCCCAAAAAAGCAAGGTTATTTGAGTTTGCCATTCCAAAAATGGAATTCAAAGACGTGATGCTGAATAAAAACAAAATTTCCCTGACGAATGCCGATTTTCAAAACCCCAGGCTTATCGTTCATAATACGGGAATACCCGTTAAAAACAGTAATAAAAAATCAGATTTTGAAGTCAATCTGGAAAATATAAAGCTTAGCAATGCTGTAGCTCTGATTAATAAGCCGGACGGTAGTGCATTATTATCTGCCGGAAACCTTAATCTGAATATCAATCAGCTAAAATTTAATAAAGAAACCTCCGATCAGGTAATTCCTGTGGGGTACAGGGATTTTACATTTTCAGGAAGAGATATTGTATATTCCAATCAGCAGAATATTTCTGTCAGAACGGTCGGTATAAATCCGAAGAGTGGAGAGCTGAGAGATATTGTGATCACGCCCGGTGCTCATGCAGATGGGAAGACGACAATGGACCTGAAGTCTAGTCATATTGCTTTTAACATCAATAAACTTGAATTTATTAATAAGAAGCTGAATCTTGATCTTAAAGATCTTCTTGTAGAAAATATAAATGGAACTGTTAAGGCCGGTGTAAAAAAGCAGAAAACTGTGCAAAGACCTGGCATAATACAGTCTGTAACCGTGCAAAAAACTTCGGTTAAAAACTCGAATATTATTTATGATAAAGGTGGCGAGCCTTTGGCTTTTCATGATCTGAATGCAACAGTTAATGAAATTATGCTGACGCCTCAACCTAAGGGTCAGGGACTTTCTTTTAAAGTGAAGGACTATTTCCTGACAACAAGAAATTTTGCATATAAAACTCAGTTCTACAATATCAGTCTGGGTCTTTTGAAACTCAATAAAAATAAGGTACAGGTGAATAATTTTGCCATGAAACCTCTTGTTTCAAGAGCTCAGTTTATTAAGATGATTCCCGTTGAGCGAGATCTGTATGATCTGAAAGCAGGACAGATCAATGCTGAAGGAAGTTGGGACCTGTTTTCCCAACAGAAATTCTTTAATGCTTCGCGGGTAACCATTGAGTCTGCTGATGCTAATATATTCAGAAGTAAAATTCCGAAAGACGATCCTAAAGTGAAAGCTTTGTATTCCAAAATGCTGCGTTCTATTAAAATTCCGATGACCGTTAATCATCTTGATTTGAAGAATTCAAAGCTGGTCTATGAAGAAGATACCCCGGAAAGTCTGGGACCTGGAAAACTGACATTCAGCAATTTCAATATGAATGTGAAAAACCTGAATTCTGCGAAAACAAAAGGTAAACCTACAAAAGTGGATATAAAGATCAACTGTTCTTTCATGAACCTGGCTCCGCTTTCCGTCAACTGGAATTTTGATGTTGCTGATCCCAGTGATGCTTTTGCCATTTCGGGGAGAACCTCTAATCTTCCTGTAAGTGGAATCAATCCGTTCATCAGACCTTATCTGCATGTAACGGCGACTGCCGGGACGATTCAGGAAATGCTTTTTAATTTCAAAGGAAATCCAGCCGGATTACATGGTACCTTCAATCTTAAGCATAAGGATCTTAAAATCGCGGTACTCAATAAAAATAATCAGGAAAAGAAGGGCCTTCTGACGGCTGTTGTTAATATTTTCATCAAATCAGACTCCGGCAGATTTCCTGAGGCTGTCGCTGTGGAAAATGTAGAACGCGATCCTACAAAATCATTTTTTAATCTTTTCTGGAAAGGAATTGAGCAAGGACTGAAAAAGACATTGATTGGTAAAAGTGTCGAAAAGACAGAGAAAAAGGTAAAGGAGGCTGTATCGTCTGTAAAAGATATGAAACAGTCTGTAAAAGAAATAAAGCAGGAAATCAAAACCAAAAAGGAACCTTCAAAGCCTCAAGAAGAGAAGAAAGAAAAAAAGGGTTTTTTGAATGATCTTTTTAAGAAGAAAGATAAAGCCGAAACGGAATAATTTTAAACCATTAAGATTGTATCAGTTCAATGTATTAAGTTACATTTTCAAAACGATCTTAATGGTTTAAAAAATATGATAGAATTGATTCATTTAAAAATTGAATTCATCACTTTCCTGAATAGGAATATCCCGTAAGAACTCGTCGAATTTTTCGCCCGGATAATTGCTGTCTGCTCCATAAGAATCGATAATCATACCGAGATTTCCGGTAGTGTCCTTTAATACATACAATACGGCATTGTCATCAGGATTGCTGTCCCCTTCAAAGCGGTATGTTTTTAAGATAATCAACTCAGACGGCTGGTAAATTTTTTCAGAATTCTCAAATTTCATTTCGCATTGGTCATTCATTCTGAATTCTCTGTGAATTCCTCTTTCAGAAAGCGTTTTCATAACCTGGCTTAAGGTCGTCATTCTGTCGATGTTTTCAGGATTTTCCATAATACTATTTTTGTTGGTTACTACAATAATTAAACCATTACATCACTAAATATAAGAAAAATAAAGGATTATAGTTTCCGTAAAAATAAACTTTAATGTTAACAAAATTTATAATTGTAAAAGCTGAAATGGGTATACTTTTTGCAATGGATACTTTAATAAATCAGAGAAAATATGAAAAAAGAAGTTGGAGTTTTACTGGCAGGAGGAGTAGGTCTTTTGGCAGTATTGAGTTTAATCAGCATAAAGAAGATATTGACTAAAAAAGATAAAAAATATAGTGATACCTATTCGGATTATCACAGACACTTTGATGAAAAGAACCACGACGACGAAACACACGGAGTGGAGTTTTATGCGCTGAAGTAGTACAATAATATATTTAATTATGTTTAATCCAATACTTTTGAAAGTGTTGGGTTTTTTTGTGGAAAACTTTAATGTTAAAGTTCATTATTTTATAAAAATTCCATTCTAATTTTACACTGTAGAATGCAAAACGAAAACTTCATAAAAGGTCAGGGTGCTCAGCGAAATGTTATCAACCGTTTCGACAGGTATACCTATGAGCCTGAAGATGAAGATTTTGACTCAGTAAAAACTTCCTTTACTGAGGTTTTCCCGAAAACAATTGTCAATCAGGTTAAAAGCGAAGATCTTCCGATGGCCTACTCCATGAATCCTTACCAGGGATGTGAGCATGGTTGTGCCTACTGCTTTGCAAGACCTACCCATGAATACTGGGGGTACAGTGCTGGTATAGATTTCGAAAGAAAAATTATGGTCAAAAAGAATGCTCCGGAGCTGCTGGAAAAATTCTTTCAAAAAAGAGGTTACCAAGCAGCTCCTATTTTGCTATCCGGAAATACCGATTGCTATCAGCCTGCTGAGCGCCAGTTTGAGATTACCCGGAAAATGCTCCAGGTATGTCTGGATTATAGACACCCCGTTAATATATTGACAAAAAATGCGTTGGTGCTGCGCGACCTCGACCTTTTGAAACCAATGGCAGAGCAAAATCTGGTGTCTGTTTCTCTGAGTATTCCTACCATCAATGAAGAATTAAGAAGGAAAATGGAACCGCGGACAAGTTCAGCTCCGAATAAATTAAAGGCGATAGAAATTCTCTCTGAAAATAAAATTCCTGTTCACGTTATGGTCGCTCCGGTTATTCCGGGACTGAATAGTGATGAGCCGTTGAATATACTAAAGTCTATTGCAGATGCCGGAGCATTGGGCTTCGGGTATACTTTGGTGCGTTTAAATGATACGGTGGAGCCGGTTTTTGTCAACTGGATCGAAGCTCACTTTCCGGACAGGGCTCAGAAGGTCCTTAACCTTATCCGGTCGATGCGCGGCGGCAAGCTGGGAGACAAAAGATATTTTGAACGACAGAAGGGCGAGGGTAATATTGCCGAAATGATCCATACCACATTTAAAATTGGAAAAAAGAAATTCTTTGAGGGTAAAGAATTTCCAAAACTATCCACTGCTAACTTTACAGGAACCAGAGATCAGCAGCTGAGATTGTTTGATTAAGATAAAGGGATACTGCAAACCGCATAAAAGCCACCCAAAAGGTGGCTTTTATGACAAGATAACTGCTGTTTTAATAAATAACAGGTTGTTCACCGTCCAGACATATAAATTCTACCCGGCACAATTCTCTGTACTGTATTCCGTCACTGCATACATAAAAGCATTCTCCAGGATAAGGATAGCTTATTCCTCCGGAAATACTCTTCAATTTACTTTTGCTAAGTTTTTTTAGATTTTTCATATTATTTTAATTTGAGAGTTTATAAATATAATGAAATATTTTTAAGTTATTGTTTTTTAGGGGTTTATTTGGCGTAAGGCTTCGGAATGCTAAGAAATAAAAAAAGCCGCTTCAGACAGAAACGGCATTATTACATTTTGATGATCAATTTTACATATCACTGCTAGTGTCCGGACATTTAAAATCATCACTGCACGTAGCACAGATTACAGTGCCATTGCAGTAATACATACAAAATTCCGGCTCAGGAAGACTAATGCCCGCACCTGAAATACTCTTTAATTGGTCTTTTCTTAGTTTTTTTAAATTTTTCATATGATTTAATTAAAAATTTGATAGTAAAGTAAAATTAATCAAAATATTATTAACAAAACCTAAGTGAGGTACCTAAAAAAGTATACAACACGCTAAAAAGAATGATGAGTCTATATCATTAAAACGATATTGGTATTTATTTATTTGATAATTAATCAGATAAGTGTTAAATTTAAACAAGCGTTATCCGAAAAGCTTGTAGAGTAGGAAAAACTAAAAATCGAAAACTATGAAAAATTTAAAGAGACTTTCCCGGGAGGAAAAGAGAAATACCGTTGCGGGTGATAGCGGGTCCCCGGCTTATTGTTTTGAAGGCGGTCCCGGTGAAGGTGGCTGTTCAGCAGGTTATATATGTTCAGGAGGTAAATGTATACCTTACATAGATAATCCCGGTGGAGGTGGTAATCCGGGTGGTGGGGATACGTATACCTGTATCTGCCCGTGGGGAACTGTCACTCAATCTACCCCGTGTCCTGAATTTTACTGTATAACCGGATAAAAAAAATAGTCAGTAATTCAATTACTGACTATTTTAAGGTATAATTATTTTTTGATCAAGCCCAGTTCAATGAGCCTCTCATGTAAAAATTCTCCAGCAGTAGTGTCTTCATACAATTTTGGGTTGTTTTCATCAACACAGTTTTCAAGAGCATTTAAAGACATCGCACTGATAGGGTGCATAAAGAAAGGAATTGAGTATCTTGAAGTGCTCCAGAGCTCTCTTGGCGGATTTACCACTCTGTGGATGGTAGATTTCAGTTTATTGTTGGTATGCCTGGATAGCATATCGCCCACATTAATCATCAATTCATCCGGTTCCGCGATAGCATCGATCCATTCTCCGTTATGATTTTGTACCTGAAGACCTTTGCCTTGTGCGCCCATTAAAAGGGTAATCAGGTTGATGTCTCCGTGAGCAGCTGCTCTTACGGCGTCATCCGGTTCTTCTTTGATTGGTGGATAATGAATAGGTCTTAAAATAGAATTTCCTTCTGCGATTTTGTCATCAAAGTAAAATTCATCAAGACCAAGGTGCAGGGCTAAAGCTCTTAAAACATACTGTCCTGTTTTTTCAAGCATCTGGAAGGCCTCTTTACCTACTTCGTTGAATTTCGGAAGTTCATCAACGATGACGTTGTCGGGATACTCTGTTTTGTATTTTGAATCATCAGATACGTATTGTCCGAAATGCCAAAATTCTTTTAAGTCTCCTTTTTTGAAACCTTTTGCAGTTTCTTTACCGAATCCTACATAGCCTCTCTGGCCACCAATTCCTGGAATCTCATATTTCTGTTTGGTTTCCACTGGCTGGTCAAAAAAGTTTTTTACCTCTCCATAAAGGTCTTCTACTAATTTGTCATCAAGAAAGTGACCTTTTAAGGCAACAAAACCAATTTCTTCATAAGCTTTTCCGATTTCATTTACAAATTTCTGTTTGCGTTCCGGGTTGCCCGAAAGGAAATCACGCAGGTCTACACTAGGTATTTTATCCATTTTTAGAAATTTACGAATAGCAAAATTACATTTTTTTTAATTTAAATAATTTTAAAATCATTATTTATAAGTTAAATTTGCTGTATGAAAAAATATTCTTCTAAGAGAAGTATCCAAATACTCGCACATCTCCTTCAGCAGTATGGAATTGCTGACGTTGTGATCTCTCCGGGATCAAGAAATGCTCCTTTAGCGATTCATTTTTCAGAAATAGACAGTTTCAACTGTTACAGCATCGTAGATGAGAGAAGTGCTGCCTTTGTAGCCATGGGAATGGCTAAAAGTGAAAAAAAGCCGGTTGCCATAACCTGTACCAGCGGGTCTGCAGTGGTGAATTATTATCCGGCAGTTACTGAAGCTTTTTATCAGAATGTTCCACTTTTGATTCTCACTGCTGACCGGCCAACGGATTTTGTTGATATTTTTGACGGGCAGACGATCAGACAGAAAGATGTTTTTCATCAGCATTCTTATGGTGATTTCCAGCTTTTGGAAGACAGCAAAGAGAATGCAGAAGATATTAATTTCGACATTATTAAAAAAGCTATTGAACTTTGCTTTGAAAAGCAGGGTCCCGTACATATCAATATTCCTTTGGAAGAACCTTTATATGAGCTGGTGTCTGAGCTTCCCACTTTTCCTACTGTAGAAAAGACAATCAAGCATAAGGAGTATGAGATTCCTTCCCATCTGATTGCCGAGTGGCACACCTCGCAAAGAATTATGCTTCTGGTGGGAACAAAAGATTACAGCCCGGAGCTTGAAAATCAGCTGACGCAGCTGGTCAAAAACCATTCTGTTGTTGTTTTGAGTGAGGCGAATTCTAATCTTCACCATGAGAAGTTCTTCAGACATATTGATAGGTATATCTTTAATTTTACAGAAGAGGACTATAAAACGTACGCACCGGATCTGCTGATTACTGTAGGGCAGAATGTGGTTTCCAAGAAGGTAAAGCAGTTCCTGAGAAATGCCCGTCCCAAGCAGCACTGGCATCTTGATGAGGTCTGGCAGCCGGATACGTATTTTTCATTAACAGAAAAGATTGAGGTAAGACCGGAGCTTTTCTTTTCCAAACTATTGAAATTTATTAATCTGGAACCGCGTCCTTATTTCAATCTTTGGGATGTTCTGAGAGATAAGAAAGATGCTAAGCACGAGCAGTTTCTTAATACACTGGACTTCTCGGATTTTTATTTTTTCAATAAGGCTGCACAGACAATTCCTGATACTTATAATATTCATTTCAGTAATTCATCAGCGATCAGATATGCTCAGCTGTTTGATTTTGGAAAAAGCAAAATGTACTGTAACCGGGGAACCAGTGGGATTGATGGTTCTACATCTACCGCCATGGGATTTGCGATCAAAAATGAAAAGCCTACTTTGCTGATTACAGGAGACTTAAGTTTCTTTTATGATATTAATGGCCTCTGGAACCAATATATTCCGCCATTTGTAAGAATTATGATCTTCAATAACGGGGAAGGAAACATCTTTAAAATTATTCCGGGACCTGGAAATGCCAATCCTAATACACTGGATGAGTTTATTGCTACCAAACACCGTAAAAATGCAGAGTATCTGGCCAAGCATTTCGGATTCTCTTATATCAGGGTTGAAGATGAACTGACATTGGACCGGGTGCTGGAGAATTTCTTCAAACCAGATGCACAGCCTAAGATCCTGGAAGTAAACACTTACGGGAAAAATAGTGGCGATGTACTAAAGGCTTATTTTGAATTTATGAAGTAAAATTAAAAATCAAGATATTCTTCATTCCCCGGCAGATTCATAATTCTGTCGATGGGGTAAATAAACATATCATCAAAATCATTTAAAGCATTAATGATTTGAAAATGAGTGAACTGTTTTATATTTTGTAAGGTAATCTCGGTTTCTTTTATCTTTTTGTGCTTGAGAAGATGTTGCCTCTGTACACCGTTTAAAAGATAACTATTGGGGGTAAACCAATCTTTACCTTTGAGAAACAATAGATTGGAGAATGAGGTGTCAGTGATATGGTTGTTTTTGACAATAATGATTTCTTCGGCTTTGGCCTTCATTTTCATTTTGTCCAGTTCTTTTCGGTCCTCAAACTTGAAAGAATAATCGAAACTGTTATTCTCTACCAGCTGAAACCCGTGTATTTCAGGAATGGCATAGGGGATCATCTGCGTCCGTATCTTTTTGTCTAGGTCATAGGAAACCCTCAGTTTAAAAAGCCCGTCTTCGTCGTGCTGCAGATTTTTATAGATCTTGGCAAGATCAATGGAGCCTTCTTTCCCAAAGTGGGAAAAAGTCTGATTGACACGTTTCTGATGGAGTTCCAGCAGGAAAATTTCCTGGTCTTCTACTTTAATGCTTTCAATGAATTGGGACATAGATTTTGTTTTTCATTTCCTGATATTCGTCTTCTAATTTACTCATGTGCGTTATACCGCCTCCGCTCTTGAAAAAAAGTTGATCCCCTTTTTTTTCAATAAAACGTATCATTACACAGCTGTCGACATTCCGGCCGTCGAACCAGCCACAAACTCCCGTATAATACCCTCTTTCATATCCTTCTGCATCCAGAATGATTTCCAGTGTTTTAGGCTTGGGTGCTCCTAATATAGAACCTGCAGGAAGAAGCTTTTGCATAATGCTGCCTACTTTTCCATCATATTCCGGTTTTAATACTCCCGAGATCTCAGAGCTCATGGTATACAAATCCTTTTGTTGGGTTTTGATGAAATCAATATGTTGAAATTTGTCAACTTTTACTTTATCTGCCACCATACTCAGGTCGTTCCGGAGAAGGTCTACCACGGTGTAATGTTCAGCTTTCTCCTTCCGGTCATTTTTTAACATTTCAGCTGCATTTTCCAGGGAGGCATCAATGGTTCCTTTCATCGGATAGGTTAAAATTTTACCATCCACAATCTTTACAAAAGTTTCAGGAGAAAAAAATACAAAAAAATCTTTATAAAAGACCTTGTATTTCGCATTTGAATGATAGAAAATTTCTTCCAGGCTTAAATTCGTCTCTATTTCAGTTTTGCGGGTATAATTAACCAGATAAGAATTTCCCAGCCGAATATTTTTCTGAACTTTTTCAAAACCTATTTTAAAGCTTTCCAGTGTTTCCGGAAACGATTTCCATTGTATTTTTTTATTCAATGGCTGTTTGTGTTTTGCGTTTGAAAAATGTTGAAAATCAATGAGTAAACCTGATTTCTCAATGTCATTCTCTTTGTAAATTTCAACGTTCTGTGCAAGGAAGTCGATGACAAAGAAATAGGGAACCTTCTGTAGGGAAAGCTCGTCCATTTCTATAAATTTTTGATGATTCGCTGAAAACATTCCGCAAAAATAATTATTGATGTTTACTTTTGCATAAAATTTTTATGATGCAGAGCAAATATCCTCAGAAACCGAAGATCGATTTTATATTGAAGCAGGCTTTTTTTTATTGGAATAAAACGTTGGTGTTTCAGTTGATGTTTTCAATGATCTTTTTTGGAATCTTCCTTACCTCAGTGTTTTTCTTTGGATCCAAATATGGGATCTGGGACCAGAATCAGGTGCTTACCGAAGCCCTGAGACAGGGAACCAAAGCATATATGGAAAAGATTGCCGCACTGAGTGCCACTGAAAACTATCAGATGTTTACCTATGCAATCTGGGGAACTACCGCATTTCTCTATCCGCTGAATCTTGGAATGTTTCAGATCTACCGAAAGCTTGATCTGAATGAAAAAATAGAACTGGGAGACTTGTTTGCGGGATATAATGGGCTTAATTTTTTTAAGTACCTGAGTTATTATATTTTCTGGTTCCTGATCTACAGGCTCACTGTTCCTACTTTGTTTCTGGCAGTCATATGGGTCGCAATGACCGTTTTTGTTGCTCCGCTGATGTTTTTTACCAACAAAAGAATTTTTGAGGCCATTTCCTTAAACCTCAAAGCACTAAGAATGTACTTTGTGGAAATTATGGTTTGTGTGGTGGTAGCTGTTTTATTTAAGTATATCGGATTTACCCTGTTTTTGATCGGGGGTCTTTTTACATTTCCCTTCTGGAACGCTATGATTTATTCACTTTACAAAACTGTATTTTCAGAGAAAGGTTAAATTTCAGCTATGTTTCATGTGTTTTATTGCTAAAAAAAGTTAAATTTGGTAAAATCATTAAATATTTAAACTATGTCTGAATTTAACGAATTTGATCAGCAGGGATCAGTCCCGAACAGAGATACGGGATCGATTATCTCGCACGCTTTTGAAATGTATAAAGGTGTTTTCGGTTATGCAGTGGTTGCTATGATCATCTATCTTGTGGGAGGGTCTGTGATTCAATGGATGACCGGTTTTAATTCTGCATCGATGATGCAGGATGTAAACTTTTCCGGCGACTACTCAAGCTTCAATTACTGGAATACTCCGGGACTTCCCCTGTATATGACCCTATCAAGTCTTTTTGGTCTGTTATTGGCTCCGCTGTATGTAGGACTGATTTACATGATCAATAAATACAATACAAAAAACCCGATTGAGTTTTCTGATCTATTCATCGGATACCGTCAGAATTTTGTCAATATTCTGATTTATAGCTTTCTATCCGGAATCATTTCGGCAATAGCAGCAGCATTATGTTTTTTCCCTCTTATATTTGTGTATCCTCTGCTTTTAATAGGATATCCTATTCTGTTATTTGAAAACGCTTCCGCAACTGATGCGCTAACAAAATCGTTTAATATTGCGAAAGAAAATTACGGAACATTCCTGCTGACAGGCATTTTGGGAATACTTATTTCTGTAGCGGGAATCATTCTCTGTGGGATAGGAATTATCTTAACGGCTCCGTTTATTATGGCAGTAATGTATTCTACATATTGTGCATTCGTAGGAAAGCCAAGACAGATCACGTATAACAAACAATAAAAAAACTACACGAAATGATGAATAAAGAACAGATAAGCAGTGTTGCCATCAAGCAGATTTCTTTGCTTGCCATTATTCTGGTATTGACAGGTTTGGTCTGTTTTAATCTGGCATTGTTTATTCCATCGGTATTAGGTGCCATTACCATATATGTCGTGTGCAGGAAGTATAATTTTTATCTGCAGGACGAAAGAAAATGGAAACCTTCGCTTGCAGCATTTGCCCTGATGTTCGCAAGTCTTATCGTGCTGATTCTGCCTATTTATTTTATTGCAGATCTGATTATTGATAAGCTTGGAAATGCTCAGGCATATATGGCAAAGTTCAATGTTTTCCTGGACAAAATACACTCCTATATCTATGAAAAAGTAGGGTTTGACATCCTGAGCAGGGAAAATATGACAAAGCTGAAAGATGCTGTAGGAAGATTTTCAACGTCTGCACTCAGCGGAACTTTCAACACGCTGACAGTAATCATGTCGATGTATTTTATTCTGTATTTTATGCTGGAAAAACCGAGGTTATTTGAAAGAATCCTTACTTCTTCGGCACCTTTGAAAAGATCCAACATTTCGTTGATCGGGGATAAAATGCGGAAACTGATTATGGCCAATGCGATCGGAATTCCCGTAGTTGCTGTAGGACAGGGAATTGTTTCATTTATCGGATATCTTATTTTCGGTGCCCCGGGAGCAGTGTTGCTTTTTGCCCTGACAGCGGCAGCATCAGTAATTCCTGTCGTAGGAACTGCGATTATCTATGTCCCGGTGTGTATCTTTATGATTGCCGAAGGAAATACAGCACAGGGACTTGGTCTGGCTATTTATTGTGTAGTAGTGGTAGGTCTTACCGACAACCTGCTCCGCTTCACTCTGTTGAAAAAACTGGAAAATATCCATCCGCTGAATACCGTCTTCGGAATCATCATGGGGATGAATCTCTTTGGTTTTATGGGGCTTATTTTTGGACCTATTCTGATTTCATTCACTCTTCTGCTGATCCAGATCTACAGAAATGAATTTTCAGATGAGAATACACCGCCCGATTTAGAACTGCCCAATGAGCCTGATCTTGAGAACAAACTAATTTAATTATAAAAAACGTGGAAGGACTGAATCCTGAAATATTGAGAGAGATTTGTGCTGTAAGAATGCCTTTTGGAAAGTATGAAGGTACCATTCTGGCAGACCTGCCGGTAAGTTACCTGGAATGGTTTCTCCGCAATGGTGGAATGCCCAAAGGAAAACTGGGAATGCAGCTTTCAACGGTTTATGAAATCAAATTGAATGGTCTCACGGACTTGCTGATTCCTATCCGGGCATCTGTGAGGAATGGTTTGTAAGATCTTTGAAACATCATATACTAATTTCGGCGGCATCGAAGATGCCGCCGAAATAGTTTGCTTTATAATCAGGCCTTTAGGGCTGCGATTTCATCTCTGAGTTTAGCTGCTTTTATGAAATCAAGGTTTTTAGCAGCTGATTCCATCTCTTTCTGCATCTGGTTGATCATCTTTTCTATATCTTCACTGGCATAGCTGGCTTTAGTTTCAGCTACTTTTTGAAGAATTTCCTTCTGGGTGTATTTCTCATCAGGGAAATCCTTGCTTCTACCTACCAGGCTTTCAGATATCTTCTTATTTAAAGCTTTTGGCTGCAATCCGTGCTCTTCATTGTACTGCATTTGTTTGGCCCGGCGGTATTCTGTCTCATCCAGTGTGGCTTGCATGGATTTGGTGATTTTGTCAGCGTACATGATGGCCTTTCCATTGATGTTCCTTGCGGCACGCCCTACTGTCTGGATCATCGATCTTCTGCTCCGAAGCATTCCTTCTTTGTCAGCATCCAGAATAGCAACAAGTGAAACTTCCGGTAAGTCAAGTCCCTCTCTTAAAAGGTTAACACCAATCAGAACATCAAAAATTCCCAAACGCAGATCCTGCATAATCTGGATACGCTCCAGGGTTTCCACATCAGAATGGATGTATCTGGTCCGGATCCCGAATTTTGTGAAGTATTTCGTCAGTTCTTCTGCCATTTTCTTGGTCAGTGTCGTTACCAGAACCCTCTCATCAGCATCGGCTCTTTTCTGGATCTCTTCCATCAGGTCATCGATTTGATTTAAGGTTGGTCTTATCTCAATGATAGGATCAAGAAGACCTGTAGGGCGGATAATCTGTTCAATATAGGCACCTCCGGTTTTTTCAAGCTCATAATCCGCAGGTGTTGCAGAAACGTAAATAACCTGGTTTTGCATCCCTTCAAATTCCTCAAACTTCAAAGGTCTGTTGTCCATGGCTGCAGGAAGTCTGAAACCATATTCTACCAATGCCTCTTTTCTGCTCCGGTCACCGCCATACATGGCGTGTACCTGGGGTACTGTCACGTGGCTTTCGTCGATTACCATTAAGAAATCTCTCGGGAAATAATCGATCAGACAGAAGGGTCTTGTACCTGGAAGTCTTCCATCCAGGTATCTGGAGTAGTTCTCAATTCCCGAGCAGTATCCCAGTTCTTTAATCATTTCGAGATCGAGTTCTGTCCTTTCCTGAAGTCTCTTGGCTTCAAGTGGTTTTTCAATAGAATTGAAAAAATCTACCTGCTTTACCATATCATCCTGAATCTCTCTGATAGCCCCGTTTAAGGTTTCTTTTGAGGTTACAAAAAGGTTGGCAGGGTAGATCTGGATCTGTTCAAAATTAGAGTCAACATTTCCTGTAACAGGATCAAAGCTTTGGATTTTTTCAATTTCATCTCCAAAAAACTGAATTCTGATCGCGTTATCTGCATAAGCCGGGAAGACATCGATTACATCTCCTTTTACACGGAATGTACCACGCTGAAACTCATTTAATGTTCGTGCATATAAGGCGTTCACTAAGGAATGGAGTAGTGCTGTTCGCGTTACCTTTTCACCAATCCCTATGGAAATTAATGATTTATGAAACTCAGTTGGGTTTCCGATACCATAAATACAGGAAACAGATGCTACGATCAGAACATCTCTTCTTCCTGAAAGAAGACTTGCTGTAGCAGAAAGACGTAGTTTTTCTACCTCTTCATTGATGCTCAGATCCTTTTCTATATAAGTTCCGCTGGTCGCGATGTAAGCTTCCGGCTGGTAATAATCATAGTAGCTGACGAAGTATTCCACGGCATTGTCCGGAAAGAATTCCTTAAACTCCATAAAAAGCTGTGCTGCCAAGGTTTTGTTGTGTGCCAATACTAAGGTTGGCCGCTGGACATTCTGAACAACATTGGCAACAGTAAAGGTTTTTCCGGAACCGGTAACCCCCAGAAGGGTCTGGTATTTCTCGCCGATCTCTATTCCTTCAGTAAGCTTATCGATGGCCTGAGGCTGATCCCCGGTAGGTTTATATTCTGATTGAAGATTAAAATTCATAAAAAAGAATGTATACAACAAAAATACGAAAGAAATTTTGAGACAGGATAAAGTTTTGATGGTGAATATTTTGATAATAAAAATTCAACTGATCTATCGTAATTGCTTTTCCTTTTTCTATAGACTATTGGAGATTAAAGGATATGAAAAAAGCGCTAAAGGTTTAGCGCTTGTATTTAGTTGGCAAAAGTAAGAGTAGCAGGCACTTTCAATACGGAGGCTATGGCTTGTCCGTTTTGCGTGGCGGGTTTCCAGGTCGTTTCATTGCTGATAGCGGTAATCGTTCGCAGAAGCTCCCTGTTCATGGCATCATCATCTCCCGAAGTAGTAATATCGGTTGCTTTTCCCTTTGCATCAATATGGATATAGGCTGTTGATGTGATGGAGCCTTTTTTAGGAGTGAGTATACTTATATCCATGGTATTGCCTATTTTGGATCGGAGCACTTTCATTCCATCAGGATATTGGGGCTGAATAAGACCTTTGTCTGATTCTGAATTCATGGTTATTGATGTGTTTTTACCCTCGTTGCTTAGTGTTTCAGCTGGTTTTTTTGGAGATATTGTATCCGGTATGGCTTTTACATTCTCTCTGACTTCCCTTATCGTTTCGGGCTTTTCCTGCTGAAACACGGCATTCTTATCATCCCTTTTTGAAAGTGCCGGATCCGTTTTGTTACTCAATAAGTTGTTACCATCCTCTTTGTCAAGATGCTGATTTGATCTTGTGCTTGTTATCTCTTCAGATACTGAAGGATGAGTAGCATAAATCTTTTCGGAAAATAAAAAGGTGGCTGCTATGAGTGCAGTGATACCTGCTGTTTTCCGTACGTTACTGAACTTTGTTTTTTTTGCTTTCATCATAATAAATCTTTTTTTGGTATTGTTAAAATTAAATGAATGGGTAAGGTGTTGATTCTGGCTTGTGATAATTTCTTCGAGAATCAGATTCTGATAATCTTTCATGTTGAAGTGGTTCTGTAAAACGGCTTCATCCGCTAAAAACTCGTGATTGGTTATCATCGCTTTTTTATAGAGAAAAATAACAGGATTAAACCATGTGAAAATCTTCAGCATATCCACAAGTATTAGATCTACGCTGTGTTTCTGATCAAGGTGGCTTTTTTCGTGCAGAAATATTCTTGGATCTATTGCGTTGTTTTGAACGTAATTTTTGCCCATATACATTGTGTTCCAGAAGCTGAAAGGAGAAAAACTCTCAGCAGTCAGGATAATCCGGTAATTCTGGTAAATCCATTGTTCTCCTTTGATCCTTTTAACTTTTATAAAGGCTGCAAGGCTTTTTATCAGCAGAAGTACTGTTACTGAAATGTATATAATCCAGACAATATGCACCCAGCTAAAACTGCTTTCATGCTGGGAACGGACAGATACAACCTGCACGATTTCATCAATCACAAGTCCGGGCTTTTTTTCTGCTCCGAAAGCAGGCAGTGTGACTGTAATAAACGGAATCACATTAGAAAGGACCAGTGAGCTCAATAAATAAAGCCTGTTGAACCGGTACATTCTCTCTTTCTCCAGAAACATATAGTAGACGGCAATAAAGACCGAGGAGCAAAGAATAATTTTTAGAATAACAGCCTCCATATTTATTCTTTTATCTGTTCATCTATAATATCGCGGAGTTCTTTCAATTGTTTTTGGCTCAGTTTTGCATTGGATGTAAAGAATGATGCAAACTGTGTTAATGAGCTGTTGAAAAAACGGTCAATCATTGAAGTCATTTCCTCCTTGAAATATTCTCCTTTTTCTACTTTAGGGTAGTATTCTCGGGAATTTCCATACAGTGTATATCCAACAAGCTCCTTATTCTGCATTCTTTTGAGCAATGTGGCGACTGTTGTAGCAGCAGGTTTAGGATCCGGGTATTCTTCCAGGATATCTTTCATAAAAATGTTTTTCTTCTCCCAAAGAATATCCATTAAAACCTTTTCAGAATCTGTCAATTTAATCTCTTTCATTCTACAATGTTGTAATTTGTTCTACAAATGTAGAATAAAATTTTTATTACACAAATTTTTATGGCATTATTTTTCCATTCATTTGTATTCACCTAATCATAATACTATGAAAATCAATCAATTTTATGTTCCGTTTTTAAGTGTTTTTCTAATTTTATCATCTTGCAAAGAAAATCACGCGAATGCTCAAAAAGTAAGCAGTGATGGGAGTGTGGAGGCAGACCAGCCTAATTCTGACTATCAGCCTGCTTTTAAAGGACAAACAAGAATCAAGGCTGTGAAAACAACAACGGCTTATGCTGTAGATATCCTGAACAAAGATCTCGGAAAACCATGGGGAATCATTAATCTCCCTGATGGAAGGTTTCTTATCACCGATAAGAGAGGGCATATGAACGTCGTCTCAAAAGACGGAAAGCAGGTTTCAAAAATAGAAGGATTCCCAAAAGTAGATTCAAAGGGCCAGGGAGGAATGCTTGATGTAGCCCTTGATCCTGATTATAGTTCCAATTCTTTGATCTATTTCAGCTTTTCAGAACCTTTCGGAAAAGGGAATCTGACTTCAGTGGCAAAAGGAAAACTGTCCGGTGATCTTAAAAGTATTACAGACGTGAAAGTCATCTTCCGTGCTGAGCCTTCCTACGATGGCGATAAGCATTATGGAAGCAGGCTGGAATTTGATAAAGACGGAAACTTATTTGTAAGTACCGGAGAACGATCAGATAAAGTAACCCGGGTCTATGCTCAGAAAACAGATAATTACTTAGGCAAAATTCTGAAAATTACAAAAGACGGGAAACCGGCACCCGGAAACCCGTTTATAGGCAAACAAGGCTACAAGCCCGAAATTTATGCCTATGGCGTAAGAAACCCGCAGGGAATGGCTATAGATCCCAATGGAAATCTGTGGGATGTGGAAATGGGACCCAGAGGAGGAGACGAAATTAATCTGATTGAAGCGGGAAAAAACTATGGCTGGGGAGATGTTACCTACGGTATAGAGTATTCCGGAGATAAAGTGGGGCAGGGCATTACCCAAAAAGAAGGAACGGTGCAGCCGGTCTATTACTGGGATCCTGTGATCTCGCCTTCCGGAGTAACCTTCTATACGGGGAATATTGAAGAATGGAAAGCAAACCTCTTTATTGGCTGCTTAAGCGGCGAACATATCGACCGAATCGTGATGAAAGATAATAAAGTTGTGGGAGAAGAGCGTCTCCTTGCAGATCAGAAAGAGCGTTTCAGGGATGTGTTGAACGGAATTGACGGTAATCTATACGGAGTCACAGACAGTGGAAAGTTGTACAAAATTTCCAAAAAATAAAAAAAACCTGCTGAAAATTTCAGCAGGTTTTTTAGTGGAAGCCAAAGACTGGAAGATGAAGGTTCTCGTCACAACCAGCAACAGTAAATTTTATCCTCCCTCTTCCGGCTTATCTCTTCTTAAAACTTAAAATTAAGTCTGGCAAAAACTTGTCTTCCGGCGAATCCCATCTGTACAGGATCAAAGATTCCGCCTGCCTCCGTATTTCCAGTCGTGACGTGTGCACTTTGTAAGGTAGGATATCTGTTAAAGACATTTTTGCTTCCCAAAGTCAGATTCAGGTTTTGAGAAAACTCATACCCGAAGGATAAATCAGTGGTTACTTTAGGGTTGTATACCTGTTCGGAATCATCATAACCGATCAGCGTTACTTTATCAAATCTTACCAATTGCACATTAGCGTTGAATTTGCTGATTTTGTAGTTAAGGTTCAGATTGATTTTGGTCTTAGGAGCAGAGGCAAGAATAAAAGCTCTTTCTCTGGCGCTCAGATAAGTATCCTCTTTCCCTTTTAATTGGTCTGAAGTATTTACATTGGTAATCTCCATGTCATTATAATTTCCAGCTAATGTTGCTGTGAGTTTACCGGCACCCAGATTTTCACTGTAGCTCAATATCACGTCAATCCCTTTAGTTCTGGTGTCTATTGCATTCGAGAAGAATTGTACCTGATCTATAAAAGGATATTGTTGCTGAAGTTCTGTGGGAAGTTCTTCTTTTGGAAAGTAGCCCGTCAGAACAATTCTGTTTTTTACACTGATGTAATAGCCGTCTACTGTAGCGGTAAATTTTCCGGTGTTGAATGTGAATCCTGCACTTCCGTTTACAGAAGTTTCCTGCTTAAGTTGCTCGATGCCCAGTTTATTGGCCAGATCACTATCATTCGATGCCAGCTGAATGGTGACTAGCTGACCCTCTTGAAAATTAGTAAACTGCTGGCTGTAATATTTCTGGGCTAAAGAAGGCGCTCTGAAACCTGTAGATACAGATCCCCTGAAAGCAAATTGAGGGGTAAAGGCATAGCGGGTCGCAAGCTTACCATTCAGGGTGCTTCCAAAGTCATTGTAATTCTCGAACCTTCCCGCGGCGCTGATCATCCATTGATCTGTAATATCAAGTTCCGTATCAATATAGGCCGCAAAATTGTTTCTGCTTTTGTTTAAATCAACAGAGTAGCCGGGAAACCCCTGTGCGCCTCCTGGCCGGTATCGAACAGGATCAGAACCGGGAATCGTTACCCATAAATTTTGTGGAGTGTTTGCGGTGACTACATTTCCATTGATATCATACATTGCGTATGAGGATTCCTCTCCTCTTATAATGTCAAATTTTTCATATCTGTATTCAGATCCGAAGGCAATATTAAGCCCTTTGAGGACCTGGAATTGTCGTACCGCATTAAATCCAGTGGTATTTTGTAATAACGAATGTCCTCCTGCATTAAAGCTGGTGGGAGATTTTAGTCCCATTGTTGCATTTAGAGTTTGATCAATCTGATAGGTAAATCTGTTATTTCCGAATGCGTTATAAAAATCAACATCCCAATTTGCTACTTTGAATTTTAATCCATTGTCGAAAGTGAAGTCTGTAATACTGGTATTTTCTATAGGGTTGAAGCCGTTAGGATAGATTTCAGGAATATTTTTGTCATCATTCGCTGTTCGTGTCCATGCATAAGCTTTCGTATTTCTGTGTGAAAAGCCTTGACGGGAATAGAATTTGAGTCCGTCGGATAGGGGAAGTTCAATATTGCCAAAAAAGTATATATTTTGAGCTTTAGCATCCCCGAAACGTTGTCGCGGAGCAGGATCCGGATCGTTGTAAATATCCGGATTTGCATTCCTTATCGCATAATCTTTATTGATAAATTCTGCAGTGAAATTCCCAAAGCCACCTTTCGAACCAATTTTAGTTCCCAGATTCCCGTTAAAATTAAATGTGGTTCCGTCGATAGAATGGTCTGAAACCACATCATTGTTTCCAGGGCTCTTAAAAAGATTCATTCCATAGAAAGCATTTCCTTCAAAACCTTTGTCACGGTCATTAAGGATCACATTAATCACTCCGGCTATGGCATCCGAACCATATTGTGCTGAGGCGCCGTCACGAAGAACTTCCACTCTCTTGATCGCTCCGATCGGGATGGTATTCATATCATACCCTGTATTTCCTCTACCCTTGGTTCCGAACAGATTAATCAGGGAAGACTGGTGGTATCGTTTCCCATTAAGGAGAAGAAGGGTCTGATCCGGTCCGAGTCCTCTTAGGGTAGCAGGATCTACGGCATCGGCACCGTCTGAGCCCGACTGTTTATTAGAATTAAAAGAAGGAGCGGAAAACTGCAGCAGCTGGTTTACTTCCACCTGACCCGTAGACTGGCTTACCTGTTTGATGTCGATAATGTCAATGGGAACCGGGGTGTTGGTAACCGTTCTTTTTTTGTTCCGGCTTCCCGTGATGGCAACCTCGTCTATCTTTGACTCTTTGATAAGTGTGTCTTTAACCTGCTGTGCGTACGATAGCGAGGATGCACTTAAGAAAATGATACTGATGTATTTTATTTTCATATTGATAATTTTGGTGTGATATGATCAAAATTATCAATATTTATTTTTAAATCATCGACAAAATTAATTATTTGTTATGGAAGTCTTAATTCTATTGCGTTTATCTAAAATATTAGAAAAAAAATAGTTAATTTGTTTAATTTAATGAAAATTATAAACTTTAAAAGCTTGAAGTAATCCTGGTGATTCCTTCCTCCAGAATTTCCTGAGAAGTAGAAAAACAAATTCTGACATGTCCTTCTGCTCCTCTCCCGAACCATCTTTCCGATCCGGGTACAATGGCAACCTTCCCTTGTTCTAAAACGTGTTGAACAAATCTTTCAGCAGACATTCCGTTTTCTATCTTCGGAAATAAAACAAAAGTAGCTTCGGGCAGATTTGGCGTGAGAATCTCAGAACGACTTAACAGATTGAAGACAAGATCCCTGTTTTGTTGTAGTTGATTAAGAAATTCATTAAACCAGGGTTTCGCCTTTTCCAGTGCTACGCTTCCTGCAATCTGTGAAAGAGTAGAAACCCCTTCTATCGTGGAATTGAAATTGGATTTCTCCGTAAAATCTGCAAGGATCTCCTGATCATGACAAAGGACGGCTCCTATTCTTAATCCTGCGATTCCAAATGACTTTGAAAAGCCGTAAACCGTGAAGCTTTTTTTCTTTGCCGCTTCAGAAACAAATGAATAGGTGTGAAATTTACGATTGTCGTAGATGATATCGCTCCAGATCTCATCACTCATGACCCACAGGTCATGGGTTGCTGCAATTTCGGCGATTTTTCTCAGAATTTCCTTCGAATATACTTTTCCCAATGGGTTATGAGGATTGCAGATGCTGATAAGTTTTGTTTTCGGCTTGATCAGGGCAACGAGCTTCTCAAAATCGATAGCTCCGCTCACGGTATCCACGGGGCACAATTTTACGGTGCCACCTGCTGCTTCAACTGATTTTTTAAAGAGAAAATCTACAGGATCCAGGATAATGGCTTCATCTCCGGATTTCAAGACATAAGATGCAATAAGAAACATTCCCTGAGCAGCACTATTAACTGCCAGTACATTTTCAGGAGAAAATGTTCCTCCTTTTTCTGTATTGAAATGGGTGGCAACACTTTGTTTAAACTCTGGGAGACCCGAAAAAGGGCCATAGCTCAGATAGCCGTCCTTGATGTAATCGATAATTCCCTGTTCTATTTCCGGAGCCGTTCTGAAGTCCGGATCTGCAGCTGTTAGCGGGATAATCCCATCGTCAAGTGTAGCCCACCTTCCATTATAGGCTTTTCTTTTTAGGGCTTCAAAGTTGATATCGTTATTGGTAAACATTTATTTGTAAGATATAGGTAAAATATTTTTTGAATACTGGGTCAATGGCAATAGAAATTGGTTCAGCAGTGCCCTTCCATTGTTGATATGAGTTTCAATTTCCGCTTTTCTTTCTGCTTCATATTTGGTGAAAGCGGTAGTCAGGCAGGATTCCTGAACCAAATATTTGGTGAGCACAAAAGCATCTTTCAGTGCTGAGGTTACTCCCTGACTTGTAAATGGAATTAAAGGGTGGGCGGCATCTCCAATGAAAACCATACGGTCCGTGAAAAAAGGGTTAAGCTTTTCCAACTCATACACAGACCACAAGTGTATATTCTGATAGCTTGAGGACTGTAGTATTGCTGAGACCAGAGGATCCCAGTTCTCAAATACTTCAAGCATATATTGCTTTAATTGATTCCCTGAACATTCATTAATTCTGTATTTTTCAATGTCAAATTGTGCATACCATAGAATGGTGTCTACGGAAAGTTTAAGAACACCAAAAGTAAGTCCGCCATCTTCATGATGAAATTTTATGAAGTCATCGTCAATTCTGGATGTAATCTCCCGGTCGGTAATGATATTGACCACTTCACACTCTCGCACCAATCTCATTTTTTGTTCTTTAAAAACCTCACGTCTTATTCTGCTTCGGGAACCGTCGGAAATCACTGCCATAGGGGTGTCCAGATACGTGCCGTCAGACTTTATTAATCTTCCTTTTTCCTTGTCACAGAGACTGACGGTTTCTCCATAGGTTATTTTATTATCTGGGATGTTTTGGGTTAAAAGATGAATCAGTGAGAGCCTTGAGATCGCAAAAACCTGGTCCAGTTTTTTTTCTGCAATTACTTTTCCCGTATGGGAATACTGTATATACTTTTTGAGAAAATTTCCATGTTTGAAAAGAAGGACAGGGTCGATAATATGGGAAAGGTACTCAATGCCTTCCTGTGGGATGAGAAAGCCATGGCCTGCCAGATCTTCTTTTTTTCTTCTTTCATAGAGGTGGTAGTCTATTTTGTGTTTCTCTAAATAATTCGCCATGCTTAAGCCAGAAATTCCGGCACCCACGACAGCAATTTTGTTCATTTCAGAATAAAGATTTTTTTCAGGTTAGTGTTTAAGTGATTTTTGATTCGATTTTTGTAAATCATTACAAAAGTAAATTAAAAACATTCATTATTTATAAAAAATAAAGCAAATTGATTTTGGATTCTTGAAAACCTAATAGAAAGATAAGACGATGAGGCAAGTAGTTTTTATGACGGGTAATGTCAAAAGACTGCTTAATAAAAAAACCGGAAGGAGCTTCCGGTTTGTATTTTATGCTTTTTCAAGCTGAACAGTAAAATGTCTCAATATTTCTGGTTCCCAGGTGATTTTATACCCTTTTGCAATTTCTTCTCTTCGCTCATATACATTATGGATAGCGGCTGCAATATAATCCATATGATTGTTGGTATACGTTCTTCGTGGAATTGCCAGACGTACAAGCTCAAGCTTTGGATAACGGTTTTGCCTTGTCTCAGGATCTCTGTCGGCCAGTAAGGTCCCGATTTCCACCGTTCTGATTCCTGCTTCCTTATAAATTTCAAGTCCTAAAGTCTGCGCCGGATATTCTTCACGGGAAACATTGGGAAGGAAATTTAATGAATCGATGAAAACAGCATGTCCTCCGATAGGCTTTTGAACAGGAATTCCATATTCTATGAGTTTATTGCCCAGGTATTCAACCTGCGAAATTCTGCTTTCCAGATATGCAAACTCAGTGGCTTCGTCAAGACCTACAGCCAATGCGGCCATATCTCTTCCCGCCATTCCGCCATAGGTAATAAAGCCTTCATAGATAATGGTGAAGTTGGATGCTTTTCTGAAAATATCTTCATTATTCAGGGCGATAAATCCACCAATGTTAACCAATCCGTCCTTTTTCGAACTCATGGTCATTCCATCCCCATAGGAAAATACCTCCTTACAGATTTCTTTAATACTTCTGTTTTCCTGACCTTTTTCTCTTTGCTTAATGAAGTAGGCATTTTCTGCAAACCTTGCTGAATCAAAAAATACAGGAATTCCATATTGATCAGAAAGTGCTTTCACTGCCTTCATGTTTTCCAAAGAAACAGGCTGCCCTCCTGATGAGTTGCAGGTAATGGTAATCAGGCAGAAGGGAATGCTTTCCTTTGGATGACTCTTGTAAACGTCCTCTAATTTTTCAAGATTAATATTTCCTTTAAAAGGATGAAGATCATTAATGTCAAATGCTTCATCTATCGTACAGTCTATTGCATGTGCTTTTCTGAATTCTATATGCCCTTTTGTGGTATCAAAATGAGAGTTACCAGGAACTACATCACCCTCCTTTACCAATACTGAAAAAAGGACGTTTTCAGCAGCTCTTCCCTGGTGGGTAGGCAGCAGGTATTTGAAACCTGTGATTCTTTCTACTGTCTTCTGCAGTTGTTCAAAAGAACGGGATCCCGCATAGCTTTCATCTCCGGTCATCAGGGCGCCCCACTGTTTATCAGACATGGCACCGGTTCCCGAATCAGTGAGCAGATCAATATATACCTGGGAGGATTTTAAATTGAAAAGATTATAGTTTGCTTCTTTAAGCCATTGTTCTCTTTCGTCTCTTGTAGACTGGTAGATTTCCTCCACCATTTTAATGCGGAAAGGCTCCGCGTACGGTAATTTCATGAGTAAATATGTTTTTAATTGTTTGTAAAGAAAATCGGTTTGAAAATAATTTTCAAATTCATCAATGTATAGATAAAGCGGTAAGCGGACTTATTCTGGGGCTTTAAATATATTATCGTCAGAATGGAATCCGGCTACACCACCACTTACGGCAAATTTCATGGCCGAGGCGGCAGTCATTCCCACTACAGGTTTGATGTTTTTTTCTTCAGTAACAATTACCCAGCCCGAAATCGCATAGGAGTGAGGCAGGTATACCGCAACGTAATTATGTTTGTCAACGTCTGACATTTCTTTCTGAGTTAAAAAACCAATTCTCCAGATTTCCGGATTTTCATTGGTTTTTACCCATACAGGATCGTTGAATTTTTTCTTATCCCCTACAAATGAAGACATGACGTCCTTGGTAGGCGTGTAAATATGTTTTATTCCAGGGGTTTTTTCCAGTAAACTGTCCATCGTGTCGAAAAAAAATCTCCCGACAACAAATTTATTTCCCAGATATCCTAAAATAGCTGTAAGCAATATAATGGAAACGAAAACCAGTCCCGGAACCTGCTTGGCAAGTGAGGGGACAAGATTGTCTATGGCGCTGACGATGTACCAGATTACAAAAATGGTAAGTCCGATAGGGCCGATAATCACCAATCCCTGGAAAAAATTTTTCAGGAAAAGGTTGGCAATACTTTCAAAGGTAGGTTTCTTCAACTTCTGCTATTTACTTTACTGTTTTTAACCGTGGATGGTTTCTTTGTTTCCGTATGATTTTATAATACCGGCTTCGTATTCCAGCCATTCTTCCCATCGTTGGTTGACTTTTTCGGGGTCGCCAAGCTTTCGGGCAAATCCTATGAACGTAGTGTAATGATTGGCTTCTGAAATCATCAGTTCCTTATAAAACACCTTAAGTTCTTCATCTTTAATGTTTTCGGTAAGTACTTTGAATCTTTCACAACTTCTGGCCTCTATCATTGCGGCAAACAGCATTTTGTCCACGATAAGGTCTTCTCTGCTTCCCTGGATGATAAATTTGGCCAGTTCATTGACGTAATCGTCCTTTCTGGCTCTTCCAAAAGTGTAGCCTCTTTTTTTAATGATCTCATGAACCTGATTGAAATGATCCAGCTCCTCCTGTGCTATAGCAAGAAGCTCTGTGACGATTTCGGGATATTCAGGAAGCATTGTGATCAGACCAATAGCATTGGTCGCTGCTTTTTGTTCGCACCAGGCATGATCGGTTAAAATTTCTCCAATGTTTCCTTCTGCAATATTTGCCCACCTTGGGTCGGTAGGAAGTTTCAACTTAAACATGTTATAAAATTTTTGTAAATTTAAACAAATTGGGGCAAGAAATATTACTTTATTTCAATTTACCCATTAAACTACTAAGAAGCGGTCTTTCTTCTTAAGAATTCCAAAATGTTCCATCCTGTACCATCTATCTTTTTTAGGCACGCAGAAATGATGAATGCCAGAATAATGTTGATGAAATAGATCAGAATCATCAGCAGCCACCAGGGCATATTTTCCTTTAATGGAACGACCAGGAAATAGATCAGTGATGAGCTGATTCCCTGCGCGAAATAAAAGAAAATGGCATTTTTACCGATATAAGTGATAACGTTTTCTTTGGTAACCTTCAGCCTGTTGTAAAGAACGAATAATGTAACCAACGAGAAAAATGTCCAAATGATATAAGGAATCTGTGGCGGAAATTTATTTTTATTGATCCTGTAGAAAATTTCATTTCCATAGTACCAGAACATCCATATCAGAGCTCCCGCAACAAGTGCGTATAAAAACGGAATTGTTCTGCTGGAGATTTTTTTTCCACGCATTCTGTTTCCAATTAAAAATACGGCCAGGTAAAAAGCTACATATCCTACCTGACCTGATGGGTAATAATCCGGATATACATTGAATAGTAGAGTTAGGCCGATGCAAAGTCCGATGAACCAGTTGATATGTCTTGGGAAAAACCGGAGGATCAATACTCCGAAAACAGTCAGGATAAAATAGACCTTAAGATACCAGAAACTACCCATGACAACCGGGAAAGTATCAGCATTAGAATACTGGTGGAGGTACCAGTTCCCAAGATTCTGCCATTGAGGGTATGCTGAAATACCGGTAGTAGAATATTTTGAACCAAATGTGGAATAAAAGTTCTGGAGCCATTCCAATGAAAAGAAAGCAAGGCCAAAAACTTTAAAGAAGTAATCCAGGAAGAAAAGAAAAGTTACAAAGATCATATAGGTGATCTGGAGCTTCAGTAGCCGATAGAGCGTTTTTTCAATATGGGCACCTGAAGTAATTCCGCTTAATGCATAAAAAAGAGCGACATCAAAAACGAGAGAAAATACCCTTATCTCTGCCGGAATATAAAATTGTCCCGACCAGAACGCAGTATGGATGAATATAATGGATAGTGTTGCCAATCCTTTGGCGAAATCAATATAGAGATCTCTGTTCATTATTATAGATATGGATCAAAAGTAAATAAAACTTCTGTTACTTTTCAAATAAAAGAGGCAGAACAAATCGCCCGCCTCCTTTCTTAAATATGCTAAAAATGAATGTTTCCGTTTATTTAAGGTTTTTAAATTCTTCCGCAGAAATTTCTCCGGTTTGAATTTTTTTAAGCTCATCTATATATTGACTCATGTAGGCGTCAATTTCAGGATTAGCTATGTTTTTCCCCATTTTATAGGTGCCGTTCAGAACACCTTGATAATAGTAAAAGAAATTATAGTCAAAATTTGAGGCATTCAGGTCATATTGTCCTAAAAGGAAACCTAAACGCACTGCTGACCTTCTTTGTGCAGGAGTACCGTGATGATTGGGACTTGAAGTCTGATAATCGCCGATGCTCTGAGCGAATTCGTAAGCAGCTGCAATTTCTGAGAAATTGGTCTTGTTATAACCATTTGGTCTTCTCAGGTAATATCCTGCAAATCCATCTGCTTCCAACTCATTGGGCCTTGCTGTATTCTCGCTGGTACTTGGAAGACCAAAGATATACTGCAACTGGTGGCCATATTCATGAGCAAGGATCATAGCATTCACAATGTCGCCACCTTTTGATTTTGCATCATAATAGATCGCATACCCATAGTAAATTTTTCCTGTAGAATAGGAAATGGCATTGTAGGTCGAGTTGAAGTTGGACGGATCATCTACAAAACGCAATGTTGGATTGCTTCTTCCCCAGAGACTGGCAATTTTAGTCATTTGAGAATTCATGAAGTTGGTATCTGTAGAATTCTGAAGAGAAGTTTTCAATACAGCAGAGCTGCTCCAATAATTGTCTACGTAAGAACAGATTTTTTCAAGTTCTCCGGGTTGTTCAATTGTTGCGCTTTGCACTTCCTGTTGAGGAAGGACGTTGTCGTCCATCTTGTCATCACTACACGCCGCCAGGGAAGTGGCAGCGATGGCGCCTGCTATTAAGCAGAGATTAAAGTTTCTTTTCATATATTAAATTCAATTTGGTAAAACGAAGGTATGAAATTATCTCTTAAGTGTGAGTACATTATTGCAAAAAATTATTCAAAGCATAGTGAATAGGTTTTATTTTGAAAAAACATTGCTTTGATTGTAAGGGGTTTATAATTTATTTGTATATTTGCACCTCGAAATAACTAAAAATTTTATAAACAATGTTTGCAATTGTAGAAATAGCAGGGCTTCAATACAAAGTTGAGCAAGACCAGAAGTTGTTTGTAAACCGTTTAAAAGGAGACAAAGGAGGAAAAGTTTCTTTCGATAAAGTTCTTCTTACTGTAAACGGAGCAATCACTGTAGGCGCCCCAGCTGTAAGCGGAATCACTGTAGAAGCAGAGATTCTTGACCACGTAAAAGCTGATAAAGTAATCGTTTTCAAAAAGAAAAGAAGAAAAGGTTACAAAGTGAAAAACGGTCACAGACAATCTTTAACTCAAATCGTTATCACTGGTATTACCGGTTTTGAAGGTGGAGCTAAAAAAGCAGCTAAAAAAGAAACTGCTAAGTCTGAAGTTCTTTCTGACAACGCAACTGTTAACTTCGGTGAAGATCACGAGCTGAACTACCACTTGAAGAAAAACGGATTGTCTCAGTCTAAAGAAAACAGAGAAACTTTAATTACTTTAGGTAAAGCAGTTAAAGTTGAATTAGAAAAAAATATTCTTACTCACGAAGAAGTAGATGCTGCTATCGTTAAGAATATCGATCAATTTAAAGCACTTAATAAATAATCCAGTAATAAAATGGCACACAAGAAAGGAGTCGGTAGTTCCAAGAACGGTAGAGAGTCTCACTCTAAAAGATTAGGTGTGAAGATTTTCGGAGGACAAGAAGCTATTGCCGGAAATATTATTGTTAGACAAAGAGGTACTCAGCACCACCCAGGTGATAACGTGGGAATCGGTAAAGATCACACTTTGTTTGCATTAATCGATGGTAAAGTAGTTTTCAGAAAGAAAGCAAACAACAGATCTTTCGTATCTGTAGAGCCAAACGCATAATTAATTATAAGCGTTTTATAAAAAATCAAGCCTCAACTTTTGTTGGGGCTTTTTTGCTGCTTTCTGCTGGGGTAAGGGAAGATATAACCCACAAGGTATTAAAAGGTTAGATAAGTGTTTATATATTTGTTAATGATCAAATAACCAATCGTCTGCGGCTAGCCAATAGACGTATTGATCAGGCGATTAATAAAAACACAATACCTATGAAAAATTTACAAAAACTGACAAAGAGAAATCTGAAACAGATCAATGGTAATGGCAATGATTATATTTGCCCGGACTTTATCATTACAACATGTGCAGAATGGTGCAGATTAAGCTCCTGGCAGCAGCAGTATTGTCTGAATGCCATAGAGGAAGCATTTCCTTGTAATTGCTGATCGTAAACTTAAAATAACAATCGGCGGCTTCGAAGAAGCCGCCGATTCTGTAGTCTTTTATTTCTTGTTAGAATTCTACCTGCATACCTGCCTTAATGCCAAATTTTGAAACATCCGGCCGGTCAAGATAATTTCCCCTCCAGTTAAAATCTACCCTGAAAAGTCTCAGGTTTCCTATTCCTATATTTTCAATACCGAATCCGTACTCATAATAGATATGGTCACTTGGTGCAGAATATTTAATGCCCTCTACGTTAATGGCCTTGGAGGCATCGCTTAAAGTACCGTATGCTCCTCGTATAAAAGCGACTTCTCTAAACTTTAGTTTTTTGATCAAAGGAATATAGGAAAGTATTTTACCGTTGAAGTGGTGTTCAAGATGAAGCGTGGTATAAGTGTCTGCGACAAACTCATAATAATTAAGCTGAGCAAAAGTATTAGGAACTAAACCATAAGAAAGATTGGCGGGTATGATGTTTTGCAATGCAAGCGGAACGGTATTAAAGTTTTTTCCGGCTTCAAAATTAACAATCGTTTTTCCCAAAGTTCCGATCAAAAACGGTTTATAGAACATAAACTGCAGCTTATCATAATTAAAATCAGCATTGAAGAGCCCTTCTATCCCTCTCGTATATCTTAAAACGATGGTTGGGGCCAGATTTCGGGCCTGGTAACGATCTATTCCGGTCTGAGAAAACCTTGCTCCGGGCCTTGCAATGACGCTGATCGTAACATGGGAATCATTCACCGTTTTTCGTAAACGGCCATCCTTATAATACATGAGATTAAACTTCTCGGGGATAGCAGATTTAATGCTTTGCATTACTCCATCTACCCTAAACTGTATGTTTTTCCATGGTTCAATGGCTGCAAAGACATTGGTCTGGTTGACAGAACTGAGGGAAATATTTTCACCTCTTGCAAAAAATGTACTTGTAGATGAAGAGGGAGAAGTTACTCCATCTCCGGAGGTAAGAGCTCCACCAAGTTGAACAATATCTCTGCTGGTACCCGCCCCAATCATGAAACGATTGAGCCGGTTGAACATAAAGCGCGCATCAACTCCGTATTTCACCTGTTGATCTTTAAATCCATATGCTGTATAAAACTGAACTCTCCATGGATCGTTGAGCCCAAAGTAGGAGCGTGCTCCCAGTCGAATTCTGTCACCTTCCACTTCGTTTCTTCCATAGATAGAGAAAATAGGACCGATATCAACCCCTTTAAAGGCGTTATAATAACGGGAGCCGAGAGTTTCAACCAGTTTCACTATCCGATTGAATTTAGGAGTTTGCTGAAGCTGATCCAGCATACTGTATACGCCCTGCTCGGCTTTAGATAACGTGTCCGGTCTGGCCTTGGTCCAATAGGCCTCGTCTTTGTCCGTGAATTTATCATCATACTCCTCTTCTTTCCGTTTAAATAGCTGGGGATCAATAGGTTTGTTGAACTCATAGTTGGAGTAATCTACGGATCTCTTGGCTATAATACTTTTGGAACCTTTCTTTTTCGAAAAAGGGCTCATCTCAAATTCCGTAACCAGTTTTTTAGGGAGAAATGTCGTTTCATCAGGATTGTCATATTCCACCTGAGTATAGACACTGTTGACAAAGTTGACATTGATCTTCTGGGTTGACTTTAAAGTGGCACCTAAAACAGCATAAGTGTCCGTATCTATATACAGGTTTCCCTGAAAGGCCAATACATCTTTTCTTTTAGGCTGATATCTTATTTGAAACGCCTGCTCACCCCGGATCGAAATGGTGTCTACAAGGCTGTAGTCGTAGGTGGCAAAACCATCTGTGCCCACAGGACTCTGAAAGCCAATATCAAAATAATTAAGTGTGTTGTCGTAAATATTGATTTCCCGGTACAGGTTTTTAGCCGAAACCGTGATGACCTGATTGTCCTGAAACCCTGAAGTCTTCTGGGCAACCATTGTTCTTTTTTTGTCTTTGTCGGGCTTGTTTTTTCCGTAATTTTCATAAACTGCCTCATTTATAAAGATAGGAAGTCCTAATCTTCCACTGGCAGTAGAATCAGCATAATCGAAAATGAAATCGAGCTTATTGAAGATTTTCTTCTTCATAAATGTGCTGTCGAGATTGTTAAGATCAAATTGTGTTTTTTCGTATTCTTTGTATGAATAAGTATCAAATTTCTCCAGCCCATTGTTTCTTTTCTGTGCCCATACTTTCTGCATAATAGCATAAGCCGGGTTCTCTTTCTTGTTTTTATACTTGGGTTTTCCGCTTTGAATAACAACCTCCTGGATTGTGCTCACTTTCGCCTGGGAAAGCTGGACAAAAATATTTTCAGCAGTTTCGGGGGTAATGTCGAGAGTTTCTGTAGTATAGCTTTTTCTTGAAAATTTTAACTGACGAATGATACTGTCCGACTGAACCGTGAAGCTTCCTGATAGAGTGGTGAGAGCAGGGGTCTTGTCGTCGTTGATGAAAATATCAACTTTATTAAGCTCCTTGCCGTTCTTTTCATCAACAATCTTTCCGCTGGCTTTGTTTTGACCATATGCGGAGCAGGAGAGTATCAGGAAAAAAAATAAAAAATAAGTTTTTTTGGAGTTATTGTTTAACATCATTCGTTTCTTCAGGCAATTAGCATAAACAAAAAGTATGCAGTTTGTTTTAAAAAGTTGAAAAAAATAAAAATATTTTTATTGTTGGGAATAAAGCAGCAAATGTAACAAAAATAATACTGATTTTGCTAAAATTAAAACGGAAATTACAAGGCTTAAAATATAATAAATCAAGGAATTAATAAGCATTTTGAACCGGGAATAGGATGTGTTTCGCCAATTCAGTTTCACTTGTGAAATTGATAACCTGACAGGAGGCTATCTCTTGGTTTTTAATTCAAAATGATGATCATCCTAGCATGCTGCAGTTTCTTTACCTGATCTCTTAAGAATTGTCTTAAGTTTTTAATGCCTGGCAGGTATGCTTTAAGAGTATTTAGCCAAAGGGAAATAAAAAAGACCTACATTACTGTAAGTCTTTTTGGCTCCTCCTGCTGGGCTCGAACCAGCGACCCTCTGATTAACAGTCAGATGCTCTAACCAACTGAGCTAAGGAGGAATGTCCTTTGTTTTAAGT
>NZ_QNVV01000023.1 GCF_003384725.1 Chryseobacterium pennipullorum
AAAATAATAAAAAGTTATTTCCGTAAAATTTTTTGAGCTGTAAGGGCTCAAAATTTTCCAGAATAACTTTTTAACTTACACAGTTAGTGAGATACTACCTATATTTTTAAAACCGTGGAATTTTATTTCACGGTTTTTTTATTTCGTTAATTCCTTTATTTATACAACATTTCCTAAACTATCTCTCCAATTCGTCCCGTCCCAAATTATATATTTATTGATATCCGTATCATAATATCCATCATAAGCAAGAACCTTATTCGTAGGCCTATTTAATGTATTCCCGTATTTTGTAGATGAAAATAAAATCTTAGTCTGAGACACTTCAGGAATATTATCTCTGACATCTTTTTCTACAACGTTAGTTACGCTATTTACATTATTTATAATTCCAAATGTATTGGGATTAGGAACATTAAATTTATTTTTAATAAATGTAAAGGTCTTCACTGAGCCAGATATACTATTGAACATCCCTTTGCTTTTGGTTATATCTGAAAACTCATTATTTTCTCTGATATCAAGGGTACTGTTATTTAAGTTTGCTATTACTGAGAAAATATCACAATTAAAGGAGCTGTTTTTATGCATTATAATCTCATTAACATTCGATATCAGATAACTAATTTTATGAGGAGATTTAATAACATTTTCCATTACCTGTATTTTATTAATCGTTTCTCCTCCTACAAACCAAAACACTCTTCCTTCTGCTGTAATACTATTCTTATTAAATATCAATGTATCTGCAGGCTGATTTGTACTAACATAAGCAAATGATGAAAAAGAATTCGCACTTGAATCATTTCTCCCATTTAAGGGCAACGCATTAAAAATATTGTTATTTATATTGACAATTCCATATTTATTATCTATAATCTGAGTAAGCCGAATGAAAAAATCAGAGGACACCAAGTTGCTGCTTATATTAACATAATCTAAGTTACCAATTGACTGGAAAAAGCCATGGAATCCGAAGGAAGTTTTCGCTATGTTAAAACAAATATCCAGCTTTTCACAAGCATCAACCCTTATTACTCCAACCAGCTTATTAATAGCCCTCCCTGTGTTCTCAAAATAATTCTGAAAGACACCCACATATAATTTCTTTTTCTCATAAGAATAACGTATCGCAGTCAAAATAGAGTCACAATTCTTAATTATATTGTTTTTGATTATTATTTTTACTGGAGTTATGTTAAATGGAGTCGTGTCCATTAACAGCTCCCAACTAAAATCAATTCCTACTCCTCCCTCAATAAAGTTATTATCAAAACTGGTGAAATTATTATAGCTATTAATAGTTGATCCTTTTGTATCGATTGGCTGGTTAATTGAACAGTTCATAACTTCTACTCTATTGTTACAAAAGCAGTGCAAGGGAGTCCATATCCCAATATTATTTACAGATTTGAACCCATCTACTGTAACATTATCATTTTCTAAAAATACAAACCCTTCGATCCTGGATGTAGTTAAGCTGGAGGACAGACACTTTACATTCGTGCATTTTCTGACATATATTGCTCCATAATTTAATAATGCTTCAAAAGTTGCAGCCCCCCAATTAGAGGCAAAATTCTGGATTTGAATGGTAAGCATTACTTCTGTGCAATCGGTGATTTGTATAAGTGCGGAAGAGCTACCTGCTGCCCGAGGAAGTCCTTGGACAACACCATTCAGAATATAGCCACCATCAAAGATTCCTTTTAAACTTACAAATTTTGTATTGCCTATTTTAAAGATGCTTCTTGCTTCAAGGCCAGAAGCTGTTATAGGTAAAGAATAAAAAACAGTATCCTTCCCTAAACTTAAATCAATATCTGTTGTAACAATAATGGTGGAGTCTATTAAATACCTCTTACTTTCAATGCTTATCAATTTTTTATTAAGCTTAATTGCATTTAACATACTCTGTGAATTATTGGGATTCGTTTCAGAGACTCCAAAATGTTCAATAAAAACCGTATCACTAAAGGTAGTAACCCAGGCACCGGCAGATGATGCATTTGAAAGAACGATAACACTTCCCCCGTCATCAATAAAATTACCTGATTTAAAGTAGTAAGTTATGGGGTGTTTATCCCCTTTTTCATAATAGCCTAAAAGTGTAACACTATCTCCGCTCGTTCCAACCAAGGATCTTAATTCTAAAATCGTATCTACTGTATTCATATTATAAAAACTTATTAGAATAAATATACCGATAATATAAAAAGCACTACCCTTTTTAACATTAACAAGATTTAATCTTATTTATTTATGCCTAGTTCAACCGTTCCAAAATTCCCTGTCCAGACTTCGGTATTGTATCGCCTCGGAGATATGATGGGAAAGAATCTTCTCGGATTCTTCAAGATCAGCGATCGTTCTGGCGACTTTCAGTATTCTGTCATAAGCTCTTGCTGAAAGATTGAGTTTTTCCATCGCCAGCTTTATGAGGTGAAAAGAAGTTTCATCCAGTTCACAAAAGGCCTCAATTTGTTTGGGACCAATTTGAGCATTACTGCTGATATCAAGATCCTTATACCTCTCATTCTGAATGTCCCGTGCTTTAATAACCCTTTCTCTTATGTCTTCGCTTTTTTCGCCCTTCCTTTTTTCAGAAAGCTGTTCAAATTCAACTTTCTGAACTTCAATATGAATATCAATCCTATCCAGAAGTGGCCCAGAAAGCTTATTCATATATCGTTGCATTTCATATACGGACGAAGTATTGTTGGGATCGTCGGGAAAAAAGCCGCTAGGACTGGGATTCATAGAGGCGACCAGCATAAAGCTTGCCGGATAGTTTACGGTAAACCTTGCCCGTGAAATGGTGACTTCACGGTCTTCCAGGGGCTGTCTCATCACTTCAAGCACTGTCCGCTTGAATTCGGGCATCTCATCAAGAAACAGGACTCCGTTATGGGCAAGGGAAATTTCTCCGGGCTGCGGATAGCTTCCTCCCCCTACCAAAGCAACATCTGAAATGGTATGATGAGGTGATCTGAAGGGGCGGACAGTCATTAATGAAGCCTCGGTCCCGATCTTCCCTGCTACAGAATGTATCTTGGTGGTTTCCAATGCTTCTTTTAAGGTGAGCGGCGGTAAGATCCCCGGAACTCTTTTGGCCAGCATTGTTTTCCCACTCCCGGGAGGCCCGATCAGAATGATATTGTGTCCACCCGCAGCAGCCACTTCCATAGCCCGCTTGGCCGTTTCCTGCCCTTTTACTTCAGAGAAATCAAATGGAAAATCATTGATTTTTTCATTAAATTCTTTCCTGGTATCTAAAGTCATTTTGTTGATCATCTTTCCTTCGTTGAAAAAGTCGATCACTTCTTTGATGTTTTCTACTCCATAGACATCCAGATCATTTACAATAGCAGCTTCTCTGGCATTCTGCATCGGAAGGATAATTCCTTTAAAGCCTTCTTCCCGGGCCTGGATCGCAATGGGAAGAACACCTTTGATAGGCTGTAAACTCCCATCCAGAGAAAGCTCCCCCATAATAATATAATGTTGAATCTCCTCTCCTGAAATCTGGCCGGACGCCGCCAGAATACCAACAGCAATACTGAGATCATACGCTGACCCTTCTTTTCTGAGGTCTGCAGGAGCCATATTGATGGTAATTTTCTTTCCGGGAATTTTATAACCTACATTTTTTAAGGCCGCAGAAATCCTGTAACTGCTTTCCTTAATCGCATTATCGGGAAGGCCTACCAAATGATAGCCTACTCCACCGGTATCTACATTGACTTCAATGGTAATCGTTTGAGCAGCAACTCCATGAATAGCACTGCCATAAATTTTAATCAGCATGGATGTGTTTTTATGATAAAAATAATCAATATACCATTTTGAAAATCCAACACTTATGTTGATAACTTTCTATAAAAATGATTTTTTTAAAAATATATTTATGAAAAACATCCTGCTTCACAGCCCCATAAAGAATATTCTTTTCTACTGTGAACAAATAAGCCGGCACCCATTGGGTACCGGCCTAACCATTATTAAAAACTAATGAAAAGATTACTTCATCTGCGCTTTAATGCATCTAAAAGTTCCAATCCGGAAGCAGGATAGCCAGAAGAGAATGCTGCTGAAATAAGGGGTAATAGTGACAGTCATTTAACAGAGAATAACATAGTTAATGTATTAAAATCAACAGCATTTAGATTTCTTTGATCAAAGACTTGCTCTCTTCCGGCATCCGCATCCTTTTTAAAAAGTTTTAGTGCCTTAACTCAAATTATTTAATCCTATTTTTTGATCAACTTATTTCTGTATACATTCCCTTTTGAATCTTTGGAAACAATGATATAAGTACCCGGCACCAGGTGATTTACATCAATCGCCTGCTGATAGCTGTGATTGTTTTTCTGCAGTACAACTTTTCCGGACATATCAATGATGGTTACCTCAGGATAGGCCTTATCCGATTCTTTTCCAATGTACAGAAACTGTGCGGCCGGGTTCGGATATATTTTCAGATTGTTATCCTTTACTTTTGTTTCTCCCGTAGCCAGGTTTTCACAAAAGTCCCAGTTCCCGAAATGCAGCTTTACAAATGCAAACGGATCCAGAATCTCGCACTGATCAGGACAATATTCTGTACAGGCATAGAATCCATATTCCCCGGAAGCGGTAGCAACATAAGTATCTCCTGTGGCCCCTGGAATGATGCATGGATCTCCAGCTGTAGGAGGATTGCTGGATGGAACACATTTAAACCAGGTATGCGTGCCATATACAGCTGGGAAGATGTCATCGAATTTTACAGATGCTCCGTTACAGACATTCACTTCACCCATACCAACTTCCTGATAGGTGCCAGGGGTATATGTGGACATCATAGCAGGAAGCCCATATACAAAACCGTCAGCAAAAACAGCCGGGCTTTCCGCGGTACAGTCGCCCTGGGTAACAATTACTTTAAAATAATTCAGCTGATCGTTTCCGTTCACCGTTAATTGTTGTGAAGTGGCTCCGGCAATCGGTTCCCAAGGATTGGTATTGGGCGTTTGCCAGGTCCATTGTTGCTTGTACCATTGGTACGTGTCGTACGCCTGTGTAGAGAGGATTTCATCTTCTACATTACAGAACAGGATCGTATTTGCATATTTCAATCCCAACCTCGGGCTTGTTACGGTGGGACTGCACTGTGCCTGTATCGTCAGAAAACTGAAAAACAGGAGTCCTAAAAAAATTAGTTTTGTTTTCATATATAAACATTTAAGGTTTGGTTTTTTTGTTGATCTTAGTCGATCAGGAGCCGGACACCGAATTTCACATTGAAATGCAGAGGTTTCTCCTTATAAATGGTGTTGGGGGCATTTTCTTCCCTGAAATGATATCCTATCCCGGGTTCGGCATAAACTCCCAGCCGGTCAATGATTTTTAACTGAAGTCCTACCGCTGAATTAACAGAGAACTGTAAAGGTTTATGATCCAAGCGCTCCTTTGAACTTTCCTTTACCTCATCATTCACCACATAGGTTGTGGTAATCTTTCCTGAAATAGGCTTTTCTACCAGTGCTCCTCCTGTGACGTATCCTGTAAATCTTCCTTTTCGGATAAGGTTGTAATTGACCTGGACAGGAATTCCTACATAATGAATCGTCTGATCTTCTTTGATATAATTGGCAGTACTTCCGGAATGCAGCTCAGAAGCTAGCTTTGTATAATTCAGGCCAGTTCCTATTCCCCATTTTTTTCCCAGGCTGTAGTACACGGAAAGTCCGAAGGTTACGGGCACTTTATGTCTTATTCTAGCCTCTACCGGATGACTTTGATTGGCCAGTAATATTTCTGTAAGAGGATCATCCCCATATTGCGAAGCAATCCACACCTGCTCAATATTCATAGGTTTTCCATTGATTGAAGCATAACCCGGAAACTGTTGCTCTGCGGAATTGGAAGATACATTTCCTGTCAGCATACTCAGCATCCATGATTTTTTAGCCTTATTCTTATCCTCTTTTTTAGGGGTATTACGAGCATAAATTTCCTTTAATTCCGTTTTTTCAAATAAAGATTTATACTCCTCTTTGGTCTGTATATCGATCGATTGCTGTTCACGAACGGCTTGCTCCGAGAATCTATTCTCCAGAGTTATTCTCTCAGGAACTTTCCCAATAATTGAACTTTCCTGTTTCAGATCATTTTTTTCGGAGGTCTTCTCCTGCTGTATTTCATCTCTTTTATGCAGTAAGACTCTATGCTCATACATTGCGCCTACTTTACTTTGTGCTAAAGGAGTTTGCTTACCAGGGTGTTCTTCACCCTTTGTATCTATCTTTTTCTCTGGAGTCTCCAAAGCGGACTCGTTCCTGTGTTCTTTCTTAGAAGCGACACGCTTTGTGGAATGCAAATGATCGTCATACCCGGTCCATAATTTTAATGTCAAAAAAAGCACTGCAATCGCTGCTGCCATACCTCCGATGCGATAGAATAAAGATCTGTTCCCCATTGTTTTCCCGACGTCTCCTTTCGGCTTATCCACTTCATGATGAACCTCAGGAGCGATACCAGCCACGATATTATTCTCATTCTTTTCTGAAAACAATTCATCCCTGATATCATCCCACAACCCGTCAGGAACCTCCTCTTCATGGTCTTCCATTCTGCTGCGCAGGTTATTTAACCATTCATTATTCATATTGTGCTTTTTTTGACGTTTTAAACTCTTTTATTTTCTGAACAAGCAGTCCTTTTGCACGGTGAAACTGTGATGCGGAAGAATTTTCTGCAATCCCCAAAAGCCCTGCAATCTCTTTATGGCTCTTTTTCTCAAATACATACAGATTAAAAACTGTTCTATAGCCTTCCGGAAGAGCCTTGATCATTTTCATAATATCATCCCGTGGAATTTCCTCAAAATCCGGATCTTCATCATCTGGCAAGTCAGGAAGATCGTCTACTTCAAGAGCCGATTTAAAATCTCCCTTTTCTCTGATGTATTTCAGAGATTCATTGATGACAATCCGTGTCATCCAGGCTTTTAAAGACCCGTTTCCCCGGTATTCAAAGGAATCAATGGATCGGAACATCCTGATAAAGCTATTCTGAAGCACATCATGAACATCTTCCTTTTCAGAGATATACCGTGAACAGACATAGGTCAGATTTCCGGAATAAGCACCAAAAAGCTCTTTCCATGCGGCTTCCTCCTTCCGGAGAAGGTGCGTTACCAAAATCTGTTCTTTACTTTCGTCCATGTACTGCTGCCGTATCCGATTGAATATTGATTTAAATTTCAAAGCAAAAATAGATTGTATCTTGTACAACACAATCCATTTAAGCCAAATCTATTAATTAACTCTTTATACAGAATGGAAAGTTATAATTAATAGCCTCATAAGGATTGAGTACTGCATCATCTACAGTAATTTTCTCAGCGATCAGAGAAAACCTCAGTGATCCGTCCATCCCTACATAGAACCCTTTCTGCTTGGCTGCTAATGTAACAACCGTTTTCTTAGTGGTTCCGTCTACCGGAATTTGTAAAGTAAGGGTTTCCGGGGCAAAAACCAGCTCCAATACATTGTTGGGTGTATTTATTGATGCTTTATATTGAAGGTTATACTTTACCTTTCCTAATGCTTTTAAAGCTGCTTCAGCTTTCACCGGATCCTTTACAACTGTTTTTACGATCTCATTGATAGGAAACTCTTCAAACGTTATGGTATCTTTTTTTACTTTAAAGCTTCTGATAGACTCTTTCTTTATTTCACCCTGGATGGTAATGAGCCTTCCTTTATAATTACCTGGCAGGTTCTCCAGCTTTACCGGTGGTATATCAGGATTATCCAGACTGCATGATGATAAAGTAAAACCTACCAACAGAATGACAAACATTTTTAATAACTGAGGTACTGTAAATTTTTTCATTACATTATTTTTTTCATTAAACATTTCTTTATTTTCGAGTACTCATTTATATAAATCCAATTTTTGAAAAATCTTGCATGAAATCTTAAAAAAAAAGAAATTTATTTACAAACACCTGATTTACAGTACATAAAAACGCAAATAAAAGAGGATTAATGCAGGGCAGAAGAAAAAGCCGGCTATTGATTTTTTATCATTATAGGTACGAAAACAAAAAGGAAGCTGAATATGGCAGCTTCCTTTTTATTGATATTTCAGATTTATTTTATTCCTCCTCCCAATGCCCTGTACAGATCCACCTCAGCGTTTAATCTCTCAAGCGTTACATTGATGGCCTCCAGATCATTCTGAAGCTTATTGTTCTGTGCTGTGATCACTTCCAGGTAGGTAGCCATTCCGCTTTTATACAGCTTGAGCGCATCATTAATCCCTTTATCCAGGATGAGCGTTCGCTGCTCTAAAAGAACCAGCCGTTCAGCAGATCCGTTAGATTTTGCCATGGCATCAGATACTTCTGCCACGGCAATCATGACTGACTGTTTAAAGTTAATGGCTGCCTTTTCCTGTTCAATCAGAGCGGTTTCGTAGGCTGTTCTCAACTGTTTTTTTTGAAAAACAGGAGCTGCAAGATTTGCCGCAATAGCTTTAGTAATAGATCCGGGAATATCAAACCAAGAGCTGAATGTATTGGAATTCACCCCTATCTGAGGACTCAGACTTATACTCGGATACATAGCCACTTTAGCCAGTCCCGTTTTTGAGTTCAGACTGATAACATTCAGTTCCGCAGCCTTTACATCCGGCCTCCGGCTCAACAGCTGAGCCGGTAATCCTGCCGAGAGTTTATTTTCCGGAATCATTGCCTTAAGATCTCCCCGTCTTTCGATTTTCCCGGGATATTCCCCGCAAAGGATACTTAAAGCATTTTCCTGAATTGAAATATTCTGCTTTGCAAGAGGGATCAACAGCTCAGCCGTTTTCTTCTGTGCTTCCGACTGCTGCACGGCCAAAGAATTGATCTGTCCTGCTGTAAACTGAAGGTGCATCATTTTAAGGGTATGATCACTCAATTCGATGTTCTGCTCCGCAATTTTTAGCTGCTCATCAAGGCTTATCAGGTTGTAGTACGCCTGAGCTACCTGTACGATAATCCTGCTTTTGATCGCATTCATATTTTCTTTCTGTGCAAAATATTCTGCCGCCGCCGATTCTTTCTGCATTTTGGCTTTTCCCCAGATATCCACTTCCCAGGAAAGTCGTAATGCGGCACTGAAGTCATCCAGGTGCGTGGTTCCTATGAACTGTTCGTTCAGAGATCCGTTAAGCGTATTCCGGGAAGCCCAGCTTCTATTGGCACCTGCCGTGAAGTCCAGAGTCGGCAGAAGGGACAGCTTAGCCTGTTTGTAGATAAGATCCAGCTGTTCTATATTTTTCAGGGCTATATGTACTTCATTGTTCCGTGCCAATGCCTTATCTATCAGCCCGATCAGTTGGGGATCCTTGAAAAAAGTTTTCCAGGGGAGCACGATGGTATCTCCTGTTACCTGTACAGATTCTTTATAGGTTTCCGGTACCTGAAGATCCGTTCTGGCATATTTTTTCCCTACGGCACAAGACACCATTAGTGATGCCATTGCGCCTGAAACAAGGAAATTTTTTATATTAAATACTGTCATTTGTCAATTGATTTTGTGTTGTAGCATATTTCTTTTTCGAAGAAAACTTCTCATCCAGATACTGGAAAAACATGTATAATACAGGTATTACAAAAACGCCTAAAACAACTCCGCTCAGCATTCCTATCGCTGCGCTTGTACTGATCGATTTATTCCCGGAAGCCATTCCTCCGCTGGAAACCATCAATGGAATCATCCCTACAATAAAGGCAAGTGAAGTCATGATAATTGGGCGTAACCTCGCTTTAGCCCCTTCCAGTGCCGAATCCAAAATAGAAAGCCCTGCTTTTCTTCTCTGGATCGCAAACTCTACAATAAGAATTGCATTTTTGGCAAGCAGACCAATAAGCATAATTAATCCTACCTGTACATAGATGTTATTATCCAGTCCGATTGCTTTTATCCCCAGAAAGGCTCCCACAATACCTGTCGGGATCGAAAGCATTACTGCTAAAGGAAGAATATAGCTTTCATATTGAGCCGCAAGAAGCAGATATACAAACAGCAGACACAGTCCAAAGATGGCAATTGTCTGGTTTCCCGCTGATTTTTCTTCCAGACTCAGACCTGTCCATTCATAGCTGTAGTCCGAAGGCAGTTTGCTTAGCGTCTGTTCAAGCTTATCCATCAGTTCCCCATTACTTACACCCGGTTTAGGAGATACATTGATATTTAGGGAATTATACAGATTATAACGTTGTACAGATTCAGGACCATAGACTTTTTTCAAGGTGATCAGTGTATTAACCGGCACCATATCTCCTTTCTCATTCTTCACAAAAATATCATTGAACGCCTGCTCATCCATTCGGAAAACACCATCTGCCTTGATATTAACCCGGTAAAATTTTCCAAATCTTGAAAAGTTCTGGGACTGATCTCCGGAAAAATAGGTCTGAACAGTTCCCAGGAGATTGGAAATACTCACTCCCAGCTGCTTAGCCTTATCTTCATTGACTTCCAGCTCCATCTGAGGATAATCTGCCCGGAACATTGTGTAAGCGAATCCTACTTCCGGAACCTGCATCAACTGGCCGATAAGTTCATCCGCTTTGGCTTTAAGCACCTGTGGGTCTCGTCCCATACGGTCCTGAAGGACGATTTCTGCATCGTTCGTCATCCCATATCCTTCTACCGGAGGCATTCTGAACGTCATGACACTTCCTTCTTTAATAGCAGCAAGTTTTCCGCTGGCTATATCCACAATTTCCTGAATATCCTGAACCGCTCCTCTTTCCTTTTTAGGTTTCAGTTTCACGAACCCCATTGCATAAGCGGGGCCCGCGCTGTTGCTTAAAAGGTTATACCCTGTAATGGAGGTATTCTCCTGAACAGCTTCCACTTCCTTTAAAATTGCATTGATCTTATTAGAAACCTCTGTAGTCTTTGTCAGTGCAGTTCCCGGTGGCATGCTTAGAGTGTACATGAAGAAACCGTCATCTTCCATCGGTACAAAACTCTTGGGTGTACTGGACATCAGCCATCCCGCGATTCCAATAATTCCTACAACCAGTCCGGCAGCAATCCATTTGCGCCCTATTAAAAACCGTACTCCTTTTGCATAGCGGTTGGTCATATTATTGAAACCTGCATTAAAGGCTACGGCGAATCTCTGTCCGAATCCTTTCGTCTTTTCTCCTTCTCCCGCATGACTGTTTTTCAAAAATACAGCACATAAAGCCGGTGTCAGGGTAAGGGCATTAACTGCCGAAATAATAATGGCTATTGCTAATGTATAAGCAAACTGCTTATAAAATAATCCTGCCGAACCAGACATAAATCCAATAGGGATAAATACGGCCGACATGACCAGGGTAATGGAAATTACAGCTCCAGTAATCTCGCTCATCGCCTTATGGGTAGCCTCTCTACCCGAAAGGTCTGTTCCTTCCATATTACTGTGTACAGCTTCTACCACCACAATAGCGTCATCTACTACAATTCCGATCGCAAGGACAAGCGCAAAAAGCGTCAGCACATTGATGGTAAATCCTAATACCAAGAGGAAAAAGAAGGTTCCTATAATTGCTACCGGAACAGCCACTGCAGGAATAATCGTAGATCTGAAATCCTGTAAAAAGATAAATACCACGATAAACACAAGGATAAAGGCTTCAATTAGGGTAGATTTCACCTGACCTGTTGCCTCATCCAGCCTTTCTTTCGTACTCATCACCTTCGTGTATTTAATACCCGGAGGGAATGATTTTGACAATTGGTCAAGCGCTTTATTAACTCCTATTTCAATCTGATTGGCATTGGATCCTGTAGTCTGCATGATGGCTACAGTAACTGCATTCTTCCCATTGGACAGGTTGTCTCCGGTATTGGAAATTGCTCCGAATTCTACTCTGGCTACATCTTTGAGCCTGATAAGCTGCGTTCCGTTATTTTTGACCACAATATTTTCATATTGCTCAGGCTTATTTTTCTTCCCTTTGTACCGTATCACGTATTCGAGGGCAGCATCAGATTCCTCTCCCAGCTTACCGGGAGCAGATTCCAAACTATGGTCAGCAATCGCTCTGGAAACATCGGCAGGTTCAAGCCCGTAGGATGACATTTTCTGTGGGTTCAGCCATATTCTCATGGAATAATCCTTAATTCCGAATACCATAGCCTGTCCTACACCTTTTACTCTTTTCACCTGCGGGATGAGGTTGATATTGGCATAGTTCTGCAGGAAGGTTTCGTCATATTGCTTATTATCTTCAGTATAGATATTGAAGATCAGCACCATACTGTTCTGCTGCTTGGAGGTTGTCAATCCCATCCGTACCACTTCCTGCGGCAGGATTGGAGTAGCCTGCTGTACCCTGTTTTGTACATTTACAGCGGCCTGATCGGCATTCACACCTTGTTTGAAGATGATAGAAATAGAGAACGTTCCGTCGTTACTGGCAGTAGACTTCATATATTCCATATCTTCAACCCCGTTGATCTGCTCTTCCAGTGGCGTCACCACGGAGCGGATCACCGTTTCACTGTTTCCTCCCGGATAAGAACCTGAAACAGTGATCGTGGGCGGCGAAATATCCGGGAATCTGGTCACGGCCAGCTGATTAAGCCCAATGATCCCTAAAATAACAATGATAAGGGATATTACCGTCGCCAGTACCGGACGGTCTATTATTTTTTTTAACATTATTGACTTTTCTAAGAATGATTATAAAACTATTTCGAAGGCACAACTTTGGCAATCACCTGTGCTCCGTCTGTAAGCGCATCGATCCTGTTCACCGCAATTTTGTCTCCTGCATTCACCCCTTCTTTTATAAAATAATCCTGAGTGGTACTTCCTGAAACGGTAATCTGAGTCATTTTCACTTTGTCTTTACCGTTAAGTTTGTACACAAAGAATCTATCCTGAATATCTTTTACAGATGTTTTCGGGAGCTTCACCACTCCATTCAAGGCATTGTGGATCATTACCCTTGCGGTTCCTCCGGCTCTTAGGAGCTTGTCAGGATTCTGGAAAACGGCTTTCATCTGGATGCTTCCGGTATTTCTGTCAAAATTTCCGCTTGCATTTTCAAGTTTTCCGGGTAGCGGATAAGTAGACCCATCTGCCAGAATAAGTTCCACATTTTGCGCACCATTTCCTGAATTCTGAGCTCTGCTGTGAGCAATAAAATCAGCTTCATTCATAGAGAAATAGACATTCACACTGTGTATGCTTGACAGGGTTGTAAGGGGTGAAGGATCAGACGGACTGATCAGATTGCCTACCCTGTTGGGGATTCTTCCAATGTATCCGCTTACCGGTGCTTTGATATAGGTAAAATTAGCATTGATCTTTGATGAACCCAAAGAAGACTGGGCCTGGGCCACCTGTGCGGATGCCGCCTTATAGCTTGCCTGTGCTGTTTTCAGCTGCATATCAGATACAACCTTTCCTTCAACCAGTGGCTTCAGTTTTTCAACTTCGAGTCTTGCTGTCTCCTGCGCAGCGAGGGCAGATTTTAGTGCAGCGGCATTGGTATTCACCTGTTCATTATATACAGAAGGATTGATTCTGAACAGGGTTTGGCCTTTATTAACGTATTGTCCTTCTTTGATATATACTGCTTCCAGATAACCTGTTACCTGAGCCTTAATATCTACATTATCCTGCCCTTCAATACTTCCCGGGTATCCTGTAGAAACATCTGCATCTCCGGATTTCACCTGGATAAAGTCCGTGGGTAATGCCTGCTGCATCTGCTGGGCATTTTCCTGACCATTCCCTGAACCGCACGAATAAAGTACTGCCGCCACCATGAGCGTAAGTACCAGATATCCTTTTCTGTAATTCATAACTTTGGTTTTAAATTTTACAGCAGCAAAATAAGGTCATATACTAAGGATATTGTCTTAGAATTTGGGTGAAGCGTACTTAATCGCAGATGAAGCGTATGATAGCAAAAATGAAAGGAAAAGCAGTATTTAAGCTTTGAAAAAGAGGAAAAAGACTTTTCAAATGAAATAATTTAGGTTGCTTGCCAAACGCAGTCCTTTCAAACTGTCTTTTGAAAAATGAAAAGATAAGTGTATAAAAAGAGCCGCATTATCTAAGGCGGCCCGTTGCATTTTTATCAGTTAACATTAATAATCCATCCAGGATTTGAATACAGAAGCTTTCTCCCTGCTCACGATGACTTCCAGATCCGGCTGCTTCCGGAGTTCCAGCTTAAGCTTTCCATTGAAATGATTAAAGATTTGTTTTACAGAATTGATATGGATAATAAACTGCCTGTTGGCCCTGAAAAAGAATTTAGGATCAAGCTGTTTTTCAAGCTCTTCCAGCGTTTGAGGAACATTTTCAACAATTCCTGTTGTCAGCATTGCCTTACTGATCCCCAACTCAGTATAGAAGTATAAGATATCTTCGGAAAGAACCGTTTTATAGCCATCTCTGTGGGCAATCAGAAAGCGTTTTCTGTAGTCTTTCGGCTGAATATAGTTCAGCAGTCCTTCTATGGCAGCACCCACAAACGGAACCGTTTCTATAAAGGTTTCATAGCGTCGAAGGGCAATATCAAGCTCCTCTTCCTCTACCGGCTTCAGAAGATAGTCTATACTGTTATATTTAAAGGCTTGCACGGCATATTCATCATAAGCTGTTGTAAAAATAACCGGACTTCTTACTTCAAATTTGTTAAAAATCTCAAAACTCAATCCATCTGCCAGCCGTACATCCATTAAGATCATATCCGGAGTACTATTATTTTCAAGCCAATGCACCGCTGAGGTAATTGAATCTTCTACAGACAATATTTCAACGTTGGGTCTCAGTTTTACGATAAGCCTTTTGAGCCTGTCAGCGTTGGGTTTTTCATCCTCGATTATTAAAATTTTATTCAGCTTCATATCAGTGGGAGTTTTACAATAAACGTATGTTCAGTTTTTTCTATGATGGGTTTTGAATACCCCAAAATCTCATATCTCGCTATAATATTTTTGAGCCCGACTCCTGAGGAATCCGGCTTATTGATGAGCGGTAAAAAAGTATTGGAGACCACCAGCTCCTTATTGGAATTGGTATAGACATGGATTTCTAGCGGATGGGCTTTTGAGGTCTGATTATGCTTGATGGCATTCTCTACTAAAAGCTGCAACGATAGCGGAAGCGTATACATGGATCTGTATTCATCTTCAATATCAATCTTAAATACGACTCCGGCCCCTATTCTTTTTTCAATCAGAAAAATGTAGGATTCCAGAAATTTAAGCTCTTCTTCTACAGCAATGATATCTTTTTTGGAGTTCACCAGCAGGTATCGGTATACGCGGGCAAATTTTTCTGAATACTCGTACCCCAGCTGCTGGTCTTCGAGAATAAGCTCAGAAAGTACGCTTAAGTTGTTAAAAATAAAATGAGGATCTATCTGCAGTTTGAGTGCCTGAAGCTCCGCAGCCATAGCAGCCTGCTTATGCTTGGAGGCTCTTACTTTATGCTGTGCTGCTTCAATAGCTGTTTTTTTCCAGTTCTCCAACAGGTAATCAACGGTGTTAAAAGCACTGATCGTCAATGAGATGACAATATTAGTAGCGATCCATTGCCCCAGTAATGTATACTCTTTACGCGCATCCATTTCAGGTATATTCACAGACGTACAGTCGATAATAGAATTGATAATCATCACAATGAGTACGCTTCCCACGATCTGAAGCAAACACTGGATCAGTAATCTCTTTACGGTTCTGTTTCTCCATGGAAGAAGCTTATTGAGCATTCTGTCGATCAATATGCTGACTTCAGAGATAAGAACTGAAATAAGAAAAACCCAAACAATATCTTCAACGATCACCTGCCAGGGCTCCCTCAGATAAATCTGCCACGCTGGATCAAACGGATCAATAAGATAAGAAAAAATATAAAACGTAATGAAAGCCACCACCCAGATGACCAGCCTTCTCTTCATGGCAGAGAGGATCTTTTTGTTCCTTATTATATTTTTCCTGATAGCAGAAATCCTATTCATATCCTGGATTTTGTGAGTGTAAATATAGAAATAGATTTTATAAGACCTGTGTCCATTTGGACCGAGACAGCTAAAAGTCCATATGAAACGTAAAATAGAAGCCTTAAAATGAAACGGTCGTTTCATCACCAGAAAAATACAGTTCATCATCATTTTATGCAACATCACCATCTTTTTATGATATAGTGGCTTATTTCTCTTCTATTTTTGCTCTATCAAATCCGGAACAATGAAAACAATAATTGTCTGCACAGATTTTTCCCCGGAAGCCGAAAATGCAACCCATTATGCGGCATCCCTGGCTAAAGAAAATAATTATAAGATCATTCTTTTTCATCTTCAGAATGTTTCCATTCATGCACTCAATGCTCAGGTCTCTGCGGATTTCTTTTATGCACAGACGCTTAAAAATCAGGATAAACTGGTACAAAAGGCCAGTAATCTTACCGCTCTCTACCAAATAGAATCTGGGAACCATCTTGCGTCTGGTAATTTTATTGAGGAGCTTGAAAAATGCCTGAGTATTCATGAATGTGATTTTATTGTAATGGGCATGGCAGAAAAAACCCTGGAAGAAAAGCTTTTGGGAAATAAGGTGACAAGGGCCATCCATAAAATAAAAAAACCGATACTGATTGTTCCTGCACATATAGAATACACAGGAATAAGGAAAATTCTTTTTGCTTATGATACACACAGGAATATGACCTGGTCAGCGATGAATGATATTTATTATTTCATCCATGAATTCAATTCTGAAATTGAGGTATTCAATGTAAGTGAAAGCCTGGAAGACTTCACCGAGGTTATTCATGATATTGATCTCAACTCAGGATACAACATGGATGATATCAAATACAGCTTCAAAATGATCCAGTCTATGGAAGTTATCAAAGCCATAGAAGCGGAACTAAAACTCACTAACCCGGATCTTCTGACCATGATTCCTCATAAATACAATTTTGTAGAATCTCTTTTCCATCGCAGCAAAACAGCTATTATGGCTTACAGAAATAAAGTACCATTACTATCAATACCATTAAACATAGATTAGGAATCAATAGAAATCTGTACACATTTGAATTATCCTTTTTGCCTTTGAAGGTTAAATTTTACACTTAATCTTGTTTGATATGGCCGGAATTCACTTCCGGTCATTTTTTATATGATCGTTTACCGATGTTTATGAAATCATAATCTGCAGTGCCTGATAATAGTTTTCCAATAGCTTTACATCTCCATTAAAGAATAAGTAGGGTTCTATTAACTCCAGCTCCATCAACTGAAATAAGTTGTTGATTACTACCCCATCTACCCGGGCATAAAGAATAGCTTGCGGCAATTTTTTCAGATATGCACCTGCCTGTTCAATATGCAAAGGTTCAGGTGTTGGATAGCTGATGCTTCCCCCATGATAATGCTGCACTCTGAAATCTCCTTGTTTGGGAGTTTTTAATGCACAGTGGCTGTATTTCCCATTAAAGAACAGAAACGACCATTCTCCGTTTTTAATTTCTTCCACAAAGGGTTGAACTATATAGGCCTGCTCTTTCAAAAGCTGATCAATTTCTCCCGAACACTCATTAAAATTATCCTTGCTTATTGTTAATGTATTCTGCGCCCCGGCACTTACGCATGGTTTTACAACCAGTTTATCAGTACCCAGCTTATCAAAAAAATGCTGATGAAAAGATGATCCTTTTTCAAGATAGTCTGAAGCAATAACCGGCAGCCCGTTTTCAGCCACATCCTTTAAATAATGCTTATCACTGTTCCAACGGATCATTTCAATGGGATTCAAAACCTTAATACCCAGCTTTTCAAGATTGTCTAGCCAGTCCAGAAATTCAGGGAGATGGTTATGATAATCCCATGGAGACTTTATAACAGCGACATCAAAGCTGCTCCAGTCAACCTCATCGTCATTCCAGATCGTTGCCACAACATCCAGTCCTTTATTGAGTAAAAACTGAATCAGCTCCGTGTCTTCATCATTGGCAACGCCCTGGGAAAGCCTTTCTTCTTTTTTATAGCCTACTATTGTGATTTTCATATTCTGCTTTTTGAATAAATTCTCAGATAAAGTTCGCAAGAACCGGACTATCACCACAGACACAGATGCTTTTATTTTGAGGGGTACAATACGATTTCTTATCCAAATTCATACTCAAACCTGGTAAAACCTCCCTGTAAGTCTCAATATTTTAATACATTTGTTTAAAACCTATTTCAATATGAATTTCGAGCAGGTGAATCTGCATCTTGATGCGTACAAAGAACACAACCAGATTCTGGATGCCGCCAATTACCTGATCCATTCTTTCAATCTGGGACATGATAATTTTGCAGGATTTGGATTCAGGGAGGAACTCTCTCCTACTTCCATGCTGCTTACGGCAGAGGGAGCACTGGGTGGACCGCAAATGGTGATGATTCCGAGAAATTTATTTGATTTTGATCTGAATCTTGTCCTGAATATGGTCGCACACGAAATGCTTCATGTACGGCAGAAAGCTCCCGGGCAAGTGATCAAAGATAAAAATGAAAGAGAATTCCAGGCTTACTATGAAATGCTTTTTCATAAGGTATTTCCACAGGTTCCGGAAGTCTCTGATTTTCATAAAAGATTCTTTGGTGGAAAAGCTTTAGAGTATTATAACAGGATGGGCGAAGACTCTCCACTGCAACAAAAATACGCAGAACAGAAAACAGAAGTAGAACATTTAATTAACACATTACCATGACCGTAAAACCAGACATTACCTGGGCAGATTTTGAGAAAATAGATATCCGTTGCGGAACCATCATCTCAGTCAACGATTTTGAAAAGGCAAGAAATCCTTCTTATCAGCTTGAAATAGATTTCGGAGATCTCGGAATCCGTAAATCATCTGCACAGATCACTTCCCTGTATGAAAAGGAAGACCTTATAGGTAAGCAGATTTTAGCTGTGGTCAATTTTCCTAAAAAACAGATCGCCAATTTCTTCAGTGAGTGCCTTGTGCTGGGGTTATACGGAGAAGATAAAAAGGATGTTACTCTTTTAGCCCCATCATTACCTACCAAAAACGGTATGCAGGTAGGATAACAAACAAAAAACACACATGATACAGAATATACCATTAGAAAAAGTTTTATTTCTTGATATCGAAACGGTTCCACAGGCTGGTTCGTGGGAGGATTTATCAGAAACCGAGCAGTATCTCTGGGATAAAAAAACAAGATTTCAGCGGAAAGAAGATATTTCAGCAGGTGAATTTTACGAGCGAGCCGGCATTATGGCTGAGTTTGGAAAAATCATCTGCATCACCATCGGAATGGTAGAAAAAAACGAAACTTTGAAAATAAAAAGTTTTTCCGGGCATGATGAGAAAAAAATGCTCCAGGAATTTGGCGAAATTTTCAACAGCCCAAGGCTGTATAATGTCATTCTCTGTGCGCACAATGGAAAGGAGTTTGACTTTCCGTGGATTGCCAGGCGGTATCTCATCAATGGAATGCAGCCACCGGCACCCTTCCAGATGTTTGGCAAAAAACCCTGGGAGATTCCCCATATAGATACGATGGAGCTGTGGAAATTCGGAGATTATAAAAGTTTCGTATCCCTGGAATTATTGGCTCATGTCTTCGGGATCCCTACTCCTAAAGATGATATTGACGGATCAATGGTTTCATCAATTTACTACATAGAAAAAGACTTGCAGCGAATTGTCGACTATTGTGAAAAAGATGTCTTAACTTTGGCAAATGTTTTCCGGCGGATGCGTCAGGAAGATTTGTTGAAAAGGAATATCAATCTAGATTAAAAAATGAAATTTACAGACGATCAAATTGCTGACATTGGTGAGGAAATCATCATGGTGCTGAAAACCGTATATGACCCCGAAATTCCGGTAGACATTTACGAATTGGGACTTATTTATGATGTACAGATTTCCGATGACGCTGATGTGAAAATCATAATGACCCTGACTACTCCCAACTGTCCTGTTGCAGAAACCCTTCCACAGGAAGTAAAAGATAAAGTAGCAGAAGTAGAGCATGTAAACAGTGTTGATTTAGAGCTTACATTCGAACCGAGCTGGAATAAGGATATGATGAGCGAAGAAGCGAAATTTGAACTGGGAATGCTGTAAATAGTAAGCATTTCCTATGCAGATAAAATTAATATTACCAATTATTATTCAATAATCATGGCAAAAAAAGATAGGAGCAATCCTCCTTGCTTTCTTAGGGGTGTATATGCTTTATTTAGGATCTAAAATGCAGGCTCAGCCTCCTTCTATAACCGGAATAGGGTTTATCATTATCTCATTGCTACAACTCGGTAAAAAGTAATATTAGAAACTGACTGGTCCTAGATAAGCGTTACAGATTAATAGGATAAGGTAATTAATAATTTATAAGATAGTTGTCGGTTTATTTCGGCAACTATCTTTGTTTTTTATTTGCTTTAAAAAATTTTAGTTTACTCTTTTTACAAGAGCTGTAAAGCTTGAAGCTGTTTTTTTTAACGCAACAATCGCTAGATCTTATTAAACAAACCTCATATTTTCCGAACGCAAGGGCATTTCGTTCAGCAAAGATCGCTCCCATACCTGAGAGGAACGCCTTAGCGATCGTTTTTTGTATAAGAACTAAGAATACTTGTCTTCCTTCTAAATCTTTGATCCGATGCAGCGAATGAAGATTTTCTCGATGGAAAATATAAAAGGATGTCATATTGTAACATCCTTTTTTGTATCATCAGAACCTCAAATTCAGGGGTTATGTTACACTTCTTTTGCGAGTGCTTTGCCCTCTCTCCTGCTCCATTCACTCCATGAGCCTACATAAAGATTTGGAATCTTAAGACCTGCATGGGCTAATGCTAAAATCGTATGGCATGCGGTTACCCCTGAACCACAATGAATAATCAGATTTTCTGGCTTATTTTCCAGTAATTGACTATATTTTTCTTTTAGAATTTCAGGTCTCAGGAAGTTTCCGTTTTCGTCAAGATTCTCTGAAAAAGGAATATTGATCGCTCCCGGAATATGTCCGGCAACCAGATCAATAGGCTCAGATTCTCCTCTGTACCGGTAAGCATCTCTTACATCAACTACAGTGGAAGAATTGCTGTTTAATTCGTTTTCAACGTCTTCCAGGCTTGAAACAGGAAGATCCCAAACTTCCTTTTTTATCGTTGGGGCTTTTTCAAAAGTCTCTTCTCCAGATGAAAGTGCTATATTATTTTTTTCAGCAGCCTGTATACCACCATCAAGAACCTGTACGTTTGCAAAGCCAAAGGATCTTAGCATCCACCAAGCCCTGGCAGCAGCATTCGATCCGTTCTTATCATCATAAATAACAATATGAGAGTTTTCTGAGATCCCAAGATTGGAAAGTGTTTCTGCAAATTTTTCAGGAGTTGGAAGCGGGTGTCTTCCTCCAAAAGCCGCATCATCTCCTATTTCCGCCAAATCTGTATCCAGATCAATCAGTCGCGCTCCTTTAATATGGCTTTCAAGATAATTTTGCTTTACATCTTTTCCTGCTCTTGCATCAAGAATGATGAGGTTTTCCGTTGGAAGTTTTTTTAAATCAGAAGGTGAAATTATTGGAGACATTTTGTTGATTTTAGGTTATTCTAATTAGGTTTTGGCTAAAGCCAATGGATTAATGAATAGAGTAAAGCGGACTAAAGTCCGCTCCTATTTATATTTTTTTAATTTCACGCAGATTCCGCAGATCCTAATTTTCAGTTGCTTATCTGCGTCATTTGCTAAATCTGCGGGAGATTTCAAATCATTTTAAAAATGAAAAATATCCTTAGCTTTGTTGTAAGAACTTTCAAAGTTTAAAAGATTCAGCTTGTGCTCTGCTTTTTCAACACTCATAAAATTGATGACCTGTTCTGTAGGCATATTTCCTACCAGATCATCTTTTGCCATAGGACATCCGCCAATGCCTTTGATGGCACTATCAAATCGTCTGCATCCCTGGTCATAAGCCGCTTTCAGTTTTGAATAAGAATCTTCATACCGGTTATGAAAATGGCCGCCAAAATTGATTTCCGGATATTTGGAAGGAATTTTTTCAAACAAAAGCGCAATGGTTTCAGGGGTCGCTACTCCCGTTGTGTCTGAAAGCAAAACGTCTTTCACACCTATTTCGGAGAACCTTTGGGCCCAGCGGTCTACATCTTCCCACTTCCACATTTCCCCGTACGGATTTCCAAAAGCCATAGAAAAATAGATGTTCAGCTGTTTTCCCTCACTTTTTACCAGATCAAGCATTCTCATAATTTCCTCAAAAGCTTCTTCTTGGCTTTTATTGGTATTTCTATGCTGAAATGTCTCAGAAATTGAGAATGGAAAACCAAGGATATCCACCGACTGATGTTTTAATGCTTTTTCAGCACCTCTGTAGTTTCCGATGATCGCAGAAACTTTAGTGCGGAAACGGGATTTATCAATATTTTCGGCAACTTCATCAGAGTCTGCCATCTGCGGAATAGCTTTTGGTGATACAAAACTCAGACAATCCAATACATCAAAACCAACATCCATTAAAGAGTTGATATAATCTATTTTTTTATGGGTAGGGATAAACTCTCCCCAGCCCTGCATGGCATCTCTAGGACATTCGGTAAGAAACATTGTTACTTTTGATTTTCTCAAATATAATAAAACTAAACAATTTGGTATACTCTACATACAAATCTATCACTATTTTGATTTTCAAAGATTTATATTTGATTTAAAATTTCAATAATTGATATTCAATCGCAAATAAGGCATTCTGACCGGCAAATTTGCTAACTTTGTTGAAATTTATGATCAATCTGATGAGTACAATAGAATTCAACCCATTGTGGAAAGAGAAATTACTGAACCGTTTCCTTAGTTATGTTAAAATATATTCAACCAGTGATGCAGAAAGTGAAGCTACCCCTTCTACTCCCCGCCAGTGGGATATCGCCAATTATATTACGGAAGAGCTAAAGACGATCGGTCTGGAAGACGTTTCAATAGATGCTAACGGCTATATTATGGGGTATGTTCCTTCTAACCTGGAAAATGATAATAGACCTACCATTGGATTTATTTCACATTATGATACATCACCTGACTTTAGTGGTGAGAACGTAAAGCCTCAGGTTTGGGAAAATTATGACGGAAATGACCTTCTGCTCAATCAGACAACAGGATTTACTTTATCTCCCAAAAAATTTGAAAGTCTGAAGAAATATGTGGGGCAGACCCTGATAACAACCGACGGAAATACACTTCTTGGGGCAGATGACAAAGCAGGCTGTGCAGAAATCGTTACTGCTGCAGAATATCTTATCGCCCACCCGGAGATCAAACACGGAAGAATTGCTGTAGGATTTACTCCGGACGAAGAGATCGGAAGAGGAGCTCATAAATTTGATGTAGCCAAATTCGGTGCTGAATGGGCCTATACGATGGATGGTGGCGAAGTGGGAGAACTGGAGTATGAAAACTTCAATGCTGCCGGAGCAGTGGTAAAAATCCACGGACTGAGCGTACATCCTGGCTATGCTTATGGGAAAATGGTGAATGCAGCACTTTTGGCGGCTGAATTTGCACAGATGCTTCCGGCTAATGAAACTCCAGCAACGACAAAAGGTTTTGATGGGTTCTATCATTTAATGGACATTACAGCAGATATCTCGGAAGCTAAACTTCAATACATCATCCGTGATCACGATGCTGACAAGTTTGAAGCGAGAAAAAAATTCCTGGAAGGAAAAATTGCAGAATTCAACCAAAAGCATGGTGAAGGAACTGCTGAAGTAGAAATAAAAGAGCAGTACAGAAATATGAAGCAACAGTTTGAAGGCAAAATGCATATTGTGGATCTTGCTGCAAAAGCAATGACTGAAGCTGGTATTGAGCCGAAGATTAAAGCAATCAGAGGAGGAACAGATGGTGCTCAGCTATCGTATATGGGACTTCCATGCCCTAATATTTTTGCAGGGGGAATCAATTTCCATGGGCCTTACGAATATGTAGCTTTGGAAAGTATGGAAAAGGCTACAGAGGTGATCATTAATATCGTAAAAGCTTAATTACCTATGAAAAAGTTCTTGGCATTAGCAAGTATTCTGACTTTTGTTTTCGGCAGTGCCCAGGTTTCTGAATTTCAGAGGGCAGATTCACGCTATGAAAGAAAGAAAACGGCTTTGTATAATAAATATCCCAAGCCTAATGATTTAAGAACCAAGAAGGAATGGCTTCTTACAGAAGATAAAATAGACGCATACAAAGCAGCTCTGGAGAAGGTTTCATTAGAAGAGAAGAAAATGATTGCTGCAGATCCGCCTGCAAAAGCCAAAATGACGAAGGAAGCAGAATATGACAAAGGCAGAACTTCTTTTCAGAGGCTTTTATCAGAGGCAATTGATCTTACCTTTTTGAATTTTTATTCTGAAGCTTATAAAGCCACAATCAGTTTTGTTGTAGACTCTAAAGGTAATGCTCTGGACGCCCAGGTGAAGGGAAATAATGAAGATGTAAATGCGTTTATTGAGGCTGCTTTTTACCGGATCAGAGATAAAGGCAAGTGGAAACCTGCCGAGGTCAGCGGAAAACCGGTATCCTCTGCGGTTTCAATTCCCATGACATTAACTTTTAAAAAATAATATAACAACCCGCTACAATGATAGCGGGTTGTTTTTTTTCATATGTAAAAAATTAATGGAAATCATTATGTTATTAACACCAGTTTAATGTAATTCTTTTGTAAGCCATATATAATTTATCTAATTTAGAATGAAACTTAAAAATCACTGCTTATGAAAATGAAATCTAATTATTTCAAAATCAACAGAAAATTTTATTTTCCTCTTCTTTGTTCTATTTTCTGTTTGTTTATTTTAACGTCTTGTTCTCAGGATGATCCGGCGGATACTCCTGTTGAAAAGCCATCAGTGTCTCATTCTATGAAGACATTAGGCAATCTGACATTGCAGGAAAATGTTATTATTCTGAATGATGAATCCATAAATGCTATTTCCACTCATAATGACGGGAAAATCACATTTCGCAGAACGACTGCACAAACAGACAGTATCTCGGCAGGAACAGTCATTGTAGGAACAAAAGTAGAAGATGATCAGGTAAGCACTATCCTCTCAAAAGTGACTGCCGTTTCTAAGATCAATAATCAGTTCACGGTACAAACCTCCAGTGCGAAACTTGAAGAATTTATTTATAGCGGAACCCTTAGCGGTGTTTATGATCCTTCAGGCAAGGCTCCTGTCAACATCAATGGAAAAATGGTGAATTATGTCCCTGTAGAAGGGATGGTTTCCCAGGAAATCAATAATAAAATACATGCTATTGAGGCAAGGAATCTCCACAGTCAAAAGATCGTTGCTTTCAACCGCTTTGATTTTGATAAAACATTTTCATTCCCTCTATCGTCTGCGGGAACTTCCAATGTGAATGTAAGAGGGGGTTTTACTCCAAAAATTGATTATAACATTACCTTCTCATGGGGGCATTTATCCGATTTTTATGTCAACCTCATCATGGATGATATCCAGCTTCAGAGTTCTGCAAACCTGGTGGGAAGCCTTGGCTATACGGCAAGCACCACAGACTATCTGAATATCCCAATCGTTCCTGTCGTTTTAGGCCCTACGGGATTGATTTTAAGCCCCACTATCTCTGCGGGGCCATTTCTTGGAGTACAGGCTACAGGGAAGGTACAGGGACAAATTCTGGACATTGAAGGAAATGCAAACTTTCTGGTCGGTAAAACCCCGGCGCTCAATATCAACCTGAAAAAGAAATCAGATCCTGCCCTCACCGGTGTGGAAGGGAACCTATCAGCAGAAGCTGGACTTGAAGCCAAAGGTGCTGTAGGACTGATGTTTATCTCTATACCAATTGCCAACTCCGGACTGCGGGGAAGAACTTCTGCCGTTTCGTCGTTAGCCATGACATTTATTCCTGATAAAAAAGGGGTGTTTTCTGTGCAGGGTAAAATCCAGGCAGATATGTTTTATGGTTTCGGAATCGCTCCTTTAAGGTACGAAGGTACTTTTCCTCTGTTCAAAAAAGAATATTTGCTGTATCAGAAGAATTTCAGTTTTTAAGGCTGAAACTATTATTCATATGATGAAGCCACTGATGCAGTGGCTTCTTTTGTAACACATAGATATTCAATTCATTTACAATTAATTAAGTCAATTTTATTATATTTACACAGATGTACAATTTTAAACAGTAACATTTAATACCAAACTGTATCATGAAAAAATTGAAAAAACTTTTGAGAAAAGATCTTTCCACAATTATCGGCAGTGGAATAGATAACTGCCACATGGGTGGAGATTCTTATAATTGCCAAAGCGATTGCCAGTGTGCCTGGGGAAAAGCCTGTGAAATGTACGAAGACGGAAGTCCCGGCCAGTGCATTGCCGTAGGAGGAGGAAATCCAGGAGGCGGTGGCGGTGGCTGTATTCCACCAACCATCTGTGAAGAACAACAACCTTATTAAATAACAGTCAATCGGAAGTATTCAGTACTTCCGATTTCTTTTTCATCCTGAAACCGGACCTTGTCATTGCATTTGTACCGTTCATCAAATAAAATTTCATCCTGTCTTTCCTATCCGTTGTTTTGCATCAAATTTCTAACAGAATTTAATTTTATGAAACAACAATTTTTAGCACTAAGTACTTTTTTACTATGTATCTCATGCACAGTAGAGATGCAGGCTCAGCAAACCCCGGCTTTTCACATTGGGGTAAAGGGCGGAACCAGTTTTACAAAAACCTCAACGGAATCTTCTTCCTTGGAAGGAAAATACGGCTTCGGTTATCAGGCCGGAGTGATGACGAGAGTAGATCTTGGAAGGCTGTATGTACAAGGAGAAGCGTTATTCAACAAAAGAAAAACGTCATACGAAATAAAAGACGGAAATTCCGCAAAGCTAACCTGGAATGCGATCGATATTCCTGTTGTTTTGGGGTACAAGGTTGTAAAAGCCGATGATTTTAATGTTAGATTATTCGCCGGTGGAGTTTACAGCTATGCATTTAATAACAAGATATCCACCTCTGATGCAGTCTTGAATGGATTTAAAAAATTCGACAAATCGAACATCGGCATTACCGGCGGTGTTGGGGTAGATTACAAGAATTTCACCGTAGATCTCAGGTATGAAACCGGGCTCTCAAACATCAGTAAAGAGTTTAAGTCCAAACCCCACAGCTTTACCCTTGGGATAGGCTATTTTTTATTCTAAAAACTTAAATTATCTTTACGTATTAGAAACTGTTTTCCCTGCAGTTTCTAATTTTTTTATCTCCATATTTGAAATCTATGACAAAATCTTTTGTTTCAAGAGAATATCTGGTCACTTTTATTTTCTGGCTGGTCTTTACGATTGTACTATGGTGTAACTTTCAGACCGCCACGGATAAGTATCTGGCTATGGTGCAGGCAGTCATTCTGGCCATCTGTTCTTTTACATTCACCCATTTTCTAACCAATAAGCTGCTTCCCCAAGCCTTAAGAGCTAAGAAAATGCCCCGTTTTCTGATTCAGGCGACGTTGGTTATTTTCAGCCTGAGCATCATTTTTTCCATTATCTTCACTTATCTTGAGGTAGCTCCGAAAAATGAGCTGCCGGATTCACTGAAGGATCAGCTGCCTTTTTTATGGAAGGGATTCTATATGTCCTTACCTGCATCATTCCTGATCAATGGCTCTGCGTGCGGGATTAAATTCTACAAGGAGCACGGAAAAATAGAACGGGATCATATCCTTCTGCAGCAGGTTCATCTGGAGAACCAACTTAAGCTCTTACAGGATCAGATCAACCCACATGTGGTTTTTAATATTATGAATCACATCCACATTCTGATGAAAACCGATACGCAGCTTGCCGATTTCCTTCTGATGAAGTTTTCAGATATTCTCCGGTATCAGCTTTATGACTGCAACAAACCCTTTGTCCCCCTGGATAAAGAAATTGAATATCTACAGAACCTTGTGGAGGTTGAAAAACTAAGATGGGGGAATGAGCTGGACGTAAAAGCCACGTGGGAAATGGCTGATAAAAAGTCGTATATCGCTCCGTTGCTGCTGGTTCCGTTCATTGAAAACGCCTTTAAGTATGTCTGCAGGCTGCCCGGGCATAAAGGTTATATAAAGATCATCTCTACGCAAGAGAACGGCAAGCTATTTTTTTATGTTGAAAATTCATATTCAGATATGCCCATGTACAAAAAGAAGGAAGGAAGTGGAGGAATCGGGCTGCAGAATGTAAAAAAACGTTTAAAATTACAGTATCCCAACGCCCATGAACTGAAACTTGAAACAGATGATCTTATCTATAAAGTCACTTTAACCTTACACCTTTCTGAAAAAAATGAGCTATACAATTCCTAAAATGAAATGCCTGATCATAGATGACGAACCACTCGCCAGGTTCCATCTGAAAGAACTGGCAGATCAGATTGATTTTTTAACAGTGGAAGGCACCTGCGCAACCGCACTGGAAGCTGATGCTAAAGTAAAAGAGACTGCAATAGATCTTCTTTTCCTGGATATCAACATGCCTTATCTCAACGGTCTGGATTTTTTGGAACAGCTTGAAAACCCACCGTTATGCATCCTTACGACTGCCTATTCCGAATATGCTCTTGAAGGATTCAGGCTGCAGGTTGCAGATTATCTTCTAAAACCTATTGCTTTTAACCGGTTTTATCAGGCTGTCAACAGAGCGCAGCAACAGTTTATCATCAGTGAAAAGGCAAAGAAAAATACCCTTATGGATGATCCTTATCTGTATGTAAGGCAATCTGATAGCTTTATCAAAGTATCCTGGATAGATATCCTGTACATTGAAAGCATGCAAAATTATACGAAGATTCATTTTAAAGACAAGTCGCTGGTCATCCATCAGACGATGAAAGCAATAGAAGAATCATTGCCTTCTGATCATTTTTTCAGGATTCACAAATCCTATCTTATTAATATTACGCATATCGATATGATCTCAGGAGGACGTCTTTTTATTAATAAAACAGAACTTCCCATTTCACGTACCCGGAAAGAAGAACTGCTGAACCAGGTGGTGTATAAGAAACTGATCAGCAAATAGCTGTAGAGAAGGAAAAGAAGGAGGCTGAAGTTCAGCTAAAAAAAGCGTATAGGATCATCTTATTTCAAAATAGCAGGATCTTTTTCCGGCCTCCTTCCTCAGCTTTCCTTTAAGGCAGGTTCCAGCGAAGGGACACTGCGGCATAAAATGTACTGGCAAACCTGGGGTCATCCATTTTTTTATCTTTGAAAATACTTTTGATCTTCCTGTCGTTTTCACTGAATCCCCTCAGCAGAGCTGTTCCTCCTGTGATGTGAAGTGTAAGTTTATCGTTCAGTTTTAATTCAGGCCTCAGGCCGGCAGTAATCTGCTGGTAACCTAACAGCATAGACTTTCCATTTTTATTTCTTTCTACTGTCATTCCGCTGAGGTTCACTACTCCCTTCAATGCAAATTTGTCTGAAAACAGATAACCGGCCTCCATACCTTCCGGGAAGTTGATCTTGAACTTGATCTTCCCCTGGGTTTTCCAGTCAAAATAAATCCATGGTAAAATCATCGGAACCCCAAAAGCAGTGGTTAATACCGGACCTCCACCCAATGCAAGGTTGGGACTGAAATGTCTGATGAAAAGAACTCCGCCCTGCCCCAGGATGTCATTAACATCTATTTTTTCAAGGTCTGTATATATTCCTGCTGATGCCATCATCATCATACTCCATTTTTTTCCCAATGGCCTCATATGCTGAATTCCCACCTGAGCATTCAACATCTCATCCGGAAATAAAGGGGTGTCGTAATTCCTGTGCGTCATCTTTGCATATGATCCGTTGAGCAGCATCGACCAGGCCTTTACCCTTCCCTCCTTATCTTTTTTTACAGATAAAGGAATACTGAGGTTAAGCTCTATCCTTTTAAAGTCACTTTTCGAACCTGTTTTCGTACTGTCTTCTGGACGGATATAACTGGAACCGGGAATATATTCGGTTTTAAGCTCTGCAGAGAGTCCGGTTTGTGCAAATACTCCATACCCTAACGGCAGCAGACAGCAGAAAGCTGTCAAAAGGTTTCTATTCATATTTTAAATTTTATACAAAGAGAGCCCTTTGACTGCTGCTTACAAAAATTACTTGATTAAGTGCTTGAATCGTATGACAAAAGGATCAAATGAGAGGATGAGTTTCCGGATTAGAATGGGTATTTACAACATCAATTTTTTGAGCCTTAAAAATACGGTACCCGAACCACACCGCGATTACCGCCATTGCGGAACGCGTTACGACCATAGGAATAATAGAATCTGCTTCCAGAAAACCGATCAGCCCTGATATTAAAAAGGTAACCATCAACTGCATAAAGCCCAATAATGCCGCTGCCGTTCCCCTTCCTTCTTTAAATGGAGATAAAGCATGAGCTGAGGTGATAGGAAACAAAATACCAATAGCCAGTAATGACAGATAAAGCATCCCGATTTCAAGAGCTACGGAAAGGTTTTCAGCAGCAATCAGAATATGAAGCGTACACACAACCAGCAATACAATCGTAGCCGCAAATAAGAGTGTTGAATTGCTTATTCTTTTGATCAGTTTAGGCGTAATATAAGCCGCTGTTATCAACGCCAGTGAGTTGAAAGCGAAAATAAAGCTAAATGTACTGCTCGAAAACCCATGGATCTCCATAAATAAAAACGGTGCATTTGAGATGTAAATAATCAAAGACGCAAAAGCAATACTTCCTACCATGGTACTGTTGATAAAATCTCTGTTCGAAATAATCATTTTCAGCTGGTCTTTTAATCCTTTTTCATCCATAAGTTCATCATCAGAAAGACTGATTCTGGTATTGGTTTCCGGTACATATTTGTATACCATGAAAAATGTGATCAGTCCCATAATACATAAAAAGGCAAAAGAACTGTTCCAGCCCCAGAATTTGAGAAATACACTTCCCAATAGCGGAGCTACAATAGGAGCGATTCCGCTGATCTGAGACTGCTGAGAAAAGATGGCGACAGATTTCTGCTTATCATAGAGATCTATAATTATGGCTCTCCCAATCACAATTCCTGCGCTTCCACCGAAGGCCTGCAGAAAGCGCATTGCCCATAAAACATGAATATCTGAGGTAAAATAGATGGCGGTTGTTCCTATAATAAAAAGTAAAAGGCCGCAGTACAGCGTAGGCTTTCGTCCTTTCCTGTCTGATAAAGGGCCCCACAAAAGCTGCCCAAAAGCAAAACCGGCAAAGAACACCGAAATAGAGATCTGGATATGTCCGATATCCGTTTTAAAAATTTCGGCCATCCTTGGGAATGCGGGAAGATAAAGATCTATACTTAGCGACTCCAATGTGTTGAGTAGTGCAAGAATAAACACTACAATATTCAAATTCTTCTTCATAAAATAACATAAACCTTCTCAGGCGATTTTTCAGCTGCAAAATTGCTGTAAAAAGTATCGTATTTCAATACAAGAACTGAAGGAAGTATAGGACAAACTGAGGAATAAAATTGAAAAATGTTATTTAAAATCTATCATGACAGCAAATATTGAGGATTATCTTTTTTCATTATTTTTAAAATTTTCAGGATTCTGGCCCGTATGTTTCTTGAAAAACCTTGAAAAATATGAAGCATCGTTAAAACCTAGCTTAAAGGCAATTTCTTTTATGGTGAGCGCACCAAAGCTAAGTTCTCTTTTGGCTTCCAGGATGAGACGCTGGGAGATCATTTTTTTCACTGTCGTTCCTCTCAAAAGGCGTACAATATCATTAAGATGATGCGTGCTTATCTTTAATTGATCAGCATAAAAACCCGTTTCTTTATGGACTATATAATGTCTTTCAATAAGTCCTATCAGTTCCTGAATTCTCTGACGGTCATTCAACAAAGGTTCCTGCGGATTAATCTGCTCTCCGATGATGATACAAAATGCTTTCAGATAAGCTTTTAAAAGTTCTGGTCTTGATGCGGCTTTATATTCCTGCTCAATCAGAGATATAATTGTACCACAGGTTTTTTCATTTTCCGGATTCAAGAAAAAGGGAAGCTCACCGCCGGTAAGCACAGATTCTATATGGCAGGCTTCGTTGAAAATTTCCCTGCTTATTGCCATTGCATATCCTTCTTCTCCTTCTAATTTCATGTTGAAGGCCTGGCCTGGCGCAATGATACAGATTTGATTGTTCTGAAGTTTGTAGCTTTCAAAATCCAGCTCTAAACAGCTGTTTTCATACACCTCTCTGAACCAGATAATTTCAAAAAAATTATGCCGGTGAACATCATGGAAGTTCTCGGGACCTGCTGCACTCAGCGTACTCATCTGAAATTCTTCAGAAATCAGATGATGAACAGGAATTTCTTTTTCTGGGGTACTCATCACGGTACTGTAAAATAATTAGCGGTAAACAAAAACCACAGCGAAAAAGTGCTGCGGTTTTCTTACAATATTTAAAATTAAATATAAATTTCGGTTTTACTGGCTTAAAAAAGCATCCCAACCCTGAGCTGTAAGGGCAACCAGTTGATTGGAACCTCTGGCGACCATAAAGTTTCCATCTTCTTTTTCCACAGCGTGTCCGATAATGGTAAAATCAGGATGATTTTTAATTTTGTCAAAATCATTTGGTGAGATCGTGAACAGCAATTCGTAATCTTCACCACCGCTTAATGCAGTCATCACTGGATTTAAATTCATTTCATCCGCAGTGGAGATCGTAAGGCTGTCCATAGGAACTTTCTCCTCATACAGCCTGAATCCTACTCCAGACTGATCTGAAAGGTGAAGGATTTCCGACGCCAAACCGTCCGAGATATCAATCATCGAGGTAGGTCTGATATCCAGCTCCTCCAGGATCGTTTTTACATCCGTTCTGGCTTCAGGCTTCAGCTGTCTCTCCAGAATATAATCATACCCTTCCATTTCCGGCTGCATATTGGGATCTGCAAGGAATACAGCGTGCTCTCTTTCCAGAATCTGCAGGCCCATGTAGGCTCCGCCAAGATCTCCTGTTACCACAAGAAGATCATTGGGTTTTGCACCACTCCTTTTTACGATCTGATCTTCGTTTTCAATGCCTACAGCAGTTATGCTCATCACTAATCCTGAGTTGGAGCTTGTAGTATCTCCTCCTATCAGGTCCACCTTATACCTTGTACAGGCAGCCTGAATTCCTGAATAAATTTCTTCTAAAGCCTCAACCGGAAAACGGTTTGAAACGGCAAGAGAAACCAGTATCTGGGTAGGTACCGCATTCATGGCAGCAATATCGCTGAGGTTAACGACAACCGCCTTATAGCCCAAATGCTTTAACGGGACATATCCCAGATTAAAATGAACTCCCTCTGCCAAAACATCTGTGGTAAGAACCACTCTTTTCTGACCGGGGTTAATAACTGCGGCATCGTCTCCTACTCCCAGTTCAGAAGACTCGTTAGACAAAGGAAAATGCTCTGTCAAATGCTTGATAAGACCGAATTCTCCTAATTTTGAAATGGGCGTCAGCTCCTGTGATTTATCTTCAAACATAAGTTTCTTTTTTTGTGCAATGTCCAATGTAAAATGCAATAAACGACTTTGAAATCCTCAGCACATTTGACTTGAACTTAAACTTTGCATTATATAGTAAGTTCTGTCGGGTCGATATTGTGCGGGTGGAAAGGGAATTTTTTAAAATCTTCTCTGGACAGCACAACAGTTTCCTCGGTTTTATATTTATTCATGGCTTCCACTACGTCATCCGGTGGTGTGGTCATTTTTCTCAGCATCATATCAATCCATACTCCTGTCGCTTCAGAAGTAGCACAATGGGCCCCATCCGGAGTATAGAATTTATGAACGAAACGATAAATGGATGAATCTTCTGCACATCCGTCTATTTCTACGCTTACAATCACAATCTGATCTGCATAGATTTCTTTGAAGAAAGAATACCTCTCATGCAGGATCACGGGTCCTATCCCCCATCTGCTCAACTGGGTAACCCCCATTTTCTCTTTGGTCATAAAAGCCATTCTGGCTTGGGCACAATATTGTACATATGATGAATTGGCTAGGTGCTTATTGGCATCCAGGTCGCTCCATCGCACTTCGAATTTATGGTAGAAAGTCATTTGAAAATCGTTTTTGGTATAATTAAATTATATTCTTCAAAAATACTCAAATAAGATGGTTTATAAAAATTGTACTTTTGAAAAAATAATCTTCCGCATAGGATTACCCATACATGAAACAGATCATTATTATCGGAGGTGGCGCTGCAGGCTTTTTCTGTGCCTCCAACCTTGACGAAAAGAAATATACGGTTACCATTTTAGAACAGAACTCGGATGTCCTTCAGAAGGTGAAAATTTCCGGTGGCGGACGCTGTAATGTCACCCACGCATGCTTTGATCCCAGGGATCTTGTTCAGTTTTATCCACGTGGACACAAAGAGCTGTTGAGTGTTTTCACAAAATTTCAGCCCGGGGATACAATGGAATGGTTTGACCAGCGTGGTGTTCCCTTAAAAATTGAAAATGACAACAGAACTTTTCCTGAATCCAATTCTTCCCAGACCATCATCAATACTTTCCAGAATGAAGTCCGGAAGAAAAATATTGAAGTAAAAACAAAATGTTCTGTCAAAGAAATTCAAAAACAGGATGATCAGTACCTTGTGAAAACCAGTCTGGGTGACTTTGAGGCAGATATTATCGTTTATACAACCGGAAGCTCTCCAAAATCACTGAAAATTGTTGAAAAACTGGGGCATAAGATCGTAGACCTTGTTCCTTCCCTTTTTACATTTAATATCAAAGATGATTTGTTGAAAGATCTTCCGGGAACAAGTTTTGAAAATGCCGGAATTTCAATACCAAAGCTAAAGACAGAGGAAAGCGGTCCCTTGCTTATTACCCATTGGGGACTTTCAGGACCTGCAGTTCTAAAGATTTCCGCATGGGAAGCCATACGTCTTGCGGAGCTAAAATATAATTTTGAAATTGAGGTTAATTTTGTTTCTGTAGAAACAGATGAAGCCGAGGAAATTTTTAATAATTTCAAACAAAATAATCCTAAAAAGACCATAGGCCAGTCAAAGATATTTGAGGTAACCAACCGGTTCTGGCAGAAGATTTTAGAGATTTCAAAGGTAGATCTGAACAAGCAGGTTGCCAACCTTTCAGGAAAGGAGATTCAGAAGATCCTGGAAAACCTTTGCCGGAAAAAGTTCCTGGTCAACGGAAAATCAACCTTTAAAGATGAATTTGTAACTGCTGGAGGGGTTGATTTAAAGGAAATTAACTTTAAAAACATGGCATCAAAACTGCTTCCTAATTTCTATATTGCCGGAGAAGTTTTGAATATCGATGCCGTAACCGGTGGGTTCAATTTCCAGGCTTGCTGGAGTGAAGGCTGGTTGATTGCCCAGGACCTCAACAGCTTGTGATATTCTAGCTTCAATTTCAGCAACGGGAAAATCCTTATCTACATAGCAGACGGAAATCTTCTGCCAAACGGAGAAGGTAGTAAGAAGATATCATATACTTAATAACTATTTACATGATGACGCGTTATATTCTAGCATTACTATTACTTTGCACTTCTGTCTGCTCCTTGGCGCAGGAAAAAGAAGATCAGATAGAACAAACTACTGATAACAATGGCCCCAAAGCGGATGAGCCGGCAGAATATCCCGGAGGAATGATGGCGTTCCGCATCACCGCTGCAGAAAGCACAGACCTCAGCTTTCTCAGTGGAACGCGAACCAAAATATCTTCTTTAGCAAAGTTTGCGGTCAGTACAGAAGGAAAGATTGAAGATGTTTCGGTCACGGGAAACAACGGGACTTTCAACAAAGAAATTGAACGGGTTATAAAGTCAATAAAAACCAAGTGGAAACCGGCCTATTATAATGGAGAGCCAGTGAAAGTATGGCTGAATGTTCCATTTACAGCTACTGTTGAATAAATCCCTATGACAGGAGCCAAAAAAAATATCATCTTTTCTCTGAAGGTCCTCCTAATAATCGGATTTGGGTATTTCTTTTGGCTGATGCTCAAAATCACTCTGGAGTATATCCCTTTTGATCCTAATATCAGCTTTTTAATGATCAAACAGACGGAAGTAGGACAAAGACCGGAGTATCTCGCATTTTTCTACACTCACGTTTACACCAGTATTTTTGTCCTTCTTTCGGGGTTTCTGGCTATTATCAGAAAAGATTTTGGAATAAAAACCCTTCACAGAAGTATGGGTAAATTTTATATTTTTCTCATTCTAATATTCGCGGCACCATCGGGAATTTATATGGGGATCTTTGCGAACGGTGGAATCTTATCCAAAATCTCCTTTATCATTTTAGGGACAGCATGGTGGTTGTCTACCTTTAAAGCCTATCAGCTGGCCAGGCAGAAGAAATTTAGAGAACACAAACAGTGGATGTGGCGAAGCTTTGCGTTCACATTATCAGCCATAACCTTACGGATGTGGAAAGTTATTATTGTATATTTATTCCATCCCAATCCTATGGATGTTTACCAGATCATCGCATGGCTGGGCTGGATTCCCAATATCCTTATTATTGAATACTTAATTACAAAAAAACAGATATGAAACTCTCACATTACACTTTGATCTCTTTGATCGCAGTTTCTTTGGCAGGCTGTAAGAAAGAAGGGAAAAACAACGAATCAGGAAAGGACTCCCTGACTGCAAAAAAAGATTCAGTAGTCATCCCGGAAGTTCATCAGGAATACTATGGAATTTATACCGGCGAGTTTGCCGGTAAGGAAAAGATGATTGATGAAAGTGATGGCACGGAATATGACGGTGGCGTTTACAAAAGGATATCTCTGAAAATCAACAGAATTACCAAAGACAGCGTTTATGGGCAAAGTATTGTAGAAGGTACCCAACGTCCTTTCAGAGGGGTTTTCAATGAATCATCCAAATCATTTGTACTGGACGAGCCAGGAAGTGACAAAACCGATGGCAGATTCGAGGTAAAATTGTCCGGCGACAGCCTGACCGGAAAATGGAATGCCTTTAATAAAAGTGCCGTAAAAGCTCCTCTAAAAAACCTTAAACTCATCAGGAAAGATTTTGTCTACAATCCGAATTTTATGCTCGATAAAGATTCTGAGTTGGTCGACTGGTCAAACCCTAAGGATTTTGTAGAAAAATATACGAATGAAGAAACCGGAAAAACGGAGAGCTATACCACATCCAAAAACAGGGTGGCTTCTGAAGCGATCTTCAAACTGAATGCATCTACACAAAAACTAACTGAAAAGGAGCTCAAAAATCTGAGAAAACTGGATCTTGAAATTATTAAAAACTCCGTATTTGCAAGACACGGCTACTCCTTCAAAAAGAATACCTACAGATACTTCTTTGAGCAAACAGACTGGTATATTCCCGTTTCAAATAATGTAGATAACGAGCTTTCTCCTTTGGAAAAAGAAAACGTCGCTCTTCTGAATCGGTTTACCAAATATGCGGAAGATAAATATGATAGTTTTGGAAGATAAATTCGAAAAGGAATGAAAAAAATTATGATCATGAGTATCCTGTTATGGGGTACATTTTCTTTAAAAGCCCAACAGGGTTCCGGTGTTCCTCAACACACTGAAGAGAGACCCGCTTCTCCCGTTGAAGATAAAGGACCAGAATTTCCGGGTGGCATGATTGCCTTTCGAAATGAGTTTGTAAACCAGTTCCGATCTCAGGTATTGCTTGATGCAGGAGTTAAAGAAGCATCGGCGGTTGCCACTTTTGTCATTGAAAAAGATGGCAGCATGTCCAATATTACGATGGAATCCAATGATAATAAAGCCATTAAAGACGAATTCATAAAAGCGCTTAAAAAAATCAAAACAAAATGGATTCCCGGAGAAAAAAATGGAGAAATAGTACGGGTAAGAGCCAGACAGCCTTTAGTATTTAAAACTACAAAATAGAACCTATATAGATTTACAAAGCCTTCAATTCTTTTGAAGGCTTCATTTTTACTCCAATATAAAGCAACAGACAACCTACAGCATAGCAAAGAATATCAATCCATGAAAAAGAATTTCCGATTACTATATACATTATACTTCCAGGCCTGAAACCCAACTTCTCCGCAATATTGAAATATTGGGCAAATTCTACAATGCACGAAAAGATTAGTATTCCAAAAATAAGTTTATAATCATTTACTTTGATAAAACTTTTAACAAAGGTATACAGAAGCATAACTACGATAACATCACCCAGGTAGGCTCTAACGAAGAAGATATCCTTCAGTATGGTGGCTATTAACACTTCTGCGAGAAAAATAAAAACAGTAAGGAACAGGTAAGGCAAGCTGAATTTTAATTTCATTTCAATCGGAGATTTATGACATAAAAAATCGGTGTTCCGGGAACACCGATTTTTTTTAATATCTGGAAATATATTATTTCTTTACTTTGATTGTACATCCGATGGCCACCGTTTTGGTCATTTTTACCGGTTCTCCTTTTATCAGAGCATTTATGGCATCCTGAGCATAGTATTCTGATACATCAGCGGGATTATCATAATTGTTGTCAATAGCTCCAATATATTTCACGATATTCTTACCTTTTTCTTTTTGCAATACGAAGACATGAGGTGTTTTCGTGGCACCATATTGCGGATATACCTTTTGCCCCTCATCTACCAGATACGGAAAGGTAAAGCCTTTCTGCCTAGCCCTGTCGATCATCTGTTGATAACCGTCTTCAGGCTGTACGTTAGGATCATTGGGATTGATAGCAATCACAGGATATCCCAGATCCTTATATTTTTTATCCAGTTCGATAATCCTGTCTTCATATTTCTTGGCATACGGGCAGTGGTTGCAGGTAAATATCACAATAAATCCTTTAGCGCTTTTATAATCACTTAAGGAGACCATTTTACCATCAATATTTTTAAGCTTAAAATCTGCAGCTTCATCTCCTACTTCATACCCTTTGACTGAAGATGAACGTTCTGTCCCCTGTCTGTCTCCATGATGATCTGCCGTTGTAAAACTGAGAAGACCAAGCCCGGCAACGAAGGCCATCATTAAAATTTTAATATTTTTCATAGCAACTATTTATTGTAAATTTTCTTTAATTGTTTTTTCCAGCTCCTCCTTACTCATTTCACCATCATTAAAGTGAAACTTTTCTCCATTTTTATAAAACAACGTAACGGGAATATTCCCATCCCAGTTTTGCTCAAATCTGGGAATCCACGTGTTCATCCTTTTGATATCATCCAACAGCACTACCTCTGCGGTAAGGTTTTTATTTTTGATAAATTTCAATACGCGGTCCTTATCTGCGAGCCGGTCCAGAGACACCAAAATCATTTTAAAATCCTGTCGGTCAGCATATTGCCCATTGACTTCCATAAAATCCGGAAGCTCTTTGACACAAGGCGCACAGGTTGTCGACCAGAAATTGACCACAACCAGCTTATTCTTTTCCAACTGAATCCGTTTTTCAAGATCTTCGTACTTCATGATGGTAATCTGAGCCTGCTGAGCCTTGAAAGCTGCGCAGAACAGGAATATCATCAGTAATATTATCCAATTCTTCATATTCAAAAGTAACGAATGCTTTCTTTCCCTATGAGCATCAACCTGTTAAACTTTGTTAATAATTTCAACAATTACATTAATTTCTTTCACCTGATATTGAATTATTCAAAATAAAATGTAACTTAGCTTATCATCAAACTAAAATTACCATGAAAAAATTAAACATCCAAAAAAGAAAGTTAACAAAATCAGAATTAAAAGAAATCAATGGAGGTATTGTTGTAAGATGCCGTCCAGGCTTTTGTATACATGATTCCGGAATGCTTGAACCAGGTCTTGTAGGAGAAGGCGGATACTGCTGTTAATTTAATAATCACAAAAAAAAATAACTATCATGAAAAAATCAATCATTCAAAAGAAGAAACTAACTAAAAAAGAGTTAAAAGAGATCAATGGCGGAAACAGTGTTTTCTGCGTGGAAGGATTTTGTATGGTTCCGGGTTCGGATGAGTACAGAATAGGACGTGTAGGAAGAGACGGATACTGCTGTTAATCAACATTTTTTACAAAACTAAACTAAAAACAACCATGAAAAAATCACAAATTCAAAAAAAGGCGCTTACTAAAAGTGCATTGAAAGAAATCAATGGAAGCGCTCCCCCTTTATGTATACGGGGTTTTTGTGTACATCCATCAACCGGTGAACTGATCCCAGGTCTTCTGGGAAGAGACGGTTTTTGCTGCTAATCACACCGAAAAAGACAATCATCAAAATTAAAATACTATGAAAAAGTCTACCATTCAAAAAAGAAAGCTTAGCAAAAGAGATTTAAAAGAAATTAATGGCTCAGGACCTCATTGCCCGATCGTATTCAGCTGCTTCGACCGTTATACAGGAGAAGAGCAGATGGGAGTACAGGGAATTCAGGACGGACCTTGCTGCTAATACCTGAAACATACAAATGACCGGATGGATGTCCGGTCATTTCCATGATTGACTATTTCTGTTGAAGTCACCTTGGCGACTGAAGAGAACATAACATACTAATGATCAACAAATTAACGTTATCATATAACAACCAAATCAACAACATTATGAAAAATTCGAACATTCAAAAAAGAAAACTCACCAAGACTGAGTTGAAAGAAATTAACGGTGGAGCGGCGGCATGTGCGGAAGGTCTGTGTAAACTGAGAGGGGTTCCGTCTCATTTCATGATCATCGGGCCTGTGGGCAAAAACGGATACTGCTGTTAAACAGTGCCTTCAACGTTATATCACAACCTAATTAAAATTGCTATGAAAAAAACCAACATTCAGAAAAGAAAACTGACTAAAAAAGAGATGAAACAAATCAGCGGAGCCGGACCTGTATGTCCATTGGTGGTAAGCTGCATTGATCCAAACACCGGACAGGAATTGTATGGTGTTCACGGGATTCAGGACGGGCCTTGCTGCTAATTGACTGAACTCAAAAAAAATGATTGGATTATCCTCCAATCATTTTTTTTATGGCATTCAGCTTCATCAACGCTTCAATAGGTGTCAGCGTATTGATATCTATTTTTGTCAGCTCTTCGCGGATGTTCTCCAGGACCGGGTCATCCAGCTGGAAAAATGAAAGCTGCATATTTTCCTCGGTCACCCTCTTAATATTTTCGGATGTCCCACCACCCTGCGTTCTGCTGGCTTCCAGGGTTTTAAGAATCTCATTTGCTCTATTCACTACTTTAGAAGGCATTCCTGCAAGTTTGGCAACGTGAATACCAAAGCTGTGCTCACTTCCGCCCGGAATCAGCTTTCTCAGGAAAATAATATTTCCTTTATTCTCCTGGATTGAAACATGGAAGTTTTTGACCCGTTCAAAATTCACTGTCATTTCGTTCAGCTCATGGTAGTGGGTTGCAAATAAGGTTTTGGACTGTGTAGGATGCTGATGAAGATATTCGGCAATAGCCCAGGCAATGGATACCCCGTCGTAGGTAGAGGTTCCACGTCCGATCTCGTCCAGTAGGATAAGGCTGCGTTCCGAAATGTTATTCAGAATATTGGCGGCCTCATTCATTTCTACCATGAATGTAGATTCTCCGGCAGAAATATTATCTGTAGCACCTACCCGGGTAAAGATCTTGTCAAGCATTCCGATTTCGGCATGCTTTGCAGGAACAAAGCTTCCAATCTGAGCCAGCAGGCATACAATGGCAGTCTGGCGCAGTATGGCTGATTTACCTGCCATGTTGGGCCCTGTCACCATAATAATCTGTTGTGAATCCTTATCCAGGAATATATCGTTGGGAATATATTTTTCACCCAACGGAAGTGCATTTTCAATGATTGGGTGTCTTGCTTCTTTTAAGTCGATTGCATATCCGTCATTCAGTACAGGTTTGGTATAGCTTTCAGATACAGCCAGCTCAGATAGTCCTGCCGCAACATCAAGCTGGGCAATAATATTGGAGTTCCCCTGGATTTGGTCAATATAAACCATTGTTTCTCCACATACATTTCGATACAGCGAGGTTTCCAGAACCCCTATTTTTTCCTCCGCACCCAGAATCTGGCTTTCATATTCTTTTAACTCTTCAGTGATATATCGCTCAGCGTTCACCAGGGTCTGTTTTCTCACCCAATCGTCCGGAACTTTATCTTTATGAGTATTTCTCACTTCGATATAGTATCCGAAGACATTATTAAAATCTATTTTAAGACTGGTAATACCTGTTCTTTCAATCTCCCGCTGACACATCTCATCCAGGAACCCACGGCCTTTACTTTGCAGGTTTCTCAACCTGTCCAGCTCTTCAGACACTCCTTCCCTGACGATATTTCCCTTGGCAATACTTACCGGTAGTTCTTCATTAAGGTGGTTCTGGAGGTGTGTGATCAATTCTTCAAGGTTGAATAAGGGCTCAATCCATGCCAGTACATCAGCATAGGGATGCAGCAATGCCTTTATTTTATGTATGTTGATTAAACTTTGTCGAAGATAACCCAGCTCTTTAGGTGAAATCTTCTCTGCCGCCAGCTTGCCCATCAGTCTGTCCAGGTCGGAAATAGACTTCAGCAGCTGGCTGATTTCATACTTAAGCTGATCATTTTCATTCAGGAAATCAATCAGGGAAAGCCTCCTCATAATTTCATCCACAGATTTTAAAGGAAGAATAATTCTTCTCCTCAAGAGCCTCCCTCCCATCGGAGTAGCAGTTTTATCAATGATATCCAGAAGCGATTTTCCCTGTGGATTGCTTGGGTAAACAATTTCCAGGTTTCTTAAGGTAAAGTTATCCATCATCAGATAATCTTCCTGTGGGATGATCTGAAGTTTGGTAATATGGGAGAGCAGGTTATGGTGGGTATCCTCCACCAGATAGGCAAAAATAGCCCCTGCTGCCGTGATGGCCAGAGGAAGATTTTCCACTCCGAATCCTTTTAATGAATTAGTTTTGAAGTGAGCGGTTAACTTTTCGTAGGCAAAATTGTACTGGAATGCCCAGTCTTCAAGCTTAAAGGCATTTTTATTTTTAAACTGTTCCGGAATTTGCACACTCCTCTGGAAAATAATCTCACTCGGGTCAAAAGTATTGACGATATGCAGCAGCTTCTCAAGGTTTCCTTCACTTACCAGAAACTCTCCCGTAGAGATATCGACCAGCGCAATCCCATATTTCTCTTTTTCCTTATGCAAAGAAAGCAGGAAATTATTCTTTTTGGAATTAAGAACCTGGTCGTTGAAGGTTACCCCGGGAGTCACCAGCTCTGTCACTCCTCTTTTTACAATTCCTTTTACCATTTTTGGATCTTCGAGCTGATCACAGATCGCAACCCGCATGCCCGCTCTTACCAGCTTCGGAAGATAGGAATCTATTGAATGGTGCGGAAAACCGGCCAGTTCTACACTCCCTTCCCCGTTATTTCTTTTGGTAAGAACGATACCCAGAATCTGGGAGGTCTTCACGGCATCCTGCCCAAAAGTTTCATAAAAATCTCCTACCCTGAAAAGTAACAGTGCATCAGGATATTTACCCTTGATGGTATTATACTGCGTCATAAGTGGAGTTTCCTTCTTCGATTTTGCCATAGTAAAAAATGAGCCCCAAATTTAAAAAAATAAATTCAGGGTTCGTGAATTGTTTATACGTTAATCTTATAACAAACTTTTCCCTGTCAATAAATAATTGTATTTTCACCCTAAAATCATATTCATGGAATTTCCTGTTTTACAGACCGAAAGACTGATCTTACGACAACTTACCCCTCAAGATACCCAAGACCTTTTTGAGTATTTTTCTCTGGATGAAGTCATGGAGTATTATGATCTGGAAACATTTAAAACAGCAGAAGATGCTGAAAATATCATTCAGCATTTCAACGGTGAATTTGAAAAAGGAAAAGGATTCCGCTGGGCGCTTGAACTTAAAGGTGAAAATAAGGTCATAGGAACCTGTGGTTACCACAATTGGTATCCGGAACATTTCCGTGCCGAAATTGGCTATGAGCTTAATCCTCCCTTCTGGAGAAAAGGGTATATGAAAGAAGCTATTCTTCCCATTCTGACTTACGGATTTGAGAGCATGCAACTACATCGTGTAGATGCTTTTATTGATCCTGCTAATATTTCTTCTGAAAAACTTTTAACTTCTTTAAATTTTCAGGAAGAAGGAACCATGAAAGATTATTTTTTTGAGAAAGGAAAGTTTGTGGATGCAACCCTCTTCGGGCTGGTTAATAAATAAGATACCGTTTAAGGCTGAAAGTCTGAAGAACGAGGCTGGAAGCAACTATTTGCCGATCAACATCTGAAGATCATTAATAAAATAGTATGAAGGAAGTTGAAATATACTTTCCCAACCTCAATAACTTCCATCTTCAATCTTCCAGCCAAAAAGCTACCTCCCCTCTTTCAGGTGCTTCTCCAATGCCTCCGTACTTTTTTTGTAGGCCCATTTCTGTTTATAATCCACCCATTTGGCTTTAAAAAATCTACGCATTATCTTATCTGTATATCTCATTATGAAAACATGATATAGCATGTTGGCAAATACTGCAGGTTTATTGGGAAGGGCTCTCAATGACAGAGAAAATCCAGGCTCAAGATATCGGTTAAAATGCCAGAAGGCTCTTGGAATAAAAAGGGCGTCACCATGTTCCATAAAGATTTCATAACCTTTCGCATATCGTAAGGCCGGAAATTTTTCGTAATCCGGATTTTCGTAATCCAGATCATAAATGGTATGAACCGATAACGGAACTTTATATAGAAACGGGGATTGTTCCTGATCAAACAGGAGGATTCTCTTTTTACCTTCAAAATGAATATGCATAAAGTCACCGAGGTCTACATCATAATGCATTAAAACGTGTGCCTCGCTTCCTCCGAAAAATAAGGTAGGTAGTCTTTTAAAGAATTTCATGCCCAAGTCCGGATAGGTGAAGTTTTTCAGCAGCTCCGGAAGCTTATCTGTGATGATATAGAAAAAAATTCTCAGATCTGAAGGCCTGCTTTTTATGGTATCGATATATTCCTTCATTTTCATGTGCGTTACCGGGGCATCCGAGCTTTTAGCAGAATCAGCAGGCTTGTTATCATATAAAGGTACTTCCTGTTCCCCCGCCCTTTCACGGATATACGCAAGATTCCATTTGTCAAAGGCTTCCCATCGGCTTGCAAAATTTTTGATCAAAAGAGGCTTATGCTTTCTGAAATAGTTTTTCTGAAAATCTTCTTTACTGATATCATGGACAACATCTACGTTTTCGAGGATCATGTATTTGGTATTTAATGCGAAATAAAAATAATGTTTTTTTGAAACTTGAGAAAATTAAGATTAAAAGGGCTGGAAGATAGAAGAGAGCGATGCCGGAAGTTAAGATTTGTCTGCAAACATCTATACAACATTCCATAAAGAAGATTTTTATGGAAACTTAGACCTCTTCTTCAGCTTCAGACTTACTTACTTTATTAGCAGAGCTCAGATGAAAAAATTATATTTGTAATAATAAGAGCGTTTATGAGAGTCTACAATACCAAACATTTCCTTAAGATCCTATTCAGTTTGCACAAAAGTGATACTCTGAAAATTCTTTTTCCGAGCATGATTCTCGTGGCCTTATATTCCTGGGGAATAGAGTATCTGGAAGTGGAGTATCTTCACCTTACCTCAAAATCGGGCGTCAGTAATGTGGGGATGATTCATTCTTTGCTGGGGTTTGTCCTTTCCCTGCTCCTGGTTTTCAGAACCAATACTGCTTATGACAGGTGGTGGGAAGGCAGAAAACTATGGGGGAAACTGGTGAATGATACCCGGAATTTTGCCATAAAAATTAACACGATGCTTGGGGATAACCGTCAGGATGCAGAGCAGATTGCGAGGTATCTGAAATTTTTTCCTCATTTTTTAGCGAAGCACCTTTCTAAGGAATCCACAAGGCTGGCTTTGGATGAAGATTACTCTGAAATTGAAGAAACGTTAAAAAATCATGGTCCCAGTGAAATAATCATCCTGTTGACCCACAAGCTGAACCAGCTCAAAAAAGAAGGTAAAATTTCAGAAGTTGACATGTTATATCTGGATACTCAGCTATCAGGGTTTCTGGATGTATGTGGCGGCTGCGAAAGAATCAAGAATACCCCGATTCCTTATTCCTACTCTTCTTTTATCAAGAAGTTTATCATTCTGTACGTTTTTGCTCTTCCCATTGCCTATGTCATTACCATTGGACTCTTTATGATTCCGCTTACCGTTTTTGTGTATTACGTTCTGATGAGTCTTGAACTTATTGCTGAAGAGATTGAAGACCCTTTCAACAATGATGAAAATGATATCCCTATGGAAACCTTGGCCCAGAATATTGAGAAAAACGTTCATCAGATTATGAACAGGAAATAAAAAAATCAAGCTATTAAAGCTTGATTTCTTTAAGTTCTCCGTCCTGTTTTATTTCTACGAATTTGCTTTCCCTGTTGGCTGCAGAATATCCATAGAAAAAGGTATTATAAATAGGCGTGGAATACAGATAGCCTCCCATACCATTATAAGTATCTGTGGTGCCCGTCTGTTTCTGATAGCTTGCTGTTGCAGTAAAATTGATAATGGTTTCCAGGTAATATTTACCCGGCTTCAGTTTCTCGAATTTAAACCTTCCGTGGTCATCTGTTAAGGCTTCTACTCTGTATTTAAAGGCTTCTTCAGACATATAAACCGTGGTTTTTTTGTTCTCATACTTTCTTCGCATGTCATAAAATTCCTGAAAGTAAGGAGTCACTGGGAAAAGCATAACCACCGTTCCTTTCGGTGCATAATGTTTTTCTCCCAACAATGGTTTGATACCCCAATTATTTTTCTGTTTTGTAGAAGCCACACCTTCAATGGTAGAATTTCCGAATCCAAGCATATCTCTAGCCATCTTTTTATCAAAAAACGCTTGAGGATAATAAGTGTTTTGCGCATTAGAATGTATAAAAGCAAACATCAGCATGAATAAAGTGAATATTTTTTTCATAGCATATTTTTGAGTCAAATATAAGTATTTTAGTATTTTTGAAATAAAAATAGCTATGAAATACACGTTCTTATTCTTTTTTTCTGCATCTGTCCTCTTATCAGCGCAGAAGCCTTGTGGATATAAAGACGGATTGCAGGAAGGATCCTGTAAAGAATTCTATGATAACGGCCAGGTAAAAAATGTTGTGGAATGGCGAAAAGGAAAAAAAGACGGTGATGCCATTTTTTACCATGATAACGGAAAAATAAATGCAAAGGGAGAATTCAAAAAAGATTACAAGGTAAAGGAATGGGTGTATTATGATAAAAACGGAGTACTTTCGTCAAGGGAAATTTTTACGAATGGTGAAAAAAACATCTATGATAACAGCTTTACAGGGACTTTCTATTATCCTTCGGGAAAGGTAGAGGAGATCTCTCATTACAAATTCACCAAACTTCATGGAGAAACAAGGGTATTTCATGAAGATGGAAAATCGATCAAGCAGATCGGGTTCTATGATAATGGATTGGCCACCGGAAAATGGAAAAACTATTATCCATCCGGCAAATTACAGCGTGAAACAGAGTTGGTAAATGACAAGCGTCACGGAAACAGAATTCATTACCGCGAAGACGGAAGCATAGAAAAAACAGAGGTCTATAAAGACGGAAAATTAATCTCAACAAAATAAAACAATTGGTACAGAAACTAAAATTGGAAGAACTCAACAGAATAGATGTGGAAACATTTAAAAAGGTTGAGAAAATTCCTGTAGTCATTATTTTAGACAATATAAGAAGCATGCATAATGTAGGTGCAGCCTTCAGAACGGCAGATGCTTTTCTCATCGAAAAAATAATTCTTTGTGGAATTACACCACAGCCGCCGCACCGGGAGATTCATAAAGCGGCATTAGGGGCAACGGAAAGTGTAGACTGGTCTCATGAAGAAGATACCAAAACAGCGATCTCAGACCTTAAAAACAGAAATTATGAAATTATAGGAATTGAACAGACCACCGATAGCAGGCTTATCACAGATTTTGAGATTGACCGGTCTAAAAAATATGCATTGGTCTTAGGAAATGAAGTAGAGGGGATCAGTGATGATGTTCTTACTGATATAGATGTATTTCTGGAAATACCGCAGCTCGGTACCAAGCATTCTCTCAACGTGAGTGTATGTGGTGGAATTGTGATGTGGGAGTTTGCAAAAGCCCTAAAATAAAAAAACTGCATATGTCGTTAATAGACAGTGCAGTTTGAAATAAATCTAATAAAAAGTAAAAATGAAAGGCGACAAAGGTACTTTTTTTTTCTTTACAAACAAATTTTAACCTCAATTTTTTCCCTGGAATCGAAAAAAAGTCAGGTTTTCAGAAAAAGATTCATTTAATTTTTTATAAATTAGCACAATGTTTATCAAGGACTATATCTCAAAAGACTTCCCGTGTTTTAGCCTTTCTGATTCAATAGAGTCGGCTAGAAATTTGTTAGAGGATTTTGGATATTCCCATATTTTCATCAAAAAATCCCATCATTTTTATGGAGCCCTAGCTGCAGACTTTCTGTATGAGGAAGACGCTGGGACACTGAAGAATCTTGAGCACCAGATCGAGCGGTTTGCCATTCTGGAGGACAGCAATATCATGGACAGCATCCGCCTGTTTTATACGTTCAGTTCTAATGTAATTCCAGTAATTAATAAGGGTGAAAAATATTTAGGCTATATTACCTGTGAAGATATTTTCCAGGATCTTTCCCGTTATCCTCTTTTTTCGGAAAGCGGAGCTATTCTTACCATAGAAACGCCTGCCAGAAAATACTCGATGACGGAGATTGCCAATATAGTGGAGAGTAATAACTCAAAATTCTATGGAGGCTTCATCAGCTTTATGTCGGATGAGGTGATCCATATTACGATAAAGATCAGCAATGAAAATCTGGCCTCAATAGACTCTACTTTTGACCGGTACGACTACAGAATTGTTGAAAAATACTATTCTGATGAGAAATCCGATCTGTTTAAAGACCGATTTGGTTTTTTCCAAAAATTCATAGAAATATAATAATGAAGGCAGCCATATATTCTCAGAAAAAAGATCTTGATACTTTTTTATATTTAAGTAAGTTTATCTCTGAGCTGGAAAGCAGAGGTGTAAAATCTGTTCTGTATGATGAAATGGCTGAAGCACTTCAGTTTTCGAAAATTTTCGACACCTTCAACTGTAAACAGGATCTTCTGGATAAGGAGGTAGACCTGTTTTTCACTTTTGGAGGCGACGGAACGATTGTCAACTCTTTAACGTTTATCGAAGATCTTGAAATCCCGGTAGTGGGTGTCAATACAGGAAGACTGGGGTTCTTAGCATTCTTTACAAAAGAGGAAGCCTTTAAAGAACTGGATGCTATTTTAAAAGGAGATGTAAAAACAAGCCGCCGTTCCGTTATTGAAGTCGTTTCCCCAAAACTGGAAGACGCCTTCCCTTATGCCTTGAATGATGTCACGGTTTCCAGAAAAGAAACCACCTCGATGATTACAGTAGATTCTTACATTAATGGGGAATTTCTGAATGTCTTCTGGGGTGACGGAGTGATCATATCAACACCAACCGGCTCTACCGCCTACTCCCTGAGCTGTGGCGGACCTATCATCTCACCCAATAACGAAAACTTCGTCATCACGCCTATCGCTCCCCACAATCTGAATGTGAGACCGCTGGTAGTGAACGATAAGGTAGAAATAAAATTCAAGGTAGAAAGCAGAGTTCCTCAGTATTCTCTTTCCTTGGACTCCAGATTGATACACATTGAGACAGATAAGGAAATCATTATCAGGAAGGCTGCATTTCAGCTTCTTCTGGTACAGCCCAACAGTTTAAGTTTCTACGAAACCATTCGCCAGAAGCTTCTTTGGGGAAGAGATAAAAGAAATTAGTGATTTCTTAAAAATGATTACCTTTACACGAAATTAAAACACCTAATAAATTTATAATAAAAAGTAAAACATGAGCAGAATTTTTCCGGCAGGAGTTGCCACAGGTCAGCTAGTTACTGATATTTTTCAGTATGCTAAAGAAAATAAATTTGCATTACCGGCAGTAAACGTAATTGGATCAAGCAACGTAAACGCTACAATGGAAACTGCAGCGAAATTAAATTCTCCTGTTATTATCCAGTTTTCAAACGGTGGAGCTGCTTTCAATGCAGGGAAAGGATTAAGCAATGACGGACAGAAGTCTGCAATTCTTGGAGCTATCGCAGGAGCCAAACACATTCATACTCTTGCAGAAGCTTACGGAGCAACAGTAATTCTACACACAGACCACTGTGCAAAGAAATTACTTCCATGGATCGACGGACTGATGGATGCTAACGAAGAATTCTTCAAGCAGACAGGAAAATCTCTTTACTCTTCTCATATGTTAGACCTTTCTGAAGAGCCACTTGAAGAAAATATTGAAATTTCAGCTCAGTATTTCGAAAGAATGGATAAACTTCAGATGACTCTTGAGGTAGAAATCGGAGTAACAGGAGGTGAAGAAGACGGTGTTGACAACTCAGACGTTGATAACTCAAAGCTATATACTCAGCCTGAAGATGTAGCATATACATACGAAAAATTAAAAGCTATTTCTGATAATTTCACCATCGCTGCCGCTTTCGGTAACGTACATGGAGTTTACAAACCAGGAAACGTAGTGCTTACTCCAAAAATTCTTGACAATTCCCAGAAATATGTTCAGGAGAAATTCGGAACAGCTCCGAAACCTGTGAACTTTGTATTCCACGGAGGTTCAGGATCTACTTTGGAAGAGATCAGAGAAGCAATCGACTATGGAGTGATCAAGATGAATATTGATACAGATCTTCAGTTCGCATACACAGAAGGAGTGAGAGACTATATGGTGAACAATATTGATTATTTAAGAGCTCAGATCGGAAACCCTGAAGGAGAAGAAAAGCCAAACAAAAAATTCTATGATCCAAGAGTTTGGGTAAGAAAAGGCGAAGAAACGTTCTCTTCAAGATTGGTGAAAGCATTTGAAGATTTAAATAACGTAAATACTTTAAAATAAAAATTTGTAAAAAGTAAATGTATAAAGCATAAATCTATACTTTATACATTTTACATTATACATCGTACATTAATACAAAGAAAATGGCATTCGACTGGTTTAAAAGAAAAGCAAAAAACATTACCACCTCTACTGATGAGAAAAAGGACGTTCCCAAAGGCCTGTGGCATCAGACTCCATCCGGAAAAGTGGTGGAACATGATGAACTAAAGAGAAATAACTATGTTTCTCCTGAAGATGGATTTCATGTAAGAATAGGAAGTGCGGAATTCTTTGACATCCTTTTTGACGGCGGTAAATTCACCGAACTGGATGCCAATGTTGAAAGTATTGATATCTTAAACTTCAAAGATACAAAGCCTTATAAAGACCGTTTGAAAGAAGTGAAAGCAAAAACAAAGCTGACAGATTCCATCAGAAATGCAGTAGGAACCGTAAAAGGTACTGAAATGGTGGTTTCATGTATGGATTTTGCTTTTATCGGAGGATCCTTAGGATCTGTAATGGGAGAAAAGATCAGGAGAGCAGTGGATTATTGTATCCAGCACAAACTTCCTTATATGATCATCTGCCAGTCTGGAGGTGCAAGAATGCAGGAAGCAACATACTCACTGATGCAGCTGGCCAAAGTACAGGCTAAGCTTGCCCAGCTTTCAGAAGCCGGCCTTCTGTATATCGCTTACCTTTGTGACCCTACTTTTGGGGGAATCACCGCTTCTTTTGCCATGACAGCAGACATCATCATGGCAGAACCAGGAGCGCTGATCGGTTTTGCAGGGCCAAGAGTGATCCGTGAAACCATTGGTAGAGACTTACCGGAAGGATTCCAGACATCAGAATTCTTACAGGAAAAAGGATTTGTCGATTTCATCGTAAAAAGAACTGAAATTCAGGATACTATTGCTAAAACTGTTAATTTGTTAGCTGTAAAAGCATAGTATGTGTAACAAAAACAATACAATCTCTCTCTAATTGGGGAGAGATTTTTATTTATGAGGACTTTTAAGATATTTTTCAACACCATCCGGAGTATGAGCTTTAAAAAGATTATGCGTCTTTTATCGCTTGTCCTTCCCCATCCTCTCTTTTCCCTATTAAGCTTTCACGCTACAGTAAAAGCATTTACAATAGCACAGAAAAAATTTCCCAAAACCGCATCCAATAACGGCATCGGAAATGCTTTCAGACATGCGTTATGGTGTTGCTTCATTATGATGTACTGCTCTAAGGTCTCGTCTCCTGAGAAAGCATTGGATTTCTGCAAAAGAATCACCGATCTGCATGAAGAGCTATTTCCAAACAAACCTCTGGAAACCAAAATGGATCTTCATAACAACAAGATCGGAATGGATTATTTCATGGAACTCTTACCTGGAATTCACCGACAATTCTTCGAAAAAAGCTTTTTTATAGATGCATTAATCAAAAAAATGGATGATGCCAAAGTGCTGAAGAATCTGGATGATGATTTTGAAGGATATCTTGTTTATTTGGAAGACTAAATAAATCATTTTATTTTAAACGCTAAGGTTCGTTCGCAAAGAAAATATAAACTTAATGCATATTTCGGTCGCAAGGGCATTTCATTCAGCAACGTATAATCCTTTGCTTAGTGCTAACGCCTTCGCGAACGAAAAAAATCAAACTTCATGATTAAAAACCTTTGCGTACACTGCGTTAAAATAGGTTTAAAATCTGAAACCATCAATAGCGGCTCTATTTCACAACAGAATAACAAAAGACTTTAGTTATTTTTGTCGTTTAAAGTATTTTTGATAAGTTTAAACAATTAAATCAATCGGATGGTTCTCAGCAGAATTTGGTCGGCATTCATTATCATTGCCATTGCCATTGCCAGTATAAAATATATTTCATCAACGCACTACAAAACCATTTTCAACGATATGGTGGTAGGAAAAGGAGGTGATACAGTACAGATTGCATCACAGTCCATAGCTACAGTCTCACCTCTCGTGAAAGACAACCTGATGAAAAAAAATGACTTCACCGACAGCAGGATTCATTATACAACAGATTCTTTAAAACAAAATGTAAAAATATATCGCGTGCAGGAGGCTGATGGCGTCATCGGAACTTCAGAAACGGCAGTGAAGATCTGTCTGGGTCTTATTGGGATCATGACCTTGTTTATGGGGTTCATGAGTATTGCAGAAAAAGCAGGTGGAATCAATCTGTTAAGCCGCTTTATTCAACCTTTTTTTTCAAAATTATTTCCTGAAATTCCTAAAAACCATCCGGCTTTCGGCCATATGTTGATGAATTTCAGTGCTAACCTTCTTGGATTGGATAATGCTGCTACTCCTTTCGGATTAAAAGCAATGGAGAGTCTCCAGACTTTAAATCCCAACAAAGATACCGCCAGCAATTCCCAGATCATGTTTCTCTGTCTCCATGCCGGAGGCATGACCCTCATTCCGGTCTCCATCATTGCTATAAGGGCCTCCATGGGCTCCAAAACACCTACTGATATCTTCCTTCCCTGTATGATCGCCACATTTGCCGCCACATTAGCGGCCATGATTATCGTTTCTCTTTATCAAAAGATTAATCTTCTTCGCCCTGTTGTGATTGCCTATGTTGGCGGAATCTCAGTGATCATAGGGCTATTGGTCGTTTATTTGGTGCAGCTGAGCAAAGAAGGGCTTGATGATTTCAGTAAAGTACTGAGCAACGGACTTATTCTTTTTATTTTCCTTGCCATTGTGCTCGGAGCCGTTTACAAAAAGATCAATGTTTTTGATGCCTTTATTGAAGGGGCTAAAGAAGGTTTTACTACCTGTGTCAAGATTATTCCTTATTTGGTGGGAATGCTTATCGCCATTTCTTTGTTAAGAACTTCTGGTGTATTTGATGTGATCATTGACGGAATGAAATGGGTCGCTAATGTGGCCAACCTTGACCCGAGATTCGTTGACGGACTTCCTACAGCTTTGATTAAACCTTTATCTGGCTCCGGAGCAAGAGGAATGATGGTGGATACGATGGCCACATTTGGAGCAGACAGCTTCCAGGGTAAACTGGCCGCAGTCCTTCAAGGAAGCTCAGATACGACGTTTTATGTGATTGCAGTTTACTTCGGCGCTGTTGCAGTAAAGAATACCAGATATACGGTAATTGCAATGCTTTTGGCCGATTTGGTGGGGGTAATTACTTCAATTGCTCTGGCTTATTTGTTTTTTGCTTAATAAAGTTACATGTTGGCAGTTGCTAGTTTTTTAATCGTTAAAAAGAAATATTAATGAGTTACGAAAAACTTGACATTTATAATATCGCTTTTGAGTTGTTTATTGAAACGCATAAATTGTCGCTCAAACTACCGAACTATGAATTATACGAACTGGGCAGCCAATTAAGACGATCAGCGGATTCAATTGTCACAAATATTGCAGAGGGATATGGAAGAAACAGCTACAAAGGTGACTTCATTAGATTCCTTACCTATTCTCAGGCAAGCTGCGACGAAACGGTATGCCACCTATCTAAAATAACCAGGCTTTATCCGGAGCTAAATTCAAATTCAGACTTTAAAGAAAAATCAGAACAATACAAACTCTTGGGTGGAAAAATCAATAACTTTATAAAATACGTCCAGTTAAACTGGCGAACATAAACCCAACTAGCAACTAGCAACTAGCAACTAGCAACTAGCAACTAGCAACTAGCAACAAAATTACCATTATGATAACAGATAAAGAATTCACACTTAGACTCATTCGTCAATTAACACAAGCCCTGGAGAAACTTATTCTGGATAAACCGGAAGAAAGTTTAATGCAGAAGGAGCTGGATTTTGATACTTTAATGAGGGATATCTTCAAAATGGATTTTACGGAAGTATCTTCCATGACCAAAGAAGAAATGATCAGCCTTGTCAACGAAAGACAGGAAAGAGACCATAAAGATTATTATGAAATGCTGGGCAATCTTTTTTATTTTAAGAGTCGTGAAGATAAGAATAAAGACTTCCAGGATAAGGCAAAGACATTTTACGAGCTGTATCTTCAGACCAGTGGTATTTTTGCTCTTCCCATAATCAATAGAATAAATGAATTAAAAAAAGCACTTGAATAAAGTGCTTTTGTATTGTTAGAAGGTAATTTTATACGTTCCTGTGGAAGAAGTACTGGCTTTCTCTGCTTTTACGTATTTCTTTACCCAGGTTACAGATGTAGATGATACACAAGGATCTGAAACCCCTCCTGCTCTTCTTGCAGACACTACATTTCCTGCTTTATCTACCGTATAGGCAATGGTTATAGATCCACTGGCTGTACAGCTATGAGATGGCTGCGCACCTCCCCGTCCCATGGTTCCGGGAATATAGCCTACCAGTTTTCTGTCGATCCCTACTTTACTATCTCCGTTTCCGTCTCCACCTAAAGGGTCTCCTGCATTTCCTATTCCGGTCCCGGTTCCCTGGCTTCCGGCTTTGGTTCCTCTTCCTTTAATAAGATTTCCAATCGCAGCATTTCCTTTTCCGTCACCGTTTCCGGTTTTTGAATTCGCTGTTGTAGCTCCTGACTTTTTAGTATTCTTGGAAGCACTGCTGCTTGTTGCCTCTTTTTTAACTGTTTTTTTTGATTCTTCTTTTTTGGCAACTGTATTTTTTGAGCTGTTTCCTGTAATTACCTTTTCTTTAACTTCTGTTTTTTTAGGCTCGGGTGCCGGTTCAGGTTTTACTACGGTTTTTGTTTCCGGTACTGGTGTTTCTGCAGGCTCGGGAGTCACTTCCTCCGTCACTGCGGCTAAACTTCCCGGTTGCTCCGCAGGTTCCTCTATCCCATCGCCGTTTCTGTTGTCTCCAAAGTTGACCAGCATGGTTGTCACAGCTTCCGGTTCCTGATCCAGCTCCGGTTTTAATTTATATAAAAAAACAAAAAGCAAAACGGCAGACCATACCAGAACAGAAAGCAAAGCGCTTTTTATCCTATCCCGGTTTTCTTCGTTTTTATTTGCTGTATAGCTTCTCATCTTCAATAATAATGGTTCTTTCCGGCCATCCGGATTTGTTATTTATCTTTAACTGTTGCAATAGCAATGTTAAACTTATGTTTTTCAGCAATCTCCATAACGAAAACAACGTCTTTATGCATGGTATTTTCGTCTGCTCTGATGGTAAATGATCGATTGGTCTGATTGGCCAGCTTATCAACAATCATCTGTTCCAGTTCTGCTCTGTTGACCGGATTATCATCTACAAAATACGTTCCGTCCGGTTTGATACTTACCGTTAGTGGGTTAGGAATATTGTCCTCAGTAGTCCCAGCCTTCGGAAGATTTACATCAATGGCACTTTGGTTAGCGGCAGAAGATGTAATCATAAAGAAGATCAGCATCAACAGGATAACGTCTGTCATCGCTGCTAAACTGAATTCCGGATTTGCTTTATTTCTTCTCTGAATTTTCATCTGTTTATTCTGATATTTTTAAGGTCAGATGGAATCGCTCATTTTATCGTTTGAGTTCCCTGAAACTTATGTTACAGCGATTTCATAAGAAAGATTTATAAAGGTTTATTGATAAGGTCCAAAAATTCACCGGACATATTCTGAGCTTTCAGGACAAATTTATCAATTCTGGTCAGCAGGATATTGTAACAAAAGTTAGCAGGAATTGCCACGGCCAAACCTACTGCCGTCTGACCCAAAGCAGTATAAATACCTTCCGAAAGTGTCTTTGGAGAGAAAGAACCCGTTGCATTAGCTAAATTAAAGAAAGCAATAATCATCCCGATTACAGTTCCTAATAGTCCTAACATTGGCGCAATACTGGGTACTACTGCCAGGAGGTTAAGGTTCTTTTCCATATTGGCCACCTCTACCTGCGCCTGAGACTCCATTGCACTTACAATATCGGATACGGGACGTCCCAATCTTGAAATTCCTTTTTCCAGAATCCTTCCCTCAGGTGAATTCTGAGTTTTGCAGTAATCTGCTGCTGCTTCTATCTTTCCTTCTTTAATGAAGTCTTCAATATTGTTCATAAAATTGGAATCCGTCTTTGAGGTCTGTCTCTTGATAAAGAAAAATCTTTCAAAAAACAGATACAGAGAAAATATTCCCAACAGCAGGACAGTCACCATCACTATTTTAGCGAAAGCGCCTCCATGGAACATGATTTTCCAGAATGAAAATTCTAAATGGTCTGTAGCGACTGCAGGGGTAGCAATTTGTGCAAATAAAATCTGAGAAAGTTCCGTTAACAGCATTAAATGTGAATTTTATTAAAGTTTCAACGACAAATGTAGTGGAATATTATGAATTGCTCTCTTAAAAATTGCTTAAAAACAACTTAAATTTTGTTATGATTCACCAACGGCAAATTTCTTTTCAAAAATAATCTGAAAAGAAATTTAACATCAAATAAGGCAGGAAGACGTCAATCTTCGTCTACCACAATATCATCCTGCTTGAATTCGCACTTTAATCTAAAAGGAATCGGTGTATCAGACCCTGTATAGAAATCATCAATGGTCCCTTTCCAAATGACCTGAAGTTCTCCCTCTTCATTTTTTTCAAAAAGAAGCTCGTTATCATACAGGTAAGCCTCTTCGTCATCGAACAGGTCTACTTCTGTATAGGTATCTTCATCAGAATCACTGATTATAATGGGTTTGCCCTCTATTTCCGGAGATTCGATAGGGAAATCGAAAATCTCCAGTGAAAGCTGCGGAAAGTTGTACTGTAATGAATCATCATCTACATGATCCAAGCTGTCATCCGTTATAATTTCAACCTCTAAAAAATGTTGCTGGTTGCTGTAGACGGCTTTACAATAAGTATTTCTGATATTGTATTTTAGCGTTTCGTCCGGATGGTAAATTTTTAAAATCCCTTTCATTTTTCCTTAAAAAAGAACTGTAATAATATGATTGTTAAACGTTTTAGACAAAGATAAAAAATTGATTCAATGTGAAAAGGATTTTGAAAATTATTTTTTAAAATCCTTTTCACATGATTATTCCTGATCGCCCAATAATACTTACTTTTGCTGTATAAAGATTCTGAAAATGAAAAGTATTGTTTCAAAAAGTATTTTAGGGCTGGGGCTGATTATAGGGCTTGCATCATGCAGAAAGTCTGACTCTCCCCTCACGAAAGTCACCCCTTCCAATCTGGATTCCATCGCATCCAATTATTATGAGCAGTATCTTAAACTCTATCCCTTAGAGGCAACTTCACAGGGAGATCCACGTTATAATGACCAGCTCCCGATCAATATAGATAAAGATTTCATCTCAGGAGAAATTGCTTTTTACAACTCCGTACAGAAACAGCTGGATCATGTGGATTATAAAGCGCTTTCTGATGAAGACAAAGTAGTCTATGACGTCCTGGATTATTCTTTAAAAGATAAGATCGAAGCTTACGTATATCACCCGGAATATATTCCTTTTACCCAGTTTGGAGGACTTCCGCTTAATTTTCCACTGTACGGAAGCGGACAGGGGAGCCAGCCTTTCAAAACTGAAAAAGATTACAGCGACTGGCTCAAAAGAATGGAAAAATTTCCGGACTGGATGAATGCCGCTGCAGATAACTTCCGCGAGGGGATCAACAATAAGGTTGTTCTCCCTAAAAAGCTGGTGATCAAAATGATCCCACAGATGAAAGCTGAAGAAATTGTTACCACGGATATGGAAAAGAATATCTTCTACGGCCCGGTGAAAAATTTCCCCAAAAGTTTTACCCAGGCCCAGAAAGATAAATTCACAGGACTTTATAAAGATGCTATTACCAAAAAGATCATACCTGCTTACACCAAAATGGGGACTTTCCTGGAAAAAGAATACCTGCCTAAGGCAAGAGATACCGACGGATACAACAGTCTTCCCAATGGAAATGAGATCTACGCTTACTATGTAAAAACCTGGACTACAACCAAAAAATCTCCTGAAGAGATCAACAAAATCGGGCAGCAACAGGTGGCTATGCTTCGTGCAGAAATGGAAAAAGTAAAGCAGCAAGTAGGTTTTAATGGTAGTCTGGAAGAGTTTATCACTTTCGTGAAAACCGACCCAAAAGCTATGACCTATACAAGTGCTAAGGAGGTTCTTAACGGATTCAACAGCATCCTTACGAAAATCACTCCAAAGCTGAAAACAATGTTTAACGTAACCCCGAAAACCAAATTCGAAATCAGACAGACGGAAAAATTCAGAGAGGCAAGTGCCAGTGCCGAATATATCCCCGGAACTCCGGATGGAAAGAGACCGGGAATATTTTACGTTCCGCTTCCGGATCCTGCCAAGTTCAATGTAACTTCAGGTATGGAATCTCTGTTTTTACATGAAGCTATTCCGGGACACCATTATCAGGTTTCTTTACAGCAGGAAAATACGAAGCTTCCGAAATTCATGAGATTCGGATGGTTTGGTGCTTATGGCGAAGGATGGGCTCATTACTGTGAGACGTTGGGCCCTGAGTTTGGGCTATACACAGATCCTTATCAAAAAATGGGATACCTAAGCGACCAGATGCTAAGAGCAGTAAGACTGGTAGTAGATACGGGTCTTCATACTGGAAAAATGTCACGTGAAGACGCTATCAAATACTTCCTGAGCAATATTTCTTATGATGAAGGAGCTGCCATTGCAGAAGTGGAAAGATATATGGCTATGCCGGGACAGGCCTTAGGATACAAAATAGGATCTCTAAGAATCCGTGAACTGAGAGAGCAGTATCAGAAAGAACTGGGCAAGAAGTTTAATCTGGCAAGCTTCCATGATGAAGTACTGAGCCAGGGATGCCTTCCTCTGGACGTGCTGAACAGAAAGATGGAGCTTTGGGCGAAAAAACAAAAATAAAAACAAAAGGTGCTGAAAAAACAGTACCTTTTTCATGTCGCTCTTATTCAAAAAAAAATGAATCCTTATTAAAAATAAAAACATGATTACAGAAAGTCTCAGATCTCTTTACAGCAGAGATTTAAACAAACTGAAAACAGAGATAGAAGCGTATCAAAATGAAGAAAATCTTTGGAAAATCGATAAAAACATTCTGAATTCTGCAGGTAACCTATGTCTACATTTAGTTGGTAACCTTAATCACTTCATCGGTGCTCAGCTTGGAAATACAGGCTATGTACGCCAGCGGGATCTGGAGTTTTCATTAAAAGATGTTTCAAGAGTTGAACTTATTGAAAAAGTTGAGGCTACAACAGCAATGATAGACTTCGTGCTGCCCCAATTATCTGAAGAAGATCTTAAAAAAGAATACCCTTTGGTTGTTTTCGAAAACAAAATGACTACGGATTACTTCTTAATTCATCTTATTGCTCATCTGGACTATCATCTTGGCCAGATCAATTATCACAGAAGACTGTTGGACATTTAAACGCCATTAACTTACCAAACTGCATGTCAATTAAGGTAAACGGAACATTCACAGAGCAATATTTTGTTGCGTTTTATTTTCCAGTTCGCAAGGGCGTTTCACTTAGCAAGGAAACTTTGTCTTGGCTGAACGAAGTGCCCTTACGAGCTCCTTTGATATCATTTTTTATAAAACCTTGGCGGGCTTAGCGTTAATTTACAAAGCCCTATTTCTCAAACATCATTTTAGTAATAAAATCCTTCTCTCCCTTGCCTCTTGCGGGAGAATACTCTCTGCCGTAGAAGATGATCTGAAGATGAAGTTTATTCCATACTTCTTCAGGGAACAGGCTTTTAGCGTCACGTTCTGTTTCCACTACGTTTTTTCCTGAAGTAAGCTTCCACTGTGTCATCAGACGGTGGATATGGGTGTCCACGGGAAAAGCAGGAAACCCAAAACCCTGGCTCATCACCACGGAAGCCGTTTTGTGCCCTACGCCCGGAAGCGCCTCAAGTTCTTCGTATGTCTGTGGAACAATACCGTTATGTCTTTCCAGTAAAAGTTCGGCCATTCTCTTTAAGTTTTTGGCTTTGGTATTGGAAAGTCCTATTTCTTTAATCAGTTCTTTAATTTCAAATTCTTCCAGCTTGGCCATTCTCTGCGGCGTTCCTGCCACCGCAAAAAGATCAGGAGTTACCTGGTTTACCTTTTTATCTGTTGTCTGCGCAGAAAGCGCTACTGCAACCATAAGTGTATAGGGATCGGTATGATCCAACGGAATAGGTGTTGTAGGGTATAATACATCCAGTTCTCTCTGAACGAGCTCAGCTCTTTGTTTTTTTGTCATGTAAGCCTTAAATTTGGACAAAATTAAATCATTATGCTGAAAGTTGGAGACAAATTACCTGAATTTGAAGGACTCAATCAAGACGGAGAGACAATAACCTCATCAAAATTAACCGGAAAAAAACTGGTTGTTTTTTTCTATCCTCAAGCGAATACGCCAACCTGTACGGTGGAAGCATGTAACCTTAGTGATAATTATTCCAGGCTTAAGAAAGCTGGGTTTCAGCTACTGGGAATAAGTGGCGATACGGTAAAAAAGCAGAAAAACTTCCACAGTAAGTTTGCATTTCCTTATGATCTGATTGCCGATGAGAACCGTGATATTATTGAGAAATTCGGAGTTTGGCAAGAGAAAAAAACTTTTGGAAAAACGTATATGGGAATCGTGAGAACATCCTTTATTTTTGATGAAAACGGAGTATGCACAAGAGTAATTGATAAGGTGACCTCAAAAACTGCTGCAGAACAGATTCTAGAAGGATAACCTTTTGACAGACTATAACATTAATGTATTTACAAATTATATTCTATTTGTAAATACATTTTTTGTGTAATCTTTTGTCATTCTGTTTCGTAGTACAACAACTCTTCTTCCTCACCAGGAAGAGTTACATATTTCTGGAATTTAAGCCCCAGCTTCTCTATCAGTTTCTGCGATGGCAGATTATCTTTTGATACGATAGCAGAAATTTTCGGTAATCCAAATTCATCCATCCCAATGGATTTTACTTTTTTGGCCGCTTCGAAGGCATATCCCATTCCTTCATACTCTTCCAGTAAAGAATATCCGATATCTACGACATCAAGCCCTTCTCTTTCAAAGATTCCAACTGCTCCTACTTTTTCGTTTCCCTCTTTAGTTACCAAAAGATAGTTTCCAAATCCCAGTCTTTCAATCTGTGGAGCAAATCTGTTCAGGATGTAATTTTCAGCGTCTTGAATGGAATTCACATTACGATTGCCGATATATTGAACAAATTTAGGTCTGTTATAGAGTTCAAAAATAAAATCTCTGTCTTCTGCAGGAGACATGGGACGAAGTATTAATCGTTCAGTCTCATAAGTGTTATCTGCGTTTGGGTGTTTTTTTAGGCTCATCTTTGTTTGGGTCTTCCTTTTTTTCGATCTTTAAAAGTCTTGGGTTATTAGCACATTTTTTATTGTAAAGCTCTATATAGGTGCCGTTGTCTTTAACATTCGTTAAAGCGCCTGTCGACTTATTTACCGTTATTGTATAGTGTGTTTTCTGATAAGGACACTCCTTTGAAGTAAGTTTCCCAAGATCCAGATAATAACTGGATGCATCTTCATGATAATTTCCTGCGAGGTCTTTGAATTCCTCATCCACAATATAGCCCTCTGAAGCAAGAATAATAGCCGCTTCCTGAGCATTATCAATCTTTCCCACAAATGCTTTTAAACCCTCCACATCCGTCACATATCCGATTTTACCTCCGGCTGAGTACGCAATATAATAAAAGCTGTCTTCGCTTGGAAACAGATTAAAGCCACTGAATTGCGGGGTATAATTTATTTTGCTCCCGGAAGTTTTGATCTCCTGTCCTTTTCCATAATTGTTGTAGACCAGAACCCATGAATCAGTTTTTTCATCGGGATCAAGCTGCTGTAAAATATTCGGAATGCTCGAAAATTTCTTCTTCTGGGAATACCCTAACACTCCTGAAAGAATGCAGGCAAGAATCATAAATTGGGTGGCTATTCTAATCATAGGTCAAAAATCAGCAGAAAATATACCAAATGTTTTACATAAACTTCTCTCCTTTCTTGAAGTTTTTCAAATCAAGAACATAATCCTTGATAAGCTGGTCATTGTCACGCGGGCAGATAAGCAGAGCTTTATCCGTGTCTACCACAATATAATTTTCTAGGCCGTCTATGATGACCGCTTTATTATTGTTTCTTAAACGGACGATATTTCCTTTCGCATTATACGTAAGCAAATGCTTTAGTTTTACCGCATTTCCGTCTTTATCTTTTTCTGTATTCTCGTAGACGGATGTCCAGGTACCCAGATCACTCCAGCCCAGGTCTGAAGGAATTACATAGACGTTTTTCGCCTTCTCCAGAATTCCGTTATCAATGGAAATTTTCTGAACCTTTGGGTAAATGGTCTCAATACAGTTGTTTTCTTTTTCCGAATTGTACTCACAGGCCATGAAATGTTGCATCATTTCAGGTAAATAAAGTTCAAAGGCATGGTGTATACTCTTAATACTCCAGATAAAGATTCCGGCATTCCACAGAAAATCCCCACTCTCTAAAAAGCTTTGAGCAATTTCAAGGATCGGTTTTTCTGTAAATGTTTTTACTTTAAAGTATTCTGAATCCTTTTTTTCTACAAACTGAATGTATCCATATCCCGTATCAGGTCTTGTAGGAGTAATTCCCAGAGTCACCAGATACTCATGTTTTGAAGCAAGATCAAACGCCACCTCTACTTTTTCCAGAAAGACATTCTCCTTAAGGATCAGGTGATCCGCCGGAAGAACAATCATGGTAGCATTAGGATTGATCTCTGCAATTTTATTCGCCATATACAGATTACATGCTGCTGTATTTTTCATCAAGGGTTCTCCCACGATGTTCTCTTCAGGGATTTCCGGAAGCTGCTGATGAGAAAGCGCTACGTATTCTTTATTCGTAATGACGAATATATGATCTTTAGGAATAACCTTACTGATTCTGTCATAGGTCTGCTGAATCATTGTACGGCCGGTTCCTAAAATATCCTGAAACTGTTTCGGAAATTTCTGCGTGCTCATCGGCCAGAACCGGCTCCCGATTCCTCCTGCCATTATCACACAGTATCTATCTGGTTTTAACATTCTTAGCTACATTTTTCTACCCTTGCTAATGGTTTGAAAGAATACTTCCGCCCAGTAGCCAGGTTCTTACAAAGATAGTTTTTTTTAACCAGACCTTCCAATAAATACTTTTCGTTGCGATATATAAAAAAATCCCCTTTCTGAAGCTCCTCAATAAACAGCAGACTATCATCCTGTTTTTCAGTATGAAAATACCGCACAAGATCGGGGCTGGCCATAAAATTGGCTTTGGGGGATTTTGAAAACCTTACAATAATAGGCTTCAGATCCTCATCATAGATATCAAGACTTTCGAGAAGCATTTTTCTAAAGGTTTCCTTCCATTCGTTTCCATGAGGGGAAATTTTACGTCCATACTTTTCAAAGGCAATTAAATGGGCCAGTTCGTGCGTAAGTACAAAGAAAAAAAGCTGCGGGGTAAGCGTAGAGTTTACCGTAATTTCATGTGAATGGTCCGGAAGCTTTCTATAATCTCCCAGTTTAGAATTCCTGTTTCTCGTTACTTTTATATGAATATAATACTCTGAAAACCAAATTCTTAAGTATTTAAGTGTATTTTGAGGTAAATATTTCTCTAACGATTGGATTGACATTTTACAAACTTAATGGAATTCCTGCATAGAAATTCAATAATTTAAGACTGAAAAGATAATTATATTTTGCCTGGGCTACAGACCCCTGTGCATTGGCGTAATTATTTCTTGCCACGTTTACATCATAAATGGTTGTTCTCCCTGCTGCATAACTTTTATCTGCAAAATCCAGGGCCAGCTTTGTACTTTTCTCAGCTTCTACAGCTGCCAGATACGTTTCATAATTGGCATCAGCATCAAACTGGGCTTTCTGTACATTCTGTCTTACCGTCTGTTTTTGTTGCTCCAGGGTATTTTTAGCCATACTTTCGTTGACTCTGGACTGCTCCACCTGAAGCTTCGTAATTCCTTTATTGAAGATAGGAATTCTGAGAGACAATGCAGCCTGCTGTCCGAAGTTATCGTTATATTGCTGGAAGAACCCTTTTTCATATACAGGTCTTCCCAGCTCATACCCTGTAATATCCGTATTCAAAAGGTTATTATAAAAACTTCCTATTCCAACACTTGCACTCAATGTAGGCCAAAAATTAGTTTTAGTAACTTCGGTCTGCGCTTCTGCTGATCTTATTCTGCTTTCTGCAGCTTTGATCTGAGGTTGAATTTCATATGCCGTACTGAGCACTTCATCTACAGATTTCAGTTGTGTTTCCAGAGCATCCGGAACGATGACGTCTTCCACATCAAAATCTTTATACTCTGAAAGCTGCAATAGCTGGGCAATGGCAAACAAAGCCCGCCCTACATTGATTTCAGCTGTTTTCAGATTTTGTTTTTCTCTTGCCAGAGCGGCTTCTGCCTCTGCCAGTACGGTTTGGGCAGTAGTTCCTACCTGCGTTGTTATTTTGGCTCTGTCAAACTGCTTTTGAGCATTCTCTACCGCACTTTGAGAAATTTTTACGATCTCCTTGTTGAGGAGTGCTGTAAGGTACTGCTGGGCAATCTGCAGTGAAATATCATTTTTGATGGTCTCAATATCGTATTGGCTGGCTTCTACATCAAACTGAACTTTTCTTATATTTTTATCAAGCCTTCCATTGTTGTAAATAACGATATCTGCTCCGAGGTTTGAGCTGTTACTGAATCTGTCATTCCTTAAACTTCCAGTTCCGAAAGAGGTCTGCCCAAAACTCACAGTGTTGGACACACTTCCTGATACCGTAGGAAGATATTCCTTTCTGGCCATTTTAAGGTTGAAATCCTGAGATTGTTTTGTATATTGATTTTGGATAACCTGAAGATTATGCTCTACTGCATAGCTTACACATTCTTTTAAGGACCATTTCTTCTGGGCATTTAAACCCAGACAACCTAATCCAAAAACGATGATCCAAACTTTTTTCATATATAAATGTTTATTTGTTTTTATTGGTCATATGGAACCGCATCATCCCCATCAGTATTTGTGTTCACAAATCGCGGCGATTTCATATTAAGATTTTTCAATATTAGACGAGTTAAATTTAAAAAAGTTACAGATTGAAAATTAATATTTTATTTTAAAAAAACTTTTGTGAATTTTGCAGCATGACAAATGAACACTATCAGGAAGCGATAGACTGGCTTTTCGTACAGATGCCTAACTATCAGATTGACGGTCAGAAGGCGTACAAGCCGGGTCTTGACAATATCACGAGACTCTGTGCCTTCTTTGGAAACCCTCAGGAAAAAATAAAATGCATTCATATTGGTGGCACCAATGGCAAGGGTTCTTCCAGCAATATGCTGGCTTCTGTTCTTCAGGAGGCAGGTTATAGAACAGGCCTGTACAATTCTCCACACCTTATTGATTTCACTGAGCGAATCAAGATCAATGGAAAAAACTGCAGCAAAGAGTTTGTTTTTGACTTTATTCAGAAGCTGAAAAATCTTCCTGAGGACATACGTCCTTCATTTTTTGAGTTCACCACCATCATGGCCTTCGAGTACTTCTATCAACAGCAGGTAGATTTTGCAATTATTGAAGTTGGATTAGGTGGAAGACTGGATTCCACAAACATTATCACTCCTTTGGTATCTGCAATTACCAATGTTCAGCTGGATCATCAGAATATCCTCGGTGACACCATTGAAGAGATTGCGATTGAAAAAGCAGGAATTATCAAAAACAACATCCCCATTATTTGCGGTGATGAAGATGAGATAGTCAGGAATATTATCAGAGAAAAAGCAGCCAAAGAAAAGGCACCGTTTATAGATGCTACCGTTATTCATACTATCCTTTCTTCAGATTTAAAAGGGAATTACCAGCAGAAAAATATCCGTGTCGTTCTGGCCATTGTGGAGGAGTTAAAAAAGCTGCAGATCCGTATTTCTGATCAGAATCTGGAAAAAGGCTTACTGCATGTTCATGAGAGTACAGGATTCATAGGCCGCTGGTTTGAGTTTTCAAAAGACCCGCTTACCATCTGTGATACCGGACATAACCAGGCCGGGCTTGAGTATGTATTTTCGCAGTTAAACTCGATTGACCGGCACAAGCATGTCATTTTGGGGTTTGTGAATGACAAAAAAATAGATGAAGTAATGGCTTTGCTTCCTGAAAATTCTGAGTTTTATTTTGCCAAACCAGCGATCAGCAGGGGAAGGCATCCTGAAGATTATGAAAACTTACTTCAAGAGGCGAAAATTTTTTATAAAATTTTTAATTCGGTCCAGGAAGCGTATCTCTCTGCAAAAGAACGGTGTACAAATGAAGAAATGATTTTTATCGGCGGAAGCAACTTTATTGTTGGAGAATTTTTAGAAAAAAATTTGGAGATTACCGAATAAGTCGTATATTTGCACCACTCTAAACAAGAGAACAAGTCTAGAGGGTTCTTAGCTCAGTTGGTTCAGAGCATCTGGTTTACACCCAGAGGGTCGGGGGTTCGAATCCCTCAGGACCCACAGAAAAGGAAACGAAACCTTTCAAAAAAATTCGGGTTCTTAGCTCAGTTGGTTCAGAGCATCTGGTTTACACCCAGAGGGTCGGGGGTTCGAATCCCTCAGGACCCACAAAAATCTCTCAAGAAATTGGGAGATTTTTTTTGCTTTATACTGCCATCCATTAGATCCATTCTTTTAATTCTATAAATCAAAATTTAACGCGTCAATTTCTGGCGTACCCCTGATGTAGTTTTGCTTCGAAACCAAAACAAATTCAGAATATGAAACAATTTAATGATGAATGGGGTGACTATTTATCAGAGCTCGAAATCACTTCCATAAAAGACTTAAAAAAGGAGTTTATGGAGAATACGGCCTTTGAAAATACTGTAATCAACAAAGATAATTCTCCTGAGTATAGAAGCCCTTTCCATGATTACAGAAATACACCCATCGGGTATTCTTACCTTACAGACAATCCTATATCTTCAGTTTTCCCCTCTACAGGAGTAGATAATACAGGAGAAAAAGGATATGAATATTATGCGCAAGTTCTGCCTTGTGAAACTGGTTCACAAGTATATGGGAGCTATCAGGCTAATGCCAGAAAGAAACAGGCTTTATTTCTGTTCTATGAGAAACCTAATCCTAACAAATCAAACTTTTCAGGCGACTTTTATATTGCCAAAATGGGTGATTACTTTGTGCAACTCTTTAAGAAATTTCCAGAACCATTGCCCTCTAATGTAAATGGTCAGTTTTTTAGGAATATCACCTCCATGGAAGATGAAGCTGCCTATCTAAGACAGTTGGCTTATACTTTTGAGAGGGATAAAATAGATGCCAATCTTGTTCACCAGGCTTTAATGAGAGAGTATCAGTTTTATACAGGAGACAGAAGATTTGAAGAGATTATAGGTAACATTTCTTCTATTCCTGCTGATGCTGTTGGATGGTGTGCTGAAAAGTTAGAGGTCTTTAAGCCTACTGAAAAAAATTATAATCCCGAAGCTAAAGATTATTCTCCATTAGTCCCTATTATAGGAGGTGGGGTTGTGTCTGTCAATATAAATAAGGCTGCACAGTTCTTTGAAAACTTGGGAGACAATCCTTTTGTTCAGGGGGCACAAGTTGCTTTTTCAAAGGTATGGGCTATGGTGAAACAGGCAGCAAATAAAATTAAAGAAGCTTCTATAGGTCACCTTCCTGATGCTCTTAAAAAGCTGATTAACAAGATTACAGAGGTCATTAATGATATTAAATCCTTTCTTGCCAATGTAGTAGATGATCTTGGTGAAATGGTAAAACAAGGAATAGAGGTTCTTAAATTAGCCAATGCTTTCTATTGTGGTGTTAATAGTGGGCTTATCAGCCTCATCCAATGTTTACTTTATATTTTAGAGTTTCTTTTGCAACCTACAACAGCTTTTTCTTATCAGCAATATCTTGAAAGAAGAGATTTAATGGAAAAAGCAGAGGATGTACTGGATTGGGTAACAGAGAATGTTCCTAAGTTTTTGCAGGGAGTTAAAGACCTATTCAAAGCCAGTGGAAATATTTCAAGATCTGATATGGAAGGACTATTGGATAAAATGAAAGAATATTTTGGGAATGTTTCTCGTTATACAGTGGCTTTTTATATAGGCATTTTTGCCTTTGAACTATTAATTAACATTCTGCTACTTATCTTTACAGAGGGTGCAGGGAATGTTATAAAAGGAGCGACTTATGTACAAAAAGCAGCAAGCCTATTAAAGGTTTTGGCAAGGGAAACTGTTTCTGTAGCCACATTAGGAATCACAGATTTACTGGTTTTTCTTTCAAGATTTATTATTAGATTTGGAAAGGCTTGTGCTAAAGGGTTTGCTGGCTTTACCAGATTCATTGAAGAATTATTACAAGGAGCTAAGAATGGTGCTAAAGCAGAGGAACTAGCTGATGAACTGCATGATTTAGAGGAAGTAATCATCAGAGGAAGAAAACTTCAGAAAGGAGGTGGTGATGCAACCAAATCTTTTGCTGAAAATGCAGGAATTAAGATAGAAAGATGGATAAGTGAAGTTAAGATCTTTGGACAATCAACAGATTATACCTGTGCTTCAACTTCTTTAAGAATGGTATTGGATGACAGGGGCATCGTTAAAAGTGAAGAATATCTTGCAAGGGCTTTGAACACAGATAAAAATGGTGCTTCTATTTTAGATATTCCAGATGCATTATATAACAGCTACCTAGATGAAATAGTTGCTCTTGCTGAAGGAGACATTAAATTCACCAAGCTTTTAGAAAAGCTAGAAGATGGAGACAAAGCAGTAGTAAGTATTGGTACAGCAGAGTTTAAAGGTCATGCTGTAGTATTGGAAAAAGTGGAAGGAGGACAGGTATTTTTACGTGACCCTTTACCTATGAATCAAGGAGCTTTTTATTCTATGAAGATAGAAGACTTTGAGAAGATATTTAACAAAAAAGCCGTAATTATTAAAAAATAAAGTGATGACAGAACAAGGAAACATACAATATAACACAAAAGGAGAGAAACCTTTAAAAGGTTATCAGATTGTTAGAGTGAGAAATATAGCCCAGTCAAAAGAAGTATTAGACAATTTTAAGAATGCAGTTTTAACAATCTTAAAAAATAAGACCTTAAGTGATGAAGACCCAAAATGGGAACAATTACTACCACAAGGTATAGTAAACAAGATAAAGCAATTGGATGATAATGATAAGAAATATGATGAATTTTTGTACAGTGTTAATTCAAGTATTGATGATTATCAACGACTTAGAGATTGGGAATGGTACAGCTCAATAGAAGTAGAAAAAGGATTTGATATCATTGTGAAAGGCAAATTTAATAGTTGGAAATTCATTAATTTTATCCACTGTCAAAATGTTCCTTTAGATAATATCAGAATTATAGATGCTGATAAACAAGAATTTTATGAGCTAAAAACTATTAAGGATTATACTTCTTATAAGATCTTAAATTGACACTATCCCGTAAAGTGTGTAAGTTAAAAAGTTAGGGCTTAGATTTTATAATCTGAGCCTTTTTTCAAAAATAAGCATAAATTGGTTGAGTACAA
>NZ_QNVV01000024.1 GCF_003384725.1 Chryseobacterium pennipullorum
TATGGATAATCTGATGTTCCGAAAATTTGCTCTTTTTCATAAGGTTTAACAAACTAAATTTAATAATTTTAATTTGTCTGAAAAACAGGGAAGGTTACCGAAGAACCGAACAGAACTTTTAAACTTGATTTTATTAACAAGTATGATATAATAAGTAGCTATGCGACACTCATATCGGGTTTATTAACATTTCTATCAATTCTATTTGTTATTTATGCATTAGTAAGTCAAAAAAATGAAATACTTGAAAAAGAAAATAGTGAAAGAAAACAGGAACAAAAAGATTTACTGGAACATTATAAAGTGTTATTATATTATTTAAAAACTCTATTAGATTCTTTAGAAACATTAAATGAAAGTTTAAAAGAGTATATCAAATTTGAATTGATGAATCCAACTATTAATAATGCCTTATTAATTGAAATAAATAAAAATTTCACCAGGATAGTTGATATGGATGTAAAATCAACATTTAAATCTTTTCAAAGTATATATAAGACTCAAAATAATGAAATAGATTTTGTAAATCTTTATAAATATATTGATTTTTATAGTGAACTATATTTTTCCGTTAAAAAAGACTATGAGGATACTAAAAAATTTAAATATGATAAATTAGTCGAATATGGGTTTGAAGTTCTAGAACTTTACAACAAAAAAGCTGATATGATTGATAGTTACAAGGATGAATTTCCTACAATTTATTTACATAAACCATGGGTAGAAAAAGTAAATAAATCGATTAATGATTATTATAAATATATTGCCGATTGTGAAAGAACTAAACAACAGAATAATTTCGATTATATCAGTGAAAATATATTTAAGACCTTTATAGAATCAGCATTAGCATTAAGGGCTAATATAGGCTATCAAGGGCATAACGAAAAGGAAATTTTAAGAATGACATCAACATTAAGAAAAAAACTTTTCTACATAAAAAGTAGAATTTATAATAATGCTGAAACTTTAGAAAATATAAGAAATACATACATAGATGGAGATAGTGAACATCTTAAAAAATTTAGAGAACTTATTCAAAATATAGAAAAATCATCAAATGATTATAATGTTATTTGATCATTGTATTAATAAAATACTGACTTTACAGAAAGAATAATATCCAAAATTAAGTTACAAGTTTAACTCATAAACTTAAAATAAACCATAATAATAAATATCGATATGATAACTGAATATCAATTACACAGTAAAGAAATTAATGAATTGACTTTCGAAGAAATGGCATTTATCCATTTAAATAATAGCCATGGCCCAATAATGCTTAAAAAATATATTTTAAGGTCAACATTATCTTTTGCTCGTCAAAATGTACTACAAGCTTTAACAAACGATTATAGTAAACAATTAATGCCTTATATAACTTTATGTTCAATTTTAGACCAATTAGGCATTTGTTATGATAGAACGGATAAACCTGAACCTAAATTTGGAAATGGCTTAAAAAGAGCTTTAGTTCAATATGCCGAGTTAGAAGAAAACGATGATTTAATTGATACAATATATGCATTAAGAAATGGATTATTACATAATATAAGTTTAACTTCTTTTGACATTAAAAAAGAAAAATATTATAGATTTAGATATAATTCAGACATATCAACAGTTTATAAAAAGGCTGAAGAAGAATGGAATGGATCCTATGAAACTCTTGATACAAATCCAGAAAAGTTCACAACTCATATTAATGTAGAATTACTAAAAGACTTAGTATTTTCTTGTATTAATAATGCAGATCTACTTAATCAAGAATCACTCCTTAAGTTAAGATTGGAAGGAGGTGTACGCCAGCTTTTTTTTGACTATATTCTCTCTATTAAAAAATTACAATAGTTTTTTATACACAGTCTCCACTACGCAAAGTCTCCTAATTTTCGAATAATTATAAATTAACCTAATAAAAACTAATAATATTTTTTTATGAAAGTAGTTCTAGATTCCAATATAATAATTTCAGATTTCAGATTATCTTCTCCGGATTCGAAGATTCTTTTAGAAGCATCAAAAAAGGGTGACATTGACTTATATATTCCCAAAATTGTATTAGATGAAATCTTCAATAAATTTGAAGAAAGACTTCATGAAGCTAAATCAAAAATCGAAAAAGAAACAAATACAATAAAAAAATTAACTACATCAGAAAAGCATTCTAATATTTCAGCTGATGAAATAACAAAGGAAATTGAAGAATATAAAAAATACATTCAGAGTTTACTTAAAGAAAACAATATCAAAACAATAGATTATCCAAAAATTCCCCATGAATATATTGTTAACAAGGCAATAAAAAAGATTAAACCTTTTAATTCTGGAGAAAAAGGATATAGAGACTCCTTAATTTGGGAAAATGTAAAATCTCTTATGCCAATAATAGGAACAAATATCGCAAATCCAGCTGTATTATTCATTAGTAATAATAAAAAAGACTTTTGTGAGAATCAAAATGATTTACATAAAGAACTTATAATAGAAATTCAGACATCTGATTTAGATGAGGAATCAATAAAAATGCTTAATACATTAGCTGAGTTCTCTCAAGAAAAAGCAAAATTATTCTTTGAACAAGCAAATTCATTTAAAGACAGAATTGAATTAGGCGAAATTGAAGATTTTGATTTAGAAAATTTACTATTAAATAGCCTTAGAAAAGAATTTGATTATGCAGACGTTTCAGAAATAGATTCAATACCATATCAAGATACTACAATAAGGTATATTGAAAATGCTGATAATATTAAAATTATAAATGTACTAAAGCTAAATTCAACAGAATACCTAATAGATTTAAAATGTAATGTAGAAATGACTATTGATTTTTATGTTGATAAATACGAGCATTACTCAAATGATGAGGCTACCTATGATGTTGAGGATTTAGACCATAATGATTATGTAATTTGGGCTTCTGAATTAATTAACCCAGAATTAAAAATTTCACTAATTGTTGATGATGAATTTAATATATTATCAATTCAGATAGACTAAAATCCTCTACAGCGACACCGACTTCGTACAAATAAAAAACAATCCCTTTGACATACTCCGAAGTCTATAGACTTCGGGGTTAGGTTTACTCTATCACCAGACAATATAATAAAGATAAATCCCAACTTTCGTTAGGATTTATCATCTATTTTAAAATCAAATAATTCTTGAGGATGAACTTCTAAACCTTTAGCTAGTTCCTGTATTGTTGAAATTCTTAAATCAACTTCTCCTTTTTCAATTTTGCTGATATTACTATGGTCTACATCACATTTTTGAGCTAACTCCCGATAGCTTAATCCCATCTTCTTTCTAAATTTTTCAACTCTTTTACCAAAAGCGATTCGAAATTCAATTCTATCCATTGCAATACCATTATCAAAGCAATTTGGAAAGTTTACAATAAAAAAATGTAGTTGAATTAACCTACAATTCGAAAATTATATTATATTTGTATAATAAGCTACAATAAATGTAGCTTTGCGATACTTCAAAGAAATATAGAAGCTATTGCTTAGAATCTTGTAATAGAAAACTGGTAATTTTTAACACACGAGACGATAAGCAGGAAGCTCACGACCTAGGCGTGGGCTCTCTTATCCTGTGTGTGGGTATACCAGTACCTCTATTACGGATATTGTAGAGTTTCATGCCGTTTTTATTTTCATGCTGTTCTGCTTTTCTACAATTATCTTTTTCTAAGCCTGCTTTACCACATAAAGTATCATGATACGATACAATGGGGTGTACAATCCATTGCGGCTTCAGGGCTTTTAGAAAAACACAAATTCTATCCTATTCATTCGGTTTGTATAGACAGGAAGCTCAGGCATTGCAGAGCTTATTTCTTTACTGCCGGGTAAAATCGTACAACAAAAAATACACACTCATGAAAAAAAACAGAACAGACTTTCAACCCCGGCTTGGGAAAGGCCGGAAGAAACATTACGAGTTACAGCAGATGGAAACATTTTTTCAGCTCAATGATCTCGCAACATCCAAAGAGCTTTTAAACAACATTATGAGCTATGCCCTTAAAAGAAATAGCTGGATAAAAGAAGATCCTTCCGTTATTTATCATTTTCATCAGGCGATTCGGTCATTCATTCGTGCAGGCTACTTTTTAATGTTGAAGGAAAAGAAATTGTTTGTCAATGCTCAGTTGGAAGAGGTCTCTCCATTGGTTCTTGGCCTGCTTTCTGAGAAAGAATATCAAAATCCGCTACTAGTCTTTAAAAAAGCTTTCAAAGAATACAACGTTAAGGAATTTGATTATTTTATTTCCGGGATGGTCTACTTCTCACTGGGCATCTATGACAAGCTACCGGAAAGGAATATGATAAACCCGTATATTCATATGATCAAAATGCTGGATGCGGCGTATCTTATTATTGAAAGGAGAAGGAAAGAATAAAGATAGTCTTGCTCCGCCATACACAATCTCCCGGCTTTGCGCTAATAAACTAAGTAATCCTAAATTTTCCGATTTAAGATTATCTATAATATTATTTCATCTAAAATACCTTCTTCCACTCCCCCAACTTTACCTATATTTGTGTCGTAGCCACACTAAATATGCACAACCAAAAGGGTAATGGAATGAAAAAAATATTTTGGATATTAATTGTTGTCCTTTTTACAGTAAGCTGTTCTAAAAGTAAAAAACAAGAAGAAACAGAACTAAACAAAATAGTGAATGCTGTTTTGAAATACGAATCCAATCGTAGTACTTCAAAAGAGAACATCTATTTAGTTAATCCTAAACTTTTACAATTAAAAGTCTATAGTCCCAGTAAAAAAGAAATCCTGGGAGAAGAACCGGGACCACCACCATTTTTTAATAAAAGTGTTGCTCATTTGCTTGATTTGAAGAACAATAAATCAGAAGAAAGAAAATCTGACTCTTTGCATCTATTACAACAAAACCAATATTTTTTTGATTCTCTGAAAGTTGATCGTAAAATAAACCCCAATATAAAACTTGCCAGTAAAGAAGACATTAATAATCGTATAAAATTCTGTGAATTCTCAAATCCTGTATACTTCAAAGATGGATCTACTTACATAGAAGCCAGATATTTTGACTCTTCTTTTGGAATTGGTTTTGGGTACCTGCTGGAAAAACAAAAAGATGGAAACTGGATGGTAAAAAAAATAATCAATACTTTTATCACTTAAAAATACTACCCAGCTCCGCAAAATCTTCAGAGTTTGCACAAAAAAATAAATAATCCAAAGTCAGGAGACTTCGGAGAGCAAAGTCGTCCACGTGATTACATGTTGTGTTGTTAATTCGTATTGAACTGAATATTAAAATACTTTAAATAATCCTCTATTGGTTCCAATCCCATTTCTTTTCTTCTTTCGTTTACAGTTTCGGGATTTTCTAATGTATACAATTTACCATTTTCTATTTGTGAACCATACATTTGGGGTTTTCCTTCGTCCATTAACATCCTATCTTTCATCAATGCATATTGCTGTTTAGATAAGTCTCCATTTTTTACCGCTTTCTCTATTTGTGGAAAATACTTTTTTCTGATTTCTTTAGTACTATGTTGCAGACCCAACCAGATTGCATCCATGTGTTTTTGATCCACCTCCTTTAATGTCGGCATACCACACTTTTCAATAATGCTAATCACTAATTCCTGATTCCTGTGATCTTCTTTAGCGTATTTGATGAGTTCATTTGATTTTCTAATCCTTTGGTCACTTTCTAAAACTTCGCTCAAGATTTGATTTTTTTTGCTGCAATCGACTTCAATAATATCTACTGAACCTACATAGACAAATTTATCCCTATTCATATAAAGGAATATTGATATCATTACAACAAGAGCGGTTAATATGCTAAATAATATTTTTTTTATTTTCATTTCTATTTTTGTGTCATAATCCAAAATAGATTGACCATTTTTGGTTAAAAATTAATTGTAAAAATAGGAAAAAATAGAGCCATCAAAAACAAGAAAGATGATTTGATGTAAATTCACATTCTTAATTATATACAATCACTTCTCCTTTATTTTCTTTCTATGCTTCAACCCAAAATTAATTAAGGCATTAACAACCTCTTCAGTTTCTTTGGCATGTGTTGTAAGTGCATATGAGACGGTAATAGGTTTGGTGTTATTAACCGTTCGGGTGATCAGTAAATTATCTTCCAGCTCCTGCAGCACTTTGGATAAAACTTTTGGACTTATTCCCTGAGCTATTTCCTGCAAATCTTTGAACCGCATTGTTTTGCTATTATACAGATTATGCAGAATACAGAATTTCCACTTGCCACCCAATAATTCAATGGCATCTTTAAGGGCCAGTATTTTTTCTTTACTGATGTCATTTTTTTTGGTACTCATACAATAGTTACTTTCCAAAAGGTAACGGATAGTAAAGGTAAAGTTTCTTTCAGATAATTTTACACTGTAAAAAAAATTAAAAATGAAAGTAACAGTAATTGCCAACATTTCAGCTAATGGTAAAGTATTATTATCCGACAATCCACATCATCAGCTACCACCAGAAGCAATGGAATTTTATTTAGTATTCGCGAAAAAAGTGGGAAACCTTGTCATCGGCTTTAAAACCTTTGAAAATTTTTTAACCTTCCCACAGGAAGTCAAGGAACATTTCAGCGGAATAGAAATCGTAATACTCTCTGAAAAACCTTACCTATCAAAAGACTACAAGACGGTTAAAAGTCCTGAAGAAGCTATTGAATATATGTCAGGAAAAGGCTGGCACGAAATGGCAGTTGGCGGTGGAACAGGTGCTTTTAATGCCTTTATCAACAAAGATTTGGTAACGGACATTTATTTTAATATTCATCCACTCATCACAGGAGTTGGCGGTGTTTTAGGAAACAGCAGTGAACTGAATTCGAAATTTAAGCATATAGACTATAACCTTAAAGATGGTTTTATTCAACTGCATCTCAGCAGGGAAGACTGAATGACAAAGGCTAAAAAAGTGAATACACGACTTTGCGCAGCGATGAGACTTATTGTCGCTGAGACAAATCAATATACTAATCGTTCTGCTTTTTGTAGAACGGTTTTTTGTTTACAGAAAATCCAATGAACTTTCTACTTGAAATTTAGTCGTAATCCTATGTATTATATGTAGACGGAATGCGTAAATTTGGAGGTTGACAGATTTTTAGAAGTATACTCACTCTTTTATTGCATGAAAACTAAACTAACCTTAAAAGCCTATTTACCACTGTTACTCTTAATAGTTATTCCCATTTTGTTCATAAAAATCATATTCCAGATTTTTAATGACCCTTACTATGAAAACACTCTATTTCCGAAAATCTTTCTCCCCGGAATATTTATTTTATCTTTCTTAGCCATGTTTTTTGGAGAGATTAAACATAAATTCATTAGTGTTGAATTCACACCACATGAAATTATTATAAAACGCTTTATGGGGCTTCAGACAAAATCATATAAAGTTTCTACAATAGAGGGGTGGAAATATAGCTATCTTAGTGCAAGAGGTGGTACCTACGAATATTTATACTTATATAAGAATGGCCAAAAGGTTGTAAAGATATCTCAGTTTTATCACAAAAACTATGATGAAGTAAAGCGCTATGTAAAAACTGTATTCCAAAGTTTAGGATATGAAAAATTTTCGTACATCGATGAGTTTAAAGAAGCTTTCAAATAATAAAAGCTTTTTAATTTTAAAACAGCAGTTATTTAAAGGTATGGCGAAAGTTCGAAACTAAAAAAAATCAGCAGACTTCGGAGAGCGAAAAAAAAGCAGACAAATAATTGACAAACTTCCAATTCAAATACACCATCCAACGTGAATCGCATCAAAAACCTCAAAAGGCTTCTGCTAATAGATACTTTCGGAGCATTAATAACCACAATATTACTGTTCTTTGTTGTAAGGAATTATCATCATTTTTTCGGAATTGATCCTTCCAAAATCACTATTTTGGCAATTATTGCATTTTTAATCTGTTGCTACGGTATGTTCTGCTGCTTTGCTAACGAAAGATTTTGGAAACCTCTTTTGTTTATTCTTGCATCATTTAATTTACTGTATTGCTCACTTACTGTTTTAATCCTTTGCTCAACTCCATTCTTAACTATTTATGGAATCTTATATTTCCTAGTTGAAATAATTATAATTTCAGTCCTTGCATTTTTTGAAATTAAAACAGCAATGCGATTAAACTCATCAAAGAACTAAAAAAGTGGTATCATTTAAACAAACCCACTGCGTCCTACAGCGCCCCTTTGCACAGCAATGGTAGCCGGGCAGTTTTTATTTCCAGTTGATTAGTAATACTTTCAAAATTGCTATATAAATGAATACATTTGTAAAACAATGACAAAATATATGGAAAAAATATTTACTTCATGGAAAGCTAACCGCAAAATCTGGATATAAAGAGGAGCTTGCCAGTATTTTAATACAAACTTCTTAACTTGTATCGACGGCTAAAGGCTGTATTCTTTATGCTACATTCATGCCCACTAACAGCTATCAAACCAAACACTGTTAATCAAAGCAATAAATAAAACAAAAAACTCCAACATCACAAAATAGTAAGCCTATGAATCTCATGCTATCTTCTTTCAAATGGAGAAAAATTTTTCTGTTATATTTTTCTTTACTTTCTTTTTCAGCTTTCTCACAGCTTGAAAACATACCACCTAATCAAGATACCGCCTTTCTGATAGAATCAAAAGTCCTTCATCAGCCCAGAAGCATTTGGGTTCACCTGCCTGAAGGCTACTCCCCTTCTCAGAGCTACCCTGTTCTTTACCTACTGGATGGTGATGCCCATTTTAAATATGTATCCCAACTTACCGATTATCTTTCGGATTACGATCGGAATAGAATTCCAAAAATAATTGTCGTTGGGATAGTCAATATCGACAGAGGTAAAGATTTAAATATTCATTACGATTTGCTCAACGGAAAAAAAGACCTCTCAAAAATATCAGTATCTGAGGGCTCTGGAAAATTTTTAAAATTTATTGAGCTGGAAGTTGTACCACAAATAAATTCCCGTTTTAAAACACAACCTTATAGAATTTTAATGGGGCATTCTTTAGCAGGTGAATTTGCCTTTTATACTAAAAACACATTGCCTGGTTTATTCCAGGCCATCATCCTGATAAGTCCCGCAATTCATGACGAAAATAGTAGTCTAATAGGTGATTTCAGCAAAATGCTACAAAGAAAAGACTTAAAAGGGAAAATGTACATTAGCCTCGGTGATGAGAATACCCAAAAAGTGAACCTAATCACAGAACAGTTAAGACGTTTTGCCCCAGCTTCCTTTGAATGGGATTTTAGACATTATAAAGAAGAAGACCATTTCTCAGTCACCTATAAAAGTATGTTTGACGGTTTGAAATTTATTTACAAAAATTGGTTTTTTGACAATTACAGTTCAACATTAATGACTCCCGAAGAAATTCAGCAGCGCTTCGAAAGTCTTTCCAAAGAATTTGGTTATCCTATTCAGCCTACAGAAGATTTTGTCAACAATCGTGGTTACAAACAGCTTCGAGCAGGAAATATTGATATTGCTCTTAATTTATTCCAACAAAATGTCAGAAATTATCCTGATTCCTGGAATGCTTATGATAGTTTAGGAGAAGTCTATATGAAAAAAGGAGATAAGAAATCAGCCATTGAAAATTATAAAAAATCCCTCCAATTAAATTCTGATAATGCAGATGGAAAAAAAATATTGGAACAACTGCAATCAGGGAATAAAAACTAAAAATTCAGTACTCCCCTGCCCATTCTAGGACACCATAGCAAACAAATTTTACGTTTGGGAATGACAAAAAAGTCAACCGAAAAAATTCGCTTATACTTTTTCCCTATCTTTAAGCCTGGATGTTCTATTGATATTCTGGAGTGCACCAATCCCGGATTCTCAATAGAAAATCAATAAAAAACAAAACACTAAATCTATACACCATTGAAAACAAAATTATTTCTCCTTTCATTTTTGGGCTTCTTCTTAGTCCATGCCCAAACCCTTCATTTTCAAAATCTCGCAGATATGTCTGCAGACAGGGGTGCATTAACAAGTGTTGTCGTGAATGAGAACATGTACGTGAGCAATGGCTATACAGCAAATAAAGACACCAATTATATTGAGAAGTATAATATTACCAACAACCGTTGGAGCATTTTCAGTTCTAAACTGGTTCCTAAAAGGTTTGCCAATTCGGAGACTGACGATAATAAGATTTATATTTTCAACGGTTGGAAGAATAATCAGCTTGAAATTGTAGATCTTGGAACCAGTACCATAACAAAGGGAGCTGTTAATCCTTTTTATGCCGGAAATTCAGGATCTGCCATTCATGATGGTAAAATCTATGTGTTTGGGGGCAGCGGATTAAATGGGGCTGCAAAAACTGTATTTTCTAACAAGTTTCAATATTACGATATTGCTTCAGATACCTGGAACCCATTACCTGATATGCCGATAGCTAAAGAAACAAAAGGCAAAATTGTTAATAATAAACTGTATGTCATTGGTGGTTTTAACGGAACTTCATCTAATCTGATCAATGTCTTTGATTTGACTACCACCCTTTGGACGGAACAATATACAATGCCGGTCAGCGTGTCCGGACATTCACTGGCAGTATCCGATAATAAAATTTTTATAGTAGGTGATTATGATAATCTAACTTTTCTGGCCTATTTTGATATAGCCACCAATGAATTACATCAGTTATCGTCTAACATGATTCCCCGAAGACATTCGGCCGCGGAAATATATAACAATAAATTATACATCACCGGTGGAAATACAACCTCTATGTCCAACTCATCAATTAAAAGCATACAGGTGGCAGATCTTAATGAAAGTGTACGCTCTGCCAATACAGACCATGATGATCAGGCATTGAAAAAGAAGATCTATACCAATGCAGCGAGAGATGGTTTTGCGATCAGTAATAAAAATAATAGCAATCAGTTTGAATACACTATTTTCTCAATGGATGGAAAACCAATCAGTAAAGGTTTTGCCTATTATAATAAAATGATAGATTTATCAAAAGTACGAAGGGGAACCTACTTTTTTAGTTTCAAAAATGAAAAAGGAATCCTACAAAAGATTAGAATTGTAAGATAATAATAAGCCTTCATCCAACAAGATCAATTCGGTCTGTGTTTCTCTTGCTGCATTTATAACAACTCAAAAAAATATGAATACTCTATTTAAAGAAATCAGAACTATAAATTTCTATTGCAAATCCCTCGCGATGTTTTTACTATTGGTCACCTCTTTTCAGGTCATGGCGGCATCACCAGACTTTATGACCAAAGAGGTGAAATTTGTAAGCAATGGAGACACTCTTGCAGGGACCATTGTAAAACCAGCACAACCCCTTGCTGCGCTTGTCATTGTGCCTGGCTCCGGGCAGGAGAAAAGGATGATGGAATTTGCTAGTCTTCTAGCCAAAAATGGTATAGCGGTTTTAACCTACGATAAACGAGGGGTCGGAGAATCCGGCGGTGTATATGCCGGCCCCGAAGTGGGGACTAATAATGTTGATTCTGCAAACCTCAATCTCTTGTCGTTAGATGCAAGCGCAGCCGTAAACACTTTGAAGAAAGATTTAGCTGACAAGTCTATTCAGGTAGGATTGATTGGCGGCAGCCAGGCGGGATGGATTATTCCTCTGACAGCTAAGAAAAATAACAGTGTCAGCTTTATGGCCATTTTCAGTGGAGCGTTGGTTACCGTCCGGGAACAATTAAGATTTCAGTTTTACACCAACAATAATGCTGATTTCTGGAACAGCCATTCGGAAGAAGACGCACGCCACCATATATTCAATGATCCCGATAAGTATCAACTCATAGATACTGATCCTCTGACTGCATTATCCAAGTTGTCAATACCGGGCTTATGGATCTATGGAGGCAGGGATATTCAGGTTCCGGTTCAGCTATCGATCGAACGTTTGAAGACACTGAAGTCTAAAAATGGCCGATATGAATATCAATTATTTCCGGATTTAGGCCATAATACCGTCTTCACGGAAGACCAGAAGCCTGTTGAAACCATGATAAAATGGATTAAAACGATAGTGTCTTCAACGGAAAAACCCTAATTATTTTACCTCAGGTACTCACTGCTAAATTGGAGACAGAGAAATACTTGTAAGTTGTGGGTGGATATTTTTTCTAATTCAGTGGCCTACCCGGTTTAATTGTGAAAATAACTGATAAAACAGGAGATTATGATTTTGAACTGGTCAAGTCTGTATCAGGTGCTAAGCTGAAAGGAAAAACGGTTACCGTCAACAAAAATCGTTATCAAAATGCTAAGCTGGTTTCCAAAAAGAACTGGTTCAAGCGAAAGAAAATTTCAGGGGAAACGCTAAACACGAATTAGAAAGCATGGGTACCGTCTTTTCTGACGACCAAAAAGCAAATCAGAGAAAAAATCAAACAGGAAAGAGAGATAACCCTATTGCATTAGAAGATTAAAATGTCCGGAAAAATTAACCAGACTTATAAAGAGCGTTTTCAAAGATGAAAGTGAAAAATAAGCAAAGCAATGGAATAATCATGATCAAAAATTTCCAGGGAAGAAAGCCCCCAATCAGTATATCGGCTGGTTTTTCAGCATAATTTCGCTACGCCCTCAGTTTTTTATCCCCTAACTTTCTCCTATATTTGCTTAGATAACCATGCAATCAACATTGAGAGTACATAACCTATAAAATATGGCAACACAGGAAGAATTTTGGGATAGAAAAAAGAAATTAAATGATGACTTTTTCGTCATGGGTTCCGTAGCCAATCCGGCAACAGAAAAACAGATCTCAGAATATGAAGAAAGTACAGGATTTACATTTAGTGAAGATATGAAAGACTTTTTGACCACCTTCGGATCCTTGGTTTTTGAAGTCAAAGAAGAAGTATGGAAACGGCCTGAGGAATTTGATGTTCTTCCAAGCTGGAAATTCGGATATGGCTTTTTTGTCTATGGCCTTTCTCAGGACGAAGAAATGCCTTCGTGGATGGGTTTTGAAGAAAAGCACAATGAAGCTCTTGAATATAATGAATACCCTCTGGGACAAATGTTCTTCAAGCGCAGCGGGAATCTGTACCGGGCCTATACTGACAATGGTGTCATAAAAATTGAATACGATAAATATGATGACCAGGACTATGAAGTATTCGATGGCAACCTGTATGATTTTCTCATTCAGGAAATTGACAATCTGGAAGAAGATTACCTGGAATATATTTCAGAAGGTAAATCCTGATGTATTGGAGTCATAAGGCTTGAAACCATTATTAACATCTATAGCCACTAAATAACGTGAAATCAATATTAAAGATGGAGCTTCCTTGAGTGTCTGAAGAGAGATAATCTTCGATTTTAACGTATAAGTATAAAAATAACCGCAGATGGCACAAATTTCCACAGATGTTTAAGTATATTTTTCAGCGGGCTTTTTTCTAATTGGCTTTCAACCCGATAAGTACTATGAAAAATAGTTGTAAGTATTCTTTAATCGACCTAGGAATCAGTAGCGTAAAAAAAATTGATCTTGAATCAGTTAAAAAATTTCCAGTGTCTGAGCATGGCCACCCAATTGAGTCGAAGAACCAATATAGAATCCATGCGAGTTTGGAAATTTTAGGAGGCAAGGTCAATTTTTAGCGGATGATTCCAGTCTTGAATTTTTGTATACTTTTGCTTCAAGGCAAAAGTATAAATAGAAAATACTCCTTTTCTCCCCACAACTTTTGTACTTGATCCAATAATTACTCTGAATATAAAAGATATAAAAGACTCATGAAGAAAAACAAACCGTAGTTTAAATTCATGAATCAGGTTTTAAAACGTGATAAAAACAATATATTAGATCTCAGTTTAACACTTCCTCTATGAAAAAAGCCTTTGAATTCCTTAAGCATCTTGAAAGAAATAACAACCGGGAATGGTTTGCACAGCACAAATCCGAATACGATGCGGTGGTAAAAGAAAACAAGATATTTTTTAATCATATCTATGCAGAACTTCAGGAACACGATAACCTGAAAGGGATTCATATTTTCAGAATTTACAGAGACGTTCGTTTTTCTAAAGATCAGACGCCATATAAAACCAATTTCGGGGCTGGATATTCCCGTTCAAAACCGATGTTAAGGGGTGGATATTATATTCAGCTGGAACCTGGCAACAGCTTTGTAGGCGGTGGATTTTGGGGTCCTGAAGCCAACGATTTGCTTAGAATCCGTAAAGAATTTGAAATCAGCACCAGAGAAATAGAGAAAATAACCTCAGATGAAACTTTTGTAAAATATTTTGGGGAACTCCAGGGTGATTCTGTAAAAACGGCTCCCCGGGGTTTTGATAAAAATCACCCGGCTATAGATTTAATCAGAAAAAAGCAATTCGTAGTCATGCGAAAATTTACTGATAAGGAAGTCTTATCAAACAGCTTTCAAAAGGAAGCCTTGCTCACTCTACTGGCTATGCGTCCTTTTTTTGATTATATGAGTGACGTGCTGACAACGGATCTTAATGGAGAACCCTTATTTTAGTTACGAACCAACAATGGTTAGAGCTGGAACTGCTACAGCACAACTTACCTATTACAACACAAAGTTAGAATACCAATAAATGGGACTTGACAGCGTAGAGCTTTTATTCGAAGTGGAAAGAACATTTCAGGTTCAGATCAGTGATCAGGAAGCAAGTACTATATCAACAATTGCTGATATTTCCTCCTGTATCGCGGGTATTAAAAATGTGCTCGATACAGAATCAGAGTCACTTCGTCTTATCGAGCAGAATATATTTTTTGCCATCCTTAAAGCGACGGGTAAGAATAGCATTGATCCTGACGATAAAATCTCAGCTCTACTTCATCCCGCAACAGAAGAATGGATACGGTTACAAGCAGATCTTCCCTATAAAATTCCTAAACCGGTACTTCATAGACTATTCTTCAGGAAACCCGGTTATGACTGGAACAGTATATCTGTGAAAAATTTCATCGGGGCGATCATCATTTTGAATGCTCCTGACATTGTTGACTTCGGGAATCCTCAATCCCCAATGGAAATTTATTATGGCGTAGCCGGTATTATTTCAGATCATATGGATATCGATGTATTTGAAATAAAACCTGAAAAGAAAATCAGCACAGATCTGGGAATATACTAATCACGGACACCGCAGAAAAACTTTGACTTGCATTGATAACAATGCGTACCTTAGAGCTTTAATTTTCATTATGAAATTCAGAATTTTAGTACTGTGTCTCCTGCTTTCCGCAAAATTTCTGGCTTGCAAATGCAATGGCGACCCAACCCTGAAATCTTCGTTTGAACGAGCAGACTTTGTTTTTATTGGTGAAATTGACCAGATCACGGAGATGCCTTCAGGATTCAAAACGGCTCAAAATATTCTGAGCCGGGTTAAAATAAATAAGATCTATAAGTCAGACTACGATGACGGGTTTTATCAGCAGGCAGCTACCCTATTCGGATCTCCACTCAATTCCTGCGATGTTCTCTTCAGTGAAAAAGGAAAATATCTGATCTTTGCTTACCATGATCAACGTACCGGATTCCTTTATTCCGATCATTGCCTGGTGCAGAAAAAAGAAGATCAGCTCTCCCCGGCAGAATTCAAAGAACTGGAATCCCTGAGCAATGCGCACAAGAAACAAACAGAAAATATGTCCACAGACAACGAAATAGTGACTGATCTGATCACTAATGATTCGGCTTCTGAAGGACAAATAAAGGATCTCCGGAAAGAAATATCCGGGCTCAGCATACAGAATAACAGATACAAAATAATGATCTACAGCTCTGTTTTTGTGATGGTAATGCTTTTAGCTGCTTTAATAGTTTTACAGAAAAAAAATAAGAAATGAAAAAAGTAATTCTGGACTTAGCTACAACGTTAGACGGATTTATTGAAGGTCCTCATGGCGAAATCGATTGGTGCATCATGGATGACGATATGGATTTTGATGGATTCCTTTTGGGTATTGACACCATTTTTTATGGCAGGGTAAGCTACGATGCATGGGAAAACTATCAGCCGGAAGAACACGCACATCCGGAAGAACAGGAATTCTGGAAAAAGATTCATTCAAAAAATAAATTGGTGTTTTCCAGTGAAAAAAGGGTGGATGAACGTGCCACTTTTATCCATTCAGACATCGCAGAGAAAGTTGCAGAAATAAAAAAACAGGGCGGAAAAGATATCTGGCTGTATGGTGGAGCAGGCCTTATCAGAACTTTTATTCAGCATAACCTTATTGATGTTTACAGAATTTCCGTCCACCCAATTGCTTTGGGCAGTGGTAAACCCCTGTTCGAGGATCTGAAGGAACGACTGAATTTAAAGCTAATCAAAACCAATGTCTTTAAGTCAGGGGTGGTGCAGCTGATCTATACTCCAGAATAAAAATAGACATAAATACAATATCAATGCTAATCAAGATGAATGCCCGGCTAGATACCGTAATCCTTTACGTACAGGATGTTCAGCTGCTTAAAAACTTTTATGTAGACCATTTTGATCTTAAAGTGATCGAGGAAGATTCGGTCTGGGTTCTGCTTGACGCAGGAGCGGCCTATATTGGGCTCCATCGTGCCGGAAATTATTTTATAACAAATATGGAGGACACTGAAATCTTTGGCAGCAATACCAAAATAGTCTTTGAAATTGATATGGATATTAACTCTGCAAGGAATGAATTTGTTTTAAAGAATATTCCGATGAGAGAAATTAAAACATTTGAAAATTATCCCTTCATGCTTTGTGACGGAACTGATCCGGAAGGTAATGTGTTTCAACTAAAAAGCAGAAAAACAAGATAAAGCTAAAGCTCGCCATACTAGAATATGGTATGAATACTAATCAGATCCTATGAAACATCTTTTTACTTCTTTGAACATAAGTCCTCAGAATGATTCAAAAATCTCTGAATAAAAAAGCACATCATTTTAAATTTTTGAGCAAAGCATGTAATACAAACTGACGTATTATTGTTTTATCTAAAAAACAAATGCGAACACTCTTAACCTGCGTTGTTGTGCTATTAACAGCAACCTCCCTTTACTCACAGAAAACCAAGCAATTGGAAAAATTACTAGCAGCCTATGGACAAAACGGTCAGTTCAGTGGCTCCGTTCTGGTTGCTGAAAAAGGAAAAATTATTTTCGAAAAAAGCTACGGCTACCGAAACGGCCCGAAAAAGGAAAAAAACACCAACAACAGCCTTTACCGGATTTTTTCCACTACAAAAATGTTTACGGCCACTGTCATTCTTAAGCTGGAGGAACAGGGAAAACTATCCTTACAAGATAAACTATCAAAATACTACCCGGACTTTCCAAAGGGAGACAGCATCACAGTCGCCCATCTGCTTTCCCATACTTCCGGTATTCCCAGTGAACAGAATACAGATCATACCGTTGATGAAAAAACATTCATACAGTATATTTCAGGAAAGCCCCTGGAATTTTCACCAGGCAGCCAATGGAATTATTCCAATTCCGGATATTATATACTGGGATATATCATCAAAAAAGTGACCGGATCAGACTATGATCAGGTGATAGAAAATTATATCCTGAAACCATTACAAATGAATCACACCGGATTTCATTTCAATATGGTAACTGATGAAAACAAAGCTTTTGGATATGAATTTTTATCTGATAATGCTTCCAGCGAAGCATTTCGTTTTAAGACAGATCATCCATTTGCTGCCGGTGCAATGTATTCTACCGTGGGCGATCTTTTTAAGTTCAACGAAGCCATAAAAAATCATCAACTCCTGAAGAAGGAGACTTTGGAAAAAGCTTTTACCCCGTACCTCAAGGAACATTATGGGTTGGGCATTGTGATTTCTTCAGTTTTGGGTAAAAAGGCAGTGGGTCATGATGGTGGCGGACCTGGCTACCGAAGCAGATATTACCGGGTTTTAGAAGATGACCTGTGTATAATCGTCATTACAAATTCAGAATTATCACGTATCAATCTTATCGTGAGCCAGATGGAAAACATTCTGTACAATAAGCCTTACAACATTCCGACAGCAGCAAAGATTCCTTTGCAGGATCTGAAAAAACTGGAAGGGGTCTATTCTACCGGCGATACAGAATTTTACATTACCGTTACAGACGGGCAGGTGGTTTTCAGAGAGAAAAACAATCCAAGGTGTTTATTGTATCCTATTTCCAGTACGTACTTCCAGTTGGATGAGACGTTCACGTTCACTTTCAAGCCCAATAAGGCCGGGGAAATTGATGCGCTTACCGTTAGATTTAGCGATGGTAAGATAAAAACCGGAAAAAGACAGGCTACAGGGGCCCGATGGGGAATCATTGGAGATGCGACTCCCTCAGGATGGGATGGTAAAGATATTCCTTTGCAAAGCGACCCGAAAAACCCTAAGATCTTCTTTCTCAAAAATTATCCGTTAAAGAAAGGTAAATTCAAATTCAGATTTGATAACGATTGGGGATATGTTTACGGGCTGAGTGATGATGGCAAAAGCATTGCCCTCGAAGCCTATGACTTGCACATCGTAGAAGACGGCAAATACGATATTGTTTTTGATACAACCCATTCTATTAAACCTCAATACAACATCAGAAAATCAGTTCAGTAAAAATTTAAAAATATTTCTTTTCACCGCTCTGTTTTTTCAGGGCGGTTTTTATTTTTATATCAGTTGATATTTTTGCTTATTTTTATTTGACCAAAAGTCAAACTCACAAAATAAAGTTTATGCCCCACTTTATCATAGATTGCTCGCAGGATATCCTTTTGCAGAGGGCACCAGACGAGATCATGGATGCCCTGTACGAAGCTGCCCGCTCTACGGGCTTGTTTGTAGAGAATGACATCAAAGTAAGGCTTCAGCCCTACTCTTATTTCCGGCTGGGAAACGGCAAGAAAAACTTTCTGCATGTTTTCGGATATATTATGGAAGGCCGCGATACCGAACAAAAGGCCCATCTCTCCAATCAGATTTGTACCTGCCTTACCGCACTGCTTCCTGATATTTCTTTCCTGTCTGTCAATATCGATGAATTTGCAGCAGCTACGTACAGCAACAAAGCATTGATTGATCCCCAAAATGAAAATAAGGACAGGCATTTCGGATTATAATCCCAGCCATTAAAAAAACATCTAAACCAACAAAATATCAATTACTATGAGCTTAAAAACATTAACCACTAAAAGTGTTCAGTACAATAATTGGGTCGTTAACAAATATATCGACTGGTTATCAACAAAATCTGATGAACAGCTTAATCAGGAAACCATCTCAAGCTTTCCGACGATCCTGAAAACCTTACACCACATCTGGCAGACGCAGGAATACTGGTGGAGCTTCATTGCAGAAAACAACGAATTCGATTTTGAAAAAACCTCAGCGGTAGCTACCAAAGAAGAGATTTTCAATGCGATAAAAGGTAATTCACAAAAACTGGTGGATTATGTTTCTGGATTGTCTGAAGAAGATCTCTCAAAAAACGTGAAGATAGAATCCCAATGGTTTCAGTGCGACTTTTCCAAATACGAATACATCCAGCATGCCATTCTCCACGGGACTTATCACAGAGGGCAGATCGTAACGATGGGACGCAATGTAGGAATAACAGATGCACCCATGACCGATTTTAATTTCTGGAATATTTATAAAGATCAGCAATAAACCCGACCATTTGTGGATAAGTCTGATGGATCATCCCAAGCTTTCACATATAACAGTAAGAAATATAACCTATTCCCAATGAAAAGAAGCACTCTGTTTTTATTACCTTTTATTTTTATATTATTCTCAACGCAACCATTGATTGCTCAAAACATTGATTATAAAAAGCTAGAGCAAATTCCCGACAGTGTAAAAATTGGAAATATTGTAATCCTTAACTTATTCAAACATCAGCTTCTTGCTCATAAAAACAATAAATATGACTCTGTAAGGATCATTAATAATGTTTATCTACCTCACAAAAAACTTTGGGACAGCTGTTATGGGGTGATCTTCGGTGAAGAAAATGGCCATCTTTTCAATAATCCAAAAGGAATGATTTCCTGGAATAAAACATTGTACAGAGACAATAAAAAACAGTTTGAAGAAAAGACCAATATCCTTTTAGGGATCAATGTTGAAAAAACATTAAAAAAAACCCTTACAAAATTCAGAACTTTGGTTCCTTTTCAGCCCAAAGCTAAAATAAGCCTGCTTTTTACTCCCTTGACAGGAATTGCTTTTGGCGGCTGTAATGATGAGCAATTTGCATTAGAACTCAACAATAAAAGTCTAGATATTCTCTATGCATTTGAAAAAGGTTTTCCCCACGAACTTAACCATCTCGTATATGAACATTTCAGAAAAGCCAATCCGGATGGAGAATCTGCTCTAAGCCAAACTATCGACGAAGGGTTTGCATGTTATTTTACCTATGTATTTTTCGACAGGAAAATACAAAAATACGAAGCTGTAGAAAATATGACTCAGGAAAATTGGAACTGGTACGTCACACATGAAAAAGAAATCTTCACAAAGCTAAAACCTTATTTCACTGATACATCAGGCAATAATCCTCTATTAAGAAATGATAAGCTAAAAACATTTCCGGAAGCGCCAAAATCTATAAATTACTGGCTTGGTTTCAGAATCATTGAAAAGTATGTGGAAAAACATGGCTCAGATTCATGGAAAGATGTTTATAACATGACTCCAAAAGACCTGCTGGAAAAAAGTGGCTATGAAAAATATATCGAAAACTTATAGTTATCCACAATACAATCATTACAATAGAAAACTCAACTCCAACAATTGATTATAACGAGTTGATTTTATGAATATTTAAATTCAAAATAGATGTCTATCCACCTGTACTAAAATATGTGGATAACTTTTTCATGGTTCCATACTCTCTTGTGGATAAACTATGGATAAGTTTTTCGATTATTTTAAAACGTTCACGTAATCAAATAATATTCAAATCATTAAAATAGACCCTGCTTTTTGTGGAATTACAGAAGAAATAAAAATAGGTGGATAAGTTTTGTGGATAACTTATCCATACTTTTTAGGATGAATTTTTATTTATTCATACCTACAATTCCCATATGATTACTGCGATTTTGTAAATTTGGTTTATCATACACCAATACTCAAAATTTTAAATGGAAAAATACACAGCATCATCAGACGGTCAGAAGATTCATTACAAAGAATCAGGCAACGGAAGTACCACGATACTATTTGTTCATGGATGGCTAGGAAATACAGAATGGTGGGCAGCCCAACAGGAAAATTTCAAAAATAAATTTCATGTTATTCAGATCGATCTTGCCGGACACGGAAAATCAGATGCATCCAGACAGGACTGGACCAGCGCTGGATATGCTGACGATATTAAAGCTGTAGCTGATGCAGCCGGTTCTCAGGAAATTATTCTTGTGGGGCATTCTATGTCCGGAGCTTATGTACTTGAAGCCTCATTGAAAATCCCGCAGGTAAAAGGTTTAATTCTTATTGATACATTGAAAAATTTAGATGAAACTTTCACGGAAGAACAGACTGAAGAAGTTTTATCATTGTATAAATCTGATTTTAAGCACACTGTGGAACATCTTCTGCCGCAATATCTGTTTGTTGAACAAACCCCTCCCGAGGTAAAAGAAAGGCTACAATACGAATTTCTTCAGAGCGAGCCTGAACTGGCGATCAACGTCCTCAGACCATTGTATAAAACGGATTTCAGAACCATTGCAAAGCTGGTTCAGGTACCCGTAATAGCCATCAATTCTGATGCTTCTCCTACTGATTTGGAAAACAACCGGAAATATTTGAAAAACTATCATTATGTTACCATTGAAGGAGTCGGGCATTATCCTATGTTGGAAAAACCGGATGAGTTCAATACGATCATTGATGGAGTGATCAAAAAATTAATCTAATACTCAAGTTATGCAAAATACCAGAATTTTCACGACTGCATTTGCCAGTGTTTATCCCCATTACATTCAAAAGGCAGAAAAAAAGGGGCGCACTAAAGAGGAAGTGCATGAGATTATATTCTGGCTGACAGGATATGATGAAAAAAGTCTTCAGAAGATACTCATGGACCGCACGGATTTTAAAACATTTTTTGACCAGGCTCCCCAAATGAATCCTAATACAACCCTGATAACAGGAGTTATCTGTGGATATCGCGTAGAAGAAATTGAAGATGAGCTGATGAGAAACATCCGGTATCTGGATAAGCTGATTGATGAACTGGCTAAGGGAAAGAAGATGGAAAAAATATTAAGAACGGTTTAAATTTTTTTTTGGATCTTAAAATCTGACAAATCTCTTTTCCATTTCAAAAAACTTCCCGAAATTAGCGGTCTGTGCTTTAAATACTATTCAATGAAATAAAAATTTAAATTAAAACATACAGTAAAACTTAGGATAAGTTTTCTTCGGGGCAGGGTGAAATTCCCTACCGGCGGTTACAGTCCGCGACTCCTTTCTCCGGAAAGGACTGATCTGGTGAAATTCCGGAACCGACAGTTAAAGTCTGGATGGGAGAAGAAAATGAGACGATCAATAGGATTCCCTTGGGACTCTTATTGTGTCGTATTTCATTTCCATGTACCGAAGAATATTTTAACTTTTAAAAAGTAAAATAACATGGAAAAATTATTAGAACAATTCGGAGCTACCTCCAAAGAACGTGTAGAAAAAGCACTTCAAACATTACAAAAGGGAAAAGGTATTCTATTGGTAGATGATGAAAACCGCGAAAACGAAGGTGACATCATCTTTCCCGCTTCCACCATTACAGAACAGGACATGGCACTTCTGATCCGCGAATGCAGCGGCATTGTCTGCTTATGCATTTCTGAGGAAAAAAGCCGCCACCTCAATCTGCGTCCGATGGTGGAAACCAACAACTCCAAAAACCAAACCGCATTCACCATTTCTATTGAAGCCAAAGAAGGCGTAGAATCGGGAGTATCTGCGAAAGACCGCGTAACAACGATAAGAACCGCCGTAGCGGAAAATGCCCAGGCAGAACATATTGCAAGCCCGGGACACGTTTTTCCTTTGATCGCCAGAAAAGAAGGCGTTTTTGAAAGAAGGGGCCATACGGAAGGAAGTGTAGATCTTGTCAAAATGGCCAACCTCGGTGATGATGCCGTACTTTGTGAACTCACCAATGAAGACGGATCTATGGCAAGACTGCCTGAAATAGTAGATTTTGCGATCAGAAAAGAAATGAGCGTCGTGACCATTGAAGACATCTACGCGTACCGTAAAATGATCATCAGCAATTAAACGTACAACGATTTAGCGCACAGAATAAACCACCGGATCCTTATCTGGTGGTTTTTTTATGACAATACTGATAAAGAGATTTGATGATTATGATCTTTCCAATCTCTAAAATGTGGCAGCAGGTGCAGTTTCATTATTCAGCTTTCGCTGGATCTCTGTTTTTTTACCTGTAGAGAAATCATAACTCAGCCCCAACACAAACATAGATTTGTTGTTCATAATCTGGGTGTGAACCCCGTAATCCACGAGGCTTTCCGGAAGACTTTTCGTTTTGTATTCCGAAGGCATTCCCATCCAGTACATTCCGGTAGAAAACGTCCAGTTCTTGTGCTTGTAGCTTACAAAAATATGATTCTGATTTTCATTGGTATTCAGGAATGCCCCATTGAGGCTGTACACCGGCATATTGAACTGATACTGCAGTGAAAAAGATTGATATTCTGACGACAGCACGAAATAATTACCCAAAAAATTATTCCTGATCAACGCTCCTGTACTTGTCCGGACGGTTTCAGAGGTAGGTGTAAGAACAGCTTTTACCACCAGAAGATTACTGCCAAAAGGTTTATAAGATCCTGTCAGCTGTGCTCCGTAGCGCTGGCCGTTTTTTCCATTTTCATAGGTCAGTGCATAACCGCCCAATTCACCGTCCTGCACGTAATACTGATTGATCACCCTATCTGTATACCGGTAAAACAGCGCTGCATTAAAGTCAAAGTATTTGTTGTTAAAAGAATAGGTAAGGGTATTTGCAAAAACCTGCTGCGACTTTAAAAAAGGATTTCCCCGCTGCACGATATTAGGAGCCAGCTGCACCACATTACTGCTCAATGCATTACTCAAAGGACTTACCGGATTGTAACTCCCGGTAAAGCGTAGACTCTGGTTCGCCTTCATCTGATACCCTAAAATAACTTTGGGTGTAAAGGTCCATTCATCAAAAATAGTTTCAGCACTCTTATTATGAATATGGGTAAGTCCTGCTCCGATACGATAGCTGAATTTATCCACTTTGCCTGAAAATTCAGAATAAAAATACTGTTCAAGATAATTAACACTATACTGAGAATATCCTGTAAGATTATTTAGGTCATTTGAAATGGAAGTCCTTGAGATTCTATAGCCTGATGAAAGCTTTCCTGCTGTAAAATCATGCGTATGGGCAAGTTCTCCCACAAGACTTGTCTGCTTTGCTTTCAAAAGCATATCGTTATCATATACGGGAAGTCCGGTATCAGTAATCCATTCCTTAGCCGTTTCCGTGGTCCGTGTTGTATAATGGGAGCCCACAATATTAATGCTCAGTTCATCCTTTTCCCCTATTTTTTTAGAATAATAAAGATCCAGTTTAGGAATTACATACCTGGACCCGTTATTTTTAAACATGGCATGAGCTTCACTCAACTCGTCCTGTGTAAAAACACTCTTCCCCACCCCTTTTGAGAACCGGCTGAAAATATCCGTATTCAGCTTAACCTGAAAAGCATAATCATCAGGAATAAGCCTGGTAAAACGAAGCGCCAGATTCTGAAAAGTATACCCGAAATGATCGGTCCTGTTTTCGTCTGAACGGCTATCCTTTCCGTTCAGCCTGTAATCGTAGATACTGTTCACCCGTCTGTCATTATAATCCCGCAGGTTCAGCGAATATTCCAGGCCAAAGTTATTTTTCCCTTTTGTATAATTGGCATAAGCAGAACCATTGACAAATCCAGTATTCAGAGCAGTAGAGACATCTGCTCCGAAAACATAACCTGTTTCGGAAGATCTGGTAAGAATATTGACCACCGTGTCAGCCCTTGTGGCCCATCTTGCCGGCGGAATATCATAATACTCTACTTTGATCACTTCAGAAGGCGGCACACTGCGGATCTGAAGATCAGTCGCTTCAACGCCATTGATCAGAAAAAGGGTTGTCCCTCCCTTTGTGCTTGTAATGGTATTCGCTACCGGATCTAGCTGTAATTCGGGAAGAGTACTGAGCAAATCCTTTGCATACCGGGCTCTGTCCAGTGCCGTTTTATCAAAAGTGTAAACGGCTTTGTCGGCAAACTGCTTTTTGCGCTGTGACTTCAGAACGACTTCCTGAATTTCTCTTGTTTCTCCCACATCAGCAGTATCAGTTTTAAGCTCTTGTGCTGCTACCAACACTCCAACAAGAAAGAAAAGGCTGCCTATTGTTTTTTTCATATCAAAAAGGAATTATACCCTTAAGACAATTGGTAACCGGCAGATATTACACCATACACATACTTGAAATTAAACGCAGCACAATCACTCATGCTAGTATTTTTTACGTTAATTCTTATTATTATGTTAAATTCTGCCTGATTTTTGATGATACACCTCTACACCACAAAATATAAAGTCATGAAAAAAGCAGTCCTACTCATCCTTGGCTTTCTGCTGTCCTTCGCCGATGCCCAGGAAATCCAAAACAGTGCGCCCGAAAAGATGAACATCATCAAGACCAATGTCACAGCTTATGCATTCAGGAATATCAATCTATCTTATGAAAGAGCCATCAATCAGTGGTTTTCTGTGAATATTGGATTTGGTACCATGCCTGAAGGCAAGGTACCCTTCATCAATGCTTTTCTGAAGGATGAAGATGAAAAAAGATTTCAGAATCTTCGTGTCAGAGCTACCAATTTTACCATTGAACCCAGGTTTTATATTGGCTATGGCTATGGAAAAGGATTTTATTTTGCTCCTTATTACCGTTTTTCTGATGTCTCTTCCAATACTTTTGATTTCTACTATGACTACAGGGGCCCCAACAACCTCTCTTTACGAATCCCGCTTAAAGGCCAGGGAAGCACCAATGGAAACAGTGGTGGACTGATGGTAGGTGTTCAGTTTTTCCTGACCCGGAGCCAGAATTTAGTCCTTGACTTCTGGATTGCTGGGGCTCACTATGGCAACGGAAAAGGAGACTTCAGCATGACCAGCGATTTTGTTCTGACACCGGATATGCAGGCACAGCTAAAACATGAAATAGAAAACCTGGATATTCCTTTTGTAAAATATTCCGTAGAAACCAATGCTCAAGGTGCCAGAATAAAAGTAGACGGACCATGGGCAGGCTTCAGAAGCGGACTATCCATTGGATACCGGTTTTAAAATACCCGCAAAAAAAACCGTTCTTAATTTTCTGAGCGGTTTTTTTATATCTTTAAAGCCGCTAACAGTTTCCGGATTAATCACTTTGTATGAAAATTCTCATCATAGAAGATCATAAAGATCTTGCAGCCAACATTACAGATTATCTTAAAAAAGAAGATTACGTCTGTGAAGTAGCTGTTGATGCGAAAGAAGCTTTAGAAAAAATAGAGTTCTTTGAGTATGACTGCATTCTCCTCGATCTTATGCTTCCTGACGGAAACGGTCTGGAAATCCTGAAGCATATTAAAAATGATGCTCTGGGAGCCAGTGTCATTATTGTTTCGGCGAAAAATTCTTTAGATACCAAACTGACCGGGCTGGATGACGGTGCCGATGACTATATTACCAAACCGTTTTCCCTTCCTGAGCTGCACTCCAGAATAAAAGCTGTGTTGAGAAGAAAGACCCCGGAAAGCAACCGTATCCTGAGTTTTAATGAAATAACGATTGATCTCGAATCCAAGGAATGCCGCATCAATGATCTCCCGCTCAATCTTACGAAAAAAGAACTGAACCTGCTGATCTACTTTATCAACAATCAGAACAGGATGCTTTCCAAACAGGCCATTGCCAGTCACCTTTGGGGAGATTACACGTACAGCATCGACAATATAGACTTTGTATATCAGCACCTGAAAAATCTGCGGAAGAAAGTGATTGATGCAGGTGGAAAAGATTATCTGCAGACAGTCTACGGACTGGGCTATAAATGGATTGACAAATGAATCTGAGTTTCCGTTTTGCCAGGGCATTTACCATATTGGTATTTTTTGTTCTTATTTCAGGCTTTACGATTCTGTATATTGCTTTTGAAAGAGCAACGATGCGTTCCGCTATTCTTAAACTGGAAGACCTGAATGCCTATGTGACCCATAAGTTGGAAAAAGATCCCGGTTATGACTACCTGAAATTTCATCACCGGCAGACCCAGGTAAAAATTCTTCCCCCGGATTCTAAGGATATTAAAGAAAAAATTATTGAGGAAAAATACATCTGGAACAAAAGCATTCAATCCTATATCAATAAGATAACGGTAACCACCTACCCTGTCATTCATCAGAAAAAATACGCGGTTACAAGTGTAAGATACATCACCATCATCGAAAACGATTTTCTGATGAGCATTATTATGGTGATCGCATGGATCATGGTCTTTCTGATCATTCTCACTATTATTGTGAGTATCCTGGTTTCCAAAAAGATCCTTGAACCTTTTTATCAGGCTATGGATGAGATAAAAAAATTCAGGCTGAGAGACAACCACTCTTTGGATCTCATGGAAACAGAAACAGAAGAACTTCAGTCTCTCAACAAATTTCTGTTAAAAATGACTGAAAGCTCCAAAAAGGATTATCACCTGCTGGAAGAACTTTCTGAGAACACTTCCCACGAATTACAGACCCCGCTGGCCTCCATCAAAGGAAAAATAGAACTGCTGATGGACAGTGAGCTTTCTGAACAGCAACTCACCACGCTCTCTTTAATGAATGATGAGCTGGACAGGCTTTCTTCTATTAACCAATCCCTGATTCTTCTCGCAAAACTGGAGCATTTTGAAAAAAACGATTCACATCTTATAAACTTTTCAGCACTTCTTCAGGAACGGCTTTATTATTTTGAAGATATTTTTGAAATACAGAACCTTACTGTTATCACCGATATCCAGGATGATGTGCATCTCCATTTTGATAAAAATCTCGCAACGATTGTTCTCAACAACCTCATCAATAATTCCAAAAGACACAATATCGAAAACGGAAGCATATCTGTGGTCCTTACAGAACAGTATTTTGAGATTTCAAATTCAGGAAACCCACCCTCCATTCCTACCGAAGATGTATTCAAAAGATTTAAACGCGGAAATCCCAATCAAAATTCTATCGGAATTGGTTTGGCCCTCGTGAAGAAAATTTTGGAGATTTATGATATCGAAGTAGCCTATGAATTTGCCAACAATTTGCACAAAGTGAAAATCAATTTCACAAAATAATACCCTGAAATTCAAAAACATATTACAGAAATAGTCAATTCTATGTAAACTTCAAAATTTCTTCAGAATTTATGTATTGTTTAGGTGCAAATAAAAGCGCCAATGAAAAAGCTACTTATTATTTTCAGTTTACTTGTTTTGCAATCTGTAAACGGTCAGGATACCGTCAGTCTTAAAAAACATGCTGAAGTCGCTTCAACCGAAAAAAATCCGCTGGATATCGGAGAACTTAAAATAAATCTGAATTCCAGGGGAGACCAGTGGCTGAAATTCAGCATCTCCAGTCAGATATGGCTGAGGAGTATTGAGAACAATCCGGGCACAGCAGTAAACGGAGTCCCACAGGATCAGACGTATGATGCGGGAATCAGGAGAATGAGACTCATTGTTCAGAGCCAGGTTACTCCGTTTTATTCGGTCTTTTTACAGATGGGAATCAATAATCAGAGTTTTATTTCAGGAGGGGGTACAGGAACAGGAAACAATGGAGCCGGAAAAAAGTCTCCTTTCTTTTTTCACGACGCCTATAATGAATTCGCTGTTATCCCAAGAAATAATTTCCAAACCGGAAAACCGAACAGATACAATCTTTATCTGGGAGCCGGACTGCATTCATGGAACGGTGTTAGCAGATTGACCAACGCAAGTACCACCAAAATGCTTGCCGGTGACCTTCCTGTTTTTAATTTTCCAACGATTGAAATCGCCGACCAGTTTGCCAGGCAATTGGGAATTTTTGTACATGGGGAGCTAGACAGGATCAATTATCGTTTCAGCGTCAACAAGCCCTTTGCAACAAGTTTAAAACCTACAGTCGGCGGTCCGGCTGTGGACAACAACCAAAGCGGAAAATTATCCTATGCCGGATATGCATTCTATCAGTTCTTCAACAAAGAGGTGACTGCAACATCTTTCCTTCCCGGCAATAATCTCGCCCGGAAAAAAGTCCTGAATCTGGGAGCCGGCTTTTACACCAATAAGGACGCCTCCCAATCCCAGCCTTCAGAAAACCGGTTTGAATCTCACGATGTAAGTATTTTGGGAGCGGATGTCTATACAGAACTTCCTTTGGGTGCTCAGAACAAAGAAATGGGGCTCACCTTGTATTCAGTCTTTTACAATTACAACTACGGACCCAATTATCTGCGGATTAGCGGTCTGCTGAATCCGGGAACTGTGGATCCGCTATTCAGCGGGCAAAAAGCTCTGGAGGGAGTGGGAAACAACAGAGTTTTGATGGGAACTGGAAATATATGGTTCTCTCAGGTAGGATTTGTTCTGCCGAAATTCAGCCATGTGCTGAAGGTTCAGCCTTTTTTCAACTATGCACTGAAAGACATGAAAGCGCTCCGCCAAAACGGAAACTATTATGATATTGGCGCCAATTTTTATCTCTATGGCCAGAATGCGAGAATTGTAGCCCAATACAGCAGCAGACCATTATACAATACCGCATCCGGAAAAGTTTTTGACAGAAAAGGTGAGTTTTTACTGTCTTTTCAAATTGTACTTTAAAAAATTTAATATCTTAACTATATGAATACTACTCAAATTACAACCGCCCAAAGGATCAAAGCGATCGTAGGCGGTTCTGTAGGAAACCTGGTTGAATGGTACGACTGGTATGCCTATGCTGCCTTCGCCATTTATTTCTCCAATTCCTTTTTCCCTGATTCTGACCTGAACGCTCAGCTGATGAATACTGCAGGGATATTTGCTGTCGGGTTCCTGATGCGGCCTATCGGAGGCTGGATATTTGGAAGCATTGCCGATAAGATCGGAAGAAAAAAAGCGATGACACTGTCTGTACTGCTGATGTCTTTCGGATCTCTGCTGATCGCCCTTACTCCCACCTATAAAACTATTGGTATCCTTGCACCGGCGCTATTGCTGATTGCGAGATTACTACAGGGGCTGAGTGTAGGCGGTGAGTACGGAGTTTCTGCAACTTATCTCAGTGAAATGGCTTCTGAAGACAAAAGAGGTTTCTATTCCAGCTTTCAGTATGTGACATTAATCGGCGGCCAGCTGATCGCATTGGGAATTCAGCTTATTCTACAGAAACTGCTGCTTACAGAAGCTCAGCTCGAGGATTGGGGCTGGAGAATTCCTTTTGTCATCGGAGCAATGCTCTCTATTATAGCTTTGTACTTAAGGGCCAACCTTCATGAAACCGAAGCCTTTGAAAACAAGAAGGATCTCAGTGAGAAGAAGAAAGGAACGATTAAAGAACTTCTGAAGCATCCCACTGCTTTACTTACGGTTGTAGGTCTGACCTTAGGAGGTACGCTGGCATTTTATACCTATACGACCTATATGCAGAAATTTTTAGTGAATACCGTTCATCTTACTAAGGAGCAATCGACGCTGATATCTTTTGTTTCCCTATTTATATTTGCTTGCCTGCAGCCTGTTTTCGGAGCATTGTCTGACAAGGTTGGAAGAAGGCCATTGCTTTTGGGTTTTGGTATCATGGGAACCTTATTTACAGTTCCGCTGCTTACAGCTTTAAGTACTACCACTTCAATGTGGACCGCGTTTTTCCTGATTATGGCTGCTCTTATTATTGTCAGTGGATATACCTCCATCAATGCAGTTGTAAAAGCAGAACTTTTCCCTTCTGAGATCAGGGCGCTGGGAGTAGGTCTTCCATATGCGCTTACCGTAGCTATTTTCGGAGGGACAGCAGAGTATATTGCTCTTTGGTTCAAGCAGGAGGGCACAGAAAGTTATTTTTACTGGTACATCACGGGGTGTATACTTTTTTCACTTCTTGTCTATGCCAGGATGAAGGATACAAAGGAAACCTCAACACTGGACAAAGATTAACAGCATAAAAAGACCGGCGCAGCAGATTCTCTGCGGCGCCGGATTATTTTTAATGATAAGCTTGCTTAAATTTTTCAATCATGCTGTCCAGATTATGTCGCTGGACATAGACCGTTTTCACCTCTTCATATCTTGGCGACTTGTAGAAAACCTCATGGAAATCCATACTTCCGTTTCCTACTTTTACGACCTTTTGTACTTCAATATTCAACTTTTTCAATTCATCTCTGAAGACTTTAAATTCATCTTGGATACTACTGCTCATTTATATTTTTGGATTTTAGTTAATATTCAATTTATGTACAAAACCCCTTTCAAATTCCGGGCATTGTTATAAATTTTTATTAAAATTAGTAAATTTCCCAATATAAAACATCGGGTAATCATTATTTTTTTATTTATTTTAATGATTTCCTGATTATTTTGTCATATTCCACAAATACCACATCATCAAATACCTTCTGAATTTCATTCATCAACAACCTGAAATGCTCATCAGCAAAGAGAAAACCGTGGAATTGAACTGTTACCGTAATGCTTCTTCAGTCGTGCTACAGTAACTTCTACTCCCGCCTGTCAGAAATCGCTTATGCTGGTTTTATCTGCAACCTAAAGCAATCGGAAAAAAACAGGCGAAGCTTAATGAATTAATTGATAAATTTGAAGAAATAAACAATCAATTAAGGAATGACAGCTTCTGACTCTAAAAATCACTGGGAACATGTATACGAAACCAAAACCCCCGATCAGGTAAGCTGGACGCAGGAGAAACCAAAAACCTCTCTGGATTTCATCCGCTCTTTTGCATTGGGAAAAGATGCCAGAATAATCGATATCGGTGGCGGAGACAGCAACCTGGCCGATTTTCTTCTTGAAGAAGGTTATGAAAACATTACGGTACTGGATATTTCTGCCAAAGCTTTAGACAGGGCTAAACAAAGACTGGGTGAGGCCGCAGGTAAAGTCAAATGGATCGTTTCTGACATTACATCGTTTGAACCTGCAGAAACCTATGACATCTGGCATGACAGAGCTGCCTTTCATTTTCTTACCACCCCTGAACAGGTATCAAAATATATTGATATTGCAGAGAAAAACGTAAGGGGCTATATGATCCTGGGGACTTTCTCTAAAAACGGACCTGCAAAATGCAGCGGACTGAATATTCAACAATACGATGAACTTTCTTTATCAGAAAAATTTGAACCCTCTTTTGAAAAAATAAAGTGTCTGACTGAAGATCATACCACTCCTTTTGATACAATTCAGAATTTTATTTTCTGTACTTTTAAAAAGCTGTAATACAATTCAAGTATTTTTATTTAATTTTAATTTTACAACCATTAAATACAAAAATACTATGAAAAAATTGCTATTTATTCTTATTTCATGCGCCTTCAGCACGAATTTTTATTCACAAAAGTTAGAATTCCAGGAGTGTGGAACCGATGAATTAATGAAAAAACATTATGCCAGATTCCCTCAGGAGAAAATTCAGGATGATGCTTTTAATCTGGAATTATCCAAAATGATCAAAAGCGGAAAGCTGGATGCACACCTTAAGAATAATCAGGTGTATGAGATTCCTATCGTGGTACATGTGGTAGGGGACGGAAGTGCGGTAGGAACTGTCAACAACAAGTCCGATGCTGATATCATTGCCTGGGTCAATTATACCAACGGGGTGTTCTCGGGAAGTAATTCCAGCGGAATGGACGGCGCCAGTGCAGTATTACCGGTTAGATTTGTTTTCGCTAAAATAGATCCCAGCTGCAATCCTACCAATGGAATCAACCGGATCAATGCCTCCCATCTTCCTAAATATGTAAGCGGCGGAGTCAATGATGACAACACAACCAACGCCGTGAACGCTACAGAAATTACAGCAATGGGATTATGGGATACCAGCAAATACTACAACATTTATGTGGTTAAAAAATTAACTTCCAATTCAGGAGCACTGAATGGCTATGCCTACTATCCTGGAGGGAGCAAAGATTATTCTTTTATGGCAACGAGTGCCTCTGCTGTAAATGCTCAGACTTTGGCCCATGAATTCGGACATGCCCTGGGGCTGAGACATACCCATGAAGGATATAATGCCACTTCGGGAGACTGCCCTGTAAACAATGACTGTACCCTGGATGGAGATCTGGTATGTGATACGGAACCTATGAAAAGTCTCTACCACTCTTCTGTTCCCTATACCTGCCAGACAGGAAAGATCAACCCATGTACAACTCAGCTGTATGCGGGGGGAGAAAGGAATGTGATGGCGTATACCTTCTGTTTCCGGAACCTGTTTACACAGGGACAGGCAACAAGAGCGACAGCCCAGCTTCTACAGTACAGACAGTCCCTGATCAATTCTCCGGTTGCCTCCACCACGGTGATCAATAACAGCACAACCTTAACAAACGCCTGCACACCAACCTCAATAACCAATCCGGGAGGATATAATATTGGGATCACTTCGGTGAAATTCGGAAACATCAGTAATTACTCCAGCAATTACAAACAGGCAGCCAATAATTTTTATGAAAACTTCACCGGAACCTACTGCCTGGGAATTTCAAAAACAACCATTCCCAAAAACGCTCCTACCACCCTTACCGTTGCTCCGGGATCCAGCAATGCCCATATCATCAAAGCTTATATTGATTATAATAATGACGGTCAGTTTAATGAGACCACAGAACTGGTTCTCAACCAAAGTGGCGTGAGCAATGGTTCGTTCGCGACGGCCAACATTACACCACCTGCCAATGCGGTTGTTAATACGCCGCTCAGAATGAGAGTTATTGGCGATTTCAACGGTACGGCAGTTACAGCATGTTATACTCCAAAATACGGACAGGTAGAAGACTATTCCGTGATGATAAATTCACAAGCCCTGTTATCTTTAAAAGACACTATTCAGAACAATACTGCTTACATCACCAAAGATACAGGTTCCGTCTATGTAAAAGGCGATTCTAAAATTTCATCGCTTCACATTTATGATGCTTCAGGAAGACTTCTTACACAAAAAACAGATATTAATACCACGGAATTCAGATATCCTGTGGAACAGAGGGATATCATCATTATCGTGAATGCTGTTTTTAAAGACGGAAAAACAATCACTCAAAAACTAAAATTCTAACCCCTATATTCAATAAAAAAAGAGAGCGTTTTGCTCTCTTTTTTAGTTGATGCTGAAACCTGATTTCTTATCTTATTGTAAACAACACCGATTTTCTTATGTCGTCCGGATTACTATTTTTTTTCATCTTCCATTTCCACCTCATGCCGCAGCTGTGCCTTGTAAAGGGTAGCATAATATCCGTTCTTATCCAGCAGTTCAAGATGTCTGCCTTCTTCTACAATTTTACCGTGTTCCATCACAATGATCTTATCAGCTTTTTCAATCGTTGACAGCCTGTGGGCAATAATGATGGAGGTTCTGTTTTTGGTAATTTTTTCTGTAGCTCTCTGAATCAGCTTTTCACTTTCATGGTCTATTGATGACGTCGCTTCATCCAGAATTAAGATCTTAGGATCGGACAAATAAGCTCTGAGGAAAGACAATAGCTGTCTCTGTCCCAGTGATATTGATGATCCTCTTTCGCTTACCACATAATCATATCCGCCGGGAAGCTGCTCAATAAACCGGTCCACCTCAATCTCCCGGGCTCCGGCTTTTATTTTATCCAGCGTAATAGAGTCATCCCCAAAGGAAAGATTTTCAAAAATACTGCCATGGAAAAGGAAAACATCCTGCAGTACCACTCCGATATGGCTTCTGAGATTATAGAGTTCATAATCTTTTAGATCTACATCATCAATAAGAATCTTTCCGGAATTGATATCATAAAGTCTTGTAATAAGACTGATAATTGTGGATTTCCCGGCACCGGTCGCTCCTACAATAGCTACGGTTTCTCCCGGATTTACTTTGAAATCGATACCTTTCAGTACCTCCTGCTTTTCATCATACGCAAAACGTACGTTATGGAATTCTATTTTACCGTCAAAATGATCTTTCCTTACCGTTCCGGTATTTGGCATTGAGTTTTCTTCATCCATCAACCCCAGCACCCTTTCCGCACCCACAATACCACGCTGGATATTGTTGAAACGGTCAGCAATCTGCCTCAGAGGGCGAATCAGCATAGAGATGTACTGAATAAAAGCAATCACCACCCCGGCACTGATCGTAATATACCCTCCATAGAACAGGATAAACCCGATAAACAGGGAAGAAATTAGCTCTACTACAGGAAAGAATAATGAGAAGATAAAAACGGTTCTCAGCAAAGCGCTTTTCAGCGTAATATTGATATCATCAAATTTTTTGAATTCGGATTCCTGCCTGTTGAACACCTGAATGATCGGCATTCCTGCCAATCTTTCCTGAACAAAAGAGTTTTGGGTAGAGGTCCAGTTTCGTTCGTCTCCGAAGGCCTTTTTAAGCCTCTTCTGAAAAAACCTTGTGATAACGACCATTAATGGTAAAATCGCCAGTGTAATATAGCTGAGATGCACATTGGTACTGAACATCATGACGAGAACAAATACAATTCTCAGAATATCCCCAAAAACCATCAGGAAACCATCTGTATATACTGTGGCAATCGTTTCTACATCACCTACAGCACGGGTAACCAGCTGCCCGATAGGCGTCTTGTCAAAAAATGAAGTTCTGAAGTAAATCAGTTTTGCATATAATCTTTCCCTGATATCACGGATGACATTCTGCGAGATAAAATTTGAAAAGTAAACCAAAAAGAAGTTTAATACTGTTTCAGCAAATACCAACCCTACCAAAATGTAGATATGCTTCATCATCAATGCCTTATCCTGCAGCTTTGTGATATCATTATCCACTACTTCCATGGTAAGATATGGCCGGTAGGTAGAAACTATGGATAGTATGACGGAGATTACTAAAGTAAGGATGAACCAAGAACGAAACTTCATTCCAATAAAGAACAGCCTTTTTACAATTCCCCAGGTATCTTGTTTTTTCATTGTACGAATCGAAGAAAAGAATTAAAATAAAATTCTATGCAAAAATAAGACTTTCTACATTGCCAGCCTTTACAACTTTGGAAATCATGATAGAAAATTTCAGATACCTTTCATTTACAATATGAATAGCCGGTATATTGATCAGGTTGTTTTTACTCCTGATTATTTTTACCAATCTGTGTGCCCTATTGACCGTTTTATTACTGTTTATTCTTTTTCCAGCGTATATCCAGATAACGATATCCCATCCATACAACAGCCAGTGAAAGGATCCAGCCCAGGATATTCGCGACGGTAAAACTATTGAAATCTATATCCTGCTCGTAATAATTAGGATCCATGATGATGCCGAAAAGCCCATAGATAAGGCCAATGAAAAATTGCACTCCAATCCATAATGCCACCCCCAGAAGGCCGTACTTCCATGGGGTTTTACCATGGCTGGCAGCCAGCTTCTGATAAAAAACAAAGGTGATTATCGCAATTAAGATTGTAATCATTACTTTTATATTTAAAACTCATACCCTACATCCACCAGATACAACCCATGTGCAGGAGCCGAAGTTCCGGCGGCATTACGGTTCTTATCCTCGATAACCTTACGCAGATCTTCCGGCTGCAGTTTCCCGGTCCCTATTTCTACCATCGTTCCCACAATAGCACGGACCATGTTTCTAAGAAAACGATTGGCAGAAACAGTAAATTTCAGTTCGCTTCCGTTCTGTTCCCATTCTGCGCGGTACATTTTGCAGATATTGGTTTTATTATCGGTCTTTAATTTGGCAAAACTTGTAAAATCTTCATATTCAAACAAGATCTTGCAGGCTTTATTCATTGCATCAATATCGAGCGGCCTTTTCCAGTGCTGCCAGGCAGATTCCTGGGTGAACGGATTTTTTACCAGTGAAATATAATATTCATAGGTTCTGAAGGTTGCATCAAAACGGGCATGGAAATTATCCTTTACCCTAAAAATCCTTTCGATGGAAATATCCGGCGGCAAAAAGCTGTTCAGCCTGCGGGGAAGTTCAGCATCAAGCACTTTTTCTGTATCAAAATGGGCAAATATTTTTTTGGCATGAACCCCCGTATCCGTGCGTCCTGCTCCGGTAGTTTTAATTTCTTCTCTTAAAATGGTGGAAAGTGCTTTTTCCAGTTCTTCCTGTACAGAAATGGCATCCGGTTGTATCTGATAACCGAAATAATTCTTTCCGTTGTAAGAAAATTCAATAAAGTATCTCAATGTAATATAATAACTCCGCAAAATTACTTAATTTACTGAAATATTTGTTGAAAAGTCTTTGAGAATATTGTATCAAATCCCTATTAAAATCCTTATTTTTGCAATCGTATGAAAAGATGGTACCTTTATCCTTTTTCCCTCGGTTATCATTTGGTAACGGGTATCCGGAACACCATGTATGATCTGGGAATTTTTAAATCGACAAAATTCAAGACACCGATAATCAATGTCGGGAATCTTTCTGTGGGCGGAAGCGGAAAATCGCCTATGGTGATGTATCTTGCCCAGTATCTATCCAAGCATTACAGAACCGGAGTGCTGTCACGGGGTTACGGTAGGTTAACCAAAGGGTATGAAGTCACCAATTACGAAAGCAATTATAAGATTGTGGGTGACGAAGCCATGCAGCTTTTTGAGCGTTTCAAGAACCGTTTTGTCATTGCTGTTTCTGAGGAACGGGTACCGGGTGCTAAAAAAGTGATCGATGATATGGATCTTGAAGTACTGGTACTGGATGATGCGATGCAGCATAGATCCATCAGGGCAGGCTTTAACATCCTGATGACCGATTTTAATGATCCTTTTTTCAAGGACTACCTTCTTCCGGCCGGAGACCTCAGGGAATCAAGAGCCGGGTCCAAAAGAGCAGACATCATTATGGTGAGCAAATGTCCTGATGAACTTACCGAGGAAACAAAAAGGTATTATATCTCCAGGATCAGACCTTCCTATAAGCAGAAAGTCTTCTTTTCATCAATCGGCTATGACGAAAATGTATACGGTAAAGACAAAATGCTTCCGGATAACAACCTGAATTATTATGATATTTTACTGATCACAGGAATCGCCAATCCGAAACCGCTTTTGGAGCATCTTGCAAAATTCTCCAAAAGAGTGAAACACTTAAAATTCAGGGATCATCATAATTTCACCGATGATGATATTAAAAAAATTCTTGCAGAATATAAAAAGCTGGGAGAATATAAACTGATATTAACCACAGAGAAGGACTATGTCCGTCTGAAAACTTTTGACTATCTTAGAGAAATTGTTTACTACTGGCCTATCAATGTACTTATTGATAAAAAGGAAGAATTCAATCAAATCATCTTAGATTATGTTAGAAAAAATTAAAGAAACAGCTGATTTTATCAGGAACATCATCCACGATACTCCCGATTTTGCTGTTGTTTTGGGATCCGGACTTGGAAAACTGCAGAATGAAGTGGAACCGATCCATATTTTAGAATACAAAGATATTCCCAATTTTCCACAAACTACAGTGACAGGACATAGCGGAAAGCTTATCTACGGCATGCTGGAAGGTAAAAAGGTACTGATGATGAGTGGCCGCTTTCATTACTATGAAGGACATTCCATGGAAACCGTTACTTTCCCTGTTAGAGTTTTCCATTTATTAGGGATCAAAAACCTCATCCTTTCAAATGCTTGTGGCGGGGTAAATCCTGCTTATCGTGTTGCTGATGTAGTCATTCTAAAGGACCATATCAACATGATGCCTGAACATCCGTTACGGGGTCGGAATATAGATGAACTTGGGCCACGTTTTGTGGATATGAGCGAGCCTTACAATAAAAAAATGATCGCAGTAGCGGAACAAATTGCTGCTGAAAACAAGATCAATATCCACCAGGGAATCTATGTAGCCCTTCAGGGACCTACTTTTGAGACTCCAGCTGAGTATGGCATGATCAAAGCTATCGGCGGGGATATGGTGGGAATGAGCACCGTGCCTGAAGTAATTGTTGCCAGACACATGGGGATGGATGTCTTCTGCATGTCCGTGATTACTGATCTTGGCGGACCTGATATTGCCTTTGCCGTCTCTCATGAAGAAGTATTGAATGCTGCCCATAAGGCCATGCCCAATGTAATTACCGTGGTAAAGGGCCTGATTAAGCATTACCCATCATAAATTAGCTCAGGTCAGCCTGTAAAGAAGAACTGATGCTATTTTTCAATATTTCAACAGAGGATTGTCCGGATATATACTCTTTGTAACGTTATAGACATTTTCAATCTTATAAATTTTTCCCAATTCACCAAAAATCAATCTCAGATTGCAATTCATTTTTTAGATTTGTATCATGAAATTGTAAAAAATGAAAAAGTTATTATTAATTTTTATGATAGGTGTTTTTGGATTAAGCTATTCACAAGAAGCACCAGCTGTTCTTAAAACGGGGTTTTCAAAAGAAGCCCTGCAACAAAAACTGGAAGATGAAAACGGAAAATCAGTGACCATACAGCAGATTCTTGACCTGCATAAAGGAAAGGTTTTGGTGATTGATTTCTGGGCAGGATGGTGCAGAGACTGTCTGAAAGCACTTCCGAAAGCTGAAGAACTGGAAAGAAACAATCCCAATATTGATTTTGTTTTCTTATCTATGGAAAGATCTAAGGAAGGTTTTGACAAAAGCCTGGTACGATTCAATATGAAGGAGAAAGACAATTACTGGTTTGCTTCCGGTTGGAAAAATGATTTCACGAATTACGTTGACCTCAACTGGATTCCCCGGTATATGGTTATTGACCAGAAATCCTCTATTGCAAAGTATTACGCCATATCTCCTGAAGATCCGGAAATCCAGCAGACCATCAACAGACTGTTGAAGTAATTTGACACTTTAATTATTAATCAAAAAAGAAACAAGAAGTCTAATGTATTTAGATTTTTTTTAAATGTACCACCATGATCACGAGAGAAGCTACAGAGCAGGATTTAGAAATTCTTTTAGAATTTGAGCAGGGCGTTGTATCTGCAGAAAGGCCTTTTAACAGTACCCTTATTGAGGGTAAAATTAATTATTATGATTTAAACAACCTGATGCAGTCTCCGGATGCCCTTTTACTTGTTGCTGAGGATCAGAACGAAATCATTGGCTCGGGATATGCTCTCATCAAAAAGTCTGAAAAAGACTACAACCGGTTTAAGGAATATGCCTATCTGGGTTTTATGTATGTATCACCGGAGCACCGGGGAAAAGGAGTCAACAAGGTGATTACCGATGAGCTTGTTAACTGGGCAAAATCACGAAATATTTCAGAAGTGCGGCTGGATGTGTATTCGGAAAACGAATCTGCCATAAAAGCATATGAAAAAGCAGGATTTGAACCTCTCCTTTTAACAATGAGACTGAAGGCTTAAAAAAAGAAGCTTGATGATGGATGATGGAAGACATTGAAGTCTTATAGACTACTTTCCTATCTTTTATTAACTTTCCGGTCAATGGGTCATAGTTTTTTTTATTGACCTCGTTAACTTCCCTCTTCCAGCTTCCCTTCTATAAAAAATTTACCATCAATACAGGAATCCATATCTTTGTGATATGGATTTTTCTTTGCCGCTTCGTAAAATTATTCATGTGGATATGGATGCTTTCTATGCTTCTGTTGAGCAGCATGATAATCCCACGCTTAAAGGGAAACCTATTGCGGTTGGTGGGCAGCACCGTGGAGTTGTAGCAGCAGCCAGCTATGAAGCAAGGAAGTATGGCGTGCGTTCTGCCATGCCTAGCAAAACGGCCAAAGAAAAATGTCCGCATCTTATTTTTGTGCCACCGAGATTTGCCCGGTATAAAGAAATTTCGAAAAAAATCCGCGAGATTTTTTATGAGTATACCGATCTGGTAGAGCCCTTATCATTGGATGAGGCGTATCTGGATGTTACGGAGAATAAAAAAGGAATGGATTCTGCCAATCTGATCGCAAAAGAGATCCGTCAGAAAATATTTGAACAAACAGGCCTTACCGCATCTGCAGGGATTTCAGTGAATAAATTTTTGGCAAAAGTGGCATCGGATATCAACAAACCAAATGGCCAGAAAACAATTCACCCTGATAAGATGGAAGGCTTCCTGGAAGAGCTGCCGGTTGAAAAATTTTATGGTGTGGGAAGAGTCACTGCCAACAAAATGTTCAGCCTGGGAATTTATAAGGGGAAAGATTTAAAGAAAAGATCCCGGGAAGAGCTCATACAGCTTTTCGGAAAATCCGGAAACCATTATTACAATGTGGTTCGTGGCATTCATACTTCTGAAGTAAAGCCTCACCGGATTCAGAAAAGCGTTGCTGTAGAACGTACTTTTTTTGAAGATCTTTTCGATGAGCAGCAGATCAATGAAAAGCTGGACAGTCTGGCCCAGGAGCTTCATCAGAGATTACAGAAAAATAATATCCTGGGAAGAACACTAACTTTAAAAATCAAGTATAAAGATTTCTCTCTTTTTACCAGAAGCATGACCCGCGAAAATTATTTTATTTCTCCCGAACAGTATTTTACGACAGGGAAAAAACTCTGGGAACTTCGCCCCTTCGATAAAGCGGTGCGGCTGCTTGGGTTGTCTCTTTCTCACCTCAATACGGAGGAGAAAAAACAGGTTTCTGTTCAACTAAAAATTCCGTTTGAGGAATTCGGTGATCAATAGGCCTTTTTTCGTACCTTGTAGGAACCAAATCAGCAAATTTATGAACCCAACAATGATTCAGTTTTTCCATTGGTACTCTGAAGGAGATGGAAAATGGTGGAAAGAGGCCGAAAAACAGGCAGAATACTTATCAAAATCAGGAATCACCTCTGTATGGTTTCCTCCGGCGTATAAAGGCACAAATGGCGGCTTTTCTATCGGCTACGATGCTTACGATCTTTACGATCTCGGAGAATTTGATCAGAAAGGAACAACTCCCACAAAATACGGTACAAAAAATGAATATCTGAAAGCGATTAAGGCTTTGAAAAACCAGGGAATGGAAGTCATTGTAGATATTGTTCTGGGACATAAAGCCGGTGGCGATGAGCTTGAAAAATTTAAAGCAGTAAAGGTAGACGAGAATAACAGGGAAAAAGTAATTTCCGATGTCATTGACATAGAATCCTATACCAAGTTTACGTTTCCAGGAAGAGGAAAAAAATATTCCGATTTTGAATGGAATTTCACCTGCTTCAGTGGAGTAGACTATGCGGAAGGAATGGATTCTCACATTTATAAGATCCAGTCGGAATATGGAAATGACTGGGAAGAAATGATTCATGATGAAAAAGGGAATTATGATTACCTGATGTACAACGATATCGAACACCGTAATCCGTTTGTACGCGAAGAACTGAACAACTGGGCAAAATGGTATTTCGACCAGACCGACTTTGATGGCGTACGATTGGATGCCCTAAAGCATATCTCATTTGATTTTTATAAGGAATGGCTCACCGTACTGCGTTCCAATTCCGGAAAAAACATTTTTGCAGTCGGAGAATACTGGGCGCCTGGATACCTTCATCTGCTCCAAAAGTACATTGAGGTAACGGAAGGTTGTATGAGCCTTTTTGACAGTTCTCTTCAAAATAATTTTCATAATGCCTCAAAGGAAGGCGGCTCCTATGACCTCAGGAGAATCTTTGATGAAACCCTTACGCAGGCAGATCCTATGCATTCCGTAAGTTTAGTGGCCAATCATGACACACAACCGCTGCAGGACCTGGAAGCTCCCGTAGAACCATGGTTCAAGCCCATCGCCTATGCCCTTATTCTGTTGAGAAAAGATGGCTATCCATGTGTATTTTACCCTGATCTTTTTGGAGCTCATTATGTAGATAAAGACAGAGAAGGCAATGATCAGGAAATTTTCATGCCCAAAGTAGATGGTATTGAGGGACTTCTGAAAGCAAGAAAAGAGCATGCTTACGGTAATCAGAAAGATTATTTTGAAGACGCCAACTGCCTGGGATGGGTACGTGAAGGGGATGATGAACATTCGGGCTGCGCTGTGGTGGTCAGCAATAAGGAGGCGTACCATAAGCCTATGGAAATGGGTGAAAAATATATAGGAAAGATTTTTTATGATGTTCTGGGAAGGTATGAGGAAAAAGTAACGATCGATGACAAGGGATGGGGAAATTTTCCGGTACCGGCAGGAAATGTGAGTGTCTGGATCGCAGAATAAGATCAAAATATCAATAAAAAGCATACATGATCCGAGTAACTTGTCATGTATGCTTTTCTTTTTCTATTAATCAGTTGATAGGGTTTCTAGCATTGGATTCCCCGGCAGTTTCTAAAATCGATAGCCCATTCGCAACAGAAATTATCTTCGTTGTATGCACAACAAACTCTGTCGCGGATGATAATTCCCCCTTTCAGGTTTCTGAGCTCTTGTCTATCCATTTTTCTTGCATTGAAAAGTTTTGTTTTCATAATTATTACTTTTTAAGGTTTAGTTGATTAAATATACATAAAACATCACATATGAATGAATAAAATACATCAAAAAAACCAACAAATACATATAAAAAGCAATCTACTGAATATTTTGCTGTACATCAACCTTTTTCACTTCAAGAATAGCAGGCCGCCCGGAGTGTTTACTAATTTTCCCGGTACGGGCAAATTCTGCCCAAAGAGCTCTTATTTGTTTACCATACTCGTGAATATGGCTCCAGGGTATATCTTTCAGCAATCCGGAAGATTTCCACGCTGATTCATTTCCAAAAATCAAAGGAAGGTCAATGCAGTGAGGTGCTCCGATAGGATTATCTTTCAATTTTGAATGAATTCTGAATAGATACACATTCCCACCGGCTTCAGCCAGATGTTGGGCAAACTGCCTCGCCGGCTTTCCGTAGATCAATTCTGTGGTTTTCTCAACCGTTTTATCCATCACTTTTAAGCCCCACCCTTTTCCGAAATATTTATTCAGAGCGTCTGAGGTTTTAAGATAAAAGGCTGTTTCATCGTTGTTGAAACCAATCAGCACATCATAATTTTTCGCATTTTTTTTCCATTGCGCCATCGATTCTTCTTCTGTACATAATGGTGGAAAGCTATACTGGACCCCAAAAGGCATAGCCGCCTTCAAACCATATCTGATGATAGATGGAACAAGCTTTCCGTATTCATCCATCATCTTTAGAACATCGACCTCATCTTTTAACTTCTCTGTCTTTCTCAAAAAATCGGCAGACATTTTCTGTCTTTTATGACGCAAACCCAAAGGAGCACTCTGCATAATAACCCGTTGGAATAATCCTTCTACTCCCTCTGATATCATCAGATGAGCAATAGCATCACCACCTGAAGATTGGCCGAAGAGGGTTATGTTATCCGGATCTCCGCCAAAGTCTGCAATATTGCTTTTAATCCACTTCAATGCTTCAATAATATCCAATAAGCCGAGATTGGGAGGTCTTTCTCCATCACCCCCCAAAAATCCAAAGAGTCCCAAACGATAGGATACCGTAACGACGATGATATGCTGTTCTTTTACCCATTCTGCCGGATCTGCTGTAGGCAAATCACCACATCCTATTTCATGAGATCCGCCATGAATCCAAACAATGACCGGACACTTTTCATTTTCCTCAATCACTTCAGGACGGGCAACAGATAGGTATTGGGTAGATTCGTCAGGCTGAAAGGTTTCAACGGGAGTAGCGCCGATCATTTTTTCTACAAGGGGACTGAGCACCTGTGGACAAACCGGAGTTTTATCAGGGGAAACCATCACTGATGCTGAAGGTTCTGCAGGAACAGGCTTCTGAAACCTTTCAGAAAAGGCATAGCGAATACTTTTAGCTCTGATTATTCCTTCTTCTTTTAATGCAATAATTCTCCCGAAACGGGTCTCGAAAATTGTAGTGTTCTGCTGATTGGGTGTCATCTTTAAAACTGTGAAAACTTTTCTCTTTAAATTTAATTATTTAAACACAAATTCCACAAATACAGGCACAAATATCACAAACCATTATTGTGTTATTCGTGAAAAAAAATTAGTGTCATTCGTGTTAAAAAAACTAGTTCAGGATTTTATACTCACTCGGTGACATTCCTACTTTGGTTTTGAATAATCTGGTAAAGTGTTGTGGATATTTGAAGCCCAGATCATACGAAATTTCGCTGATCGATTTTCCCTGCTCAAGGATCTGTTCTTTGGCGATATCTATTAATTTATTATGGATCAGTTCCTGCGGGGAGATCCCGAGTTCCTTTTTAATCAGGTCGCCAAAATAATTGGCGGAAAGATTCAGTTTTTCAGCAAAGTAATTCACCATGGGAAATCCTATATTCTTCGGATTTTCAGATTTTAAATAATCATCTACCAGATTTTCAAATTTTCCGATCACCCCTTGGTTGATATGGTCCCGTGTGATAAACTGGCGGTCGTAGAAACGCATACAATAATTCAAAAACAGTTCAATATTGTTAACGATGAGTGATTTGCTGTGTTTATCAATGGATTGTTCCAGCTCATGCTTTATATTTTTAAAACACTCCAGAATAATTTCCCTTTCTTTTTCTGAAAGATGTAAAGCTTCATGAACATCATAAGAGAAGAAATTATAGTCTTTGATATTTTTTCCAAGATTGGTTCCTTTCAATAAATCCGGATGAAAAATCAACGCAAAACCTGCAGGCTGAACATGCTTATCTTTATTATAAATTCCATACGTCTGCCCTGGCGCAATGAAAACCAATGTCCCTTCCTGATAGTCATAGCTATGTTTTCCATATTGCATGTCTCCACACATGACATCTTTTAAAAAAACCGTGTAGAACCCGAATCTTCTTCTATATTGGCAAATAGGATCCGACTTGGAAAAATCAATGACACTTACCAGCGGATGCAGGGTTTCATGATTGGCCATTTTATTATATTCCGAGACCGTGTTATAGATTTGAACCTCCTGATTTTCCATTGAATTATTTTTAATCTTACTCAAAATTACTACTTTCCCGGGTAACGTAAAGACTGTCTGTAAAATTGGTAAGTATTCCGGTAATCTGTATAAGTATGGTTTATCAGAAAGTTTCGATTTTTGTATTCGTGGATATAGGCTGCGAAGTTTCCGGTAATGTCCATCTTCCCGGCACAGGTCCTGAGTCTGAATAAACAGATATGATCGGAATGGCTGAATAACGGGTACCATAAGGATCAGGCGCAGCGTAGTATAGACAGAACTTACTAACTTAAACTAAATATACAAATGAGTACAATCACAGTAAAAGCTTTTGGTGCAGAGTCCACCACAGCAGATCTGAAAGAAATGAATATTGAAAGAAGAGAAGTAACCCCAAAGGATGTAGAAATTGAAATTTTATACTGCGGGGTGTGCCACTCGGATCTTCATACAGCGAGAAATGACTGGGGCGGTTCTTTATACCCTGTTGTTCCGGGTCATGAAATCGTAGGAAGAATTACCAACGTAGGAAATGAAGTGTCTAAATTTAAAGTAGGAGATCTTGCCGCGGTAGGCTGTATGGTAGATTCCTGTGGACATTGTGACAGCTGTAAGCATGATCTTGAGCAGTACTGCCTCAATGGGTTTACAGGAACATATAACGGAAAAGACACTCATCTGGGAGGCCACACTTTCGGAGGATATTCACAGAAAGTGGTGGTAGATGAGCACTTTGTACTAAGTGTTCCTGAGAATTTGGACCTTGCAGCGGTAGCTCCTCTTCTGTGCGCAGGGATTACTACCTGGTCACCATTGAGACACTGGAATGCAGGGCCGGGTTCCAAAGTTGCCGTGGTAGGATTGGGCGGTCTTGGGCATATGGCGATCAAGCTGGCTAAGGGATTAGGGGCTGAGGTTACTTTATTCTCCAGAACACCGGGAAAAACCGATGATGCCAAGCAGCTCGGTGCAGACCATGTCGTGATTTCCACTGACGATTCACAGATGGATGCCGTTAAAGGTAAATTTGATCTGATCATTGACACGGTTCCTTACGAACATGATGTGAATCCTTATATGCAGACGCTTTCCCTGAACGGAACATTAGTTCTTGTAGGGTTTGTAGGTGAGTTCCAGGAGACTGAAGTGAGCACAAGACCCATGATCTTCCAGCGCCGTTCTGTTGCCGGATCTTTAATCGGAGGAATTGCCGAGACCCAGGAACTTTTGGATTTCTGTGGAAAACATAATATTGTTTCTGATATAGAACTGATTAAAATGCAGGACATCAACCATGCATATGAAAGAATGTTGAAAAGCGATGTAAAATATCGTTTCGTTATTGATATGCAGTCGTTGTAATTTTTCTATAATATTGACCAAAAAACAGGTTCTACATATTGAAGAGCCTGTTTTTATTGTTTTATATTCTGGCTAAAAATATTCTGATTTTTATCCCGTACATATTTGTTTCCTTCCGCACATTGCTTATCATTTCTTTCCATATCCTGGAATGCCCATGCTGCCATCGCATCAATAACAGGAGCCAGTTCGTTGCCAGCGTCACTGAGTCTATAGGTGACATGAGGTGGCACTACGGGTTTTGCCGTCCTAATGATTAAACCATCTTTTTCAAGCTGTTTCAGATGCTGGATGAGCATTTTTTCCGTTACAGCAGGAATTGCTTTTTTCAATTCACTGTATCTTTTTTCACCAGTGGATAAATTAAACAGGATAATCGGCTTCCAGAATCCTCCAATTCTTTCCATGACATACATAACGGGACAATCCTGTACTGTTTTTTTATTTTCCTGAATGGTTGAACTTTCTTTAATCGCTGTCATCTCTACATACTTTAGGGTAAGTACTTGTATAAAAGTAAGTACAAATATAACTTTGTTCTCGGAAATAAAAAAATATTTATGATGAATTCGCCATTACGGGGTCAATATAAAGATGAATCAGTAATATAGCGATTACATATAACCACTAAAAAATGTACATATGAAAATTGTCATCACAGGATCATTAGGAAATGTAGCTAAACCATTAGCACAACAATTAATTGCTGAAGGGCACACGGTTACTGTAGTAAGCAGCAGCAATGCAAGAAAAGAAGATATTGAATCGATGGGGGCAGCTCCGGCCATAGGATCGATTACTGACCTTCATTTTTTAACTCAGACCTTTGAAGGAGCAGACGCCGTTTTTGTAATGACACCTCCCGCTATCAGTCCTGATAATATTGTTGAAAACACTACGAATGCAGGAAAAAATTATGCAGAAGCATTACAAAAAGCAAATGTAAAAAGAGCTGTCATGCTGAGCAGCGTAGGGGCAGAATCTCCTGTAGAAAATGGACCGATAGCAGGTCTTCATCGTATTGAAAAGTTATACAATGAAGTAGACAACACTTCTTTTACTTTTTTAAGAGCAGGATATTTTTACAACAACTTCTTCAATGATATTCCTTTAATTCAGAATGCAGGTATTATCGGAGGTAATTACCCTGCAGGGATTGAAGTACCCGTAGTACATCCTGATGATATTGCGAAAGCAGCCGCTGAAGAACTGGTAAAAGACGAAAATAGTAACAATATCAGATATATAGTGAGTGACGTGCGAAAAGCTTCGGATTTTGCGAAAGTACTCGGAACTGCTATTCATAAACCTGAACTTCCATGGGTTGAATTTTCTGACGAAGAGTCTCTGAACGGGATGCTGCAGGCAGGATTGCCGGAAGATATGGCTCATCTCTATGTGGAAATGGGGAGAGGAATAAGAACCGGTGTTGTGCAGAAGGATTTTATTGATCATGGTTCTCCTGTTACAGGATCTACCGGGTTAGAAGACTTTGCCCAAGAGTTTGCTTCTAAGTTTTAGGATCAACAGCTGGAAGAAGGAGACTGAAAGTTTGTATTGGTTTACCAATTGAACACGCTGTCAGATTACAAGCTTCTTATGTTTTCATAAACAGTTTCGGCGCACCAAAGGTGCGCCGAAACTGTTTATTACTTTTTTTCTGGTTAAGCTTCAGATTATTTTTGCGCTTTCAGTATTTTCTTGAGCACTTTCAGTTTCCCATCAATAGGCTGATCCCTTTGTAGCCCTAAAATTTCAGCAACTACCGGATACACATTGACATTGGAAAATTCGTCAATCATCAGGTTATTTTTGAACTCCGGTCCCCATGCAAAGAAAGTAGCCTTCATTTCAGGAACAATCTTCGGATTATAACCATGTTTTCCTACGGATGTTTTTCTTCCTTTCTCAAGAAATATTTTCGGTGCCGTCGGAATCAGAAGAATCTGTCCTATTCTGTGGTAATGGTCATCCTTTGTGGCAAAATGCAGGTATCGCGGCAGTTTTTTATCCAGGAATACCTCGTAGTCTTCAGTAGCATTCGATCTCAGCTCTTTATACACTTTTTTCACCTCATCCGGATTTTTCACATAGACTCTCAGCAGCGTCTGGGAATTATAGAAATCAAATCGGTTACGATCAAAAAGCAATGCAGGAATTTCTAACGGTGTACCACCGTCTACTTTGATCATACCATGATCGGAAACAAAAATAAAATTAACATTATTTAATCCCAAATCGTTTACCTGCTGTACGAGATCACCTACTGCACGATCAATCAGATGCACTGCATTTTCTGTTTCCGGAGCATCAGGCCCGAAATGATGTCCGCTTCCATCCACTTCCGGAAAGTACAGTGAAATGAAATGCGGTCTCTTTTGTTCAGGCAGCTTCAGCCAGTTGATCACTTTCTTCACCTTTTCGGCAGGGCTGAACTTTTCGTGGTAAGGATAATAGTAAGAAGGTCTTAGTCCACCGGCATCACTTGCTGAACCTACCCACATCAGAGAAGCGGATACCATTCCTTGTTTTTCAGCAAGCCCCCAAAGCGGAGTTCCTCCATACCAGCTTCCATCCTCGGCATTCTTTTTACTGTTCATGGCATAAGCCTCCTTTCTTTTGTAATCATAGAAAAAGTTATCGATAAGACCATGATGGGAAGGATAAAGACCGGTGATCAAGCTCCAGTGGTTGGGAAAAGTTATGCTCGGATAGCTCGGAATCATAGCTTTGGCGCGGATTCCGTTACCGGAAAGCTTTAAAAGATGTTCTGCATGATATTTTTGGGCATAATCATGACGGAATCCGTCTGTAGAGATCATGATCACATAAGGTTTTGACTGTGCTTCCATACTGTTTTCCCGTCCCGGAACAACGATCTGGGCCGTATCCATATTCACCTGCTGGGCGTATACTGTAAAGGATATCAACAAGAGTAAAAAATGTATTCCTCGCTTCATTGTTTAAATTTTGGCAAAGGTACGTTCTCTATGGCTCCCCGAAAAGTTTAAAAGATTAAAAGTATATGAATCCTGTATTTTTTAGGGTTAAAAGATGTTTACGAAATAATGCGCTTCATCTCATATTGGGACAGCCAGTGGGTAAGGCCTGTTCTGTTAGCCAGAAATGAAGAGATCTCCTCAGATGAGTCATCTACATTATTGAATGCAACCGGCTGTCCGCTGCTCTTTTCACCAATCGCCTCAAAAAGTCTGGTTCCGATTCCCTGTTTTCTGTACTGCTGATCTACCGCAATCTGACAGATTCTTTTTGTCAAAGGATTATAAATGATGTATCCTATCAGTTTCTCACCCTCAAAAGCGCCCAGCACGATACAGTCATGAGGCCTATCATCCAATACAAAGACCGATCCCTGCCATGATGGTTCAATATCCCAGAAAGAACGGAATTTTTCCCACTGGAACTCCTGCAGCTCCTGTATGGAAACCTCTGTGTTTCCTTTCGCCGTATTGATGGTTCCTCTAAAGCAAAGCAATCTTCTGGACACTGCAAATCCAAGATTTTCATAAGCCCTGATCGCCGGCAGATTTCCTTCAATTACTTCAAGCAGTAATACTTCCGCATTTCTTTCTTTCAATTGAGGAATACTGAAATCATACATTTTCCGGACAAGGCCTTTTCCTCTGCTTCCCGGAACCACTCCTGTGCCACCGTTATATATAATTTTCTGTCCGTTTTCATTTTTTTCCGCCTGCAGAATAAACCCTGCCAACTTTCCTGCATCAAATGCACCCACGGAAATGTCCAGGTCTAATTTTTCAGAACTTATTTTTAAAACAAGCTGTTCTTTCGTGAGATGAAAAGGAACAACGTAATCTGAAAAAGAAAGATTGAATACTGCCAAAAGTTCTTCGGTTGTAATATCTTTTAATGTTTTGAATTCCATTGTGATTTAAATTGGGTTAAAAGTTACCATTCTCTGTCAAGATCTTCTTTCCAGTCGTAAGGCATCAGTTCCTTTAAGGTGACAAATACTCCGTTTTTAACTTCTATGACCGCATTAAGATTTTCTTTGGATAACTGACTCATCAATTCTCTGCAGCGTCCGCAGGGAGGAACTGCATTACCATCGTTTCCTACTGCTACTACCGCTTTGATGTAGCGTTCTCCATTTTTCAACATTTCGGCTACAGCACTGTGTTCTGCACAGAATCCCATGGAGCAGGCTGTATCTATACTTATACCCGTATATACATTTCCATTTGTTGTTTCAATCGCCGCTGCTACTCCGCCATATTCTACAAAATCATTCAGTATGGTGGCTTTTGCAAATTGTCGGGCAATTTCCTTCAGGTCCTTTCTCATGAGTTCAAATAGTATATGAGTCTTTATGTTGTGCTAAATACCATTGTACAGCATTTCTTTCTTCCCTTTTAATAAACGGATCTTTTCCCTGGTTATAATCATTTCCGTCGAACCATTCTCTGGTACTCAGCTCTTCTTTTAATTGCTGATATTCTCTTCTCACCTCCGGATGCGCGCGCAGATAATCCCGGAAAGCTATATGGCGGAGCCAATGTTCCGAAGAGGTGGAAATTACATGCAGATGGGCAATGCGGATACTGTGATCATGAAGTCCTTCCGGAATATCATCTCCATAGAGAATATGATCAGGGAAACCGAAATGACGAGCTGTGTCCTTAAGCCTTATGAAGAAACGGCGGTATGGCATATCATCATTATATTTTTCATAATACACATACTCTTTACCGCGAAGATGAGGCGGTACTTTGTCCAGGTCTTCTTCATCCTTCACACCAATCATTATATCAATAATAGGCTTTGCAGAAAGGCCTTCAACGGATGTACTTCCAATATGCTCTATTTGTGGGCACAAGAAGCCAATACTTCCCTCCAGCTCACTTTTAATCTGCTCAAACTGATTTTTCCACAGAGGATTGTAGGGTTCGAAGGTTATTCTCATAGAAATCCGGGTATACACAAAGATATGAAAAATCTACCAGCACCCCTGCAATGAAGGTTTTTTAACAGCTATCAGTTTTTATAAGCAATGCTGCCCCTGAAAAGTCAGAGGCAGCATTTGAATATTTTGATGTGTTTTTTTATTATTCTTTAATCAGTTTTTCGTACGCTGTACTTCCATCCTTCAGCTTAATCTCAAAGTAATAATTTCCTGGCTGCAGATCTTTAATACTGATATTGTCAGTACCGGCCTGCAATGACTTCACCTTTCTTCCCGACGATTCGTAGATATCAATGGTTTTTATCCTGTCGGAGTTTTTGAGACTGACTGTTTCTTTAGCCGGATTTGGATACAGCTTCACTTTTTTACTTTCAGAAGCAGCAATTTCCTGTGTAGACAGGTTGCTGGCAGTCATTGTCAAGGTAGTGTATCCCCTGTTGGCAAAGCTATGCTGAACAAGAGCCGTACTTCCTCCTCTGGCGTAAAAAATGTCGAGCGGACCTGCTGCATTCGGGATTGAATAATCGCCTGCGCTGCCAGCAAGACTTCGGGTGGCCACAATGGTTCGTGTACTTCCTGATACGGTATTGGACGTAATGGTCCAGTCCTGTGTGGTATCTGCGGTTGGAGCGACACCAATACCATTAAAGGTATAATCAAGGTTAGAATTGGTAGTGGAATTGACATTGTAGATAAAGCCATCGGCGCCCACCGCCATTCCGTCGTCTCCCGCACCTATAGCCAGATAGGAAGTACTGTTTCCTGTAAGCGTCAGGGTCGCCTGACTAGGTGTGGTTTCAAGCTTCACGGTCATTCCGGTCCCTCCCAGGGCTACGGTGCCTGAAGTAAACTGTGCCCACGCAAGATTCGCAGTGAGCAGTCCCAGGGCAAGTAAAGTTGTTTTCATATTTTAATTTTTTAAGATGTTTATGATTTCCGGCTTACCGGTTTTTAAAGCATATTCAAAGGGAGTCATTCCCATTTGATCCTTGATTGATTTATCCGCTTTATAGTGAAGCAATAATTCGATCAGTTCTTTATTTCCTAATTTTACGGCCCAGAAAAGAGGGGTAGATCCGGTACCATCTGCAATATTAGGATCTGCATTTTTCTTCAGGAGTCTTTCTGCCAGGTTTCGATTGTACTTTATAGCCAGCCCCGCCAGTGCAGTTCCTTCATTACTTTTGTAGTTGACATCCTTTACATGATCAATCAGAAATTCCGCCACCTCCACATTTCCCCTGTAACAGGCAAGAATCAACGGTGTAAAACCGCTTTCATTGGTTTGATTCACGATATCCGGATTCTGCTTCATCAGGGCCTGAACTTCAGCAACAGTTCCGCTTCTTGCAATATCAAATATAGATTTCGCTTTTTCCTGGGCAGTCAGTAGGGAAGCCAGGAACAGGCTTAAGATAAAAATCAGATTTTTCATTGCTTTGTCAGGGTATAATTATACTCGATATTCACATTTTCTGCCACTTTCTTGGTCACCATCTTGGGAATGGTGACTTTATAATCTGCAGGTCTGGCAACAAAACCTCCCTGCATATAAATTTTACCATCTTTTGAATACATGGTTGCTGCAGAGGAAACCGCTTTATCTACTCCATGAAAATTAAGAGTCCCATTCACGGTATATTTCTGGGGCGTTGCAGTAAGTTTTGTTTTGTCAAAATTGATAATTTTCCCTTTAAAAGTTGTTTTCGGATATTTGGCTGACTCTGCATAACTTTCATTGAAGTGTTCTTCCATAAGCTTGGTTTTAAAATGGAAGTTTTTCACTGCTGAAACGGAGGCCATTTCACCGGTATCGGCATTCAGAACCACAATGTTATTGTCGTCCTGAGCGTAGATATCCTCAAACAAAGGCACAGAGGCCTCAAAGGTCACTTTACCTGTCTTGGAGCTGTATTTCTGTGCCGAAGTGTAGCCTGTCAAAAGCAGAAAAACACTAATTGCTATTAAATTTTTCATATCAAATATTTGTTAGTTTTCAGATAGTCCGTCGGCTTTCCACTTGATGAAAATATTGATCTGCGCTGCAGACAGTGAACCTCCTTTCGGCATTTTTCCAGGATCTCCATTAGGTCTTTGGATACGGTCCAGGATTCCGTCGATATTATTTTTTGCCTGTTCGTAAGTAGCCAGGGGCTTATTGAAGCCGTCAGCAGAATGGCATCCTATACAATTATTATCGATAATGGGTTTTACATCTTTTACATAGTTTACCGGCGCCGTAATAGGAGTATTGTCTGAAATCTCTTCATAGGTTCTGCTGTCACATGCTATGAGCAGCACAGCTGATAAAAGGATCGGTATGTAGGATAATGTTCTCATATCAAAAAACTCTATAAAGATTAAACCCAAAGAAAATCTGTCCTTTCCCCCAATTTCCTGACGCGTTGGTCAGATATCCGATGTCCGAATTGACCTGGGAATTCGAAAATAAAAGCTGGAAAACGTGTCCCCCGGTTTCTATATCTACTCCCAGCGAGAGAGGATTTTTATAAAAACTGTGATTGTCAAAATTCACAAAGTATTCGGCATTCACGGATACTCTTTTTGAAATTTTATACCGTCCGCCCAATCCTGCTAAAAACTGATTTTTATCTTCTGTTGCCGGCTCATATAGATTCTTATGGACAAAAGAAGGGGTAAGCTGAAGTGATAATTTATCGTTAAATCTTCTTGAGATCAATGCCTGGGTAAGGTAGGCGAGCCTGTCACTGAATTTGAGATAAGGATAATTATCTTTATCCAGGTCGGTATTTATTCCCATTACATTGTATCCAACGATATCTACCGGAAAGTTTTCATTTTGTTTCAGTAACCTGTATTTGACGCTGCCTTCGAAAGTTTTCATAAAGGTCTCCCTGGAAAGGCTGACAGAGACCGCATCGGTAAGACCATAAATGACCCCCAGCTTTGTAGAGGCATTATCCAGTCCAAAGAAGTTTTTAAAACCCGTACTTACGTCTCCAAACCTGTGTGCTACGATGATGTACCATTCTTTTTTTGCCGGTAATTTTGTGGACTGTCCCGTGACGATCTGCAGGGCTTTGAAAGCAGGCTGTGAGGTTTCGGTATTCGGGGTAAGGGTATCAATATCTTTCAGCAGATCTTCCTGAGCAAAGGCAAAAACTGATGAAAATACTGACAAAAATAAGAGAGCTTTTGCCATATTACAATTTTAGTTTAATTATGATATAGCAAACTTATAGAGATATCAATTCAAAAATTGGTGATAAAAGTCACCAGAAAAATTGTTTTTATCAATGATAAAACAAAAACCTTTAAAACAATTCAAATTAGACTTATCTAACAATTTAATTATCAGGAACTTTCAATCCTTCCTTAGTCTGGAAAATTTCGCCATCACTTTCTATTTTTTTCAGGACCCTGCTCACTACTTCGCGGGAAGTCCCCAGACTGCTGGCAATTTCACGATGGGTAATCTTTATAGGGTTGTTGCCTGTAAGGGAAATTTGCTGCCTAATATAATTCAGGACTCTTTTATCGAGTCTGTGAAAAACAGCATCATTTACCATATTCATCACTTCAGAGAAGCGTCTGTCATATTCGCGGTAAAAAAGCTTATTGATTTCAGGAAATTTAATCAGCCACTCATGCATAATGGAAACAGGAACCAGCAGGGCTTCAGAGTCTTCTTCTGCAACAGCATACACTTTACTTACATAATCTGTAAAGATTGAGGAAAAGGTCATCAGACAACTGTCGCTGGGCTTGATAAAATAATAGATCAGCTCGCGTCCGTCATTAAGGGTAAATACCTTAATAGAGCCTTTCAGAAGGAAAGGTACGTATCTGTTTTTTTGTCCTTCCCTTACGATTTCGGTTTTCGACTTTATATCTGCAATGATAGCCTGCTGCTGAAGTTCACTTATAAAGTCATCCCCCAAAAAACCAAATTTGCTAAGGATGAATTCATCATGAGTAATAATCATATCTTTCTGCTTTTTCTAAAAACAAAAATAGGAAAATGAACTATTGCTATGCTACTTTTTCATTTTATTAAATAATAATTAACAAAACCACCAGCATATTGAATTTTAAAAAACCATAATCAGATAAATTATATAATTCCAGCAATTACATTGATCCGTTAAAACGGGGCTGATTCCTGTTTAATGGATAAAAAAAATACCCCGGTTTTTTTACCGGGGTATCCTATTTATTGTAAAAGAAATCTTACGCTTGTACGTTGTTTCCGCCTAATACGAAAGGCTCAACTTCTTTGATTTCTCCGAACTGCTGCTCGTAGTTAGCGATGTTCTGCTGAAGAGCGCTTAATACTCTTTTTGCATGAAGTGGAGCAAGAATTACTCTTGATCTTACTTTAGCTTGCTGAACACCTGGCATCAACTGAATAAAGTCTACTACAAATTCAGATGGAGAGTGGTTTACCAATGCTAAGTTAGCATAGATACCAGCCGCTACCATTTCGTTTAATTCGATGTTGATGTTTCCGTCTTGTGGATTTTGATTGTTGTCCATTGTTATAAATTATGTTTTTAAAATTCGAAATTTGAGATTGTGAAAATATAAAAATAATTCCAAACCCCAAATTTCAAATCATTAATTTTAGTTAAGGTCTTCGAATTCTTTCTTAGAGCCTACAATAACATTCTGGTATTCTTTAAGACCCGTACCTGCAGGGATTCTGTGACCTACAATTACGTTTTCTTTAAGTCCTCCAAGAGCATCTACTTTACCAGCAACCGCCGCTTCGTTAAGAACTTTAGTTGTTTCCTGGAATGATGCTGCAGACATGAACGATTTCGTTTGAAGGGCAGCTCTTGTAATACCTTGTAATACTGGAGTTGCTGTAGCAGGAAGAGCTTCTCTTACTTCTACCAGATTTTGATCTTCACGTCTTAGCTTAGAGTTCTCATCTCTCAGTTCTCTTGCAGTAATCATCTGACCTGGGCTGAATTCTTTAGAATCACCAGCATCAACCACTACCTTCAGACCGAATACTCTGTTGTTTTCTTCAAGGAAGTCATATTTGTGCTCAAGAGCTCCTTCAAGGAACTGAGTATCACCTCCATCTACGATCGATACTTTTGTCATCATCTGTCTTACGATGATTTCGAAGTGCTTGTCGTCGATTTTTACCCCCTGAAGACGGTAAACTTCCTGAATCTCGTTAACTAAGTATTCCTGAACGGCAGTTGGGCCTTTAATTCTTAGAATATCTTCCGGTGTAATAGAACCGTCAGAAAGTGGAGAACCAGCTCTTACGAAGTCATTCTCCTGTACTAAGATCTGGTTAGATAATTTAACTAAATAAATTTTTCTTTCTCCAGTTTTAGCTTCTACGATCAATTCTCGGTTACCTCTCTTAATTTTTCCGTAAGAAACTACCCCGTCGATTTCAGTAACAACAGCTGGGTTTGAAGGGTTTCTTGCTTCGAATAATTCGGTAACTCTCGGAAGACCTCCGGTGATATCCCCTGCTTTTGCAGATTTTCTTGGGATCTTGATTAAGACTTTACCAGCCTTGATCTTTTCACCATCGTTAACCATTAAGTGGGCTCCTACCGGTAAGTTGTATGCTTTCTGCTCAACTCCTTTAGAATCTACCACCTTCAAGGTAGGTACGGCTTTCTTATTTCTGGATTCAGAGATTACTTTCTCTTCGAATCCTGTCTGTTCGTCAATTTCAAGCTGGAATGAAATACCCTGGATAATATCTTCGTATTCTACCTTACCGGCAGTTTCAGCAATAATTACCGCGTTATAAGGATCCCATCTACAGATAGTATCTCCTTTCTTCACTTTATCACCTGGTTTTACCGCCAATATAGATCCGTAAGGTACGTTAGCTACCATTAATGGAGTTCTGGACTCATTATCAGCAACTAATCTGAATTCTGTTGAACGGGAAACTACTACTTCAGCAGTATTTCCGTTTTCATCTTCAGAAGTAATCGTTCTTACTTCATCCATTTCCACGATACCATCTCTTCTGGCAACGATAGATGGGTTTTCTGATACGTTTCCTGCAGTACCCCCTTGGTGGAAGGTTCTCAACGTAAGCTGAGTACCTGGTTCCCCAATAGATTGTGCTGCAATTACACCTACCGCTTCACCCATGTGGATCACTTTACCTGTTGCTAAGTTTCTACCGTAACATTTCGCACAGATCCCTTTCTTAGCTTCACAAGTTAATGGTGAACGAACCTCAACAGCTTCTAAACCTGCTTCTTCGATTTTCTTCGCCAATTCTTCAACAATCACCTGATCTGCAGTAGCAATCAACTCATCGGTTTCAGGATCATAGATATTATGTAGAGATACTCTACCTAAGATTCTTTCAGAGATTCTTTCAACGATCTCGTCATTTTTCTTCAGTGCAGTAACTTCTGTTCCTCTTAGTGTTCCACAGTCGTCTTCTGTAACGATAACATCCTGTGCAACGTCTACCAATCTTCTGGTTAGGTAACCAGCATCGGCAGTCTTAAGAGCGGTATCCGCAAGACCCTTACGGGCACCGTGGGTAGAGATAAAGTACTCTAGGATCGAAAGACCTTCCTTAAAGTTCGCAAGGATCGGGTTTTCGATGATCTCCGCTCCGGTAGAACCGGCTTTTTGCGGTTTTGCCATCAAACCTCTCATCCCTGACAACTGACGGATCTGTTCTTTAGAACCCCTCGCCCCAGAGTCAAGCATCATGTATACAGAGTTGAAACCACCTTGGTCGGTTTTCATTCTGCTCATGATCATTTCAGTTAATCCTGCGTTGGTATTGGTCCAAACGTCGATTACCTGGTTATAACGTTCTGTATCGGTAATCAGACCCATGTTATAGTTGGCTCTAATTTCGTCTACTGTTTCAATTGAAGTAGCAATCATCTGCTTTTTCTCCACAGGAACTACGATATCTCCTAATGAGAATGATAGACCTCCTTTGAATGCATTTGAATATCCCAGATCTTTCATGGCATCAAGGAACTTCACTGTTGTAGGGAAATCCGTATCAGCAAGGATCTTACCGATAACGTTTCTCAATGATTTCTTAGTAAGAAGTTCATTGATGTATCCTACCTGCTTCGGTACAATCTGGTTGAATAGAATTCTACCTACAGAAGTTTCGATCAATCTTGTTACGATTTCTCCGTTTTCTTTGATAGGAAGTCTACATCTTACCTTAGCATTTAATGAAACTCTACCTTCTGCGTAAGCGATTTCAGCTTCCTCAGGAGAATAGAATGCAAGTCCTTCCCCTTTTACTTTCATCTCTTCTGTAGAGCTAAGTTCTTTCGTCATGAAATAAAGACCAAGAACCATGTCCTGAGAAGGTACTGTAATTGGAGAACCGTTGGCAGGGTTCAAGATGTTTTGAGAACCTAGCATTAGCAATTGAGCTTCAAGGATCGCTTCTGGTCCTAACGGCAAGTGTACCGCCATCTGGTCACCATCGAAATCGGCATTGAAGGCCGTAGTTACTAACGGGTGTAGCTGGATTGCCTTACCTTCGATCATCTTAGGTTGGAAAGCCTGAATACCCAGTCTGTGAAGCGTAGGTGCTCTGTTCAATAGAACAGGGTGACCTTTCATCACGTTTTCAAGGATATCATAAACTACGGGTTCTTTTCTATCAATAATTCTCTTCGCAGATTTTACTGTTTTTACAATCCCTCTTTCAATTAGTTTTCTGATGATAAACGGTTTGTACAATTCAGCTGCCATATCTTTAGGGATACCACATTCGTGAAGCTGTAAGTTTGGACCTACAACAATTACGGAACGTGCAGAGTAATCTACCCTTTTCCCTAGCAAGTTCTGACGGAAACGACCTTGTTTACCTTTCAATGAATCAGAAAGTGATTTCAATGGTCTGTTTGATTCAGATTTTACTGCAGAAGATTTTCTTGTGTTATCGAATAATGAATCTACTGATTCCTGAAGCATACGCTTCTCGTTTCTCAAGATTACTTCAGGAGCTTTGATCTCCAATAATCTCTTTAAACGGTTATTTCTAATAATTACTCTTCTGTAAAGGTCATTCAGGTCGGAAGTTGCAAAACGTCCTCCATCCAATGGAACCAATGGTCTTAGTTCTGGTGGGATAACAGGAAGTACACGCATAATCATCCACTCCGGTCTGTTGATCATTCTTGTATTAGCACCTCTTAATGCTTCTACCACGTTCAATCTCTTCAGAGCTTCAGTTCTTCTTTGCTTAGAACCTTCGTTGTGAGCTTTGTGTCTCAAATCGAAAGACAAGGCATCAAGATCGATTCTTTTTAAAAGATCTTCAACAGCTTCAGCACCCATTCTGGCGATGAATTTGTTCGGATCAGAATCATCAAGATACTGGTTTTCTACAGGAAGAGTCTCCATGATATCCAGGTACTCTTCTTCTGTAAGGAATTCCATAGCATCAAAATCAGAACCGTCCAATTTTTTAGCAATACCCTGCTGAATCACTACATACCTTTCGTAGTAAATGATCATGTCTAATTTCTTAGAAGGAATTCCTAATAGGTAACCGATTTTGTTTGGTAACGAACGGAAATACCAGATGTGTGCAATGGGAACTACAAGGTTGATGTGCCCGATTCTCTCTCTTCTTACTTTTTTCTCAGTAACTTCTACACCACAACGGTCACAAACAATCCCTTTATAACGGATTCTTTTGTACTTACCACAAGCACACTCATAATCCTTTACAGGACCAAAGATTTTCTCACAGAATAGCCCGTCTCTTTCAGGCTTATGAGTTCTGTAGTTAATAGTTTCCGGCTTTAAAACTTCTCCTCTGGAATCCTGAAGAATGGATTCCGGTGAAGCTAAACCGATGGTTATTTTATTAAATCTACTTGATTTATTTTTATTTGACATAATTTTTTTTAGATTTTAGATTTCAGATTTCAGATTTCCGAAGAAATCGTCATTCCAAATTCAAGGATTATAAAATTGTTAGAGTGTCATTGTCTGACATTTTATGTCAGACGTCTGATCTCTTACTCCTCCAATCTTACGTCTAATCCAAGACCTTGTAACTCGTGAAGCAATACATTGAATGATTCCGGAATACCTGGTTCAGGCATCGATTCACCTTTTGCAATAGCTTCATAAGTTTTTGCTCTACCAATCACGTCATCCGACTTCACAGTCAGGATTTCTCTCAGGATATTGGATGCACCGAATGCTTCAAGCGCCCAAACCTCCATCTCTCCGAATCTCTGACCTCCGAACTGAGCTTTACCTCCTAACGGCTGCTGAGTAATCAATGAGTATGGACCGATAGAACGTGCGTGCATTTTGTCATCAACCATGTGTCCCAGTTTCAACATATAAATGATACCCACTGTTGCAGCCTGAGTAAATCTTTCACCGGTACCACCATCATAAAGATGAGTGTGACCGAATTTAGGAAGACCTGCTTTGTCTGTGTATTCAGTGATCTGATCAAGGCTGGCTCCATCGAAGATCGGCGTAGCAAACTTCATCCCCAGCTTCTGACCAGCCCATCCAAGAACGGTTTCATAAATCTGACCGATGTTCATACGGGAAGGTACCCCTAGCGGATTCAATACGATATCTACCGGTGTTCCATCCTCCAGGAACGGCATGTCCTCTTCACGAACGATTCTTGAAACGATACCTTTGTTACCGTGACGTCCTGCCATTTTATCTCCTACATTCAGTTTACGTTTCTTAGCGATGTAAACTTTAGCCAGCTTCATGATCCCTGCAGGAAGTTCATCCCCGATTGAAATAGCAAATTTCTCACGGTTTTTAACTCCTTGGATGTCGTTATATTTGATTTTGTAGTTGTGAATCAATTGTTTGATCAATTCATTCTTGTCAGCGTCTACTGTCCAGTCTGCACCACTAACGTTTACATAATCTTCAACTGAAGTCAATAATTTGTGAGTGAACTTCACCCCTTTACCGATGATTTCTTCATCAAGGTCATTTTGTACCCCTTGAGAAGTTTTACCGCTTACCAGTGTATTTAATTTTTCAATTAAAGTATTTCTCAGCTCATCAAATTTAGCCTTGTAAGTGTTTTCAATTTCTTCAAGTCTAAGTTTTTCTTCAGTTCTTTTCTTTTTGTCTTTAATATTTCTGGAGAACAATTTCTTGTTGATAACAACTCCTCTTAATGAAGAGTCAGCTTTTAATGATGCATCTTTTACATCACCAGCTTTATCACCAAAGATTGCTCTCAAAAGTTTTTCTTCAGGAGTCGGGTCAGATTCACCTTTTGGAGTAATTTTACCAATCATGATATCTCCAGGCTTCACTTCAGCACCGATTCTGATCATCCCGTTCTCGTCAAGATCTTTGGTAGCTTCTTCAGATACGTTTGGAATATCTGCTGTCAGTTCTTCCATACCTAATTTGGTATCACGAACTTCAAGAGAGTACTCATCCACGTGGATTGAAGTAAACCAGTCTTCACGTACAACTTTTTCGTTGATTACGATGGCATCCTCGAAGTTGTATCCTTTCCAAGGCATGAACGCTACCACTAAGTTTCTACCAAGAGCCAATTCTCCTTTTTCAGTAGCATAACCGTCGCAAAGTACCTGTCCTTTTTCCACTACATCACCTACTCTTACGTTTGGTCTTAGGGTAATTGTTGTACTCTGGTTAGTCTTTCTGAACTTAGTAAGTTTGTATGTTTTAGTAGCAGACTCGAATTGTACTAAATCTTCGTCTTCGCTTCTTTCATATTTAATAACGATTCTGTCAGCATCTACGTACTCTACAGTACCTGTACCTTCAGCGTTAATTAAGATTCTTGAATCTCTTGCAACTTGCTGCTCAAGCCCTGTACCCACGATTGGAGCCTGTGGCTTCAATAGAGGAACGGCCTGACGCATCATGTTGGATCCCATCAATGCACGGTTCGCATCATCATGCTCCAGGAATGGAATCAATGAAGCGGAAATCCCTGAGATCTGGTTGGGTGCAACGTCGATAAGGTTTACCTGAGCTGGCTCCACTACCGGATAGTCACCATCCAATCTTGCAATAATTCTGTCTGTTAAGAAATCTCCACTATCACTCAATTCAACGTTTGCCTGAGCAATTACCTTATCTTCTTCGTCTTCTGCATTCAGATAAATAGGATCTGCGTTAAGATTAATCTTACCATCTTCTACTTTTCTATATGGAGTTTCGATGAAACCAAGGTTGTTGATTTTTGCATAAATACCTAGAGATGAAATCAAACCGATGTTTGGTCCTTCCGGAGTTTCAATCGGACAGATTCTTCCGTAGTGGGTATGGTGAACGTCACGAACCTCGAAACCTGCTCTTTCTCTTGATAAACCACCAGGTCCTAGTGCAGATAATCTTCTCTTGTGAGTGATCTCCGATAGAGGGTTGGTTTGGTCCATGAACTGAGATAGCTGGTTGGTACCGAAGAATGAGTTGATTACGGATGTTAAAGTCTTAGCGTTAACAAGGTCAAGCGGAGTAAAGATTTCGTTATCTCTAACGTTCATTCTCTCCTTGATTGTTCTTGCAATTCTTGAAAGACCTACCCCGAACTGTCCTGCCAATTGCTCACCAACCGTTTTAATTCTTCTGTTGGATAAGTGGTCAATATCATCAACATCTGTTTTTGAGTTGACTAACTCAATTAAATGTCTTACGATAGCAATGATATCTTCTTTTGTAAGAACTTCAGTGGTAGTTGGAATGTTTAGACTTAACTTTTTGTTCAATCTGTAACGTCCTACTTCACCTAAAGAGTATCTCTGCTCAGAGAAGAATAATTTTTCAATGATTCCTCTTGCCGTTTCCTCATCTGGTGGATCTGCATTTCTTAACTGACGATAAATGTACTCTACGGCTTCTTTCTCAGAGTTCGTAGGGTCTTTTTGTAATGTATTCTGGATGATAGAGAATTCATTGCTGTTTTCTTTGTGAATCAGGATAGATTTCACACCGGCATCCAGGATAAGATCTAAATGTTCTTTTTCAAGGATCGTTTCTCTATCTAAGATGATTTCGTTTCTTTCAATAGAAACTACCTCACCTGTATCTTCGTCTACGAAGTCTTCGAACCAGGTGTTCAATACTCTCGCAGCCAATGTTCTCCCTTCTACTTTTTTAAGGGCAGCTTTAGAAACTTTCACTTCTTCAGCAAGGTCGAAGATCTGAAGGATGTCCTTATCAGATTCGTACCCGATAGCTCTTAATAAAGTTGTTAATGGTAACTTTTTCTTACGGTCGATATACGCGTACATAACGCTGTTGATATCGGTTGTAAATTCCATCCAAGATCCTTTGAAAGGGATAATTCTTGAATAGTAAAGTTTGGTTCCGTTTGCGTGGTAAGTCTGCCCGAAGAATACACCGGGTGAACGGTGAAGCTGCGTAACAATAACTCTCTCTGCACCATTGATGATGAAAGATCCACTTGGCGTCATGTAAGGAACCGGACCTAAATATACATCCTGAACCACAGTCTGGAAATCTTCGTGTTCCGGGTCAGTACAATACAGTTTAAGTCTTGCTTTTAGAGGAACTGAATACGTCAATCCTCTTTCCACACACTCATCGATTGAATAACGTGGAGAATCTACCAGATAGTCAAGGAATTCCAACACGAACTGATTTCTAGAATCCGTAATCGGGAAATTCTCTTGGAAAGTCTTGTAAAGAGCTTCAGTCTTTCTGGCTTCAGGAAGTGTATCAAGCTGGAAAAATTCTTTAAAAGACTCAATTTGGATGTCCAAAAAGTCCGGAGTAATGATTTTTCCTTTCGCTGATGAGAAATTAATTCTCGGATTTCCTTGAGTTGTTGATTTTGTTTTACTCATAAAACTTTTAAGAAAGGGGTTAAAAAATATTTTGATTCATTAAAAAATATCAGGAGTAGAAGAAAGAAGATAGAGAAAGATAAAAGACTTCAAATGTTTGGCGCTATTAGAAATTGTCTTTATTCTTTTTTCTTTATTCTTAGAGTCTTATTCCTAACTGCAACACTGGTATATCTTTTCACAGCGTAATGCAAAATATTTTTATTACTTTTGAGGCTATCGTATCGCAACCTATATATACAGCACATCTCCTTCATGCTTACACAATGAAAGAGTTGATTTTCAGTATTTTATAAATTTATAAACAATTTTTCGCGCCAAAAGAAGGGCAAAGATACAAAAAGTTATCCACATTCACAAATAAAACCACCTCATAATGAGGCGGTTTGTCAGTGAAAATATTTTTAATGTTCCTTTATTGTTTCCAGAATGTCCAGACCTTGCCATTATAAACCGCAAGCAGCTTAGAATTGGTATCATAGACCATCATTCCCGGAGCAGGATTAATAATATTCAGATGCGGACTCGATGCTTTGGGTAAGACCATTGCTTTATTGGTATCTTCCAGCACCAATACTCCAGGTACGGAAGTAGGAGTACCTACGGCTACTTTCGCGCTGCCGGTTTCTGTTGCAGAATTTTGGATGGTAACTCCATCTACACTGGTCACCGGATCTATTGTCGTTCCGGAAGCATCTATACTTAGGTCCTTCCAGCCGGCATTATATTTTACTTTGATTTTTTTGTCAGAAAGATCATAGATCATCGTTCCGTTAGCTACAGAGGTCACTGCTGCTGCTGAAGTGGCCCATGGTAAAATCATTCCCCGGTTAGCGGCACCAAAATCCAGCGATACCGATGGTGAGGCTACAGTCTGCTTTCCAATTGCAACTTGTGCAGATGCCAAGCAAAAAAACACGAGACACAGTGTCGTTAGTATATTTTTCATTTTTGATTTCTTTTAAGTTATTGACCGTTTAATTGGTTGGACATGTTTGGGTATTGAAACAAGCCCACCCTGCCGGTGTTCCCGTCGTATTCACCTGAAGGCAATCTAAACTCGTATTGTAAACCATCATTCCTTCTACAAGATTTGCAGCAGGAATTGCTGAGATCTGTGCAGTGGTTAATCTGTTAGGGACAAACCCTTTGGTTTTTGCTTCAAGCGCAGTCCAGGCTCCTTTTCTTACCATCGGCCAGTTTCCGGTATTGGTGCCTGCCCTTCCTAAAGCAGTGATTCCATAT
>NZ_QNVV01000025.1 GCF_003384725.1 Chryseobacterium pennipullorum
TGTACTCAACCAATTTATGCTTATTTTTGAAAAAAGGCTCAGATTATAAAATCTAAGCCCTAACTTTTTAACTTACACACTTTACGGGATAGTGTCAAAATATATCAAATGAGATTATTTTTTCTTTGTTTTCTTAGGTGTTGTTGTAGTACCTGAGTTTTTAGATTTTGTATCAGCAGGTGTGTTTTCACCTCTTACCAGCTTCAACTCGTCGATTAATCTTCTTGCACCGGCATATTTGTCAATCGTCCAAAGTACAAAACGAACATCTACGTTGATTGTTTTTTGCCATTCTGTCTCAAATACAATATCACCGCTTAATGCTTCGCTGTTTCCGTCAAATGCGATACCGATAAGGTTTCCGTCACCGTCAATTACCGGAGAACCGGAGTTACCTCCAGTAATATCATTGTTAGAAAGGAAGTTAACAGGCATATATCCTGCAGCGTCAGCATACTGACCGAAATCCTTAAGGTTGTAAAGGTCAATTACTCTTTGAGGAAGATCAAATTCTTCATCACCTTTCTTGTATTTACCTACAAGACCGGTCATGTCTGTATAATAGTTATCAGTAACACCGAAGTAGTTTCTGTCATTTCTGATCGGAAGTTTATCAACGGTACCATACGTTAATCTCATCGTAGAGTTAGCATCCGGATAGAACTTTTTCTCTGGCATTGCTTTCATCAGACCTGCTAAGAAAAGACGGTTGTTTTTAGCAAAATTGTCATCTACTTTCACATATCTTTCAACACTCATTTTCTGGTCAGCTACAATTCCGTTTGCTGTTTTCCAAAGTGGATCAGCATCAAGTTTTAAAGCATCAGGGTTCAATAAGAAGTTGGTTGCAGATGTTTTGTTAGCAAAAATTGAAGAATAAGCCATGTTGGAGATATTCTTAGCATCCAATCCTAAAATAGTAGCGGAAGCAATATCCTTATTCTTAACTTTCGTTTGGTAAAGGCTTGTCATGGCAGCAAGCATTTCTCCTTCCAATGAAGGGTTAAAGTTTTCGTACGCTTCTTTAATTGCCTTTTCAGTTTTTGCTTTCATGGCAAGTCTTCCCTGCATATCTTGTGCAGAATAAGCTTTAAGAGCAGATCCAACCTTCAAAGCAAGCATGATATATTTTGCATTTCTTGAAAACTGTGCTGCGTAGTTTCTTTCAACATTTCTGTCGGAAACCTGCGTGTAATAAGCCCCGATATCTTCAAGAACACCATCGTAAGACTCATTTCCAGGCATTGCAGCCCATTTTTTGAATGTTTCTTCGATTTTTTGCTTGTCAGAGATCGTTCCGTTTTTGTCTACGGCATCAATGGTTCCCTGTCTGTTTTTCCAATAGTTGGCTACAGAAGCATATTGAGAAGCATAGTTAAGCTGAGTCGCTTTATCTTTATTCATATACTTCTTCATAACATCCATGGCTACTTTAGAAGCTTCTACCCAGGCCGGGTAATCTTTATTAACCATCTGCTGAATTCCGTAAGAAGTCAGATAACGGTTTGTTCTTCCAGGGTATCCCAGGATCATGGAGAAATCTCCAGGCTTGATTCCTTTAAGAGAAACCGGAAGGAAGTGCTTAGGCTTCAGTGGGGTATTGGCTGGAGAATACTCTGCAGGGTTTCCTGCAGCATCAGCATACACTCTGAAAACTGTGAAGTCTGCTGTATGTCTTGGCCACTCCCAGTTATCCGTATCTCCTCCGAATTTTCCCAGTGAAGATGGCGGAGCTCCTACCAATCTGATATCTTTATAATCCTGATATACGAAGTAGTAAAACTCGTTTCCGTTGAAGAAATCTCTCACAACAACAGTATATTTACCGTTTTCAGAGTTTTCTGTCTCGATGGCTTTTGTCTCAGCATCAATCACCGCTTTTCTCTCCGCGGCTGTCATGCTGTTGTTCAGTTTAGAATTGATTCTCTGCGTAGCATCATCCATTCTTACTAAAAATCTTACATAAAGATCCTTTGCATTGAACTCGTCTTTCTGTTTCATTGCCCAGAAGCCGTTTTTCAAATAATCTTTTTCAGGTGTAGAAGCAGCAGCTACCGCTCCGTAACCACAGTGGTGGTTGGTGAATATAAGTCCTTTATCAGAAACAATTTCACCCGTACAGAAGCCACCGAAACTTACGATAGCGTCTTTTAAGCTTGAATTGTTTACAGAATAAATTTCTTCAGGCGTCAGATGCAGACCCTCTTTTTGCATATCAACACCGTTAAGTCTTTTGATGAGCATTAGCAGCCACATCCCCTCATCCGCCCTCATTTGGGCAAAGCCCAATAAGAAAGTGAATAGTAGAAATAGTCTTTTCATTTTATAAAATAATTTTGTGTTGCTAATTTACTAATTTTTACGAGATTCTGTCTTGGAATGGTATGAAAATGGAAGGATAGCTGACATGAAAAAAATACTGTGGTCACTTTTGGCTGTTTTATCCTTAGGTATTGTTTTGAATTGTTCATCAGTACCCACGAAAAATCCGTACCTCCAGAGACAGTGGATGCTGGTTTCCCTGGATGGTTTTTCAAAAGATCAGCTGATCGCTAATAAGGCAGAATTCAATCTGACGGGCAAAATGGAAAATAATAAAATTCAGGCAAGTGCTTATATGGGATGCAACCAAATGTCTATCCCTGTTGAATTCAGGAATAAAGGAAAGGTGAAAATTTCACAGGGAATCAGTACGATGAAAGCCTGCCAGGACATGAAGCTGGAATCTGCTTTTGGCAAAATAATCGGGACGATGACCAACTATTCCGTGGAAGGACATTTTCTAACCCTGTCTGATGATAAGGGGAATTCAATGAAGTTTGTTGCAGCAGACTGGGATTGATCCATCAGGTTTACAATATAAAAAGTCCGCTTTTTGGCGGACTTTCTTTGTGTTGAAAAAAATCTGTTTTGGTTATTAGTTTTTGAGGGATTATTAGTTTTTAGGAATTGTTTTTTTTATTTCCTCCAGGGTTGCGGTATTGCGCAGCCCGGTAACTGTCGTATTTGTGTTCCTAGAATTTGATGGATTTCGGTATGCCTGTCTGTTGGGAATTGTTTTTTTAATCTCTTCAAGGCTTGCGGTGCCGGGAATAAGCTTTCCGCTATTGTCATCTGATCCTTTAGGCTTTTGTTCCTGTTTCTTTACTTCAAGCCCATAATCAGAGACCAACCCTGTCTGTGGGGTTTTCTTTTCTGCTGCTTCCCGGGCTTCCTGCATCTGTTTTGCTTCCTGTTCTTTTGCCTGTTTCAATACCGCTGCCTGATCTTCCATTGGCGGAGTCTGCTTATTTTCCTGAGCGTACATAATGGAGCTCAGCACAAATAGCGGGATGATATATATTGTTTTCATATAAGATTATTTGATGTTAACTAGGACCTGAATTTTTCCTACTTCTTTTTGGTTGTAATCCTGAAGCGCTTTTCCGATGACCTGCCCGATTTTTACCTTTTTGATATTGGCTTTCATGGCAACCCCTGCTTTAGAAGAGGTCACCAGAAGATCACCTCTTTTGATGCTGCCGTTCTCAAGACATACTTTCGTTGGAATCACGCCAATGACTCCCATCGGCGCTTTATCAGAAATATCAGTGTCAATGTGCTCTTCGGTAAGAAGTACTCCCGGTTTGGTAGCATATACGCCTGCAACAAGGCTGGAGTATGGAGTGGAAGATTTCTCAACTGTTCTGTCAGTACTGGTAGAGATGACAAGTACATCTCCCGGTTCATATCCGGAAATTGCTCCTTTTACATCAAATGCTTCGGCAACGTCGGCACCACTATTTTGTGTACCCCCGTTGAAAAAGCCTCTTCCAGCCTTATTGATCCGCGCTGTATTCACTGAGGCACTTTGGTAGACCGCAATATTACCAGAAGGTCCCTGATGGTTCACAAGAAGGGTATTTCCGGTACCGTTAGTGGTTACATGTACTACGGGCTGGCCATTGCTGGCATTGAAATTGGCAAATCTTCCTGCTTTACCAGTCCCGAAATTAGGAATGAATCCCGACACTGCATTACCGCTGCCATCACAGGATGCTTCAATCCCATCACCTGTTCCGCCGGCATTTGCCGTAATCCCGTTTCCGCCTCCTTCTGTTAAGGCAAGTATAGCAGGGCCGTTTCCTGCAGGATTGGATGCGTAGAATAAGCCACCATATCCACCGGTTCCCGACGACAGACCATAGATACCCGCCGTTCCGAAATTCGCAAACATGGAATTCACTTCCCCTTTCACTGCAGCAGACGTTGCTGTATTTTTGTCTACTTTAAAATTTCCTGCAATACCATTTCCTACGGTGGTTACGGTGATCACATCACGGGTATTGTTCTCATTAAAAATATCAAATTTTCCAGCCCGTCCGGTAGCAAAGGTAGGTACCCAGGCGTAAAGAGCATTTCCGGCTCCGTCTATATTGGTTTCTACCCCGTTTCCGTCTTTACCTGCATTGGCTGTGATCGCATTTCCGTTTCCGTCTGTAAGGGCAATCAGGGAAGCCCCGTTTCCGGCGGGATTGGAAGCATAGAATAATCCTGCCCGCCCTCCGGTACCTGATGAAATACCAAAAATACCTGCCGCGCCAAAGTTTCCGAATATGGTGTTTACTTCCCCTCTTACCGCGGCTCCCACGCTATTGCTGTTGTCTACGAGGAAAGAAGCTGCGTTGCCTTGTGTATTATCGGGAATGTTTCCGTTTCCATTGGTTTCTACTTCAAAAGTATTATTGGTCGTATTGGTTTGATTCAGGTTTTCAAACCTTCCGGCCCGTCCTGTACTGTTATTTGAACCCACCTGTCCCAAAACACCTATTCCTGTTCCGCTGGTATTGGTGGCAATAAATCCTCTTACCCCATATCCGCCGCCATCATTTCTTCCCACTACGGCTCCTGCAATGTCACTTGTTGTTCTTCCTACAATGGCCTCACCTGCACCATTGTTATCTCCTACAATACCGGCAGAAGTCTGTGAAGACGTTATTCCCTGTACTCCGAAACCACCTCCTGTAGAACTTCTTAAACCGGCACCGTTTCCGGTGGTTGTGATATTCACGACCGTACCGTTACCTACTGTGGAGGCAGTAAAGGCACTGTTGTTGTTGGCATTGTTGAAAATAGCAACATTCGCGGCAACACCGGTGTTGCTGGTCGCATTGAGTCCTGTTCCGCTGTTGCTGTTCGCGTATACTCCATATCCGTTTCCTGAGGAATTTCCATAGACTCCCAATCCGTTAGGGGTGCTGCCGTATACGCCCCATCCGCTTCCGTTCTGGCTTCCGTAGACTCCTACACCAAGTCCGCCGGTTCCGTTATTGATACCGCGTACTCCTGAGGAAAAACCGCCGGGAGAGGTACTTGTAACAAGTCCCCGCACTGCTGCAATATTGGATGTTGTAGTGGTGTTACTCCCTTCCAGGGAAGTACCGTCGCCGTCATTAGCTAAAGAAAACAATGTGCCGGCATTATTAACTGTTGACGAATAAGGAATAGTAAAAGTTCCCCCACCGCCGCCGGCAGATTTTGCATACATGGCGTAAGGTACACTTAAGAGCTGGCTTGTTCCGGCAATCGTATAGTTTGTTCCTCCTGCCGGGTCGGTCTCTGTTTTTAAATAATAGTTTCCTGAAGGCCAGTTGATTGAGGCGAATGTCCCTGATAAAACAGTTCCTGTTCCGATTTCCAGGCTGATAAGACCATTCGCGTTGGTGTTTCCGGTAAGTCTTTCAGCATATACCGCAGCACCGGCAGGTGATCCCTGCAGTACACTTACTTTTACTGCAACACTCTGATTCGTCAGAAGCTGTCCGGAGCCGTTTCTCATGACGGCCTGGTAGCTCATTTTTTCCGGTACCTGCGAAAGTCCCATAAAGAAACCAAGCAGGATCCAGCACAATAGTAATATTTTTTTCATGGCGTTATTTTTTAATGACTTTAAATGTTTTGATATTTTCTCCGTTCTGAATGATTCTGATGATATACATTGCAGAAGGCAGCGTTGAGAAATTCAGTTCAGATTTTGGCTGTAAGACCATCCCTTTCTTCACCAGCTTGCCCTGAGCATCGAACAGCTGATATTCGGAACCCCTATAGTCGTTGGTTGTAAAATCCAGGTACAGATAGTCCCTGAAAGGATTCGGGTATAGTAAAATGTCCTTCTCACCAGATAAAATGTCCTGAGTAGCGAGGGTGATAATCTCGTAAGGCTGTTGAACGCCCTCGAGAATTTGGGATCCTGCTCCCTTAGAGAGATAAGCCGTCTGGCCTATGCTGTAAGTGATGGAGCCACTGCCGGCAGCCACATCAATTCCCGTTGCCAAAACTGCAGACTGTGCACGCAGAATGACGACAGAAAAGAGGCTAATGCTGATACAATAGATCGATATTCTTTTCATGGATAACAGTTTTTGTGATTATTAGAAGCCGTTTTTTTAAGGGAAAAATCGGGAAGACTAAATTACCACCTATTGAAATCCGATCACAGAAAAATAGACTAACAGCAGAAAAAATCGACCAATAGCATTTGGGGAAAATAATTTTCAAAATCCGGTGATGCTAAGGCTTAAAAAATGACAGATTATTCTTATAGGTTCTCCCGATGGGAAGCCTGATCTCGTGGGTAAGTTCTATTTCGTGACAGTTTTTTCTTCTGATAAGATGCCGGGGAACCGCATAGCTCCGGTGGATCCTTACAAACGAATCGAAAAAGGTTTTCTGCAGAAGGCTTCCCAGGGAATCCAGGATGCAGTGATTCTTTTCACGGGTAATGATCCGGGTATAATCTTTCAGGGCTTCAAGATAGAGAATGTCTTTTATTTTGACCTGGGAAATATGTCCGCTTTCTTTTATTTTAATACAATGATCTCCCAAAAGAGCGTCGTAGCATTCACATTTTTCTTTTGCGTCAAAAAAATCAAAAAGCTTAAGCATGGCATAGTGAAATCGCTCAGAGGTGAGTGGTTTCGAAATAAAGTCAAGCGTATTAACCTCAAATATGGCTGCAGCAGGTTCCGGCCGTGCGCTGGCAAAAATACAGGCGGGAATTTTATGAGCCAGCTTTCGGAATGCCAGCCCGCTCATCCCTTTTAAATTGGTTTCTGTGATCAGAAGATCAATCGGAAGATCAAGATAAGGAATAGCCTTCTCTGCAGAATCAAAGGAAGCAACGATTTCTATATTTTCATACTGTTTGATAAAACGTTGAAGAACCAGCCTGTCCAGTTCATCATCATCAATAATCATACATTTAATATGGGTAATCATGATCTTCTGGTTGTTAGTTTTTAACTTTAATATTTAAAAAACAGAAAATTATTACATAAAGTTATTCATTTTTTATAAAATATTCACTAAGCAAACTTTAATTTATATTAAAAAGTGTTATTTAATAAAATTTGATTTTGTTTTTTTTCCGAAAAATATTATCTTGTAAAAATCATAAACATAGACAGAACTTAATGTTAGAAAAGAAAGAACATAACTATGAGAAAGCAGTCCTGGTGGGAGTTATTACTCAAAATCAGGATGAAGAAAAACTGACGGAGTATTTGGATGAACTGGAGTTTTTAGCTTTCACAGCAGGAGCCACTATACAAAAACGTTTTACTCAAAAACTGACTCAGCCTGATCCCAAAACCTTTATCGGAAGCGGAAAAGCGATTGAGATAAAAGAATATGTAAAAGAAAACGAGATAGGAACCGTCATTTTTGATGATGAATTATCTCCTTCCCAGCTTAAGAACCTGGAAAGAGAAATGGAAGTCAAAATTTTGGACCGAACGAATCTTATTCTTGATATTTTTGCCCAGAGAGCTCAGACTTCTTATGCAAGAACACAGGTGGAGCTGGCGCAATATCAATATCTTTTACCCCGTTTAACAAGAATGTGGACTCACCTTGAACGTCAGAAAGGGGGAATCGGGATGAGAGGACCCGGTGAAACGGAAATTGAGACTGACCGTCGTATCATTCGGGATAGGATTACCTTACTGAAAGACAAACTGAAGACCATCGACAGGCAAATGGCAACCCAGCGTAACAACCGTGGAAAGGTTGTTCGTGCAGCGTTGGTGGGGTACACCAATGTGGGAAAGTCTACGCTGATGAATTCCATTTCCAAATCTGAAGTTTTTGCAGAGAATAAATTATTTGCAACCCTGGATACTACAGTTCGAAAGGTAGTGATCGGTAATTTACCGTTTTTGCTTACCGATACCGTTGGATTTATCAGGAAGCTGCCTACTCAGTTGGTAGAATCATTTAAGTCTACACTGGATGAGGTGCGTGAAGCTGATCTTCTGATTCATGTCGTAGATATTTCTCACGAAAGTTTCGAAGATCATATAGAATCGGTTAATAATATCCTGATGGAGATCAATGCTCATCAGAAACCGATGATTATGGTTTTTAATAAGATTGATGATTTCAGCTATGAGAAAAAGGATGAGGACGATCTTACCCCTTCAACGCGTAAGAACGTATCCCTGGATGAATGGAGAAAAACCTGGATGGCAAAATCCAAATATCCTACCGTTTTCATCTCGGCCCTGACAAAAGAGAACTTCCCGGAAATGAAAAAAATGATCTATGATGAGGTGATGAAGATCCACATCTCGAGATTCCCATACAATGATTTCCTTTTCGAATATTTCGACAATGACGAAGAAGAAGAAACCAATAATTAATGAAATATCATTTTTTCCTTTTATTCGTCCTATTTTCGGTTTTTGGATTCAGCCAGAAATCGAAAATTGATTTAAAAACGATCGAAAAAGACCTTAAAAATCCTAAGTCTCCGTACAACTACGAGAAACTTATTTTTAAATACAAAGGCTATCCGAAATCATTGGACAGCATTGAGGCCCAATACCTGTATTACGGAAGAAACTTTAGTAAAGATAAAGTGAGAATTTCGGATGAGCGTTTCAAAGGTCTTACAGAAGCTTTTAAGCAAAATAATTTTGAAGACTGCATCAAGCAGGGAAAGGCTTTGTATGATAAGGACCCTACCAATCTGGACGTCCTGCTTATCCTCCTGAGGGCCTATGATTCCCTGAAAGATGGGACCAACTTTATGCACCACCTGAATCAATTCCGTTCTCTTACTGAGGGTATGAAAAGTTCCGGTAACGGAACATCAGAATCAACAGCTTATGTCGTCAATTCTGTAGGAGATGAATACATTCTGCTGAATATTCTGAATGTCGGACAGGATTACACAAGAAGTGCAAGGCCATCCAAAAGCGGTATGGTTGATATTTGGGAAAAAGACGGCCATGCAATCTATATCAGAATACTTTATTTTGAACTCATCAATTAATTAAAAAATACTTAGTGGAGTTATATTATTCATTTTCAGCGTTAATCGTACTAGCATCAATATTTGCCTACCTTAATTACAGATTCTTAAAGCTTCCAAGCACCATCGGAATTATGGTGATCGCTATTGTGGTTTCCATTTTCCTGGTATTGTTCGGAGAAACGGTTTTGCCGAGAACTTTCGGACACCTTCATAACCTGATGAACAGCATCGATTTTACAGAGGTTTTGATGGGAGCTATGCTTAATTTTCTACTCTTTGCGGGGGGAATTCATATTAACATTAATGATCTTAAAGAGCAATTCAGGCCCGTATTGATATTTTCTACGGTGGGTGTTGTGATCTCCACTTTTGTTGTAGGATTTGGAATGTTTTACTTATTGCCTTATGTAGGGGTAAAACTTCCGTTTATCTACTGCCTTGTATTCGGGGCCCTGATTTCGCCAACCGATCCGGTAGCTGTATTAAGTGTTCTGAAACAGGCCAATGTATCCAAGTCTCTGGAAACAAAAGTAGCCGGCGAATCCCTTTTTAATGATGGTATGGCGGTTGTGGTCTTTACAGTGGTTCTTCAGCTGGCGGTGGGAAAAGAAGTGGATCTTGGTGTTGAAAGTATCGGCCTGCTATTGCTTAAAGAAGCAGGAGGTGGTATTTTACTGGGGGTATTGCTCGGCTGGGTTACTTCCAGGTTGATGCGTGAAGTAGATGATTATATTATCTCCGTATTGGTTACACTTTCTGTCGTGATGGGAGGGTACCTTATTGCCAGACAAATGCATATTTCAGGACCGCTAACCATGGTGGCGGCTGGATTATTTATGGGGAACTTTAACAGAAGCTTCAAAATGAAGTCCGTTACTCAGGATTATCTGATTAAATTCTGGGAACTGATTGATGAAATACTTAATGCCGTATTATTCCTGTTCATTGGATTTGAGCTTTTGATGATCAAAGACCTGAAGCATTTTATGATTCCGGGGCTATTGGCAATCGTAGTTGTTTTACTCGCAAGGTTTATTTCCATTTGGGGACCTACCAAGTTTACCTCGCTCAGGAGGAGCTTCAGTCCACAAACGGTTAAAGTATTGGTTTGGGGAGGAATTCGTGGTGGAGTTTCCATTGCGCTGGCCATGTCAGTTCCCAAAAGTGAATACAGTGAGATTATTTTGAGTATTACTTACTGTGTTGTAGTGTTTTCTATTATTGTACAGGGGCTTACCATTGCTAAAGTGGCCAATCCCAAGCAGATTGCTGAAGAAGAGCAGGAAATTGTTGCAACAGAAGAGCAGTCCTGATATCAGGTGACCAAGCAAAAAAATAGATGTAATGAACCGCAGAGCATATGAGTAGTATTATCAAAGAAATACGGGAAGCGCTGGCTGTTTTATCCATTCCGGAAAAAGCAGCATTTTTCCCGAGATTTTTCAAAACCGGAAAAGGGGAATACGGTGAAGGTGATCTGTTTCTGGGAGTAACCGTTCCTGATCAGAGGTCTGTGGCGAAAGAATACTATTCAAAAATACAGCTGAACGACCTTAGTGTGCTGCTTTCTTCAGAGTATCACGAACACAGGCTTACCGCACTTTTTATGCTGATTTCAAAATTTGAAAAAACAAAAGATCCGGCTGAAAAAGAGGAAGTCATCGCATTTTACCTTAATCACCTTCCTTATGTCAACAATTGGGATCTGGTAGATTCCAGCTGCTATAAAATACTGGGCAGATATGCTTTTGAAAATCAGAAAGATCATCTCCTGAGAGAACTGTCCGAATCTGAACAGATGTGGCATAAGAGAATTGCCGTGGTCGGAACCATGCATCATGTGAAAAAAGGATCTTTCTCCCTTACCAAGGAATTGGTAACCCGTAATCTGAAACATCCGCATGATCTGATGCATAAGGCTAATGGTTGGCTGCTAAGGGAAATGGGGCGGAAAAATGAAGGCGAACTGATTGCATATCTCAATCAGTATTATAAAGAAATGCCCAGAATCTGCCTTCGATATGCAATTGAAAAGATTGAAGAGAGCCTTCGTCAGGATTACCTCAAAGGAAGAGTTTAAAAAAAATATTCAATTAAGGGATCGTATTTCCTGTCCTGAAAAAGTAGCGGAAAACAGCTATTTATACTCAAAAAAACAAAGATTGTAAGAATGTAAAGTCAGAATTAAGTAATTTTGTGTTTTAAACCCAAGCATGAAAAAAATTCTCCGACTCTGTATTCTGTTTCTTCCCTTATCCATTCTTACCAGTTGTTTCGATATCCTGGACAAAGTCAACGTAAAAGCTGATGGAACAGGAGAATATACGCTGATTCTCAATGCCAGCAAAAGCAAAACAAGACTGGCTTCCATCGCTAAAATGGAAACCATTAATGGTAAAAAAGTTCCTAAAAAATTAGAAATTGAAAATAAAATTAATGAGGCAGCGAAGATTTTTAAAGGAACTCCAGGAATCAGCAACGTAAAAACAGCGATGGATTTTGATAATTATATCATTAAACTGAGCTGTAGTTTTAATAGAATTGAGAATATCAATACCGGACTGGAGAAACTGAAGACTCAGCATATTCTGGGCAAAATGATTCCGACGGAGATCTACGGCCAGAACCTTCAAAAAAAGACCTTGACAAGAAATAAAGTCAATACTTTCAAAACAGATTATGATAAAATGAGCAAGGCTGACAAAGAGGTGTTTAATGGAGCCAGATATACCTCGGTCATGCAGTTTGAAAACGCGGTAAAATCTCAGACAAATACTTCTTATCTTCTTTCCCCTAATAAAAAAGCGCTCAAGCTGGAAGCTGATATTTTAGATCTGATTCTTCAGAAAAAGCAAATACAAAACACGATCACTTTTCAATAAATCAACCATGAAACCAATCATATTAAAAGCACAAAAAATTATATTCCTGATCTTTGGCTGCACGCTTGTTCTTGCACAAAACAGCATGAAGGTTCCCCAGGATGCCGTATTTTATATGGAAATCAACGGAAAACAGCTGAACAACAAAATCAACTGGAATAAACTTAATCCGTTGTTGCATGAACTCAGTAAAAAAAGTAAGGAGAAACCGTCATGGACGGATTATTCTAAAACCGGAATTAAGTATGATGCTGTGCAGTATCACTATGCCAGCTTTAATGATTCTATTAAAACATACAACACGCATTTTATAATCGATAATCAGGAAAAATTCAGAGAGTTCATCAATTCGGTTAAGAAAAAAGGACTGGAAATTTCCAGGAAAACCAATTATTCTTACGTTGATATCGATGACGATATCTTTGTGGCCTGGAATGGAAGCCGTGCTTTTCTTAGTATGGTTAGCTACACAAAACCTTATAAAGATGTATGGGCTGAAGAAGCGGTGACCGACAGTACAGCGGTAATGGCAGACAGCAATGAAGCAGTATCTGTGGATTCGGTATATGCCGACGAAGCTGAAAAACCATTCGATTATAAAGAAGAAATAAAAATTCTTAGAGAAGATATTAAGTACCTGAGAGAGCAAATTAAAGATAATAATCAGCAGATTGTCAAAATACAGAAAGATATCAAATATCTGGAAAAGCACCATCAGTATCCGAAAGTAAAGGAAAGTCCTGAATCCTTACAAGAAGAAGAGGAAAATATCGCTAGGATAGAAAAGGAGAATGAAGAAGCTGAAAAGGCTTATCAGAAAGAACAGGACTCTATCCGCATTGAGAATTTTAAAGTTGTGAAAAAGTATGTAGAAGATCGGTTCGATCAATATTTCAGCTCCAATCTGGAAGTTGAAGCTTCCAAAGAGATGACCGCCTTCCGGGATGCTAGTTCTGATGTTTTTGTTCATATGGATTATGGAAGGATTGTGAATGACGGTATTTATGGTAAAATGGTGAATCGTTATGACTTTGCACAGGTTTTTCAGAACGTGTACAACTCAAACTATGCCTATAATCTTTATTTTGATAAAGACAAAGTACGGCTGATCAATAATTATCAGCACAAAAATGCTGATATTCAGAGAAATATATCTTCAGTTTATAAAGGAAAGAAAAATAAAAAGCTGCTGGAACTGATCAGTGAAAAAAGTGTTGGATACTATGCCCTCAATGTAAACGGGGCCAAATGTTTTGATGTACTGTACAGCCTTCTTCAGGATTCCGGGGAAAGTAAGTATAAAAAGGAGATGGAACTTATTATGGAGACAACGAAAATTGTTCTGGATGAAGAAGCTATTGCCAGAATTGCACCTGGAAACGGAATATTTGTTTTAAATGAGCTGAAGTCTAAAAAAGTAGAGTATACTGACTATGAATATGATGATGAATACAATGAAAAAGAAGTGAAAAAAACTAAAGATATTGCTGTTCCCAACTTTACTTTTGCATTCGCAACGGAAAACGAGGGGTATTGGAACCGGATTTTTACTCTGTTGACGACCAATAAAAAGCTTGGAAAAAAGTTCACGAAAAAAGGAAGCTTTTATACGTTTAAGGACGAGAACAGTAAAGGATACCTGGATGAGATCTACTTTACGGTGAAAGACGGTATCGTTTATCTCATGAGTTCTACAGACAATATCCTGCCTGGATCCCAATCTGAAGTTTCCAGAAAATGGGCAAAAGATTCAGCTAAATATCCTTTATCCGGAAGGCTGGATCTTCAAAAGCTGTTAACGGGTCTGGAGAAAGAATTCAAAAGTCCTTCAGAAAGAAAGACATTGGATATCGTCAGAAAAAATGTGGGCGAACTGTATTATAAAACGGAAGTAAAAGGGGAGAGTATCCAGACCGAAATGGATTATAAAATCAAAGAGGGCTCTGAAAACAGCCTGATGTACTTCTTTGATTTATTTGATCAGATTTTCAAAACTAAAGAAGCCGAAAAGAAACCGCAAATATTGTAAATGAGCAAGAGGAAGATAATTGTCCCGTTGATTATAGTACTGGCCGCAGTAGTGTATTTCCTGTTTTTTCATAAAGATAAAACCTTGAAATTTATTCCTGAAAATGCAGATGCGGTTGTTGTAATTGATATAAAGAAACTGACGAGGCAATATATCTTCAGCCTGGCAACACATCCTTCGCGGTGGTCGGCAGGCAGTGATAAAAATAAAAATGCTGTTTCGCTGAAGGATTCAGGAATCAGAGTTCCGGATTTTTTGCAGGTTTTTCATCTTAAAGATACGCATTTCTCTCAATGGTATAGTGTTCTGGAACTTAAAGACCGTGAAAAGTTCATTACCTTCTTAAAAAAGAATAAATTTGAATATCAAGGCAGTAATCGTTTTCAGAATGGTGAAATTTTTATTGTGCTGGACGGTAAATACTGTATTCTTGGAACTTCCGGCTTTGCTTTTGAAGACATAAGACAGCACCTTCTACAGGGCTCAAACCGGATGATACATGCAAGTCAGCTGATGGGTGCTACTGTGGGTAGCCTCTCTTTCATATCCGGGAAGAAGATCCAGAGCTTTTCAATTGAATTAAAAGATAACGCAATTGAAATTAAAAGCCCCTTCAAAAAGGTTCCGCCTCAATTGTCAGCCGGTTTGGAACAGAGAAATCATTTCCTGGAAATGGAACTGGATGCGGAAAATATAAAAAAAGGATCCCGTTTTTTCAGTAAAAATCTGATTGATTCCTCACAGATTACTTACTTCAAAGCGACTGCTGATCTGGAACAGATAAATGATACCATCATCAGTTATGGTTATGATGACGATTTTAATGAAATCGAAAAAAAGACCATTCAAAAGATTGTTCAGCCCAACTATATTTTTGATCTTGAAAGCAGAGATCCTGACAGAACATGGGACTATTTCCAGACTAAGAAATGGATCAATGCCCGGAATGAATTCACGGTAATTCCTTTCCAGCCCAATACTATCATAAGAAAAAGCCAGGGCCTCATCATAAAATCTCTGGGGAGGCCTGTTTCTGTTACGGCCGGGTTAAAAGAAAATTATATCTTTATCAAAAATTCCCCTTTGCTCCTTTCATCCTTTAAAAGCCTTAGTGAAGCAGAAAAGAAAATGCTTGCGGACATCGATTTTATAACTTATAGAAACCAGGCAGAATACTATGGGTTGAAAATACAGGTAAAAGAGGGAAATCTTCCATTGATTTTAAGATGGTAACCATGGAAACCATAAAAATGTATATTATTGATGGCTCCTTCAGACATTGCACTTCTTAAGACCTTTACGCATTATTTTTTGCATCTGGTTTTTCCCGTTTTTATCTCATTGGTTTTTTTTCGTAAAAACTGGAAGAAAGCCTATCTGATTATGTTGGCAACAATGCTTGTTGATGTAGATCATTTATTTGCCAATCCTATATTTGATCCGTCAAGAAACAGCATAGGATTTCATTTTTTTCACTCTTATTATGCCATTGCGGTGTATTTTTTGCTGCTCTTTTGTAAAGGGAACATCAGAATTGTAGCGGTAGGACTTCTTTTTCATATGTTAACTGATTTTCAGGACTTTAATTTCTGGTGTCATTAAAATATTATTAATATTTTCTTTTAATATTTCAAATCGTATAGATTTTTTGTATTTTGTAGTCACGATATGAGACTTAAAGAATTTTTACATTACACGTATATTTTTCCTGTCCTGGCGGTGGGGTACTATTTTTCCGGTCTTATGGGAACCGGTGTTGTTAATGATATTATTGCGGGCATTTTGTTGATTGGGAGTGTTTTATCGGCAGTACATCATGCAGAAATGGTCGCTCATAAAGTCGGCGAACCTTTTGGAACAATCATCCTTGCCCTTTGTATTACGATTATTGAAGTAGCGTTAATCATCTCACTGATGGTTGCCGGCGGAGATCAGGCGATCACGCTGGCCAGAGATACCGTTTTTGCCGCTGTTATGCTTATTCTTAATGGTATTTTGGGGATCTGTATATTGGTAGGTGGCGTTAAATATCATGAACAGTTCTTTGCAAGAACTTCCGCTACAACCTATTTGGTGAGTACGGTCTCCATTCTTATTCTTACCCTGGTTCTTCCCAACTTTACATCGAGCGTCAACGGACCGTTCTACAACCAGGCACAGCTTATTTTTGTATCCATTGCCTGTCTGGTCATTTACGGTGTTTTCCTGATGGTACAGACGGTGAGGCACAGAAGCTATTTTATCGTTCCCGATGAACATCCTGAAGAACATTATATTCCCACATTAACGAAAACCCTGATCAGTTTTGGCTTTTTAGTCGTTTGCCTGGTTATTGTTGTTTTGATGGCCAAAGGACTATCGGATACAATTGAAGGAATGGTGCAGAGTGTAGGTGCCCCTAAATCTTTAGTGGGAGTAATCATTGCTGCTGTTGTTCTGCTTCCCGAGGGGGTTGCAGCGATACGTGCCGCAAGAGCCAATCAAATCCAATCCAGCTTAAATCTTGCGTTGGGTTCAGCACTGGCAAGTATCGGCTTGACGATTCCTGCAGTCTCTGTGGTGTGTATTACTTATGATATTCCACTGGTTCTGGGATTGGATAAAAAAGATATTATTTTACTCTCTTTATCAGTGTTTATCGTCATGCTGTCATTAAGCAGAGGAAAGACGAATGTATTGTATGGTACTGTTCTTCTGGTCAACCTGGCAGCGTATATTTTTACCGTAATTGTTCCATAAAAAACCTTAAAAGATCACTGAAACTCTGGCACGGAAGTGCCAGACAAGCTTCAATTGGCTACAGTCTTCTGGCGAGCTCCATTTTGAATGCCATTAACTTGGCAATATTTTCTGATTTATAAATTGCCATATCGGCATTTTCTCCCACGAAGTGTTCTTCAATGGTTGTTCTCCAAAGCTCCAGCCACCGGTCAAAGTGTTTCTGTTCCATAGCCTGTTTTTCATTGATCGGAAAATGGACGCCCATAGGATTTCCCTTATAAGTCATCTGGCCAAAAAGTACAGACTCCCAAAAAGAATACATTTTCGGCAGGTGCTGGTCCCAGTCTACTTTAGCAATATCATTAAAAAAGAATCCGATGGTTTCATCCTTAACGACTTTTGCATAAAATTGGTTCACCAGATATTCTATATCCTCTCTCGATTCAAGCTTTTTCATCTTTCAAATGTACAGCAAAATCAGATGAGATGATAAAACATTCCATTGATAAAATTCATGAAAACAATATTTTATCTTTGTGCTTCAGATATTAAGAAAGAGATCATGTAAAACAGGTACTCCTTATAACTGAACAGAATAGCTAACTAATGATATCAAAATGGCAGGAGGATTCAGAAATAAAATCCGGCAGAAAAATGCGGAAAACAGTGGTTTTGGAAGCAACGCGTCCGGACGGTTTATCAATAAAGGAGGACTCCCGAATGTTCAGCGACGGGGCGTAAATGTTTTTAACAGGCTTAGCTGGTACCATACCATGCTGAACCTGTCTTCATTTCGTTTTATTTCCTATCTGGTGATTGCCTATATTCTTATAAATATAGTTTTTGCAATGGTCTATTATCTGATCGGAGTGGAGCATCTTACAGGAATTGATAAAAGTGACCCATTAAACGAATTTATAGATGTTTTCTTTTTCAGCTCGCAGACGTTTACAACCGTTGGATATGGGCGAATAGCTCCCGTGGGCTTTATGGCCAGTCTTGTGGCCACCTTTGAGGCTTTTCTGGGATTGCTTACCTTTGCCATTGCAACAGGACTTTTTTATGGAAGATTTTCCCGGCCAAGGGCATATCTCAGATTTTCTGATATTGCGGTCGTTGCGCCTTTTCAGGGAGGTTCAGCACTCATGTTCAGACTTGCTCCCTATAAAAACAATGCGCTTACGGATGCTGATGTTATTGTTTCTGCCGCCATTGAAGTTATAGAGAATGGAGTACCAAAAAGTAATTTTTACAGGCTGGAAACTCAGCTGAATAAAATTAATACATTAGCGCTGAACTGGACAGTGGTACATAGGATTGACGAAAATTCGCCGTTCTATGGTTTTTCGGAAGATGATTTTAAAAGTACAGATATAGAACTCATTGTTCAGGTAAGGGCATTTGATGAAGTTTTCTCCAATACAGTCGTTCAGCGGTCCTCGTATATCACCAGCGAAATTGTCTATGGTGCCCGATTTGTTCCGATGTACTATCCGGATAAGGAAAACCTTAGTACCATTCTGGACCTGGATAAAATTAATGAGTACCAAAAGGAAGACCTTCTCAGATGAGAAATATAAAATAAATGAATTTAGATTTTTATAAAAAACAGGCTTTACAAAAGCAGAAAGAACATAAAAAGTTTCTGGACGGACTGAAAAAGAAACCGCCCAAAAACCTTGATTATATCGTTCAGGAGACCCACGATGACGTCTTTGATGATGTCGACTGCCTGCAGTGTGCCAATTGCTGTAAGACAACCGGCCCTTTGTATACAGAAAAAGATATTGAAAGGATTGCTAAACATCTCCGTATGAAATCTGCTGATTTTGAGGCTAAATTTTTAAGGGTAGATGAAGACCAGGACAAAGTACTGCAGAATCTTCCCTGTTTTTTCCTGAATAACGATAATACCTGTTCGATCTACGATGTGCGCCCTAAAGCCTGCCGCGAATACCCTCATACTGACCGCAAAAAAATCTACCAGATCAATAATCTGATGGTGAAAAATACAGTCATCTGCCCGGCGGCTTTTGAATTTGTGGAAAGAATGATGAAGAATATATCGAAATAATCCTTGCCAGGTTTTCAAGCCTTGACAAGAATTACTTCCAGCCTCAGGCTTCGTCCTTCAATCTAAATTGGTTAAAATAATTTTATAAATTCCTCTTAAATAATTATAAAGTACGTTAAATAAGTCGGTTACACATAATTTTAAAAATGATGTTTCGTTTATGTTAAACAATCATTTAAAATAGTTATTATGAAAAAGTTATTTTTAACCGCAGCGTTTACATTAGCTGGTGTACTTACAGTTTCGGCTCAAACAGACCCACAGAAACCGGCACAAAATACCACAAGTACAACCACACCAGCTCAGACACAGCAGCCGGCTACACAACCCAGCACAACTACCAGCTCCACTAGTCAGCAAACGAGCGGTACTGCAACAGTAGATGCTACCGCGACTGCGACTCCTGCAACTGATGCTACAGTAAGTACGGGAACCACAATGGAAGCTACAAAACCGGCAGATGCCACCAAAGAAGAAAAGAAGTCTAAGAAAAAGAAAAAGTAAAAGAAAGCACTTTAGTAGACATTAGTCGGAATCCTGGGATCTTGTATTTCAGGATTTTTTTTTCGTGATTTCTTCAGCTCTGAATGCCACAATCTTTTTTACCAAATCAAGAGGAATCTCTTCATGAATAGGGAATTGTACTGCCCCTTTGGAATACTTCAATTTTTTTTCCGTAAAATCTTTCTCAAAGTTTTTGATTCCATGGTCTCCCGGATAAAAGCCAATATGTTTTTTATAACCTGCAAAATAAATGAAAGGTTTTCCTTTATACCGGAACGCAGGCATCTGATATCCTATATACTCTTCAAGGTCGGGGATCTGTGAATGAACGGCTTCCCGGAGCTGATTCAGTTTTTCCTGTACTTCCGGTGGAAACAACAGGATATAATCATTAATATTTTTGAAGGTGTTTTTCATCTTCTAAAAATAAAAAAAGCGCTGCATATAGCAACGCTTTCTCCTTTCACTTTTTACTTTTTTCCCATTATCCCGGGAACAGGCTATATCAAAAAAGGTCGGGAGTTTTTCCCAACCTTGTTTTATTTTCGTTATACAACGCCCTGCGCCAACATTGCCTCTGCTACTTTTACGAAGCCGGCAATATTTGCACCTTTTACGTAGTTTACATAACCGTCTTCGTCTTTTCCGTAATCTCTGCAAGCCTTGTGGATTCCAATCATGATTTCCTTTAATCTTGCATCTACCTCTTCAGAAGTCCAGTTTAGACGGATAGAGTTTTGAGTCATTTCTAATCCTGAAGTAGCAACACCTCCAGCATTGGAAGCTTTACCAGGAGAGAATAATACTTTATTATCCAGGAAGTAGTTGATCGCATCCAGCGTAGATGGCATATTGGCTGCCTCAGTTACACACAGACATCCGTTTTCAACCAATACTCTTGCATCTTCAAGGTCCAATTCATTTTGCGTTGCAGAAGGGAATGCTACATCACATTTCACTTCCCAAGGACGTTTCCCGGCGTGGAATTCAGCAGATGGATATTTTTTAGCATAATCCTCCGCTCTGTTGTTGCCTGAAGATCTCAATTCTAAAAGATAATCGATTTTTTCTCCACTAATACCGTCTTTATCGTAGATGTATCCGTCCGGACCAGAAATGGTTACTACTTTAGCACCAAGCTCGGTTGCTTTTTTAATCACTCCCCATGCTACGTTTCCAAAACCTGATACCGTTACTGTTTTGCCTTTGAAATCCTGTCCGATCGTTTTAAGCATCTGTTCAGCGAAATACACGACTCCATATCCTGTAGCTTCAGGACGGATTAGTGAACCTCCGTATGCAAGACCTTTTCCCGTAAGAACTCCGGTAAATTCGTTTCTGATTTTCTTGTATTGTCCGAATAAGTATCCGATTTCTCTTGCTCCCACTCCGATATCTCCTGCAGGTACATCGGTTTCAGGACCGATATGCTTGCATAGTTCCGTCATGAATGCCTGGCAGAAACGCATAACCTCCATGTCTGACTTTCCTTGTGGATCGAAATCCGAACCTCCTTTACCACCTCCCATCGGAAGAGTCGTTAAAGAGTTTTTGAACACTTGCTCGAAAGCAAGGAATTTAAGAACGGATAAATTCACAGTAGGATGGAAACGGATTCCTCCTTTGTATGGTCCGATTGCAGAGTTCATTTGAATTCTGAAACCTCTGTTAACCTGAATTTCTCCTTTATCATCAACCCATGGAACTCTGAAAATAATAATTCTTTCAGCTTCAGCCATTCTTTCAAGCAGCTTCATTCCGGTATATTCTTTTTTCGTAGCAATGAATGGAATTACAGTTACGGCAACTTCTTTTACAGCCTGTAAGAATTCCGGTTCGTTAGGATTTTTTGCTTCAATTTTTGCAATAAACTCTTGGATTTTCTGGTCAATATTATATTGTTCCATATATTAAGGTTGAATATTATTGTCAACAAATTTAATTTTTTTTTCAAGATTCACAACACTATATTTTAACATTGTTAAAAATTAAATAATAATGTTTGATAATATTATTAAATCAATAATTTGTCATTAAATTTTGTTAAAAATTAAATGTTATGTGTGAAATAATGCAGTATTAAGAAATCATTAATTTTTAAATTGCAATAAATTGCCTCCCGGAAAATGATTTTACTTTCCCTAAAAGTTCCAATTCTAAAATTATCGGCAGGATTTTGTGGGAAGAAAGGGAAATTTCCTGCGCCAGATCGTCTAAACTGATCTTCGGATTTGCCCTGATGAATTGGTATATTTGGTTTTGATTATCAGTTAATTGTATTGTGCTTTCACTGTGCGGAAACAACTCTTCAATTTTTTCCCTTGGGGTATGAAATCCAAGATTTGATATAAGGTCTTTGATCGTTGAAATGGCAGTCGCTTTATGGTGGAAAATCAATTGATTACATCCCTGGCTGTAAGGGTCTGTGATTTTTCCCGGAAGGGCATAAACATCCCTGTTGTAATCATTGGCAAATGATGCCGTACTTATAGATCCGCCCCCAAAACCGGTCTCTACAACCACCGTTGACGGAGAAATTCCAGCCACAATTCTGTTTCTTTGAATGAAATTTTCACGGTCAGGTTTTCGGGACGAAGTGAACTCTGTCAGCAGTGCACCGCCTTCCTCAAGAATCTTTTCAGAAAGCTTTCTGTTTTTTGCAGGATATAAAAACTCAAACCCGTGGGCAAGAACAGCCAGTGTAGGTTTTAGGGTACGAATGGACTGCTCATGAACTTCCTTATCAACTCCAATAGCTAGGCCGCTCACCGATATGTATCGTGATAACTGGGTTTCCGCAAAAAAATCTTCAATGAATTGCCGGCCATATGAAGTCATATTGCGCGTTCCTACGATGCTTATTTTTTTAAGAGCATCATCAAAATTTCCTTTTTGATAAATAATTGCAGGAGCATCTGGGCATTCATTAAGAATGGTGGGAGTTTCCCTTAGATGTCTAAGCCTGATTTGAACCGAATTTTTTTCGCAGAACTCCATCTCCTTTTCGGCGAATTTCAAATGATCTTTGTTGCCGATATCAGACACCGTTTTCAGACCTAATCCGTCCAGCTTTTTATATTCCTTTTTTCCCCTTTCCCATGCCTCACGGGCACTCCCAAAGGTAGTAACCAGTTTATGAAAATAGATGTCGCCAATCTGGCTGCATTCGCGTAAAGCGATTGCATAAAAATGTTCTTCGGAGATCATGTGTGTTTTTTTTCAAATGTAGTGAATTAAGTGTTATCTCTTTCTCAATTCATCCAAATGATCCCATATATCATCTCTTTTTTTATACGGAAGTTCCAGAAAGTCTTCGGGATGATTTTCTTTATATTCCTGCCACAGTTTATCATCTTTTTCACTGTAATAATTAGGAAACTCCCAGATGAATTTTTTCTTCTTTTCACCTACATGTCTAAATGCGAATGCAAGGATACTTCCTACCACAGCGCCTGATAAATGGGCTTGCCATGATATTTTGCTGGGTTCCTGCATCGTATAAAACAACTCTTCCGGCAGCATTCCCCATACCAAACTCCCATAGTACAGTACAACAAGCATTGAAATGGTAAGGAGCTTCATATGCCATTTGAATACACCGCTGAAGAAAAGGAAAAAGGCAAGAACATATACCACACCACTGGCCCCGATTGTACAGGTGTACAGATAATCACCGGTGAGAATATCAATAGGAGGAAGCAGCCAAACCAAAAGGCCTGTTGCCAGCCAACCGGTAACAAAGACTTTGTTGGCCACTACAGGATAGAACTGATACAGCAAAAACATCAGAGCGGCCATCGGTATAGAATTTCCTATAATATGATCTATATTCCCATGCAGAAGAGGAGAGGTGATCACCCCCAGCAATCCTTCCGGCAACAGGGGAATAATGGCTCCAAAGCAACTTCCAAAAAAGCCTTGCATCTGTAAAAAATATCCGAACCACATTGCAGAAAGCATCAGCAAAGGGTATATCATCGCTCTTTTGGAAATTACATTTTTAAACATGGAGGTTGTACGTCAAATCAAAAGCCAATAATAAATTTCGGAAAATTTGTCGATGAAATTCCGCTACTGTATTGATTTTAAGACAAAAGGTATCAATTTTATTTTTCATCTATGTTTTTTGGCACTGATTTTACTGAATTACTAGCTGTTAGGTAGATTAAATATAAAAGGCAGCGGCTTTTCATGTAAAATGTACCTATTAAAAAAAATTATATTAATATTTTTGCATTGAAAATTATTTATAGTAATGAAGAAGTTTTTATTGATTCTTTCCATTTTTATGGGGATTTATGCGAGTGCACAAGAAGAATTGAAAAAAGATTCCGCAGTGGTGGACACGGTAAAATACTGGTCAGTGTTGGGAAAAAACACTTTAATGATTAATCAGGCTGCCTTTTCAAACTGGGTAGGAGGAGGAGCAAACAATGTAGGATGGCTTGCCGGTATCAATTATAATATCACCTATGAAAAAGATAATGATCTATGGGAGAATATTATTATCCTCGGATATGGACAGAATGATACAAAAGGATTGGGGGTAAGAAAAACCCAGGATATGATAAATCTTTCTACCAACTATGGAAGGAAGTTCTCCAAAAGCTGGTATTTTTCTTTAGGAGCCGGCCTTCAGTCACAGTTTGCTCCGGGATATGAAGATGGAAATAATCCTAAAGCTAAGAAAATTTCAAATTTTATGGCGCCCGGATATGTGAACGTGGGTATTGGTATTACCTACAGACCTAATGATGATTTAACCGTTACGTTACGTCCTACCAACGCCAGATGGACCTTTGTAATGGATAAGGACCTTCAAATGGCTGGCAGTTATGGATTGAAAAACGATGGAGATACTTCACTTTTGCAGTTCGGTTTCCTGGGAACAGCCATTTATAAACTGAAGATAATGGAAGACATTCATTTGACCAACACGGCTTCTGTCTTTTCTAATTATCTTGACCGTCCGGACAGGCTCGTCCTGGCTTATGGGGCTATTCTTAATCTGAAAGTTAACAAATATATATCTTCGAATATAACGCTGGATCTGTTATATGATCACAACCAGATCGAGAAGACCCAGCTGAAGCAAACACTCGGAATTGGGTTCGCTTATACGCTTGATAACGGAGTAAAACGCTCAGACCGTAAGGACAGTCAGTGGTGGATTAAGAAATAATCTTAAAATATGAAAAGAAAAAGTACTTCAGTAATGAGGTACTTTTTTTTTCTATCGGATAGGGTACCGAAAAAGGAAAGTTGGCATGGTAGGAAAACAAACGAAGTATCTTTAGTACTGTATCAATCTTTAACACTACATTTAAGTCATCACCTGTGACTTCCAGCTTCTAATCTCCTGCGGTTTTTTATCTGTGAGCTCAGCACTGTTTTAAGTTTGAGAGTTATGAGTTGTTGATTTAAAATACTTTCTATCAGGCGTTTAGCTTGATAATTGCAATGTGTTAAATTCATTTTAAAGTGAATTTTATATAAGGGTGAATTATTATTTTATAAATTTGCAGCAAATCGTTAATTATGAAAAAATTTTTATTGGCTGCTTCCCTTTCTTTTGGAGTAGCAGCAATGGCTCAGGAAGCTAAAGCAGACGCTCCTGCAGCAGATACTGTAAAAGCCTGGTCTATCCAGGGACAAAACACACTAATGCTTAATCAGGCTGCCTTTTCAAACTGGGTAGGGGGAGGAGCCAACAACGTGGGATGGCTTGCTGGAGTTAATTATAACCTTACGTATGAAAAAGGCAAAAACCTTTGGGAAAACATTATCATTTTAGGATACGGACAAAACAATACTCAGGGAACAGGAGTACGAAAAACCCAGGATGTTATCAACCTTTCTACGAACTACGGTAGAGAATTTGCCAAAAACTGGTATATCTCAGCAGGAGCAGGCTTGCAAACCCAGTTTGCACCGGGATATGAGGATGGCAATAATCCTGATGCTAAAAAGATTTCCAATTTCTTCGCACCGGGATATCTGAACCTTGGGGCAGGGGTTACGTACCGTCCCAATGACGATTTTACGGTGACATTGCGTCCGGCCAATGCAAGATGGACCTTCGTATTGGATAAAGAACTTCAGAAAGCCGGTACTTACGGGTTGAAAAATGATGGCGATTCTTCTCTCTTCCAGTTCGGTTTCCTGGGAACGGCAATGTATAAACTGAAGATTATGGACAATATCAGTCTTCTGAACACTGCTTCTGTATTCTCAAATTATCTTGATCATCCTGATAGACTGGTGCTGGGATATAGCGGGATACTGAATATGAAGATCAATAAGTATATTTCTACCAATGTGACTCTTGATTTGTTGTATGATCACAACCAGATCAGAAAAACACAGTTGAAACAGACATTAGGAGTAGGTTTAGCCTATAATATAGACAATGGTAAAAAACGTTCTGAAAATAAAGATAATCAAAGCTGGTTAAAGAAATAATCCATACTTACTATATAATAAAAAAGCACTTCACAAACGGAAGTGCTTTTTTATTTATCAAATATATAAGTCTTAAAAATCTATATCAACTTCTAATTTTTCTGCCAAAAGCTTTGAAATTTTTTCTTTCAGGGGCTCAATGTCAATATTCTGCATGGCATCGTTAGCAAAAGCATATAGAAGCAATGCCTGGGCTTCTTTTTTAGAAATTCCCCTTGCTCTAAGGTAGAACAGGGCATCCTCATTAAGCTGACCTACAGTACATCCGTGTGAACACTTTACATCATCTGCAAAGATTTCCAGCTGTGGCTTTGTATCGATGCTTGCACCTTCGCTTAGCAATACATTATTGTTTTGCTGGTAAGCATTGGTTTTCTGAGCGATTTTATCTACAAATACCTTTCCGTTGAAAACGCCGTGAGCATTACCATCAAAGATTCCTTTGTAATTCTGGTAACTTTCACAGTTCGGGAAATTGTGATGAACTGCCGTATGGTGGTCTACCAACTGATCTTTTCCAATAATCGTAATTCCGTTCATGAACGAATTGATATTCGATCCGTTCTGAATGAAATCCAGGTTGTTTCTTATCAGTTTACCCCCAAAGGAGAAGGTGTTGACAGTCGTTAAGCTGTCTTTCTCCTGTTTTGCAAAGGTGTGATCAACAAGGTAAGACGTATTGTTGTCGTTCTGAAGCTTATGCCAGTCTGCTTTTGCATTCGGGTAGGTGAAGATCTCTGTCACCGAGTTCGTCAGTACATAGGTGCTGTCAAAATTATGGTGACTTTCGATGACCTCTACTTTTGCTCCTTCTTCTACGATTAATAGATTTCTTGTATTATAGAATGTGTTTTCTTCCTGATTCTGAGAAATGTAGAATACGTGAATTGGCTTTTCAATGACCACATTTTTAGGAACTTTCAGAAAGAATCCATATTTGCAGTACGCAAGGTTAAGATTGGTAAAAGCTAAGTCTTTGGAAGCAATGGTATTGAAATACTTTTCAAAAACTTCTTTATGTTTCTCATCATTCAATGCATAATTAAATGAAAGGAACTCTACATTTTCAATAGAAACTTTTGAAAGTTCTTTATGAAGTTTACCGTTTACGAAAACGATCCAGTCAAAATTCTCTTCTCCTAAGTGCAGTTGGTCAAACTGTTCTTTGGTGATATTATGATGCTCTTTCGGAAAGAAGTTGTAGTCTTTTTCCGTGATCTCCTTCAGATTGGTATACTTGTACTCTTCGTCTTTTTTTGTAGGAAAACCAATGTTTTCAAACTTCTGAAGCGCTGCTTTTCGATCATCATCCAGAAATCTGTGACGAAGACTCTCCAAAAATTCGTTATGGTTCTCTATAATTTGTTCTTTTAATGCCATTACTGGTATATCTGTGGTTTGCACCATTTTTTCTTTTTATTTGAACTAAAATATTGTTATTCCAAGAAAAAGGGAATCCAATTTTAAATATTAGAGATTCTTCATTATACTGTTCTTTATTCAGATGCCAGCGAAAATCTCTGAAACAATCGATTCCGTTCTTAGTTAAGAAGCCAATCGTATCCTTTTTCTTCAAGTTCCAGGGCTAAAGACTTATCACCTGTTTTGATGATTTTTCCATTGGCCAGAACGTGAACAAAGTCAGGTTGAATATAGTTAAGCAATCTCTGATAGTGAGTAATCAGAAGAACTGCATTTCCTTCATTTTTAAATTGGTTTACACCGTCTGCTACAATTCTTAAAGCATCGATATCTAATCCTGAATCCGTTTCATCAAGAATCGCAAGTTTAGGATTAAGCATCATCATCTGGAATATTTCGTTTCTTTTCTTTTCACCTCCTGAGAATCCCTCGTTCAGTGATCTTGAAAGGAAGTCTTTTTTGATTCCCAGCTTTTCAGATTTTTCGCGGATTAAAGCAAGCATTTCTTTGGCCGGCATTTCTTCCAATCCGTTTGCTTTTCTTGTTTCGTTTAAAGCAGCTTTGATAAAGTTGGTTACTGAAACTCCCGGAATTTCGACCGGATACTGGAAAGAAAGGAAAATCCCTTTATGAGCTCTTTCTTCCGGAGCATCTTCAATGATGTCTTCTCCCTGGAAAAGGATGTTTCCATCAGTCACTTCATAATCCTCTTTTCCTGCAATTACAGAGGAAAGAGTAGATTTTCCGGCTCCGTTCGGCCCCATGATCGCATGAACTTCGCCCGGCTTTATTTCAAGATTAATCCCTTTTAATATTTCTGCGCCATCTTCAATTTTGGCGTGAAGGTTTTTAATTTCTAACATTTTATTTGCTTAAACAAATTATTTTTGAATTCTATATACTAAACTTTCAGGTTGACCAGGGACATCATCAAGCGTCCCGATTGGTATCATACCTGCCTTTTCCAAAACTTTAACAGAAGCTATATTGCTGGGACGGACAATGGCGAATATATCTTCTCTATTGCCTTCATTAAACCCAATCTCTATAGTTTTCTTTGTGAATTCTGTGGCGTATCCCTTCCCCCATGCCTCGGAAGCAAAACGATACCCTAAATTCAATTTTTCTTCTTCTCCGTAGAGTTTATAGCTAAGTCCTCCAAAACCGATGGTATTCTCCGGACTATCCTTTTCAACAATTACCCAGCTTCCAAAATTATGCGCTTCCCAATGATCAAGCATTCTGGCAAATGTGCCTTCTGCTTTTTCAAAACTCATGGGTCCGCCTGGATTATGAATGTTGGTTTGAGGATCATGATTAATTTCAAAGAACCTTTCAAAGTCTTCTTCAGTAGGTTTTCTCAAAATTAATCTTTCTGTAGCGATCATCTTTTTTATCCTACCGAACCTTCTAATGAGATTTCCAAAAGTTTCTGAGCTTCAATAGCAAACTCCATTGGAAGCTTATTTAAAACTTCCTTACTGAAACCGTTTACGATCAGAGCGATGGCTCTTTCTGTGTCAATTCCTCTCTGGTTACAATAGAAGATCTGATCTTCACCAATCTTTGAGGTGGTCGCTTCGTGCTCCAGCTGAGCCGAAGAATCTTTAATCTCAATGTATGGGAAGGTGTGGGCTCCACATTCGTTACCCATCAGTAATGAGTCACACTGGGAAAAGTTTCTTGCCCCTTTGGCAGACGGCATCACTTTTACCAGTCCTCTGTATGAATTTTGAGATTTCCCTGCAGAAATACCTTTTGAAATGATCGTTGATTTGGTATTTTTCCCAATGTGAATCATTTTAGTACCGGTATCTGCATATTGGTGATTGTTGGTTACGGCAATAGAGTAGAACTCTCCGATGGCATTGTCCCCTTTAAGGATGCAAGACGGATATTTCCATGTTACTGCTGATCCGGTTTCCACCTGCGTCCAGGAGATCTTTGCATTTCTTTCGCAAAGTCCTCTTTTCGTTACAAAGTTAAATACCCCACCTTTTCCTTCTTCATTACCCGGATACCAGTTCTGAACGGTTGAATATTTAATTTCAGCATTATCTAAAGCTATAAGTTCAACGACTGCGGCGTGAAGTTGGTTTTCATCTCTGGAAGGCGCTGTACATCCTTCAAGGTAAGAAACATAGCTTCCTTCGTCTGCAATTACAAGCGTTCTCTCGAATTGCCCTGTACCTGCCTGGTTGATACGGAAATAGGTTGATAGCTCCATCGGGCATCTTACGCCTTTAGGAATATAGCAGAAACTTCCGTCCGAAAATACCGCGGAATTCAACGCTGCATAGAAATTATCACCTCGCGGAACTACTTTTCCCAGATGTTTTCTTACCAACTCTGGGTGGTTTTTGATCGCTTCAGAAATAGAACAGAAAATAATTCCTTTTTCTGCCAGTGTATCCTGGAAAGTAGTTTTCACAGAAACTGAGTCTATAACGATATCTACAGCAACTCCTGAGAGTCTCTTTTGCTCCTCGATATTAATCCCTAGCTTTTCAAAAGTCTTCAATAATTCGGGATCTACCTGATCAAGGCTTTCCAGTTCTGGTTTTGCTTTTGGAGCAGCATAATAGCGGATAGCCTGAAAATCGGGCTTTTCATATTTGATGTTCGCCCAGGTAGGTTCCACCATTTTTTGCCAGATTTTGAAAGACTCCAGACGCCATTCAGTCATCCATTCAGGCTCTTCTTTTTTAGCAGAGATTGCGCGGACGATATCCTCATTTAATCCAATTGGAAAGTCTTCATAATCAATCTTCGTTTCCCAACCGAATTCATATTTTTTATTTTCTAGATCGACCCTTAAATCGTCTTCAGTATATTTACTCATTATTATTTTTTAGATTTCAGATTTTAGATTCAGCTCAGACTTGTATCTGAGAGCTGATACCTAGTATCTTATGTCTTTTCTCTAAAGACTAAATGATTCCCCGCATCCACATGTTCTGGATGCATTCGGGTTGTTAAAAACAAACCCTTTTCCGTTCAAGCCTCCTGAATACTCAAGAGTTGTTCCTGCTAAATAAAGGATGGATTTTTTATCAATAATAATTTTAATGTCATTATCCTCAAAAATCTGATCTGTGTCTGTTTTTTGGTTGTCAAACTTTAAAACATACTCTAAACCAGAGCATCCGCCGCTTTTTACCCCCACTCTTATATAATCTTCAGCAGGGTTAAAACCATCTTCAGTCATTAACTGAATGGCTTTTTCCTTTGCATAGTCTGATACTTTTATCATTGTATTTATTTAGAATGATTTAATGATGCAAAAATACGAACAAAAATCAGGATATAAAAATCAGCATTTTTATTTTATCGATTTTTATTATTGATAGCTTTAACCTTGGTAATCTTTTGAAATCCAAAACATAAATAGATTCGAAAATGAAAAGATTAGGTATTATTGCTCTGGCGCTGTTCGTACAGCACTTTTCGGCGCAAACCAACAGGTTTGTGTACCAGGTAACAATGAAGCCGGATGCAGAAAATAAAACAGAAATAAAAACTGAAAATGCCTATTTGGACATTTCTGCAGAAAAATCTTTTTTCTACTCCGAAAACAGGATCAAAAGGGATTCCATTATGCAGAAAGCTTTTCAGGGCGGTGGCGGAAGAGGCAGTATGAACAGGGACCAGATGGAAAACCTGAAAACCAATATCAGCTACTCGGTAGAGAAAGATAAAATCAGCCAGAAAACTTATTTTAAAGACAGAATAGGTCGTGATCAGTATTCGTACGAAGAAGACAGACCTCTGACCTGGAAAATTTCTTCAGAAACAACAAAAATTGGAGAGTATAAGGTTCAGAAGGCAGAAACGGATTTTGGTGGAAGAAAATGGACGGCATGGTTTACTACAGATCTGCCTTATCAGGATGGACCTTACAAGTTTGGTGGACTTCCGGGACTGATTGTAAAAGTGGAAGATGATAAAAGTGATTATTCTTTTGATCTGATGAAGAATTATAAGATTGCTGAGTTTCCGGCTTTGAACCGGTTTGGAAATACACTGAAAGTCAAAAGAACAGATTTTGTTAAACAGCAACAGAAATTCAAAACAGATCCGATGTCATTTATGAATCAAGGTGGCGGTTCCGGAATAACGGCTCCCATGCGGGTAAGTGCAAGAGGATCTGGTAAAGGTGGAAATCAAAACCCTGCCGAAATGAGAAAGAGAATGGAAGAAAGAACAAAAGAGGAGACCAGGAAAAATTCTAATCCTATCGAATTGCAATAAATAAAAATGCGGCCTCAAACGGGGCCGCATTGTATAATTTTATATGAAATTAGCTATCCAAGCCTAATAGGTTTTCATAACCTGTTAGGTTTTTTATTAAATGCTTTAATAGAAGAGATTATTTCAAAAGCTGGTTAAAAGTATCACCTTGCCTGATGTCTCCGGTATTGTAGCCTTTCATAAACCATTCTTTACGCTGGGCTGAAGTTCCATGGGTAAAACTTTCCTGATTGACGTATCCCTGTGATCTTTTCTGGATATTGTCATCTCCCACAGCCTGAGCAGCATCTATGGCAGACTGAATGTCTCCGGGTTCAAGAATCTTTCTGGAGTCGTCATTTTTTTTAGCCCAGACCCCGGCGTAAAAATCAGCCTGAAGCTCTGTAGCGACCGACACCCTGTTCATGTCAGCTTCCGAATATCTTCCGCTTCTTCTCAAGGCATCTACTTTCTGTGTAGTTCCCAGCAGGGTTTGTACGTGGTGCCCTACCTCATGGGCAAGGACATAAGCTACGGTAAATTCTGTAACTTTTGCTCCAAATCTTTGCTGAAGATCTCCGAAGAAGCTCATGTCCATATACACTTTTTGATCTGCAGGGCAATAGAAAGGCCCCATAGCAGCTTGTGCCGTTCCACAGGCAGAATTTGTGGTATTTTCAAAAAGGACAACCTCAGGAGCCTGATAAGCCATGCCGTTTTCTTTAAAAATCTGATCCCAGGTCAGGATGTTCCATTTGGCCATCATATCGACCATTTGTCCTATTTGTTTCTCTTCGGCTGTTAGCTCCCTTCTCTGGCCTGTATTGCCGGATTGCTGTACACTTCCGGAATTCAATATGCCCGAAGGATCGCCTCCCAAAAAGAAAACAATTGCAGCAATAATTAAAGTTCCGAGTCCGCCGCCTACGATCATACCGCCTCCGCCACCTCCGGAACCACGGCGGTCATCAACGTTTCCGCCTCTGTCGTCTGTCCATTTCATAACAATATCTTTTGTGTCGTAAATTTATAAAATTAATGCTTACAATAATTTATTAAGTTATTGTCGACCTCTTAATTTATTGATTGCCGAACTTTTCCCTTAAACTTCTTTGTAATAGTCTTTGTTGTGGCCATTGATCGACGTTTGGTTTTGTCCTGCTCTAAATGTAAGTGTTGCAGCATTATTGGCGATCGTGAGCTTTTGTGTGGTTACTGCTGAAAAACAAAATAAGAGGATGTAAGGAATCCTCTTATTTAAAAATGAATATGTTGTGCTGTGAAGCATCCAGATTATCGGTTAAGTTGATTGGTCTTCAGCCAATAAGACGTTGACTGATAGGCTGAAATGGCCTCATCTACGAGTTTCTGATCTTTATTTTTCAAAAGCTTTTCGTTATAGTAAAGTTTAAACTCCGGAGCCAGCTCACTTTTTTCCAATTCTAAAGAATACTGCTTTACCTTTTTCACAGGGGAAATGATGGTAAGGCGTCCGTCCTTTACAAATCCCAGATCCTGATAGGTCGCAATGTAGGCCTTCGGCTGGAATTCTTTTTTGAAAACGTCCTGACCTAAAAATTTAGACTGGTAACTAAAGTTTAAAAGTCCGAAAAGGGTAGGCATCACATCGATCTGAGACATCAGCGCATCAAATTTCTGAGGCTGAATAAATCCTTCTGAGAAGATCATAGCAGGGATTCTGTATTTATCCATTGGAAGTTCAGTCTTTCCTGCACTTGATGCACAATGGTCTGCAATGATGACGAATACCGTATTTTTATACCACTCCTGCTTTTTAGCCATTTCAAAAAACAGTTGTAAGGAATAATCGGTGTACTTTACGCCGCCTTCACGGGATTTAGCTGTTCCCGGAATATCGATTCTTCCATCCGGATAGGTAAAGGGTCTGTGATTGGAAACAGTCATCCAGTGGTTAAAGAAAGGCTTTCCTGATTTTGCTTCAGCGTTCATAACCTGAATGGCTTTTCTGGCCATATCTTCATCTGAAACTCCCCAAACATTGGCAAAGGTTATTTCTTCTGGTTTAAAGTTGTTTCTGTCGACGATATCATAGCCGTTTCCACCAAAGAAATCCTGCATATTGTCGAAGTAGCTGTATCCGCCATATAAAAATTTGACATCGTAACCTTTGGATTTGAATACATTTCCTGTGGTAAACTTATTTTTATTGTCGTTTCTCTTGATAATACTTTCTCCGGCTGTAGGAGGAATACAAAGGGTTAAAGCCTCCAGCCCGCGTACCGTCCTGTTACCTGTAGCATACAGATTGGTAAACATCAGAGATTTCTGTGCAAGACTATCCAGAAACGGAGTTATTTTTTGAGTATTCCCATACTGTTCCATAAAGTCGGCCGAAAGGCTTTCTATGGAGATAAGGACTACATTTTTCTTTTCTTCAGGCTGTGCTGCCAGGACATTTCTGGACAGGGCAGGCTCCGGATACTGGCTCAGGAAGTTTTTCTCTGCCTGTTGCTGATTGAGCTGTGAATAAAACTGGAAGTAATCCAGTTCATTATGGGTAAAGGCCCAGTAAAATTTTGGAATCCCGTTGGCTTCAATTTCATCTGCAAATACATTATCTGATTTGATCTGCATCAGTGAAGGGATAGCCAGCAGGCTGAGTGCACACAGAACCATGAACGTTCCCAGAAGAACCATTTTCTGTTTAAAATTGGGCAACTCCAGTAATTGGTCTTTTGTTTTTTTATAGATAAACCAGGTAATGGTAAGCGTAACAATCATTATAGCAGAGAATAGAGGAACTACCGGGTAGCTTTCCATAATATTTCCAATTACCTCGTTGGTATAGATCAGGTAATCTACTGCGATAAAGTTATAACGGACCCCAAACTCATTGTAAAAGAAATACTCACTTACTCCGTTGAAGATGATCAGAAGCACGTACAAGAACAGGGTGAAAAAATACAGGCCATTTCGTATTCTGGTTCTTTGCGTTGGAAGAAAAAGCATCAGTCCGAACAGGAACGTTTTTATTCCTACAAAGGAGAGCGCGATTTCTGTGACAGAACCTCCGTACTGCTTGAATATATTATTCGGAATAAGCCAGATATATAGAAAGAGCAGTACTAATGCCCCGAAAATAATATAGCCGTAAGGTTTTTTATATTTTGAATTGCAGAGAAATAAAAAGTAAAGCGCAAGAATAGAACTGGCGAGGATGAAAACAAAAATATCATTGACAAGTCCTATGAACAGTACCTTAATGACTTCGAAAAGTCCAAACGTGGCTGTTGTAATGGGATGAAAAAAGAATACGGTCCTTATTATCAGAGAAACAATAAGATAGAAGATTCCTAAATAGAGGAAGGGTTTAATTTTCTTTAAAAACATAAATGACTATCAATATGAATTTCACAAAGATAGTTTTTGTAGGCAACTTTTGGCAGAAAAAGTCAAAACATAATAAAATATTGAGTAGATTTTAAGGATTTTTTAAGCTAAAATAAAGCTTTTTGGAATGAAGTGATAGATTGTACAGGGCTATAATGCTTCTTATGATAAAGCACGAAAGATGACTAATGAGCATAAAAAAAGAGACTTTCTCCAACGGAAAGTCTCTGTATGCTGGTCATGTCATGTAAGACACTAAGAGTGGCCAAAGCCGATATTTCCCTTTTTATCGGACAGCTTCTTTTTGAAATCAATCATCCTTAAAGCGGTAACGGCGGCCTCCACTCCCTTATTACCAAGATCACCACCGCTTCTGGCGATAGATTGCTCTTTGGTATCATCTGTCAGTACACAGAAAATAGTAGGAGTGTCTGTCATGATATTGCAGTCTTTGATTCCTTGCGCGACAGCTGAACATACATAATCAAAATGAGGAGTCTCTCCACGGATGACGCATCCGATAGATATTACTGCATCATATTTTCGTTCTTTACAAAGCTGCATACTGGCATAGTTCAGCTCAAAAGCTCCCGGAACAGGAAAAAGTTTAATATTTTCAGGCTTTACTCCTTCTTTCTCAAGGATTTCCAAAGCTGCATCACGAAGATTGTATGTTACAAAATCATTCCACTCAGAAAAAACAATGCCGATAGAAAAATCTTCGGCATTGGTTATATGAAGTGGCTTGTAATCGGAAAGATTAACTGTTGCCATTTTTTAGTAATATTTAGTCATTTCAATATAAGAATCAGACATTCCGTTGTCGTAGTCCTGATATTTCTCGTCAATTGCAGAGAAGTATTTTTTAGCATCTGCATTTTTCTTTAAGCCTAATGCTACGATACCTGCTTTTCTTGTGAAAAAGTATGTGGTGTAAGGGTCATCAGAAGCTGTTGCTGCTTTATCTAATAAAGCTAAAGCCTCGTCATTTTTGTTGAGTCCTGACTTCGCATCAGCCATAGCACCATATTTCATAGCCATCAGCGTTTTATTGTCAGAAGAGAATTGATCTAGAAGATCATAAGCTTCCTGGAATTTTCCTTCTTTGAATTTCAATAAACCGGCATTATAAGAAGAAAGCTTACCGATTTTTGTAGAAGAATACTCGTTGTATGTTCCTACAAAACCTGGATTTGCTGCAGATTTCCCACCTAAAGCCTCTTTATCTTTACCTTCCGTAAGGTTTTTCTGAGCAGAAAGGAAACTTTTTACTGCTTCGGCATTTTTAGGAGCTACTACAAACTGCTTGTAAGCGAAAAATCCTAAAACTCCCAAAACTAAAACCCCGAATACAATTCCTAAAGGTTTTGAATATTTTTCAAGAAATCTCTCAGTGTTTAAAGCCTCTCTGTCAAGGTCTTTAAAGAACTCAACTGTTTCTTTGCCTTCTTGCTCTTTCTGAGCACTCTTTCCCAATTTTGCCATAAGTTTTTAAAAATTGAAATGCAAATTTAATTGTTTCTGAGAGATTTACAAAATACTTTGTCAGTATTATTATGTAAATGTTATTAATCTGCATTTTCTGATCGTAAAAAAGCTTCAGCTCCGCTCATTATGACCCTTTCATGTGATGACGGCCATGGTAAGCAGAGCCGAAGCCTGTTTATTGATAGGGTTAATATTCCAGAATGTGATAGACCTCTGCGCCGAATCTTTTCAGCTTCTCCTCTCCTTTAAGATCTTTCAGACCGATCAGAAAGCTGAATTGGGAAACGGTAGCTCCCTGCTTTTCTATCAGCTTGGCCGCTGCTTCTGTAGTTCCTCCGGTCGCCAGAAGATCATCATGGATTAGAATTCTCTGTCCTTTTTTGATCTGTCCCTCACGGGTTTCTATTTCTGCACTTCCATATTCAAGGTCGTATTTTTCAGAAATAACCGGTGGTGGAAGTTTTCCCTGTTTTCTGATTAGGATGAATGGAACTTCCAGCGCTACCGCGATCGCAATTCCGAACAAATATCCGCGGCTTTCTATCCCGCATACCGCATCTATTTTTCCTTTGCTGAAGGCAGCAAGTTCTGCAATAACATCTTCGTAGAGCTTCGGGTTTAGAAATATCGGGGAAATATCCTTAAACTGTATTCCGGGGATCGGAAAGTCCGGGACATTTTCAATTGTTTCGTTTAATTTTTTGATCAGTTCTGATGAAGCCATTTATGGATTTATTTTATAGCTGGAAATTTTCCAGTCTCCGTTTACATTTTTAAGTCCGAAAGTTACTTTTAATGACGTGGTCTTACCGTTTTTATCGGTCACATCATACGTAGCGTTTACACTGGCACCATTTGCATTAGCAGCACTTGTGGTAATATTTTTTACACTTACATTTTTCACCGATCCAAAACCTGATATAGGATTTGAGAAAGATTCATAGCTCCCCCAGCTTGGATTGTTGGAGGTATCATAAGCTGCTTTTAAATTTTGAGAGCTTACACTGTTCAAAAATTTGCTTACTGTATTTTTAGGATCAGCTGTAGGTTGCTTTGGTGCTGCCGGAGTAGCCGGTGTAACTGTTCCCGGATCCGTACCAGGTACAGGCGTTGCTGTTGGGTTGTTCGGATCTATAACCGCACTTGGCTGTTGTGGTACGGCAGCTGTATCTGTTTTAGGAACTGCAGGAACCTTCAGAGCCGCAGCGTTCACATCAAGTCCGATTTTAGACATTTTGAATGTTTTGGCTGTTGTTTTTACTGAAACGGTGATATCAATTTTATTATCCACGACTTTTGAAGCAGGAATGGACGAAAATTTTAAATTAAATCCTTTAAAGTTATTATCCTGCATTAAGTTTTTAGCTGTGGATAGTCTTACACCATTACTGTAAACTTCAAGAGTTGTCTCCAGACCAGCTCCTGTGAACGAAACCGGGTTTCCGGCTGCATCTACAAGTCTTGGTACAATCTGGATGGCTGTGGGTGCTCCGCTTCCGTCATCACCAGTAGGTCTGGTCACGAGGGTTAGTGAGCCTGCTTTTACATCGTTAGGATCACTTTCTTTAGCTTTATCATCGCCGAAGATATTCATTTCTCCTAATGATGGTGGGGCTGTACTGGCCCATTCTATACCGTTTTTCTGTGCTACTTCGTCAGCCAGGGTCATGATTTCCGGAACTTTTTTTCCGTTGATCAGTTTTCCAAGGGCTTTCAGCTCATTAATGTCACCGTCAGCTTCTACACCAAATGTTTTAAGGATATACAGTGCTTCATTAAACTTTATTTGCTTAATGGTTGGAAGGCTGGAGGTCATATCATTGATACTTGACTGCAGCGTTTTAGTATTCGTAGCATCTACATGGTCTTTCTTGCATGCTGTAAAAAGCAAGAGACTGAAAACAAGTAGAAAAGAAAACTTTTTCATTTTTATTTGGTTTGTTGCAAATTTAATAAAACCTTTATTAATAGCGGATTTTATTTTTTGTTTTGTTTTTCTTGGCCATCATCCCTGAAAAAGTTGCTGAAGTTGGTTTGCCTATTTGGAAGGATGGCTCCTGCCAGTTGGGTAGGGTATCGTCCCCAGATTAGTACGGAATTTTACTTTTTCCATATCATTTTCATTGCTGATGTTGCCTTCAGGATAAAAAAAAATATGAAAAATAATCCGATTAGGTTTCAGCATACTGAAGTGTATTTCATTGAACCTGAAAAGAACTTTAACTTTTTTGATTTTTTCGAATATAATATTATGTATTCCTAAAGAAGGATATGGTAGTTCAGCATAAAAAAAGACTGATCGCAGAGCGACCAGTCTTTTATCATTTTATGTAATTACAAGTGTCCTAGAAAGGATACTCATAAATTTCAGATTCATGTAAGAATGGGTTTCCTGTAGGAATCAACTTCAGTTTTGATAAAGCCGAAAGTACAGTAAACATAAATAATCCAGCTACAAATAAGATTGCTCCAAGGATCAATAAGAATACTTCAGGAGTTTTCCAGTATGGTCCTACCGTACCAGGCATTACCATGTTGAAGTAATCCAGGATGTGTCCCAAGATAACAACTACTGCCATTACAGTCACTACTTTATAGTTTCTCTTAATGCTGCTGCTTACTAATACCAATAAAGGTAATAAGAAGTTGATGATTAGCATTGGTAAGAATGTCGTACCATAATGTTGGAATCTTCCGAAGAAATAATTTACCTCTTCCGGAACGTTTGCATACCAGTAAAGCATGAACTGAGCGAACCATGTATAGGTCCAAAGCATACTTGTAGCGAAAAGGAATACTCCTAAATCGTGTAAGTGATTGTCATTGAACTGTGGTAGGAAACCATTTTTCTTAAGATAAACACTTAATAGAATAATGACAGCGATACCACTTGAAAGGCAGCTAACCATTGAATACCAGATATACATTGTAGAATACCAGTGAGGGTCAATAGACATCAACCAGTCCCAAGCCCAAGCAGCAGAAGCAAATCCGAAGAATGCGATATATCCTACTGCCCATCTGTAAAGCATTTGATACTCTACTTTAGATTTTGTATCATCTACTTTTTTAGATTGAGCTTTTAATTTCCATGCAAAGAAAGAAGCACCGATCACATAGATCAAAGTTCTTACGGCATAGAAAGGAATATTTAAGAATTTTTTCTTCTCGAATAGAATCACATCAAAATGCGGAGAATCCGGATTCGTCAGTTCAGGGTCCATCCAGTGGAACAAATGACCATTGTGAGTGATATTCAAGATCATCATGATAATCAAGATTGCACCACCATAAGGGATATAAGAAGCAATAGCTTCCATTACTCTTGTAATGATAATTGGCCATCCTGCGTGTGCAGCGTGCTGAATACAGTAGAAGAACAGTACAGCACAACTTACTCCAAAGAAAAAGACAGCTACAAAGTGCAGCGATGCCAACGGCTGGTTGTGTACCTGCATCGTTGCGTGCTCAAGGTGAGCAGCGTGATCCTGAGGTCCAACCATTTCACTAGAGTGTGTAGGAGCGTCGTGACCAGAAGCATGAACAGCCTCCATCATTTGTTCTATTTTCTCAGTAGAAATTCCTTTGTTCATAAAGAAACCAATACCAAACAGAACTAAACCTACAACAAGAAGTATTATAGAAGTTGATTTTAATTTTGGTGAAAAACTATACATTTCTTTTCTTATTTTTTAGTTTCGGTAGTCGTTTCAGGTGTTGCTGGTGCCGCCGCTGTAGCTGCTGCCGGTGCTGCTGCTCCTTTTTTGAAAGCACTCATCACATACATTGCTACTCTCCATCTGTCTCCTGCGTTCAATTGTCCTGCATAAGACCCCATGGCATTTCTACCGTTAGTTAATACATAATGAACAGATCCTACTGTTACTTCTCTATCTGCATAGTTTGGAACTCCAGAGTAGGCTCCACTTTGTACGATTGGTCCCTGTCCATCTCCACCTACACCATGACAAGCAGAACAAGTACGCTCAAATAAGAACTTTCCTCTTTCAATATCCTTAGCAGCATTGGCTGGATTTAAAGGCGAGGCAGTAATTTTTTTTGAAGCATCATATCCTGCATTATACTCATCCATATTCTTTGGTAACAAGCTTTCTTCGAAAACTCCGTCTTTGTTCTGAGGAACTGACCCTTCTACCGGAGAAAGACCTGTTGCTCCATTATTTTTAACGAAAGCAGGAATTTCATTTTCATGATCTGAATAGGCATCCTGAGCTTTCATCAATGGATCGTAAGCTACAGGAAAATACATGTCCGGGAAATAAACCAGTGGTGTATTTTCTTTTGGTCCGCAAGAGTTAAGTAAAACTGTTGTTAAACCTAAAACTGCTGTAATTTTTAATACATTCTTTTTCATTTTAAGCATCTTTAACAGTTATTTCTTCAACTCCAGTTTCAATAAGTAACTGCTTTACAGATTCTACATCTTCAGTTACAAATTCCATTAAGAATTTATCATCAGTAGTTCTCGGATCCGGGTTCTGAGCCGGTGCTCCCGGGTACATTTTGTTTCTAACAAGGAACGTTAAAGACATCATGTGAGCAGCACAGAATACCATTAATTCGAACATTGGAACTACGAATGCCGGCATGTTGTGTCCCCAGTCAAAAGCTGGTTTACCACCGATATTCTGAGGCCAGTCATGGTTCATTACATACCAGGTAACAGTAGCACCGATAGTAACACCATAAAGGGCATATAGAAAAGCAGCATCAGAAATTCTTGTTTTCTTTAATCCTAAAGCTTTATCTAGTCCGTGAACCGGAAACGGAGTATAGACTTCGTTTATTTTGATTCCTTTATCGTTGAATGCTTTAACGCCGTTCATTAAATCGTCGTCATCAGCATAAAGTCCGTATACAATTTTAGTGGTGCTCATCTCCTTCTTTTGCTTTATAAGTTTCACCTGAGATTTTCAAAATCGATTTTAATTCAGCCTGTGCAATTACAGGGAATGTTCTTGCATATAATAAGAATAATACAGAGAAGAATCCGATAGTTCCTAAGTATACACCCACATCAATGATCGTTGGCTTAAACATTGTCCATGATCCTGGTAAATAGTCTCTGGAAAGGTTGATCACGATAATATCAAAACGCTCGAACCACATACCGATGTTGATAATCAAAGCAACGATGAACGTCCAGATAATATTTGTTCTCAATCTCTTGAACCAGAAAGAAGCAGGAATAACAAGGTTACAGATGATCAATGACCAGAAAGCCCACCAGTAAGGTCCAACAGCAGCACCTGGAGAAAGATATGTAAAGTCTTCAAATCTCGATCCTGAGTACCATCCGATAAAATATTCAGTAGCATAAGCTACAGTTACCATACCACCTGTTAAGATGATTACGATATTCATAATCTCGATATGATACATGGTAATATACTCTTCCAGATGACAAACTTTTCTGGCAATTAACAATAGGGTTTGTACCATTGCAAATCCTGAGAAGATTGCTCCCGCTACGAAGTAAGGAGGATAGATCGTAGAGTGCCATCCTTTAATTACTGAAGTTGCGAAGTCAAAAGATACGGTTGTGTGTACCGAGAATACAAGTGGAGTAGCTAAACCTGCAAGAACCAAAGAAAGTTCTTCGAATCTTTGCCAGTGTTTTGCTTTACCACCCCAACCGAATGCAAGGAAAGTATAAATTTTCTTAGTCCAAGGAGTTTTTGCTCTATCTCTGATCATTGCAAAGTCAGGGATTAGTCCCATGAACCAGAATACAGTTGATACTGAGAAATACGTAGAGATCGCAAATACGTCCCAAAGTAGAGGAGAGTTGAAGTTCCCCCAAAGAGAACCGAATTGGTTTGGTAAAGGGAATACCCAGTATCCTACCCAAACTCTACCCATGTGAATTACAGGGAAGATTGCTGCCTGTACAACCGCAAAGATCGTCATCGCCTCTGCAGATCTGTTTACAGACATTCTCCATCTCTGTCTAAATAATAATAATACTGCTGAGATTAGGGTTCCGGCGTGACCGATACCTACCCACCATACGAAGTTGGTAATATCCCAACCCCAGTTAATAGTTCTGTTAAGCCCCCATGCTCCAATACCTGTTCCGATAGTATAAGCGATACAGCCGAATCCATAGATGAATAGAACTAAGGCAGCATATAATGAGATCCACCATAATTTACCTGCTCTTTCTTCGATAGGTCGTGCAATATCTTCTGTGATATCGTGATAAGTTTTGTGACCAATAATCAGAGGTTCCCTTATCGGAGCTTCGTAATGTCCTGACATTTTTTACCTATTTATTATTTAAACTTTATTTTTCTACTCTGTTTCTTACTTTCGTGTGATAGAACACATTTGGTTTTGTTCCGATCTCCTCTAGTAAATAATATCTTCTGTTGCTGGAGTACAAGTCTCTCACTTCAGATTCTTTGTCATTCATGTCTCCGAACGTCATGGCTCCGGTAGAACAAGCAGCAGCACAAGCACAAGAGTTTTTAAACTCAGCATCTGTTACTTTTCTGTTGTCTCTCTTCGCGGCTAAAATAGTAGCCTGAGTCTCCTGGATACACATTGAACATTTCTCCATTACCCCTCTAGTTCTTACAACTACATCCGGGTTAAGTACCATTCTTCCTAAATCGTTGTTCATGTTGAAATCGAACTTGTCGTTTAGGTTATACGTAAACCAGTTGAAACGTCTTACTTTGTACGGACAGTTGTTTGCACAATATCTTGTACCGATACATCTGTTGTAAGCCATATGGTTTTGACCTTGCTTACCGTGTGAAGTAGCCGCTACCGGACATACCGTTTCACAAGGAGCGTGGTTACAGTGCTGACACATTACAGGCTGGAAGATTACATCCGGATTGTCTGCAGGGTGGTTCAATGCACCTCCGTCACCAAACGCAGTACCATACAATTCAGGTACAGCCATTCCTTCTTTCAATCCTTCGTATACTTCTACCTTTTGTCTTGAAGAGTAGTAACGGTCAATTCTTAACCAGTACATATCTCTAGACATTCTTACCTCTTCTTTACCTACTACAGGAACGTTGTTTTCTGCCTGACAAGCAATTACACATGCTCCACAACCTGTACAAGAGTTCAAGTCGATAGATAAGTTGAAGTGAGGCCCGTCTGTATCATCAAAAGCGTCCCAAAGGTCAATTTTTCTTGCTGGAAGAGCTCCACTGATCGTGTGGTATTCCAAAGGTTTGTTCCATCCTTTGTGCTCATCATCGAAAGGTACATTGATGAACTCAGCTAAAGGAACTTCTTTAGCGATTTCATAACGACCCATCAATGTATTTTGAAGCTGGATACCTGCAAATTCGTGATCTTCTCCTGTTTTCTCGATTTTAACACCTGAAACAGTTAAGTTAGAACCATCGAACAGAGGGTAAGCATTTACTCCTGTATCTGCAGTCGCTCCTGAGTTTTTCTTACCATAACCAAGCGCAAGACCTACAGATCCTTCTGCCTGACCCGGTTGAATAAATACAGGAACATCTTTTATTGTTACTCCGTTTACAGTAAGATTTACGATAGAACCGTCCAGCTGCATTCTCGCATTCAGGTCGTTATCAATCGCAAATTTCTCTGCATCTTTAGGAGAAATTGTTAAGTAGTTATCCCAAGACATTCTTGTCAATGGATCCGGTAATTCCTGCAACCAAGGGTTGTTTGCCTGAGTTCCGTCTCCCATAGACGTCTTAGTGTATAATACCAATTCCAATTCAGAAGCTTTAAAGTTTCCTAGTTCAGCAAGTGCCTGTGCAGCGTTTCCGCCAGCATATGACAATGTTGTAGCATTGGAAGAAGAATTGATACCGTTGTATAATGCCTTGTTAAAAGAAGTACCACCTAAAAGAGAAGCTGAGTTTGCTTTCAAATAATCGTAGTAATTGTTAGCGGCATTATTTTTACCATTCTTCCAAACCAATAGAGATTCTTCAATCTGTCTTGATTTGTAGATTTTCTGGATGGTAGGCTGCATCAATGAATATACTCCTGTCTGTGGTTCGATATCTCCCCAAGACTCTAACCAGTTGGCAACCGGAATTACAGCCTTCGCTGCTTTGTACATTTCATTTTTCTTATCAGCAACAGCCACTACATAAGGAACTTTAGATAAAGATTTTTTGAAATCTTCGCCTTTATAGTAAGAATAAATCGGGTCTACATTGTTTGCGATCAATACGCCAACCTCACCTGCATTTACCCATCCTAAGAATTCCTGGAATCTTGCTTTATCAAATTCTTTAAGGAAGTTCGCCTTACCAGTGAAAGCTACTGAACCTAATTTTTGGTTGATTAAGTGTGCTAAAACCTGCGCTCCTTTAGAACCATCAGCTAATACAACAGCCTTGCTGCCTTTTGCTTTCAGTTCGTTCGCAATTTCAGCAGCAGTCTTATCAGAAGTACCACCACCAACGATTGCATTGTAAACTTCCACTAACGTTTTGTTTACAGCACTTGGCTTTAATCTGTATCTTGAGTCAGAGTTAGCTCCGGTCAATGACATGTTAGACTCCACCTGGATGTGTCTTAACATGTTTGGACCTGGCTTTCTTGCTGCTGCATAAGAAGTCTCTAAGCTTGAAGCGTTATAATCTCCTAAGAAGTCAGCCTGGAAAGAAACTACCAATTCAGACCCTTTAAGATCATAAACAGGCAATGCTCTCTGTCCGAATACTTCCTGAGCTGCATCTAATGCCGCAGCGTAAGGGAAAGCATCATAGGTTACCAGCTCTGCTGTAGGATATTTTGCTTTGAATTCTGCAAATAGCTTTTTGAAAGTAGGTGAAGCAAAAGAGTGTGACAAAAGCACAATCTTTTTACCTGACGCTTTCGCTTCTTCAAGACCCTTGATCACAAAACTGTCTACTTTATCGAAAGTTTCGTCTTTCCCGTCCAGTTTAGGCTGCTTTACTTTATCATTATCATAAAGAGAAAGTACACTTGCCTGAGCTCTTGCATTGGTTTTACCTAAATCACCTGCAACCGGGTTGGGATCAATTTTAATCGGTCTTCCTTCACGGGTCTTTACTAAAACACTGGCGAAATCGAAACCGTCAAAATATGTTGAAGCGTAATAATTTGGAACCCCTGGAATAATATCATGCGGCTTTACCACATAAGGGATTGTTTTGATTACCGGAGCCTCACAAGCAGCTAATGTTACTGCTGCAGTTGAGAAACCTAATAATTTTAAGAAATCTCTTCTTGAAGTACTAGATCCGTTCTGTTCAGCATCTCCAAGGAAATCTTCTACCGGAATTTCTTCCTGAAACTCTTTCTGAGCCAGCTTATTATTCAAAGCTGGATCTTTAAGTTCATGAATACTTCTGAATTGTATTTTGTTTGAAGCCATTTATACTTCTAATTTTTTAGTTATTAATAATGACATTTACCACACTCAAGACCTCCAATCGCATCTACAGTGATCTTACCTCCATCCTGAGGATATTGTTTTTTCAACTTGTCATGTAGATTCTTGAAGTACTCTTTATTATAACCGTTGTTCATATCAACTTCAGTAGTTCTGTGACATTCGATACACCATCCCATCGTAAAGTCGTTAGCCATCTGAACAACATTCATGGTATCAATTTTTCCGTGACAAGCCTTACATACAACGTCAATTTTGTTGTTAGGATTCTTTTTGTTGAAAGAATTGATGATTGCTTGCTCACCTGCTACTACGTGCTGAGAGTGGTTGAAGTATACAAAGTCTGGCATGTTGTGGATTCTTGTCCATTCAACTGGCTGTGTCTTTCCTGTATACTGTTGTTTATCAGCATCCCAACCTGTGGCAGCATAGATCTTCTGGATTTCTCCGTCGTAGAATGCTTTATCTTTTCCTGGTTCAAGGTATTTACCGTTGTATTCGGAAATCGTTCTGTGACAGTTCATACAAACATTCATCGAAGGGATTTCAGATACTTTCCCGTATTTAGCACTTGAGTGACATAGCTGACAGTCAATTTTTTGCTCTCCTGCGTGAATTTTGTGAGAGAAGTAGATAGGCTGCTCTGGCTTATAGCCTTTGTAAACCCCGATCCACATGATCCAGTTCCACACTCCATAAGCTGCTAAAATAGCTAGAATTCCCAGCAATCCTTTTCCTATGTAGTGGTATTTCTGATAGATTTCACTGAAAGAACGGACTCTTGTCGCGTTAAGCCCTGCAAGGTCTTCAGATTGTCCAAGTGTCACTAATTGTCTTAGCTTAACAAGAATCCAAACCAATAAACCAGCAATCGCTAAAAGTGAAATGATGACAATGTTTGTTGTTGTTTTGTCTGCCGGAGCATTTGCAGTTCCTTCAGCAGGAGTTGTTTCTGCAGTTTTTTCCGGTTCTGGAGCCGGAGGATTAGTAGTGAAAGCTAAAATGTCATCTATGTCCTTCTCTGTAAGATTAGGAAACTGTAACATTTCAGTCTTATTGTATTTCTCAAAAATCTCATTGGCGTATTTATCCCCAGAAGCCCTTAGAGCTTTGTTGTCCTTGATCCACTTATGAAGCCAATCTCTGTCTACACCACCTTCTGTCTTTACACGTTCTACGACCCCTTTTAATGGTGGTCCGATAACCTGTTTGTCCAGCGCGTGACATGCACTACAATTCGCTTTGAAAAGTTTCTCTCCGTTTTTAGGATCGCCGTCTTGCCCGTAAAATGAAGCACTGGTTGATAACAATAAACCTATTGCAATCAACGTTTTTTTATAATGCTTTCTCCAACTAATCATTTAAATTATCTTATGTTAGTAAAATATTGAACATATCAATTCCGCAAAAATAATATTTTTAACACTAATTTAACGGCATATAAAAAGGGGAAAATGTCATTTAAGGTTAATTTGTATTGATTCTAAATAACTGGTTTGGTATAGTTTTTTAATTTGTATAAATTTGCGGAAACAAGTTTAAATGAGAAATTTGATCAAAATATTTTCGATATTATCATTATTTGGTTTTTATAATATTGAAGCACAGCAGGTTGTTAAAAAAGATACGCTTTCAGGAACGGAGCTTATAATAACTATGGATTCAAAAATCAATGCTGCTTTGTCAGGAGTAGAGGACAAATGTTCGAGAGTTGCTGTCAATAATTCTTCAAAAGATTACAGCACTGGTGATAGTGGAATTTCTACTGGGACGATTCCGAAACCGGGCAAGATTTATGTGCCCAACAGAGAGCTTACCAATGCAGAAATCTGTAGAAAGAACCCAAGAATTTTGGGATATAAAATTCAAATTACTACGGTAAAAAGTAATGAAGAAGCCAATGAAGTGAAATCCTATTTCAGAAAAAGATTTCCGAATTTGAAAGTGGAAACTGACGCTTCCCTGAGACCGAATTATAAGATTCTTGCAGGAAGTTATTTCACTAAGCAAAGTGCTGCCAGTGACCTTTCAAGAATAAGAGAATATTTTAAATCTGCAATGGCTGTACAATATAGAATTTTCTGTTCAGAAGCCAAGTAGAAAGGATTTACCATACGATCAAAAGCCGGGAATTTCCTGGCTTTTTTATTGATAATAGCTGTTCAGGAAGTCAAAGAATTCTGACATTCGAAAGACATTGTTTGCGGTCAGATACATCAGAAGAACGCTGAATGTTAACGTCAGTACATAGAGTGTTTTAGGTGATGATCGGTAGGCGTAAAAAAGCCATCCCGTAAGAAGGGGATAGACAAAAACAAAATGGCCGCCATAGATATAGGATGTATGAAGCCCGAACCTCATAACACAGTGAATAACAATATCAAACAGGAATGAAAGCGTAATGACCTGAACCCATTTATTTTTGAAGTTTTTACAATAACTCCAAATCATCAAAGCCATCATCAGGCAGACAAAAATATACGATAACGGAGAGGTATACAGCTCCATATACAGGCCTTTAAAATTAAAACCTTTCATGTTGTGCTTATCTGAAATGATAAAACCCGGAAACAAAATATTACCACCGAAAAAAAATGAAAGGATCATATCCCAGGTCGGCATAGATTCTACGTTGGAGAATTTTTCATATTGTTGGTTTGTTTTGGAAAAAACAGCCTCATACTTGAAGTCTATTCTGTTCAGGTACAACAAAACGTAGCATACTGTTGCGATCAAAACTCTTAAAGCTGCATTTCCGAGATTTCGCCAGTTTTTGAAAAGGTTCTTTTCGAAAAGAACAGGAATGAAAACCTTTACAAAATTGGTGATGGTGAGACCGCCGATGGTGATTCCTGCTAAAGAAAGTGCAAGGGCAGGGATTTTGGTTTCTTTTCTGAGCTTCACTGCCGAATAATAATTGTACAGGGTCAATAAAAATAGGGTATAGGTGAAATTCTCGGGAGTGAAAGAAAGAATGATATTGGTAGAGAACATTCCGAAGAACAGGAGAATAAAAAGACAATAGTAGAGCGGAAGCCTGATGATGTTTTTGAGATATTTGAAAACCTGGATCATATTCAGGCTAATGACAATATTGCTGAGCCAGGCCAGGGTAAGTCGGAAGGTGGCATCTGTTTTTCCTCCTGAAATAAACAATGCAAACTCTCTGATCCAGTTAAAAAAATAATATGATAAAGGGTGCCTTTCAAAGCTTCCGCCGGTCATCAGGATCGATTTGTTGTCAAAACTGAAATAGGCGTCCCAGGGAATCCTGCTGTCAAAGATGATCCTGTAATGGACTGCGATATACGATCCAAGAACTCCATAGCAGGTAATAAAAAAAAGAAAAACGGCCAGCTCTGTGAAAGTGGAAGGAAAAACCAGTTTAAAAAAATGGATGAATTTATTTTTGATAAGAGACACGTGTCATATTTTTTGCAAAAATAAAATAAAAACCACCAAAATTGGTGGTTTAAAAAAGTTTGTGTCAACAGGATTAGTGTTTGATTATCTTTTCCGTTGTGGTGGTTCCGTCAGTGAACTCGATCTGCATGATGTAGGTTCCTTTTTGAAGTGAGGAAATGTCTGTTCTATCAGATCCTGTTTTTGTCACAACTTTACCTGATATATCGGAAAGCGTGGCTGTTTTTATTTTTTTGTCCGTTTTTATATTGATTTCTCCTTTTGTCGGATTGGGATAAACGGAAGTGTTTGCGTTTGCTTTTACTGTTTCATGCGTCGCAAGATTCCCTGTAGTTGTAATTTTCACATCATCCAGCATGAACAGATATTTGTTTTCAGACATGTAATGGAATCCTATTCTGATGGATTGCCCCGCATAAGCGTCCAGATTATAAGTGACCTGCTGCCATGCCGGATAAGTCGCTGTGAGCGGTGTTGTTCCTGATATAATGGTGAAGTTGGCACCAGAAGTTGGAGTTCCGTTTCCTACGTAGACTCCGATACGATAGTTTTCATCATAATCTGGAGACAGTGCTTTTACCCAAAATGTTAGCGTACTGGTATTTGGGCTTAATGCTACTGCCGGGGAAATCAGCCAGTCATTGTTGGCAATTGTTCCCAATTGGGCAGATGCAGCCCATGCGCCGGCAAACTTTTGTCCACCGTGAGCGGTGAAGTCTCTTATTTCTTCATCTACACCAGGAGTCACAGTCAAGTTGTTGGTAGCGTTGCTTGCTGTAAGATTGAAAATCTGAAAGGCCTTGGCTGAAGAAGCGTTTGGCCAGTTGGGGGTCCATGAAGGATCTGTTACTCCTCCTACAACAGGGCCGCCGCCATGGAAAGTTCCTGCCCCGTCTAAATCAAGTGTCAGCCAGTTTCCCAAACCTGAAATGGCAAAATTCGGGTACGATTCAAAGCCCTCATCGAGCAATACAGTTTGGGAATGCGCAGTGGCTCCCCAAAGCAAACTTAAAGAAAGTATAATTTTTTTCATATTAAAAGATTTCTCTAAAAATAGTGAAAACTTTTAATATATTGATAAAAATGTAATGAAAAGTACTGATTGTTAGTGTTTTCACTAAGAACTACATGAAAGTGTAGAACAACCCGTAGTGTTGTCATAGTCCGAAGGTCTTTTGACTGAAAACTCGGGATACAGTTCCTCATATGGATTTTGAAGAGCGCTATTTAGTTTTTCCAGCATTTCTTTATTACCATTACCAATCTCCTCAATACATTGATATAACAAATAGTTTCTCAGGATAAATTTAGGGTTGGTCTTTCTCATAAGGTCTAATGATTCTTCCCTTGATATAGTATTCAAACTTAGACGTGCCTGATAGGTGGTCACAAAGTGCTGCAGTTTTTCCGTTTTTTCCTCATCTAAAACAGAATAAGAAACGTCTTTAAAGTGTTCTTTAAGATCCATCTCAGGTGCAAGGTTTTCCAATCGGTTGAAAAATAAGGTATAATCAAGTTGAAGTTCCTGCATCAGACCCTGCCAACCGGTAAAAAATGATTCATCCTCCTTCAGGAGTTTGTCCAATCCAAACTTGTTGCAAAGCATTTGATCGTGAGCTTCCCAGAAATAGGTGCCATAATGGTTTAAAGTGTCTTCCAGGAATTTTTCATCTTTGATGAGAGGGTAGAGGGCATTGGCAAGCTGCCACAGATTCCATTGGGAGATCTGTCCCTGTTTTCCAAAGGCATATCGTCTTCCGGGAAGATCAGTTGTATTAGGGGTAAAGTTCAGATCATACTCATCCATCATGGAATAGGGTCCATAGTCAATAGTCAATCCCAAAACAGACATATTATCTGTATTCATAACTCCGTGTACAAACCCTACCCTGAACCATTCGGTCATCAGGTTTGCGGTGCGCATGCAGACGTTTTCAAAAAAATCCCTGTATCTCTGGCTGCCTGACGAAGTGATCTCAGGAAAATAATTTTCAATGGCTACATCTGTGAGTTGCTGGAGGGTTTTGTATTCTTTTTGCGCTGACATCAGCTCAAAGTGTCCGAAGCGAAGAAAGCTTTCCGCTGTTCTGATGACCACCGCTCCTTTTTCAAGCTGTGGGTTTCCGTTATACATGATATCACGAATAACCTCTTCTCCGGTAAATGCCAGGCTTAGCGCTCTGGTTGTAGGTACACCCAAATGGTACATGGCCTCACTCATCAGGTATTCGCGGACAGAAGATCTTAGTACAGCTCTTCCGTCAGCATGCCTGGAATATGGGGTTGCACCAGCTCCTTTCCATTGGATTTCAGTCTTTTTGCCTACCTCGTTAATGATTTCTCCCGCTAGAATAGCCCTTCCGTCTCCAAGCTGTCCTGCCCAGTTCCCAAACTGATGCCCCGCATAAGCAGTGGCATAGGTTTGAACATTGTCAGGAAGATTATTTCCCACCAGGAAGCCCAGATCCTTATCCTCGTATCTGCCCAAACCTATTTCCTCTGAAAGCTTCTCATTAAAAGCAATCAGTTCAGGCTGATCAAAACCTGCCGGCTTAATTGTGGCAAATAAAACTCCCGGAGTATTTCTCTGCATAGGGTTGTTGGAGAGGTCTCCTGGAAATTTCTCTATAAAAGGCTGTCTGATGCGTTCCGTATTCATCTGTCAAAGGTATACATTATTAAAGAAAAGACCTTCCAAATTATTGAAAGGTCTTATATATTACTTTAAGAGAATTTATTTATTGAAATCTACCTCATCATTGGAATGGAGGTTTTCATTAATATTTTCCTCTTTCTTTTCTGTAGGTTTTTTCGGAGTTGGATCTACGGGTCTTGGATTCTTGATTTCATCAATAGTCTGAAGACTTCCGTCATCTCCATAGCCACCGCTTAAACCTTTAAGGTTTGAACAGCCGTCCTTCCAGTCTGAAGGTTTGCTAAACTTATCATCAGGAGTAACTCCTAAGGTCTTGTCTGCCCACACTTTTTTCATGAAAATAGCCCATATTGGTAATGCCATTCTCGCTCCCTGTCCTTCTCCTGTTCCAAAGAAGTGGGTGGCTCTGTCTTCCCATCCAACCCAGGCTCCTGTTGCCAGTTTTGGAGTGATTCCCATAAACCATCCATCGGAGTTGTTCTGTGTAGTACCGGTTTTAGCTGCAATTTCCACACCTTTGGAGATCCCTCTCCTTCCAAGCTCTCCGGAAGCTGTACCATATTGTGCTACCCCTTTCATCAGTTCAATCATCGTGTACGCATACAGAGGATTCATGACTTCTTTAGGTTCTACATTGACCTCTTTGATAACCCTTCCGTTGGCATCTTCAATTCTCCAGATCATTTCCGGTTTGTTATAGTTTCCGTAGTTGGCAAAGGTACTGTAGGCTCCTAACATTTCATAAATGGTAATATCAGACGAACCTAAGGCTATGGTATTGTTTCTAGGAATATCTTCTGTTACCCCCAGATCTCTTGCAGTCTGAATAACGGCATCTACACCGGTCATTTCGATAAGACGTGCTGCAATCGGGTTTTGAGAGTGTGCAAGACCATCCTTTAAAGTAAGCATTCCTCCTCTTCCCGGGACATGCCATCCCTTGTGGTCGTAGGTTCCGTTGGAAACAACTGAACAAGGGGTCATTCCCAGCTTCATAATGGCGGTTGCATATACGAAAGGCTTGAAGGTAGATCCTACCTGTCTTTTCCCTTGTTTGATGTGGTCATACTGGAAGTGCTGCCAGTCGATACCTCCTACCCATGCCTTGATTTCTCCGGTTCCGGGAACCATTGACATCAGACCGGCCTGGGCAATTTGCTTGTGGTATCTGATAGAGTCCCAAGGGGACATCTCCACTTCCTCTTCTCCGGCCCATGTAAATCTTGATGTCTTAATCGGCTTTTTAAATTCCATCATAATGGAATCTTCAGGCATACCGTCTGCTTTCAACAATTTGTACCTTCCGGTCCTTTTCATGGCCTGAAGCATTACACTGTTGATTTGCTTATCTGTAAGGTAGTAGAAAGGTCTGTTCTTTCTTCCTCTCTGTTCTGCATCAAATCTTTTCTGAAGATCAGTTAAGTGTTCCTTGATGGCCTCCTCCGCATATTTCTGCATCTTGGAATCAAGTGTAACATATATTTTTAAACCGTCTTTGTAAAGGTTAAGTTTCTTACCCGTTTCTTTTTCATGAGTTTCAAGATATTTGTCAATCTCTTTTCTCAGGTAGAATTTGTAATACGCAGAGTATCCGTCGGTAATACTTTTAATAGGATGGAAATCTACTTCTACTGGTGTATTGATTGCTTTCTGGTAAGTTGCCTCGTCAATGTATCCGGTTTTCTGCATCTGATCCAATACTACATTTCTTCTTTCCTTTGCCTTTTCAGGGTATCGGTAAGGGTTGTTTTTACGTGGATTTTCAAGCATTGCTACAAAAGTTGCAGCTTCCGGAAGAGTAAGCTGTGAGGTTTTTTTGTTGAAATAAACTCTGGAAGCCATTTCAACTCCATTGGCATTGAAAAGGAAATCAAACTTATTGAAATATAGAGTGATAATCTCCTCTTTGGTATATCTTTTTTCAAGGCTCACAGCCACTGCCCATTCTTTCAGTTTCTGGAAACCTCTTTCAAATTTATTTTGAGAAGCATGCCCTGTGAAAAGGAGCTTTGCCAGCTGCTGCGTAATGGTAGAACCACCACCACGGCCACCACCATAGGCCACCGCTCTTGCAACAGAGTACAGGTCTATTCCTGAATGTTCCTTAAAACGCTCATCTTCTTTTGCCTGAAGGGCATAAATAAGATAAGGTGGAAGATCTTTGTATACAATAGGCTGTGTTTTTTCTTTTTCAAACTTTCCTAAAGTAACTCCATCCGAAGAAATAATCTCCGAAGCAACAAAGATATCAGGGTTTTCAAGTTCTTTTACATCAGGCATTTCCCCAAGGAACCCTTGAGAAACCGCAAAGAAAAGTCCTGAAATTCCCAGAATGACAGCAATGAGTCCAATCCAAATAAATGAAACCCATTTTCTCCAGGAGGTATCTTTCTTTTTTTTGGGAGGCAGAGGAAAAGTTTTCCCCTTATTTCCTGCATTTTTTTTGTTTTCTTCCATTTATGGTTACGGTTTAGCCGTTTCTATTTTTATCCCGATATCTTCAATTCCCGGAAGGTTGTCATTTCTCATCGCCTGGGTAAGGCTGATCAGATATTTTCCCTTCCCCGGAAACCTGTAATTCAGCTTATACTGAAACAATGTTTCCTTCGTGTCACCAAAGCCTGTACCAAGCCATTCTCCGTTCGGCTTTGCCAGAACATAATTCAACGTATCGGTTTCCTTTTTCTTGTTCTGAAGATTGGTGAAATTGACAATGAACCTTATATTGCTGTAAGGATAATTGTTGTTATTTCTAACGACAAATATAATATTTTTAGGATTTTGCGGATCTGAAATTTCAAGATTAAATTTTTGCTCACTTTTCTTATTCCATTTGTTATCAACGGAATTCATCATAATGTCATCTCCTGAGGAAGAGGTACAGCTAAAGAAAAGGATAAAGGAAAATAATCCTAAAATTTTACGCATTTTTATCTTTTTTTGGAGGATATTTCTTTTTAAATTTTTTCTTGTTCGGATTGTTCTGTGGTTGCTTTTCAGCATTAGCGCCAGCTTCCGTTTTTTCCACAGGCCCTTTTTGTTGAGGATGTGGTTTTTGTTGCCTAGGCTGATTTACAGAATTGGCATTAGGATTTTCTGATCTTTCGGATCTCTCAGGTCTGTTTCGCTTCTGTCCCTGATTGTTATTTTGTTTGTTCTGATTCGAATTCTGACTGTTCCGGTTCCGGTTTCCTCTGTTTTTCTTTTCAAAACGGTCCACATTGTTTTCCTGAATCAGATCAATGGTTTGAAGAGAAGGTTCCGGTTGTTTTAAATCTTCCAGTGGAAGAATTTTTTCACCTCTTTTGTTCTTTGAAATCAACTTTTTTACAAGGTCGATATCAAAATCATACCATGCAATGGAGTGATCCACATAGGCAAACCACATTTTCTTTTTGAAAACATCAATTTTGATGCAGAATGCTCTTCCTTTTTCTGTATCTAAAGTAGTTGAAGAAGAAGGGAAGTGGCTTAATGCGTCCAGATAACTGTCCAGTTCATAATTAAGGCAACATTTAAGCTTGCCACACTGCCCTGCCAGTTTTTGAGGGTTGATACTCAGCTGCTGATATCTGGCGACGTTGGTGTTGACAGATCTGAAATCCGTAAGCCATGTAGAACAGCAAAGTTCGCGTCCACAAGACCCAATACCTCCAACTTTTGCAGCTTCCTGTCTGAACCCGATCTGTTTCATATCGATTTTAGTCCGGAATGCACCCGCAAAATCTTTAATCAACTGTCTGAAATCTACACGATTGTCTGCAGTATAATAAAATGTGATCTTTGAAGAGTCACCCTGATATTCCACATCGGTCACTTTCATTTCAAGACCTAATCTTTGAGCGATCTTTCTCGCTTCAAGCTTTACGCCGTCTTCTTTTTTTCTTGCTTCCTGCCATACCTCAAGATCTTTTTGGTTGGCCTGTCTGTATATTTTAAGGGCAGATTCTTCAGAAAATTTCTTCTTTTTCATCTGAATCTTTACCAATTCTCCCGTAAGGCTTACTACCCCTACATCGTGTCCCGGACTTGATTCTACTGTGATTACACTACCTATGTGTAAAGGAATGTTATTTACATTCTTATAAAACGATTTTCTGTCATTTTTAAATCTAACTTCAACAAAATCACACCTGTTTGGTGCCGGATTGTTGATGTTAGAAAGCCAGTCAAATACACTTAATTTATAACTATTCCCGCAGGTATTTACATTTTCACAGCCATTTGCAGTTTTCTTAGGACCGCAAGAATGTGCAGAATCGCCGGATGTTTTACATCCACAACTCATATTACTATTATTTATAATCTTGCAAATTTATGTATTTTTATCTTTATGCAATTCTAAAATACTTAAATAACCCGAATTAGGGATGAAACATTTCTGTATTTCAACCAGGAAAACAGGTAGTAGTGTGAGATACAGGTTATTATATATTTTAATTTTTGTCCTTTGTATTTTTAAGACTTGTTTAACTTTCCAACATTTAAGTTTTAATGAGCCCTAGTGTCTACGACTTTTCTTTGTGCAATTTGTTAAAATAAATGATCTTTTTGTTTAAAGTTAAACAGATGAATTATTTTTAATTTTTTACATACTTAAATGGCTAATAACAATGATTTTATAAATATTTCTGCATAAATTGTTATTTTAAACATAGCTTTCTTTTGGGATAATGTTTAAAATATTGGGAAATATTAACAGACGTATTCAAAATAATTCTATATTTGGATTATATAATAATAGTCTATGAAAAAAATATTAGTATCAACTGCTTTATTGGCGGGCGTTCTATCTTACGCAGGAGGCTTCAGAGTTTCCCTGCAAGGGGTAAAACAATTGGCAATGGCGCATACTAGTGCTCATGCCGAGGATGCGAGTGTGACATTCTTCAACCCGGCGGGTATGTCATTCATTCCTAACAAACTGAGTGTAGTGGCAGGAGGATTTGGTGCAAGTAATAAAGTTACTTTTCAGAACTTAAACACTTTGCAGAGCACAGAAACGGATAACCCTATAGGGACACCTCTATATGCTGCAATTGCTTATAAACCAATAGAAAACTTATCCATAGGTCTTAGCGTTACCACTCCTTTCGGAAGTACGATTCAATGGCCTGATAACTGGGAAGGTAGAGAACTGGTACAGAAATTAGAGCTGAAGAGTTTCTATTTTCAGCCCATGGTGTCGGTGAAGCTGGCGCCTTGGTTGGCATTCGGGGCTAGTTATATTTATGCAAGAGGAAAAGTAGACTGGGATAAAGCTGTGACGCAATTCGACGGTCAGGTTAATATCAATGATGATAAAGCTACAGGACACGGGTATGGATTCGGTTTTTATTTCAGACCTGATCCGAAATTAGATGTCAGTATCGCTTACCGTTCGCCAGTAGACATGAAAGCTAAAAACGGAACCGCTACGTTTAAGTTTCCTTCACAATCTGTGTATTCACAGTTGAGACTGAATGCTGCAGGACAGGACGGATTTACAGCAACACTTCCGCTGGTTGAAGAATATACAATTGGTTTAACCTATAAAGTGACGCCGAAATGGCAGGTTTCTGCAGATTTCAACTATCATGGATGGGAGAGATACAGCAGGCTGACTCTTGACTTTGATAATGCTCCAATTGGAAACCAGCCGGATCCTACAGTGCTTGTGAACTCTAAGAATTTCAAGAATTCAAAAACATTCAGACTGGGTACTCAGTATGCATTTACCAATATGATCTACGGACGTTTGGGAGCTTACTATGACGAAGCACCTTATACCACCGATCACTTTATTCCGGAGACCCCTTCATATGATACCTATGTGATTACGGGTGGGGTTGGATTTAAGTTGAAACAATTCGGGATTGACATTGCTGGAGGATATGCGATGCCTCAGTACAGAACTGTAAATAATGTTAGCCTCGGATTATCAGGACAGTCTAAGGCAACGGCGTTCTACTTTGGTCTAGGTTTATCTTATAATCCCTTTTAATTTAAGACTATGAAAAAAATTATAATATCGACAATTGCTGTTTCTGCACTTCTTTTTACGGCAACAAGCTGTAATACGGACTTCGATACGGATGTAAAAGATATTCCGGTAACAAAAGGAGAGGCAGACTTTTCAAAATATGTCGCTTTAGGAAACTCCCTGACTTCAGGCTTCAGAGATAATGCATTATATATTGACGGACAAAATGAATCTTATCCTAGTATGATTGCAATGCAAATGAGGCTGGCAGGAGGAGGAGGCTTCAAGCAGCCCCTAATGAACGACAACCTTGGAGGAATTCCATCTGCTGGAATTGCGAATAAAAAGATACTTGCGGTTGTAGCCGGGGCATTGGCACCGGTTGATGCTCCTGGCACGGGAACAACCACTTTAGCAAATATTTACAGTGCCGGTCCTTATCAGAATATGGGAGTTCCTGGGGCAAAAGTAGCCCACCTTATTGCTCCTAAGTATGGAGATCCGGCGGGATTAAATCCTCTGGCTCCTACTGCAAACCCTTATTTTGTTAGATTTGCAAGCTCTTCGACAACTTCTGTCGTGGCAGATGCGTTGGCTCAAAATCCTACTTTTGTTTCTCTTTGGATCGGAAATAATGACGTTTTAGGATATGCTACCTCAGGAGGGGATGGATCTAATCCGATTACCCCGGTTGATGGCCCTATTGGAGTTGGATTCAATTCAACTTATTCAGCATTGGCTGGTATGTTGTTTCCCTCCGGGACTACAAGAAAAGGTGTTGTTGCTAATATTCCCGATGTAACCTCGATACCTTTCTTTACAAGAGTTCCTTATAATCCGGTTCCGCCTGATAGGTTTAATACAGCTCTATCTGGAAGCCCATCGAATCAAAATGCAAATATAGATGCCCTGAATGCACAGGTTTTTGGTCCTTTGAAACAGATTTTAACCGGGCTAGGGCAAGGAAGCAGAATTCAGCTTCTTTCTAAAACAGAAGGAAATCCTGTTGTACTAAAAGATGAATCTTTGACGAACCTTGCCGCACAGATTACCGGTGCATTAGTTGCTGCAGGAGTACCTGTTCAGCAGGCAGGTTTAATGGGACAGTTATATGGCCAGGCAAGACATAGTACATCTCAGGATTTAATTCCGCTTACCACAAGTACTGTTTTAGGGACAACGCCAAGCTCGCCTTTTGCTGTTGCTCCTTTTGATAAATATGGAACAACTTATCCACTTGAAGATAAGCATGTTTTGAGAGGTAAGTTTAATAATGTAAATGGAGAAGTGGAAGAAGTATTGGCTGCTACAGTTGCTTTCAATGCAACAATTAAATCTGTTGCAGATTCTAAGAATCTTGCTTTTGTAGATATGAATGCAAAAATGAAAGAACTTAATTCTAAGTCAGGAATCGTGTGGGACGGAGTGAGATATACAGCAACATTCGTTACCGGAGGTGCTTTCTCTCTTGACGGTGTTCACCTTACAGGACGAGGATATGGTATTGTTGCCAACGAGTTTATCAAATCCATTAATATGAAATACAGATCAACTTTACCACAGGTAGATCCTAATAAATATTCAGGCGTTAAGTTCCCTTAATACTTGATAAAATAAAAACTTAGAAACCACAGGAGTAAATCTTGTGGTTTTTTTTTAAATTTGCAAAATCTTTTAAAAAGTAAAAATGGCCGATCAGTTAAGTTATCTATTTTGTACAAGAACCAGCAGGGACTTGGCAGAGAAAATTGCCCAGAGTTATGGGAAAGAATTAGGAAAAATCAACTTTCAGGAGTTCAGCGACGGGGAATTTGAACCCGTACTGGATGAATCTGTGAGAGGGGGAAGAGTTTTCCTGATAGGATCTACGTTCCCACCTGCAGACAATCTTTTGGAACTTCTTCTAATGATTGATGCAGCGAAAAGAGCTTCAGCAAAAAGTATTACTGTCGTAATTCCTTATTTCGGACTTGCAAGACAGGACAGAAAAGACAAGCCTAGAGCGCCGATCGGTGCCAAGTTGGTTGCTAACCTGTTAACAGCAGCGGGAGCAACAAGAGTGATGACTATGGATCTTCACGCAGATCAGATCCAAGGATTCTTTGAAATTCCGGTAGATCACCTGTATGCTTCTTCTATTTTTGTAGATTATATCAAATCTTTACATCTTGATAATCTTACGATTGCCTCTCCGGACATGGGAGGAGCTAAAAGAGCTAAGAACTATGCCGGTCACCTTGGTGCTGAAGTGGTAATTGCTTACAAAGAAAGAAAAAAAGCAAATGTTGTGGAAGAGATGTTCCTTATCGGAGATGTAACAGGTAAAAATGTGATCCTTATCGATGATATGATTGATACCGCAGGAACACTTTGCAAGGCAGCGGATATCCTTATTGAAAAAGGAGCCAAAACAGTAAGAGCAATGGCCACTCACGGAGTGCTTTCAGGGAAAGCTTATGAGAATATTGAGAACTCAAAACTTCTGGAAGTTATTGTAACTGACTCAATTCCTGTTAAAAATAATTTGTCAACTAAAATAAAAGTGCTATCTTGCGCCCCGTTATTTGCAGATGTGATGACTATGGTTCATGAGCATAAATCAATCAGTAGCAAGTTTGTTATCTAATTGGCTTTAAACTGTTTGCAAATTAAATTAGAACAATTTTTTAAATTTTTATAAATGAAATCTATTACAATTCAAGGTACAAAAAGAGAAAGCGTGGGCAAAAAGTCTACAAAAGCTTTACGTGATGCTGAATTAGTTCCTTGTGTTGTTTATGGAGGTGAAGCACCTTTAAATTTCTCTGCTGAAGAGAGATCTTTCAAAGGATTGGTGTACACTCCTGAAGCACACACGGTATCTATTGAGGTTGACGGAAAAACGATTCCAGCTGTTCTTCAGGATATTCAGTTTCACCCGATTACTGACAAGATTCTTCACGCAGACTTCTATCAATTAGCTGACGATAAGCCAGTAGTTATGGAGGTTCCTGTAAGAATTACCGGACGTTCAAAAGGTGTTGTTGCTGGTGGTGTTTTACGTCAGTCTTTCAGAAAACTGAAAGTAAAAGCTATTCCTGCTAACTTGCCAGACGAAATCGTTGTTGATGTGACTCCATTGAAAATTGGAAACAAACTTTATGTAGGTGGAATTAAGGCAGAAGGATATTCTTTCATGCACCCGGACAATGCAGTAGTAGTTGCTGTTAAGATGTCTAGAAATGCTATGAAAGGTGGTGCTGCAGCAATGGATGATGAAGATGAAGAGGCAGCTGAAGAAGTGGCAACTCAATCTCCTGACGTTCCAACAACAGAAGAAAAATCTGCAGAATAAGCATTGCTTATTAAATCATAAGAAAACCTGTCAATCTTTTGACAGGTTTTTTTGTTCTTCATACTTCTCAGTTAAACACTCTACGCCCAATTTCTTTCGCCAATTCCATGTACTTTATCGCATTTCTCCATTACTTAATATTGAATATTTCTATCAACTGATAACGATCACGCGGCAACCTGGTGCATCCTTTCCGAAAAAAAGCCGTAAATTTGAAGTGTTCTAAATAAGAACGTTTTTAATTAAAAAATAAATAAATGTTTGACATTCAAGAAATAAGAAACCAGTTTTCTATATTGGACAGAGAAGTGAACGGTAAGCCTCTGGTTTATCTGGATAATGCGGCTACATCTCAAAAGCCAGATTCGGTTTTGGAAGTCTGTCACGCATATTATACAGAGCTTAATGCCAATGTTCATAGGGGAATTCATACGTTGAGCCAATTGGCAACAGAAGAAATGGAACTTTCCAGAAAAAAGCTGCAAAGATTTATCAATGCAGAACATGACTTCGAAGTGATTTTTACCAAAGGAACCACAGAAGGATTAAACCTCATTGCTTATATTCTGACGCAAAAATTACAAAAGGACGATGAAATCATCATTTCTTACCTTGAACATCATTCCAATATTGTTCCATGGCAGTTGCTTTGCGAAAGAACAGGGGCTAAACTACGTGTGATTCCTATTGATGAAAATGGTGTTCTGCAGCTGGATTATTTGGATCAGTTTTTAAGTGAAAAAACAAAGGTAGTTTCTGTAAACCAGGTTTCCAACGCATTGGGAATTGTAAATCCTGTAGAAGAAATTATTGCCAAAACCAGAAAAAACTCTGATGCCTATATCGTTATTGATGGCGCCCAGTCAGCTCCGCATTTTACAATTGATGTTCAGAAGCTGGATTGTGATTTCTTTGTTTTCTCCGGTCATAAGATGTATGCTCCCATGGGAACAGGGGTGTTGTACGGGAAACGTGAAATATTGGAAGCGCTGCCACCTTTCCATGGTGGTGGAGAAATGATTGCAACATGTTCTTTCGATGGAACGACCTATGCAGGACTCCCTTTTAAATATGAGGCAGGAACGCCCAATGTTGGAGGAAATATTGCTTTAGGTGCGGCGGTTGACTTTATGAATAAAGTAGGAAGAGAAAATATTCAGAACCACGAAAATGCTTTACTCGAATATGCTCAAAGACAGCTTTTAGAAATAGAAGGTATTAAAATCTATGGGGAGAAGGCTAAAAGAACGGGCGTTGTCTCTTTTAACTTGGAAGGAGTGGGGATTTCCTCGGATGTGGGAATGATCCTCGACAAGATGGGGGTTGCCGTTAGAACCGGACATCACTGTACACAACCTATTATGGACTTCTTTAATATTGCGGGTACCGTAAGAGCCAGTTTTGCGGTCTATAATACTTTTGCAGAAATTGATCTTCTTGTAGAAGGCGTACATAAAGCGAAAAAAATGTTAGGATAAAAAATAAAAAGCAGCTCACGGGTTGCTTTTTTTATTATTCAGGGACGGGGAGCATAATCTACCTGTCATAATGCCTTCGTACTTTCATTGTTTAGTTTTTTTCATAAAAATATTTAATTGTATTGATTTTATATATAATTGATTATTGTGGTAAATAATTTAGTAATTTTATTATAACACTAAATTTTTTATTATGAAAAAACTATTTTTATTCTTTTTGTTCCTGAATGGGATCTGTGACGCGCAACTGTTTTCTGAGAACTTTAACGGGAATGCCCTTCCGGCAGGCTGGACAGTAGAAAACCCTAATAGCGCTTATAACTGGGGGGTAGGCAGCGAAAACGATTTTGCTTCCTTTCCTGATGGAGCCGCTTTTTTTGATGATGATAATGCGGGGCCTTCAGGAGTTAATTCCAATGCGAGGTTGATATCCCCGGTGATCAGTCTTACAGGAGCCGTTAACCCAAAGCTTTCATTTAAGTATGCCAATAAAATTTATAATCTTAATTCGACGCTTAAGGTTGAAGTATTCAACGGAACTTCATGGGTACAGGCATTTAGTTCTGGAGGTGCTTCCGGTACATGGACTATTGATTTTAGTACATTTTCATTTATATTGACAGATTATGTCCAAACTCCAGATATAGATCTTACCCCTTATATCAATGCCAATTTCAAATTAAGATTTGTCTATGATGATCTCGGAGATTATTCTTATGGTGTGGTTGTTGATGATGTGGTGATTTCAGAGGGTGTCCTGGCGACATCTGAAGTCGCACCCACCGATCGGGTAAACCTGTATCCTAATCCCGTGAAAGACTATGTTTCCGTTATGCTCCCTGACCCACATACAGTAGCAGCCGTAAGCGTTATAGACATGGCTGGAAAAACAGTAAAAACCTTTGAAAAGAAATCCGGGCCGTATGATCTGTCGGATCTTCCAAAAGGAGTGTATATCATGATGATTACTGATGGACATAAAGAAATCATAAGGAAAAAAATCATTAAGCAATAAGTTTATGCCAGATCCGGGTAAGTTTTTATCTGTGTTATTGGTGTGATCTTTGGGAACTTCCTTGTATCCATGTTTCAAGGTTTGTTGGAAACCGCTAGAGTTCAAAGCTGTTTTAAGTCGCAAGGATTTTATCTTTGATACAAATGACTGATGTATATTTATTTCCCACAGATTACACAGATTACGCGGATGTTTGTGTAAAATTTGCTAGAGTGGGTAAATTTTTATCTGTGTTATTGGTGTATTCTAAGACATATGCAAATTATATCTTGTTAAATTTACAAAAGGTTCTTCTCTTTTTACTACTGCAAATATTCTATATATAAGTTTACAGCAGA
>NZ_QNVV01000026.1 GCF_003384725.1 Chryseobacterium pennipullorum
ATTGTACTCAACCAATTTATGCTTATTTTTGAAAAAAGGCTCAGATTATAAAATCTAAGCCCTAACTTTTTAACTTACACACTTTACGGGATAGTGTCAGAAATAGTAAAAAGAGAATTAATACCTAATCAACAATGAAAAAAATACCACAGATAATTTTGATTATTTCTATCATATTTATAGTAAATTTTCTATTTTTTCCTTATTTTGACCTTTTAGAAGTAATTCCTTTAATACTACTTTTATTGGCAATCAATTTTTATCTCATTTATCGATATAATCATAAAACGGTAAACTATATTCTTAATGGTTTGTTATTCATAATTCTAATAATTTGTTTTTCTTTTGGAGCAATTCTAAGGCAAGATTGGCACTTTATGGAGTAAGCTATGGTAAACTTCCCATTTCTCACACAACTACACAATTTCTCGTCGGACAAAATGAATTTCGTAATAGCTCCTACAAAACTTATCACATCTTACAAATCAAAGGCAGAGCAGAAAAAATCCTGCCCTGCCTTATCGTAAAAACTGAAAATATTTATTTTTCGATGAGGATATTTCTGACGAGGGTCTCATCACCGGCTTTTAAAACGCCGATATAAACTCCGTTATCCAATGCAGAAACATTGATCCTTGTTTCATTGATTACTTTAAGAAGGGAACGGCCATTAAGATTGGTTATTTCAAAACTGAACTGAGTCACTTTAGAGTCAGGTAATTCGATATTTAAAACATCTTTTGCAGGATTTGGGAAGATTTTGACGTCCTGCAATGAACTTTTGGAAACGGTTTTATTAACCGTTGCTACGGTAGAAGCTGTTGCAAAATGCTGTAATGCTCCTACGGTGGCTTTACCGATGTTATAGACGTATACAGGATCTACATTGGCAAAAGTATCTTTAGACGTATGCGGATAGCTGCTTCTTATCCTTTCAAAAAAGCCTGTAATGATTTCACCTTTTTGCTCAAAAGGAATATAATCTGTGGCTTCTGCAGGATCTACGGCAGTTTGAAGAGGAGAGTAGAGGGCGGTACAGTTTCTGAGCTGCTGGGTTACAGCAGCTGATGCCGCATTATTACTGGAAACACCTCCCTGATCCTCATCACAATACACAGTGTTGTTATTATTTCCTTTTACCCCGCCTACCTGGTCGAGATTGAAAACCAGCTTTATATCCAGCTTGCGTACACCTCCCTGATATACAACGTTGTTTACGTAATGGCTACTTCCTTTCAGGCCTTGTTCTTCACCGGAAAAATGAATAAACTTAATAGAATATTCTGTAGGAACATCTTTCAGGATTCTGGCTGCTTCCAGAATTATGGAGGTTCCGCTGCCATTATCATTCACTCCAGGGCCTACGATGGTGTCAAAGTGTCCGCAGATAATAACATACTTATTCGGATATAAGGTTCCGGTTTTTGTAATGATTAAATTTTTGGAGCTGACTCCCGAGAAAGTAAAGGGACTTTCCACAATCTGGCTGGCAGTATATCCGTAACCCAGATACTTGTTTTTGATCCAGTTCAGGGTATTGGTGTTAGCTTGCGATCCGGTAGTTTTCACTCCCAGATTGCTGAATTCCTGAAGATTGGCCGTAATATTGGTCTGAGTCACCATATCTGCTCTGTTCTTGTAAGCCTGGATGAACGTCTGAGCGCCGATACTTTGCATAACCAATGTGGTAAACAAAAAGGTTGTTAATTTTTTCATATTATTTATTTAAGTTTGGTTACACGAATGTAGTGAATAAATCACATCAAAGTGGTTAATTGTTTAAAAATAAATTAAGATTTCAACAGTTTTGTTATGCTTGTCATATAATGGTTTGTTACTCGTACTCTTGATAATTCTACCCATAAAAAAACCTTTGAATTCAATCAAAGGTTTGTTTCAGCCAGTAAAAAATAAGTTCTTTTATACTGTCAGTTAAGCATTATTTTTCAATGAGAACTTTCCTTACAACAGTTTGGCCGTCTGCTTTTAGAATACCGATATACGCTCCGTTTTCAAGATTCGATACATTGATTTTGGTTTCGTTCACTTTTTTTAATATTGACCTTCCCTGGAAATCTGTCATCTCAAAACTGAAGTCTTTGGTGAGATTTTGTGGAAGTTCAAGATGTACAATGTCCTTCACAGGGTTGGGCGCAATTCTCAAATTCTCCAAAGGGTTTCGGGTAGCTGTTTCATGGGTTCCCAATGTTGCGGTTGCCACTGCAAAGTGCTGCAAAGCTCCTACAGAAGCTTTACCAATATTATAAATATACGCCGGATCAGTATTGGCAAAAGTATCATTCGTCGTATGGGGAAAGCTGCTTCGTATTCTCTCAAAAAAGCCGGTAATCACTTCGCCTTTCTCTTCAAAAGGGATATAATCTGTATCTTCGGCCGGATCTACTTCCGTGAGAAGGGTAGAGTACAAGGCAGTACAGTTTCTAAGCTCCTGTGTGACTGCAGCAGATGCTGCATTGTTTGAAGATACTCCCCCCAAATCCTGATCACAGTACACCGTATTATTGTTATTTCCCATAACACCGCCAACCTGGTCAAGATTAAACACCATTTTTACATCCTGAACACGGTTACTGCCCTGGTATACTACAGTATTCACATAATGCCTGCTTCCTACGAGCCCTTGCTCTTCACCGGAAAAATGGATAAATTTTATAGAATATTCCGTAGGGATATCTTTTAAAATCCTGGCGGCTTCAAGAATTATAGAAGTTCCACTGCCGTTGTCATTAACCCCCGTTCCGTAGATGCTGTCAAAGTGCCCGCAGATAATAACGTAGGTGTTAGGATATACAGTACCGGTTTTCGTAATGATTAAATTTTTTGAACTGAGACTTCCATAGGTAAAAGGGTCTTCTGTAATCTGGCTGGCAGTATAACCGTAGGAGGTATATTTGTTTTTAAGCCATACCAATGCATCATTATTAGCTTGTGAACCGGTAGTTTTCACGCCCAGATTTGCAAACTGCTGAAGATTGGTGATGATATTGGTTTGGGAAACGGCTTCTGCCCGGTCTTTATAGGCCTGGATAAAATTCTGGGCCCCGATATGCTGTGTCACAATGGATATCAGCAAAAATGCAGCGATTTTTTTCATTAATACTATCTGTCGCGATTGCTGCCTCGTGGGCTGTTTCGCTTTTACGGTTTATTTTTCAATGATTACTTTTCTGGAAATATTTCCTGTATCTGTTTTGATGGTAACGGTATACACTCCATTTTCCAATCCAGAAGTATCTATCTTAGCTTTATTTTCAGAACTCAGTACCAGATTTCCTGACATATCATGGATCTCGACACTGAAGTGTCTGACCTTTTTATCCAATTCTACAGTAAGGACATCTTTTGCCGGATTTGGATACACTTTTACTGTTTCTACAGGTTTCTGCACAGAAGATTCGTCGGTGCTTAGAGCATTAGTGCTTGTACTGGCTACTGCGAAATGTTGTAGTGCTCCAACGGCAGCTTTGCCTACATTGAAGACATACACCGGATCAATATTGGCAAAAGTATCAGCTGTTGTATGCTCATTTTCACTTCTAAGATATTCGTAAAATCCTGTAATGGTATATCCTTTGGCCTCAAACGGCATGTAGTCGGAACTATACGCATAAGAAATGGAGGTCTGAAGAGGAGAGTAGAGGCCTGTGCAGGCTGCCAGCTCCTGAGTGGCTGTATTGGAAGCTGCATTATTGGAGGGTGTTCCGCCTGTATCCCTTTCACAGATGATCGTGTTATTGTTATTACCGATCTGCCCTCCCACCTGGTCGATATTAAAGACTACCTTGATATCCAGATTACGGGTAGCTCCCGTGTACGCTACATTATTTGTATAGTACTTACTGCCGAGCAGTCCTTCTTCTTCGCCGGAAAAATGAATGAACTTTATAGAGTATTCGGTGGGTACATTTTTCAGTATTCGAGCTGCTTCCAGAATGATGGATGTTCCACTGCCGTTATCACTCACCCCGGGGCCTACAATGGTGTCATAATGGCCACAGATAATGACATAGGTATTCGGATATAAAGTTCCGGTTTTGGTAATGATGAGGTTTTTAGAGTTTCCGTTTCCGTAGGGGAAGGGATTTTCAACAATATCTCCTGCGGCATAGCCATAGGACAGATATTTATTTTTGATCCAGTTCATGGCATTGGTATTGGCAGGGGTTCCTGTCTTTTTTATTCCGAAAGCAGCAAACTCCTGAAGGTTTGCCGTGATATTGGCCTGTGTTACCCAATCAGCCCGGGTTTTATAAGCCTGAATAAAATTCTGGGCATCCATACCCTGGAGGGCTAGAGAAGTTAGTAGAAAAACAGCTATTTTTTTCATTTTGGTCTTTTTTCTTTTAGAATTGCTAATATAACAATAAACTGCCACTTATTGTTGTTGATTGGGCGTGTTTGTTGATGGTAAAGTGATTTTTCTACAATGAAAAAACTTATAATATGATTTATCAGCAGGTATTCATGTCATTAACGGATAATAAAAAACTTCAGGTGAAAGACGGAAATTACCATGACAGATATTTATTGATTGCAAAAAATATTCTCATTATTTTACTCAATAAGCAGCCTTGAAAGCTTCAGGTTGTTTCTAAAATAAATACATACATTTGGGTGCTAGCATAATTACTATGAAAAATATAAGTTATAAAATAAATAAGAGAATTGAAATTGATGTCATCGCTGAGTTATTATTTAATTCTGATTATCTGCCCTTTGAAAATATGGCTGACAGGAATCGCCTGCAAAAAATGTTTGAAGATGCGGATCTTATTGTATCTGCCTGGGAGGATGATACATTAGTGGGAATAGCACGTTCCTTATGTGATTTTAGCTACTGTTGCTATCTTTCCGATATTTGTGTACATAAAAATTATAGAAATCAGAATATTGGAAAAAAATTAATAGAAATAACAAAAGAAACAGCTGGAAAAGAGTGCAAGTTAATTTTGCATTCAAATGGAGACGCGATCACATTCTATCAAAAAATCGGGATGAAAAGAATTTCAGAAGCATTTATAATACAAAGAGAATATTAAGATAAAAAACACTCATCCTGATCGGACAAAATTAAATAACAAAAAATCCCGGGATTTCCCGGGATTTATATTGATAACAAAAATAGTGTTCTACATTATTTTACTTGATCTACAACAGCTTTGAAAGCTTCAGGGTGATTCATTGCTAAATCTGCTAAAACTTTTCTGTTAAGCTCAATGTTGTTCTTTTTAAGAGCTCCCATAAACTGAGAGTAAGACATTCCGTGCTCTCTGGTTCCCGCGTTGATACGAGTGATCCAAAGTGCTCTGAAGTTTCTCTTTTTCTCTTTTCTACCACGGTAAGCATATTGCATTGCTTTTTCTACCGCGTTTTTAGCTACAGTCCAAACGTTCTTTCTTCTACCGAAAAAACCTTTAGCTTGCTTAAAAATTTTCTTTCTGCGAGCTCTTGAAGCTACGGCATTTACTGATCTTGGCATAATTTAAATTGTTTTTTTGAAATGTGCGACAATCTGTTTCATTGTACTTGGCTGCTCCATTTCAGGGTTAAAATTTTGAATTTGTTTTGAATTCTTATAAACCGAATATAGATTTATAAAAACTACTTGATTGCTAATTGACGTTGAACACTTTTTTCGTCCACTTTAGCTACGTAAGAAGTAGTCGTAAGATTTCTCTTCTGCTTAGTTTCTTTCTTAGTTAAAATGTGGCTTTTGTAAGCGTTTTTTCTTTTGATCTTACCAGAACCGGTAAGAGCAAAACGTTTCTTAGCACCTGATTTCGTTTTTAATTTTGGCATTGTTTTGCTTTTTTATTGTTTTTGTTATCAATATCTGTTTTGGTTACCCCTAAGGACATTAGGAATAATAGTGTGCAAAGATACAAAAAAAATCGGTTCGATCTTTTATAATCTCTTAATTTATCGTATATATATCAAAAACCGCTTCTGTAAAGAAACGGCTTTGTCATAAGTTCAGTTTTTACTAATCAAAGTCTACCTCGAAGACATCATTAATGTTTTGATTATTTCCTCCCAACACGAATTTCATTCTGTATCCTGGGGTAATAAATGTTCCGGACCTGGAAAAAACCTGAAGCTTCATGTGTGGATCATTCACATGAAAATTAACTGTTTTATTGGTATTCCAGGTAGGAATTCCATCTCTGTAAATCACCATATTCCCGTCGTTTTGCGCAATAAGCTGTGAGTAACCACCCGTGCTGCTGTAAGAGTTAGAGCTCCATAACACCGAAGTGTGCCCTGACCTGGTCATGTAGAGTACAAGATTATTATCATACTGCATGATCAATTGATATTTTCTGTCGTTTTGCACCAGAGTGATGGCTTCACCTGCTTTGAGTACTGAAGGGTTATGTACTTCCTGAAGGAGCTTAACAGTGGTAAGATTTCCAATTCGTGAACTGCTGCCCTCATGTAGGCCGCTCTGCTGTTTATTCGGCAGTACATTATCGCGGGTATCGTCCTGAGCACAAGATGCCAACAGCATCGAAAGACTTAAAAAAGTCATTAATTTTGTTTTCATAGGTTATTTTTAAACGCGGCAAATATAATAAATTATTTAAATAATTCACTTATTTAGGATTTTTAATATTTTAAAAATCTCTTTATTAAAAGATGTTTTCATTATGTTTTTAAAACACTTTTTAGTGTTTTAAATATAAAAACCACAATCAATAAGATTGTGGTTTAATAATTACATAGTATAATTTAATTATGATTTAATAAAGGCCAAAAGATCCCTGTTGATCGTTTCAGCTTCTGTGGTAGGCATTCCATGTGGGAACCCGGGATAGGAAATCAGCTTTCCGTTTTTAAGAAGGGTAGCGGCTACTTTTCCCGTAGTTTCAAAAGGTACAATCTGATCATCTTCACCATGCATTACCAAAACAGGAATATCTACGCTCTTAAGGTCTTCTGTGAAATCAGTTTCAGAAAAAGCTTTCACACAGTCATAGTGCGCCTTGATGGAGCCATTCATTCCTTGTCTCCACCAGTTTCGCTGAATTCCTTCAGAAATATCAGCCCCTTCTCTGTTATATCCATAGAAAGGGAATGTGATGTCAATAAAGAACTGCTGTCTGTGGTTGGCCGTGTTATTTCTGATATCATCAAAAACTGAAATCGGGACTCCATTCGGATTATTTTCATTCTGAACCATAATGGGAGTTACCGCACTGATTAAAACAGCTTTGGCAACTCTTCCGTTTCCATGTCTCGCCACATAGCGGATCACTTCTCCACCTCCCGTTGAGTGACCTACGTGAATGACCTCCTTTAAATCCAATGCTGCAACAATTTCTGCAACATCAGAAGCATAAGTATCCATATCATGACCGTACGGAGTCTGCTCGGATCTTCCGTGCCCTCTTCTGTCGTGAGCAATTACACGGTATCCCTGTTCCAGAAAGAAAAACATCTGTGCGTCCCAGTCATCAGCTGATAAAGGCCAGCCGTGGTGAAAGAAAATAGTTGGTCCCTTTCCCCAGTCTTTATAATAAATTTCTGTTCCGTCTTTTAATGTAAGTGTGCTCATAAAGTTCTTTTTTTATTTGGATTAGTAAAATAGCTTATTTGTTTTTTAATATTCACAAATGTAGATGGAAAATCTTCCACTTATATTGATCTAAGATAATATATTCATGGGAATAGAAATGTTCCGTGATCTATGATTAACGTTAATTTAACAACCGATGTAAAGAGTAGAACATTTTATAATAATTGCTTCAAAAAAATTAGAATGTTAAAACAGGGTTTCCTTAAATATAGCTGATAATAGGGATTGTCATGCTCTTCAATTCTTTCTAATATTGATTGCAAAAGATGAATAGAATTGCGAAGAATGAAAATAATAGTTTTGAATGTCCTTTTTGTGCTGACGTCAGCGACCGCCTGTACACAGGAAAAAAAAGATCCTGCCCCAGGGGGTTCCTTACAAAACAGGTTCGTCAATAATGTTCCGTTTTTAACGAAGCAGAACGATTTTGTCTATGTGGATAAAGCAAGCCTGAAACCTGTTACGAATCAAAAATTCAAAAGCGCATCAGTCTATACTTCTACAGGTTTTGCTGTGGTTGAAAATGAAAAAAACGAATACGCCGTCATTGGTGGAGGCGGAAAAACAGTTTTGAAATTTTCTGCAAGTCCTATCAGTTTAAACGTGGTCAACGGATTGACCTTTTATAAAAAAGATATTGAATACGAAAAGAAAATGCCTGCCTGGAAATGGGAATGGAATATCTTAGGCGGCGACATTAAAAAAGAACAGACCTATCATAACATAGAGATTGGAGTATTAGAAACCAATCAGATCCTACTTCATAAGGATATTCCTTATCTGGAGGATAATTATTATCTGAACTTTGTTTCTGTAGATGATCACCATGTTTTCTGGAATGGAAGTCTGTATGAAATCAAAAAAGGACACTTAACTAAGACTGAATACAATATTGTTGAACTATTGGAAGATAGACGTTTTATCAAATCTTCCAATGCTACTTTTTCAATGTTTAGTCTGGATCAGAAAAAGGCAATTCACACCGGATTAAAAGGTACCGAAACACTTTCGATCCGGTTTGGGAATGAAAACATCTTGCTGAAAGAGGTCAATAAAGAACGGTATGATCCGGAAGTTCCCAAGCTTCTTATTGATCGCAAAACAGATGATGTGTACCCTTTTCCACAATATGAAAAAATATTTCCAAAGCACATTGCCCAGGCTACACCATCTCAGATCGATTTCATCAAAAAAACTTCGCTGGTGTATTCTATCACCCATTCACCGTATTTTTTACTGGGTGTCTTTAATTACGATCATGATGTATGGGCGTTTGACTGGCTCTATATCGATACCAAAGGAAATGTTACAGAATCCATTGGTCAATATGATTTTAAGGTTTTAGATCAGCTAGGAAATTTGGTTTGGCCTGACAGAAAAATGATTTTGCCTGATCAGTTCATTAACAAAAGCTGGAAATTCGGAAAAATAAATTCTTATATGGGCATGGATGACTTATACATTATTCCCATTGAAGATGAAAACCAACTGAGGACAAAAGGACTGTGGAACAGGAGTACAAATACATGGGAGATAAAGCCTGAATACCATGAGATCTCAGTTTTAGACCCTGAAAAACAGATCTATGCTCTTCAAAAAGAAAAAGACGGTCTGTATACCCTTTATGATCATAAGAATAAAAAGAATATCGGATCAAAAGCTTACCAATCCATTAATTCTGAAGGCGGAGTGAGTGTTAAACAAAATTCAGGAGAAAATCTGTATTACTACATTGATATCTATTCAGGAAAGGAATATAAAGAATGATTTTATAACTTCCGTTCCCGGCTTTCAAACCTTTCTGCTTCAACCGTTAGAGGACTCATTTAAACCCATACATTTATTTAAATATGCTTTCATCCGCAGATTTACATCTCGAAAGATCATTATTGCTCGCTACGCTAACATTATTTTTAGGAGTAGGCTTTTTATGCACCTTCATTATTTTTATGATTCATTCGGTACAAAATAAAAAGAAAAGCACGATGTATTATCTCCTTCTGTTTGTGATTTCCGGATTGATTGCAGTAACTTTAATAGTATTTTATTTTTATATAATTTTAATTGAATAGACCACAGCCTATAGGTCTGGAATCAGCTGCATAAAAATACATTAGAATGCATTAAACGTGATGAATCAAATCCTATTGAAAACATTTAAAACGATGACTTTTACAAAACGATGGACTCTTGCCGCTTGTATGGTAAGTGCATTCTCTTTTGCACAAATAAGAACAGCAGTATATTTTTCTTCAGATAAAAATTACAGGGAGATTATTGAAGAGGTTGGAAATCCATTACTTGGAAATCCGGTGATGATTGTACAGTCATTTGTACCCGATCATGGAAGTTACATTTGGTTTCTGAACGAAGGCAAAGCTAAGAATCCAGCTTATTTAGACACGATCCCAAAGGACTTATACTCAGGTATTTTTCTTGAGGATCATGGAGGGTTACTTTCAAAAGTAACCTTTAAAGATTTTGCAAAAGGTCTGTCACAGCCTAGGTATATGATTAACTACTGTGAAGTTGGAGACGCCGATAATGATGGTTTCCCGGAGTTTTATCTTACTTATTTTGAAGAATCAGACGGATTGGATGCCAAACCACTGAAAGTGATTGTCTACACAAGTTTAAGCAAAGCAACATTTTCAAAATCAAAAATTACCGGTTGGATTCCATTTCAGGAAGAAGATGAGTACCATGAGGTAAAGGATGAGAATTTCAAAGTATTGCCTAAAGAAATAAAATTGAAAGCAGAAAAGATATTGAAAGAAGCCAAAAAGGCAATAAACTAAAATTACTTAAAAAACCACTGTTATCAGGGATATTTTTATGAAGCAACTTTGAGTACTTTTACCTCGCAAATTTAAAGATAAACGGGTGGGAAAGTTTGTGGCTTTAACATTATTTTTAGCCTTGTCAGGCTGTAAAAGTGATGCTCGAAAAGTGAACATTTCAACCATTTATACCGGGCCAAAAACAGTGGTCAGAGAGATTCCGGAAACACATAAGATTCATAGATATACGACCCATGAGGAAGTTACAAAACGTTTGGATCCAATGGTTGTAATGGTTTCCAAAAATGATAATACTTTAGCATTTCGGATCCAGGGAAATATCAGTTCGGGCGGACTTAGGATGAATCAGATCAGAAAAATCCGTTTTGAAAAAGGAAAACGAACTGGCAATACCCTCACCCTGAAGTATTATGTTGAGATCAAAAAACGTCCAGGCAAAGAAAGTGCTGATGTCGCGGGATATAACTATACAAAAGATGAGATCTGTAAAATACCGGATGATGTTAAAATAATAAAAATTGAACTGTATGAAGACCAGATCGGTGAGCCTTCAGGTTTGCATCCAAAGCTCATCGCCCGGCAAACCTTTAATTTCTTTGCAAAAATTTAGATGGTAGAATAGTAAACACCCTGATTTACAATATTTAAAAACATTAATTACATAACTTTTATAGCTTTCTTTTTTACTCCTGATACATGAGAACTTCTTATTTCGAACAGACACTGCAATATACGTATGGGTAAAAACAATAACAAAATAAAATTGAGTGAAGAAGAAGCTGTAAAAGTCATCGCTGATCCTGACCGGACTGTCGTTTTACTATAAAATAAAATGCTGCAAAAGACGGTTAATCATACTGTAAACAATACTTATCCTGAAGTATTGAGTGATAACCCCCAAGCAGGGGAGAACCAGCAAAAGGCATGACTTTCGAAGTGGTGAAAATAAAGATCAGCTGCAGCTCATGAGAAAGTATCATTTTCATTATTATTAATGTACAAACTAAGGCAAAGTGTAAGCGGAAAGCACCACGAAATAAAGATAAACCGTTTTGTGGTCTTTGAAATTGGGGAGTTTTGCTAAAGAACCTTTACTAAATGATAGGCGAGAAACAGGAGTAACCTCCAACCTCTTTCAAGCTTCCAGCCTTATTCTCCAAAGAACAGGCTTCAGGATAGATTTACTTATATTTGCCTTCTTTTACCATAATAAAACTTAATAAAGATAAGGATTTGATGCACAGGTTATTAATTGTATTTACTTTGCTTTTTTGTCCGTTTTTTGCTCAGGCACAAGATGTTTTGAGCACATTAGAAAGAGAATATAACCATGCTTCAGGCAAAACTGCTGAACAGCTGAATCTGGCTCCTAAATATGCTACTGCATTGTTTTTTCACCATCTAAAATCCAGATCTTATCAGATTTTAGAAACCAATATTTCCCTGGCAGCTAAAGAGCCAGATGGAAAATATTCTACTATTCTGTATGCTGTACAAGCGATGAACTACAGGCTCGATAATAAAGAATCTGAATCTTTAAGGAGCCTGGACCTGGCAAAAGCGTATAGTTTAAAGACCAATAATAATGAAGCTAAGGGGTATTTTCACTATGCAAAAGGCTGGATCCTGACCCGCAATAATAAAACCATCGACGCGGTTGCTGCTTACCTTAAAGCGATTGAGTACTATGAGAATTCACCCACGACTTCTACATTGTACGGGAGATTTGGTAATGTAGCCAAAGAGCTTTCCACTATTTACTCCAATCTTAATGACTATCAGCTCGAAGAAAAATACAGCAAACAATTTTTGCTGCTGGCTTCCAGGCAAAATGATCCTAATCTTATCTTTGATTCCTATATGCGGATGGGGTATGTATATGAACAAAAATACGCTCAGAATCCATCGAATATAGATTACAGAACCAAAGCAGAGCAATATTATTCCAAGGCCATTACCCTATTCAACAAAAATAAAGAGACTATGGTCAATAAGACCAGCCTTTCTTATGCCGCTATCAATTTAGCGAACTTATATATTGGTTTTGATAGAGATAAGGCGATGCAGTATGCCCAATTAGCCAGCGCCGTGAGCATTGAAACCGGCGATCCTATCCATATTGCTTCTTCATTCGGAATTTTGGCTGAATTGGCCATAGAGGATAAAAATTATGACTTAGCCAAGTCTTACTTTCTGAAAGCTTCTATGGAAATTGGAAAAAGCCCTGTTCGGGATCATAATATAGAATTATCCCTTCTTGAATCTTTATCTGAGATTAGCGAAAAGCAAGGCAATTATAAAGAAGCGCTGACCTATTATAAAAGTTATGTAGACCAATACAAAAGCATCTATGATCAGGAAAAACTGGATATTACCAAAAGATTAGAATCACAGTTTGATAAAGAACGGCAGGAGCAGAAGTATATCAAGCTGCAGCTGGAAAGTGACAAGAAGGCACAGCAGATTAAATTGATCAACATTTTGCGGGCACAGCGTGAGCAGGTATACAACAATTTAAAGCTTGTAGAAGAAAACCAGAGGGAACGCCTGAAATTTTCAGAACTGGAATCGGAGAAAAAAGAGCAGCAGCTTCGTTTGGCAAAATTGGAAACCCAACAGAAAAACAACGATATTGTCAACTTTAAAAAGCTGTTGGCCTTTAAAGAAAAGATCAATACCTATTACATTGTCTTTATTGCCATCTTCATCGTTTTAATTTTCCTGCTGCTGTATGCGTATAAACAACGGGCAAAGTCGATGAAGCAGAGGGATGAATTGCATGCTCTGGCCATGGAAAAGGAGAAGCAAAATTCAAAAATATCTACACTTACTGCTTTGCTTGAAGGACAGGAGCAGGAGCGGGGCCGACTAGCACGGGATCTGCACGATGGATTGGGGGGATTGCTTTCTGGGACCAAACTGCAATTGTCTTCTTTGGACCCCCATCAATCCGGAGCTCTTGAAGAAGGAATTTCAAAATCGATTAACCAGATTGATGGAGCTGTAGAAGAACTGAGAAGGGTAGCCCACAACCTCATGCCCGATTTATTAATGAAGTATGGGTTGGAGGTGGCCATTCGCGAGTTTGCTTCCCGCATGTCCAGTGCAGTGCTGGAGGTCCATACCGAATTCATCAGTTATACGAATTCCATATCAGAGGAAAAGCAATTGATCCTGTACAGGATCATTCAGGAGCTGGTAAACAATGCCATAAAACATGCGCAAACTTCCGAAATTATCATCCAGATAAGTGAAGAAGAAAATGTATTGCATCTTACCGTAGAGGACAATGGGAAAGGTTTTGACCATGCAGGCTTATCGCTTAGAAAAACAGCAGGTTTTCACAATATAGAATCAAGAGTCCAGTTTTTAAAAGGAACAATGAATATCACCTCCGAATTAAATATTGGTACCAGTATAGAACTTCAAATTCCTATTTTTTAACTATGATAAAAGTAGCCATAACAGATGATCATCCGCTTCTATTGGAAGGGCTGAAAAATATTTTAGGAAACAGCAGCTCGATAGACGTCGTGGATTGTTTTAAAAATGTTTCGGAAATGAATGCGGGCCTGGCAAAACAGGCGATTGATATTTTGTTGCTGGACATTAATCTGGCAGATACCAACAGTATAGAACTCATCAGACCATTAAAGAAAAAGTACGATAACCTCCAGATTATTATGCTGAGCGTTCACAATGAGCTGCCTGTCATTAACAGTACTTTGACGGAAGGTGCTTTAGGATATATTCAGAAAAATGCTTCAGTATCCGAAATCCTTCAGGGCATCAGTACGGTATACTCCGGTACGCGTTTTTTATGTTCACAAACCCAATCTGTTTTGGAGAAAAAATCTCCTGACGGGCTCAACCATGTACCGAAATTAACGCGTAGGGAAAAGGAAATTTTAGCAGAAGCCGCAAAGGGGCTGACTACCAATCAAATGGCAGAAAAGCTTTTTATCAGCCCGCACACCGTAGAAAGTCATCGCAAAAATCTTATTGAAAAATTTCAAACCTCCAACCTGAGCTCAGCCATTAAACTGGCCATAGAATACGGCTTGATTATCGAATAAGACTGAGCATAAAGCTTGTCATGGCTATATGACAAGCAGGTATAACTATGCTTTCATAAGGTAGGGTTTAACCGGATTGAAGCTGTTCCGGCCTTTTAACTTTTCTTCCTTACAAGAACTCGGCTCAATACCATAGTTTTCCGCTCATGATAGAATCCTATACGTATTCATGCAAAAAGGTCTGCTTACATCGTAACAGCAGACCTTTTCTATATAAAATTAAAAATTAGGTGTTTGATTATTTAATCTTTGAATCTCAGTGTTCCTTGAAACAGGTTTTTCTTTCCTATTAAATCATATTCATCGTTATACACGGGTTCGTACATTAACAGATAAACCCTGCCTTCAAAATCTTTTAAATCGACAGGTTGATCTACCATAACATCATAAAATCTTGTGATCGTACGCGTAGCAGTCCATTGTTTTAAGTTGCCTTTAGGATTTTTATCGAATCTGTGATCTTTAGCATCAGTATAATACCAATAGGAGGGTGCCTGATCCGTCAATAACAATTCTTTATCCTTGTTGTATAATTCTTCCGCCATGCCCGTACTTTGAAACCATGGTACCTCGCCATTGTAAAGACCCAGGGCCGCTCCGTAAATATCTTTATTTGTAGTGGCTCCGATTAAAAAGCCTTCCAGATTGTTAGAGGTAATTTCAAATACAAAAGATGATTTTTTAAGGTCATAGACATCATTCACAGGTTCAATTACTTTTCCGTCTTGTTTGATAACCACTTTTAGCGATTGTGCGAAAGTCAGAAAGCTGAGCAAACAAAAAAGGAGTGTTAAACTTATTTTTTTCATTGTATATCATTAAATAACTGCAGCAAAGATATTGTTCTTTACTCCTTCAAACACTGGCTGATTTCAGGGGTTTTTATGTATCAAAGCTTCCATGCATTCGCTTTTCAATGTTCTTAGATAGGTAGGGTATAAAGTATGGATGGAAGTTTGAAACTGGAAGTGGGAAGAACTGTAGCCCGAAGGGAAAGTTTTTCTGGCTCCCGCTCAAAGGACGACCACATTAGCTTCCAGCATGCTGCCTACATCTTCCCACTCTCCGCCCTCTCAACGCTATTCAAGCAGGTTGTCCTTCAACTGAATTTTTATAAATGCCGCTTTCTGTTGTTTCCCTTTTGCCAAAGCTGAATTGACGGGATATACTTCTGCATAAAAGGTTTTGGTATCTGCCCAGAATGCTTTGGTTTCACCGGCAATTTTGAAATTGGTAAAGTTGACGTACAGAAGGTTTTCCTGATTATGATCTTGCTCCAGATATCTGCTGATTGCAAAATCACTTCCGGTATCATTATTTGAAGTTACATAAGAAATCCATCCTTTGCTTGGGAGAATTTGAGGGTAGCCCCCTGTAAACAGTGCAAAATTTGCTGTAGATTTGACGTTATAAAAAGAATAATATCTATCGGTGGTTTCTACCGAGGTTTCTTTGAAAACCTCTAATTTCATATAAGGTGAATGACCTGTATATTCATTGGATAGCAACCCATCTTCCGTAGAAACATTCTCATGTTGTGTGATCACGCTTTCTTTTCCATTTTCGATATGTACCCAATTGTTGCCTTGCAGTCGGATCTGGGGATTTTTTACCAGAACTTCATCGATGCGATTTTTAGAGGCCGCTTTAAAATCCTGTTCGGAAACTTCTGTTATGGTACCATACTTATCGAATGACTTGTTTTTTAAATCCTGGGTCTCTTTCAATATACTGCTTCTGATCTCATAGAGATTCACTCCCTGTAAAGTAAGTTCAGATGCCGGAGTAAATTCTGATTTCAACACAAAAGCTTCGATGCTGTTCGAAATAGTATTGTTAATGCTGTAATGAATAGAGTAGAAGTCATCAAACTCTTCAAATCCGTAATAATTGTGCAGTTTATTATACGCTACTTTCAGATGTGCTGCCGCCTTATCCGGAGATACATAAAACAGGATAGAATCTTTCTTGGTAAATAATTGAAACGGGACCTCCTGCACATTCTCGACCCCTTTTATTTTTTTGAAATCAGCCCATGTTATTGCCTTTTCTATAATAGCAGCTTCAGTTCTTGTTTCTGATGTTTTATTTTGAGGATTGCATCCCACAAAAATTACGGTGGATGATACCAGGAATGGATATAATCGTTTCATTTTTATATTTTGGACAAAGGTATCAGTATTCGGACCAGCTGCCAACAAAACACCCTTAAATAGGAGAGAAATGGCTGAAAACAGGGATACATAGAATGGTATATTTTGGACAATTTTACAAAAGAAAAATTAATTGCTGTAAATTTCTTTAAATAAATGAAAAATGTAATAACCACAATGATGATCGCTTTGCTGGCTTCGTGTTCACCTCCAGCTGAAAAAAAAATAAATAATGCATCTGATACGGCCGTAAAAAAGGATTCGGTGTCTGCGCCGGCTTAGGAAAAGAAGAATAGTGTAGAAGCAGATATGCTGTCTGACTTTTCAACGTTGGTACCCATTGATGTATTAAACAGCAAAAGCACAAATACGCTTGAAAAATATGGGATTGAATTCTCCGGAAATTGTTATTCATGCGATCTGGCGAGCCTATCTGTAACCAGAGATGCCATGATATGGGCCAATGTCTGCGATCAGAAAGACTATTTTAAAGTAGTAGATTTCTCATTCTCAGTCGAAGGGAACAAAACCATTATAAAGACACCAGAAAGAACATATACCTTAACTCAGATAGATAAAACACCTGTCTATGAGCTGGTAATAGAAGGGCAAAAACTGGAACTCAGCCATAAAAGAATCTCCAGATACTTTACAACCAAAAAAGCGTTACCTCTATTCAAAGAACACGACTGTGGTGATTTCGAAGGATAACAGCATCTCAGAACCGGAGAAGCTGCAAAAGTTGTGGCAGAAAAAAAATCCCACTGTTTGAGTATGGCTGGAAATTGAAGCGAAGAAAAAATGCCAATCCATGCAAGTTAATAAAAAAACCTCAAAGTAATTTGAGGTTTTATATTTAATAATGACTGAATTATTTTGCTGGTTTTTTAGGACTCATCATCATAATCATTCTTTTTCCTTCAAGCTTAGGAAGCTGGTCTACTTTCCCAACATGCTCCAGTTCCTGAGCAAGCTTTAAAAGCAAGATCTCTCCCTGGTCCTTAAAGATAATTGAACGTCCTTTAAAAAATACGTAGGTTTTTAATTTAGAACCTTCTTCAAGGAATTTTTCAGCATGCTTTTTCTTAAATTCATAATCGTGATCATCTGTCTGTGGTCCAAAACGGATTTCTTTCACAACTACTTTTACTTGCTTAGCTTTTAATTCCTTTTGTTTTTTCTTTTGCTCATATAGAAACTTTTTGTATTCTAATATTCTTGCAATAAAAGGTTCAGCCTTATCAGAAATTACTACTAGATCCAATTCTTGTTCTGCAGCAATTTGTCTTGCTTTGTCAATTGGATAAATTCCTGGCTCTACGTTATCGCCCACCAAACGAAGCTCTCTCACACGAATTTTATCGTTGATTAAGTGTAAGTCCTCTTGTACAGGACGTCTTTGTGGGCCCCTGTTGTTAAATCTTTGTGCTATTGTATTATAATTTTATTGGTTAACTTTCTATTTCTTAAAACATTGAACATTAAACGACTGAAGATTTTTTTACACGCGGTAATTTTAAAAATCCTTCAATCCCTTAATTTTTTTAAATTAGATGGCGGCTTCTTTTTTGAAGTACGCAACAAAATCTTCCATCTTCATGACTCCAAGATCTCCTTCACCACGTCTTCTTACAGAAATCGTACCATCTTTCTCTTCATTTTCTCCAATCACAAGCATGAAAGGAATCTTCTTCAATTCAGCATCACGGATCTTTTTACCAGTCTTCTCGTTTCTGTCATCAATCTGACCGCTAATATCGTTATTTTCCAAAAATTGTGAAACTTTTTTCGAATAATCTACATATTTTTCACTGATCGGTAGAATTATAAACTGATCCGGGCTTAACCATAAAGGAAAATCTCCTGCTGTATTTTCCAGTAAGATTGCGATAAAGCGCTCCATAGAACCGAAAGGTGCTCTGTGAATCATTACCGGTCTGTGCTTCTCATTGTCGCTTCCAATATAGTGAAGGTCAAATCTTTCAGGCAGGTTATAGTCCACCTGGATGGTTCCAAGCTGCCATTTTCTTCCCAAAGCATCTTTCACCATAAAGTCAAGCTTAGGGCCGTAGAACGCTGCTTCACCATATTCAATAACCGTTTTTAAGCCTTTCTTCTCTGCCGCATTGATGATTGCACTTTCTGCTTTTTCCCAATTTTCATCAGAACCGATGTATTTTTCTCTGTTTTCAGGATCTCTCAAAGAAACCTGAGTCACAAAATCTTCAAAACCTAAAGATTTGAATACATAAAGCGTTAAATCGATTACTTTTTCAAATTCTTCAGAAAGCTGATCCGGAGTACAGAATAAGTGAGCATCGTCCTGAGTAAATCCACGTACCCTTGTCAGCCCGTGAAGCTCTCCACTTTGCTCATATCTGTATACAGTACCGAATTCTGCATATCTCTTTGGCAGGTCTCTGTAGCTCCATTGTGATGTTTTATAAATTTCACAGTGGTGCGGACAGTTCATAGGCTTCAGCAAAAATTCTTCCCCTTCATTCGGAGTTTTAATTGGCTGGAAGCTGTCTGCTCCATATTTATCCCAGTGTCCGGATGTCACATACAATTCTTTTGCACCGATATGAGGTGACATTACGAATTCGTAACCTCCTTTTTTCTGAGCTTCAGAAAGGAAATTTTCCAGTTTTCTTCTTAAAGCAGTTCCCTTAGGTAACCAAAGCGGTAAACCTGCACCTACTTTTTCAGAAAATGCAAAAATTCCAAGTTCTTTACCCAGCTTTCTGTGGTCTCTTCTTTTAGCCTCTTCCAGTCTTTCAAGGTACTCAGTAAGGTCTTTCTGTTTAGGGAAAGAAATACCATATACTCTTGTCAGCTGGGGGTTATTCTCATTTCCTCTCCAGTACGCTCCTGCAGCATTTAAAATCTTTACAGCCTTTACGATACCGGTGTTGGGGATATGCCCTCCACGACACAGGTCTGTAAAGTCATCATGCGTAACAAAAGTGATTTCCCCATCATTAAGATTAGAGATCAGCTCCACTTTATAAGGATTATCTGCATAGGTTTTCAAAGCATCTTCCTTGGAAACCGGATATAAAGAGAAGGTAGAACCTTTCTTTGCATTTTCAAGGATCTTCTTTTCAATCTTTTCAAAATCTTTCTCGGATAAGCTCTCACCTCCGAAATCTACATCATAGTAAAATCCATTTTCAATCGCAGGACCAATGGTCAATTTAGCATCAGGATAAAATTCAAGGATTGCCTGCGCCAAAAGGTGGGCAGAAGAATGCCAGAATGCCTTCTTTCCAAGATCATCATTCCAGGTCAATAGCTGTACCGTTGAATCCGTGGTTATAGGCGTGGTCGTCTCTACTTGTGTACCGTTTACAATTGCGGAAATGGTATTTCTAGCCAATCCCTCGCTTATCGATTTTGCCACATCTAGAGGAGTAACTGCTCCTTCGAATTCTTTGACACTATTGTCTGGAAGTGTAATTTTTATCATTGTTTACTAAGAAATTTTAAGATGCAAAAATACGCATTTTTTAGATAATATACTATATTAGCATATATTTAGAATGAGAATTAATATTAAATATGAAAAAGATTATTTTCGTTTTTGTCTCACTGACATCAACTTTTGGTTTTTCACAGGAAAAAGCGTCCGGATTTTCGGTGACATACAACAAAAATGTTGAAACCTATTTTCTTGCAGAGATCCTCTCGGCAGATCACAGAAAGCAGAATAAGGATTTCGAACTCTATAAGATAAAAGAATGTTCGGTTTATCAGCCTGTTGTAAAAAATGCTTTACAAAAGTTTGAGCGATTGAAAAATTCAAAAATCGCAATCGAGACCGCAAAACTCAACGATGTTTTAATGGAAAAATATGGCTCAGGAAATGATGCCCTGATGAAACCGTTGTTATATCACAAAGAATTTCCATCTTCTGAATGGATTAATGAATACAGGTTCAACAATAATAACCTCACCAAAGAACAAAATCAGGAAGCAACCGATCTGGTGAAAAATTATCTTACTGAACTTTCCCAATTCTATACCCAGGAGAATATTGAACAGTTTTTTATAGATAATAAGGATCTGTATCTTGGCGGAATCAATGAATATAACCAACAGATTCCTGTTGGTTTTACCCATGCTATGGAACAATTTTACGGCAAGGGTTTCAATGCATACACCGTTTTGATCTCCCCTATGATGATGTGGCCCATAGAGGATAATGAGGGCAGGGGAATCGGAGCGGAAGTGATTTTACCATCAGGTAAAAAGAATATCTATGAGATTGCAAGCCCCTTTGTAAGGGTTGAAAAGCCTGGACAGTTCGGATATGACAACCAGTTTCAGGCAAGGTTTCTGAGCGTCCATGAATTTGGGCATTCATTCGTGAATGAAGAAGTTTATAAGCGGAAAGATCAGCTGTCAAAATTTAAAGATTTGTTTGAAAAATCAAATTTAAAGGAAACCATGATCAAAACAGGAGGCTACGGAGATTATCAAACCTGTGTGGCAGAGCATCTGGTAAGGCTGGGCGAAATAGAGACAGCAAAAATTCAAAAGGATTCTGACAGGGCAAAAAGGCTTGAAGAATATCATCTGAAAAATAACTTTATCTTTCTTCCGCAGCTTGAAGAGAAGCTGAAAGCCTATCATTCTAACCGGAAAAAATATAAAACATTCGGCGATTTTGTACCACAGTTGCTGGAAGTTTTTGAAAACAGCAATATTGAATTTATCAATAATACACTGGCTAAAAACAAGAAGTAAAAACCATACCTTGCATTCTACTATGAATACAATAAATATTGATCTGCATTGCGATCTGCTGTATTATCTGCTGCAGAAGGGCTCTGCGATAAACGACAAAGAAATAGGCTGTTCGGTACCATATTTAGAAGACGGTAATGTAAAGCTTCAGGTGATGGCTATTTATGCAGGGACAGGAGCCGGAAGTCCTGCTTATGGCCTGGAGCAAAGCCGTTTATTCGCAGATCTGGTAAAAAACGAAAATTTTTTTCTGTTTGACGGATCAAATTCCGAAAACCTGGAAAATAAAGAAGGTGTTGGCATCATAGCCTCTATAGAAAATGCGTCAGCGTTCTGTGACGAAGATCAGACGCTGGATTCCGGATTTAAAAATCTCGAAGCCATCATTGAGAATACTCAGAAAGTTTTTTATATCGGAATTACCCATCATCTGGAAAACCGTTTTGGAGGCGGGAATAATGCAACAGCAGGCCTGAAGGAAGACGGAAAAGTTCTGATCGATTATATTGCTGACCGGAAAATTGCGATCGATCTCGCCCATACCAGCGATCAGCTCGTTTATGATATTTTCAATTATACAGATCAGAGAAACTATTCAATTCCTATCCTGGCAAGTCATTCGAACTACAGAGCAGTGTATAAAAACAATAGAAATCTCCCTGATGAACTAGCAAAAGAAGTGATTCAAAGAAATGGATTGATCGGGCTCAATTTTATTAAAGATTATGTTGATCTTGATCATCCTGAAAGACTGTACGAGCATATTCAGTACGGACTTGATCTGGGTGGAGAAGACAGCATTGCTTACGGAGCCGACTACTTCTACTGGAAAGATCATCCGGACCTGTCCAGACATCCGTTTTTCTTTCCCGAACATGCTGACGCTTCGGTATATCCAGCCATCAATAAAGAAATTGAAAAGCGGTTTTCCTCAGAGCTCGTAGAAAAGATCAGTCACAGAAATGTATTGACTTTTATCAAAAATAGGTGTCATTAAGAGATGATGATATTACATTAAAGAAGTCTTTTTTTGAACATACTTTATACTTTTGCAGATCCGGACACCATCGAAGATTACGGCCGCATCTGCAAAGGTATAAGATAGAAAGTATACTTCTAAATACTAAATTGTGCTTTATAAAAGGGATGTAATTGCCTTATTTGTAATTTGTTATCTTGTCTTATCTAATGTTTTCTTTTGTATTTTACTTTTTGTTTGATAATCTCGATAACATCAACATTCTGAACCTTGGATTTTATCCATCCGTGAATATCAATATAGAATAGGGATCTTCTGTAATATTCATTTTGGGAAAACTCTTCTAGCTTTTTATCAAAACTTTCAAAAGCTTTTAATCTTTGATCAGGAACCTGATTATTCAGGTTTTTAAAAAACTGAATACTCTCAAAGTGAAAGTCTTCAGGTTTTTTCATTTTTCGCGCAAATTTTGAAGTGGAAGCAATGAATTCGTCATAGTCTTCATCATTTCCGGATTCATATTTAGCCATCAAAATCAGTATGCGGGTATGGAAAAGCAGGTCTTCCTGTACATTTCCTTTAGATTCGATCACCCGCATCGAATATTCGATTGATTTTTTATATTTTTTGCTGCCAAAAAACATTGCGGCCATTTTAAGATAGAGAATCATAAAGTGATGTTCATCAATTCTTTCCCTTAGCTTTTCCATCTTTAATTCCACCTCAGGAATAAGCTTTGTCCCTGCAAAAAAATCTCCTTTTACAAAATGGATGTTCATCAGGGTATTGTAATGGGTAAGAAAAATCAGCGACTGAAGATTTTCATTCTGCGCAAAATTTTCTGCATGAACCATCTTGTTAAAGTTTTCAAAATGCTCTTCAAGGATGTCTATATTTCCATACAGAAAAAGAATTTTCAGGAGATACGTATTGCCTTTAATATACCATACAGGGTGACTGAAGATCATTTCCGGCTTTTTATGAAAAAGATCTACCCATTGGTAAGCGTATTTTAACGTATATTTATAATCCTGAAGAAGCTGGTTTTTCCAGACGTGAGCTTTAAAATACCAAAGCTTCTCGGTAAAGTTCAGGTGGTCGAGTCTAATATTTTTAATCTGCTCATTGAAGAAGTTTAAAACTTCCTCTCTGTCAATATCGTTTTTCACGTAGCCATGCGTCAGCATTTCGCTATAGAGCTTCAGAGAAAGATTAGACAGCTTTGTCGTATACCGGTTCTGCCTGCTTATTTCACGGGATTGACGGATCAGCTCTTCCGCGCGGCCTTCAATACTTCGGGTGATGAATTGGGATTCAATAACTTTCTCCAAATCAATGATTTCTGAAGCGATGCTTTTCTCATCCAGTTCCAAAGCTGTTTGTTTTGTTTTGTCTAAAATTTTCAGCGCTTGCTTATAAAGTCCTTTCTGGTAAAGAATATTCGCAAAATCCAACTGTTCCCTAAGCTGAATTCTATAGTTCTGATGGCTTGGGTTCATGCGCAGACTGACAAGAATCTGCTTGTAGAGGTGGGCCTTAAGGTTGGAAAGCTGCTGTTTGGTAGATATTTTCTTTTCAATAATGATATTTTCATCATATTCTTTCATCTTATCCACTTCAGAAAATAAGAGTAGAAATTTTGCATCTACGTTAATTCCCAGACGGTTTACATACAGTTTAAACTGTCGCTTTTCTGAAGTTGTCAATGACTTCACCAATACAAACAAAAAATCTTTCTGCAATTCTGCCATTGTAAATTTTTATATTTTAAAAAATTGATTAACAAGTAGATACGAAGGTTTCTTCAACTGTTGAATATTGTAATTTTCAGAAATAATGAAAATGAAAAAATATTGCAAGCTGTAGTTTTGATCCAAAATTAAGTAAAAAACTTCATTTATGAATTCCGAAAAAATTGAAATTTTTGATACCACACTGAGGGATGGGGAACAGGTTCCGGGATGTAAGCTCAACACGGAACAGAAGCTGGCTATTGCTGAAAGGCTTGATGAATTGGGAATTGATATCATTGAAGCGGGATTTCCTATCTCCAGTCCCGGGGATTTCGAATCTGTTTCAGAAATTTCAAAACTGGTAAAAAATGCTAAAGTATGTGGATTGACCAGAGCCAATAAAAAAGATATTGATACCGCAGCTGAAGCTCTGAGATTTGCAAAAAGACCCAGGATACATACCGGGATCGGAACTTCCGACTCTCATATCAGATACAAATTCAATTCTACAAGAGAGGATATTATTGAACGGGCTGCAGAAGCTGTAAAATATGCCAAAAGCTATGTGGAAGATGTGGAATTTTATGCTGAAGATGCCGGAAGAACAGATAATGCCTACCTGGCAGAAGTCTGCGAGGCAGTGATCAAAGCCGGAGCGACGGTCCTCAATATTCCCGATACCACAGGGTATTGCCTGCCGGAAGAATATGGTCAGAAAATAAAATATCTGAGAGAAAATGTAAGAGGAATTGAAAAAGCCGTCTTGTCTTGCCATTGCCATAACGATCTGGGTTTGGCTACAGCCAATTCTATCGCCGGAGCAATGAACGGAGCACGCCAGATAGAATGTACGATCAACGGGCTGGGCGAAAGAGCAGGAAATACAGCTTTGGAAGAAGTGGTGATGATCTTAAGGCAGCATAGGGATTTAAATCTTCATACGGACGTAAACTCAAGAATGCTGAATGAAATGAGCCAGATGGTTTCTGACCTGATGGGAATGTCTGTACAGCCTAATAAGGCTATTGTGGGAGCTAATGCTTTTGCCCACAGTTCTGGAATTCACCAGGATGGAGTGATTAAAAACAGGGAGACCTACGAAATCATTGATCCTGCTGAAGTAGGTGTAAATGCTTCTTCTATTGTTCTTACGGCAAGAAGCGGCCGCTCTGCACTGGCATATCGTTTCAAGCATATCGGTTATGATGTTACCAAGACTGAACTTGATTTTCTGTATGGTGAATTTCTAAAGATTGCAGATGCTAAAAAAGAGATCTGTAACGATGACCTGAGTATGATGATGACTGCCTTTACCAGAAAAATAGGATAGGGTTTGATTTAAATCAAGATAAAAGTAAAATGAATAATAATAAAAAGACACTTTTTGATAAAGTCTGGGACGCTCATGTGGTAGAAACTATTCCTGACGGTCCGCAGATCATCTATATAGACAAGCACCTAATTCATGAGGTGACCAGTCCGCAGGCTTTTGCTGAACTGGAAGCGAGAAATCTGGAAGTATTCAGGCCGCAGCAGATTGTGGCAACGGCTGACCACAATGTACCGACCTTACAGCAGGAACAGCCGATCCGGGATGAACTTTCAAGAACCCAGGTTCAGCAGCTGACTGAAAACTGTGAGAAGAACAGGATTGAATTATATGGTCTTGGACATCAATATCAGGGCATTGTACACATTATAGCCCCAGAATTGGGGATTACCCAGCCTGGAATGAGCATTGTCTGTGGTGACAGCCACACTTCTACGCATGGTGCCTTCGGATCTATAGCTTTCGGAATCGGTACAAGCCAGGTGGCGCAGGTATTTGCCAGCCAATGTCTGCTGCTGAACAAACCGAAGTCTATGCGGATAACCGTAAATGGCAAACTGAATGCAAATGTTCAGCCTAAAGATGTGATTCTTTACATCATTTCAAAAATAGGAACTGATGGCGGAACAGGCTATTTCTGTGAGTATGCAGGAAATGTGTTTCGCGAAATGTCCATGGAAGGAAGAATGACCGTATGTAATATGAGCATCGAAATGGGCGCCAGAGGTGGAATGATTGCGCCGGACGAAACCACTTTTGAATATGTGAAAGGAAGAACATTCGCGCCCAAAGATGAGGAATGGGAAGAAAAAATCGAATACTGGAAGACCCTGAAAACCGATGAGGGTGCTGAGTTTGATGAAGAATTAGTGTTTGATGCTGCTGACATTTATCCGATGGTTACCTATGGTACGAATCCCGGAATGGGGATCTCCATCCGCGAAGTGATTCCTGCTCCTCAGAATGAATCTGAAGAAAAAGCTTTACGGTATATGGGATTGGAAGCAGGACAGGCAGTGTCTACTATCAAGGTCAATTATGTATTCATCGGAAGCTGTACTAATGCGAGAATTGAGGATTTCCGGTCTGCTGCACAGTATATCAAAGGGAAGAACAAATCTGAGGCAGTGAAAGCCCTGATTGTTCCAGGATCGCAGCAGGTAGTAAAGCAGATTTATGAGGAAGGCCTTGATAAAATTTTTAATGAGGCAGGATTTCAGATCCGTCAGCCCGGATGTTCCGCATGTCTGGCCATGAACGATGATAAAATTCCCGAAGGAGCGTACTGTGTATCCACCTCCAACAGAAACTTTGAAGGCAGGCAGGGGCAAGGGGCCAGAACAATTCTTGCAAGTCCGTTGACAGCTGCTAAGGCTGCGATAGAAGGAAGAATTGCAGCTTTTGAAAATGTCAATTAAAAAAAAGAATTTAGAATATACTTAACGACAAAGATGCTCAGGTGATGACATTAGCAAAGAAATGATCATTTTCATTGCAGCTTACGCAATAGCTTTGCCTCTCTTGTGAATACATAAGGAGGTTGAAAAAGTAAGCTCCGGTCTGTTGTAACTCTGAGTCCAAAAATATTATAATACATGCAAAAACTAATTATGATAAAATCCCGTGCAGTTCCGCTGCCGGCAGAAAATATAGATACCGATCAGATTATTCCTGCGAGATTTCTGAAAAGCATAGACAGAAAAGGATTTGGAGAAAATCTGTTCAGGGACTGGAGGTTCAGCATGCATACCGGAGAGCCTGATCCCGGGTTTGTGTTGAATGATCCCACTTTCCGGGGTGAAATTCTTGTGGCAGGTAACAACTTCGGGTGCGGGAGCAGCCGTGAACACGCAGCATGGGCTTTAACAGATTATGGGTTCAAAGTAATTGTCTCAAGTTATTTTGCAGATATTTTTAAAGGAAATGCTTTGAATAATGGCCTTCTTCCGGTAAAAGTTTCCGAAGGGTTTCTGAAAGAAATTTTAAATGGCATCAGCAAAAATCCCAAATATGAAATTGTAGTGGATGTTGAGCGGCAGATCATCAGCTTTAATGGGACGACCGAAACTTTTGAACTAGATTCTTATAAAAAAATATGCCTCTTAAATGGGTATGACGATATTGATTTTCTAATCAGCAGAAAACAGGCGATCAGAGAATTTGAACTAAAAACACAAAAAGAAAATGAAAGACAATTATTTTAAAATCGCAGTGCTTCCCGGAGATGGGATTGGCCCGGAAATTATCAGTGAAAGCATTAAAATTCTGGATGTGATTGCAGAAGCATTTCAATACAAATTTCATTTCGATTACGGACTGATTGGTGCAGAAGCAATCTTTAAAACTGGAAACCCGCTTCCTGAAGAGACTTTAAAAATCTGTAAAGAATCGGATGCTGTGCTTTTTGGAGCGATCGGAGATCCCGTTTTTGACAATAATCCGGAAGCCAAGGTAAGACCTGAACAGGGACTGCTAAGACTTCGTAAAGAATTGGGCCTTTTTGCAAATATCCGTCCCTTGCAAACCTATTCTTCACTGATTGAGAAGAGTCCGCTCAAAAAGGAAATTATTGAAGGGGCAGATATTCAGATCTTCCGGGAATTGGTAAGCGGAATTTATTTTGGAGAAAAATTTACAGATCCTGAAGAGGCATATGCCTATGATGTGTGCCGTTACAGCCGTGAAGACATTCTTCCCATTGCCCATATGGCATTTCAGGAAGCTCAGAAGAGAAATAAAAAGCTTACCCTGATCGATAAGGCCAACGTGCTGGATACCTCCAGGTTATGGAGAAAAACCTGTCAAGAAATTGCTGCCGAATATCCGGATGTTCAGTTGGACTACATGTTTGTAGATAATGCAGCTATGCAGCTGATCCTTAATCCTAAGCAGTTTGATGTTATCTTGACGGAAAATATGTTTGGAGATATTATTTCTGATGAAGCCAGTGTCATCGGGGGATCTATCGGGCTTTTGCCATCAGCATCGATAGGAGAGAACAATGCCCTATTTGAGCCTATTCACGGGTCTTATCCTCAGGCAAAAGGAAAAGGAATTGCCAATCCGGTAGCATCAATCCTTAGTGTAGCCATGATGTTGGATCATCTGGGATTGCAGTCTGCCGCCGGTAAATTGAAACAGTCTGTAGAACATGCCATTGAGAATAAGTACGTCACCATTGATCTGAATACCAAGCAATATTATTCTACGAGTGAGGTGGGAAGCTTTATTGCAGATTATATCCGTTATTCCGAAAAATCTTACTACAATTTTGAAAATGTGAAGATCGGGAAGTCAACCATTGTATAGAAACAAAAAAAGTTCACTTAGATAGTTAGAAGAAAGGTTCCGTCTCTTTATGAGTCGGAGCCTTTCGCTTTTGGATCCGGGATATTTTAAATCGTTATGAAGATGAAACGCATTGATGTTGCATGCTGTATATTTTCCGATCGTAATGGCGTTTCACTTAGCAAGGGGTGGAAGGTTAGCTTTTACTTTGAAATGATATTACTTCATTTTGTATGAAGCGAATCAACGACATTAAAATAAAAAATTCCGTCTCATCACGAGACGGAATTTTTTACTCTTTTGTATTATCCGTTTTTCCTGTTTTGTTTTTTGATGACTTCTGGACATCTTTCTTATCAATATCAGGCGGATTGGTATTTTTCGATGAGGCAGGAATATTCTGGAAATCCTGATTTTGCTTTTTAGTTTCTGCGGTATTGGCAGATTCCTTTTTTTTGTTACTTCCTTCTGAGTTCATAGCTTTTGAATTTTAGAGTCCAAGAATACCGATCTTTCCGGTTTTATCTTCTATCGTATAATTCAAAGCCTTTGCCAAAACGAAAATATGATCAAGGTTTTCCATCAATTGCTTGCGCCCTTCCGTTCTCAGTTGGTTCTGATCCACAGATTTGATGGCTGTTTCCTTAGCTTTCGCCGTTACATTTTTAATGTCTTTTTCTGAAATCCTGTTGAAAAAAGAATCGTCTAAAGACTGGATCTCCACACTTGGGGTGATTCTGATATCTGCATCAGGAAGTTCTGTAATGACCAGTTTTTTGTTGATGGAGTCTACCTCCATCTTCATTTTATTAAGATCGTAAGAAACCTGGGCATTGGTCTTTGTATAGGTGATGATGCTGTTGCTGGATACTTCTTTCCCAAATACTTCATAGCCCATTTTTGTTTTCTGCATGGTAGAAGTATTCTGTTCCATTACGACCATCTTATTCATCTTCGAAATCTGATTGGTCAGAACATAATAATCCGACTGTTCTGTTTTTCCACCCAGGTTCAGACATGACTTAAGGCCAAAAAACAACAGCACCATAACGCCGGCGCCAGCTATAAACGATAATATTGTTTTATAATTTCTCAAATCTATTTAAAAATTTCTTTAATTACAGATGAATCGTTCTTTTTCAGAATTTCAGCCAGATCCCTCTCGATATATCCGCTGGTAGGCATCTCTACAATTCGTCCTGCTTCTTTCCCATATCTTTTAAGGATAATGGTTGGAACTTTCTGGATATTATAAAGGCTTTCATCTCCTGTAGGTGACTCTTTTTTGCGGTTGACAGCAATAATGGTCAGTTTGCTTTCTGGAAAGCTTACTTCTTCCAAAATTTTCATCAATCTCGGAATATCTCTGTGGCTGTCTTCACACCAGGTTCCCATGAAAACAATGATTTCATATGACCCCAACCTTTCTTTCTTCAGCTCACTGATGGCTTTTTGGTCCATGGCATACTCGTCATGTTCCTTTACGTACCAGTCGGCATATGGAGCTTTTAAAAACTGCTCTTTCTGCTGGTGACCCAAAAGCATTTTACCGTCTTTCTGGGTTTCTACCTCGCGGTTAACCACAATCTTCTGAGCATCCAGCTGCTGGGAAGCCAAAAATAAAGCTGAAACGGCAACAAAGCTTGTAATAAATTTTTTCATATTTTATTTCTCAATGATTGATTTCAAATCAGCAGGAGAGTAGTATTTGTTTTTTAATACTTTATGATCTGCCTGTCTGTAGACATTGAATTTCTCTCCAGACTTTTCATAAAAAGATTCCACTTCCTTTTCCTTATAGAATTCCACTGTTTCATTGGCCTGTTCTTCATTATCGCATGCTTTTGACATATTGGAACGCTGAACTTCGTTGAATAGCTCTACAAATTTATTGCCAAGTCCGAATTCAAGTACAGCACCGCTCAAAACATATTGAAGATCACAAAGCGCATCGGCAATTTCTACAATATTCTGATCAGCTATTGCCTGTTTCAATTCATTGAGCTCTTCCTGAAGAAGCTCGACTCTCAGATTGCATCTTTCCGGAGAAGGTATTTGTGGGGTATCTAAAATAGGGGCTTTAAAAGTAGTATGGAATTCTGCTACTTGGTTCAGACTATCAATTTTATCCATGAATTTTTTTAATTTACCCACAAAGATAGAAAACGATTTGCTAACGGTGAAATGTAGCGTCTAAAATAAAACGTATAAAAACGATGAATGCTGATAATGTTTAGCTTGACATTTTCTGTAAAGATGCTACATGCATTGAACCTGCATACGAAAGTAATACCTGTGAATAAAATCTGAAGCTATGAATCGACATTGAAACCCAAAAAAAAAGCCACAATTAAATAAGTTGTGGCCTTTTACGTTAAATTCCTGATCGTGCGGTTATACCATTTCCCGGTAGCTCCAAACACCTGAAATAGACAGGACCGTTAATCCGGGCTGTTTTTCTCCATAGCCGAAGACCACAATATAGTTTGAATGACACGATGAACAATTGGTTCCGAAATACAAAGTGGGTAAATTGCTAACGGTTAATGCTCCAAAATGCAGCATATTGTTTGCCGTTTCACGGACGGCTCCCGCCTGTACCAGTTCCGATTTTGAAAGTACTTGATCTTCTTGATATATTTGAATGATCGGAAATCCCGTTTGATAGGGAACGATTTCAATTGGGTTTGCCTTTCCGCAGGTACAGCAGATAAAACTTGTTTTCGCAGATCCGCTGATCTCTTCGTTGGAGAAGCTGTCTTTTGCAACAACTGCTTTTTCAGTAATGCTTATTCTTTTTAATATAGGATACATCCGTATTTATTTAATGATCGATAACAGTGCCGACCAGATTGTTATATTTTCCGCTTGGACTTTTTTTAATAGTGATTTTTACATACCCTTCTTCTGCAAGTTTATTCCATGTTTTCTGATAGCCTGTTGTAATGTCAATAGGGATCTTCCACATAGTCTGTTTGCCATTTCCAGCCTGGTTAAACCATGGGATAATATCGGCGGTTTGAGACTTGAAAGGTAGTGCATTATTCACAACATCAATCTCATAATAGAAATCATATTTGTTTTCTTCCTGATTTAAAGCCCTTTGGGTAAAAGTGTAAACGTATCCATTAATGATCGGGCTGGTAAAGCTGCCACCCAAAGTAGGCACTCCTGTGCCGGTATAGTTTCCTACGGCGCCACTATAGCGGTCAAATTTTTGTCCCATCTGGAAAGGCACGTCATCCACAATATTGTAGCCGCCATTAGCTGGTGGCCATCCGCCATTAAGGCTATTGGCTTTAAAAAGTGTTTCCAGCTTGCTCCATTCTCCGTTTTTGTACAGGTCGTATGCCTGGTTTCTGATGGTTGTGTTTACCGTACCGTTGGGATCATACGTAGCAGCGAGCTCATCAGCATTTTTGTAGAATACGATTTTAACGGGGTTTGAATGATCATCAGTTTCATCATCACGGTCAGAACTACAGCTCACGGAAAAAGAAATACTGGCTAATAGAAAAATGTACTTAAATAAATGTTTCATATAAAAAATTTTAATGTAAAAAATCAAATGAATTAGTATCGGGAGTACAGATGGGTCGTGACTGACCTTCGAACATGGTTCATACTGCTTTTAATGATGCGGGAGCAAAAGTGCATAACCCTCATCTCAAAAAAAAACTGTTTTCACTGAAGGCAGAGCCAACTGCAAATATTTTCAGTGCTCCCCGGAATACGAATAGGGGCAAACGGTACAATAAAAGAATAATGAATGATAAAAATAAATTAAAAAAATGAAATATTTATTATTTTTATTAATTAAAATATTTATATGATTATTTTAAATGAATACATAAATCAATTATGTATAATATTTTACATTTTAAATAATTGAACAGCTTCTGTTTTAGATTAATGAACAGTAAAAAGGCTGCCCAAGCGGGCAGCCTTTCACATCGGTCAATTTAAAAAGGGATTAGTTTTTAATAAATCTCTTGCTTGTGTCTCCGATCTGGATCATATAAGCACCTTTGATAAGATTGCTTACATTCACGGAGCCTCTTTGAAGTTTTCCTGAGTCTATTCGTTTTCCACCCATATCATAGATTGTATAATCTTCTGCTGTTGTGTTGGAAATATATAATACATCTCTCACTGGATTCGGATAAAGCTTAATATCAGTGATAAGATCTTTGGTGTTGGAAAGATCACCTCTTCCGGAAGATACGATATTCAGAGTATAATCTTCTACCTGTCCGTACGTGTAAGCCTCACAAGATGAAGTAGGAATCGAGCTGTATTTCATCATTACTCTCATTCTTGTAGATCCTACAGTAGCTGTAGACGGAATGGTAATAGATCCTGTAACCGGACTTGTAGTAGATCCTGCTTTAGACCATGCCAGTTCTCCGCTGTCTGTAAAGTCACCGTCACCGTTATAATCTATATAAACAGCATATGCTTCACTGTATTTTGTAGAAGTCCAGACCGGGGTTATAGAAATCGTATAAGCATTTCCTCTGGTAACGTTGGTAGATACAGAAGTAAAGTTTTCATACCCTGCAGTTCCTGTAGAAGTATTATTAATGGTTCCGAATTTTACATTTCCTATTCTTTCATCCGCTGTATTGGAAGCCGAAGCCGAACAGTAAGTAACAGTTCCCCCTGCAAGAGTTGTAACACTTACGGAGTTGCTTGATGTGGAAGTGTTTCCAGCTGCATCTTTAGCTTTAACGGAGAATGTGTAGGTTGTAGACGGGCTAAGTCCTGCCGCAGTATACGTGGTAGAAGCGGTGGAACCTATCAATGAGGCTCCCTGGTACACATCGTATCCTGTCACACCTACATTATCTGTAGCGCCGGACCACGAAAGATTGGTGCTGGTTGCTGTTGTTCCGGATGCTGCGAGGGTAGGTGCAGTAGGCGCTACGGTATCAGGGGTTCCTGATCCTGCATTGACCGAAATATTGGCATTATTGACATCAAAGAAAATATGATTGGCTCCTTTTACCATAATTCTTCCCGTAGTGGTTGTCGCATTAGGAATTGTTACGGCTTGTGATCCGTCGTTAGGAGTTCCTGCCAATAAGGTAGTCCATGTGTTTCCACTGTCTGTTGACCAAAGGATATCTACATTTGCTGAATTTACTCCATTTGAAGTGGTTCCTGCAACATCCCATGTAACCGTTTGAGAACTTCCGCCGGTATAGGTAGTGGCTGCATTTTGTGAAGTGACTACAAATGGTCCTGCGGTTCCGTTTACGGTAACAACAGCATCATCGGAATTATTTCCTGAACCTCCCGCTTTATTATCACGGACCGTAAATCTGAAATTTAATGTTCTGGCTACCGAAGAAAGAGCCTCTACTGTAATTTCTGAACCCGCGGTGGTGGTCGCACCTGCCAGAACTGAAGCCATTCTAGGGAAATATCTTACCGGAACAGTAGTTGGTGTCCACGATCTGAAGTTAGGACCTGAGGCTTTGGAGGCACTGGCCGCAGAACTTGCTCCTGTTTGCGAAGAAGATGCATTGTCCATCTGCTCCCAGATGTACGTCAGGGAATCTCCATCAGCATCAGTACCGGTACCGGTGAGTACAAATGGAGTTCCTTTCGGAATGGTATAATCCGAACCTGCATTAGCTGTTGGAATTGCATTGCCTGTGTTGGTACTTACCGGACAGGTTTTAGCTTTGATATTATTAGTAATCTGCTGAATACTTACTGCATGGAAGAATGCATCAGAGTGTGGCTGTACATCTTGTCCGGTAATTCCTGCATATCCCATAATGGTGGATCCGGATCCAGGTTCCATATTCACCCCTGTTCCTTCGTTTCCGTGGGAGAAGGTGTGATTTCCACCAAACTGATGTCCCATTTCATGGGCTACATAATCGATGTCAAAATTATCTCCTGATGGAATCGCATCTGCCGGAGAAGTGTACCCGCTTCCTTTAGAGCCGTTGGTACAGATACATCCGATACATCCTGCATTTCCACCGCCTCCTGAAGCTCCGAACAGGTGTCCGATGTCATAGTTGGATTCACCGATAACTGAAGTTAATGTACTTTGAAGCTGAGAGTTCCAGCTGCTCATTCCGGAAGAAGAGGAATAAGGATCTGTGGAGGCATTGGTATAGATTACCGCATCATTATTGGCGATCAGAACCATTCTTGCTGCGAAGTCTTTTTCAAATACCCCATTTACACGGGTCATTGTATTGTTCATCGCCGCTAAAGCCTGGGCTTTTGTTCCTCCGAAATAGGATGTATATTCCCCTGTGCAGGATAAGGCCAGCCTGAATGTTCTTAATTTGGCATCGTCGGCATTAGGCCTTGCTGCAAGGGCGGAATTGGCTACTCCTTTTTGAGCTGCATCAACAACCGTACATTCAAATTTGTTCAGATCATCTTTCTTGTCAGACTTTCTGTACACCACATAGGTGGAGAGGTCTTTGGAATAGGGTTCAATAAATACGGCAGACTTATCACCGTAGATTTCCATTGAGGATAAACCTAGTGAAGAAACACTGAAGTACACTGTAGAATTCGGGTCGTTCAGCCCTTCTCCCACATACGATTTGATGTCAGGATACTTTGCGGCCAGTTCAGGAGCAAAATTGGAATTTTCCCTCACCTTAAAGCTTTCCATTCTGCCTTCAGAATTTGGAAAAGAAATAATGAGTTCAGATTTTTCGCCGGCTGCGAGTCTTTTGGGAGCTTTGGCTAAAACGTTTTTTAATCCGTTGATATCCAGGTTGTAAACCTTTGGATTGGCAATGCCCGATTTGTTTTCAAAGATCTCAGATGAAGTTTTTCTGGAACCTTCAGACCAAAGACGATCAGTCTGCGCGAAAGAAACACCCGACATAAGGAGCATTCCAATCAGAGTTAATTGTTTTTTCATATTAAATATTTGTTTTGGTTGTGGAATATCAAAGCTAACAAAAAATATGTTACGGAAAATAAAAACAATTAAGAATATTTTTGATTATTTGCATAATTTATTATGCGATGCATTGAATATAATTGAAACAAAGCTTTAATAAAAGAAAAATGAAAATTTATGGATAAAAATAAAAAAGACTGTCTCAAAATGAGACAGCTTCGTGCTATTTGATCAGTAAATATTTTACTTACATTTTATCATCAGCGGTAGGTCCATAAAGTCCTAAAACTTTATTTCCGAACATTTTTAAATGGACCATCAGGTCTTCTGTGTGGCTTTTCTACCTCATGCAGAAAATTCACAGATAAGTGCCTGCTTGATCACGGATGAATGATGGGTTTATTTTGTAATATCTCTTCCAATCACCAGTCTCTGGATCTCAGAAGTTCCCTCACCGATGGTACAAAGCTTGGAATCTCTGTAGTATTTTTCAGCAGGGAAGTCTTTGGTATATCCGTATCCTCCGAAGATCTGAACTGCATTGTTGGCAATTCTCACACAAGCTTCAGATGCATACAGTTTAGCCATAGCACCTTCTCTGGTCATCTTTTGTTTTGCATTTTTCAGCGTTGAAGCTCTCTGGATAAGAAGTTCCGCGGCATCAATTTCTGTAGCCATATCAGCAAGCATAAAATTGATCGCCTGGAATTCGGAGATGGATTTTCCGAACTGATGTCTTTCTTTAGCATATTTTAAGGCAGCTTTGTAAGCTCCTCTTGCAGTACCTAAGCTTAGAGCAGCAATAGAAATTCTACCGCCATCCAAAATCTTCATGGCCTGTTTGAAGCCTTCGCCTACTTCTCCTAAACGGTGAGAATCCGGCACGCGTACATTATCAAAAATTAATTCCGCAGTCTCAGAAGCACGCATTCCTAATTTATTTTCCTTTTTTCCTGAAGAAAAACCTGGCATTCCTTTTTCCAGAACAAAAGCAGTGGAATTATTTTTGGCTCCTTTTTCTCCGGTTCTGGTCATTACTACGGCAATATCTCCTGAAATAGCATGGGTAATGAAGTTTTTAGCTCCGTTGATGATCCATTCGTCACCATCTTTTACTGCAGTTGTAGACATGCCTCCGGAATCTGAACCTGTATTGTGCTCTGTAAGCCCCCAAGCTCCGATTACCTTTCCGGAAGCCAGCTGAGGAAGCCATTTGTTTCTCTGCTCTTCATTCCCGAATTCGTAAATGTGATTGGTGCAAAGTGAGTTGTGTGCTGCAACAGAGAGACCGATAGATGGGTCAACCTGAGAAATCTCGTCCAGAATAGCAACATACTCGTGATATCCAAGACCAGACCCTCCATATTGTTCAGGGACTACAATCCCCATAAAGCCCATTTCACCCAGCTGGTGGAATAAGTCTTTTGGAAATGTCTGGCTTTCATCCCATTCCATAATGTTCGGGCGGATATTCTTTTCTGCAAATTCTCTAGCTGTCTCCGCTATCATTTTGATGTTGTCAATAGTCTCTGTATTCATATAGATAATAGTTAGTTCCCAAAGATAATTAAATTGACGGAATGCCGAAGAAAATTATTTTATCCATCCTGTTTTGGGGTCAATACTTTAGTTTCCAATTTTTTAGATTTTTACATTTAACCTTTTCTTAATAAAATATTCAATATTCCACCATCATTAATTTACTATTTTAGTTACCAATTTTAAGGCATGAAAAAAATTCTACTTCCTCTTATTTTAGTTTCTTCTTACATTTCCACTTCGGCACAAGCTCCAGCGGGTTATTATGATGGTACCACAGGACTCACAGGGTATGCATTGAAGACAAAGATCTATGATATTATCTCGAAAAAGAATGTGAGCTGGCATTATGATGATCTTCCTGTATTTTATAACCAGACCGATTTAGACTGGTATTATGACGGACACACGCCGGCCAATAATACGAGCATTCTGCTGGATATCTATTCGGAAATACCATCAGGTCCGGACGCTTACGAGTATACATCGGCCAACCTGATCAGCAGTTCCGGTGGTGAAGGGGAAGGGTACAACAGGGAGCATGCGATGCCTCAAAGTACGTTTAACAGCAATTATCCAATGTTTTCAGATTTACATTTTGTAATTCCTACCGATGCGAAAATAAACCAGCTGCGGAATAATTATCCTTATGGTATTGGAAATTCTACCATACACCATACCTTCACAAATACTTCAAAAATTGCCAATAGTGCTATTCCTAACTATGCTTATACGAACAGGGTTTATGAGCCAATCGACGAATTTAAAGGGGATGTTGCCCGGATGCTGTTGTATTTTGTGGTGCGGTATGAAAGAAAATTGCCTGCTTTTAATCATTTTACCAACATTAATCCTGCATTAGACAGGTCTGCCCTGGATGGGACAGCAGAGAGGGCGTTTGACCCGGCATATATTGCCATGCTTCTTCAGTGGCATCAGCAAGATCCGGTTTCTCAAAGGGAAACAGACCGGAATAATGCTGTATTTGCTATTCAGAAAAACAGAAACCCTTTTATCGATCATCCGCAATGGGTAGAGATGATATGGAACCAGACCCCGGATGCTAGTATTCCCCAGGCTCCTTTAAATTTAATCACCACCCAGACAGGAGCTTATTTTACGACTTTAAGCTGGGAGCCAAGCTCAAGTGCTGACGTTATCGGATACAATATCTATCAGAATGGAGTACTGCACAGCACTACAAAGACAACAACAGTAACGGTTGATCACCTGACGCCTTCTTCTTCTTATACGTATACCGTAAAGGCTTATGATAACGGATATTTAAATTCTGCAGACAGTAACCCTGTTCATGTAAACACATTATCTTCGGACACCTTTGCAAAAGACCTTTATATTTCCAAGTATCTGGAAGGTACTGATAATAACAAAGCTGTGGAAATAACAAACAGAACCGGACACTCTGTAGATTTGAATCATTACAGGCTGTCCGTTCAGTCCTACGGTAATAACAATTACTTTTTTCCGGCACCTTTTGAGATGGAAGGGGTTATACAAAATAATGAAACTTTTGTGGTTATAAATCCCGGATCCAATTTCACCTGCTTACCATCTGATCAGGCAAAATTTGTAACTGCATCTCCCCAAATGTCTTTCGACGGAGATAAATATTATGAACTAAGATATAAATCGACCACCATTGATGCTTTAGGTGTTAAAAATCAGTCTAATTCTTCCACTTTAAAAGATGTATCCCTTTATAGGAAGAGCACCATCAATCAACCTGCTTCAACGTTCAGCATCAGCGAATGGGATGTGCATCCGGTAGACTACTGTCAGGATCTGGGAGGGACTTTATCTGTTTCAGACCTTTTAACATCTGCCGTAGAATGGAAAATCTATCCAAACCCTGTCTATGAGAATATTTATGTGAGCGGAGAAACCGAAAAAGTACAGACGGCACAAATTCTTGATTTTTCAGGAAAGGTGATTTACACGGAAAAACACCCGTTTAGAAATAAGAAAAACATTTCAGTACAGGGTATTCCTACAGGGATCTATCTTCTAAGACTTGATGGGAAAGTGAAGCAGTTTATTAAGAAGTAGTTAATCCCTCTCCTTCGAACTTTGACAGGTTTCTAAAACCTGTCAAGGTTGATAGGGGCGAGGAGTACGTGGATAGCAGGAAAGCGCTTCTCATTTTTTAAAAAGTAGAAAAGTGGAGCTAAAGTAAATGTATGGGAAGTATTTTAGTGATTTGCTTCTTTTTAGTTTTTCTTCTGGAATGTAATGTCTTAAAAGCCTTATGGTTGCTATAAAATTGATATAAGCATATTCACTAATAATCAATATCTATAAGTGTTTATGCTTATATTTTTTATTTATAAGTAATTATGCTTATATTTGCACTATGATAGCGGTCATTACCGGTGATATTATAAATTCACAGCATGCGGATACTGAAGTTTGGATTACCAGGCTTAAAAATCTTCTCGATCAATGGGGAAGCGTTCCTGATACATGGGAAATTTACAGGGGAGACGAATTTCAGTTCAAGTGTCATATTGATGACGTATTCTGGCGTTTTCTAGCCATAAAATCTCTTATTAAAAGTCAGGAAAATCTGGATGTAAGAATGGCCATAGGCATTGGTGAGGAAAGTTTTTCTTCGGAAAAAATCACAGAGTCTAATGGTACAGCTTACGTCAATTCCGGAAGATTATTGAATGATTTGAAAAGTGACGGTCATACAGTCGCTATCAAAACCTCTAATGATTCTGTAGACAGGGATCTGAACATCCTGCTGAAATGGTCGTCAAAGGATTTTGATAACTGGACGATGGCTACTTCGGAGATTATCCATGAAATGATTATGAATCAGGATATCACCCAGGAAGATCTCGCTAAGAAATTTACTATTTCACAGTCCTCAATTAGCCAGAGACTGAAACGGGCCAACTATGAGCTCATCGTAGAAACGAACCAGTATTTTAGAAAGAAAATCTCAGAACTATAGACATGATCTTTATTAAACTCATATTGGCACATCTACTCGGAGATTTTATTCTTCAGCCAAACTCTTGGGTTGCAGACAAGGAAAACTATAAACTGAAAAGTAAGTTTTTATACTATCATGTTCTGATTCATATCGCATTAAGCCTTATTTTTCTTTGGGATGTACAACTTTGGTGGGTAGCTGCTTTGGTAGGAATTTCTCATTTTATTATCGATGCGGCAAAGCTTAGTTTTCAAAATGTCAAAACAAAGAAAATATGGTTTTTTATAGATCAGCTATTGCACATTTTGGTGATTGCGGGAGTCTCTTTTTACTTTGGTGAATTTGATTTCAGCTTTTTGCAGAATCAGGAATTTTTGAAAATAATAATGGCTGCTTTGTTTTTGACAACGCCTGCATCTATTTTCATCAAACTTCTTTTATCATCCTGGACACCTGCTCCGGATGGTCCCAATACTATTCAAACCGAATCTTTAACAAGTGCCGGAAAATATATCGGAATCTTAGAACGTTTACTGGTTTTTACCTTTATTGTGGTGAACCACTGGGAAGGCGTAGGTTTCATGGTGGCTGCAAAATCTGTTTTCAGGTTCAGCGACCTTGTGCAGGCAAAACAGAGAAAGCTTACAGAATACGTATTGATTGGTACATTACTAAGCTTTGGACTGGCTGTCTTAACAGGAATAATAATAAAATAAATCAATAAATCTAACTACAATTTAGAAAGTAAAATTATGAGTCAAAAGAAAGAAATGTTGTACGAGGGTAAAGCGAAACAAGTATTTGCTACTGATAATCCTGATGAAGTAGTAGTGCGTTTTAAAGACGATGCTACAGCATTTAATGCTCAAAAGAAAGGCCAGGTTGACCTGAAAGGAGAAATGAACAATGCCATCACAACGCTTATTTTTGAATATTTGAATGAAAAAGGGATCAAAACTCACTTTATCAAACAATTGGACGAAAGAGAACAGTTGGTAAGAAAAGTATCCATTATTCCTCTGGAGATGGTCGTGAGAAACTATTCCGCTGGAAGTATGGCACAGAGATTAGGGGTTGAAGAAGGAATCAAATCTCCGGTAACCATCTTTGATATCTGCTATAAAAAAGACGAATTGGGAGATCCTCTTATCAACGACCACCACGCGGTATTCTTAGGAGCAGCTACCTATGAGGAACTTGATGAAATGTATGAATTAACATCAGACATCAACGAAATCCTTATTGACCTTTTTGATAAAATGAATATCATCCTGGTAGATTTTAAAATCGAATTGGGTAAAACTTCCGACGGAGAAATCATTTTAGCGGACGAAATATCTCCTGATACCTGCAGACTTTGGGATAAAGATACCATGAAGAAACTTGATAAGGACAGATTCAGAAGAGATTTAGGAGAAGTAACTGAGGCATACGTGGAGATCTACAATCGTCTTAAAAATTTACTTGTAAAATAATTTCAGAAATTAGAAGTTAGATATTAGAAATTAGTATGAAATCACATCGAATAGAAGATTTGAAAGTTTGGAATAAATCAATGGTTTTGGTTAAAGAGATTTATGTAATCTCAGCTGAATTACCAGTAGAAGAAAAATTCGGACTACAATCTCAAATCAGATGATGTGCTGTTTCAATACCGTCTAATATTGCAGAAGGAGCCGGAAGAAATAATAAAAATGAATTTTATCATTTTCTCGGAATTGAGTTTGGTTCTACTTATGAATTACAAACCCAACTTCAGTTACTGATTGATTTGAATTTTATTTCTGAAAGTAAAATAGCCCCCCTTAGAGAACTTTTAGCTGAAATTCAGAAAATGATTTATTCATTAAAAACAAGTTTAAAATTATAATTGAAGTTAACTTAGACTAATTTCTAACATCTAATATCTAACTTCTAATCATTAGAAAAAATAGAAATGAAAAGTTTAGACATTCATAAAAGTGAATATTTAAAACAGTTTGAAAGCCAGGTTTACGGAAGAAATCTTTTCAGAACTCAGGAAGAGGAAAGATTGGATGCTCCGAATGAAGAATGTGGTATTTTTGGATTGTATTCGGATAATGATCTGGATACATTTTCCCTTTCACAGTTTGGGCTTTTTGCACTTCAGCACAGAGGGCAGGAGGCTTGTGGTATTTCCGTATTAAAAGACGGAAGAATTACCAATATGAAAGACGAAGGACTTGTTTTGGATGTTTATAAAGATATTCAGGAACCTGAAACTTTTATGGGAAATTCTGCAATCGGTCATACCCGATATACCACTGCAGGAGATAAGAAGAAATATAATTTTCAGCCATTTTTCGCGAAAAACGAATATGACCAGATTATACTTTCTATAGCGCATAATGGTAACCTTACCAATGCGAAAGAACTAAAAGCAGAATTAGAAGCTGAAGGCGTTGTTTTCAGAGCCACTTCCGATTCTGAAGTGATCTTAAGGTTGATTCAGAAAAATCTTGATTTAGGTCTTCGCGGTGCGATTAAGGCTACAATGGAGAAAATTGAAGGAGCTTATTCCGTGGTAGGAATGACCAGAAATAAATTCTTTGCTTTCAGAGATTTCAACGGAATCCGTCCTTTGGTTTTGGGAGCTATTGATGAGAGATCATATGTAGTGGCTTCGGAATCTGTAGCACTGGATGCGGTAGGAGCACAGTATGTACGTGATATTCTTCCGGGGGAAATTATTTATACGAATGAAAACGAGCCCGGAAAACTGAATTCTTACATGATGGATCAAGCAAAAGGGAAACAAAGGATTTGTTCTTTTGAATACATTTATTTTGCAAGACCTGATTCTACTTTAGAAAATATCAATGTATATGAGATCAGAGAAAAATCCGGTGAGAAAATCTGGGAACAGGCTCCGGTAGATGCTGATCTGGTTATTGGAGTTCCGGATTCAGGAGTTCCTGCTGCTATTGGTTTCTCTAAAGCCTCAGGAATACCATTCCGCCCTGTATTGATCAAAAACAGATATATTGGAAGAAGTTTCATTGTTCCTACTCAGGAAATGAGAGAAAGAGTGGTTAACCTGAAACTGAACCCGATTATTTCTGAAATGAAAGATAAAAGAGTAGTCATTATTGATGACTCTATTGTTCGTGGAACAACATCCAAGAGATTGGTTAAAATCTTAAAAGATGCAGGCGTCAAAGAGATCCACTTCAGAAGTGTTTCTCCACCTATTATTGCACCTTGTTACTTAGGAATAGATACGCCATCAAAAGATGATTTGATTTCTGCAAATATGACTACAGAGGAGCTTAAAAATTATTTGGGCGTAGATTCTTTAGAGTTTTTAAGTATCGACAACCTAAAAGAAATTTTAGGATCTGCTAATCACTGCTTCGGATGTTTTACAGAAGAATATCCGGTAGGAAAAGGAGAGGAGGTAGAATTATTTAATTAAAATATTTCTTATATATCATAGAGAGCCAGATTGAGTATCTGGCTCTTTTCGTTCGTAGTCTCAAAACTTTGTTACCATTTTTCCCATCCCTCAAGGATGGGCTCACTTCATTCAAAACAGCATGAAATGTAGCACAATCTTAATATTCAGATGATCTATAGGACACCAATAAGTTTTAATTTTAACAGATTAAAATTTCAGGCGTATGAAGAACGAATTTTTAGCAAGCATTTTCCTTGTTTGCGCTCAATTATTTTCCGCTCAGTCTTTCGATACACAAGCCCATCGCGGCGGGAAATCACTATATCCGGAGAATACCATTCCTGCGATGAAGAATGCTTTAAAAATGAACATTACGACTTTGGAGATGGATCTGGCTGTAACGAAAGATAAACAGGTAATTCTTTCCCATGATGCTTTTCTATCCCCTGAACTGATCACAAAGCCGAACGGAACCTATATCCCGAAGGATTCGGGGTTTTATTACAAAATTTACGAAATGCCCTACGAAAAGATCAAAACATTTGATGTAGGTTTAAAGAAACTCGACAACTATCCGGACCAAAAGAAAATGAAGGTTCAGAAACCTCTTTTTTCTGATGTCATAGATGCCGTGGAAAGCTTTGCTCGTGAATTGAAAAGACCATTACCTTATTATAATATAGAAACAAAAACACGTCCATTCTCTGATCATATTTTTCATCCCGAGCCTAAAGAATTTGTAGACCTAATGATGAAGATCATTCTGGAAAAAGGAATTCAGGATAGGGTAATCATTCAGTCTTTTGATCCGAGAACCCTTGAGATTATTCATAAGCAGTATCCCCAGATAATGACTGCCTTACTTGTAGAGAAGGTAGACGATAAAAAGCTTGCGCAACAGCGGGTTCATTTTAAAAATATTCCGGAAGATCAGTTTAGAAAATATCCGGACCATCTGAATGGAGTGGAGGGCGATATGAAATTTCTAAGCTTTACACCCACGATCTACAGTCCTGATCATACCCTTGTTGACTCTAAGCTCGTGCAAGAGTGCCATTCACTGGGCATGAAGGTAATACCATGGACTGTGAATACTAAAGAAAGATTAAATGCCCTAAAAGAAATGGGAGTAGATGGCATCATCAGTGATGATCCACGGATATTTGAGTAAACTTGATTATTGGATGACAGGAAAGCGTACAGGCGAGGTAGCCAGCAGAAAACTTTTAATCCCTGAATTGCAAAATATAAATAGCCGGAAGAAAAAAATCTTGCGGCTATTTTATGCAATGCACCGAAATGCATTGGAGTTAAAAATTGGTTTATTCTGATTAGAACTTATAGTTCAGACCTAACTGAAACACTCTGTTGTTGTTTGCAGCAGCTGGTAAGCTCTTGTCAATTTTTGTCAAACTGTTTACATATCTTGCATTGATACCGATATTAGAAGTAATATCATATCCTAAACCAAGACCTAAACCAAAGTTGAACTTATTGATCTGATCCTTATCTACATCTTCAGAGTGAGACGTGTTTGTCGTCGTCGTTACACCTCCGGTAGTAGATGCCACTGTTGATTCACCTTTGTTTTTACCGTTGATGAAATAACTGAATTCAGGTCCTGCTTCAATGTAAAACTTATCAGTAGGTCTCATTTGAACCATTAATGGAACTGAAATGTAATTCATTGTTAATTTATCCTGTAATTTGGTTTTCACATTAGTGGTTCCGTTATCTGTCTCCTTAGAAGAGATCACGTCTCTAGCTCCCATCTGGTTGTATAATACCTCCGGCTGTAAGCTGAATTGTTTAGAGATTGGGATATTAACGAATACTCCGGCATGGAATCCTATTTTCTGGCTATTCAAACCAAATTCCTGTGCACTGTAATAAGCAGAGTTACCTCCGGCCTTAATACCGAATCTTACCGGTTGAACATCGTTTTTAAGAGGTGACGTGTTTACTGTTTTTGTTTCCTGTGCGAAAGCTAATGTACCAGCAGTTAATGCCAATCCCAAAAATAACTTCTTCATAATTTTTATTTTTTAATTTTTTTACTATTTGCTTGTGTGTGATTTGTCAATCAGACTTGAATTATTTTGCAAATTGCTTGCCAAAGTCGAAAAATGCTTCATTAAAGGGCTTTGAGAAGGGTTTTTGCGCTGATATACATTTATGCTTTCATCACTTTTTTGTGATAAAATATAATATTAGTGTTAATTTTTTGTGAACAATTTAATCTTAAAAAAGAATTGATAATTATAATTTAAAGTTGAGTTTTTTGTAAAAAAATATATAAGAGATCAAAAATTGAATGTTTTTCAAAACGACAACAACAATATAATTAAGAATAAAACACAATAGAAGGAATAAAAACGCAACAAATCTGGTCCACATGCTAGGGCAAGGAATAAATATTCTGAATTTGGAGATAGTACATTCATTGGTTTGGAAAATGATATTGGAATAACCATATATATGATAGGATAGGTGCAGAAGTTCGGTAATGTAAATCGTAAAAATTACATTGATCCACTGAAGGGAGAACATCTTCGACTAACATATAAGTATAAATAAGTATAAAAAAATTAACCACAGATGTTGAGGAAATTTTCGGAGGTGTTTTTTTTCTAAGCGACTTACTTATGTCGATAAAAGTAAAAACCGACATGGCCCATGGAAAGCGAAAAAGTCAGACATAAACAAATAGGCCTGACTTTTTCTATTGAAATCAAAATGTATTTTATATTAAATTAAAAACGTTTCTGTTTCAAGTAATGATCCGGAAACAGTGTAGTATTCAGCAGTGTTTGTCATGATTAACTTTTGGGATTTGTGATTCTATAATGGTAAGAATGTTTTTAGAACGGATCAATCATTTAAGAAAAACAGAAAAAAGTAAGCTGAAAACTTACAGGATGGTTACAATCATTACTTCAGAGACAAATTTCTTGCCAAATTAATGTTGTAAAATAAAAAGACCGGATCAAATAAATAATCCGGTCTTTTTTATAATATCAAATTTGTTAAAAAGTAATAAGCTTATTAGAATTTATAAGCTAAACCTACCTGGAATACTCCATTTTTAGACGAATCTGATCCGCTAGGTCTGTTTTTTGCGAGATCAGTTAACCCAGCAACATATCTCAGATTCACTCCGATATTGTTTGTGAAATAGTAACCTGCTCCAAGACCGATTCCAAAATCGAAAGTTTTAAGCTCATCCTTAACATCTACAGATGCTGAATTATATTTTGACTTAGCACTCATAAGAAATCCAAACTGAGGACCTGCTTCAAGATATAAGTTCGGTAGAGCGTTGTACTGGAACATTACCGGTACAGCGATATAATCTAAATTAAGCTTTGCATTTCCGTCAAAATCATCTTTTGCTCCCATACCACTGTATAATACCTCCGGCTGCACACTGAAGTCCTGCGCAACAGGAATGTTTGCAAATGCTCCTCCGTAGAATCCTGCTTTAGATTTCAAGCCATCTCCTGAAATGCTTGAGATATTAAGACCGGCTTTTAAACCAAATCTAACGGGTGATGATGTATGGGTAGAAGTTGTTTTCTGAGCGAAAGTAAAAGTACCTGCTACAAGGGCAAAGCCTAAAAGAATCTTTTTCATAAGTTTTTATTTAATAGTTATTAAGTTTTATTTAACATTTCGTTTAGAATCAAATATTATGCCAAAGAAAATTAATCGTAGAGCTGTTTATATCAAACTGCTGTACTAAAGCAATACTTATGTTTTTCCTTCTATCTGCTGAATTATTAAAAAAAGTAAAATAACTTTTTTTAACATATGGACAGAAAAAAAGATCAGATTAAAACCTGATCTTTCTTATTGAATATAAAAATTTGTTAGTGAATGTGTTGCTTATTATCTGAATTTATAAGCTAAACCTACCTGGAATACATTGTTTCTTACTGCATCAGCTCCGCTAGGTCTGTTTTTGGCGATATCTGTTAAACCTGCAACATATCTTGCTGTGATTCCTAAGTTAGGAGTGAAGTAATATCCTGCACCAAGACCAATACCAAAGTTGAATGTGTTGAAATTATCTTTGTAATTGTCTGATGTAGAAGAATCTCCGTTAGATTCGTTTTTAAGTTTGTTTTTAGCACTTACCATAAAACCGAATTCCGGACCTGCTTCTAGATAAAGATTAGGAAGGGCATTGTACTGGAACATTACCGGTACTGCGATATAATCTAGCTTAGTAGAAGCTGAATATTTTGTTCCCAGTGCTGTAAAGTTGGATTTGTTACCATACTGAGAATATATTACCTCCGGCTGAACGCTGAATGAAGTAGCCACTGGAATGTTAGCAAATACCCCTGCATTAAATCCGATTTTAGATTTCTGATCGTCTAATCCACTGTCTTTTGAAAGTGAAGATACGTTCATTCCTCCTTTTACCCCAAATGTTACAGGATTAGATGAAGGTGTCTGTTGAGCGAACGCAAATGTGCTTGCAGTTACTGCTAATCCTAAAATTAACTTTTTCATAACTTTAATTTTTTAATTTTACTCTTTCTTAATTTTAAATTTTACTACGGTCAACATTTTCAGTTGAACGCAGAGTATCTTTCAAATTGCTTGCCAAAAGTATTTTTTATGATTTAAATCACTAAAAAAACCGTTCAAATATCGAACGGTTTTTAATGTATGGTATTGATTAACAAAATGTTGAAAATGTAAAACAAACATTTGTTTAGAATTGGTCTAAATTGACAATTTTGTCAAAAAGGACATTGTATATAGTGTATAAAGCTTCAGGTAAACCTTATGCATCATTCAGTTTTCTGTAAAAATGAAGGGATTCCAAAATGTTTTTTTGGCTGCACTGATGATCATATGTACAGGACCCAACCCCTGAGAGTAATGAAAAATTGATTTTACTGTCTACATTCTTTTTATCATTAAGCAGGAGTGCCGTAATATCATCGTCTTTGAAATCACTGATATCAAGGTAAGGGTAATATCTCTGAATATTTTCAATAATCATTCTTGAATCTTCCTTCGATATCAGTTTTTCCAGGTAGGCAAGATGACTTTCCGCAATCATTCCCATCGCCACTGCCTCCCCATGAAGAATAGGATTCCCTTGCTGCAAGCAAAGACTTTCAACCGCATGTCCTATGGTGTGCCCGAAATTCAGCGTTTTCCTGATATTGCTTTCATGAAAATCCTTTTCAACCACTTCCTGTTTAATATCCATGGAAGTCTGGATGTGTGGGGCAACTGCTTCCACGTCCAGCTTAGGAATCTGAATCAGCTGATTCCAATGTGCTTTATCCGCAATAAGACCATGCTTCAGCATTTCTGCAAATCCGCTTCTCAATTCTTTAAAAGGTAATGTTTCAAGAAATTTGGGATATATAAAGATTTGTTCCGGGAAGGCAAAGGTTCCCACCATATTTTTATAATGCATAAGGTCGATCCCGGTTTTTCCACCAATAGACGCATCGCACATGGACAAAAGGGTAGTAGGGATATTGATAAACTGTATTCCTCTTTTATAGGTGGAAGAGACAAAGCCCCCCATATCAGTAATGACACCGCCGCCAAGGTTGATAACAAGCGCCTTTCTGTCCGCTTTCATTTCTGTGAGAATCTCCCAAAGTTGATTGGCAGTCTGAATATTCTTCATCTCCTCACCGGCTTCAATTTCCAGAATTTCAAAACCAAGATCTGTTTCCATATTCCCCAAAAGAACCGGAAGACAGTATTCATGGGTATTCTCATCTACCAGAATAAAAATTTTGCTGAAAGATTTTTCATGAAGAAAGTCGTTTAACTGAGAGAAATTATCGTTTAATATTGTTATCATCTTCAAATTTTTGTAAAGTTAAAAAGTAAACTATATTGCAAAGTTATGATTCTTAATTTTTAACTCGTAACTAAATTACTATCTTTGCAGAAATTTTTAGAATGAGCAGAGATAATAATAATTCAGACAGACCAAAGAGACCAAGAATTTCCACCAAGAAAAGTTCTGATGATTCTCGTGCTTCCAGATCTGGAAATTCTTCAGGATCAAAACCTTTCAAAAAACCATTTTCTAAGGATGGTGACAGAAGAGGTCCGGAACATAAAGGTTCCAATTCCAAATTTGATAAAAAACCTTTCAAAAAAAATACGGAAAGCTTTGAAGGCTCCAATGAAGAAGGAGGTTCAAAATATGAGAGAAAACCTTATATTACGAATAAAAGTGAGAGCTATGAAAAGAAATCTTTCGGGAAATCCGGCCCTAAAAGAGGAGGAAAAAGCTTTGATACCAGAGATAAATATGAAAGAGGCAGCCTGAAATACGGAAGAAGACCGTCCAATGGTGATGATAGAAATGATGACAGGGCAAAATCTTTTGTACAGAAAAGAAGGCTGAACAAAATTGAAAAAGATGTATATAAAGACAGCATCCGTCTTAATAAATATATTGCCAATTCCGGAATCTGCAGCAGGAGAGAAGCAGATGAGCTGATTACCCAAGGGCTTGTGGAAGTGAACGGAAAAGTAGTTACAGAGATGGGATATCAGGTACAGAAAACAGACAGAGTTGTTTTTGACGGTCAGAATATCACGCCTGAAAAGCCGGTGTATGTCCTTTTAAATAAGCCAAAAGGGTATATTTCAACAACAAAAGATGACAAAGCGAGAAAAACAGTGATGGATCTTGTAGCCAATGCTTCTCCTTACAGACTTTTCCCGGTTGGAAGATTAGACCGTTCTACCACAGGTGTTATTTTGCTGACGAATGACGGGCACATGACAAAAAAACTGACACATCCTTCTTTTGATGCCAAGAAAATTTACCATGTTACCTTAGATAAGAAACTGACAGGTGAAGATCTGCGTCTTATTGCTGAAGGAATCCGTCTTGACGAAGGAGTAGCTGTAGTAGATCAGATTTCATATATTGAAGGAAAACCTAAAAATGAGATCGGAATTGAAATCCATATCGGATGGAACAGAGTGATCAGAAGAATTTTCCAAAGATTAGGGTATGAAGTAGAGTCTCTGGACAGGGTGATGTTTGCAGGACTCACAAAGAAGAATATCAAAAGAGGACACTGGAGAATCCTTACAGATCTGGAAGTGAACAACCTTAAAATGCTTTAATTAAATCATCAGCAACGAATCATAAATCTTAGATTCGGACTAATGGAAGATATTTTAAGTGTAAAAATATAAAGCGCAGAATTAAATTCTGTGCTTTTTTAATATCGATAAGTTATCATCACAAAAAACTCTTGATGATCAGAATGCTTTCATTATATAGTAACAATATCCTAAGTTTGAATGTCTCAATAATGAGACATTTGTCGTATATTTGGGACAATAAAAATGTATGAATACTCAGCAAAAAATTATTGAGGCTGCTATATCGGTTTTAAATGAGAATTTTTCAGCATCACTAGAGGATATTGCAGTGCGTTGTGGCATTAACCGGAGAACGCTTCACCGGTATTTTAAAAGCCGCAGTGAATTGTTGGAGGCATGCAATAAGAATATGATGGAGGCGTGGGAGCTTGCTGCGATCAAAGCCTGGAACAGTTCCAACGATCCTTTGGTACAACTTGAACATTTGTTATACGCAGGAATTGACAGCGGAACGAAGTATGCCTTCCTTATCAAACTCAATGAAAGTGTAAATTCCTCCTCAACAATTAACGAGACTGAACAAAATACTTCCTATTTTAAAGCCAGAAACCAATTATTTGATGCCATAAGGGAATTGCAGAATGAAAAGGTAATCGATGACCGGTTTCCGTTACCCTGGATCAGAATTCTTTTTACCAGTGTGATCACTGCAACGATTACCGCATTAAGGTCCGGAGATATTGCTCAGAATGAGATCAGGAAACTGGCATGGCAATCATTCAGCAGAAGTATTGGCATACAGATAAACCCACAAAAATGATACATTCCTTTTTAATGATAGGTCAGTCAAATATGGCTGGTCGCGGTTATGCGAAAGACGTCCCACCTATCTATGATGAGCATATTAAAATGCAAAGAAACGGATTATGGCAAATAATGTCCGAGCCTATTAATTTTGACCGTCCCAGCGCCGGAGTAGGGCTTGCTGCGTCATTTGCCGGCTCCTGGAGACTGGATAATGAAGAGGAAATAGGATTAATTCCATGTGCTGATGGAGGAACCGGTCTTGATGACTGGGCGGTCGGCGGTGCTCTGTTCGAAAATGCTATAGCACAGGCCAGACTTGCACAACGGACAAGCCTTATTTCAGGCATTCTGTGGCATCAGGGCGAAAATGATTGTACTCCGGAAAAAGCTGAAAAATACGGTGAAAAATTTTCTGTCATCATAGAGGCATTGCGACATGAACTGAGTATTCCGGAAGTTCCTCTTGTGATTGGCGGTTTAGGAGATTTCCTACCCAATGGAATTTTTGGGCAGTACTTTGCTTCCAGCCCTCTTATTAATCATGCACTGGAAGATTATGCCAGAACTCATGCAAACTCTTATTTTGCTACCGCAAAAGGGCTTACTGCTAATGCTGACGGTATTCATTTCGATGCCTTGTCGCAAAGAGTGTTGGGGGTCCGGTATTATCGGGCCTTTCGTGATTTAAAAAATCTTTCAGAGCCTCTTGGGGATGAAGAAAAAATATTAGAAACAATCTATAAACGTCCTTATACCAAAACCGAAAAAATAAAGCTTTTAGAACATGAATTTGCTATTGGAAATATCAAAACCAATGAGTTTCTGGCTGAATTGGCAATCATAAGCCGGGAATAAATAAGGGTGATATCTAATGCATTGAAATAAGAAAACAGTACCATTCCGGTACTGTTTTCTTTATTTTGATCAGTTTTTGTATGGTTTAAAACCTTTTATCCAAGAACGGTTACTCCTTTTTCTATCATTTCATAGATGGCATCCCTGCCATTGTCAGGCTTTACGTTGACTGCGCGGGTTCCGTTAAAGTGAAGGCATGTAATATAGCCGTTGGCTACCGCATCTAAAGAGGTGAACTTCACACAGTAGTCCATAGCAAGGCCTACGATCTCCACCAGCTGAATGTCGTGGTACTTCAGGAAATCATCCAATCCGGTTTTCATAAAGTGATTATTATCCTGGAAACCGCTGTAGCTGTCGATCTCAAGGTTTTTACCCTTTTGAATGATATGAGTTACCTTATCCTGGTTCAGATCTTTGTGGAATTCTGCTCCAAAAGTTCCCTGTACACAATGGTCCGGCCACATAAACTGAGGAACGCCATTTAAAATAATACTTTCGCCGACTTTTCTGCCATTGCTGCTGGCAAAGCTTTTGTGTCCTACAGGATGCCAGTCCTGCGTTAAAATTACCTGATCATATTCGTTTTCCTCCATCAGAAGATTGATATAAGGGATAATTTCGTTAGCTCCCGGTACAGCAAGTGCTCCGCCTTCACAAAAGTCATTCTGTACATCGACGATGATTAACGCTTTTTTCATATTTAGATTTCTCGAATTTTTGATAAATTTACAAAACTAATCCACAAAAAATTGTCCAAAGCAGAATTATCGGACAAATCGACAATATATTTTTTTGAGTGTTGGCGTCAGGTATAGAAAATGAAATAGGCAAACTTTATCTTCCGTATTCCGTTTTACGATGCAAACCAAATATCAATAGCCTATCTTTGCACCAAATATATATTTTTATGTCATTTGAGTCTCTGGGATTATCACACAATATCATTCGTTCCGTTAACAAGTTGGGCTACTTAAAACCGTTTCCAATTCAGGAGAAAGCTGTTCCTGTTATTTTGCAGGGAAAAGACCTGATGGGCATTGCCCAGACAGGTTCCGGTAAGACGGCTTGTTTTGTGATGCCAATTTTGGAAAAACTACAACATTCGGAAGTTACGAAAGATCGTAATGTTCAGGTTTTAATATTGGTTCCTACCCGTGAACTGGCCATTCAGATTGATGAGGTCTTCAGGGCTTTCACAGAAAACCTGAAACGGGAGATTCGTACCATGGCAGTTTATGGAGGGGTTTCCATCAATCCGCAGATGAAAGGAATGTTTGGGGTGGAAGTTCTTATTGCAACCCCCGGGCGTCTACTGGATCTCATTGATCATAACGCATTGAGTATTTCTAATATCCGCCATTTGGTAATTGATGAAGCGGACAAGATGTTTCAGCTTGGTTTTGGGGAGGAGATGAATAAGCTTTTTGCTTTAATGCCGGTTGTAAAGCAAACGACACTGTTTTCTGCGACTTTGAATGATAAAGTTTCTGAAATGAAGGAACGTTTATCCATTGATCCTGTCATTATTGAAATCAAGAAAGACGAAGTTGAAATTGATCATATTGAGCAGTTGGCTTATCATGTTTCACCGGAGAATAAAGGGCCGTTCCTGCGCTATTTGATCAAGGAAAAGAAGGTGGAAAAAGCTTTGGTCTTCGTTTCATCTACAAGATCCGCCGATAATTTGGTGGAAAAACTGAAAAAGAATAAAATTAAAGCGGTGGCCATTCACAGTCAGAAGTCACAGGGAGCCCGCAGGAATAATCTTGAAGAATTCAAATCAAGTGGAGCGCAGATTTTGGTGGCCACAGACCTTATTGGCCGTGGTATCCATATTGAGTCTTTACCTTGTGTCATCAATTACGAATTACCGCGTTCACCACTTGATTATATTCACCGAATCGGAAGGACAGGACGAGCCCATGAAAAAGGAACGGCTATCAGTATTTTAACGGATGACGAACTTCAGCACTTCAGAGTGATTCAAAAGAAAATGGGTAAGAAGGTCACTTTACAAAGAACGGAAGGTATTGATCTGCATGGGTATTAAATTGTTATAGGATGTACAAAAAGTATTAACGGAATTCAGGGAAAATTTTTTTATACCCTTATTCCGGGATCAGTCCAAAAATTATTCAACAGGAATGGACTTTTGTCCGTGTACATCGAATGGAAAAATGATGCATTGGCTAGACTGCACCCAAAAGTTTAGACGAAATTAAACAATATTATTATATGAAAGAGTTCGGTACTGTACCGGACTCTTTCCTTTTAGATTAAGTCTTATCC
>NZ_QNVV01000027.1 GCF_003384725.1 Chryseobacterium pennipullorum
CTCTTAGCTGAACGAAGTGGCTTTGCGAACAAAAATAAAGCAGACAATAACATATTTACCTTGCGAACCCTGCGTTTATTTTACGGGATTTTTTGTTCATGTTGTTCCTAACTGCTTTGCCGTGGATATCTTATAAACGCTAAGTTCGCAATGGTTTATAGGGTAGTGAAACGTTGTTCGCGAAGGCGTTTCACTTAGCAAGGATAGGATGCACTCTTAGCTGAACGAAGTGGCTTTGCGAACAAAAATAAAGCGCACACTAACACATTAACCTTGCGAACCCTGCGTTTATTTTCCGGGCTTTTTTGTTCATGTTGTTCCTAACTGCTTTGCTGTGGTTATCTTATAAACGCTAAGTTCGCAACGTTTATAGGGTGGTGAAACGTTGTTCGTAAAAGTGTTTCACTCAGCAAGGATAAGATGCGCTCTTAGCTGAACGAAGTGGCTTTGCGAACAAAAATAAAGCGCACACTAACACGTTAACCTTGCGAACCCTGCGTTTATTTTTCCGGGATTTTTTGTTCATGTTGTTCTTAACTTTGCTGTGGATATCTTATAAACGCTAAGTTCGCAATGGTTTATAGGGTGGTGAAACGTTGTTCGTAAAAGTGCTTCACTCAGCAAGGATAAGATGCGCTCTTAGCTGAACGAAGTGGCTTTGCGAACAAAAATAAAGCGCACACTAACCCATTAACCTTGCGAACCCTGCGTTTAATTAATTTATCTCATCAAAAAAAGATAAAATTAATCGTTGCAATTCAAAATTCATTAGTATCTTTATGATATCAAAATAATATCAAATTAAAAACTATATCGTATATGGAAAAGATTTTAAAACCTATGTCTGGCTATATAACACTAGTGATCTGCCTCATTCTGTTTATAGCTGCTATTTATTTCTTCGTAAGTGGAGTAGATCAGAGCATTACCTTTGTGATTCTAGCAATGTTGTGTTTCCTGGTTTCCTGTTTTTTCCTGAAGGGTTTAATGATTATTCAGCCTAACCATTCAAGGGTATTAAACTTCTTCGGAAAATATGTAGGAACGGTAAAAGACAACGGATTGTTCTTTATCAACCCTTTGTATTCATCTCAAAAAATGTCTTTGCGTTCTGAAAATTTACAGGGCCAGACGCTGAAAGTAAATGATAAAATGGGTAATCCGATAGAAATTGCGGTAGTGATTGTATGGAAAGTAGGAGACACCTATAAGGCTGCATTTGATGTGGAACGTTATTCTGATTTTGTAAGAATGCAGAGTGAAGCAGCAGTAAGACATCTGGCGATGAGCTTTCCTTATGATAATTTGGAAGATGATCATGCTCCGATTACATTGAGAGAAGGAGGCGATAAAATCAATTCCATTCTGGAGCAGGAGCTTACAGACCGCCTTTCAAAAGCGGGAATTGTGATTCAGGAAGCTCGGATCTCACATTTGGCCTATGCTTCAGAAATAGCAGGGGCTATGCTTCAGAGACAACAGGCTACAGCTATTGTAGCGGCAAGAACCAAAATTGTAGAAGGTGCCGTGGGCATGGTAGACCTTGCCCTGAAGAAATTGTCTGAAGATAATATCGTAGAATTGGATGACGAAAGAAAAGCGGCCATGGTAAGCAATCTAATGGTGGTTCTTTGTGGCGAAAAAGCAGCGACACCTGTATTGAATGCAGGGACACTTTATAATTAGAAATGAAGAATCAATAATTACATTTTAGGGTAAGTTTTACCGTGAAAGTAAAAGATAATCACGTAAGAGAAATTTAGAAATGAAATCAGAAAAAGCTCAGACCTCTTCAGAAAACAAAGGCAAAAAATCTTTTGTCATCAGAATTGATGAGTCTACTTATAAGCTTCTTGAACAGTGGGCGAATGATGAATTCAGAAGTGTAAACGGACAGATCGAATATCTGTTGCATCAGAGTCTTGTCAATTCGGGAAGAAAGAAGAAAGACTAGTTGAAGATGCTGATTGTAGAAGAGAATGGACTTTTACCGGGAGATTTTATCAGTTAAACTATTCCTTTTTTCTTTTCTATATTACAGAAATCATAAAAACAACAGGCTTTTTTAACTGGTCAATGAAAAAATAATAATTCCTTGTCCTTACTATAAAAAATAAAGCAGAGATGGGTTCTCTGCTTTTTTATTTCATACAGCTTTGAAGGGTATCGGCGCCAAAATAAAATATGACGAGCCAAACGAGACCTTTAATCGTAAAGAAGGCCAGTCCAGCCCATCCCACGCGCTTGAACCACTTTTTAAGCTTTGAGTTATTTTCTTGTGAATTTTCCATCGGCGAATGTCAAAAATATTACGCTACAAAGATAAGCATGTTTATAATTAGTCCAAATAAAAAACTGTTTAAAAATTTAAGTTTTGAGGTTCGCATAATATTTTTATCTTTAGAGAGAACGAAAAGTAAGATTTTATGTCAAAAAAAGTAAAGGATTTCGGAATTGAAAAAACACTTAAAAACCTTGGTATTAAAGAAGAAAACAAAGGGACTTCAGTGGGCGGAAAATATTTTGCTTCAGGAAAGGTGATAGAAAGCATTTCTCCTGTGGATGGAAAGTTAATCGCTAAAGTAAAGACATCCGGAGAAAGTGATTATGACAAAGTAATTGAGACGGCTCAAAAAGCGTTTCAGGAATTCAGGCTGATTCCGGCTCCAAAAAGAGGGGAGATGGTAAGGCAGCTTGGTTTGAAATTAAGAGAATATAAAGATGATCTTGGGAAGCTTGTTTCTTATGAAATGGGTAAGTCACTGCAGGAAGGTTTAGGGGAAGTACAGGAGATGATTGACATCTGTGATTTCGCAGTAGGTCTTTCCAGACAGCTTCAGGGATACACCATGCACTCGGAGAGACCGGGACACAGGATGTACGAGCAGTACCATCCGCTTGGGGTTGTCGGGATCATTACTGCCTTCAATTTTCCGGTAGCCGTATGGTCATGGAATACAGCATTGGCATGGATCTGCGGGAATGTTACTATTTGGAAGCCATCTGAGAAAACTCCGCTTTGTGCTGTTGCATGCCAGAACATTATGGCTGAAGTGTTGAAGGAAAATAATTTGCCTGAAGGAATTTCAAGTGTACTGGTAGCGGATCATGAAATAGGACAGAAGCTGGTTGATGACAAGAGAGTAGCCCTGGTATCTTTCACAGGATCTACAAGAGTAGGTAGAATGGTATCTTCAAAGGTTGCTGAAAGATTTGGTAAATCTATTCTTGAGCTTGGAGGAAACAATGCAATTATCATTACGAAAGAAGCTGATATCGATATGTCTATTATCGGAGCTGTTTTCGGAGCGGTAGGAACTGCAGGACAAAGATGTACTTCAACGAGAAGACTGATCATTCATGAGAGCGTGTATGACGAAGTAAAAACAAGACTGGTAAAGGCCTACGGTCAGCTAAAGATCGGGAATCCTCTGGATGAAAAGAACCACGTGGGACCGCTTATTGATACACAGGCTGTCAACCAATACCAGGAAGCGATTAAAAAATGTAAAAAAGAAGGTGGAAAATTCGTTGTTGAAGGCGGAGTTTTAACCGGGAATGAATACGAGTCAGGATGTTATGTGAAGCCGTGTGTGGCAGAAGTGAAAAATGCGTATGAAATTGTACAGCATGAAACCTTTGCCCCTATTCTATACCTTATCAAATACAAAACACTGGAGGAGGCGATTGCGATACAGAATGATGTTCCGCAGGGACTTTCTTCTGCCATCATGACCCAAAACCTAAGAGAGGCAGAATTGTTCCTTTCTCATGCAGGATCAGATTGTGGAATTGCGAATGTAAACATAGGGACTTCAGGTGCTGAAATTGGCGGAGCTTTCGGTGGTGAAAAAGAAACCGGCGGAGGGAGAGAATCCGGATCAGATGCCTGGAAGTACTATATGAGAAGGCAAACCAATACTATAAATTATACTGCTCAACTTCCTTTAGCACAAGGTATTAAATTCGATTTATAGAAGCCTTGCTTTAACCACAAAAAAACAAAAACTTAATAACCTGAATGATTAAAAGATTCTATTCTTTGATCTTTTAATCATTCATTTATTAAATCACACAACAAATTTATTATGGAACAAACATTAGATATAAAAGCAAATAAAGTAAAAGAAACGGTAGGAAAACATGTCTTGGCAGACGGTTTCGATTTCGTGATGGATATAGAAAAATCCCACGGATCCTGGCTTTATGACAAACTTACAGACAGAGAATATCTGGATATGTTCTCCATGTTCGCGTCAGCATCTATCGGTTATAACCACCCTTATCTGGTAGAAAGATCAGAATGGCTGGGAAGAATGGCGGTGAACAAACCCACTTTGGCAGATGTATACTCTGAAGAATATGCGCACTTTTTGGAAGTGTTCGAGAGAGTGGTTATTCCTCAGGAGCTGCAATACGCTTTCTTTATCGAAGGTGGAACCTTAGGGGTTGAAAATGCGATGAAAGCATGTTTCGACTGGAAAACCCGCAAAAACTTTGAAAAAGGCCTTCAGACAGAAGCTGGAATATGCATCCATTTCAGACAGGCTTTCCACGGAAGAAGCGGCTATACTTTAAGCTTAACAAATACTTCGGACCCAAGAAAATATCAATATTTCCCGATGTTTAACTGGCCGAGAATCCTCAACCCAAAACTGACATTCCCTATCACGGAAGAAAATCTTGAAGAAACCATCAAAAATGAAAGGCTTGCTTTGGTACAGATTGAAGAGGCTATTCTGATGAATCCTGATAAAGTAGCTTGCATCATCATTGAGCCGATCCAGGCAGAAGGTGGTGACAATCACTTCAGAGATGAATTTTTATTGGGCTTAAGAAGAATCTGTGATGACAACGAAATTTTGTTAATATTTGACGAAGTGCAGACGGGGATCGCTATTACAGGAAAGATGTGGGCATTCCAGCATTTCACAGCAAAACCGGATATCATTTCTTTCGGTAAAAAAGCGCAGGTATGCGGTGTACTGGCCAATAAAGAAAAGTTTGATCAGGTTCCGAACAACGTTTTCAAGGAAAGTTCCAGAATCAATTCTACATTTGGAGGCAACTTTATCGATATGCTCCGTTTCCAATTGGTAATGGAAGTAATAGAGAAAGAAAATCTGGTGGAGAACGCAAGAGTAGTAGGAGACTTCTTATTGGAAAGCCTGAAAACCCTTGCTGAAAAATACCCGGAAAAAATTTCAAACGCCAGAGGAAGAGGATTGATGTGTGCGATTGATCTGCCTTCTACTGCTCAGAGAAATCATCTGATGAACGAATTGTTCAATGACGGACTGATCATTCTGCCATGTGGAGACCAGTCTTTACGCTTCAGACCCCATCTGAATGTAACACAGGAAGAAATTCAGCTGGCACTGGATAAAATCGAAAGCAATATTAATAAAATTTAAAACCAACGATTTGTAATTTTCAAAAAAATATCGTAAATTTAGATACTCAAACAATTAGAATATGGAAAGAAGCACGAGAGTATCAGTGTATGAAAGTGATAACCCTTCAGAAATTCAGTTGGTTAAGTCTAAATTGGATGATGCGCAAATTACAAACACTGTTGAAAATGGGTATCTTACATTTACCACCACTCCTACAGCAACATCGCTGAAAGTAATGGTAGATCTTGAAGATGAAAATAAAGCATTTGGTATTATTGATGCTTACCTTCAACAAAGTGAAAATCAATAAAACAATTTCATAATTTTAAATTTTACTACTTCGAACCGAAAATTAATTTTAATTAATTTTCGGTTTTTTTGATGAATTAAAAACTATTAGAATCAGGATTGAAAATTCAATAATAAAAGATATCAGAACCATGCTTACTTATCATGACACGATGGTACCATTCTGATTCCGGCTCTATTTAATTGTTCAATCTGTAGACAAATCTTACAAACATGAATTCAGAGATCACACTTAGAAAAGCAGAAACAATTGACAGAGATATTATCTGGGGAATTATCCAGCAGTCTATTGAAAGGAGAAAGCAGGATGGCAGCACGCAATGGCAGAACGGATACCCCAATCTGGGAACGGTAGAAAGCGATATAGCAAAAGGTTTTGCATATGTTCTTACCGTAGATGGAGAGATCGCTGTATATGCTGCCCTGATTTTAAATGATGAACCTGCATACAGCACGATCGAAGGAGCATGGTTGAGTGATGGAGAATTTGTGGTTGTTCACAGGGTAGCGGTTGATGAGAAATTTGCCGGCCAGGGAATGGTCAAAAAGCTTTTTGACCATATTGAAGAATTCACAAAATCTCATGGAATTCAAAGTGTTAAGGTAGATACCAATCATGATAATATCGCGATGCTAAAGATCCTTGAAGGTAAAGGGTATTCCTATTGCGGTGAGGTTCTTTTGAAGGACGGCATGAGAAAGGCTTTTGAAAAGATTATAATTTAGGCAAAAGGTTAAATCTAATTTCATTGAATTTTTAAAACGCTGTGTATTTATAAACTCTATCAGGTTTGTTCGTTTGGTTCTGAACTAATTTCTACTTTTGTTCAAATTTTTATAGTATGCACCAAAGTATAGAAATTGATGAAAAAATTTTTCAGGATGCCGTAAAATTTTACGGTACTGTGTTCAGCTTACCACCTTTAGCTTCAAAAATTTATTCCTACCTTCTTTTTGATTATGAGAAAGTAGGAATTACTTTTGACGAATTTGTTGAAGTGCTCTCAGCAAGCAAAAGCTCTGTTTCCACAAGTATTTCATTACTCCTGAATGCTCAGCTTATTGTAGACCATAATAAAATGGATGAGCGAAGGCGATATTTTTTCATTAATGATGAATACAAAAAAATCCGATTCGAAAAAATTGTCCAGAAGATGCAGGACGAACTTAAACTATTAGATGATTTAAACAATTTTAAAAAAAGTAAAGACGATGGATACAACGAAAGAATAGAAGTTTACAAAGCACTCTTAAATAAAAACATAGAAAATATTCAGGAATCTCTTAATAAACTATAAAATGATTAATAAGCTAGTTATACTTTCAATTGCAGCGGTTTCACTGACAGCCTGCAAAAAAGAAGCTCCGAAGCAGGATGGTGCCAAGCCTTATCCTGTTGTGAATGCGGAGCTGAAAAACATAGTGGGTTATCAGACGTTTCCAGCTATCATGCAGGGTAGGGTAAACAATGATGTACGTGCAAAAATCCAGGGTTATATCACCCAGCTATTGGTAGATGAAGGACAGTATGTTACCAAGGGACAGCCTTTGTTCCGTCTGGAAACCAATATTCTGAATGAAAACGCTGCTGCTTCCAAAGCCGGAATCGGTGCTGCAGAATCTACCATTGCTGCTGCGCAGGCTTCAGTAAATGCGGCTCAGGTAGAAGTGAATAAGCTAAAGCCTCTGGTTCAGAAAAATATTATCAGCAATGTGCAGCTGCAAACTGCTCAGGCTCAGCTGGCTCAGGCCCAGGCGCAGCTACAGCAGGCTACCGCCGCTAAAAAACAGGCGGTTGCCAATTATAAAGGAGTCGAGGCTAATATTGAATATTCTATCATTCGTGCTCCTATTTCCGGGGTGGTTGGAAAACTTCCACTGAGAGTAGGAAGCTTGGTAGGACCGTCTGATCAGACTCCTCTGACCACGATTTCCGATACCTCTCAGATCTTTGCTTACTTTGCGATGAATGAGAAGGAATACTTTGACTTTCTTGAAAAAGCTCCCGGAGCTACTATGCCTGAAAAAATTAAAAACCTTCCAATGGTGGAGCTTCAATTGGCCAATGGCAGCCTATACCCTGAAAAGGGAAGAATTGAAGCGATTACAGGTCAGATTGATCCTGGAACAGGGACAATTCAGTTCAGAGTTGCATTCTCCAATGCTCAAAAATTACTAAGCAATGGTAATAGCGGAACGATCAGATTCCCTCAGAATTATGATAATGTTCTTGTTGTTCCGGAAAGTGCTACTTATGAGCAACAGGGTATTGTTTATGTATACAAAGTAGATAAAGGAGATACGGCGAGAAACGTTGTGGTAAATGTCATTGACAGAATCGACAACCTTGCCCTTATCAAATCCGGAATAAATAAAGGGGAAATGGTTATTGCAGCAGGAATCGGAGGTCTGAAACCGGGAACAGCAGTAAAACCGAAACCCATCAAAATGGATAGTCTTGTTCAATCAATAAAACCGAAATTCTAATGATAAAAAACTTTATTAACAGACCGGTTTTATCTACCGTAATCTCAATCTTGATTGTGATTCTCGGTATTTTAGGACTGATCTCGTTACCGGTTACCCAATATCCGGATATTGCACCGCCTACAGTGAGTGTTTCTGCAAACTATACAGGAGCCAATGCTGAAACGGTGATGAAAAGTGTAGTCGTGCCTTTAGAAGAACAAATCAACGGGGTGGAAGGAATGGATTATATCACTTCCAGTGCCGGAAACGACGGTTCTGCCCAGATCCAGGTATTCTTCAAACAGGGAATAGACCCGGATATTGCAGCGGTAAACGTACAAAACCGTGTGGCCAGAGCAACACCTCTTTTGCCTTCCGAAGTAACGAGATCGGGAGTGGTTACCCAGAAGCAGCAGACCAGTGCCCTGATGTATATGTCTTTTTATTCTGAAAATAAAGACCTTGATGATGTATACCTTCAGAACTTTTTGAATATTAATATTATTCCCAATCTTAAAAGGGTAAATGGTGTAGGGGATGCCAACGTTTTCGGGGGTAAAAACTACTCGATGAGAATCTGGCTGGATCCGGCAAAAATGGCTGCCTATAGTGTAACTCCCACAGATGTTACCAATGCCATCAACGAGCAGAGTAGAGAAGCTGCTGCGGGTTCTATTGGCCAAAACAGCGGAAGCTCATTTGAATATATCATCAAATATGTAGGAAAGTTCAACGATAAGGAGCAGTATGATAATATCATCATTAAATCTCTTGCAAGCGGACAAAACCTGATGCTGAAAGACGTCGCTAAGGTAGAACTGGCGGGACAGTCTTATTCCGGTATTGGGGAAAACGGAAATAACCCTTCCATCAGTATGGGGATCTTCCAGACTCCCGGATCTAATGCACAGGAGATTATTAAGAATATCAAAGATTATCTGAAGTCTGCAGAAAGTACTTTTCCGCAGGGAATAAAATACACTTTTAACTTTGATACGAACGAGTTCCTTGAAGCTTCTATTGAAAAGGTAGTACATACCCTGATTGAAGCCTTCATCCTTGTATTTATTGTAGTGTATATCTTCCTTCAGGATTTCAGATCTACTTTGATTCCGGCCATCGCAGTTCCGGTATCTATTGTAGGGGCATTTTTCTTCTTGAATCTCTTCGGATATTCATTAAACCTGCTCACCCTGTTTGCATTGGTACTTGCCATCGGTATTGTGGTGGATGACGCCATCGTCGTCGTCGAGGCCGTTCATGCCAAGATGGAGCATGGTATTTCGGATGCCAAGAAAGCCACCGTGGAAGCGATGGATGAGATTACAGGGGCGATTATTTCAATTACTTTGGTAATGGCAGCGGTATTTATTCCCGTTACCTTTATTACAGGGCCTACAGGGGTATTCTACCAGCAGTTTGGGATTACACTGATCATTGCGATCATCATTTCTGCGATTAATGCATTAACGTTGAGTCCTGTGTTATGTTCATTATTCCTAAAACCTCACGAAGCACATCATGCAGAATATAAGAATTTAAACCTGTTACAGAAGTTCTTCTATAAGTTTAATATTGCTTTTAAAACAACCACTGAACGTTATGGAAGAGGGTTTGTTTTCCTGTTAAGACACAAATGGGTTACCCTTATTATTTTTGCTGTTACCGGAGGGATCTTATTCTGGGCAAGCAGCAGCATGAAGAAAGGATTTGTACCTACCGAAGACAGAGGGATCATCTTTACAGATGTTCAGCTTCCTCCGGGAGCTTCAATGGAAAGAACCTACAATGCCCTGAAAACACTTCAGGCCAAAGCAATGAAAGTTCCTGGTGTACAGAATGTAACGATTTCTACCGGAAGAGGATTCTTATCCGGAAACGGAAGCAATAACGGTCTGGCCTTTGTTAAGCTGAAACCGTTCGAAGAAAGAAAAAAAGATGGCCAGACTTCTGAAGATATCACCAAAAAATTATTCGGAATTGTGGGAGCTGTTCCGGATGCTAAAGTAGTATTCTTCCAACCTCCAAGTGTACCAGGTTTTGGGAGTAGTGCAGGTTTTGAAATGGTATTGCTTGATAAATCCGGAGGTGAATATGCGGAACTGGATGCCAAAACCAATGAATTCATCGGTAAGCTGATGCAGAGACCGGAAATTCAATTTGCTCAAACTTCATTTAACACCAGATATCCTCAGTATCAAATGGAGATTAATGTTCCTCTGAGCAAGCAGCTTGGGGTTTCTGTAAATGAAATTCTGGCCACGATGCAGGGGTATATTGGAGGTATTTATACTGCCGACTTTACCAAATATGGTAAACAGTTTAGGGTAATGGTTCAGGCACTTCCTGAAAACAGGAAGAATATAGAAAACCTAAACGAGCTTTATGTAAGAACTGGTTCAGGTATCATGTCTCCCATTTCACAATTTGTAACCCTTACCAAAGCGTACGGACCACAATCTGTAAGCCGGTATAACTTGTTTACCTCTGTGAAAGTAACGGGAGCGAACTCTGAAGGATACAGTTCCGGGGATGCCATTACCGCTGTACAGCAGGTGGCCAATGAAACGCTGAATCAAAATTACGCAGTAGAATTTACAGGGTTGACGAGAGAAGAGTTAAATTCCGGATCTCAGACGCTTTTGATCTTTGCATTGAGTTTAATTTTTGTCTACTTTATTCTTTCGGCCCAGTATGAAAGTTATATCCTTCCGCTGGTTGTTGTCATCTCTCTTCCTTTAGGGGTAATGGGAGCTTACCTGGGACAGAAGGTGATGGGTCTGGAAAATAACATTTACTTCCAGATCGCACTGATCATGTTGGTAGGACTACTGGCGAAAAATGCGATCCTTATCGTCGAATTTGCCGTTCAAAGAAGGCATCATGGTGAAACGATCGTCATGTCTGCCATCAATGCAGCTAAAGCAAGGGTACGACCAATTCTAATGACCTCTTTCGCCTTTATCTTTGGTCTTTTACCATTGGTTCTGGCAAGTGGAATCGGAGCGGTAGGTAACAGGTCCATTGCTACCGGAGCTGCTATCGGATTATTGATCGGAACCATCCTGGGGCTGTTCGTGATTCCTGTATTGTATGTGATTTTCGAAACACTGCAGGAGAAGATCAAACCTATTAAAAAAGAAGATATCAATTTAGCAGAATAAAATTAATTAGAGAAGTTAGAAGTTAGATAGTAGAGATTACTCTCAACACCTATCTAATTTCTGGCCTCTAACATCTAATTTCTAATTTTTTATAATGAAGAGTTTATTAAACATCATAAAAGGAATCACTTTTTCAGTTTTCATATTGGGGGCCATCTCATCCTGTATGGCCAGGAAAGAATATGAAAGACCGAAGAACGTCGTAGACGAAAAGCTGTTCCGTACAGATATGCTTCCTTCAGACAGCACCAATATCGCAGATATTTCCTGGAAAGAGATATTTACCGATCCAATACTTCAGGGACATATTTCCAAAGCGCTGGAAAACAATCTGGACATCAGAATTGCCCTGCAGAGCATTAACTCTGCTGAAGCTTACCTGAAGCAAAGTAAAGCTGCTTATCAGCCAACACTTTCCATTGGTCCCAACTATACCTTCCAGACTCAGTCCATCAACACACAGTTTGGGCAGATCATTGGAGAAAGACGGTATGTTAACCAGTTTGATATTACAGCGACTCTTGGATGGGAAGCTGATATCTGGGGAAAATTGAGGGCGCAGGAAAAAGCACAGCTGGCTACCTATTTGGGGACTGTTGCTGCCCATAAAGCCGTTAAAAGCAGTCTCGTATCTTCAATTGCCTCTGCATATTATCAATTGCTGACCTTTGATGCCCAGAAAAGAATTATTACAGAAACCATTGCAATAAGAGAAAGAAACCTTGAAACGACCAAAGCTTTAAAAACTTCAGGATCTCTTACAGAAGTGGCGGTACAGCAGAGTGAAGCACTTGTTTTCAATGCAAAATCTCTATTGATTGACATTGATACGCAGATTCAGCTGCTTGAAAATACCATGAGTCTTCTGATGGGAGATTCATCACACAGTATACAGAGATCTACCCTGGAAGGTCAGAAACTTCCTATAGATCTTAAGCTTGGATATCCTGCACAACTACTGGCTAACCGTCCTGATGTGATGAGAGCAGAGTTTAATCTGATGAATGCCTTTGAACTAACCAATGCTGCAAAAGCTCAGTTTTATCCGACTTTCAAGATCACAGGCTCAGGAGGAGTACAATCCGTAGATATTGATCATCTTTTCAGTGTCAATTCATTGTTTGCCAATGTGGTATCCGGACTGGCGCAGCCTATTCTCAACAGAAGGGCAATCAAAACCAATTACGATGTGAGCCTTGCCAATCAGGAGACAGCCTATCTGGATTTCAGAAAGACAGTGCTTACAGCAGGGAAAGAAGTTTCCGATGCCATCAGAGTATTTTCCGTTCAGGATTCATTCATTGAACTGAAACAGAAAGAACTGAATGCCTACAAAAAGTCGGTGGATTATTCCCAGGAACTTGTGAATTACGGTATGGCAAACTATCTTGAAGTTTTGAATGCAAGTGTTAATTCATTGAATGCAGAACTTAATATTTCCAATGCACAATACAGTAAAATGAAAGCCGCTGTTGAGCTTTACCAGGCTCTGGGTGGTGGCTGGAAGTAACCGTATCTTGTCATTTAATATCATAAAAACGTATGTCATTGGGCATGCGTTTTTTTGTTGGAGGCTGGAGGTAGGGGGAGGAAAGTTATTATAGTTGAGGGTGAAAATAGTCAGAAGCCTTGCGTCAAATAGTAACATCCTGCTTCTGGCTTCTGACTTCCATCTTTTTAAAAGTGTTAAAAATAAAATTCCACTTGTATATATGTATTTAACTACGTAGTTTTATACTTTAAAATTTAAACACTATGAAATTACAAATACATCCTATAGGAAATTCTTATTCGGAACAGGCCATTGATCTCATTCTTACGATTCAGCAAAAAGAGTTTAATGTTCCGCTTACAATCCATGATCAGCCGGATCTTCTTGAGATTGAAAGTTTTTATACCGAAGCTGGAGGGAACTTTTGGGGCGCTTTTATAGAGGGAGAACTGGTAGGAACTATTGCTTTGCTCAAATTTGATAAGAGGGAAGGAGCGATCAGAAAAATGTTTGTGAAAAAAGATTTCCGGGGAATAGAGCTGAATATCGCACAGGAACTGCTGGAGATTTTACTTTCTTTCTGTCGGGAAAACGGAATAGATAATGTATATTTGGGAACCATCACAATATTGAAAGCTGCTCAGCGTTTTTACGAACGGAACAACTTTGAAAAGATTGAGAAAGAAAAGCTTCCGGCTCAATTTCCATTAATGGGTTCTGACGATATTTTTTATCATTTAAATACCACTTTATGAATGTGATCAACGAAGCGGGAATACTTGCTATTTCTACCAGGCTGCACCGTCTGAGTGAACAATTAAGGAAAGATGGAGCGATGATTTACAAAGCATTTGGGATAGATTTTGAACTCAAATGGTTCCCGGTCATCTTTACCATATACAAGAAAGAAACAGCAAGTGTGGTTGAAATTGCTAATGAAATTGGATATACCCATCCTTCTACCATAACTCTGCTTAAAGAACTTGAGAAACTCAAAATTTTAGAATGGAAAAAAGATATCAGTGATGAGCGTAAAAGGCTCTTTCTGTTAACACCTAAAGGTATGGAGCTGGTTGAAAAAATGAAACCTGTCTGGGAATTGGTTGCCATCGTTTTGAGTGAGATCGCGGATAATGAAAATAACCTCCTGAAAGCCATTAATGAAACGGAAGAAAAAATTGCCAGCCAGTCTTTCTATCAGAGAGCAATGCAGCTTAAGAAGAGCGACTGATAAATAAGCCTGTTATTTTTTTATGTTAAATCACTGTGGGAAGATTTGTTGTTATATTTGCAATCTAACAAACTAATTCAAAACCATGAAAAACTTAAAAAAAGTTTCAAGAAATCAATTAAAGCAGGTAAACGGTGGACAAAAAATATGTCCTCAGGGATGGAAACAGATGCATTGCCCTAACAGCCCGATACCTCAATGTTATTCCGATCAATTGACATTAGAGTGTCCTGACTTTTAAAAATACAATCCCTCAACCTGAGGGATTTTTTGTTTTTACTTAGTGAGAGAATACCTCACTTTAAAGATCATAAATCAACTGTATACCATAGAAGAACCCGCCAGTATTGGCGGGTTCAATTGATTCATTATTAAATAAGATTTTATTAGAATCTCAAAGTCGCTGCAACAGACCAGGTTCTTCCAAAGCCAAGGAATCCTGTATTCCCATCAGCAACACCCTGATAAACTCTGCCAGCTTCCTGGTACGTTCTTCCGGCATCCGGGCCATTGGCAATTTTGTCACCGGCGAAAATGTTGGAGCTTAATTCAGAAATATAATATTTGTTGAATACGTTGTATACATTCGCTCTTAATGTTAAAGATCTTTTCTGATCGATTACAAATTTATAAGAAGCACCTACGTCAAATAAGTGATAACTCGGCAATTTTACGATTCCTCTTTCTCTATCTGCAGCAGTCAGGAAATTGATCGGATTGAACTGCGCATATAGCTTGTCATAATATTCCCAGTTGGCATCAACACTGAAAGCTTTGGTAACGTTATAGTCAACCCCAAGACTTGCTGTAGTTTGTGCTGCATCTCCAACTTTCAGATCTTTGATGTTGATCATTCCTGTGGCTCCGGATATTTCCTGATTATTCTGAACATCAAGAATATTGAAGTTTGCATTTCCTTTGTATTTCCAGTTTCCGAGAGACAACATCCCTCTCAATCTTAGGTTGGCAAAAGGTCTTGCTTTTGCTTCCAATTCTATTCCCTGATGTACCTGGCCTACGTTCAGTGCGTTATAGAAATAAGCATTTCCTAAGCTTAACTGTGAAAATTTCGCTACATCCGCGGCAGTAGCATTGAATGTTCTGGAAATAAACCGGTCATCCCACTGTGTTCTGTACGCGTTAATATTCACATCGATATAACGGGATTTAAAGCCATATCCTAACTCAACAGAGAATATTCTTTCATTCTTTGCATCGTTGTAGATGTTTTGGTTAGATGGGAACAGCGCATTGAATAACGGTTGTCTTGAAATCACTCCTGTGTTGAAAAATACATTGTGATGTTCATCAATATTATAGTTGGCTCCTCCTTTTACAATATACCCGGTTTTATGATACCACTTGGTTTCCTGATTTCCGGGATTATACAGCATATAGTCTCTTCTCTTATAATATTGCTCAGAAACCGATCCCTGAACGGATGCACTTAATTTTTCAGAGCTATATTCTATCATTCCGTAGACACCGGCCCATTTTACCAAACCTTCATTATGGAGGGATACTTTTTGAGCATTATTCAGCTTGGTAAGAGGTTCCGGCTTTACAGTACGATCAATGTAATAACCTTTTGGAGAATTTGCAGTACTGGAAACAAATAATGCATCGGATCCCAACATATCGGTCACGATGTCATACAAAGCTCCTTTATACGTTTTTAGATCAATACCCCCGTTGAAAGTCCAGTTGTTTTTTTTGTAATTAAGATCTGCAATCACTCCGTACCAGTCATGTGCATTAATACTCTGTTTTCTTACGATACCATTGGTTCCGTTGAGAGTAGCAACATACATTCCGTTGTAATCACCCGGGGAGCCTGCAGGTGCCGTAAAGGTTCCTTTCTGGAAATTGTTTCCATTATAATCTGTTACCATACCTCCCTGGTTATAGCGGTAAATCATATCCCAGTTGATGGTACCGTCTCCGCCTTGCCCATAATTCATGAAGTTCATGGTTTGTCCGTTAGCGTTTTTAATGGAACCGTTAAGTCCGGTACCGCCACCGCCACGACCCCATGAACCGTACACTACAGTAGATAGTTTCAGGTTGTCATTGATGGACCAGTCCCAGTTTAATGATGCGATTGGCTTGTGGTAAAAGTTAGGTGCTAGATTGAATTGAGAGCCGTTCAGCATTCCTGTCTGTGGATTGTATCTTCTTCCATAGGCATCAAGTTGGCGCAAGGTCGCTACATTGGCTCCGGTAGCGGAAGACCTTCTTGTGTCGTGTACCTGTGGTGCTCCCGTTGCAATTAAATTGAATGCATGTTTTTCATTAGGCTTAAATCCTGTAGAGAAGAACCATGAATAACCTTCCCCTTTGGTCCCGTTGATGTAACCATCACCCTGCCAGCGGGAAAGCAATACAGTTGTTGCCCATTTGTTTTTTAATCCTGAAGAGTACATTGCTGATAATCTGGAATAATTGTCGTTTCCGGCTTCCGCCTTTATCATAGCTTTTTGTTCAGAATCGGTAGCTTTGGTCGTGATATTGATGGTTCCTCCTACGGACGGAACTACAAATTTGGAAGCTCCCAAACCTCTCTGAATCTGAATGGAGCTTGCAATGTCTGCCAGACCGGTCCAGTTAGACCAGTACACAGTGCCTCCCTGCATGTCGTTAACAGGTTGCCCGTTGATGATAACCGCAATGTTAGCACCATCAAAACCTCTCATGTTAATTCTACTGTCTCCGAATCCACCACCTACTTTGGTAACGTAAACAGAAGGTGTAGACTTCATAATTTCAGGAAATTCTCTATTTCCCAGTTTCTCCTGAATTTCCGCTGCCTTAATCGTGGAAACTGCAACAGGAGTTTTTCTTTCTTTGGCTGTTTGGGAAAGATTTCTTCCGACCAACATCACCTCATCAATAGATTTGGATTTTTCTAAAGAATCCTTCGTACTCTGCCCGTAGTACAGGGCTGCCGTAGGCAATACAAGCGCTATAAGGATGCGCTTTTTAAAAATAATGCTCATGAAATAAACTAGCGTGTTTAAGTTTTTAAGGCTGCAAAGATGACTATTTATTTTTGAATTGAGTGTTAAATCTTAATGAAGGTGCTTTATGAAAAGAAAATAGAGAGCAGTTTGCTCTTTATATTGATGATATGATATTCATATAGTTTTTTAATTTACAGTTCATTACAGATGGGAGGTAGGGTAGATAAGGAATTTATTTAGAGAGCGTATAATTAGAAACTTTCTTTTTCTTCTTTAGATCAATGCAGTGGATATTTAAGTTACCTCTGCAGTTTGTTCCAGCAAAATCTTGCTATCTGTTTAAATTTCAGCAGGGTTGTTGTTGTTTTTGAGGATGCGAAATATAGATTAATTGAATGGTCAGTAATATCAAATGATAAAACTTTTCTAAAAGTTCTGAGAATGCAAATAGATGAAGGGCTGGGGTATTTATACGATATAGTTCAAAGAGAATAGACTTAGCCGGCTCGTCTATTAAATCAGCCACTGACATAAGTATAAAATTTATATTAATAAAATTGATAAAAAATTTGCAGATATCAATTAAATACTTACTTTTGTACCGCTTCAAAAAAGGGGGATTGGCGCAGTTGGCTAGCGCGTTTGACTGGCAGTCAAAAGGTCACGGGTTCGAATCCCGTATTCTCCACAACGACAAAGCCCTTCCACGGGGCTTTTTTCAGATTTAGACTTTTTGGAAGCGTATTAATCAGTAACAAAATCAGTAACAATTAATACGCATGAAAAATTTAAACTTCGGATACAAGAGATCCGACTTTCTAGTGACCAATTTAAAAGATAATTGGTTTGTACAGTCCCGTTTCTATGAGGCTGACAGAGATAAACCATTACTTATCGGTGAAGACTTAACAAGTTTAAGGATGAGAAAGAACGAAAGCAAATCGAAAAGCTGCTTTTAAAGCAGATGACTCCTTTTTCTTGATAAATTCTTATATTACAGGAGTATTTGTAATTTGAACAGAAATTATCCGTAATATGGGTAATGTAAAAAACTCCTTAAATTAAGATGTATGAAAAAGTTGAAGCAGTATCCTTTTTTACATACCTTTAATCCTATCCAAAAGATCAATGCAACAACGATTGTAGAACGGCTAAGCCGAAAGCCACATCAGCTGTTTCAGCCTCATCTGACGGATTTTTATATGATCTATCTTTTTACAGATGGAACAGGAATACACTCTGTAGATTTTAATGATGTTGAGGTTATTCCCGGAAATATTCTATTTATGAGCAAAGGGCAGGTGCACCATTTTGATCCTTTAGAAACCTATGATGGAAAAACCATTGTTTTTACAGAAGATTTTTTTTGCAGATCCGAGGCCCATCGAAGTTTTCTAAATCGGACGGCACTTTTCAATGACCCTTTACGCCTCGCTTACTTTGATTCTGGTGTACATTATAATGTTTTTACAACCCTTTATCAATTCATTGTAGATGAATTAAAAAATGTACCTGATGAGAATCAAACGGAGATTCTTCATAACTATCTTTTCAATGTGTTGCTGACCGCAGAGCGGCTTTATAATCCAACAGAGAAAAATAGATTACCCTCCCGAAATCAGCTGCTAGTTTACGATTTTAAAAGACTGGTAAATAAAAATCTTTTTAATCATTATACTATTGAGCAATATGCAGCTCTTCTCAATGTAACGACACGATCGCTTCAGGGGGCCTTTGCAGAATCTGAGAATAAAACACCAAAAGGATGGCTTACAGAAAGACTCGTACTTGAAATCAAAAGGACACTGACCTACGAAACCATGTCCGTTAGTGAAGTCGCCTTACTATATGGGCTTTAAAGAAACATCGAATTTTATCAGCTTTTTCAAAAAGAATACTGGGTTTACACCAGCGGATTTCAGGCTTCGTTTAACACATTAGTTTCGCATTTTTATAATTTAATTACCTTTATCTATAATACTTTTGAACGCTATTGCTTTTAATATTGCATTACAAAATTTCATGATTAAATTTCAATAAATGAAAACATCAATTATTAAAAGAATTCAAACGGACCCTGTAATGGTAGCGATTCTGTTATTGTCTCTTTTACTATTTTTCTTTCTTATTTTCAATGCATCAGGAATGTTTTTTGGAAATAATGATACACATCTTAAATATCTAAATATATACTCACGCGAGCCCTTGGCTGTAATTTCTTTTTCACAGGTTATGATTTTTAGGATGATAGGATTTGTTTTGGGAATTGCTGCTGTTTTTTATCTCATTTCCCTCTGCACTGTTGAGGCAGTAGGTTCAGAACGTCGTTATTTTTTTCTGGAATGGGCTGCTTTTACTTCAATTGTGGGACTGTCGCTATTCGGAGGTTTAATAAGGAGTGTTGGCAATCAGCAGGGAGCAGCAAATATTTATTTTTTTACCATACTTCTGTACCTTTCTCTACGTTTGATAGAAAAAAAATATGGACAGGTATCAAAATTTATCCTAAAAGAAATGTATCTATTACCTGTTTATTTTACCCTTTTTTATACAATGGGTCTTCCGGGATGGGCAAAATTATTTGGTCATGCAAAGGTGATCGAAAAATATGAAAGAATGTTCGCGGGTAGTTTTGTAGCCGATTTACCTGGCGGAACTCCTTTTATGATCTATTTTTTAGGAATACTTGAACTTATCATTCCAATTCTTTTAATTATCAGCCTGGTGAAAGGGGAGTTTAAATGGGGTAAAGCTAAACCTTGGTTCAATATGGCGATGGTAATAACATGTTTAACTTTTATGATGCTATGTGTTGGACTGACCATTATTTTCAATTTTGCAGGCGCTGCCAATCTAATTTTCTATTTTGTTTTAACATTTTTTATTTTAGCGTCAGCACGTAAAGAAAATAACTGCAATTCTTAAATCATCCGCTAAGTATCGAAACCATCCAGAGATCTTTAGGTATGTAAATAAAGAATACTCCCTGAAAGTTAGATAATTTCAGGGAGTATTGTATTTTTCAGCGGGTTCGCTGATTCAAATAGTAATAAAAAATCATGGCAAAATAAGTTTAAGAACTAAAGACTTCTTATATGTATGAAACAGAAAACCCCGGAAATTCCGGGGTACAAATTAAATAAACGGGTGATGAAAAATTCTTATTAAAAGTACGATGTTTGGGAATAATTCCTTTATGAGTTGGGTCATAAAAAAACCTCCCGAAGGAGGTAAAAGTGCAAAATAAATTATAAGTTATGTGATGTGATGGTCAGTGAAAAATATTCCCGTGCAAACACGGGAATATTGTAGTTCCCTTAATAGCTATTATTTAATAGTTGTGACAAAATCAACAATGTTAATGCCAAATACATCACTATTTCATGAAATGTGTATTTTTGTGGTATCTTTTTATAGAGCGCTAAACCAGAAGGAATCCATTACGCGTTTTCGTAGTCCGGATTCATTTTGTTTAAGGATTATTTCACTTTTGAACAGTCTTACTTTGTTATAAAACAAAAAATAAATTTCACCACTTTTGCATAGGAGTAAAATAAACCTGCATTCCTGCTGTGTTTCACTTTATCTAATATTTTAATTTAATTTATTCGTTAATAATGTAATTATAATTAAAAAAAATAATAAGTTTTTTGCATAGAAGGTATCTAATTCTTTGAATAGTGATTTGTTTTATATATATTTACCTACCTAATAACAACAAAAAACAAAAACCATGAAAACAACTACTTTTTGGGCATCTTGTGTCCTTTTAGTCTCTATGCTTGTGGGGTGTCAGCAGGAAGATCTGCTGCAGTCCGCACAGGAAGAAGGTAAGACCCACCAAAGAAATCAGTCACAATCCCGTATGGTAGAGGGTTTGATCCCTTTTACCGTAGACAATGTGCAGGCTGCTTTACCCATCGTTCTCACCTACTACAGAACAAACAGGCCCATTGTGGCGGAAAAATTTGCCCACTATCAGGTAGAGCCTACCCATGTGTATTACAAATTTATGCCGCAGGACAGCATTCAGCAGGCCAGGTTGATGGAGGCTGAAGATGTGTTGCAGCTTACTACCAGTCCTTTGGAGTTCAGCCGTACAGAACGTACAGAGGATCCCGTTGAGGATGAAATACCTGTATATTACGGAATAGCAAAGTACAACGCGGCTGTTCCTGATGTTCCTCATGATGTAATTGCGAAACTGCATTTTACAGATGAGGACAGGCTGGAAGACATGCAGGCAAATTACGATGAGATCGAGTTTAAACAGAATCTGATGTATGAAACGCGAAAAATTGCAGGACATCTGGATGACGAGGAGCTGAATGAAGGATATATGAACTATGAAGAAGGTATTCAGGATAAAAACAACGGCAGTGGAGCTGCCAGCAGGTTGTTTGCAAAGAAATGGAGACCTTCCGGAAATATCAGGGTGGAGGAAGACATTGTACGGACCAACAACAGCAGCAAAAACCATTATGAAGGGGTAAAAAGAGCTACTGTAAATGTCCTCAAATGGGGATGGCTGCAGGTAGAGCAGGGGACAACGGACGGAAACGGATATTTTTCTACCGGGACTACCTATACCAAAAATGTTCATTATAAAGTGAAATTTAAGCATGATTATGTGACTGTTAAAGAAGGGAATTTCTACAATACGGCAGATTATTTCTCAGGGGAACATAAAAGAGCACCGTTGAATATCACGTTTATGAAAGACGGACCATTATCCCACTATCATTTCTTTGCGTTGGTTCATAATGCTTCTTACGATTATTACAACCGTTGCTTAAGTAAATTCGGACTTCATAACCCGGGTAAGCTTAATATTACAGCACTGTATTATGGTTCCAATTCCAATTCAGGAGCACAATGGTATCCGTTTAATTCAGCGATAAGAGTATCACGTTCCAGCAGTGGATTTTATAGAGGAAGCGATGGGATTTATGCCACTACAGTCCATGAGCTGACCCACAACAGCCAAAGAAAAATGGATCCGGGGATGTTCAGTTTACTGTATAGTGGAAACAAACAACGTAAACTCATGATTGAATCCTGGGCAGAAGGGGTAGAAACGATCGTTACCAATGATCGATATACAAGTATGTTCAGCTCAAACGGATATGGAGTTTACAGAAGCAGCACAAGAGGTACCCATGCTTCTACACTGGTTTGGAACGGACTCAGACAGCATCAGTCGATTTCTGATATGAACGCGTACACACCGTTGGTTATTGATCTGGTAGATAATTTCAATCAGAGTCTGGTATTGAATAATCCCAACATTCCCAATGAAAGAGTATATGGATATACCCTCGCGCAGATACAGACCGCGCTAAATACATCCCGTACCCTGGATCAATGGAAAGGAAGATTGGAAAGTCTGTATAGCAACAGCACAGAGCCAATGCTGGGAGATGTATTTGGCTATGCGCAAACTGTTTTAAGCAACAGTGCCAATTGGACAGATTAAGCAATAAATAGAACCGACACTACTTCTGTTCTTATTGATATTGTAGCATACTACTGATGCCGTTCGGTTTTTTTGTCCGGACAATACATCTACTGAAGAGCCGCCATTATTGCGGCTCTTTTTAATTTTAATCTTTTCGTCAGTAGTGCTGATATTTGGTCAGCGTAATGAAGGACGGAGCAATTTCTCTTTTCCTACAATTTAGTAAGTAAAAGAAAAAGAGCTTTTTTTTAATGAAATTTGTCAAAAAAAAGAAATGGAAACTATTAAAACCGTTATTTATTGGATAGGGTATGCGTATTACCTATATGTTTTTGGCTATGCATCTTTGTATAAAGTATTTCAGAAAACATCCATGATGCAAAGTATGAATTCTTTGGGATTTAATACGACCTGGACGATTCTTATAGGAGTCCTGGAATTATTAGGCGTTATGATGCTGGTGCTGGGATTGTTTAAACCTCAATTTAGAAATATTGCAGCATTATATTTATTCCCATTCGCAGTTGGCGCGTTCACTACTCACATGGCACACCATGAATACAATCATTATTACAACTCTTTATGGATGTGCATTATTTCAGTTGTTTTGCTTGTTCTCGATAAAAATTTCAAAATAGTGGTGTAAGTAAAACCTTAAAAGATGATCTCAATATTGAAATCTTTAGATTTCAGCATGAACGTACCAAATTTATATTGCAGTATTGGTGGCTAAAAGCAATGATGTCAATCCGGTTTTTCAATTTTTCGGTAATTAATTCATATACTCAGAGTTTTATATCTTGCTTATCGTTCAGCTGATCTCCCCAGAGATTCATCAGATCAATGAGTTCTTTTAAGGAATTTCCTTTTTTGGTCAGCATATATTCCACTTTGGGTGGAAACCCCTCGTACTCAATTTTTTCGATCAAAGCATCATTTTCAAGTTCTTTCAATTTGGAACTGAGTATACGTTCAGAAATTCCAACGAGTTTTTCTTTCAATTGGGAGTAACGCAGCTTTTGGTCATTCAGCAGATAGGCGAGAATGTTAATCTTCCATCTTCCGCCGATCATGGATAAGGTCACAGAAAGTCCGCAATTATTTTTCCAATATATTTCGTTGAGACTGTTTGTTGAGTTTTCTTTTCTGTCTGTCATTGGATTTGTGCAAAATTTTAATGATTTTGTTCATTTGTTTAACGCTATCATTACGTATTATTTTAAATATCAATATGTAAAAGCAAATGTACAAAACAGAAGCAGAGCTGTTGATATTCTATATCTATATATGATATTATAAAACCCAGCTTCAATACATATTGCAGCTGGGTTTTTATCAAATTAACTATTTTTACTTGTTATAAGCTTCTTGATCGGGATACAGAAATCAGATAGATCAGATGGGCAAACATGCTTCGCTTAACAGATTCTATTTTCACATCACCGGTTCCCTGTGTGATGGTTGTAACAATATCAGTACTACACGGGCCATTGAAATTGGCACTTCCCAAATAATTAGCGACATTGGCTGAGGGATAAGAGATTCTCGGATAGTCCGGAGGCGTCTGATTTGCTACCGGAGCAATACCTGCAAATCCTTTGTTATCAATATAGCGCGCATTCCATGTTCCCAAAAACTGACCATTATTGATATTAATTCCCTGACCGACCACAATTTGAGTATCTACAGCATTGGTAAAGCCGGCACATGAGCTGTAATGGTTTACGACCACGGTACAGGAAGATGCATTATCCGTAGGCAGGAAGCATTTTCCTTCATAGATCGTGGCTCTCTGTTCAGTAGCAGTGGTAGAGGTATTTAGGATCGCTTTTGGTGAAAAAATCTCTTCCGGTGAAATTAACGACAAAACGCCCTGTGAGTCTGCCGTAACAATTTTTTTTTCAGTGTTTGCCAGGTTTCTTACCCTTACTGACCCATTAACGTCCAGAGTATTGGTTGGAGACGATGTGTTAACCCCTACCTGAGCGTTCAAACTTCCATAAAAAGCAAATGCTGCCCAAAAAAAATTTTTTGTTTTCATGTTATTAAAATTGAATGTGTTTAATTTTTCACTAATATAGGAAATATAGATGGGAAGAGAAAAATAAACTCATTAAAAATACTTATCAACGCAATAGGGAAGGCAAAATGACGAAATAGAAGAAAATTTTATAGCGCTTTTTTTTTGAAATCAAATTCATTTTTTTTATGCTAAACTGATTTGGAAAATATTTGTATTTTAGCCGGAATTTGTTGATTTTTAATAAACATATCGCCCACTGGTTAAAATTCAGATAATCTGAATGAAAAAATCATTAGATTTGCACAAAACAAAAAATAATATATTTAAGCTCTATTTTCTATACAGGACGTTGTTTACAACAGATGTAATGAGAGAATACCAGGATTTTTAGGTTATAAAACTACTGAAACTATGAAGAAACTTTTTTTACTTTTATTAACGGCATTTTTATTTATCGGCTGCAGTTCTGATGACGAAACCATTCATGATTATGTAGGAACATGGTCTGGTACCTATGAGGGTAGTGATAAAGGAGTCTGGAATTTTGTGATAAGTACCGAAGGAAAAGTATCCGGAACGATGCATTCCGACGTTAATAATGACAATTATAATATTTCCGGTAATGTAAGCAATTCAGGAGATCTTAACGCAGTAGTCGGACTTCCATCAAAAGGAGAATTCAGAGGAAAACTGAATACAGATAAAAAAGGAAGCGGAAACTGGTCCAATGCACTTCCTACTCCCGCACAGGCAGGAACCTGGAAAGGAGATAAGAAATAAAAAAAATAAAGTCTGCAGCGTACTGCAGACTTTATTTTTTTATACAAACCCCATATGGGTAATTTTATCATGATTATTTTTCAACGCTGCAAAATAGAGCAGCCCTTCCTTTCCCGAAAAATGTTTTTGAAGAAGAACTTCCTTTTTTTTTAGCGAAACAACTTCTTCTTCGTATTCGGCAATATAGTTTTCATAATCCATTGAAATGGTGACGATTACAACATATTCGGCCGGAAAATCTTTGGCAGCAAATAGGCTGTGATTATCAATCACAATACCACCCTTTGTGTTCTCTATAGTTCCGAACTGGAATTCCTGAAGAAGCTTTTTTCCTTCTTCTGTTTTTAATCCGTTTTCAACGGTTCGTTTTCCTCTTTCCGAGAGAGGGTCCCTATTTTTTATGGCAGTCATCAGTTTGGCAAACTTCTGGTAGAGGAGGGGATCTCCTGCTGCCTGGATATAGGGAGTCAGACATTTTCTTATTGTTTTTCCGACCCTGGAACAATGTCCGAACTCTGAACTGTTTTGCCGCACCTTCTCATAAGTAGGACTTTTTTTAAATGCAGCTTTGTTAAACCCGCTTTTCTTCCGAACCACATTCTTTCCGTTCAGGTTATAAAAAACAAGGTCGCCCACAGCGCCTGTGATCTTGATTAGACTTTCGTACGTTGCCATATTGCCAGAATTGAACCCAAATATACCAATAAATAAATAAAAATTAAATTTTAACATATATTTATCATATAGTTGTAGTATAGTTATACCATAATTAAAATATTAAATGTATATTTGTTTAATCAAGTATAAACCAGATGAATATGAAACCGGGATTATTTGGAAAAAGAATGGGAGTACAGCAATTGTCTGCTGTATTGATCGCGTCTGTTATTGTCGTTTCTTGCGGAACATCAAAAAGTGCCACTGCTCATAAAAAATCAGGGAGTAAAACAATCACAAAATCTGAAAATCTCAGAAAGCTTGATTCTAAATTCGATGGAAACGTGCCCAGATCCATCAATTCCATTTTAAAAGATGCTGAAAAATACCTTGGAACTCCTTATAAGTTCGGCGGAAATACATCATCAGGATTTGACTGTTCCGGATTTACGGTGAAAGTATTTCAAGAAAATGATTTTAATCTTCCGAGAAGATCTTCTGATCAGGCTGATGCCGGAAAGAATATTGATATTAAGGATGTAAAGCCCGGAGATCTGCTTTTTTTTGCCACTGCCGGAGGAAGCAGGGTTTCTCACGTAGGAATTGTTCATGATATCGGAGTGGATGGAGAAGTGAAATTCATTCATGCTTCCACTTCAAAAGGAGTGATCATTTCATCATTAAACGAAAAATACTGGAATAAGGCATATCTTCACGCCCAAAGAGTTCTGTAAAAATATCTTTTAAAATGATAGAGAACCGGACATTTGCCTTCATTAAAACTGATAAAAAGCTCGTCAAGCTTTTCTTTAAAGATATCAATGTCATCAAGGGGTTGGGGAACTATGTAGAAGTTCATACCGTAGGCCATAAAAGATATATTTACTACAAAACACTTAAAGACCTCATAGAGACCTTGCCAGACGAATTTATGCGGGTTCATAATTCATACATCGTCAATCTTACCCATATAGAATCTTTTGAAGACAATCACCTGATATGCGGTGAATTGAAAATTACCGTGGCCAAAAGTTATAAAGAATGTCTTCATTCCGCTCTTGGTAATATGATGCTTTAAAATTCATCAACATCAGAAAAAGAGCCACCCACATCCTATTTCTTACCGTGTACATAAAAAAGTTTTTATTCCTGTTTTCTTATTCTAGTTTTACCCAAAAACTTACATAATGAATAAAGACAATGCATTGCATTACATCAAAACCAATACTATTATCGGAGTTAAAGCAGGACAACAGAGATCTGAGTTTCTGGAAATTTGGATGGTCGAGGTCCGGAACAGGATATTTGCGAGATCATGGGGGCTCGCTGAAAGAAGCTGGTACACTGCCTTTTTAGAAGATCCGTCAGGGGAGATCCGGTGTGGCGAAGTTATTTATCCTATAAAAGCTGTTATTCCCGAAGATATCAATGATCTTGCCAATGAAATTAATCAGGCATACCTGGCCAAATACAATACAGGTCACAATATTCCTTATTCACAAGGAATTATTCGTGAAAAACATATGGCCAAAACAATGGAATTTATTATTTGGGATTAAATAGATTTAAAAGTATGCTTGATGCTTTTCAATCCGGAAAAAAAAGATATAAACTATTCATAGAAGTGGAAAAGCAGTGGAATCCTCTGTCAATCGGCATTAGGCTAAATAAAAAAGCAACCCATTGAAATAAGGGTTGCTTTTTAAATATGTAAAATGAATTAAAAATGTTCACAAGCAGTTGCCGCAAGCTCTTTTTCTTCATTTATTTCATCGCTTGCAATGTCTTTAGGAAAGGAAAAGAAGCTCAATAAAAAAGTAGCTGAAAGAAGTAGGACACTTACCGAAAGAACATGTTGAACCCCATAATAGGAACTGACAATTCCGCCCAAAAAAGCACCTAATGAAATTCCAATATTAAAAGATGATGTAAGTAAGCTGTTCACAAATTCCAGCGCATGATGTGGAATATTTTGCGTGGTTCTGATATTTGAAACCAAAAAGCCTCCGGTATGAATCATACCCCAGAATGACACGATCGTCACCATGGGGATAAAAACTCCTCCCATGATGTAAGCCAGAATTTGAACCGACATTAAAAGCAGCAAAAACAATCTTGTGGTAAGTTTTACATTCCGGCTTAAAGCCAGTCCCATAAGCCAGTTGCCAAGCGTTCCCATTCCCCCGAAAAGAAGCAGCATAATGCTGATCTGGGTGCCATTCATTTTTGTGATTTCTTCAAGATAAGCAGTAAGGTAGGTATAGCTGGAGAACATAGCAGCTAAAGTTCCAATAGTAGAAATCAGGTTCATCCACAAAAAGGGATTTTTCAATATGCTGAATTGATTCTGTTCAGATTTTTCTTTTTCCGCGGGAATGGAGGGAATAAAAAACAATAACCCGGTAAATGCAATGAGACTGATAGCGCTGCTCAGAAAGAATGAAGCTTTCCAGTCATGAAAAAGATCAGCTGCATACGTTGTCATCGGAATACCGAGAACGGTGGCAAGGCTCAGCCCAAGCATCACCGTGGAAACTCCTTTTGCTCCCTTTTCTTTGAATGCTATGGCAATGGAGATATTCCAGAAAAGTGGATGCAGTATGGCGGGAAATATACGGGCAAACATAAGCATGGTAAAGTTTGTAGAAAAAGCAGAAATAAGATTTGAAAGCACAAAGATGCTCATGACAAGACATAAAAGAAACTTGCGGTTTATTTTGCTGGTGAAAGACGTGATAAAAGGAGAAGAAACAGCAACGGTGATGGCAAAAGCACTCAGCAGCCATCCTGCCGTATCAATTGATACACCGAACTCCCTGCTGATCGTAGGTAGAATACCCACCACTCCGAATTCAGTAGTAATAATGCCGAAAGCTCCCAATGCCAGGACATAGATTGATCTTTTCATAGATTCTAAAAATTTTGATATAGCAAATTTGGACAGAAAAATTGTAAAAAATCAGTATATTTTAATGATAAATGAGTACTTTTACCTCATGAAAAGAGAGAATATAGATCAATTGGTAAAAGTTGAATACCATACCACCGAAAATTGCCCTTTAAAAGGAAATCAATATTCCTTTTTTCAGATTATATATGTTATTTCCGGAAAAGGTTCCTTTAAAATCAACGATAATATGGCTTCCTATAGTAAAGGCAGTTTGATATTGCTGACTCCTGACGATAAACACCATCTGAACATAGAACAAAAAACGGAGCTTTTACTTGTAAAGTTCAGTGAACGTTATGTAAAGGACTACAAATGGAATAACATTAACTCAATAGGATGCCTGTTGTATGGCGCTTCTTATCTTTCCGGGTGCATTTTGCAGAACAGGACGGATGTTGTTTTGGTAGATTCTATTGTTACTTCACTGCTTCATGGTCTGAATCATCCGGATCTTTATCAGGAAGAATTAACGCTGCATTATGTGAATGCTTTAATTGTGATCGCAGCAAGAAATATTTCAAAGATGCGGGTTGAGCATGCAGCATCCAATACAGATAAAAGAATAGTGGATATTATTAACTATATCCAGGGAAATATTCATGATCCGGCACTTTTAAAAGTCTCTGTAATTGCTCAGAAATTCGGACTTTCCGAAACCTATCTTGGCAGCTATTTTAAAAATCAGTGCGGAGAAACCATTACCCATTATATCCTGAATTATAAATTGAGATTGATTGAACACCGCCTTCTTTTCAGCGATATGAGAATCAATGAAATTGTCACCGAATTTGGCTTTTCAGATGAAAGCCACCTGAATAAATTTTTTAAAAAACAGCATAAAATGAGTCTTACAGAGTTTAAAAAAACAAAAGCTTCTATTAAATCTGTAGTTTAGATGCCTTTCGTATTGTATTGTAAATGATGGAATTAAATTACAATACATTCAATGGAGGCGGAATGAAGTCTATTTGCATAAAAAATCAAATAGCATTGGCTTAGCCGAAAGTTAGTGGGAATGTTGCAATAGCATTGCATCGTAAAATCCTTGAAATTTGTCGCAAAAAACCAACCATGGCAGATTTTATCAGATTTTTTATCCCGTTTTATTTCATCCTGTTTTTTGCAGTTTCGTTTCTCGGAATTAGCATTGCTGTAGCCAGGAAGATCGGAAAGAACCCTAATGTTTTGCCAAAAGACGATTCTGCTTATGCATTGGTTGGCTGGTATTTCAAGCTGATCTTAGCTGTTTTATGGATCTATACAACATTACCCTTATTCGTTCCAAGCGTAGCAAAGAGTTTTAAAATACGGATGTTAGATTCCGAGCTGTTTCAATACTTTGGAGCGGGATTGATGATTTTTGCCTTTATCTGGGTGGTTATCGCCCAGCTTCAAATGAAAGATTCCTGGCGGATAGGTATTGATGAACATATGAAAACAGAACTTGTTACATCCGGATTATTCCAATTTTCAAGAAATCCTATATTTTAGGGATGAGCCTGAGTCTTGCCGGATTTTTCTTTGCTTTTCCTACTGTAATTGCCTTATGTCTGTTCATTATCGGTAGTATTTTGATGCAGATTCAGATCCGGCTGGAAGAGGAGTATCTTCTCAGGCAGCATGGTGAAATATATAAGGCCTATAAAAAGAAGGTGGGACGCATGATTAGCCTTCATTAAAAGCACGATGTTAAAAACCGTTTTGCTGAACTTTTTTGTATCTTTGGCCGGTATAATTTTTCAAACTAATTTAAATAAGAAACATGTCGTTACAACAAACTATTGAAAATATTTGGGATAATAGAGATCTATTACAAAATGAAGACAGCCAGAAGGCGATCAGAGAAGTTATTTCTTTAGTTGATAAAGGTGAACTTCGTACTGCTGAGCCTACAGAAAATGGATGGCAGGTAAATGAATGGGTGAAAAAAGCTGTCGTAATGTATTTTCCTATCCAGAAAATGGAAACTATTGAAGTAGGTCCGTTTGAGTTTCATGATAAAATGCCTTTGAAAAGAAACTATGCTGAAAAAGGAGTAAGAGTTGTACCACATGCAGTGGCGAGAGAAGGAGCTTACATTGCTCCGGGAGTTATTATGATGCCATCGTACGTCAATATCGGAGCTTATGTAGACTCTGGAACGATGGTAGATACATGGGCTACGGTAGGAAGCTGCGCTCAGATCGGTAAAAACGTTCACCTGAGCGGTGGTGTAGGTATCGGTGGCGTATTGGAGCCATTACAGGCAGCACCGGTAATCATTGAAGATGACTGTTTCATCGGGTCAAGATGTATTGTTGTAGAAGGAGTGCATGTAGAAAAAGAAGCGGTATTGGGTGCAAACGTTGTATTGACAGCTTCTACAAAAATTATCGACGTTACAGGAGATACACCTGTTGAAATCAAAGGAAGAGTTCCTGCCCGTTCAGTCGTAATTCCTGGAAGCTATACAAAGCAGTATCCTGCAGGTGAATACCAGGTTCCATGTGCACTGATTATTGGTCAGAGAAAAGAATCTACAGATAAGAAAACATCTCTGAATGATGCATTGAGAGACAATAATGTAGCTGTATAAGATTAGTATATAAAGCTAAATACCACAGTCTTGAAAGAAAAATTTCTTAAAATACTATTAAACCCTAAATATATATTTGGGGTTTATCTTATTATATCGGTTGTTACGGCGATTTCCAAATATCTGAGAGGAGATTATGCAATCAATAACTATCTGATTTTCAAAAATGTATTCTTTAATACCGTGAATCAGAAAAACCTGTTCATTCACTATCCCGATCTCTATTTTGATCTGAATCATTACGGGGTCTTTTTCAGTGCACTGATCGCACCGTTTGCGATGATGCCGGATTGGCTGGGCATCTCCCTGTGGAATGTTGCCAATACGTTTATCTTCATCTACGGGATTTATAAACTGCCGTTTTCCGATTCCAAGAAAGCTATTTTCGGACTGCTATGTCTGCAGGAATATATCACAGCAGCGCTAAGCTTACAATTTAATGTGGCGTTGACCGGTCTTTTACTGTTATCTGCAACGTATATTTATGAAAGAAAGGAAGTAAAGTCAGTAACTGCGATTTTAATAGGTGTATTTGTAAAGATCTACGGAATTGTAGGGCTTACCCAATTTTTCTTTATTAAAAACAAGGCTAAATTCATTCTTTCCGGCATTGCCATTGCCGTACTGTTTTTTGTACTTCCTATGGCGTATTCAAGTCCGAAGTTTGTGATCCAGTGCTATACAGACTGGTTTCAGTCTATCGTGGAAAAGAACAACGAAAACCAGGTTCTGGGGAATATGCAGGATATTTCGTTAATGGGGTTTGTAAGAAGAGTTTTAGGGGATGCATCCATTTCCAATCTTGTATTTTTAGCTTTTGGATTGCCCCTTTTTGCATTGCCGTATATCAGAATTAGACAATACAAGCATTACGCTTTCCAACTGATGATTCTGGCTTCTACATTATTGTTCTTAGTACTGTTCAGTTCGAGTTCAGAATCACCGACGTATATCATTGCCGTTGTTGGTGTTTTAATATGGTTTTTCCTTCAGAAGGATAGGACCCCGCTGATTACGGGACTGCTTGTCTTTGTTATTGTTTTCACTTGTTTTTCAACATCGGATCTGTTTCCGAAATTTATAAAAGAAAATTATATTATTAAATATTCATTAAAAGCAGTACCTTGTATTGTGGTCTGGTTGAGAGTGGTTTATGAGCTTTTAACTAAAGATTTTGAGAAAAATTACAGCCTGAATTAATACACTATGAAGAAAATTTCAATTGTAATTCCCGCCTATAACGAAGAAGGGAACGTTGCCATGATTCATCAGAAAATCAAAGAAGTTTTTGATGGTCTCAGCAGCTATGACTTTGAAATCATTTTTGTAAATGACGGCAGCAGAGACCATACGCAGCAAAAGCTGGAAGAACTATCCAGCCGATATGATGAAGTGAAATTCATAGAATTCTCCCGCAATTTCGGTCACCAGCCCGCTGTAAAAGCTGGAATGGACAACGCTCACGGAAATGCGGTGATCTCGATGGATGGTGATCTTCAGCATCCCCCTGAGCTGATTCCTGAAATGATAAAAAAATGGGAAGAAGGCTATGATGTTGTATTTACGGTAAGAACCTATCCCAAAGAGATTTCTTATTTTAAGAGGAAAACATCTGATCTCTTCTACAAAATCCTGTCAAGCCTTTCAGATGTTAATCTTACTAAAGGAGGAGGATCAGATTTCAGACTTCTGGATGCGGGAGCTGTAGAAGTCATGCGGACTTTTAATGAAGACGATTTATTCCTGCGCGGGCTGACAAGCTGGATGGGGTTCAAACAAACCGGAATTGAATTTAAAGCCAACGAAAGATTATCAGGACAGAGCAGTTACAACCTCAAAAAGATGTTTACTTTTGCCTTTACGGGAATTACAGCTTTCAGTGTAAAACCGTTGTATCTGGCGGCTTATCTGGGCTTTTTATTCTCGGCACTTTCAGTGGTCGGTTATGGAACGTATGTCATCCATTCATTTATCGCCAAAACCGAAATATCAGGATGGGCCTCGCTTATTATGACGATTGTATTTTTTGGTGGGCTTCAGCTGATTATTTTAGGAATTATGGGAATTTACTTAGGGAAAATATTTAAACAGGTGAAAGACAGACCTAATTATATAGTTAAAAATAAAAATTTTTAGAATGGTATTATTGAGTTTTGACATTGAGGAATTTGATATGCCGTTAGAATATAAGGGTGAAATACCTTTTGAAAAGCAGATTTCAATTTCACAGACAGGATTGGAAAGGATTTTAGACATCCTTAAAAAATATAAAGCAAGAGCTACTTTTTTTTCTACGGTAGTTTTTGCAGAAAACAGCAGGCCTCTTATCGAAAGACTATTAAACGAGGGTCATGAACTGGCTTCTCATACCTGGTTCCACTCAGAATTTGAAAATAAGCACCTGAAGGAATCAAGAGAAAAACTGGAAGACCTATTTTCTACAAAAGTAACCGGATTAAGGATGCCAAGAATGATGCCTGTTGACGAAAAAGAAGTCGAAAGGGCAGGGTATTCCTACAATTCATCTGTCAATCCCACGTTTTTACCGGGAAGATATAACAATTTGAAAGTATCCAGAACCTATTTCAAAGAAGGAAATGTGATGCAGGTTCCTGCTTCTGTATCCCCTAATTTCAGAATTCCTTTGTTTTGGTTAAGTTTTCATAATTTTCCACTATCTTTCTACAAAAAGCTGGCTGCTGATACCTTGAAAAAAGACCATTATCTCAATATTTATTTCCATCCGTGGGAATTTGCAGAGATCAAAGATCCGGCCTTTAAACTCCCCGGGTTTACTGTGAAAAATTCAGGGAAAGATATGGTAGAACGATTTGATTCGTTTGTAGGGTGGCTTAAAGAAAAAGGATATGCATTCGGGACATTTCAGGAATTTCAAAAACAGATACAACGATGAAGATTGCCTTTGATGCAAAACGGTTTTTCCATAATACGTCCGGCTTGGGCAACTATTCAAGGGACCTGGTAAGAATACTTTCCAGGTATGCCCCTGATAACGAGTATCTCTTACTTAATAAAAACAAATCAGAGCGCGGAAAAGAAATCCTGAGCTATCCGAATGTTCAGTTTATTGAAACCTCAAAGGGAAACTTCTCACGTCAGCTCAAAATGGGTAAAGATGCCCAGAAGCACGGTGCCGACATCTTCCATGGACTGTCCGGTGAGCTTCCTTTGAAATGGGATTCAAAGCCTATTAAGAAAGTGGTGACGATTCATGATCTGATCTTTGTACGATATCCGCAGTACTATTCTTTTTTTGACAGAAGAATTCATTTTTGGAAATTTAAAAAAGCAGCAGAGATGGCTGATAAAATTATTGCCATTTCGGAACAGACCAAAAGAGATATTGTTCAGTATTTAAAGATTCCGGAGTCTAAGATTGACGTGATCTACCAGGGGTGTCATCAGGCTTTTAAGGAACAGCAGTCTCCAGAATTTATGCAAGCGGTAAAAACTCAATATACACTTCCTGAAAGGTTTATACTGAACGTTGGAACGATTGAAGACCGTAAAAATCTTCTCAGCGTGGTAAAAGCAATCTGTGGTACCGCTATTCCTCTCGTAGTGGTCGGAAGGAAGACCCAATATTACAAGAAAATAGAAAGGTTCATTAAAAAAAACAAGATGGAAAAGCAGGTGCTGTTCCTGGAAGGTGTTTCTATGGATGAGCTGGCTGCGATCTATAAACTGGCGGATATTTTTGTATACCCGAGCTTCTTTGAAGGCTTTGGTATCCCTGTTATTGAAGCCCTTTTCTCCAGAACGGTTGTCGTGACCAGCAATACCAGCTGCTTACCTGAAGCCGGAGGTAAAGACTCCGTATATATCGATCCTCATAATGATCTTGATATGAAGGCTAAGCTCATATTTATCTGGGACAATGAGTCTGAAAGAAGACGCCGTGAAGACAAGGGTTTTGACTTTGTTCAGAAATTTAATGATGAACCTATTGCAAAGGAACTGATGAACTTTTATCAAAAAATTATCTGAAAAATCTTTGCATATTAAAAATAAATCCTACATTTGCATCACAATTCAATACAATGAAACCAACTTTTTTAGCATTACATCATTATCATCATCATCTCTGTTAGGCGGAATTGATTGATATATGTTTGTGCTAAAATCAAAAATATTTAAAACCGTCTGAGTAAATAGGCGGTTTTTTTGTTTCCTGAATTCTTCTCAGAAATTCCAATAAATCAGTTTTTTATTTGCTCAGATTCAAAAAAGACGAAATGAGTAAATTAAAAATTGCGATCCAGAAAAGCGGCCGGCTGTACGAGGAATCTCTACAGCTTCTCAAAGATTGCGGAATCTTCGTGAATAATGGTAAAGACCAGCTTAAAGTTTCGGTAGATAACTTTCCGATGGAGATCATGTATCTCCGAAATTCAGACATCCCGCAATACCTGGAAGACGGGGTCGTGGATGTCGCTATTGTGGGCGAAAACCTTTTGGTAGAAAAACAAAAAAGCATCACCATTGTTCAACCGCTTGGTTTTTCAAAATGCCGGGTATCCATCGCTGTTCCAAAAGAAATTGAAACCGATGATCCCGCTTATTTTCAAGGCAGAAAAATTGCCACTTCCTATCCCAATACCCTTCAAACATTTTTGCAGAAAAAGGGAATTGCTGCAGATATTCACGTGATTTCCGGATCTGTGGAAATTGCTCCGAATATTGGTCTTGCAGACGGCATCTGTGATATCGTAAGCTCCGGAAGCACTTTATTTAAGAACGGATTAAGGGAGACGGTTACCTTGCTCAGATCGGAGGCGGTTTTAGCAAAAAATACTGGGCTATCCACAGAAAAAGAAGCTGTTCTGGAGAAACTCTTATTCCGGGTCAAAGCTGTTCTGAAGGCTAAGAATTCAAAATATATTCTGATGAATGTTCCGAATGATAAAATACAGGAAATAGCCGGTGTGCTTCCTGTTCTGAAAAGTCCTACCGTCATTCCGCTGGCAGAAGAAGGCTGGAGCAGTATTCATTCCGTGATTGACGAAGAAAGGTTCTGGGATGTGATTGATGAGCTGAAAGAAAAAGGAGCCCAGGATATATTAATCATTCCAATCGATAAAATGGTCATTTAAAATAAGCACAATGAAAGTATACAGATACCCAACGAAAGAAATTTGGTCAGACCTGATCAAGCGTCCGGTTTTTGAACAACAGGAAATTTCAAAACTCATTGCAGACATATTCAGCGAAGTCGCTGAAAACGGAGATCAGGCTTTGATGGCATTCAATAGGAAATTTGATCAGTGCGAAACAGAGCGCCTTCTGGTAACAGAAGCGGAGATTGAAAATGCTGCCAACCTGATGAGTACCGATTTAAAGAATGCCATTCAACAAGCTAAAGAAAATATATCCGCATTCCATGCATCCCAGAGACAGGAAATTCAAAAGATTGAAACTACACAAGGGGTCACCTGCTGGCGAGAAAACAGGGCGGTAGAGAAAGTGGGCATCTATATTCCAGGAGGAACAGCCCCTTTATTTTCTACCGTGCTGATGCTTGCTGTTCCTGCAAATCTGGCAGGATGTAAGGAAATTGTCCTTTGCACACCACCGGATAAGAACGGAAATATCAATCCGGCAATTTTATATGCAGCTAAGCTTTGCGGAGTATCTTTGATCTTTAAAACAGGAGGGGCTCAGGCGGTTGCAGCCATGACCCTGGGAACGGAAAGTATTCCTCAGGTCTATAAAATTTTCGGCCCCGGAAATCAGTTTGTCGTAGCAGCTAAAGAATATGCCCAGCGTTTCGGTGTTGCCATCGATATGCCGGCAGGTCCCAGTGAAGTTCTCGTCATTGCCGATGAGCAGGCTATCCCGGAATTTTGTGCTGCTGATCTTTTATCACAGGCTGAGCACGGTAGTGACAGCCAGGTTATTTTTATCACGACAAACCTTAAAGTGCTGGATGAGACAATCGTTGCTGTTAATCAACAGATCAAAGCTTTACCCCGAAACGGACTTGCGGAAAAAGCATTGGAGAACAGTTCTTTCATCATCGTCAATTCTCTGGAAGAAGCCGTGGAATTCAGTAACCTGTATGCTCCGGAGCACCTCATTCTGGCGATGGGTGATTTTGAAAAGTATGTCCCACTAATTCAGAATGCCGGATCTGTCTTTTTAGGAAATTATTCCTGCGAAAGTGCAGGAGATTATGCCAGCGGAACCAATCACACTCTGCCAACCAATACCTATACAAGGAATTACAGCGGAGTCTCTCTGGATAGTTTTGTAAAGAAAATCACTTTTCAGCATCTTTCCAAAGAAGGACTTCAGAATTTAGGGAAAACCATTGAACTCATGGCAGACGCGGAAGGTCTGTTTGCCCACAAAAATGCAGTATCTATACGATTACAATAATTAATGCTGGTCAATGCAAAAGCACGGGAGAAAAGAGTTTGCGGTATTTTTAAATCTTTTCCAGATTGTGCAAATTAAGCAGATGTTCATGAGAAAAAATAGGCACAATCTCATTAATCTGCGAACGGGTTTATAAACGATCAATGTTTAAAATCATTTATTCTCTGCGCTTTTGCGACAATACAACAAACAGTTAATCCATTAAGGGAAAAAATATATAATGAAAAATAACAGTATCAGTACTTTAGTAAGAGAAAATATATTGAAGTTACAACCCTACATCAGTTTCAGGGATCATAATGAATTTAACGCACCGGTATTTCTGGATGCTAACGAAAGCCCTTTCGGGGATTGTAACCGTTACCCGGATTCTACCCAGAGAAAGCTTAAAAACAGGTTGGCAGAACTCAAAAACCTTTCTCCTTCACAGATTGCTGTAGGAAACGGGAGTGATGAGCTGATTGATCTGATTATTAAGATCTTCTGCGAGCCTAAGAAAGATTCTGTTCTGATGATGAATCCCTCTTTTGCCATGTATGCCTTTTATGCCACGATCAACGAAAACAAAGTGCTGACACTGGATCTGAATGACAGATTTGAGATTGTACAAAATGATTTTTCTGAAGTGGTAAAAGATCCTTCTCTGAAAGTATTCTTTTTGTGCTCACCCAATAACCCTACCGGAAACAGTGTTGATGATATCGAATTTTATCTTCAGAACTTTAAAGGGATTGTAGTCGTTGATGAAGCTTATATAGAATTTTCCGGAAAAAAATCAAGCCTTGAACTTCTTGACCGGTATCCTAATCTCATTGTCCTTCAGACCTTTTCCAAGGCCTGGGGTGCAGCTGGAGCAAGAGCGGGAATAGCCTATGCTTCTGAGGAGATCATAAGATTGATCAACACCGTAAAAGCACCTTATAATGTGAATGTTCTGAGCCAGGAGTTGATTTTAAAGGCACTGGAAAATGAAAACAGGCTTCAGGAAAATGTGAATAATATTTTAGAAGAACGACTATGGCTGCAGGAGCAGTTTAGGGATATTGACTGTATTTCAAAAGTATTTCCCACGGATGCCAATTTTTTTCTGATCAGAATGGAAAATATAGATCAGGTATACGGAAGAATGCTTGAGAACGAAATTCTGACAAGCAGAAGAGACCCTGCCATTGCCGGATGTATAAGAATCAATGTCGGGAGCCGGGAGGAGAATCAAAAACTGGTTAACCTTTTAAAAAATATCAAAAGATGAAAAAAGTACTCTTTATAGACCGCGACGGGACACTGATCATTGAGCCGCCTACAGATTTTCAGGTAGATTCTCTGGAAAAGCTTGAGTTTTATCCGGGTGTTTTCCAGAATCTATCAAAAATTGCTAATGAACTGGATTACGAGCTGGTTATGGTAACCAATCAGGACGGTTTGGGAACTGAGAGTTTTCCTGAAGAAGACTTTATAAAACCTCAGGAAAAAATGTTGAAAGCATTAGAGAATGAAGGAATTTGTTTCAGTGATATCCTTATTGACAAAAGCCTTGAATCTAAAAATCTGCCTACCAGAAAACCGGGCATCGGAATGCTTGGGAAATATATCTACGGCAACTATGATCTTAAAAATTCTTATGTAATCGGTGATCGAAGTACCGATGTGCAACTTGCTAAAAATTTGGGATCTAAGGCTATTTATATTAATGAAAGCTTTAATATCGATTCGGAGCTTACTACTACCTCGTGGGCTGAGATCTACAAGTTCCTTAAATCAGGAATGAGAAAAGCTAAAGTAGCCCGGAAAACCAATGAAACGGATATAGAAATTGAAGTGAATATCGATGGCACCGGAATCGCTGAGATCTCCACCGGATTACACTTTTTCGATCACATGCTGGAGCAGATCGCCAGACACGGAAATATGGACCTGAAGATTAAAGTGAATGGAGATCTTAATGTAGATGAGCACCATACCATAGAAGATACCGGAATTGTATTGGGTGAAGCTATTTCAAAAGCGTTAGGAAAAAAGAAAGGAATTGAAAGGTATGGCTTTCTTCTTCCAATGGATGACTGTCTGGCTCAGGTGGCTATTGATTTCGGGGGAAGACCATGGCTGGTTTGGGATGTTGAATTTAAAAGAGAAAAAATTGGAGATGTTCCTACAGAAATGTTTTTCCACTTCTTCAAATCCTTTACCGACTCTTCAAAATCGAACCTTAATATCAAAGCTGAAGGTGACAATGAGCACCACAAGATTGAATCAGTTTTTAAAGCATTTGCAAAAGCCGTTAAAATGGCAGTAAACCAATCAGATGCCAATTACAGTTTACCTTCTACAAAAGGAAGTTTATAATGATGATCGCAATAATAAAATACAACGGAGGGAACGTCAATTCTGTTCAGAATGCCCTCAATAGGCTGAATATCGATTCTTTGATTACCGATGACCCGGAAAAGATCTTAAAAGCCGATAAAGTGATTTTTCCTGGCGTTGGAGAAGCTTCATCAACAATGAAACTATTGAAGGAAAAGGAACTTGATGTATTGATTCCAAGCCTTACCCAGCCGGTTCTGGGAATATGTTTGGGAATGCAGCTGATGTGTGAGGGAAATGAAGAAGGAGATACTGAAGGCATGGGAATTTTTGATAGTAAGGTGAGAAAATTTCCCTCAAGGGATATTGTCCCGCATATGGGCTGGAATACATTGTCAGGACAAACTTCGCCATTATTTTCAGGAATGGCAGAGAACAATGATGTTTATTTTGTTCACAGCTATTACTGTGAACTGTCAGACTTTACGACTTCGGTTTGTGATTACATTCTCCCATTCAGTGCTTCTTTGCAGAAAGATAATTTCTATGCTGTACAGTTTCACCCCGAAAAATCCGGAGTGGTGGGAAATCAGATCGTTAGCAACTTTATAAATTTATAATGATGAAAATAATTCCGGCTATTGATATTATCGACGGGAAATGTGTCCGTTTGTCAAAAGGAGATTACAGCACAAAAAAAATATACAATGAAGCCCCGGTAGAGGTCGCAAAAGAATTTGAAAGCTGTGGAATTCAATATCTTCATCTGGTGGATCTTGACGGAGCCCAATCAAAGCATATCGTCAACCAGAAAGTACTGGAAGATATTGCGGGGGCTACTTCGCTCCACATTGATTTTGGAGGCGGGCTGAAGACCCGGGAAGATATAGAAACGGCATTCAATTCAGGGGCAAATCAGATTACTTTAGGAAGTATTGCCGTACAGGATCCAGAATTTTGCTACGCTATGATTGAGCAGTACGGTGCCGAAAAGATTATTCTGGGGGCAGACTGCGACAACAGGAAAATTAAGACCTCCGGCTGGCAGGAAGAGACTAATCAGGATGTCATTGATTTTATCCTGCGGTATAGGAAAAAAGGAATCCAAGAGGTGATTTGTACTGATATTGCCAAAGATGGGATGCTGGAAGGACCTTCTATAGAACTGTATCGCGAAATCCTTGCCGAAACCTCTGTTAATTTGGTCGCCAGCGGTGGTATTTCCGGAATCCGGGATGTGTATGCCATGAAAGCCCTGGGCTGCTCCGGGACCATCATTGGAAAAGCTATTTATGAGGGACATATCAGCTTACAGGAACTTCAAAACTTTATAGGAAATGCTTAAAAAAAGAATAATCCCTTGTCTGGATATAAAAGACGGATGTACAGTGAAGGGAATCAATTTTGAAGGCCTAAAAAATGCGGGCGATCCGGTAGAGCTTGCCGGAAAGTATGAGAGGGAAGGTGCGGATGAACTTATCTTTCTGGACATTACCGCTACGGTTGAAAACAGAAAGACGTTTGTAGAGCTGGTAAAGGATATTGCCAAAGAGCTGAGCATTCCCTTTACGGTAGGAGGAGGAATTTCTTCTGTTGAAGATGTGCGCAGACTTCTGGAAGCAGGAGCCGATAAGATCAGCATCAACTCTTCTGCTGTCAGAAACCCGCTGTTGATTTCCGACCTGGCTAAAGAGTTCGGAAGCCAGTGTATCGTAGTGGCTATTGATACGAAGAAGATAGGCAATGATGACCTTGTACACATCAGGGGCGGCAGGCAGGCGACCGAACTGACAACCGTAGAATGGGCAAAAATGGCAGCTTCTCTGGGAGCCGGCGAAATTTTGCTTACGTCTATGGACGGAGACGGTACCAAGGCTGGTTTTGATCTCCGGATAACCAGAGCCGTATCAGAGAATATCACGATTCCTGTGATTGCCTCCGGAGGAGCCGGAACCGGAGATGACTTTACCAAAGTTTTCAATGAAACCCGTGCTACCGGAGCTTTGGCAGCCAGTATATTCCATTTTAATGAAATCAGTATTCCGGAATTAAAACAACAATTAAAAAATCAAAAACTCCCAATACGATGAATATCAATTTTAATAAAGATAATGGCCTTGTTCCCGTCATCATTCAGGATCAGAGAACTTTACAGGTTTTGATGCTGGGCTACATGAATCAGGAAGCATTTGAAAAAACAAGCAGAGAAGGAATTGTTACTTTTTTCAGCCGGTCTAAAAACAGACTCTGGACAAAAGGAGAGGAATCCGGCAATTTTCTTACCGTGAAAAGCATCGCTCTGGATTGTGACCAGGATACGATCCTTATAAAGGCCATTCCCGGAAGTACAGTTTGTCATACGGGAAGTTTCAGCTGCTTTGGAGAAAAAGTTTCTAAAGGTTTTTTATATGAACTGGAAGAAAAAGTATCTCAGAGAATTGACAGCAGAGTAGCAGACTCTTATACCTACTCACTCTATCAGCGGGGAATCAATAAAATGGCTCAAAAAGTAGGAGAGGAAGCTGTAGAATTGGTAATCGAGGCTAAAGATGACAACAGCGATCTTTTTAAAAATGAAGCCGCAGATCTGCTTTATCACTTTCTGATCTTATTAAAAGCCAAAGAATTTTCTTTGCAGGATATTGAGCAGACCCTTTTGGAACGGGATCACTAAACTTTTAAATGATTAGTTTTTCAGAATAGATAAGTGGAAATGGGTAGGTGATTACGGTTTCCCTCAATTGTAATTATCAAAAGAAAATAGTAATAATATACTATATGTTTAAAACCTTTGAAGAAATTCAAAGGTTTTTTGTTAAAATGCTTGTTAATAAATAATGCTAAATAAAAAAGAGGTTGAAATTATATCTTAAAATAAATTGTGTAATTATCAATATTCACTATACTTCATTGTGATATTGTTTGGTATGTTTAAAAAGTATTAAATTCCAACGTTTTAAAAACATAAATCATGAAAAAACTCTACATGGGTGCTTACACGGTATGCACTATTTTGGGACTCTATGCCCAGGAAATTCTCTGGCAGCGGGATATCGAATCCTCGACCCAGGATTTTCTAAGCCAGGTGACCGCCACCATCGACCAGCAATATTTAATCACAGGAAGCTCTATCCAGTCAGGAAAAGGGAAAATGGAAGCGGGAAGTAAGCCCAACAACGGCTATGACTTTCATCTTGTCAAGCTGAACCAGCAGGGAGAACAGGTTTGGGAAAAATATTTCGCAGGTCAGAATCACGATTTTCTTTCCGCTACCGTAACCACTCAGGACGGTGGATTTTTGGTATCCGGTACCTCGTATTCAGGGAAGGGGCTTGATAAAAAAGATGATTCCAAAGGCGGATCCGACATCTGGCTCATCAGAATTAATGAATTCGGAGATGAACTGTGGCAGAAAACCTTAGGCTCCACTGCCGATGAAGAAGCCAAAGCCGTTATCCAAACCACAGACCTTGGTTTCTTTGTAGCCGGAAATATCCAAAACTCAGCCCAGGGCTATGGCTCCAAAGATGTATGGATTACCCGGCTTGACAAGGATGGAAAAGAACTTTCACAATTAGTTTTAGGAGGAAAAGGACTTGATGAAGTGGAGAAAATGATTCCCACAAAAGATGGCGGAGCGTTGTTAGGGATCTACTCGAGGAGCTCGGCTGTACAAGGGACAATGTCCAATGTACAAAGTACCGGCAACTCAGGTACACCCGACACCCGACACCCGACATTTTACATCAGTACAAAAAACTACAGAAAACTATGGCGAAGGAGATTACTGGATCGTTAAGCTGGACAAAACCGGCAAAGTAGAATGGGAAAAGAACTATGGCGGAAAAGGAGATGACCATATCAGAACTTTAGCTTTAACCCCTGGCGGCTTTGTCATCGGTGGTGAATCCAGATCCGAAAGATCCGGCAATAAATCCGTAGGCATCGAAGAAGGCACCGACCTTTGGGTGATGGCCTTAAATGAACGGGGTGAGGAGCAGTGGCAGAAATCCTACAATTTCAAAAACAGGGATATCCTGATGGGGATGAGTGTAATTCAGAGTCAAGATACAAGCACCAGGAACCAAGACTTAACAAAAGGGATTTTGTTGGGCGGCTATACCCAGGCAGAAGGAAGAATAGAAAAAGATGATGAGACGTTCTGGATGCTGTATGTGGATGGAAACGGAAACGAGCAGTGGCGAAAACACGTAAGCGGCAAGTCCAGAAAAAGAGAAGAGAGGCTTTCAGACCTGAAATTAAACCGTGACGGTTCTATTATTTTGGCCGGCACCAGTGCCGAAGAATTGGGTAAAGAAAACTGGAAGATCGTGAAACTGGGTGATCAACAGGTCAATGACCTGATCGTTAAGTATGACATCAAAATCTATCCTAATCCTGTATCCGACTATGCCTACGTAGAAATCGGCTTCGATTTTAAAGAAGCAGACATCCTGGTGTATGACATGAGCGGAAGACAGCTTCAGAATTTGAAGACCAAGAATAAAGTCACGAAAATAAATACCCAGGCTTTGGTGCAGGGGGCTTATCTGGTGACCATAAAAACAGATACGAATAAAACAGCAAATGCTAAACTGATTAAAAAATAACCATGAAGAAGAAAATTTATACCCTACTGTTATTATCCGCATTCCTAAACGGATATTCTCAAACCTCCAATAATAATAGCGATGCCACATTAAAAGTCTTCCCATCTTCACCGGATGCCTACAGCTTAGGAACCTACGGAAACATTAACATCGGTGAATATACAGGAACTATGATGCAGGATATTCCGCTGTACGAATATTCAATCGGGGATATCAAGGTACCTGTTTCCCTGAAATATTCGAGCAATGGGATTAAAGTGGATGATTACACCACCATTGCCGGATTAGGATGGACGTTGAGTGCCAATGGCGTTATTTCCAGAATTGCAAGAGATAAGGAGGATAGGATAAATGGTGCGTTATGGCAAAATGATGACACGGTTGATCCAGCTTCAGGATATAAGGGTCTTCAACTCAACTTTTTTGAACATACTGCATTAAGCGAGAATTTTGATACAGAAAAAGATTTGTACAGATTAAATATACCTGACGTATTTTCTACCTCGTTTGTACAACACGGAGTGAATACCTGGATTCAGGACAAGAAAAGTGATTTTAAAATTCAAAAAACGGCACAAGGATTTTTAATCATCTCTCCTCAGGGTATACAATATCATTTTACGCTTATCGAATCAAGCGAAAGCAGGGTTCACGGAAGCACACCATCACCCCCGGAACTGATTGATGAATCCGCTTACTTTCTAACCCGAATTGAAGATACAAAGAATAATACTGTTTTTTTGGAATACGAACCGGAAGCTTTTACGTACACAGTCAATAATAACGATGTGTACAGTTTTTTTGAGAATTCTTATTCCATCAATTGTCCGGCAGATCAGGGCCAACCGCCACTGGTAGGAATAGCAGGAATGAGGCAGACTTCTAATGTGGTAACCTATAACAGCCATCGTCTGAAAAAAATACGGAATAATATTGACCAGAGTGTCCTGGTATTTAATTATGGCGGCGTAGGAAGTATTTCGGCAAATCGCGGTTCTTATTTAAAGGAAGTGATCAGCCAGATCGAAAGCAGTGTTACACCCCGGGTCATAGAGACGTATAAGCTGGATTATCTGGCTACCCCTAATGAAAGGGTATTTCTAACTAAAGTATACTCTGAAATCAATAAAAAACAACATACGTTCGAGTATCTCACTCCCGAGGTGCTCCCTAAGCGGTTATCAAATGCACAGGACTTTTGGGGATATTACAATGGCGCTATTTATAATTCACATTTGATCGGAAGAATAAGCAGTCCCGCTTTGGAAAACAGCAATTTTTCTTTTGCTCACAGGGGTCTCAATATCAATCTTTCTCCTTCCGGCTTACTGTCAAAAATCACTTATCCTACCAAAGGATACAGCAAAATATTCTATGAACCCCATACAGAATGGGGGCCAAAAGCCATACCAGCTGTTTTAAAATCAAAGACCATGACGGTTCTTACAGACAGTGATACGTGGAATGCAACTGCTACCGAAACTTTCTACTCTGGAAAATCTCAAAAAATAAAATTTGGAGGAGGAGCATATTTTAACCAGGATTGTTCCGCAATGACCCATCAGGTTCGGGTCTACATACGAGTTAAAAATCTTACAACGGGACAAAATGTGAGTTTAACCCGGCTCACCTCTAATGGGTATGTAAATGAACCAAGTCCTTATTATTATCCTGGCGGTCCTGACGCCTTCTATCTTGACGCAAATGCTTCAGCAGAATATCAGGTGTTAATAAGTGTATCGAGAAACTGCTTTGGAGGCGGAATCCGTTTTGAATATTTTGATGCCGCGGATATGGTTGTCGAGACCAATCTTCCTTTGGGGGGCAACAGGGTAGAGCGAATAGAACATTATGATAATGTTTCTTCATCACCAAAAATAGAAAAATGGTATTATGCTCATAAAAATCAGCTCAACAAATCCTCAGGGATAAGTCCTTTCAAACCGGTAATCTGGAAATATACAGATGGAGTACATTATTGTCCTCCAACTGACCTCAACCCAATGCTCTATAAATATACTCCGTACAAGTATGTAAGCATTTTTTCAAATAGTTTAATTCCTCTTTTTGGAAATGAATCTCAGAACGTAAGCTATGAGTATGTGACCAAAAGCTTTGGCGGAGCCAACTTTGAAAAAGGCGGAAGATTTACCAACTATCAGGCAGGGAATGATCCTATTGCTTCAAATATTTTTGGAAACGGAAACTATAGGGGTGGAAACTTCACCAATTCAAGCTGGAATAAAGGCTTTGTCAAAAGCACCGAGGATCTAATGCTTAGGAACGGTACGTTAAGCACCCTGAAAGAGGTGACAAATGAGTACTCCTATAATACTACTAAGAAAGAAGAATTTTTAAATTTTACCGGAATTAAATATGGAAGTCCTCAGATGATCAGTAAAAAGACGTACAAATGTACAGCTGCTGATATTATCAGACAAAATACAGGTTATAATCCTTGTTATGGAAAATCTGTAAATGATCCTGTTCCCTATCTTATTTCTCTGGACCTTAGTATGTTTGGAGAAGTTCTTCAGTACAAATTTATCTCCCATGATTATCACCTGTCAAAAGTAACCACTAAAGAAAATTTTGACAATGGAACGGCAAAGACAACCGTAGAATACCTGAATAATAACCCCAATCACTATCAGACAACATCACAAAAAACCACTTTCCCAGATTTGAGTGTTAATGAAACGCTGTACAGCTATGCCCACGAAAAGAATAATCAGTTGATGCTGAGTAAAAATATGATAGGGATACCATTAGAGAGCATATCAACCCAAACTATTGGAAACAGTACAAAAACGATTTCAAAAACAGAAACCATCTATCCTAAAATACCTGCTGAAATTACAAATAACAGCGCAGGCCTTGTACTGCCCTTATCTTTGGTGTCCTATAACCTGCAAAATAACGCACCTTCAACAGAAGTGACCTACGATAAATTTGATACCAATGGAAATCTGATTCAATACACTACAAAAGGAATTCCAACGGTCATCATCTGGGGGTATCAGAAAAAACTGCCTATCGCCAAACTGGAAGGAATCACCTATGCATGGTTACAGGAGCATTATCCTGACACTACAGAAATCGTTAATGCTTCCGATATCGATGCGAATGCCGGAATTAATAATGATGAAACGGCCTTTTTATCTGTACTGCAAACATTCCGAACTAAAATGAATATAGACCGTTTTCAGCCGCTGGTCACCACCTATACCTATGATCCATTGATCGGAGTAAGAAGTATCACTCCGCCATCCGGTATCAGGGAGGCTTATTTCTATGATACTGCCAACAGACTGAAAGAAATAAGAGAAAACAATGTATCAGGGAAGCTGTTAAAAGAATTCAGATACAACTATAAAAACTAAAACGAATGAAAAAAATAATGATTCCCGTAGGAGTACTGCTGATGGGAGGAGTAAAGGGACAGCTCAGCCCTCTTGCCAACACGGAAAACTATGTCCAGACCAAGACCTATCTTGATTACAATGGGAGTTCCCCTACCAAATCTGCTGAAACGGTTCAGTATTTTGACGGATTGGGAAGACCAAAGCAAATCGTTAATGTCAAAGCATCCCCTCTTGGACGTGATGTAGTCACTCCGATTGTTTATGATGGCTTTGGAAGACAGGTCAAAGATTATTTACCGGTTCCCCAATCTAATACCTTGAACGGGGCCATCGTTCCCAATCCTTTAGCCAATGCTACTCAGCCAAGTATTTATGGACAGGAAAAGATTTTTGCTGAAAAAACTCTTGAAAACTCTCCCCTGGACCGGATCCTGGAACAAAAACAGGTGGGAACGGCCTGGGATACCAAACCGGTGAAGTTTCAGTATGACGTCAATGTGCATGTAGACTACGTAAGGAAATACGAAACCACAACCACCTGGGTAGAGAACAGA
>NZ_QNVV01000028.1 GCF_003384725.1 Chryseobacterium pennipullorum
GGAAATTAATTCTTTTTAAAAATACAAGTCAATATGCCATCCATATTCACTATATATTAAACAAAATAAAATTCATTTTACAGGAAATTTTTAAACAATCAATCTTATTAGGATGATTTTAATTCAAAACAGCGATCGATGATCTGTAAATTATTATAGAATTTTTCTTAAATAATAGTGTTTTTTTACCTTAAAGTGAAGACTACTGGATATAAGGACAGATATCGCGGGATGTTTTTTGTTCCATGCTTATTTAGTTCGTCTTATTAAGTGGTTATGATAATTTTTTACCAATCTATTGTTTCCTTCACCCCCAGCTCCATAACTAATACATGTTAATAGGATTTGATTTTTTTAAGTCATCCAAAAATAATCTCTTGATACGACAGAATGTGTCGCAACAAAAATAAAAAGCGGGTTCCTCCAGAACTTACAAAAAAAGCCCCTAAAAGATAACTTCTAAGGGCTTATGATTAGGATTTTATGTGCTTAGTTGTTTAAAAACTTTTTAGATTCTTTTTTATTCTTATTGGAATAATTAATAATGAAGGCTCCTTTTGGAAGCTCTCGTACAATCTGTATCTCATTTGTGTTAGCATGACCTTTTTGAATCAGTTTACCGCTAATATCATAAATCTGATAATCACCAAAAATCTCGTTTCCACTTAATCTCAATTTATTTTCAGATTTTATATATACAAACCGAGACTCTGCATTGTTTTTAACTTCAGAAGTTCCAAGTGTTCCTACAAGCCTTACCGCGTAATCTTCCATTTGCCCATATTGAAGCTGTGAGCAAGGAGACATTTCTGGTAAAGCTGACCCATTATAAGTAGCAGCATCTACAGCCACTCTCATCCTCAGATAGGTATTAAGTACAGCACCTTGAGGTGGAGCAACAGAGCCCGTAACCGTAATGGTGGCTCCTGAAGCAACAGCGTTAGCTGAGGTGTTGTTTACAACCAGTTCCGATTCTTCAAACGATCCGTTGTTGTTATAATCTATCCATACTTTTGCATTGAACTTCTCAGCCTGTCCAAAACCATTTAAGTAATTCACTTTCAGCTCAGATGCCGCATTGGAAGGTATATCGGTATAATAAGCAGGTCTTATGCAAGTTGCCGTAGAATAATCTGCATAATAAACAGGTGCAGGTTCATCAGAATCATAACCGTTTGTCATGCTGTTGATCGTCCCCAGCTGAACTTTGAAAGGGCCGACCGCAAAATTATTATTGGTAGGGTGAACAATACCTGCCGGGTTACATTGTGCCGCTATAATAGAAACCGGTGAAGGGATTACTACAGCAGGATCCTGGGCGGCAGTTGAATTAAGCAGATTTTTTCTGTATTCCATCATCAGCATAATTGCACGATCTCTCTGTCCTGCAGTGAATTTACGGTTGGAGTTGGTATAATTCATTACATTGTATTGAGTACCATCATAGTTTTGTGATGTACAAGGATCTATCGCTGTATTGTTAGGAACTGATACTCCATACATACTTCTGGACGGAGAGGTGTCACAAACCCTGTCTCCGTTTACAGCACAGTTTGTATTTACAGGACATGAAGTCTGATTGGAATAACTCACCCCCTGAAATGTATGATACAGTCCGAAGGCATGACCAAGTTCATGAGTAAGCGTCGTATCATTGTTATTTTTAATCGTTGCTACCTTCATAAAGCTCTCGTATGAATAGTCATAGGTGTCAGGAAACGCTGCATAGCCCATTAATCCATATGATAATTGCTGCTCTCCATCAAAACCGATTACGACATAAATATTAAAGTAAGAAGTTTCTGGCCAGTGAGGGGCCATAGCTTTTATCTGGCTGTCACTTGCTCCGTTACCTGCTCCATTAGAATCTACACCTCTGGTATCATATAAAGGAATAGAACTTCCGTTATACCTCACAATTCCCGAGGTAGCTGTACATTGTGGTGACCTTTTCGCCAATACCAGCTTGAAAGGGATCACATTTCCACCATCAGCACCGGGGCCTTCTGCGTAAAAGCCATTTCCGTATGTAGTGGCATACATACTATTAGCCCTGTCGATCCAGTTTTTAATTTCCTGATCCGTTAAGCTCAGGTTAGCGTTCGCTGAAGCGCTGGACTCAATAACGTGAACAACAACAGGAATTTCATACACCTGTCCGGTATACAAACCGTTCCACGAAGTGGTACCGCCTACCTTTTTGAGAAATGACTGCTGATCCATTTTCAACAACTTCTCCTCCACCATTTCTCTGTTTTTCTTCAGATCCGGATATTTTGCATCCAGTTTTCTCATGTGGTCATCAAAGCCGCAATAGCTGCCATGGCTTTGAGAAAATACTTTTACAAACAACAAAAGCATCGAAATAATACTTATTCCTTTCATTTATTATATTTTTATTAATTAATTCACGCCAAATGTAATTATTTAGTAAAAAATAGCAAAATAATAAGATGATTAATTAATAAATTTTACAGAAATCTTTTGATACAATTTTCAATTACTTGGCAAAACATAATACTATCTTTTACATTGGTATGATTTTTAATAGTACATTTGTATAAATTTTCAGTTATGAAAACAAACCAACAAACTATAAATCAGACGAATCATAAAATAAACTGGTTCCAAAAGTTCCTCATGGTATGTTCCGGCGGAAACATCCATATTTTAAGGAAAACTCCAAGCGAATGGAATAAATTTTCAGGCATTGGAGGCATTGTACTATTCACAGCTGTATTCGCTACCCTATCGGCCGGCTATGCTATGTATACGGTATTCGACAATATCTGGACTGCAACAGGATTCGGAATTCTGTGGGGTTTAATGATCTTTAACCTGGACCGGTATATTGTTTCATCAATCAAAAAAACAGGAACGTGGTGGAACCAAATCCTGATGGCCATTCCCCGTTTGATTCTCGCTACATTTTTAGGAATTATTATTTCAAAACCTTTAGAGCTTAAAATATTTGAAAAAGAAGTAAACAAACAGCTGAATACGATTATTCAAAGAAATAAAAAGCAGCTTCAGGGCGAAATGAACGGAAGAATTCTCCAGCAAAGCGGACCTTTTGAAACGGAGAAGCAACAGATTGCAGGAAAAACAGCACAGTATCAGATGGCATATGATTCTGCTTCTGTGGAGCTTGAGAAAGAAATTTTAGGAAAACAGTCCGTTCTCACCAGTGGAAAAGAAGGTTTTGGCCCCAACGCCAAACGGAAGCAGCAACTGAAAGAGCAACGCAGACAGGATCTGGAGAATTACCAGAAACAGACAGCACCAAGACTGGAGTATCTGGACAAGGAAATTTCCAAAGTATATACCAACCTGGAAACAGAACGAAAATCTACAGAAACGTTTGAAGATAAGTTCAACGGATTTGCGGCAAGGCTGCAGGCTTTGGACGAACTGGGAAAAAACTCAGCGATCATAGGACTGGCAGCAGCCTTTATTATGGGTTTATTTATATGTCTTGAAATATCTCCTGTTCTCGTCAAACTGATTTCCCATGTAGGTCCTTATGATTATCTTTTAGAAAAAACCGAACACGACTTCAAGCTCTATTCTAAAGAAAAAATTGAAAAGGGAAAGGCTTTAACTGATTTCCGGATTGAAGACTTTAAGGATAATTTAAAAAAATAGTGTACTTTTCGTTATGATTATTGATAAAGAAGAGATCCGGAAAAAAAAGAAAAAACTGGATGACTGCAAAGCTTTTCTAAAAAAAGAATTCATCGGGATCGATCAGATCATCGATGATTTGATGGAATATATTCAGATCTGGTACCTTATGCCGGAAATCCTGACACGTCCTGTGGTCATCAATCTATGGGGAATGACAGGAGTAGGGAAAACGGACCTGGTAAGAAAGACAGTCCGTTTTCTTGAGTTCCAGAACCGTTTCGTAGAAATCGAACTGAGCAATACGGATGAAACATCCTGGAGCAAAAGTGTATCTGATATTTTTCAAAGCAACGCGCTTAGCGATGAGAAACCCAGTATCGTCCTTTTTGATGAGATCCAGCGTTTCAATACCATTGATCCTGACGGAACCCCTGTTCCACAGACCAAGTTTACCGATTTCTGGGAGCTTTTAAGTGACGGTCGCCTCAGCAAAAGAGAGCGCGAAGATCTTGAACATTATCTGTTCTCATATCTTTTCCGCAAAAAGGAAAATGACAGGCGCAAGAGCAGTGGCGAAACCGAAGTGGAGGAAAATCCGTACCTTAACTTATGGGATGCTAAAGAACTCAAAAAGTACCTCAGCATGGAAGATGATGTCATGAGCATCATTGATATGAAAGAGGAGGATATGATCAGGCTGATCCGAAAAAAACAAAAGGAAAAGAAAATCTATGAACCGGTAGATTACAGCAAGATGCTGATAATCATCAGCGGCAATCTGGATGAGGCTTTCCAGATGTCCAAAGAAACAAGTGAAGCTGATGTGGACGCCAATATTTATCATGCTTTTACCAAAAAAATAACAGTTGTTGACATTAAAAATGCATTGGCCAGAAAATTCCGCCCTGAACAGGTGGCCCGGTTTGGAAATATACATTTGATCTATTTTTCATTAAAAACTGAAGATTTCGAAAAGCTGATTCAAAGAGAGATCAATAATCTCAGACACAAAACAAAAACCCGGTTTGGCATTGCTTTAAAAATCGATAAAAAGATCAATGCCCTGATCTACAGAAACGGTGTATTCCCTGTGCAGGGGGTAAGGCCAGTATTCAGCAGTGTGGTGGATATTCTGGACACCAACCTCAGTACATTTATTTTTGAGGCTATCATCCATGATGACAAGACAATAGAAGTTGACTATCTTGAAGACAGGAAAATTATCACCGGAAAGATCGGCAGCAAAGTGATTGAGATTCCTTATCTCGGGAGAATCGACAGCATCCGCCAGTCTAATCAACGGGATGCCGTGGCCAACATCAGCGTACATGAGTGCGGTCATGCGGTTTCCTATATGCTCTATACAGGCTTCGCTCCCTTACAGCTTAAAAGCAAGGTGGCAAGCAGTTATGCAGCAGGTTTCACTTTTCCTCATCAGATTCATGATACCAGAGAAAGTATGCTGGACAGAATCAAAATATATCTGGCCGGCGGGATTGCAGAAGAAATTATATTCGGCGAAAAAAATGCCAGCATTGGAAGAAGCCACGACCGGGAACAGGCATCCAGTCTGGCAATAGATTATGTCAGAAAATATGGTTTTGAAGAAGACTATCAGGCAACCTACAATCTTGAAGATTATCCTCACCGGATGCAGCAGCATATAACTGATGAAAGGATAGAAAAACTAATGCAGGAGCTTGCTCGAAAAACCAGAGAAGACCTGATCCTTCACTTAGACCTGTTGAAAAATATGAGTAAACTCCTTAGCGAAAAAGGAAGTATGCTTCCAAAAGAAATACATGACATTGCGTTAAAGCATCAGCTAAAGGTAAGCATCAAAGAGGAAGGGCATCTTCATATTGCTCCTTATCACGACATTCTTAACAGATAACAGCATATGTAGCCACTTATTACCTTAGCCCCTTAAGACTAACCAATAGAAGCTTCCGAAGATTCCGGCAGCTTTTGGTGTGAAAGGTAGGAACATTTTTTGCTGAATCCTCAGTATGCCATCAAGTGTTGTCAATAATTATATCTATTTCCCGGATACTGAAATATTAAGAATCATATATCAGTCGGGAGCGATATACGACTATTTCAAAGTACCGGCTGCTATCGTTGATAAATTTGGAAAAGCAACGTCAAAAGGCAGATTTCTTAATGCAGTCATCAAACCAAAGTTCAGATATAAAAAAATTGAATAAAAAAAATGCCTCCATAGCTGGAGGCATTGATATTTCTAAGATCTTTACAATTATTTAATGATCAGTTTAGACGTTTTGCTGTCTTTTCCGTTAGAAACCTGAACCATATACACTCCTTTTTCAAGTTGTTGATTTACTTTGAAAATTCCATTTCCTTCCTCAGTTACAGACGGGCTTGCCACCAATCTTCCTGACATATCAGAAATTGAAACTTTTAGGTTTTTAGCGTTTTTAGCTTTGATGAATACTTTATCACCCGTAGCTACCGGGTTAGGATAAATCACCAAATCATCCTTATCCGTTTTCACTTCAGATGTTCCAAGATTGGTTACTAAAGTTACTGAATAATCTTCTGCCTGTCCGTACAATAATTGTCCACATGGTGTAGGAGCTCCATCATCAACAATAACCCTCATTCTTAATGGAGTATTCAAAGTTGCTGTAGCAGGCGGCGTAAATGTACCGGTAAATGTACCATGTAAGTCTGCCCCAAGCGCGATGTTATTTCCTGTTGCTACCAATTCATTGGCTTCGAAAGTACCGTTATTGTTATAATCGATCCATACTCTTGCATTCTGAGGATTTTGGAAAATCCCTATTTCAATTGTTTGCTGCTGACCAACCTGCAATGCAGTATGAATATTCATAGAACATGCTTTTGTTGTATAATCCAAATAATAAGAAGGATGTGCTGTCCAATATCCCGGCGATTCATTATTGATCTGTCCCAATTTAACAGAAACAGGACCTGCAAGGTAATCTCCTGGATTAGCTAACCCCGAAGGAGCACATGCAGCAACCGGTACTACAGATGGTTCTGGAGTAGTTGGTAAAGCAGTCCCTGCTTTTGAAGTGGTTAAACTGCTTCTAAATAGCATGAATAAATCATTTATTCTTTCACCTTGTCCTGCCGTAAACTTCTGAGCCACAGTATTGGTATAATTCATCATATTATACTGTACGCCCTGATAGTTGGCACCTGTACAAGGGTTAATTGTAGAGTTGGAAGGAATTACCGGCCAGAAAGTGTAAGCACTTCCTGCTCTTTCCGTATCACATACTTCGTCATCATCTTTGGTACAGTCTCCTGTTGTAGGTGGACAATAGTCTGCATCACCCGGAACAGCATCATATCTACCACCATCGAAAGTGTGATATAACCCCATTGCGTGTCCGAATTCGTGAGCAAATGTTGTATCATGAAGATTTGTAACAACTCCCGTTTTCATGAAAGACTCATAATTAGCATCATAGTTATTCGGGAATGCTGCAAATCCCATCAATCCCGCATTTGGAGTAGTACTACCGTCAAATGTAGTAATCACATAGATATTGAAGTAGGAAGCTTCCGGCCAGTGTGGTGCTAAGTTTTTGATAGCAGCTCTTGAAGCTCCGTTTGTGGTTTGCTGGTAAGCCATTCCATATGTGTTATAGCCTGTTAATGTACTTCCGTTATATCTTACAATACCATTCGTTGCATTACAGTTAGGATCTCTTTTAGCTAACACCAATTTGATGGGAAATACCGCTGATGTTCCAAAATCTGCAGGTGTTCCTGCAGCAGGCCAAGGGTAAGTACCTGCATACATTTTGTTTGCGTTATCCAACCATGTCTGGATCTGGGCATCTGTTCTGGTATAAGAAGCATTATTACCTTCAATGACGTGAACAACTACCGGGATTTCATAAATACCGTTTACCACTTTTGCAGTTGCTGATGAAGGATTGGCGTTTCTCTCAGCCTGAACCTTTCTAATCAGCTTATCAAACATTTGTCTCATTCCAGGATTTGCTCTATCCTGTTCTTGTACCATTTCATCAAATCCGCAGATCTTTGACTGGTGCTGGTGCTGCTGTGCAGTCACTGAAAGCGAAAATAGCATTGCGCCATAAAGGAAAGTTTTCTTCATTTCATTAATTTTTTAAAAGTTTTCAAATTTACAATCTTATTAGATTAATACAAGTGTTTTATTTATTTTTTACATCAAAACAATAAAACAATTTTAAAAATTCAATCAATTAGTCGGATTAATCACTTTTTTGTTACAGAATAAGAAATATACTTTCGATGAAAATTTAATTTTTTTTATAAAAATTTTTAATACAATAGTCATTTTTAATTAAAAATAGAAAATTTCAATCCTTAAAAATCACTCATAATCAGATAAATATTAAAAACAATTACAACTTTGCAAGATGACAGACCCCAATCATAAAATAATTTAATCAATTATAATTTCAGGTGTTAAAAACACAAAAAAGCCACACAAAATTGTGTGGCTTTTATATCTTATTTTTTTTTATTCTACAAAGAATAGTTCGGGGCTTCCTGAGTGATGATGACATCATGTGGATGCGATTCTTTTAATCCGCTCCCTGTAATCATTACCATTTTTGTCTCTGTTTGCAGTGCTTCAATATCTTTTGCTCCACAATATCCCATACCGGCTCTTAATCCTCCGGTTAACTGGAAAATAACATCTTCCAACTTGCCTTTATGTGGCACTCTTCCTTCGATTCCTTCCGGAACGAATTTTTTAGCCTCACTCTGGAAGTATCTCTCTTTACCACCTCTCTTCATTGCGGACAAACTTCCCATTCCCTGGTAAGATTTGAATTTCCTTCCCTGGAAAATAATCTCATCTCCCGGTGCTTCATCAGTTCCTGCTAACAGTGATCCAAGCATTACTGCTCCGGCACCACTTGCAATGGCTTTTACGATATCTCCTGAAAGCTTGATCCCTCCATCAGCAATGACGGTAACATTTTTAGATTTAGCATATTCATATACATTATAAATAGCTGATAACTGAGGTACACCTACCCCGGCTACTACCCTGGTTGTACAGATAGAACCCGGACCAACTCCCACTTTAAGGACATTGGCTCCCGCTTCGATAAGATCTTTTGCCGCTTCAGCAGTGACAATATTTCCACCTACAATATCAAGATTCGGATATGACTTTCGGATTTCTGAAATTTTATCAAGAACTCCTTTAGAATGTCCATGTGCAGAATCAATAGCAACGATATCTACTCCGGCTTTCACCAAAGCTTCAATTCTATCGAGCGTATCTTCTCCAACTCCAACTCCGGCCCCTACGATAAGGCGTCCGTTGTCATCTTTGTTGGCATTCGGGTACTCTAATTGATTGTCGATATCCTTAATGGTAATTAATCCTACCAGCTTATTGTCCTTATCTACAATTGGAAGTTTTTCAACTCGGTTTTTCAGGAGGATTTCTTTAGCTTTTTCAAGGTTGGTATCTTTATCTGAGGTGATCAGCTTCTCTTTCGTCATGATCTCCTCCACCTTCATATCAAGATTTTCCTGATACTTTACATCTCTGTTGGTAATGATTCCTATCAATACATTATCCGTATCTACAACCGGCAACCCTGAAATTTTGTATTTAGACATCATTTCTTTGGCCTGTCCTAATGTATGGTCTTTGGAAAGGGTAACAGGATCTGAAATCATTCCGTTCTCTGAACGCTTTACACGGTTTACCTGTGCTGCCTGTTCAGCGATTGTCATGTTTTTGTGAATGAAACCTAAACCACCTACTCTTGCAAGAGCAATAGCAAGATCTCCTTCAGTAACTGTGTCCATCGCAGCAGATACTATCGGAACATTCAGCGTGATTTTGTCGGTAAGTCTTGATTTTAATGAAACCTGGTTAGGTAAAACTTCTGAATAAGAAGGGACTAGAAGAACGTCATCGAAAGTGATGGCTGTCTCTACAATTTTGTTATGAATAGACATCTTTACTTTCTTTGCAAAATTAGGTTATTTTGACGAGATATGAAAATCATTTTTAATAGTTTAAATAAAAATTAATAATCAATAACTTAAATCAAAAAACCGTTCTTTTTACAGAAACGGTTTTTATCACAAAATAAAATTGAGTATATCGAAACTACTTGTTACTATCTAGGTTTAAGCCCTATCTATTTTATCGGCTTCCCATTGTCATCCAGACTTTCAATATGGGTTTGGTTATTTTTATCAACGTAAAGTTTAAGTCTCACTTTCCCTTTGGTATCCCGGATAAAGATTCCTACATCGCCATCAGCTGTTTTTCCGGCAAAAAAACGCTCGTTAGTGAGCTTTCCTTCTTCGCGGAGTTTTGCATAAGCTTTTTTGCTTGCTGCCGGATCATTAAGCTTCTTTAATGAATCCTCAAATTTTATAATCTTTTCCAGCGGAAAATCATCAGGACGGTCCCATAGCTTCAGACCATATACGCGGTTTTTATCTTTTCCCGCGGCTTCAAAATACTGAAGCTGCATCACCTGATCTGTATTTCGCTGATCCACAGAATACACCATACCGGACTCCTTTTCATTACCATCATACACAAGACCTCCACATTCATCTCCTATCGAATTAAAAAAGATAAGCCCAGCTTCTCTTTCTCTTGGTTTCAATGCTTTATGATTAACCAGCCCCGGATGCTGCCGTTCCTTATTGCTGATGACCATCTTTAGGGTCCCGTCCTTCTCAACGATATTGATACGTTCTACATCTATTTCTTTGAAATGTTCATTAGAGCCGTTCTTAAAAGCAAGGAAGAAAAATAAAAAACACATTACAGTCAGTACTCCCGCATATATTTTGAGAGTACGCACCTCTCTTATTAGTTTTTCCATAATAAAGCAATTAAAGTAAAAATAGGATTACTGATCTGAAACAGAGCTGATCATTTTTGAAATATCGTTGGGAGTAAAATTCCCTTTTACGGCAACAAATACCATATCCTTGCTGGAGTTTACGGTAATCAGCATATTCTTAATGGCGTCTCCATTCTGATTCACCCGTACATTTACATTATCCCCGTTATGTTTGATAGTGGCCCAGTCCTCATAGCGGTTATCATTTAAATAGCGGGCATAATCGTTCAGCATCTCCTTATTTCCATTTTCTACCATCATTATTTTTATTTTGGACACCTTCTTCATCAGGCTTACCACTTCATCACTTTTCCCTTTCTCTTTTAAAGATTTTACAAGATAAGGTTTAGCCAGAAACATCGGCACATTGAAGCTTGTAAACCGGGCTTCTTTATAATGATGTCTGGATTCTGAAAAGAAATCAATATTGGGTCTGCCTGAAACGATACACGACTGGAACAAGCTTATGGCTAGTATAACAAACAGGATGCTTTTAAGAGTTTTCATGGTAATGGTTTTTTAGTCTATCGATTTTAATAATCCGCCTGATGTTTTGCTGATATTGGCATCTATTTCAGGCTGTCCTTTATATCGCACCGATCCCCCCGAGGAGGCTTTCACCTTTAGCTTTCCGGATACACTTATCGTCAGGTTTCCTCCGGATGTAGCTTCTGTTTCAAGGTAATTTAATTTCAAGCCATCTGCCTTACATAAAGCTCCGCTACTGATGTCGATGGTGGCAGAATCAGCTTTTCCACTCAGACTCATATTGGAGCCGCTTGAGCTTTTAATTCCAATATTTCCGGCCGTAACTCCTGCCCTGAGGTTAGCCCCTGACGACGCGGAAATATCTGCAGCATTTGCGATTTTAAAATCGCCGGTCAGATTAGCGCCTGATGAAACATCAATTTTCATATTTTTTTCATGAATAGAGTTCACGACAGTCACGTTGGAACCCGAAGAAACATCAATATCATCCATTCTTGGTGAAGAAACGTTGACGCTGATATTTTTAAACCTAAGATTTCTTACCCCTTTATTATCAATATATATTTTCAGTACTCCGTTTTCCACCTTCGTTATGATATACTGCAGCTTATCAGAATCTGCAATCACTTTTACACTGGAAGGTTTTTCCTGTTTGAAGATGACATTCACCCCGGTACTTACCTGCAGTCCTGAAAATTCTCCTACATTCCTAGCTTCTCCATTCAGATAAGACGAATTACCGTCAGATGTTATCGTATTTCTAGTGTTGGTAATCGGATTCTTTTTAGTCTCACTGGAGTTAATGATTTTACTTACATCATCCAAAGAAAGCTTCCCGTCCAGCATTACAAAAATACTTTCGCCGCTTCCCCCATTAATACTCAGCAGGAGGTCATCCAAAACACCGTCTTTTGCTTCCGCAGAAAGAAATTTTATCTTAGCTCCGGAGTTATTCACAGACATGATCTCACTGTAGTTCAAGTTTTTTACATAAGAAGCCATATCATTGCTCAGTTGAGACAGATTGCTCTGAACCCGGCGTCCGTCTGCGGTATTTGTTTTTTCAGGATTTTCTGTAATCAGGATTTTCAAACCATTGATTTTTGACAATAATGGCTTGATCTGATCCAGCTGGGAATCATCAATATTCAGGCTTCCGAGCATTCCAAACATAGGTTTGGCAATTTTAATAGAGGTTACCCCTTCTACTTCCTGATATTTCTCAAAAAGTTTGTCAAATTTATCTTTTTGTCCATAGACATTAAAGAAATGGGAAAAGGCAAGTGCGAATATTATAAATAGTTTTTTCATGAGTCAATTTTTATTTTTAAGGTAATGATTACAGCTGGGGATATTACTATTCGGGCTAATAATCATCGTCTACCACTTTAGGTTGTACCAATTTTTCACTAACGTTATTTGCAAATATCTGGAATGAATACTTAGTTACATTGATAGCTTCTTCTACATTGTCGATTCTTTTTCCATTAACAATGACATAAGAGTTTTCATATCCTGTAGAATCTTTAGTTTTATTTTTAAAAGAGGAATTATCTACATAGCGGGGCTTTCTCTCTTTTTTAAGCCTTCCTCTTTTTGGCAGAATCTCATCCAGAACATCCTTCTCTGCAACGGTATTTTCCTGGAAAATAGAATCTTTTTTAGCGCCTGAGATCGAATCGGTATGATTGACCGCCACCTGGGCATGATGTTCATTATTTTCTTCGATAAAGTCTGATTTTTGTCTTAATACCTCATCTTTTACCAGTTTTTCTCTATCGTGTGCATTTGCGCCTGGAGAATCGTTGTTGTAAAAGAAAAGTCCCAGGCTGAAAAGCAGCGTTATACCGGCTGCCATCCAGAACCATTTTGGAAACGACGGCTTATTTTTTTCTAATGGAATAACAGGAGCATCATCTTTCTCAGCGTCTTTACTTTCTGCTGATTGAAGAAAGTCTTCAAAGTTCCAGTCCATTTTTTCTTCCTTCATTTCCCGGAAGATGTCATTATATTTATCTTGTAATTGATCTTTTTTCATAGCTCATCAGTTGTGAGATTTGTTCTTTTACTTTTTGTCTTGCCCGCATAAGGTTGACCCTTACTGCATTTTCCTCCATTTCCAGCATTTCAGAAATTTCGGACACGTCGTACTCTTCTACATCTTTCAAATGGATGACCATTTTCTGCTTTTCGGGAAGCTGATTGATAAATCCGAGAATATGTTCTTTAAGATTATCAACTTCCATACTGTAAAGCTCCGACCGATGAAGCTGCATATCTGCAAAACCGATCTTCACATCATGATGCTTCAGACGGTTCAGGCATTCGTTCCGGACAGACTTCAGAGCATAGGATTTAAAGTTACCGAACTGCCCGAGTTCATCCCTTTTCTGCCAGAATTTCATCATCAGATCCTGCACTACATCTTCTGCTTCATCACTGCTCATGACAAATCTTTTCGCAAAACGATACATCTCGTCTTTGAGAATAAACACCGTATTCTTGAAAGTTTCTTGGGTCATGAGTTTTGTTTCTTATAGGTAAGACAATTGCTGTTTCAAATCTATTACATCAAAAATAAAAAAACTTCAAATTTTTTTGAAGTTTTTTTATAATCGAGGCTAGTAGGTCTCAAAAATATGTTTCAGAATAGCCTTATCCTGGTCTGCCAGAGCGACTTTTCTTCTGGCCATTGCCCTCTCTGCGACCTCATAGACTTTGTCAAGCCTGAATCTTTCGTCATCCTTTGCTCCACCCCAGGAGAAGTTCTCTACAAGGTTCGGCGGAAAGCCCGGTTTAAAAATATTAGAAGCAACTCCAATAACGGTACCTGTATTCAGCTGGGTATTGATCGCAGTCTTGGAGTGATCCCCCATAATCAGTCCGGCAAACTGAAGTCCGGTATCCTCAAAAGCTTTGGTCCGGTAGTTCCAGAGTTTGACGTGGCTATAATTGTTTTTCAGGTTCGAGGAATTGGTATCTGCACCAAAGTTGCACCATTCGCCAATGACTGAATTTCCTACGAAACCTTCATGTCCTTTACTGGTATATCCAAAAATAATAATATTATTCACTTCGCCACCTACCTTGCAGTGCGGACCTATGGTAGTAGCTCCGTATATTTTAGATCCAAGATTAAATTTGGAGTCTTCTCCCAGGCTAATAGGCCCGCGAAGATGACAACCTTCCATTATTTCAGCATTTTTCCCAATGTAGATCTTTCCGGTTTTCGTATTGATGGTGGAAAACTCTACGCTGGCGCCTTCTTCAATGAACAGATCTTTTTTATCACCCAAAAAACCATTGGTTGAAGACAGCTCCTGCGATGTTCTCCCTTTTGTCAGCAGGTCAAAATCAAAGTCGATCGCATGATGATTATACGTAAAAAGGTCGGCCGGTTTTTTGAAGAAAATGAGGTTTTCTTTTATGTCTGTCATTTTTTCAATCTGATTCAAAGAAAATCCTTTCATGTTGATTCTGGCTGCTACCAGTTCGTCTTCGTACACCAGAGCTTCTCCCTGTTTTAGCTCTTTGAGCTGTTGAATAACAGCTTCTGTCGGCAGGAAATTCGGAACCAGAAAAAGGCTTTCCTTATCTTCCGGTGCCGGAAATTTATCCTGAAGATATATTTCTGTAAAAAAAGAAACCTCCGGATTCTCCAGAATTTTCTGCCATCTTTCGGAAAAGGTAAGAATCCCGCATCGCATTGCTGCCACAGGACGGGTAAAAGTAAGCGGAAGAAAATCTTCCCAATATTGTGCGTCTGAAAATACTAATTGCATTTTTTGGAAATTAGAGATTAGAAATAAGAACCCAGATAACGGATGCTTGAAATTGGAGATGGTAATCTCCGAAGCCAATTTACCGTTTCTACATTCTATTCCAAACAAAAATACAAAAAGATGGGAGAAGTTAAATAGAGATGAGAGATTTAAAGATCCCAGACTTATTTCCGATATGATTAATCTCCTTATTTGTCCTTTTATTTTTATCTTATTTATTGATAAGTTTTGGATAAAGTTTTTATAAAACGGACTCAAGCCCGTTCGTATTGAATAATTGAAGATGCTGAATCCTTTTTTTTAATAATTAAAAAAGGTGGCCAAAAGAACCTTTGATTTCTGCTCTTTGAATCCAATGCTGCAGCACAAAAAAAGTCTTCCGAATCGGAAGACTTTATTATTTTTATAATACAAAAATTACTTAGCGAATTTTTTGTATTTGTTCATGAACTTATCAACTCTACCTGCAGTGTCAACTAATTTCACTTTACCAGTGTAGAAAGGGTGAGAAGTTGAAGAGATTTCCATTTTGATTAGTGGATACTCTTGTCCTTCGTACTCGATAGTGTCTTTCGTTTCTGCAGTAGACTTGCAAAGAAACACCTCGTCGTTACTCATATCTTTGAAAACAACAAGTCTATAATTTTCTGGGTGAATTCCGTTTTTCATAATACAATTTTTAAAAAAATTAAAGTTTGCTTTCGAAATAGTAATGGATATTTCTCTGCTAATTTTAGGTTGCAAAAGTACAACATTTTTTCTAATTTCCAAATACCAGATCCAATATTTTTTTAATGATAAGAAATTCAAAGTATTTTCGTTAAATTTGGAACCTACTTAAACTTTAATTTCGATGAAATTCAAATTATTACTGGCTTTTTCATTCTGGATGTTACTGGTAGCAGTATCATGTAATAAAGATGATATAACTTTTGATACTCCTTCGCAGCAGTTGAGCTTTTCAAGGGACACTGTATTCTGTGATACGGTCTATCATCAGGTACGTTCAGAAACCTATGTAGTGAAAGTATATAATAATGAGGATAAGGACATTCTGATCCCGAGGGTCAATCTTGAAAAGGGAGCATCTTCCTTATACAGGATCAATGTAGACGGAAAACCGGGCTATGATTTTCAGAATGTTGCGTTGAGAAAAAAAGACAGTCTTTATATTTTTGTTGAGATAGCACCTGAAGCAACAGGACCTGAAGCCATTGCTGAGGACAGAGTCATCTTTACCAGTCCTGCCGGACAGCAGCATGTGAATTTATTTTCTGTGGTTCAGGATGCAGAATTCTATATTCAGACTCCTACCAACCCGAATATCATTTCCAGTTCCACCAATTGGAGTAATAATAAAGCTAAGATCATTTACGGCGACCTTACCATCAATCCAAGTGTAACACTGGATATTGATCCGGGAACAAAAGTATACTTCCACAAAAACAGTGGAATGAAAGTTTCCTCAGGAGCCGTTTTGAACATCAACGGAACCCAGAATGAACAGGTGATCCTCCGCGGTGACAGAAACGACCCTTATTATGATACAATTCCTAAAAACTGGAATTCTATCAGGATGGAAGCCAGCTCTACCCTGAATATGAACCACGCAAGATTATTCGGAGGAACAAGAGGCTTGGATATGAAACAGGCCAAAGCAACAATCAATAATTCATTCATCCATACGTTTTTTGAATATGGTATCCACGCAGTAGGCTCTACTGTTGATGCCAGCAATCTGGTGATGAACAATTCCGGATTGTCCTGTATAGGTATCTTCAGAGGAGGAAAACACACATATACCCATGCTACCATTGCCAACTACTCCAGGACAATGAGTGCCATGGACAGAAAAGGAATTTTTGTGACGAATGAATGGAAAAATGAAGCGGGGCAGACGGAGCAGGGAGCTTTACAGCTGTTCAGTCTTAGAAACAGCATCGTGTATTCTGACCGGGATAATGCTGTTCATTTTGAAGCAACTCCGGGGCAGCAGTTCGAGTACCTTATTCAAAACTGTCTGCTGAAGTATTCGGGAACTTCAGAAGCGGGCTTTACTTTTGACAACAATACCAATGTATTACAGAGTTTTAAGAATGAAGAGCCACTTTTTGTCAATTATTTTATGGCTAAAATGAATCTAAGGGTAAAAGACACCTCTCCGGCAAAAGGAAAAGGAAATGTTTCTGTCGCTGGAAGTGTACCTTTTGATATTGTGAACGTATCCCGAACAACCAACCCAACTATCGGAGCTTATCAATAATGGAAATTACACAACTACAGCAGCAGGTTGATGAGTGGATCAAAACCATTGGTGTCCGATATTTTAATGAACTGACCAATATGGCAATGCTCACAGAGGAAGTAGGTGAAGTCGCGAGGATCATTGCCCGCAGATATGGCGAGCAAAGCGAAAAAGAAAGTGATAAAAACAAAGACCTGGGAGAGGAACTGGCAGATGTACTTTTTGTAACCTTATGTTTGGCCAATCAAACCGGCGTGAATCTACAGGAAGCCTTTGATAAAAAGATGAAGATCAAAACTGACCGCGACAGGGAACGCCATCAGAATAATGAAAAATTGAAGTAGAGATTTCAGACATCAGGCATCAGACTTTTCTTAATCCGTTGCCTAAGCTCTAAAATCCCAGATCTCATATGAACAATAAAAATTGAAACAGAGAGTAAGTTGATGATAGCAGACAATGATAGTCTGAAATCTGATATCCAGTATCTGATATTTTAAGAAACAATGAAGTTAGAAAAATCAAAATTAGAAGGAAACAAAACAGTTCAGATCAGCGGTTCGAAGAGTATTTCGAATCGTTTATTGATTCTGGAAAGCCTGTTTAGCAATATAAAAATAGGGAATTTGTCTAATTCTCAGGATACACAATTACTGAAAAAAGCATTATCCGAAAATACAGAGAGTGTAGATATTCATCATGCAGGAACTGCCATGCGTTTTCTTACTTCCTATTATTCTATCGAGCCAGGAAAAACAACCGTTCTTACCGGATCAAAAAGAATGAAGGAAAGACCAATTAAAAACTTGGTCAATGCGCTGAAAGATCTTGGAGTAGACATCGAGTACCTGGAAAATGAAGGATTTCCTCCTTTAAAAATTACGGGGAAAAAGATCACTCAGACTTCGGTAAATGTCCCAGCCAATATATCCAGCCAGTTTATTACTTCTCTTCTACTGATAGCTGGGAAGCTTGAAAATGGGCTGCACATTCATCTTGTGGGTGAGGTTACTTCCAGATCCTACATTGAAATGACACTTGATATTTTAACAAAATTTGGAATCAAAAACAGTTTTGAAGGAAATACAATTCAGGTAGAACCTTTCAACCCTGGCGAACAATCTTCAACAGCAGCTTATGAAGTGGAAAGTGACTGGAGCTCAGCCTCCTATTTCTATTCGATCTGTGCCTTAGGAAGAGAAACTATTCACCTGAAAAGCTTTTATAAAGAATCTACTCAGGGAGATTCTGCAATCGCAAAAATTTATGAGGATTTCTTTGGAGTTAAGACCACATTCTCAGAAGCTGAACATAAGATCACATTGGAGCCCCAAAAGGATTTTACTTATCCTGAAAAAATCGTCCTGGACATGAACAATTGCCCGGACATTGCCCAAACGTTATGCGTGACGGCTGCTGCTTTGCAAATTCCTTTTGAAATCTCAGGATTGGGAACCTTAAGAGTAAAGGAAACGGACAGGCTTCTGGCTTTATTTAATGAACTGAAAAAACTGGGTACTGAAACTGAAATCACAGATGTAACGATCAGGTCGCTCAGCTTTGGCGAACCTGAAGAAAATATTTCTATCAAAACATACCAGGACCACAGAATGGCAATGAGTTTTGCTCCCTTCTGCCTGATAAAAGAACTTAATATCGAAGAGGAAAATGTTGTTGAAAAGTCTTACCCAATGTTCTGGAAAGATCTTGCCAGCGTAGTGACGAATTAATTTAGGATGGAAGCTGGAAGAGAGAGGATGGAAGCACTGTTCAACCGAATATCGCTATTAGCCTCTTTTATTGGAGATTTATTGAAAGCATGAGTTTTTTATGACAGAAATTCTCCTCTTCCACCTTCTAACCTCCACCCCCTATTCTCAACAACTTAATCATCTCTTAAAATTAAATTAACTCCTCATTATTTGATATATTCTTATTTTTAGGCTACATTAAAAATATAAACTATGTTCAAATTAAACATGAGGCGTTTTACGTCCATTACACTTGGTGTCGTGACATCTGCTGTATTCTTTTCCTGCTCAAATGACAATAGTATGGAACGGGATTCTGATGAGGCAAGACTGCCCTACTCTTTACAATCGAATGCCAAGGCATCCTTACTTCCGATTGAAATGAACAGCTGGATGTCCGGCCTTCAGGATAATATCTCTATCTCAAAAATCTCAATTCCGGGAACGCACGATTCCGGAGCACGAAAAGATGCCCCTGTAGTAAGTGGTACAGCAAAAACACAGGATCTTAGTATAGCTGAACAGCTGAATGCCGGTGTCCGCTTTCTGGACATCCGCTGCAGACACATTGATAATTCTTTTACGATTCATCACGGAGCGATCTACCAAAATCTGAATTTTGATGATGTGCTTACTGCCTGTTATGCTTTTTTGGAAAGTCATCCGTCGGAAACGATTATCATGTCTGTAAAGGAAGAACATGATCCGTCGAATAACAGCAGAACTTTTGAAAAGACCTTCGATTCTTATGTTCAGAAGAATCCATTAAAGTGGAACCTTGGGACAAATGTTCCCACACTTGGAGAGCTGAGAGGAAAAATCAAACTATTGAGGAGATTTTCAGCGGAAACCGCAAAAGGAATCAACGCAACTTCATGGGCAGATAATACGACGTTTGAAATTAACAATGCGGGGGCAGCATTAAAAGTTCAGGATTATTATAAAGTAACCAATAATGACGATAAGTGGAACGGAATTTCCGGCTTGCTGAATGAAGCCAGAAACGACAGCAGCAACAGACTCTTTATCAATTTCACCAGCGGTTATAAACCAGGAATATTTGGAATTCCAAGCATTCCTACAGTTTCCAACAATATTAACCCAAGGCTTAAAACGTTCTTCCAAAATAACACCAAAGGGACTTTTGGGGTAATGCCTGTTGATTTTGTGAACGCAGAATTATCTGAACTGATTGTGAAGACTAATTTCTAAGTTAATCACTTACTGGATATTAAAAAAACGGTCTTCATATGGAGACCGTTTTTTTATTGGAGATTCGGCTGATCAACTCATCTGATATTCTCTCTGATGATTATGCATGATAAGAAGCACCATCTAAGTCACAATTTTTAAACATTTAAATTCTGTGTTGAATCTAGAGATTTTCAGTTTTGTAAACTTTATATGAGATCCTGATCACATTATTATCAGTTTAAAATTTTCTTCTTCCTTTTATGGTTCAAACAAATAAAAATGCAGCCCTCAGATTGAGCGCTGCATTTTTTATCAATGATATTAAGGTACACAAAGATTACCTCTTTATGCCGTAAGCAGCAAGTATTTTGTTAAATATTTCTGTGTTCTCAAACAATCCGGTAAATTCTTTAGAGTTTGGGCCATATGCGAAAACACTTGAAGGGATTGAAGTATGGTCATTCGTACTAAAGTGTCCAAATACCCAGCCTTCTTTAAGGCTTCCGTCAAGAAGGGTTAATCCTCCTGTTTCATGATCTCCGACAACCACAACCAGCGTTTCTTTGTTTTCATCTGCAAACTTCATTGCTTTTCCTACCACTTGATCGAAATCCAGCAATTCAGTAACCAGTTGTTCAATATTATTACTGTGTCCCCCTCCATCGGTTTGCGAAGCTTCTACCATCATAAAAAATCCCTTTTTATTAGATTTAAGATCATTCAGTGTGAGGTCAAAAGCATCGCCCAGCCAGTTTCCTCTTCCGCTGCTTATTCTTTGTGAAGCTAAGGGATCAATGATCAGGGTACGATTGTTTATTTTTGCTGCCGATTTCAGATCGTGGAAAATCTCTATTTTGGCTTCTTTCAATTTTTGTTCAGTTTCCGGAGTCAACCCGCTTGTGGGACCTCCGATTAGAATTTTTGTTTTAGAAGTGGCAAAGTCTTTCAAAATACGTTCCGAACTGTTCCTATTGTCTGAGTGTGCATAGAAGTCCGCAGGCGTGGCATCTGTAACATCTCCTGTAGAAATTAATCCTGAAGCCATCCCTTTAGCAGCAATAATATCAGGAATCTGTGCTAAAGCTTTTCCGGAATCATCGACTCCTACAAATGTATTTTTGGTTTTTACTCCCGTTGCAAAGGCCGTGGATCCCGGTGCTGAGTCTGTAATATAAGCATTGGAAGAATTCGTCTTTGACAGGCCGGTTGCTTTCATGTTAAAAACATTAAGCTTTCCTTTATTGGCTGTAAAAGCTGCATAATATTGTGGTAGAGAGGTACCATCCGGAATCAACAGAATCACATTTTTCACTTTTTTGCTCATCCCATCGGTCTTATAGGTTGGCCTGTAAGTCGTATATTCCTTCGGGTTCTTATAGAAATTCCTTGGTATTGTATTCATGAATTTTTTAAGATCCGGAATATGATCTGTATTGATATAATCTACTCCCATATCCATCAGATTCACCCAGGCATTGGGAAAATCCGGTGCTCCGTAAAAACGCATGGGCTTCTGCTGAGTATGTGCCTTCTCAACAGCCGCTTTTATTTTCCCGGTTTCTTCGTCTCTTGGAATTCCTTTTCCGTTCCATTGTACCAATCCCGGCAAATCTGCACTGAACATTCCGATCCTTTTCAGCTGGTCAGCTGTATATATTTTATCAAGATCTCCATCAAAATACAAATAGCTGGGATAATTTTTAAAGTCATCCGGCTGAGGCCTTCCTCCTGTTATCACGATTTTAATTCCTGGATTTCCAGTAATCTCAGGATACTTCTTTAAAGCAGTGATCAGTGCAGCTAAAGATGTTTTATAATCCTGCTTAATATCGATCAGGAGTTGGAGCTTCTTACCCGTATCAGGGTATATGCTTCCCTTGTTCTGTTTAATCTGCTTTGAAATATTATCAAGATAAAGACTTTCTAATGTTCTCTCCGGTGAAAGTTCCTTTTCCGTATGGGCTACCCAAAGTTTACCCTGTACGAGGAAAACATCCGCTTCAATAGATCCAAAATTAGCATAATATGCCTGCCAGAAAGGAATTTCCTGCATATAATCATTGTGGGAGTGTGCATTCCCCACATTGTAGTTTAAATAATTCTGTGCCTTATTTTCAGTACAAATAGCTAAGGCCAGTACCGCCAATATTTTTGATAATTTCATTCTACTCTTTTTTATTGTCTTTAAAGGTTTGATAATTTGTGGCAAATGATTCATACCCCTGTAAAAAACTATATCATCACATAGATTCTGCGATGATATAGAGGATTATATATCCGGTTGACTATTTACCAACCTTCATTTTGTTTAATGATTCCATAGCTGTTTACAATCTCTGCTTGTGGCACTGCCCAAACATTATGTACAGAAGGGTTGAAGTTTCTTGCCGCCCATACTACCTGTCCGTTAATGCCATGTAAAGGTTTTGCATAAGCAGCCTGAGCATCGCCCCATCGTACAAGGTCTCTGTGACGGTCTGCCCATTCACCAGCCAGCTCACAACGTCTTTCATGCTTCAGGTCAGCCATTGTACATCCGGTTTTGGGAGCAAGACCTGCACGGGTTCTGATCATATTGAGTTCCTGATCAGCGTTTCCTCCTGACATTAGCAGGGCTTCAGCTTTGATAAGAATCACCTCAGCATAACGCATAATAGGAACAGCAAGATCTGTACAGGGATAATCTCCGTTGGCACTCACATGACCACTGCTCAATGGATATCTGAAAGCATCCATATATTTATTGAACTGGTATCCTGTTAACGAGTTGGAAGATGCATACGTTCTTTCCGTCCCGTTAAAAGTGAATTTATCTCCTAACTTCAGAATTGTTGTGGCCCTTCTAAGATCTCCGGTTTCGTACTCATCATATAATTCTTTTGTAGGCTGGAAGTATCCCCATCCGTTATATTCTCCCCAGCCTTTGTTTTCCAGCATTACACCTGGAAGAATACTTCCCACCGAATTAAATTTAGGAGTGCTCGGGACTGACCAAATATACTCTGAGCTGTAATTGTTTTCAGCTTTGAAGACATCTGCATAATTGTTCAGCAGATTTCTGTTTCCCTTAGTCATTACCTCATTCGCCCAAAAAGAAGCATTTTGCCAGTCTTTCATGAATAGATATACTTTTGCCAGAAGCGCCCATGCTGCGGCCTTATGAGGTCTGCCATAGTCTTTAGCCGGAAGTTCAGCCTGGCTTGGTAATAAGTCAGCCGCTTTTTTCAGATCATTAACAATATACTTGTAATTTTCCATGACATTGGCTGCTCTGGGAGCCGGGCCGTCCGGTTCTTTAGTCCGGTCTATAATTGGAACACCGGCTTTTTCATTTCCATAACTGTATGCCAGTTCAAAATACATCCTGCTGCTCATAAACAGGGCTTCCCCTAAGTATTTGTTTTTAACAGCCTGCGCAGCCTGGATATTATCAACATTACGGATCACACGATTGGCTACCCCAATCACCGTATATCTCTTATTCCATTGGGTTTCCAAATCTCCGGCAGCGATATAATTGCTGCTAAAATTCTTCGCATTATCCGCTTCACTTTTTGATCTTCCTGTTACCATATCATCACTGGCATTAATAAACCAGAAAAATCCCCGCCCATAAAATTCACTGTCTGAAAGCGGCTTATACATTGCATTAGCTCCCGTAATCAGGTCATTTTCGGTTTTCCAGAAACTGGCTTCCGTTGGTGTTCCTTCCGGTTGGATATCCAGCTCATTGGTACAGGACAGCAATAATGCAGACAGCCCTGTTATTAATAGTATTCTATTGAAAATTTTCATCTTTTTACTTTTAAATTTATGTTAGATTAAAACCCGACTTCCAGTCCGAAAATAAATGAACGGGCCTGAGGATATCTGCCGGTATCCACACCATACGTTTCCATTCCCACTTCAGGATCAAAGCCGGTATATTTGGTCATCGTAAACAGGTTATTGGTTGTCACATACACTCTGATTTTATTCACATCAAGTTTCTTGTAAAGTTCCTGTGGCAATGAATATCCTACTGTTAAATTTTTCAGTCTCAGGTAAGAACCGTCTTCTACATAGAAATCCGATACTTTTGAATAATTACCGCCAGGGTCTCCCTGCATCAGTTTCGGAATATTGGTATTCGTATTCTGAGGCGTCCAGGCATTCAGGATATCCCGGTCCATATTATAGTTCTGTCCGGTTCCTCCCGGATTTAATGAAATAAATTTCAATCCGTTGAATATTTTGTTTCCATATACTCCCTGGAAAAAGAGATTAAGATCAAAATTCTTCCATGTCATGTTGTAGGATAATCCATAAGAGAATTTAGGATATGGATTTCCCAGATTTACGAAATCATTATTATTTAAGGTTCCAGTATTTCCATCCTTCTTCAGGAACTTAATATCTCCCGGTTTGGCATTGGGCTGAATAAGATTACCATTGGCATCTTTATAATTATCAATTTCCGCCTGATTCTGGAAAATTCCGTCGGTTTTGTACCCATAATATGAGTACAGGGATTCACCCACTTTGATACGGGTAGGCTTCAATACACCTCGTACATTATTACTGTTGACAAAGATCTCATCCACACCGGCTAATTGCTTAACCGTATTTTTCAGTTGACTAAAAGTAGCCCCCACTGAATAGGTAAAATCACCTGTCTTTTTACTGTTATAATTGATTCCTACCTCAAATCCTTTATCCTGAAACAACCCGGCATTTACATAACGGTCGATATAAGTTTCGGTACTTGAAAGATTGACATTGAAGATCTGATCTGTTGAATTTTTGACGAAATAATCAAATTGTAAGGAAAGGCTGTTATGCAGAAAGGAAGCGTCTACCCCAAAATTGGTTTGCTCAGATTTACCCCATTTCAGATCCGAATTGGGCTTTGTTGTCGCATAATACGCAATATTCTGTGAAGGATCCTGGCCGAAAATAATATTATTGTCCCGTACCATCAATGGATTCACTGCCTGATAGGAAATTCCACCGAGGTTTCCTAAAATTCCGTAGCTCCCTCTCAGTTTCAGATTTGAAAGCCAGGAAATTTCGTTTAGAAAATTCTCTTTGGAAACCACCCATGCCCCCGACACAGAATAATAATTGGCAAATTGATTTTGTTTAGAAACCAAAGACGTCCCATCTCTTCTTCCCAGTAAACTGATCATGTATTTTCCGGCATAGTCATAGTTGACCCTTGCGAGATAAGATATCAGGGCTTGTTTGTATTTATAGCTGTATACTTCTTTATTGGTATCTGCGGCATTTTGAAGATATCTGAAGGCTTCTGCTTCACTTCTGAAGTCAAAAGCTTTTGCTCTGAAACCTTCCTCGGTTGTTTTCTGAAAAGTAAATCCGGCAAGAGCGTCAAAATGATGTTTACCCCATGTAAATTTGTAGGTAAGGAGCTGCTCGGCAAGAGAAGTTGCAACCGTATTAGACTGGTATTCCAGATTATTCGTATCAAATATCTTTCCCACTTCCAGCACTCGTGACGTAAATTCCTTAATATTCCCCAACTTAAAGGTCTGGGAAAAGTTGGAACGGAATTTCAGATCTTTGGCCAAAGCCACTTCTATGTAAGGATTGATTAAAATCTCATGGGTAGGGTTCTGAATACTGATTCTTTTAAGATAAGCAACCGGATTGATCATATCTCCATATCCTCCCGCCACGTCAGTGGGCAATCCGGAATAAGCTCCTGTCGGGGTATAGACAGAAACGTTCGGCGGATAATACATCGCAGCTACCAGGGCTCCTGTATAGCCATTTTTTGTATTCGCAGTATTTCCGTCAGAGTAATTGTAGTACATATTCTCTCCAATCGTCAGCCAGTCTTTCACCTTATGCTCAGAATTCACTCTGAAATTATATCGCTTTGCCTGGGTATTTAGTAGAATCCCTTCGAGATTTCTGTGGTTCATACCGACAAAGAATCTTGATTTTTCATTTCCACCCCCAAGGTTCACATTATATTCCTGAATAGTTCCTGTACGGAAAATCTCATCCATCCAGTTGGTTCTGGTAATTCTTCCGTCAGAATATTTATCCGCATTGAAGGCTAGTGGAAGGCTGTTCAGCTTTCCGGCATTGTCATAGGCCTGGCGCATGACATCCTGAAATTCTGCAGCATTTAAAGATTCTTTTAAGCGCCATGCCTGGTTAATACCATATTTAACATCAAAATCTACCGTTAAAGTTCCTTTTTTACCTCTCTTTGTGGTGATCAGAATCACCCCTCCGGAAGATCTAGCTCCGTAAATTGCTGCCGAAGCATCTTTAAGAACAGAAATATCCTGAATATCATTAGGATTAATATTAGGCGTTCCGTTAAAAACCACTCCATCTACAACGTAAAGAGGAGTTTCTCCATTTACCCCTCCCAGACCGCGGATATTCACTTTAGGAGAACCGTTGGGATCTCCGCCTTCGTTCACCACCGTAACCCCGGGAGCTTTTCCCTGAAGCACTTCTCCTATTCCGGACAAAGATCTTGAACTCAGCTTGTCCAATGAAGCTTCTGCTACAGCACCGGACACCTTACTTTTTTTCTGTGTTCCATAACCCACGACGATAACCTCATCGATGGATTTTTCTTTTATACTGTCTTTTTTTTGAGAGAGGAACAATGGCGATGCTGATATTGCACCAATAAGTAATACCCGGCCCGTGAGATAAGTTACTGAAACCGGGACTTTAAATACATTCATGACATCCTTTTTAATTAGATGCAAAATTAGAACAGCTCCTCCCTGGACTTCATTAAGATTTTCTTATGTTTTTATTAAGAAACCTCCATTATGTTCGAACAAAATAATTCACCACAAGAATACAACAAACTGTGATTCAATGTGATAAACAATAAAGTAATCATTCCTTCTTTATCCGTCCTTTTATTTCATGTTAATTTTCTTTTAAGTTTAGAATGATTCCCTACCGAAAACGCTTCAATTAAGCAGAATCGGATTGAATTATTTTCAGATATAATAAATAACAGAGTTCATTATTCTTTTTTTACATTTGCTGAAATTAAAATTATACAGATTACATGACCATTATCATCACAGGAACCTCATCAGGAATCGGATTTGTGCTGGCCGAATATTTTGGTAAAAAAGGACACAAAGTATATGGTTTAAGCAGAAAGCATACGGAGAGCCAGTATTTCAAATCAATCCCTACGGATATCACCGACAATGCTGCGGTTCAAAACTCCATCACGGAAGTATTACGGACAGAGACCAGAATTGATGTTCTTGTCAACAATGCCGGAATGGGAATGGTAGGTGCTGTGGAAGATTCTACAAAAGAGGATATTCTAAAATTATTTAACCTGAATCTGGTTGGCTCCGTTCAGATGATGAGCGCTGTAATGCCTACTATGCGTGAACATAAATTTGGAAAAATCATTAATGTTTCAAGCATTGGAAGTGAAATGGGATTGCCTTTTCGTGGATTTTACTCAGCCTCAAAATCAGCGCTGGATAAAGTAACTGAAGCGATGAGATATGAGGTTTATCCTTGGAATATTGATGTATGCTCTCTTCATTTGGGAGATATCAAAACCAATATTGCTGAAAACAGGGTGATGACTCAGGTTTCCCAGCCTTACAAAAGTGTCTTCGATAAAGTATATGCTTTGATGAATTCCCACGTGGGCGACGGAACAGAGCCTTTTGAGGTGGCAGAATATATTGAACAGCTCTTAGCAAAAAATAAGTGGAAAGCTCATTATTATTTTGGTAAATTCGGACAGAAGATCGGCGTTCCTTTGAAATGGATTCTTCCGCAGGGGACTTACGAGAATTTAATGAAAAAATATAATAAACTGAGCTAGTTTCAGTTTTATAAAAAGTTATTAATTATTTTAATTTTTAAACCACAGGAGAGGTTAAACAATACTTTAACTTTAATCTTAAAAAGGTTGATTACAACAATGATCCATCTGCGGTTTACAGACATTTGGGATTGAAACTGTTTCTGAAAATATTTTTTGTGCTGTTCTGCGTTTTTACCCAAGCGCAGAAAAAGCAGTATTGGCTTATTGATACGGAAACAAAAGTGAAGAAAAAAGTCAAGGATTCTGTTTCTGCTGTGAAATTTCTGGATTCTCTGGCCCAGAATAATTATTTTTTCACACAGCTGAAAGAGGTAAAAGTAAAGGGAGACAGTACGGAAATATTCTATGATAAAGGAAAGAATTACAACGAAACCTATGTGGATCTTTCGGATGCCATTGTTCAGAAATTAAAAACATCAAAAGCTTTTTTTACCAAAAACCTGGATTCCACGAAGAAAAGCATCAACAAAAGTTATATTGATGAAGGGTATTCCTTCAGCAGGATCAAATCTAAATTTAAGGGACAGAAAAACGGATTTCCCGTCGTAGAACTGGATATCAATAAAAATGATAAAAGAACCATCGACGGTTTTGTAGTGAAAGGCTATGATAAGGTTCCCAAAAGATTCATTAAAAATCTTGAAAAAGAATTTAAAGGAAAAAATTACGATGAAAAGAATCTCCTTGCCATCAATAAGAATTTTCAGAGCCATCCATTTGTAACCCTAGAACGCCAGCCCCAGACTTTATTCACCAAGGATTCCACCAATATCTACCTCTTTCTGGAGAAGAAAAAAACAAATACTTTTGACGGTGTTATAGGGTTTGGAAATGATAAAACCGATAAGTTTACCTTAAACGGTACAATGAATGTGAACTTCAGAAATATGTTCAATGGTTTCGAAGCAATCAATCTGTATTGGCAGAGAAACCCGGATAAAGGACAGACATTCGACCTTCAGGTTGATATTCCCTATCTTTTTAAGTCGAATGTGGGACTGAATACCAAAGTGAACATATACCGCCAGGACTCTACTTTTGCCAACGTCAAATTCCTTCCTGCCTTTTATTATCATATCAATAACCGGAATAAAATTGGGCTACGGGCAACTTTGGAAACGTCTACCATCATTGATTCTTTATATGTTCAGGGAAAAGATTATAACAAAAAAGGGATCGGGATCTGGTTTGAGATGACCGAACCCACAGATATTGATCTGTTCCTTTATAAAACAAGGATCAATGCAGGATATGATTTTCTGACCACTACCTATACAAAAGGAAATACAAAAGCAACCCAGAACCAGTTTTACTTCTTTGGCGAACATAATTACAATATTTCCGGAAACCACTTCCTGAATATCAAAGGTGAAGGTGCTATGATGGATTCTAAAGTAGAATTTTCTGCCAATGAACTCTACCGCTTCGGCGGCTGGAACTCTATGCGGGGATTCAATGAGAATTCCCTTGCTGCCGATTTTTATTATTATGGCAGTTTAGAATACCGGTATCTGATAGGCAGTCAGGCCTTTTTTGATGTCTTCGGACAATACGGGCAGCTCAATAATAAGTCCCTGAATGTAAAACCTAAACTCTATAGCGTGGGACTCGGATTTAATTTCTTTATTCCGATCGGGCTGATGAGTTTCCAGCTCTCCAATGGTAATGAATTTGGAAATCCATTTAAGTTCAATGATATAAAAATCCATTGGGGGATTCTGAGCAGGTTTTAAAAAAAGCAGGAAGGCATGGAGTTGGAAACAGGAAGTTTTCTATTGTGCGACCCGCTCTAATGAAGACTAGCACAGAAGATTAAAAGTAAATTACAGCCCTAAAAAACTTGCAGCTTCCAGCCCATAAAATAAACCAAAAACACCTATACAGAACTTATTTTTTACTTTACCATTGTGTTAATTATTTCTGTTAAAAAATCTTTAAATCGTATTTTTATTTTAATACATCATTAAAATTCTGGTAATACTACCCTGCTAAATTTGCCTTCAAAAAAATGAAGAAAACTCTAGCAACTTTTGCAGTTCTTTTACTTCCTCTTTATTTTACAGCTCAGGAAACTGATGTCTCCGGTACTGTAAAATCTGAAAACGGCATGAGTATTTCGGGTGTAAATATCACTGATAAGAACACAGGTAAAACAGCAACTACCGATGAAAATGGCTATTTTATCATCTCTGCAAACCCAAAGGATATTCTTGAATTCTTTGCCCCTGATTTTTCTATTTACACTGTTGAGGTTTCTTCAAAAAAACAGTATTCGGTAGTTTTAAAAAAGAATCAGGAAAAACAGATTGAAGGCGTAGTGATTACCGCTTTGGGAATTGCCAAAAAGAAAGAAAAAATCGGATATTCTACCCAGGAGGTGGGAACCAAACAGTTTGAAACCATTACGACACCAAGTATAGGAAATCTTTTCTCAGGACAGGTCGCGGGACTGAACGTATCCAACCCTACAGGAATGCAGCAGGCTCCCCAGTTTACCTTAAGAGGCAACTCGAATCTGGTGTTTGTGATTGACGGAGTTATTGTAGAAAAGGAAGTATTCCAGAATCTGGATCCCAATAATATAGAAAATATCAACGTCCTGAAAGGAGCCACTGCTTCTGCTCTCTATGGATCAAGAGGACGATACGGAGCCATTCTGATTACCACAAAAAATGCGCGGAAGAAAGGGTTTTCTGTAGAATTCTCACAGAACACGATGATTACAGGAGGGTTTACAAACCTTCCGAAGACACAAACAGAATATGGAAACGGCTCGCATGGAAAGTATGAATTTTGGGATGGGGCTGATGGAGGCGTAAATGACGGAGATATGATCTGGGGACCAAAATTTGTTCCGGGTTTGAAGCTTGCACAATGGAACAGTCCCATCAGGGATAAAGTAAGTGGGCAGGTTATTCCATGGTATGGAGCGGTAACGGGTACACAGTATGATGATAAGTCACGATTTGAAAGAGTTCCGATCGACTGGAAGTATCATGATAATTTAAATATCTTTCTAAAGCCTGCGGTTATCAATAATAACAATTTTGCCATCAGCTACAGGAATAATAAGGATGTATACCGGTTTTCGGGGAACTTCATGAATTATGATGACCGGGTTCCCAATTCGTATCTACAGCGATATGGGATCAACTTTTCTTCTGAAAATCATATCAGCGATAAATTCGTTTTTGATACAAAGTTCAATTTCAACCAGACTTTTACCCCCAATGTTCCCAATTATGAATACAACCCCAGTGGCCATATGTATACCATACTCATCTGGATGGGAGGTGATGTAGACGGAAATGCACTGAGAAACCATATGTGGATTCCCGGGAAAGAAGGAAGAGCACAGGCCAACTGGAACTATGCCTGGTACAACAACCCATGGTTTGGTGCAGAATATTATAAAAACCAGAATACAACCAATATCATCAATGCACAAACAGGCTTAGAATACAAAGCGACCAAGGATTTCTCCGTAAAAGGGAAAATTTCTCTCGTTGAAAACCACAGTAAAACGGAAGTACTGAGTCCGTATTCTTATTTCAACTACAATGCGCCAAGAAGTGGAGGGTATATTCTGAAAGATGAAAAAACATGGAACCTCAACTATGATGTATTGGCAACTTACAAGAAAAAGATTTCAGAAAACTTTGACTTTACGATCAATGCCGGTGGTTCTGCCTTTTACTATAAAAACAATAAAAATGAAAGGTCTACCGATGGATTAAAAGTCCCGGAACTGTACTCTTTCGAGAACTCCATCGGAGCTCTTAAAAATTATACCTATCTGAAGGAAAAATTAATCTACAGTGCCTATTCAACAATTGATATTGGCTTGTACAATGCTTTTTTCATCAACATTTCCGGGCGTAATGACTGGTCTTCCACCTTACCAAAAGCCAACAGGTCTTACTTCTATCCTTCTGCATCGGTAAGCGCCGTCATTTCCAATCTTGTTAAGATGCCCGAATCCATTAATATTCTGAAGCTTTCAGCTTCGTGGGCAAAAGTAGCATATGACTTCCAGCCCTATTCTATCAGAAACTATTACCTCAATAATAAAGGAATTGCATTCAATGGTAACCCTACTTTTTATTATCCGACCACTCTGAATGTTGAAAATTCCTTAAAGCCTGAACAGACAAAATCCTATGAGCTGGGACTAAGTGCAGGCTTTTTGAACAATAGAATTACATTGGATGCCACCTACTTCAGAACACTGGATTATAACAACATCCTGCAGTTTCCAAGTGCTGAGTCATCAGGATTCATTTTACAATACGTCAATGGTAACGAGTATACAACAAAAGGATTTGAAATTTCCCTTGGCCTTGTTCCGGTAAAAACCTCCGACTTTACATGGAAAACCCTGATCAACTGGAGCACTTATGAGCAAAAGCTGACTTCCATTTATGAAAATATGCCCAATTATAATAACATCAAGCTGGGAGAAAGAATGGACAGCTATTATGATTATGAATGGCAAAAATCTCCGGATGGAAAAGTAATCCTGGATGCCAATTCGGGAATGCCGACTAAAGCCAATGCACCAAGTAACCTCGGACATTTTAATCCTGACTGGACTTTCGGTTTTAATAACACTTTCAAATACAAAAAACTGTCATTAAATATCGGAATAGACGGAAGCATCGGTGGTGTCATGAGGTCGCAGGTTGTTGAAAAGATGTGGTGGGGCGGAAAACATCCGAATTCCGTTGCTTACAGGGATCAGGAATACGCCAATCCGGGAACGTATTATTTTGTACCGGATGGAGTGAACTATAACCCGGCAACAGGAACCTATACACCTCATACCAAAGCGATAAGCTTCCAGGACTGGGCACAGAACTATCCATATCAGGCCCGGGTAACACAAAGCGAAAGCGAAGAATTTGCCAATGTTTTCGACAGGACTTTCATTAAGCTGAGATCTGTTATTCTGGAATATGATTTCTCATATCTGCTTAACCCAAAGGGGATGATCAAAAACTTTACCGCCAACATTTCTGCTTATAACCTGGCCATGTGGAAAAAATCGAAGAACCTTTACTCGGATCCGGATTTCCAGATTAGAACGGGTAGAGAGGGAGACATCACGAATGATATCCAGGATCCATCCAGCAGATGGTTCGGAATCGGATTTAATCTTAAGTTTTAACTAAAAGTACATCAATTTCAAACAATGAAAAATAATATATTTCAAAGCAAAGGATTACTAGGAAAAGTAGCCAAACAGCTTATCTATTCTGTAATGGCTGCAGGAATACTGACATTAGCTTCGTGTGAATCCAATCTTGACACCATCAATGAAAACCCCAATGATCAGGCCAGTATTGATCCCAAATATCTTCTGACTTTTGTTTCAAAGTATACCTTCCAGGTAAATGGTGATAATATGTATGCTTCGCGAATGCTGATCGGTACCGATGGCGAAAATACCTACCAGTATATGAAATGGAATGAAGCTTCCTTTGAACCTTATAGTAAAGGGATTTTGAATACGGTAAAAATGATGCAGGAAGCTGAGAAAATCGGTAATAAGAATTATGTGGCTATCGGTAAGTTTTTCAGAGCGTATCATTTCTTTAATGTAAGCCTTAAAGTAGGAAGCATCCCTTATTCTGAAGCAGTGAAAGGCGAGTCCGGCATTACACAACCAAAGTATGATAGCCAGGAAACAGCAATGGCCGGAATTTTATCAGAACTGAAAGAAGCTAATGATCTCATTAATAACAATGATAAAATTGAAGGAGATATTATCTACAATGGTGATGCCTCAAAATGGAAAAAGCTGATCAATTCTTTCCGTCTTAAGGTTTTAATCACCTTATCTAAAAAAAATACGGTAGGCAGCTATACTCTTGCTTCAGAATTCGCCTCTGTTGCAGGAAGCCAGCCCCTGATGAGCAGTGTTGCTGACAATGGTGAGCTTAAATTCGCTGATGCTGCCGACAGCAGGTATTCAATGTTCAACAACAGCGGATACGGATCAAGTTTATATATGGCGGATTATTTCATCAATCTGTTTAAAGAAAGAAAGGATCCACGTCTATTTACTTTTGCGGCTCAGACTACAGGAGCCAAGGAAGCCGGTAAAGCCATCACCGATTTCAGCGGTTATAACGGTGGAAACCCTATCTCTTCCTATTCTGATAATGCGGCCTTGATTACAGCAAAAAACATCTCTAAAGTAAATGACCGTTTCTACAAAGACCCAACGAATGAGCCAGCTTCTGTGTTAAGCTATTCTGAACTGGAGTTTATTCTGGCTGAAGCGGCTGCGAGAGGATGGATTTCCGGATCAGCAAAAACACACTACGACAATGCCATCAAAGCCAGTTTCAGTTTTTATCAGACTTATGTAAAGAATCCAGGACAATATTTCTCAGGTTTTGATGTCAACCAATATCTGGCATCACCTATGGTGGTCTATAATAATTCGGCTTCTTTACAGACTCAGCTGGAAAAAATTATGACTCAAAAGTATATGACCATGTTCCATCAGGCACAATGGACTTCCTATTATGATTATTTAAGAACCGGATATCCGAACTATCCTTTAAAGGCAGGAGTAACGGCTCCGTTCAGGTTCAGATATCCTCAGTCGGAATATAACTATAACAGCAATAATCTAAAAGCGGCTCTTACCGCTCAGTATGGAGGAAATGACAATATCAATTCCAAACCTTGGTGGTTACAGTAAAATCTGCCTATTTTTATATAGAAACAAAAAAAGCGCAGGAAAATCCTGTTAATTTGCAGTTGCTTTCTTATCACGATTGAATATGAACAGAAGAGAATTTTTAGAAAAATCAAGTATTTTACTGGCTGGGCTGGGAACTTCCAGTGTTCTTCATCCCTCTATCTTAAAGGCATTAGCGATAGAGCCGGCAGCCCGGTCTACTTTTTATGATGCCGAGCATGTGGTGATTCTGATGCAGGAAAACCGTTCGTTTGATCACGCTTTCGGCTCATTGAAAGGGGTGAGAGGGTTTCTGGACCAGCGGGCGTTTATCAAGGAGGATGGGCACTCAGTTTTTTTTCAAAAAGAAACTACCGGAAAATATGCTTCACCCGCCCGCCTGGATTTACGAAATACGAAATCAACGTGGATGAGTTCCCTCCCACATTCATGGGCCGACCAGCAAAAAGCACTGAACAAGGGTAAATACGACCAGTGGCTCCAGGCGAAAGCTTCGGGAAACAAAGAATATAAAGACATTCCTCTCACATTGGGATATTACAACCGTGAGGACCTTCCCTTTTACTATCAACTGGCAGATGCATTTACAATATTTGACCAGTATTTTTGCTCTTCACTGACGGGAACTACGCCAAACAGGCTTTTCCTTTGGTCCGGAACGTTAAGAGCACAGCAAAGTGGGAAGGTGAAGGCTAATGTGGTGAATGAAAACATTGACTACGATACGGCCCGCCAGGCAAAATGGAAAAGCTTTCCCGAAATTTTGGAAGAGCAGCAGATTTCATGGCGCATCTATCAGAATGAGATCAGTCTTCCCAAAGGAATGTCTGGTGAACAGGAAGCATGGCTCAGCAATTTTACCGATAACCCTATCGAGTGGTTCTCCCGCTTTAATGTAAAGTTTTCAAAAGGGTATTATGAAAATATCCCCCGGATTATTGACCGCCTGAAACAGGAAATTATAAAAAATCCCGACCGTAAAGAAAGGCTCAACGCGCTCATTTCTGAGCTCCAGGAGGATCAGGTAAAATATCATCCCGACAACTATTCAAAGCTTTCCCAGACAGAGAAAAATCTCCACGAGAAAGCTTTTACCACCAATTCTCACGACCCTGATTACTGGAATCTTGAGATCGGGAAAGATGAAAACGGCGAGCGGCTGGTTGTTCCTGAAGGCGATGTATTGTCCCGGTTCCGCCAGGATGTAGAAGAGAAAAAACTGCCTCTGGTCTCCTGGTTGGTAGCTCCCGAACATTTTTCTGACCACCCCGGATCTCCGTGGTATGGAGCCTGGTATATTTCTGAAGTTTTAAATATTCTGACCAAGGATCCTGAAATGTGGAAAAAAACAATCTTCATTATCAATTATGATGAGAATGACGGATATTTCGATCACGTTCTTCCTTTTGCACCGCCTGTAAACCCAAACCAGCCGGTTGATATGAACGGCAAAGAAGGAGTGGAATATGTAGACAGGTCTCAGGAATACATGTCCAAAACGGTGTTAAAGGATTATGAAAAAGTAGAAGGAACGGTAGGACTGGGATACAGGGTTCCTATGATTATTGCTTCCCCTTGGACGAAAGGAGGCTTTGTGAATTCTGAAGTTTCAGATCACACCTCTGTATTGCAGTTTCTGGAGAAGTTTATCATGAAAAAATTCAATAAGGATGTACATGTAGACGCTATCAGCGACTGGCGGAGAGCTGTTTGCGGTGACCTTACTTCAGCATTCAGTTCATCGGGCACTGGGGCTCCCCACATGAAGTATCTGAATCAGAAAGACTATACGCAAACCATTAATGCCGCAAAAAACAAACCTGTCCCTGCATTGAAATGGTATTCTGAAAATCAACTGAATCCAGGTCTTCTCGAAATTCAGGAAAGGGGGGTAAAACCTTCCCATCCGCTTCCTTATAACTTTCATGTGAATCTTGAAAACGGGAAGATCATCATGACCAACCTGAAGGAGAATGGAGTTCCGTTGCTGATGTATGACAGAACACAATTCAGCAATAGCAATTATCATTTTTCGTATGCGCTTTACGCAAAACAGGAACTATCACATTCTGTTCATTCCGGAGCCTACGATTATGAAATTTTTGGTCCCAATGGTTTTTTTCGGAAGTTCAAAGGCAATGTTAGTCCTCATCTTGATGTCATTTTGGTCAATAATAATTCAAAAAATCAGGTGGAGCTTATTTTCAGGAAACACAAGGCAGAGAATGTTACATTTGCCCTGGAAAACCTCTATGAAAAATCTAAAAAGGGAATAACTCTACAAAAAGCTGATGAAAAGATAATTGTTGATCTGCATAAAAATAAAGGATGGTACGATCTGAAAATCTTAACAGAAGGCCTTGAATGGCACTTCGCAGGGAGAATAGAAACAGGAAAGGTTTCGGTTTCTGATCCACACTGGGCATAAAATCATCTATCAAATCCTGTAGAAGAAACTACAGGATTTTTTGATCAAAATGCCTGATTCTTTATAGTATTTTCATCAACTATAATAAAATATGACCTCCAAATAAATGACAATATAAAAAATATCGTATATTTTTTCCATGATATGTTGAATTTTATTATATTCACTTAACTAATTATCAATATCATGAAAAAATTAAACCTTACTCTTGCATTGTCGTTATTTGCAGTTGCCGTATCCGGAAATCTGAGTGCACAGGATACCAAAACGGACAGTCACACCATCACAATTTCTATTCCTGAAGTTGCACTGGTTGATATAGAACCTGCTGCCACCAAAAACCTTACTCTTGGATTTACAGCTCCTACAGAAGCGGGAAATCCCGTTATTCCAGCCACTGCCAACAGTACTCTATGGCTCAATTATTCCTCGATCAAGTCAGAAACAGAACCAACCCGTAATGTTACTGTAAGTCTTAATGCCCCTATTCCGGGAGTGGATATCAATGTGACAGCTGCTGCAGCTACCGGTTCAGGAGGAGGTACTTTGGGATTGTCAGCAGGCTTATTGACTTTAAGTGCAGCCGGTCAGACGATTGTATCAGGGATTGGAAGTGCTTACACCGGTAATGGTGCTAATAACGGACATAATCTTACGTATGCTCTGGCTGCAGGAAGTGGTCCTGGGGGAGTGGCAGCTTATGCAGATTTACAAGCAACACCAACTACCCAAGCTACCGTTACCTACACCATATCAGACAACTAGAACTTAAATAATATACTATTTTCTGATTCAAAAAAACAAGAAGAAATTGCGTCCCAGTTTCTTCCTGCTTTTTGTATGAATATTGATTAAATCCAAATTTTACATGATGATAAAACGTATTCTTCTTTTAATCACCCTGATTTTACAGTTTAGCTTTTTACATGCCGGCATTGTGATTCTCAACGGACTTACGCATTCCTATACAGTAGAAAACGGAAAAGTATATAAAGGGAAAATTGCGATTGAAAATACGGGCAGCCAGCCTCAAAGTATCAAATTATTTTTGCAGGACTTCTCGTATACTGCTGATGGGACAACGCATTACACGGCGCTGCACAGCCATAAAAGAAGTAATGGTGACTGGATAAAGTTTAATACGAATTTAGTAACCCTGAAAGGCAGGGAAAAAACAGAGGTATTTTACGAAATCGCGATCCCGGACCACGTCAAAGATCCAGGCAGCTACTGGAGTGTGGTTATTGTGGAACCGGTAGAAGATATAAAACCCAGCGACAATAAGCCAGGAGTAAATATTACTTCTGTCATACGATACGCGATTCAGATCATCACAAATTATGATACGGAAAAGGCTAAACCAGACCTTAAGTTTGAAAGCGTAAAAGTAGAAAAGGAGGATGGGAAACGCACCGCAAGAATTGCGATAGCCAACAACGGAAATCTTTATTGCAAGCCGACAGCATCTCTTGAGGTTTATAACCGTACAACAGGAGCAAAAGTAGGTACTTTTTCAAGTTTAACGATGGGATTACTGCCTTCTACCTCCAAGACATTTTACATTGATATCAGTAAAGTACCACCCGCTCAGTACAAGGCTACAATAATAGCTACGGACGAAGACGAGAACGCTTTTGCGCTCAATGTGGAACTAGAAGTAAAAAATGATTAGAACCTGGACATTTATAATTGTATTATTATTCCCGCTATTGGCTTTTTCTCAGCAGCAGTCAGACCGGCTGAACAGCAAAAGAGATAGCCTTATGCCGGGAATGTCTACTTCTATACCTTTCACCCTGGAAAATAATTCGTCTGAAAACAAAGTATATGAGGTCTCCGTGAGCACATCAAGTCCTCTGATTACGCCCATACTAATGGAAGGAGAATTCCGGATTGCACCCTATGAGACTTCGGTATATCTTGTTCCTTTACGGGTAGCCACAGAAACATCACAGGGGTCCTATATGGTAACACTTCACATGACCGACCGGCATAGCGGGACAGGTTTAACAAAAACCTCAAAGATTACAGTTGCCGGTAACCGGAAACTTTCCCTTACGGTTCTGGAATTTCCGGAATTCGTAAGAGCAGGGGAAACGATCCGGGCTTCCTTCCTTTTAAAAAATAATGGAAATGTAACCGAAAATACCATTCTGGAAAGTAAAAATGGTGTGGTTGATCATGATGCCGTATTGGCTCTGGCACCAAATGAATCGAAAATAATCAATATCCATAAACCGACAAATTCTGAACTGGCACAAAATGAATTCCAGAACCTAAATCTTTCGGTATACCCACAAAATCACCCTTCGGAAAATCAAAGTGCGTATGTGAGTACACAGGTCATATCGATAAAGCCGTCGGAAAACGATATTTATCACAGACTTCCGGTGGCCTTTTCGTTATCATTTATCGGAATGCAGAATATGGGCGTGTATAACGATGGGTTCCAGGGTGAGATTTATGGGAAGGGTACGCTTGATAAAGACCATAAAAACCAGGTAGAATTTCACGCCGTTACAAAAAATCCGGCAGAGTTCAATACTTTTACCCAATATGAAGAGTATTTCATCAATTATAAACGGGAGAATTTATTTGTTCATCTTGGTGATAAAACCTATTCATCCTCATATCTGACAGAGTTTGCGCGCTATGGCCGCGGAGCAGAGGTACGGTACGATTTTAGCAGGGTAAGCCTAGGGGGATTTTATAATCATCCCAGGTTTTTCCGGGATATCAAGGATGAGTTTAATGTCTATTCATCCTTCAGAATTGGCAAGGAGTCTGAAATTTCCGGCGGATATCTTTATAAGACTCCCCGAAAGGGAACCATACGTTATACGGATGTAAGATTAGACTCAGAAGCTCATCTTCCTTATGCTAAAGGAAAGTTCAGGGTTTCTAAAAACATCACCCTTTCCGGGGAATTTGCTTACAGTACGACCAAGAAAACTGAAGGAACAGCTTATTTAGTCCAGGCCGAAGCCAGTTTTGCAAGATTAAATGGTAGTTTAATGTACATGAAGGCGAGTCCTGAATATGCAGGATATTTTACCAACACCAATACTTTTAACGGGAATATTCAATACCGGTTATCAAAAAAAATCAGTGTATTGGCTACTTATACGCAGGATGCTAAAAATTTTGAACGGGATACTCTATTCCTGGCTGCCCCCTACAGGCAATACTTCCATTATGGAATACAGTATCAATATCTGCCTACTGGCCTTATTATGCTTAATAACGGCTATCAGAAATATCAGGATCGTCTAATGCCCAGACAATTTGATTATTATGAACGTTTTTTCAGGGTAAGCCTGAACCAGCAAATCGGAAAATTTCAAATCAATCTTGAGGGACAAATTGGAAAAACAGACAATTATCTAACCGGATTTAATGGCAATTCCAGCTTTTATTCGGCCAATCTCTCATTTGAAAAATTCAGAACCTCTTTTAATCTCTTTGGAAGCTATGCCATTACTTCCCGATATCAAATGCAAAACCAAAAACAGCTTTATTACGGAGCAAGGGTTTTCAGCAAGTTTTCTGATAAGACGAGCTTAAGTATCTTTTATCAGAATAATTATATTCCTGAAGAATATTTCAAAGACAGAAATCTGTTTGAGTTGTTATTCCACCAACAGCTCTTTCCCGGAAATGAGCTAGATCTCTCAGGCAGATATTCGTTACAAAGGGGCGAGATAGGCAATAAAGATTTTATATTTTCACTTCGCTATACCTGGCGGCCTCAAATTCCGGTGCAGAAAGTTGCAGAGTATATTTCTTTATCAGGGAATATTAGTAATCTTGGGATAAAAAGAACAGAGGGAGTAAGATTGATGCTTGGAAGCTATTTATCCGTGACAGATAAAGAGGGAAATTATATATTTAAAAATGTTATTCCTGGAAATTATTTCCTGGAAATAGACCGTTCTACGATAGCGATCAATGATATTCCGACTGTTATTCTTCCAGCAGCGCTGCCTCTCAATAATAAAGAAAACATTTTTAATTTCGGACTCACTACCGCAGCGAATATACAGGGATATATCCAACTTTCTGAGACAGAAGAAAAAAATCAGACGGATCCTGAAATATTACAAGCTAAAGGAAAAAACAAAAGGGAAAGTATCGTTGTAGAAGCGGTTAGTAACGATCAGACTTTTCGTAAAATCTGCTTTGTAGGAGAAGGTTTTGATTTTACTTATCTGCGACCGGGAGACTGGACAATTAAGCTGTATAGGAATGGACTTAATAAACGGTATAAAATTTCAACAGACAAGTTTCAGTTTACTTTAAAGCCTTCAGAAACAAAAAAACTTAACATCCAGATCGTTAAACAACAGATCGAAATTAAGTATCAGCAAGAATCCCTAAAAGTAGGATATAATCAAATAAAAAGTAAGAAATGATTTTGAAACGCTCCCTAATATTTGCATCTTTTATTTTTTCCGGCTTTTTGTATTCTCAGGCGAATGTTACTTTTACGTTACCTGTTGTGACTTTAATGGATGTAGAGCCTACAGGAAATATTACATTAAACTTTACAGCACCTACTGAAGCTGGAAATCCTATTGGTAATCCAACTCCTAATACCTCAAAGTGGATTAACTATACTTCTGCAATTGCTTCGGGAGGACTTACCAGGAAAATTACAGCAGCGATTAGTGGCACACTTATTCAGGGAGTGAATATCAGACTGCAGGCGGCGGCGTCCGGGGCAGGAGGAGGTACTTTAGGAGTACCTTCAGCACAGGTTACTCTTACCAATACACCTGTTACCATTATTAGTGGTATCGGAGGGGCTTATACCGGTAACGGGTCGAATAACGGACATCGTCTTACTATTTCCCTCGTTCCCAGCACCTATACAGCTCTATCTGCACGCTCCAATACAACACTTACCATTGTCTATACCATCACAGAGTAAAAACTGAAATATGAACATGAATAACCACTCTCGCAAAGAAATGAGCCTAAAAAGATATCTGTATATTATTCTTTTATTCATCAGTAACTTTATGGAAGCACAGGTAGTAAACGTCTCCGGCAACTGGGCAGCCAGCATCCCTTCTATTACTGAAGCCGGAAATAATTATACCGGGACTTATGATAATACAGCCAATACTGGTGCTAATCAAATAAAACTATCCGGAACATTACCAGGATCTTTTCTCAATCTTCTTTCAAGCTCAGGAGCAAAAATGACCATGCATTACACATCCAATCCCTGGAACAGTTCTATGATTCTGTCTGCAAAAAGAACTGGCGGAACCACAACGATAAACGGTGTATGTCTTCTTTGTACAGCTAATATCAATGGAGGAGCTAACTACATTCCAATACCGGAAACATCCGATGTAACATTTGTAACATTCACTTTTAGCGGGCTTTTAGGACTTGGTAACAGTGTTACTTTTGCAGATATTGTTTTACTGCTGCAGGTATCAGGTGTTTCTGTGACAATCCCTGCCAACAGCTATGGAGCCCGGGTGGTTTTCACGATCGTTGCCAATTGATGCAGCGAATCATTGAAGATGATGACGGTGAATTTGCCATTATATTCAAAAAAGAATCCTTTTCAAATGCAGGAAAAGGATTCTTTTAAAATTTGGCTAAATTAATGTTTGGCCCACCAAAGAGGCGTCAGTACGGCATCGGAGCCGCCCAGCAACTGGACTGCTTTATCATACCCGACCTGATCTGTATTTCGGAATGTACTTGGATACCTTAATCTCTGAGGGAAGTTCAGAATAGAATTGGTCATATAATTTCCGGAAGTCAGATTAGGGAGATTAACCAATGGTGTTTCTATTGCAGGATTTTCAAAAAACGGCAATCCCAACCTTCTGTGATCGCTCCATGATTCCAGCGGAAGCCAAGGCATATTGGCGATATACTTCTGCGTGATAATCTTCGTTAATTTATCATTTTTAAAAGATCCGTTTTTATAGATTGTATTAACGGGATATTTAATATCTACTGTCATTACGTTTCCGCTTACCGGATCTTTATAATTCATGCTATGACTCGTTCCCGGTTCTGCCGTATGGGAATAGGATACGGAGGTTCCATCTCTGTTATAATCTGTTGACATGATATACTGACCGTAAAACTGGGACACCCCGTTATAGGTAAAGCTATCCTGTATTCCTTTGTTATAGGCGGCTTCATCCCCCATAGGAACAGCCCAGCCTTTCAGCGCTGCTTCTGCCATCAGGAAATAGGTTTCCCAGCTGGCAAAGAAAATTCTAAAATTGTTGCCTTCTCTGTATTGCTTTCCCAGGGCAGGCATACACCCTATTACCCCTCTTAACCCGTTTCTCTGTCCTTTCACTCCCCAGTTTCCTATGGTAGTCGTATTCCACGTATTTACGGTATTGATGGTCACTTTGGATCCGTTGGCAAAGGTAAGGTCACCATAATTGGTTGTAGCCTGATTGGTATAGGTTGGGTACAGTGAATAAATCGGATTGGTAAGATCCCCCGGAATATAAAAAGTTTTGTATGCTCTCGGATCTATTTTGTTGGGCAGACCGTCCAGCCAGTACCCCGCACTTGGATCATTGGTCATTGTGGAGAATTGTTCATCATACCTGATTCCAATATAGTCGGATGGCTTCACTGCGGTATGTTGTGCAGCAGGTAACTGGTCAGTAGATTTGACTCCGCCTAAACCGATGTACATATTATTAAGGGTTGCCGACAAGATCTGGGAATTCCATTCTCTGGACATTACTCCTGACAGGGGATTCCAGCCTTTATCTTCTTTTACTTTAAAATTATCATCACTGGTACTGATCAGCATATTAGAGCCGGCTGCCTCCTCAAATTCAGCCTTGGCTTTTACGGGATCTACTTCTGAGATTCTCATTGCCACTCTCATTCTCATAGAATTGGCATATTTTACCCACTTACCCCAGTTAAAACCATACACCATATCATAAGCATTAGGGTTATCGGGTACCGCCTGATTGACATTCATTTTGGCAACGGCATCCTTCAGCTCGTGCAAAATAAAATAATACACTTCTTTTTCAGAATTAAACCCCGGATTCATCCCTTTAAAAGCCTGTAGAGGTTGCGGTCCAAAGTTATCAGAAAATTCACTCATCAGGTAGGCTCTCCAGATTCTGGAGACCTGAATAAGATTATCGTAGTAGGGCTTGCCCTGCCCTATCGCTTTCTTTTCATTGGCTATTTCTATTGCCGCGTTCGCATTGTTCAGCCATTCTGAAATACCCTTCCAGTATTCCACGGTCCAGGAATCGTCATAGGTACCTCCGGCAATTCCTGTAGTCAGATGTTGTCTTGCTGCGGTTTTCCAATACAGAACAAAAACACGCTCAGCAATATTAGGATCCTGCTGTGCTCCCAGGATAGAGTTGTTAAGAAAATATTCAGGTTCAGCTTTATCGATATCTACTGCGAAAGGATTTTTATTAATGTCTTCGAAGTCATTGCAAGAACTAAGAACTGTGGCCAGTGCCAGGAAAGAAATGATATATTTTTTCATGATTTTATTATTATACATTTTAAAAACCTAACGTAATAGTGAATAAATAGGATCTGGTAGTAGGGAATGAAAGGTTTTCAAATCCCACAGCATTGGAATTGATCGCAAATACAGATTCCGGATCAATACCTTTTGCCTTACTGTAAAACATCCATACATTATTAGCCGTGAACGCGACCTTAGCACTCTGCAACGCAAATTTTTGGAACAGGCTCTTCGGAAAACTATAAGATAACTGAATATTTCTTAATCTGATATTGGTGGCATCATATACGTTCTGCTCTGTTATTCCAAGATTTCCTGCCGTTACCGCTGCCCAGTAATCCTGTTGTGTAACTTCCTTGGTATTGGCGATATATCCTCCCCCGCTCTGACTCACTACAGCGTCAAGCACAAAATTATCACGTCTTCCTCCCGGCGCAGTATCTGCAGCAAGCCCCACTTTCTGTAAAGCTGACTGGGTGGATGAGTAAAACTTCCCGCCTATACGTCCATCAATCTGAAAAGAAAGCCCGATATTTTTATAACTGAAGCTATTGGTAAGCCCAAATAATGCCCTTGGTGTCTGGTCTCCTAAATAATACTGATCCGGAGTTGCCTGAGGCAATCCATTCTCTCCTACAATTAGTTTTCCAAAATCAGCACTATTCGGATCCTCTACTCTTAAGAATTTCGTCCCGTAGATCGTACCATACGGCTTCCCTACTTCTGCAAAAAATGCAACATTATCATAGCCTCCCAGGGGATATTTTGAGATTGAACCATCAAGCTCCTTAACTTCACTATTTAACCTGGAAAAATTTGCATTAATATTCCAGTTAAAGTTTTCTTTTCTGAAAATATCGCTGTTCAAAACAACTTCGATTCCACTGTTATGAATTTTCCCAGCATTAATTTTCCTTGACTCATAACCAGAAAGTGGATTCATTGGCAAACTAATCAATTGCTTTGTTGCATTATTATTGAAGTAGCTTACATCTAAAGATAGTCGGTTAAAAAACTTGAGATCGACTCCTACTTCAAAAGTTTTCAACATTTCTGCCTGCAAATTTTGATCAAATAGAACTTTTTCCCGTCCCAAAATAACATGTCCGGTAGGATCTGCAGAAAGTTTGTAGGTATTGTACAATTCGTAAGGATCTAATGAACCTCCCGTTACCGCATATGCCGCACGGAGCTTTGCAAAAGTGAGGACTTTGGAAGTTGACCCATTTAGTTTATTCAACATTTCCGTTACCACCAAAGAGGTGCTTACAGAAGGATAATAATAAGACCTGTTGACAATGTCTAAGGTAGAAGACCAATCGTTTCTTGCAGTGGCATTGATAAACCAATATCCATCATAATTAATTTCCACAGCAGCAAAAACCGAATTAATTTTTTTCCGCAGGTCTACTTCGTTATTGGCCATACCCGCAAGATCACTCGTGTTGTTTACACTAAAAACATTAGGAACAATAAGATTCTGAGTACTGAAATAAAGTGCATTGGTTCTGGATTCCATCATTTGGCCATACACCGAAACCGAGCCGCCCCATTTTCCAAATAAATTATCTCGCTTCGCTGTAAGACTTGCGATGTAATTGTTCTCATAAAATTTTTCATTGCTGGTTGCATATGCATTTCTTCGTGATGACCCGGTCCATACTTTTGCATCTGCATTCAAGGCGTAAAAATCAGTTCCCAGTCTAACATCTGCACTTAGCCAGTCATTGAACTGATATTTAAGATAGGCATTCAACAGAACCCTGTCTTTTTTATCTGCATTAAGGCTATTATAAGCAGACCAGTAAGGATTGATTCCATTGGGGGAAATCCAGTTTGATTTTACATTATTCTGGGTCTGCCCCTCACGATAATCCCGGATGTTTATATTCTGGGGCATCAAGAGAATATTAGAATAGTAATTTCCATCTCCTCTTCCTCCTGAAGGCCGGTTCTTCGCTTTACTACTGATATACTGAACCTTTACTTCAGATGTCCATCTTTTCTGGGCTCCAAAAGTTGAATTCATTTTAGCCATAAAATTGAATCTTTCAAATCTGGAATTCGGGATGAGGCTGTTATCATTTAGATAAGTTCCCGATGTATATAAGCTTGTTCCTTCCCCTAAGTTTGTCTGGAAATTCAGAGTATGTTGAGAATTAACTCCTGTTCTGAAAAAATTGTTCAGGTTGTCGTATCGCTCCATACCGGATTCTGAAAGCGAGGGTCCCCAGGAACTTGTATTATCACTATTCGAAGGATTGGCAATACCATTAAGTCCCAGTCCAAAACTCTTTTGCAGATCGGGCTTCATAAAAATAGTTTCGAAACCTAAGCTGGTAGAATAATTGATTCCCAGGCCTCCTTTTCTCTTACCGGTTTTAGTGGTAATCAAAATCACACCATTTCCTCCTCTGGCACCATATAATGCAGAAGCTGCCCCTCCCTTCAGGACTGACATACTTTCGATATCATCAGCATTAATATCATTCAGCCCATTTCCCATATCCAAATCAGGATTCCAGAAATCATTATTAAAATTACCATTGTTCTGCTTCGCTTTAACTCCCATACCATTACTTAACGGAACCCCATCTACAACGATAAGAGGTTGGCTATCCCCTCTGAGGGAGTTGAAACCTCTCAAATTAATCCTCGACGAAGACGCAGGCCCAAATCCTCCTTTCAGAACCTGGAGCCCGGCAACCTTACCAACAAGAGCATTCGTTACATTTGTTTCTTTAGCATCCACAAGAGCCTGACCTTTGACATCCTGAAATGAATATCCCAGGGTCTTTTTTTCTTTCTTCACCCCATACGCCGTCACAACAATTTCATCAATCTTAGCTGTCTTGGTAGAATCCGTATTCTGCGCAGACAATTCATTGAAGCAAAAAAATAAAGATGGGAGAAGTCCTATCTTAAGTAGTGTTCTATTCATATATATAATGTGATTTATTGCAAATATAATATTTTAACAGTATTCAATGACTCAACATAAAAAATTATATAAAAAACAATAAAACAAAAACATATCGCAATAATAATCAATAAGTTCTGAGATTAAATAAGATTTTTATAACTTAAAAAGCAGGATTAAACGTATAAAAATCTGTCGGAGCTATTCCAGAGTTTTGCCAATTATATAGACCAACCAAAACAATTCGGCTATTCTGAAGCATTCCACACAACAACCTTGAAGTAAATATTTTATTGATCCTTATTCAAAAATAACAGTATAGTATATCAGCTGTTCTGGCTATAAACAATTCATCTGTGTAAATCTGTGAGATCTGTGGTTTATGATCTTTGTTGCTGGTTGTTTCGTTGCTGGTTTATTGGTTGCTGGTTGGTTGTTTCGTTGCTGGTTGAGTAGTTGGTGGATTGGTAGTTGCCTTAAGTATAAAGCCAAAAAAAAAATCCTTTATCTTGACGATAAAGGATTTTTAAAAATAAAATAAAAACTGGCGGCGGCCTACTCTCCCGCGTTAGCAGTACCATCGGCGCTGGTGGGCTTAACTTCTGTGTTCGGAATGGGAACAGGTGAGCCCCACCGCTAAAACCACCCTAAAGAAGGTATATAAGATAAAGAGAGCTCAGATTCAAGATGCAAGACTTTAGTATCTTGGTTCTTGACTCTTGGTTCTTTTATCTGGTTTATCGATAAAAACTTTCACAAAGAGCTAACCTTGCTGCACTTTCGTGCGCCATATCAGGCTATAAATCTACGGGTAATTAGTACTACTCGGCTATGACAT
>NZ_QNVV01000029.1 GCF_003384725.1 Chryseobacterium pennipullorum
AAAATAATAAAAAGTTATTTCCGTAAAATTTTTTGAGCTGTAAGGGCTCAAAATTTTCCAGAATAACTTTTTAACTTACACAGTTAGTGAGATACTACCCAGTCTTTATACTACTTACATTTTCTCTTTCGAAGTGCGTGTAGAAGGATTTAACTTACCATGACTATAGGGAGAGGGAGAAGGCATTTTCAGCTTTCCTCTTCTGACTTCCAACCATAAAAAAACCGCAGCTGAATTCAGCTGCGGTTTTTTCTTATTTGCTTAAATCTTCTTTTACTTTTCTGGCAGCTTCCTCTACTTTGGAAGCGCCTTTTTTAGCAGCCTCTTTAGCATCTTTCCCTACTTCCTGGGCACCACTTTTAATATCTTTTCCTACCTTATTGGCTTCAGACTTGATATCTTGTCCTGCTTTGTTCAGATCCTGTTTTGTCTTATCGGCAGTCGCATCAATTTTATCTTTGGCTTTCTGGGCAGCGTTATCTATTTTATCTCCAGCTTCGTCCACTTTCGTTTTAACATCTTCTTTGGCTTTGTTAATCTTTGAAGTGTCTACAACATCAGAGGGAGTTTCCGTAACAGTTGTACTGGTAGTGGTTACTGATCCGTCAGGGTTTTCCACCTGTTCTGTTTTTGTCGTTGATTTGGTACACGCAACAGCGAATACAGAGATCGCCAATGCTGCAATAATTTGCTTTTTCATATTTTATATTTTTTTAATATATGTTTTTTGATTTATTCTGTTTTGGCTGCGCCGGCAGGTGATGATTCCGGAGCCTTTTGTTTCTTTTCAGATTCTGCTTTTTTCTTTTCTTCCTCCAGTTTCTTTTTATTTTCTTTTTCAAGCTCTTCTTTCAGCTTTTTTTCTTCCAGCTGAACTTTTAGAGCCTGCTTTACCGAATCGCGATATTGGGGTGATGACATTCTTATTTTGCGGGCTATATCTACCGAAACTGCTCCGTTGGAAAAAGAATCAATTGCTGTCGTATCATAATGAACTTTCACGCGCTCCTCACCCACAAATCCTGATGATTCTTTCTTTGAACAGGCTGTAAGCAAAATAATAAAAATGAATACTGCAGGCAGAAAATTTTTCATGGAACTAATTTAGCAGAAATTCTGCAATTACAGGATAATGATCCGATAATTTCACAGTTTGATCTACTTTATAGCTCAGGGGGATAATTGATTTTGAAGTGAAAATATAGTCTATCCTCAATGGAACCTTATAGTCATGAAAACTGCTAGCACTCCCTTTTCCAGCAACCAAAAATGCATCCTGCAAATCTTTCCCCAAATTATAGTATTCGTAAGAATTGGGAACAGAATTAAAGTCACCGGCCAATATTACAGGATAAGGAGAGAGATCGATCACTTTTCTAATCTTTTTAACCTGGTCTTCATGAGCCTGAAATGTAGGAATCATGTGAGAAAGAAGCTTCGATATATTCCCGGCACCTAAAGCATCAAGTTTGGTAAACATCGATTTATCAAGCCTGAACGGCTCAAGGTAAACGTTTACAATACGAATAATCTTACCGTTGATATCCACATCCGCATAGAAAGAATTTCCTCTTGCCTGTTCCTCAATAATCTCCGCCTGTCGTACAATCTTATGTTTTGTTTTCAGAATTACCGAAGGATATTTTATCAGATCCTGTCTTAAAGCTCTGCTGGTATCTTTTTCCTGAACCAATACAATATCTGCGTTCTGTTCTTTAATATAGTCTTTTACCTTATCCCATCCGTAATCACCATACTTTACATTAAAAGTCAGCACTTTAATGTCACGTATGCTTTTTACATTTTCTACTTTGGGTGAGAAATTGATCCACCTTCTTATTGGATTATAAAAAAGGAAAGTCCCCAAGGCAAAAGCAATTGCAATTTTGTTTTTTTTAAAAATCCAGACTATTGTCAGGATAATATGCGCAAATATCAGATAAGGAAAAGCCAGAGAAAGAAGGTTAAGATTCCCCAAAAGATTTGGCGGAACCCAGGCATTTCCGAGGGTACATAGCAATAAAACAGCAATAATAATATGTATAAACAGTAGTATCTGATTAGGCTTCATGAAAAAAACGGTCTTGGTACGTATTTTTTTAAGCAAAAACCCTACCAAGCAGGTGAATTTTAACTATTTTTATGATTATTTGTTGTTCAATGAAAATTCTGAAATGACCGGATAATGATCTGAAAGACTGACAGAACGATCTACACGGTACGAAACAGCCTGTAATGACTTTGAAGAAAAAACATAATCTATCCTGATGGGAAATTTATAATCATGAAAGCTGGTAGCACTTCCTTTTCCCGCTGTCAGAAATGCATCCTGAAGATCCTCTGACAAGTGATAATATTCATAGGAATTGGGTACAGAATTGAAATCACCTGCTAAAATAACAGGATAGGGAGAATTTTCTACGGCCTCCCGAATAAGGGATACCTGATCCTGATGCGTCTTAAATGTAGGAATAAGCCTTTTTACAATATCCTTTACTTTCTGCTCATTAGCATCGGTATCTCCATTAAGCTTTACCATTTGTTTTTCAAACTTAAAAGGAAAAAGATAAACATCAATAAATCTATAGATTTTTCCCTGTATTTCAATGTCGATCTGCATTCCCGGTATTTTATCATCATCATCCTGAGGTCTTAAAACCTTCTGACTGATGATTTTATGCCGCGTCAAAACTGTAAGGACCCCATTTGGACTTACTATCTCATATCCCTTGAGTCCATAACTCTTCCCGGCATCTTCCTGCAGGAGAATAACATCTGCTTCCTGAGCTTTTAAATAAGCATTCACCTCCGCCCTATCCTTCATCCCGGTTTTGGTATTGAAAGAAACAACTTTGATATCTGCATTTCCTTTCTTTTCAGCAGAATAATTTACCCATCTTTTCACAGGCTGCATAAAAGCCAGTCCCGCAAACATGAATATAAAAGCCCTTTTTTTCCAGCTGACCACCCAAAAAATTGTCAAAACAATATACAGGATGATAAGGACCGGAAAACCCAGAGACAACAGATTGAACCATGGAAAAACCTTAGGAGGTACATAAGCATTCAGCAGGGAACCCAACAGCAGAAATAAAATTCCAAGATGGGCGATCAATAATATAAGGCGGAAAATCTTCACAAAAATAGTTTAATTGAATCTGTACAGGTGCTTTTTCCAATTTCGTGCCAACAGCCATCCTACCAAAGCGCCACCAACGTGAGCAAGGTGTGCAATACCGCCTCCTTTTCCGGAAACACCAAGATATACAGAGATCACTACAATAATTGGCAGCAGGTACTTAACTTTAATCGGAACCGGGATAAACATGATTCCTATTTTAGAATCCGGATATAATGTTGCAAAAGCAGCGACTACCCCAAAAATAGCTCCGGAAGCACCCACCATAGGCGTTGTAGTAATGTCCTGAAGGCTTCCCAGGAGCTCCTTTTGTCTTAAAACAGCCTCTGAACTTCCAGCAAGTTCTATTTTTGCTCCGGACAGATAGGCTCCCACATTCACACCCAACTGCTGTAGTTCAGCCGAAATCTGTTGGACTTCTACAAAATTCCACAGATTAAAAAGGAAAAAAGCTCCCAAGCCACTGGCAAAGTAAAGAATCAGATACTTCTTATCCCCTAATGTCTGCTCAAGAACAGGACCGAAACTGAATAATGTAAACATATTAAATAAAATATGCATCAGTCCTCCATGCATAAACATGTGGGTAATAATCTGCCAGGATTTAAAGTATGGTGAAAACGGATAAAAACCCGCCAGGTAACCAATAATCTGGTTTCCCATTAAAGACGTAACAATAAATACTATAACATTTATAATAATGATATTCCTTGTAATCGGCGGTATATTATTAAACATAATTTTTAAAATTTGTTTTTAAAATCGTTGAACGGAACTTCATAAAAGCATCTTTTGCCATCCGGCAGAAACTCCGGAAAGCCTAATGCCGTAAAATCTTTGATAACCTGTTCCGCATCTTTCTTATAGATAAAGTCAAATCTTGATTTCGACTGCATTTTATTCCATTGATTATGATAATACTGCATAAATTCTTCTTCCGTTTTGTACTCCAGGATCTCAAAAAGGTTTTCCAGGAACTTCATCGCCTGGGTTTCTTTAAGCCCTTCAGGAAGTGAATCTATGCGGAGTACACTTTCATGAGCAATTTTCATGTCAAACCCTAATTCCGGAAGATATTTTTTGATCGAATTGTATTTATTTTTTTCGATCTCATTCATATGATATTCCAGAGAGAATAAAAGGGCGTGGCTGTTTGTATTTGATTTTCTGGTAGATTTGTTATTTTCGGAAACCAGTAACCTGTGCATTCTCCCAAGATCCAGCATAAGAGTCACATCTCCTTTATTGAAAAGCCAATATCCGTTCGGAAGTCTCATCAGGTCTTCATCAAAATCTTCATCTTCAAATAAATTGATTTTCGAAGGCTCTGCGGTAATGTTCTGATGATACATTTCAGTAAGGTTCTGAATTTCTTCCGGGTGTACTACATTTTTTTCTTCCAAAAACGGATTGTAGTCCTTATCCACGATGATTTCAGGCATTTTGATTACACCACTGCTGCCTCCGCCATTACTTTTGCTGGGAATCGGCTTGTTCATCATTTCGTCCAATTCCGGATCTCGGTCAAAATCAAGGCTCGGAGATACATTATAAATCCCTAGCGATCTTTTGATCGTAGAGCGGAGCAGTGCAAAAATGAGGTGTTCATCTTCAAACTTTACTTCCGTCTTCTGCGGATGGATATTCACGTCTATTTTTTCAGGATCCAGCTCCAGGAAAAGGAAAAAAGAAGGGACGTATCCGGGCTGAAGCAATCCTTCGAAAGCTTCCTGTACTGCTTTATTAAAGTATGGGCTTCTGAAATACCTACCGTTCACAAAAAGAAACTGTTCTCCTCTGGATTTTTTGGATCCTTCGGGTTTGGCTACGAAACCATGAAGCTTGCACCAGATAATATCTTCCTTAATGGGAATGAGAAGAGGCTGAAGCTTTCTTCCGAAAACATCCACAATACGCTGCATCTGACTGCCTTTTCTCAGTCTGAAAACGGCCTCATCATCATGAAACAAAGAAAACTCAAGGTTTTCGTGTGCTAACGCAACACGTTGAAACTCATCAATTACGTGTCTGAATTCGATATTATTATTTTTCAGGAATTTCCTTCTTGCCGGAACGTTATAAAAAAGGTTTTTCACCAGAAAGTTGGATCCTTCTGCAGTCTGCACCGGATCCTGAAACTGAAACACTCCCCCTTCTATATAGATATTGGTTCCGATAGAGCTGTCTTTTTGTTTTGTTCGCAGCTCTACTTGGGATACAGCCGCAATAGATGCCAGCGCTTCTCCGCGGAATCCTTTAGTCGCAATTTTGAAGATATCTTCCGTTCCCCGGATTTTGGATGTCGCATGTCTTTCAAAAGCCATACGGGCATCTGTTTCAGACATTCCTTTTCCGTCGTCTACCACCTGTATAAGATTTTTACCGGCATCTCTGATGATCAATTCAATTTTTGTTGCATCTGCATCTATAGCATTCTCCAAAAGCTCCTTGACAATGGATGCAGGTCTCTGCACCACCTCTCCAGCGGCAATTTGGTTGGCTACATGATCCGGTAAAAGCTGAATAATATCTGACATAAAAACGTAAATCAACTTACAAAAATAGACAATGAAAACGGGAATTAAAATACTAAAACCGTGATTTAATATTTAATTATCAACATTTTTCCATATTTATCCCCATTCGATTTTTTTTCTGTTTGTATTGAAGGGCTTTAACTACCGGCTTATTCTGCATAGGTATTTTTATTTTTGAGACTTGCCGAATAGATCAACCAGGATCAAAACAGATCTGGCTGCAAAATCGTATTCACAAAAAAACACCCTTCTTCCAGATAGAATAAGGGTGTTCACAGCTAGTTTATACAAAAAATTAATATGATATTTATATTTTAGTCTTCAAATACAAGCTTTCTCTTCTTTTCATTTTTAGGGATTCCATGAATCTTTTCATATAAATAAGCTAAGAGATTTGGCTTTTTATAGATCCTGTTATATCTGTATCTTGTGTTGAAGTGTCTTATATGAATTTTATAGGCATCATATCCGATCACGATCAGAAGACAGAAGCTGATCACATAGAACACTCTGAATTCCAGATAGTAATACGTTAACCCTGAAAATACAGCTCCTAAAACATAGGCAATCATAATGCTCATCAGTAATTTTGCTCTTCCGATAAGCTCTCCGTTTTTTCTGTATTTCTTTTGGGTAAACATGGATACCAGAATTCCCAGGTCGGTGGTTGTTCCTGTAAGGTGGGTAGTTTTCACTGAAAAGTTGGAAATACTGGCTGTTAAACCATTTTGCAGACCGGTAGCAAAAAGCATCAATGCCACGAGATACTCGGTTTCTTCCAGTGTTTTCTGATAATAAAACTGTCCGTACACCCCTACAAAGAGTAAGCATATGATTTCCAGCACAATCGGCATGGCATGGGCAAAATATTTACTTTTCTTATTAAAGTTGATCACAATAAAATTGGATACAAAACTTCCGAAGAAGAATAAAAAGATCCATCCGCCTACCACAGCTACCTGTGTCCAGTTTGCTTTACTGATTTCCGCTGCCAGAACAGCATAGTGCCCTGTTACGTTGGAAGTAAAAGAGAGAAATATCAATAGGGAAGCAATATTTATAGTACCTGCCGTAAATGCAGTCAGCGTCCCCAATCTGATATTGTCTCCCAGTGTCCTGCTGTTACTATAATTTCTTAACATTTTTTATCTTTTTAATAGTGTTTAACTTTTTAGACTTCCACAAAGATCTCTGCCAGCCTTCCTCGCTCAGGAAGCCTTTCTTGTACTTCAATGGTAATTTCTCTGGACTGGAGTTCTTTGCATTTTTTGATATAAGGGACAAGATCAAACTTACCTTTACCCTTACTTTTAATGGCTGAAGAATAATACGCCTCTTCAATATTTTCTGCTTTTACATACTGGTTGAATGTTCTCTGAAAGCTTCCTGTAAAAACATCACAAGTAATTCTGTGAACAAGATGAGGATATTTGTTTTTGATAATAGCATAGGCATCACAAAACTCCAGTGGCCTGATCTTATTAAAAATTGATGTTTTGGTATTGAATAAAAGATCTCTGATGGAATCTCCTGAATCATATCCTGAAGTAAGGATGATGTTGTACTGATTCTGATCTTCTGCTGCATCTTTTTCCTTCAGCACTTTTTTTAATATATTCAATGACTCAAGGGTGTAATCTGTAGCAATTAAAATTGTTTTAGCCATGTTCTTATTATTTTGTATTGTGTTTATCTTTTTTGATAATACAAAACTAGAACGACCAAATTAAAACATCTTTGGAACGGAATTAAAATGTGATTAAAGAGATTAAAATGAGATTAGAAAATTGTTAATAGGAATTAACATAGGAGCAAAGGATCATAGAAAAACCCCATAAACACCAGGGAAACAGACCGACTGATGTATGATAACTCCTCTTTCGCTTTATAGATTTTCTTTCTGCATACTATAAAAATTCGGGAAACGCATCTGCACGGTAGTCCCCTGGTTCTCATGCGAACTTACGATGAGTTCTCCATGATGCATCCTTACAATGTTTCTCGCTAACGGAAGACCGATTCCATAGCCTTCATAGTTATTGGTATTAGAGGCTCTGAAGAATGGGTCGTAGATTTTATTCATTTCCACTTCGGGAATTCCGATCCCATTATCTTTTACAATAATATAAACATCGGTATCTGTGGCTCCCAGGGAAACCTTGACTTGTTGAAAGTTAGAATATTTACAGCCATTACTAATGATATTAGCCACAGCAAGATGCAGCAGCTGCTCATTCCCCTGAACTTTTAGTTTTTTAGGGTTATCAGGAAGCATGCTGATATCCAGGTAAATATTGTTCCTGGCATCTATTCTTCTTAGTGTTTCAATAACATCCCAAAGCAGCTGATCGATTCTTACTTTATCCATTTTCTGAATCTTACCGTCGAATCCGGTCTGGGCAATCATGAGCAAGGCTTTAATCTTTTTATCCAGTTTTTCGGCTTCATCCAGAATAATGCCGAGGGTCTCCTTATATTCATCGGCAGTTCTGCTGATGGAAAGCGCCACATCCGCTTCTCCCATAATAGAGGTAAGAGGAGTTCTCAGCTCGTGCGAAACATTTCCAATGAGATGGTTTTGAGTTTCGAAGGACGTCTCTATCCGGTTGAGCATATCATTGAAGGTATCTACCAATTCGTTCAGTTCCTTATTATCCGGATGTGATTCCAGCCTTAAGTGAAGATTTTCTGAACTTATTTCCTTTACTTTTCCTGTAATTTTTAAGATAGGTTTAAATAAAGTTTTAGACAGATAAAATGAAAATATCATACTGAAGAACAGTGAAAGAACGATACAGGTAAGCAGGGTCCGTTTTAGAAAGCCAAGATAATACACCACATAATGGTTTTTAGCAGATGCGATGGCTATATAATCTTTATCGTCGTATCTGAAGCTCTGCCCTATATAATAAAATTCCTTGTCATTGTAGTTCGATTCTCCCTCTCTGATGATATTCTTAAAGAAATAGGCGGGAATATGTACCTCCTGGGAAATCTTTTTGAAATTTGAATCGGTAGGAACTGCGAAAACATAATCTTTTTCCATCGGAAGCTCCTCGTCATTAAGACTGTTGAGAATATAGTTTTCCGGAAGATCCAGATGGTCCTTGCTTTTTTCGATCTGAACAATAGTTGCCGTCCTGATCTTCAGCAGCTCATAAAACCTCTGGTGCGAAAAATTAACGATAGAAAAGTAAACCAAACCACTGAACAGCAATATGATGGCTGTAAAAACCAACATTAAAAGCACCATCGTTTTGGTCTGATTTGTAATCACTTTATTAAACATCCATTATGTTTTTTTCAATACATATCCCATTCCTATCACGGTATGAATTAACTTATTATCGTCGTGACTATCGAGCTTTTTTCTGAGATAATTGACATAGACATCCACAACATTGGTTCCCAGCTCATAATTAACTCCCCATACGGCATCCAGAATTTCCGCTCTTGAAATTACTTTTTCAGGGTTATTAAGAAAATACAGCAGCAATTTATATTCCGTAGAGGTCAGGGTAATCTCTTCTCCGCCGCGGGTTACTTTTTTGGTATAGTCATTTACGGTAAGATCCGAAAACTGAAATACATGTTCATTATCCGGTTCCGGTTCCAAGGTTTCCTGCGGACCGTTGTTATTGCTTCTTCTCAACAGAGACTTCACACGGGCAACCAGCTCTATGAATTTAAAAGGTTTTACCAGATAATCATCACCCCCGCTTTCCAGGCCAAGGACAATATTCTCGGAGGTTCCCAAAGCCGTCAAGAACAAAATTGGAACACTCTGATTGGTCTTTCTTATTTCCTTACATACATCCAGACCATTCATTTCAGGCAGCATAATATCCAGGATCACCAGATCAAAATCATTAGCCTGTACCAGCTGTACGCCTGTACGCCCATCAAATGCTACAGAAATTTCATATCCGGTTTCCTGAAGTCCTTTTTTAATAAAAGACACCACGCTGGTTTCATCTTCGATAAGAATAATTTTTTTCATAAATGAAATAAGGAGTTTTACAAAAATAAGGAAATTTTATTGGGATAGGAGTATTGGGAGGAAAAGCTTTTTTAGACTGGAAGAGGAGGCTGGAAAGCTGGACGTTTCCTGAGCAGAATATAGAACTGAAGATTATTTATTGTGATTTGTAACGCTATGCACGCAAAGCTTTTTAAAGTAATGCTTATGAAAACGTTCACAAAGGCGTTTCACTTAGCTATTCAATTTCTTTGCTGAGCGTAGCACCATTGCGTTCGAAAAATAAAACAGCATAATAAAGAGCCTTGCGAACCTTGCGTTTTAATCTTTTCACAAATACTTTCAACGCTATGTACACAAAGAATTGTAAAATGATACTTATAAATATTTACAAAGGCGTTTCACTTAGCTATTCAATTTCTTTGCTGAGCGTAGCGCCATTGCGTTCGAAAAATAAAACAGCATAATAAAGAGCCTTGCGAACCTTGCATTTTAATCTTTTCACAAATACTTTCAACGCTATGTACACAAAGAATTGTAAAATGATACTTATAAAATATTCACAAACGCGTTTCACTTAGCTATTCAATTTCTTTGCCGAGCGTAGCGCCATTGCGTTCGAAAAATAAAACAGCATAATAAAGAGCCTTGCGAACCTTGCGTTTTAATCTTTTCAAAAATACTTTTAACGCTATGTACACAAAGAATTGTAAAATGATACTTATAAAATATGCACAAAGGCATTTCACTTAGCTATTCAATTTCTTTGCTGAGCGTAGCGCCATTGCGTTCGAAGAATAAAACAGCATAATAAAGAGCCTTGCGAACCTTGCGTTTTAATCTTTTCACAAATACCTTCAACGCTATGTGAGCTCATAAACCTTCAACCCTTTCGTTTTTATTTTTTTCATTTTTTACCATTTTACCTTTTCGTGAATTCCTCTCCTTACCTTACAACATATAGAGAATAATACTACCTTTGCTTTTCATTGGATATAACATGAATGACTTTTTAATAGGAATCGGTAAGCGATTAAAGGATATTAGAAAAAAAAACAATCTAACCATCAACGAGCTGGCTTTCAAAGCGAATGTGAGCAATGGTCTTGTTTCCAGGATTGAAAACGGAAGAACAATTCCCTCGCTTCCCGTTTTGTTAGACCTGATCCAATCCCTTGAGATTGACGCCAGTTATTTTTTTGAAGGGGTTGAAAAAAAGTCCAATGCCAAGTTCATCTATGTTCCAAAAGAAAGCCAGCAGGTTATTGAAAAGGAAGTAGAGGCTGAAGGATTCAGGTATATGCATATCTTCAGCAAAAGTCTTCACTCTTTGGGTTTTGAAGCGGTGTTGCTGACTCTTGAGCCCAATTCTAAAAGAGAAAAAGTAATTACTGATGCCTGGGAGTTCAAATATATACTGAAGGGGGTAGTGAAATATGTGATTGATAATGAAGAAGTCATTTTAAAAGAAGGTGATTCCCTTTATTTCAACGGGAAGTTTCCCCATGTTCCGGTAAGCATCAGCAATGAAAGTTGTGTAATGCTTGTTCTTTACTTTTATACTGCTTAATTTTTTATCGCAATGTCCTTTAGGTGGTTTTTGTCAGTGGAAGAATGTTATCATCACTAATACCATGAGATTCTTTGCTGTATTTCTTTGTTTAGCATGCCAGCTCTGAAAGAAACAACAAATATCTGTAGGCCCATTTTTAACCTCTTTTCTTTCGTCAAGGTTGCTTTTTCTCCTATTTTTCAACTTCCCACCTTTTTCAAAAGTTTACAAATATGCAACTTTTGTTTTTACATTCTCTTCTAAGATGAACTCAATATTAACCCAACTAAGTTTGTTTCCGGTAAATTTCAGGCCATTTTAATCTCGAAAAATATTTATCAAAAGTGTTGAAATAGTGAATGTAACCTTATTTCACTCCATTTTCAAGGATTAAATTTCACTGCTTCCCAAGTAAAACACACGTAACAAATACGGCCTATTTATTAAACAATACTTAATACAAAATATTTATATATATTAAAATTATTAGCGTGATTTGCATGAAAAATTTAATATATGTAAAAATGAAAACAAAATTAGAGAAATTACTTACCCTTGTTTTTGTGTGTTTCATTATTTTTGTTTCAGCGCAGAAGCAGTTAATTATAGGAGCTGTTTTTGACGACAGCCAGCCGCTACCCGGAGCGGTAATCAAAATAAAAGGCTTATCTAAAAATATAACAACTGATATTGAGGGAAAATTCACGATCAACGATATCGAAGAAGGCCAATACACCTTACAAATCAGCTACATCGGATATGAGTCTTCAGACATCAATGTTGATCTAAAATCAGAACAAACTGTGGATCTGGGAGCGATCAGGCTTTCTCAACCCAGAAACAATATTGATGAAGTAGTGGTTACCGGAACTTTAAAAAATACGGAAGCACGGGCATTGAACCTTCAGAAAAATGCGATCAATATCACCAATGTAATTGCTTCTGACGGAATCGGAAAGTTACCGGACAGAAATGCTGCAGAGACGGTACAGCGTGTACAGGGAGTGTCTATCGAAAGGGACCAGGGAGAAGGAAGATTTGTTTCCCTGAGAGGACTTCCCCCTTTCTGGGCGTCAACAACCATTAATGGAAACAGGCTGCCCACCGCTGAGGAAGAAACGACTTCAAGAGCGACGGCATTCGACTTTTTTCCTACAGAACTGATCTCGTATGTTCATGTCAACAAGTCTTTTACCCCGGATATCGAAGCCGACGGAATCGGTGGTGGCGTTAATTTTATCACTAAAACTCCACCTATGAAAACAGAATTCAAGGCAACAGTAGGAAGCGGATACAATGCGAAAGCCGATAAGGGAATTTACAATATCGGATTCTTATATGGGGGAAGGACAAAGGATAAAAAATTCGGATATTTGTTCAATTTTGCTCACTTTATCAGAAACTGGTCTACGGATAATTTTGAAGCGAGACGAAGTGGAGATCAAGGAGTTTTCAGGCTGGAGCTTCGTGATTATAATGGAGTTCGAAAAACAACAGGAATCAATACGGCATTTGAGTATGTGCTTTCTCCAAAAACTACATTCTATTTAAAGGGAATGTATGGTACCCTTTCGGATGACGAAACACACTACAAACAGAGGATCCGCTTTGATAAATTCAGCAGTGCCAGCAATACGGCGAGAGTAGAGCTTCAGAATATCCACAACTTACTGATTACGGAGCTTACCTCTGTTTCTTTGGGAGGTATTCATCAATTAAATAAAGGAAAAATTGACTGGGATCTCTCTTACTATGACAATAAGTTCAAATATGGCAATATTCCCGACAAGCAGAATAATTCATACTATGTCATCAAGTACACCCAATCCGGCGTAGGCATCAATCCTGGTTATATTTCAGATCTTGGAAACGGCCCCAGAGCATATTGGAAAGCGGACGGTGGAAAGCTGGATTATAAAAACCCTGATGCATTATTCGGTTTCTACAGCGATCCGAACTTTAAAACAGACGCCTCCCAGATGAGATTTACAGATCTTGAATTTTATAAGGTTTTTGTGGAAGAAAAAGATAAGATTGTAGCGGCCTTCAACCATGAGATCAATGCTTCTGATAAATTGACTTTAAAATATGGATTCAAATACAGAGACAAAGAACGTAATGCAAAATTCTCAGATATTTTTTATAACTGGAGCAACGGAACAGCCCCACTTCTGTCTGATTTTTCACAATATAGTACGACACAGCCTAATGGGCAGAGATATTTAAGTGAAATGAATGCCCATATTGGGAACAGCTTTGGGCCGGTATTGTCTACGACAGGAATGAACCAGTTCTGGTATCAGAATCATGGAAATTTAAAAATCAATACTGCGGATTCCGAAGCATTGGAATACAATAAAGCATTAGGAAGAAACTTTGATGTGTTTGAAAAGCATGCAGATGCATATGGAATGGCAACGTATAAACTAAATGACAAGATTATCCTTTTAGTTGGAATCAGATTATCGAATACCAATACCAAAGTAAGGGGATACAGCGTAAATGACAATGTACTGACTCCTGTAGAAAACACCAAAAATTACCTCGCGGTCCTTCCCATGGTTCATTTGAAATATACCCTGAACGATAAAACCAACCTCCGTTTTGCTGCAACAAGAACTTTTTCCAGACCGAATTTTGGAGACCTTACGCCGGGAGGGACTTATATTGAAGGAGACAATGAGTTCAAAGGGGGAAACCCGAACCTCAATCCTACTTATTCTTTGAATTTTGATCTGATGGGAGAATACTATTTTTCCAATGTCGGAATCCTGAGTGGCGGAATTTTCTATAAGTCGATTACGGATCCTATTTTCCAGGATTCTTTTATCGGGACCTACAACGGAATGAATGGCGTACAGTTTACGGCTCCCAACAACGGAGATGCCGCGTGGCTGGGAGGTATTGAATTAGGTTTGAATAAAAGGTTTGATTTTCTCCCAGGGTTTTTACGGTATTTCGGGGTTCAGCTGAATGCAACCTTCATGACTTCGGAAATGGAGAAGCCCAGCGGAAGAAAAGTAGCCCTGCCTTACCAGGCGAAGGAATTGTATAATGCTCAGCTTTTCTTTGAGAAAAAAGGATTCAATGCAAGACTGGCATATAACTACAAAGGAAAGTATGCCGTAGAATATGCTGAAGAAGATATTAATGATTCTTATTATGGTAAATACCGCAATCTGGATTTCGGAGGTTCTTATCAATTTACCAAATACCTGACTCTATATGCTGATGTGAACAACATCCTGAACAAACCTCTGATCTATCATTTCGGTAAAAGCGAAGACCGCCCGGAGCAGGTAGAATATTATGGCGTACGATTCAATCTGGGAATAAAACTGAACTTCTAAACGATTACCATGGCCAGAACCATCAATACAAAAACATTCATAACCTTGCAGGCTGCTTTTGCTGCTTTCGGTGTTTACTTCTGCATGTACGGTTTTAGAAAGCCCTTTACCGTAGCGTCTTTCGAAGGACTTGCCTACTTTGGGGTAGATTATAAGATCCTGATTATTATTGCCCAGGCCGTTGGCTATTTTGTTTCTAAATTTATCGGTATTAAATTTATTTCTGAGCTGAAGCCTCAGAAAAGAATCACTTATCTGTTCGTTTTCATTGCCATTGCTGAGCTTGCCTTACTAGGGTTTGCAGCTGTTCCCGCTCCATACAATATTATCTTTATGTTTATTAATGGTATTCCGCTGGGAATGATCTGGGGAATTGTATTCTCTTATATTGAGGGGCGTAAAACCACAGAAATCATCGGTCTTTTTCTATGTTCAAGCTTTGTAGTTTCTTCCGGATTTACAAAGTCTGTGGGAAAATTTCTTATGGATTCTTTTTCGATATCAGAATTCTGGATGCCTTTTTCCGCGGGGTTAATTTTTATCATTCCATTGATTCTTTTCGGACTTCTTCTGGAAAGGATTCCCAAACCTACAGAAGAAGATATTTTGCTTAAAAATAAGCGGCAACCCCTGAATGGAAAGGAAAGAAAAGCGCTGATCCAACAGTTTTTTGTTCCGATCATGTGTATCATATTTCTGTATATCTGTTTAACCGTTTTAAGGGACTTCAGAGATAATTTCAACCGTGAAATCTGGGACGAACTGAATTTTAGTTTTGACAGCTCCATTTTTACTTTAACGGAAATTCCTATTGCCATAATGGTGTTGCTAATTTTAAGTTTTATGGTAAAGGTGAAAAACAATAAAAAGGCATTCGCCTACTACCATTATATTCTTTTTGCAGGAATTCTTACGGTAGGACTTTCCACCTATCTGTTTCAGCAGGGTTCTTTGCCTCCTTTTCTATGGATGACTATCTCTGGCCTCGGAATGTATATCTGCTATATTCCATTTAACGGAATTTATTTTGACCGGATGATCGCTGCTTTTGAAATCAAGGGGAATGTAGGTTTTCTGATTTATACTGTAGATTCATTCGGGTATCTTGGAAGTGTCCTGATTCTGTTGTACAAGAATTTTGGATCGTCTAAGACCTCATGGCTTAATTTCTATATTGATTTAAATTATATAATAACCATCGCAGTATTCGTTCTATCGGCAATTGCTTTTCTGGCTTTCAGGAAAAAATCAAAGCCGAAATCAAACACAAACTCTAATCAATTCATCAATTTCGATACGTCGAAAATTTTATAAATTACAATACAATGACAACAAAATTTGATTTACTCGTTGTAGGAGGTGGAATTTTAGGAACATTCCACGCTTATCATGCGCTGAAGAAGAATCTTAAGGTAGCTTTACTGGAAAGAAATTCTGTTCCTCAGGGGGCCACTGTAAGAAACTTCGGACAAGTGGTACCATCCGGTATGGATCTTAAATGGCAGAACTTCGGAAGGGAAAGCCTGGCCATATACAATGAACTCCATGCTCAGGCAGACCTTACCATCAGACAAAACGGATCTGTCTATATCGCTTCCAATGATGAAGAGCTTCAACTGATTGAGGAGCTTTATGAAATCAACAAAAACAATCATTATACATCTGTTTTATTATCAAAAAACGATTGTATCAAAAAGTATGACGGCCTCCGCTCAGACTATTGCAAAGGAGGTCTGTTTTTCCCACAGGAACTTTCTGTAGATTCAGCAGATATGATTGTGAAACTGCATCAATTGTTGCAGGAGAAGATGGGCTTACAGATTTTCTACAATACAACCGTAGTAGAAACTGGAGAAGACGATCAGAAATGCACGGCTATAACAGCAGACGGAACGGAATTCAATGCTTCTAAAATGATCATCTGTGGCGGACATGAGTTCAAAACTTTATACCCTAAAGTATTCAATGACAGCGATCTGGAAGTCAGTAAACTCCAAATGCTTCAGACTAAACCACAGGGGATTTACTCCCTTCCAGGGAATATTCTTACCGGTCTTTCGGTCAGAAGATATGAATCGTTTGGAGAATGTCCCTCTTTTCAGAAGATCAAGGCTTTAGAGGATCCCAATTCGTTTGAAAAGAAATACGGAATTCATATTTTATTCAAGCAGGCACTTGACGGCTCTGTCATCATCGGAGATTCTCATGAGTATGCTGACGCTAAAAATACAGATGACCTCGGGTATGATCTCAATATGGAGATTGACGAATTTATGATCCATGAGGCTAAAAAAATTATTGATCTTCCTACATATGAGATCCAGAGAAGATGGTTCGGGATCTACTCTCAGTGCAAAACAAAAGACATTTTTGAGCACAGTCCATCTGCCAATATTCATATTATAACAGGTATTGGCGGAAAAGGAATGACGGGAAGCGGGGGCTTCTCCAAATTTAATATTGAAAAAATTTATGGATAAAATGGAATTGAAAAATATAGAATTACTGGTTCTGGATATGGCCGGAACAACAATTGATGAGGATAATGTTGTATACAAAACACTCACCCGCGCTGTGAATGAGTATGGCTATGCAGTAAGCCTGGAAAAGGTTTTATCCAGCTGTGCGGGCATGGAAAAGCTGGAAGCAATTACCCATCTTTTAAAAGAGATCAATGGCAATGAAGATGATGCGCCTGCTATTTTTGAGAATTTTTCTGATCAGCTAAAAGCGTCCTATAAAGATCTTGAGATCAAACCTATTAACGGCACCGAAAATTTTCTGCTGAGCGTGAGGTCTCAACACAAAAAGATTGTATTAAATACAGGATACACCTCTGAAATTGCGCATCAGCTTCTGGATAAGCTCAACTGGAAAGAGAACATCCATTATGACGCCTTGATTACCGCAGATGACGTATCAGAAAGCCGCCCAAGCCCTGAAATGATTCTTCTTGCGATGAAGAAGTTCAATATTAGTGAAGCCCACAAGGTGCTAAAGGCAGGTGACTCTGTGATCGATATTGAAGAGGGGAAAAATGCAGGCTGCGGACTGACGATTGCGGTCCTATCAGGCGCACAAAACAAAGAGGAACTGCAAAAGGCAGCTCCCGATTACATTCTGAATACCATTTCTGAGGTTGAGGGTATTTTGTAATCACCTCTTTTTCAACCGATCTTTTTTACTTATTCTTTGCACAAATATTTTCATGAAAACCCTGGAAATGTTTGTGCTTTTACCTTCTTAATGACGGAGACTGTAATACGGCAATTGAATATTGGCCAAAGCCGGATATTTTTTGGTAAACTTTTGTGAGTGGAGACTCGTCAGATTGCACATCAAATAAAGTCATTTTCTTTTGTGGCTTGTGTTGTCAAACATTTCAACCTTTTGTGAATTTGTTAATTATCAATTAATTCATTTTCAGTTCACACATGTTTACAAATACTAAACTAATTTTACAATAGTTAAAAATAAATTACTATTTGTAAACTTTTTATTTCAAAACCCTTTTCCCATGAAAACAAAACTATTCTCAATGGTTGTCGTAATGAGCTCTTTCTTTGGAGCGCAGACCAAAAAAGTACTTTTTATCGGTATTGACGGATGCCGGGCAGATGTTATGATGTCTACCCCCACTCCAAACATCCAGAACCTCATCAGCCAGTCGATCTATTCCATCGACGGACTTTGTGCTGCCACTACCTGGAGTGGAAACGGATGGAGCACGATGCTTACTGGAGTTTGGCATACCAAACACAATGTTCAGGATAATAATTTTACCCATCCAAACTACATCAATTATCCTGATTTTCTAACAAGAGCAGAGACTTACAATCCTAACCTGAGAACTATTTCTCTGGCTCACTGGGCACCCATTAATGATAAGATTATACAGCAGGCCGATGTTAAAACCAATCTGGCAACCGATCTTGCTGTAAAAAATGCAGCCGTGACCGCTTTGCAGAATGACAATCCTGATATACTCTTTGTAGATTTTGATGATGTGGACCATGCGGGCCATTCGTACGGGTTCTCTTCAAGTGTTCCTCAATATGTATCTTCCATTAAAACAGTGGATTCATATATTGGAGAAATTGTGACTGCAATGAAAAACAGACCTTCTTACAGCAATGAAGACTGGTTGGTGGTATTGACTACAGATCATGGAGCGGTAGAGAGCTCTCATGGAGGAGGAAATCTTTCCGAGAGAAATATTTTTACAGTGTATTCTAATCCTGGATTTATGCCCCAGCAGATCAGTAAAACGGTTCTGGAGTCCAGTAAAACATTTAATCAATTGAATTTCCCGGCAGGAACGTATGCAAAACCGGCTAATCAAACGGCTTTTAATTTTGGAACGAGCCAGGATTTTACGATTGAATTTTGGGTAAAACCAAATGCAGCTTACTCCAGTGATCCTGTGATGATCAGTAATAAAAACTGGGCCAGCGGAAAAAATAAAGGAATTGTTTTTTCAGGATATTCCGGACAGACTTTCAAGATGAATATCGGTGACGGTACCAACAGAATTGATCTTGTCGGCGGAAAAATGGAAACGAATAAATGGAAACATATTGCGGCAAGCTTTGACAGAGATGGGCTTGTGACGCTTTATGAAGATGGAGTTCCGGTTACTTTTGCTAAAATGAACTCCATTGGAAATATTGACTCCGGGCTTCCTTTAACATTAAATCAGGATGGAACGAATACCTATGGGATCAATCTTGCCGCCTCTTATAAAGATATAAGAATCTGGAAGTCTGCTCTTCCTAATGAGGTAATTGTGAATTGGGCCAGCCAGGATATTACACCATCGCACCCTTATTATTCCCAGTTACTGGCTAACTGGAGATGTAACGAAACCTCAGGAAATACGTTAACAGACTCTGGCCCCAATGGAAATAATATGACGACAACAGGTTCTCCTACCTACAATGCCAATACAACCCATACCTTCAAAATGTACGATTATACGTCAACGACAAGAGAAACAGACCACTTCCCTACCGTATTGAACTGGCTTTGTATTCCGGTACAGTCTTCCTGGGGAATAGATGGGGTCAACAGAATTCCGGTATGTTCCAAGGGAACACTGGCAGCAAGAGAAACAAAGGCAGCTGCGCCTGGTTTTAAAATATATCCTAATCCTGTGTCAACCGTCGTAAGCATTCGGTATCAATCTGAAGATAAGGAAATTAAAGCAGAAATTATCGCCGGTAAGGGATCACATATTTCAACAAAGCACCTGCAATCATCCAACGGATATTATGATGAAAAAATAAATGTTGAAACCCTTCCTGCGGGAACTTATTATATTAAAATCACCGATAGCAGAAAGTCACAGACCCAGACTTTCATTAAAAAATAAAACAGCAAAACATTTAGATTTAATTTTGATATTAGAACAAGGATATTCCTATCTGAGTTCTAATATTTTTTATTTATTGAGGTACAGCTCCATCTGTACATCTACACGGTCATATCCTGCATTGGTAACGGGAATATGCTGGAAGCCCAGTTTTTCGTAAAGTCTGATCGCCGGAACCAGCATGGAATTGGTAACCAAAAAGACTTTTTCCGCTTTTAAGTCTTTTGCTTTTTCCACAAGAGCATTTCCCAGCAGATAGCCCAGTTTTTTACCCTGCGCTTTAGGGCTCACTGCCATCTTGGACAGTTCAAAAATAAGAGGGTTGTCATGGGTTTTCACCAGTGCACAAGTTCCTACCACTTCACCATCAAGTAAAGCAAAAGCAATGTGCCCTCCTTTATTCAAAATCTCTTCTTCAGGATGATCCAGCAGCTTATAGTCTCCGGGCTCCATGACAAAAAATGTTTTGATCCATTCTTCGTTCAAGGTTTTAAAAGCTTCTTTATATTGAGCTTCATACGTAATAATTTTTACTTCATTTTGGGTATCATTCATCGCTTTAGGTGTATTAAAATCTGTTTTTTATCATTTTTCCGAGTTTTTCAAGATCGCTTTCTACCCGATCTGTCCACTCCAGCGCATAGTTTAAACGCATGCAGTTCTGATACTGATTATATTGTGAAAACATTCTTCCAGGCGCAAAATTGACTTTCTGACTGACAGCTTCATCGTACAGGTCTTCTGTACATATTCTTTTGTCCAGCTCCAGCCATAGCATAAACCCGCCTTTGGGTTCAGAAATTTTCGTGTTATCAGGAAAATACTGCGCTACCGATTTTTGAATCTGAAGATAATTGGCATACAGTTTTTTTCGGAACATTCTCAGGTGATGGTCATACCGCCCATGCTCCAGAAAATCCGTGATCACATCTGAAAACAGTGAAGGTCCGCTTACGGTCTGAACCAGTTTCTGACGGATGATCTTCTCTTTGAACTTTCCGGGAGCCACCCACCCTACCCGAAATCCGGGGGCTAATGTTTTAGAAACCGAGCCCGCCCACATCACAATACCTGCCTCATCATAAAATTTGCAAGGCTTTGGCCTTCCGGCTCCAAAATAGATATTCCCATACACATCATCTTCCACTAGGGGAACATTATACTCAGTCAACATTTTAACCAGTTCCTTTTTGTTCTCGTCAGGCATCTGAAATCCCAGCGGGTTGTTGTAATTGACCACAAAACAGCATGCAGAAAGTTTCGGAAGCTCCTTTTTCAAAGCATCAAGGTCTACCCCGGTAATGGGATGGGTTGGGATTTCAACCGCTTTCAGTCCTAACAGCTGAATAGCCTGCAGGATCCCGAAGTAGACAGGACTTTCCACCGCCACCGAATCTCCGGGCTGTGTGACAGCCATCAAACAATTGTATACAGCATTCATCGCTCCCGAAGTAATCACGAGATCATCTTCTGTAATTTTGCCTTCCATCACAATAGACCATTTGGCAATTTCACGGCGAAGAGCTTCACTTCCCTGAACAGGCTCGTAATTGGTCCCGCTGTCACCGTTCCTCTTCATCACATCAATCATACATTTTTTCATTTTGGCGACCGGAAGAAGGCTTTTCCCCGGAATACCCAGAGCAAACTGTGTAACATCCGTGCCTCCAATGGACCCAAATACTTTATCAATAAGGTCCTGGGGCGTATTCTTACCTTCGGAAGCCCTGATCTGGGCAACGGATGGAAGAGCCAGCTTTCTCTGTGAGGTCTGGCTTACATAATAGCCGTATTTGGGCCGTGATTCTACCAGAGACCTGCTTTCCAGCTCCATATAAGCCTGCTTTACCGTGTTCAGACTTACATTATATAACTTCTGGGCGCTTCTTAGTGAGGGAAGTCTTTCTCCAAACTGTAAGGTTTCACTTTTGATCTGCTCCGTGACAGAGTTGGCTATTTTAAGGTACAGAACATCTTTAGGCATTGCATCAGGGTTTTAGGTAAATGTACAATTTTATCACCGCTTTATTCAAGGTTCAGCCAGCTGATCGTTCTGCTGATACTGCTTTTCAACTGTTCCGGATTTCGGAAATTAGGGGCTGTACTTTTTTTGAAGTAGTTTTCCACCTTTAAAGCAAACGCTCTCTTATCAGTTTCTGCAAGACCCCTTTTTTCATAGATTTTAAAACTAATCCTTCCGGTTCCACTAATAATAAGGCTGGCAAACAGTATAATTTCGTTTTTTTTCCTAGCCAAAAAAAATGGAAGCCCAAAATCCTGGTTAACCTTTGACGCATTCTGTATATTCAGAAATATATTTTTCAACGCCCACATATCAGTAATATATACTTCAGCATATTGGACCTGTTCCTTATGATGTTGTACGGTTGTTTCCATAGTTTTTCTTCTTTAGCTAAACAAAATTATGGAGTCTTTCTGTTAAGACACAGATACAGAAGTTAGTAATATTATGGGTACAGGTTATGTACCACACTCAATTCTATTATCTCTGATTTTAAAATGTGAGGACCAGATTGCATTTAAATATGTATTTTTATTTTTTAAAAAAAGACAACAATACATGGTGGGAAAATTTTTTAGATTTATCAATCTCCAATTTGGAGAGGAGGATAAGCAAAAGGTTCTTGAGAATGTGACCGAAAACATTTCTTTTCGTGGTTCTAATCTGTGGATTCTGGCCTGTGCCATTGTGATTGCATCGGTGGGCCTCAATGTAAATTCTACCGCTGTTATCATTGGGGCAATGTTAATATCTCCTTTAATGGGTCCTATTGTAGGGGCTGGATTTGCCTTAGGCACGTACAATTTTCAGTTGCTTAAAAGATCGATGAAAAACCTGTTGATTGCAACACTGGTTAGCTTATTCGTATCATTCATTTATTTTTCTCTAAGTCCGTTTAAAGAGACTCAATCCGAGCTGCTGGCCCGGACTTCGCCCAATATTTATGATGTGCTTATTGCCTTTTTTGGAGGACTTGTAGGGGTGATCGCCATTACAAGGGTGAAACAAGGGAATCCGATTCCGGGTGTTGCCATTGCTACCGCTTTGATGCCCCCGCTGTGTACTGCAGGATATGCCCTATCTGTTGGCAAATGGAGCTACTTTATGGGAGCTTTTTATCTGTACACCATCAATTGCTTTTTCATTTGTATTGCTACTTTTCTCATCATTAAATACCTGAGATATCAGCCTGTAAAACTTGTAGACAAAAAGTATGAAAGGCAAATACGCCTGGGCATCTATATTCTTATCGTTATTATGATTGTTCCTAGCTCTTATTTAGCTTATAATTTACTGAACGAAAAAAAGTTCAGCCAAAGCGTTGATGATTTTATCAACCGTGAGTTTACACAAAAAGGATACACAATGATCTATAAAAAAGTAAACTACAATTCTTCACCCAGGAAAATCGAATTGGCATTTTTATCCAAAAAGTTTGATCAAAAGGAATTGGATTCTATCAACCAAAAGCTTAAAAATATCGGGCTACTCAACACCCAAATGGTGATCAAGCAGGATGCTACAGATCTCAAGTCTGAAATCCTGAATGAGCTCGGGCAGAAGAATACGGTGGTATCAGAAAAAGATCTCATTATCAACGGCCTGAGACAGCAGCTGGACAGGTATACGATAAAAGACTCCAGTCTCATCAAAGAAATCAATATTCTGTTTCCGGATTTTAACCATATCTCCATAGGGAAAATCACCAATAATTCGAATACCGACAGTGCCAATATAAGTACCGTAGTTCTCTATCAATCTGAAAAAGAGGAGAAAGAACAGGAAGAAAAAATGAAGCAATGGATTTCTGAGAAACTTTCTGATAAAAATGCAAAAGTCATCCGTCAGTAAAAGTATAAAAACTGCATCACCTATAAGGATGCAGTTTTTCTATTTAATACCCTGGTTTTCTTTTGCAAGGACCTCTTTGATGCCTTCCAACCCATCTCCGAACTGAGCCAGCAGAGCCACGATCTGTGACATCCTGTCGTTTTCGCCCAGTCCTTTTAAGGTTTTATTTTTTACAAAGGTTTTCCGGATCTCTTCCCAGCGTTTTGTTTCCTTTTCTGAAATGACCTCTATGAGTTCTTTTAGTTTCAACATATTGGCTTCAGCCCCAGTCGTTAACGTTTGAGATTCATTCTGATAGTGATCCATTACAATACGGATCACCTCATCTGCCTTTAGAATGGGCTGTATCTGAGCCATCAGCTTATTCATATTACGGTAAGATCCCTGCAGCTTAAAAGGAGGTTCATTTCGGTAATCGTCAGACATGGCCGCGGAGGAAATATACTCTTTATTGACCTTCAAAACGATATCCCTTACCATAATGGTATTTTTCAATACGGCTCTGAAGTCTGAAATTTCATTGGAGCTGAAGTTTCCTTTCAGATTGTCTGCTGGGTTATCCGTGACCACACAATCATACAGTTCGTACAGATTTTCCATTCCCGGTTGTGTAAGTCTGGTCAGATACTCGTTCGACATCAAAGCATTTTCGATAAGGCTCAAGTCGAAAAGTTCCGTTTTTGATCCCGATATTTCACCGAGGTTATAGGTATCGGAACGGTTGGCAAGCATATCAGGAATTTTAAACTTTTCCCCGTTTTCTGTGTAAGGGTTTCCTGCCATCACCAGACAAAATCTCTTAGAACGAAGGTCATAAGTTTTGCTTTCCCCGCTGTAGATTCCTTCTATTTTTCTCTGCCCGTCTGCAAGGGAGATGAACTTCTGTAAAAATTCAGGGTTGCAGTGCTGGATATCATCCAGGTACAGCATTACATTGTCTCCCATTTCCAGGGCAAGGTTCAGTTTTTCAAGCTCCTGTCTTGCCCCAGCATTCTTAGCTTCTGAAGGATCTGTGGATACAATATCGTATCCTAAGGACGGACCGTTGATCTTCATAAAAACCAGCCCCATCCGTTCTGCCATATATTCCATCAATGTCGTTTTCCCATATCCGGGAGGAGAAACCAGGAGGAGCATTCCCATCCTGTCTGTTCTCTTGTCTGCACCGGCTGTTCCCAGCTGTTTGGCAAGGTTAGCCCCGATGAGAGGGAAGTACACGTCATTAATCAGTCTGTTTCTAACAAATGAGCTCAGAACCTGTGGCTTAAAAGTATCCAGTTTCAGTGCTTTTTTCTTCTCACCCACCCAGTTGTTTTTAAGCTCCTGAAGTTGTTTATATTTTGGAACGGTAACGGTATTAAAATAACCCAGTCTCGAGATAAACTCAAAATAATTCAAAACATATTCTGTGTCTTTTTCAAGCGATTTCAGTTCTTTTAAGGTTACTTCATAAGAAACACTGCTGATATTTTTTGGATCAAACTTTTGGGTTATGATGCATCCTGCGACCTCTGCTACCGTCGTTTTTTCAGCAGCCGGGTCGAACGCCTGCAGTGCACTCTCCACCATATGATAACACGTTGAAGGATAGGTATACATCGCCTCCACCTGAGCCATTAACTCAAGATCTTTTCCTTTTTCTTTCAGTTTTTTTATAAATAATTCATATAAGGCGGCCGCTTTTTCCGAGAGGATGAAATTTTCTTTGTCTTCCTTTTTCAGGTATTCTGCAGCGCTGATACAATCTGTATCCTTAAAAATACCATGAACGGATGCAAAAGCGCTCATTTCTTCTGCGAGCTCCCTAATCAAGTATTCAAATCCCTGTCTGGCAGAAAAAGATTGGGAAATAATCACAGCGGCTTCAAACTGCCGGGTGTAATAGCGTTTTCTCTCCTCGTCCAGAAAGAACCAGAAAAGCCGGGCAAGGACTCTTTCTTCTGCCCTATACCTCATCAGCCCAAGCTCATTGTGGAGCTGCTGAAGCTTTGTTACAATACGCTGTGCATCTATATCATGAATCCCTTTTACCAGCCCTTCTCCAAAGTGCTCTGCAGTAAACTGCTGTACCGCTTTTTCATTCTGCTGCCCGGTTGCAATGTCTTTGTGGGCAGAAAATACATTCCACGCCAGGTATTCAAACCTCTTTACACTACTGTTTTCTGAAATAAATTCCTGATTCCATACTTCTTTAAATTCATCAGCATTAGTGAAATTCAACGGTTCATAAAAGCTGGTTCCGGTAAGGTGATAATAGTACTGCGCATTTCTCAGCACCAGGGTAAGATCCAGTTTCTGCTGATTGACTGTAAATTTATAATCTCCCAGCGCAATAATATTATGTCCGTCAGCATAGATTTCCTTTTTATCCTTAAGTTTTCTGACGGATTCCTGCTGGGAAGTCTTTAAAAGGGTCCTGATCTCTTCAGATTTTGCCGAGTCTTCCAGTTCTGCAAGCTGCTTTGCAACATCTCTCACCTTTTCGACCATCAGGTCAGCGGCAAAGTAGCCGTTGATCTCATTTTCAGAATCAAAAGAATCTGCTTTGGTCTGTATGGATTTCAGAATTCTTTGTGCAGCATCGAATAGATTCTGGGTTCTTTTATTTCTTGCCTCAGTTAGCTGTACCCTTTTATTCTGGAAATGTCCGTACACTTCTTCCCTTTTGATTCCTATCTGCCGGATAAACTCTTCAAAGTCGATAAATTTCGTCTCCATTTCTTCCAGCTGGATGGAAAGCTTGGTCAGGTATTCATCACATTTCTCAGGAGTCTGGGAAAGTTCCAGAAAATTAATCACTGCCTGATCAAACAAAGTGATCTGCGCCTGAAAATCCGAAGCCAGCTCTTTTCCTGAAATTTCTCTTTTTCTTTTGCTGAGTTCAAGCCTTTCCTGATTGAGTCTGGCAAAAATCAGCGATATATTTTCAATGATTTGGGTAGACTGGGAAGTATCTTCTATTTTTAGGTTATTGACAATGTCAACCAATAATTCCAGCTGACCGGAAAGGAGGTTGATATCTTCCTCAATCGTCTTTGCGTCAACGGCTTTCTGCAAAGCAATAATATCTTCTGATATCTTTTGTGCTTTTTCATCGTAAGGCAGCAATGCATTGTCCTGCAACAAAAAATCTACACAGGCGTTGGAAAGTCCGGTATATCGGTCTGCAAGTGATTTTTCCAAAGAGTCCAGCAAGGCCGCATCTGCATATTTTAGCGCTTTTGCTGCGGTGACCTCCCCTCTTAACGCTCTGATTACGGAAAGCGCATCAATATATTCCGTGAGCTGAGAGTAGTGAAGTCTTTTGGTGTCATCCAGGACCTTATCACAGGCATTTTTGATTTTTTCTAAAGCTTCTTCTGTATTTTTCCTTTGCTCTACTACCTTTTCGTATTCATTGATCGCAGAATGGGCAATGGCTCTGATCTCTTTCAGAGGCTGATCCAGTTTCCGGACCTCGGTTTCCCCCAGAAAATAGTACGTATCGAGAATGAACGTAGAAAGTTTTACGATATCATCATACAATCCGCTGTAGGAGTCTTTCTTATTCAGAAGTGTAATAAGCTCCTGGCTTTCCGCCATCACCCGGACGATATCTTTATTTCCGATTTTGTAGAGCAGATGGTCTGCTTTTTCAATATTGGGAGCTAACTCCCTAGAAAAAGGAGTCTGCCAGATCTGGGTAAGATGATGTTTTGTGGTCTCCAAACTTTCTCTCAGATAGATCAGTTTTCCATCATTTAAAAATGTGAAGCCGCTGCATCGGATCGGCGTTTCTATCGTTTGGGTGATGATATTATATGAGATCAGCTGATAATTATTGGTTTTATCATCATAGAAAACATACAAAAAATTTTCTCCGTTTGGTTCTGCAACCGTCTTCAGATAATACAGCCTGTTCTGGTCCTGGGAAATTACTTTAAGTCCTCCGGTTTGCAGTGCATACCCGTTGGAAAATAATACTCCCTGGTTTTCCGGAAGCAGGAGCCCTGCATATTGAAGCGCATCTGCTCTTGAAACGGTTTTTTCCTTATGATTATAGATGAAATAACGTTCCTTTTCCTGATACGGCTTTATTTTAAACAAAACAAGATTGTCCAGATCACAGAAATGGATCTCTGCATCATCAAGATTCTGGTCTTTGTGAACGACCTCTTCAGAATATATTCCTTTCCCGGTATCGGTATTATCTTCCACCTTGATGGTAATATCGCCGCCAATACTCTCTACAAATACTTTATCTGCAAGAGAAATATGAGGGTATTTCCCGGACCGCTGCATATCCCTGGTAGCCTTGGTCCAGGCAAAACCATGCTGGGGCGGGTAAGACGTTTCGGAAGCGCTTCTTGAGTCTACATAAACCAGTCCGTTTTCTTTGATGAGCCATTTGAACGCTTTGATATCCGATGTACTCTCGGAAAGCTGAAAAACCATATACAGATAATTTTCTGTAAAGGTGAATCTGGCAAAGAAAGTATTCCTGTAATATTTGTAAAGATTTTTAAATTCATCAATAAAAACCTCATCATTAATTAATGTAAAATCCTGGGGTTCAAAACGGTTATTATCAATTTTATAAATTGAAAAAACATCCGAAATATTAATTTCGGTCTGCAAACCCAGATGAGCGTTGGATCCAAAAATCAGATGGTTGCCCAGGGAATAAATATCCTTGGCGATACAGTTGTGATCTGTTGAAATCCTTTCGTTGGCAATAAGAGAAAAATCTACGCCTCCGAATATTTTTTTCCGATCCTCATTAAGCTGCTGAAGCCTTTGAATAAGTTCATTTTTCTGCTCATTCAGACGGTTTTGAATAATTTCGTAGGTTCCGGAATTAAGTTGTTCTGACATAGTTTTTATTTGGATTGTCATCACTGCTGAATGGCAGCAGTTTCTTAGTAACACTGGTGATGCTTTGCTCTCTTTTAATGTATTATATCTGATGTAAACCTTGATGTAAACTTGATGTAGACGTGATGTAAACCTTATAGGTTTTAAAAACCTATAAGGTTGGTTGGTAACACTGTATTCTATATTGTTTTACAGACAGACACACTCTTTTTTATTAAAGCATCAGGTTTTTTGAACGTTTAAGGCATTCCTGAATTAAACATGGTTGTTATTGACCGGTTTATGTTCTACCCCAAGGTTCTTTGCCATGTCAAGAGCTCTTTCCAGAATTCCGTTTTCCTGCGGATTGGCCACCCCTTTCAATCTGAAGATCAGGGAAGCAATGCTCATATTCTTAATATCTTCAGAGGTGATGTTATACTTATCTACCAGCCCCATTACTTTAGCTATGATGTTTTCACCATCGCCCAAAAGATTATCTCTTACGATCTGTGCATTTTCACTGTGACTGATAAACTTGTCGAGCCCTTTTCCGGCAGAAACCTGACGGATCACATTATCAAAGAAGGTATTGTCGCCTCCTACGATATCGATTTTTGCAGATTTGAACGCTTCAGCCAGCACCAGAGACTGTGCATCCGCAATATCTTTCTGGACAGCAATCTCTGCAAGCTCCACTTCTTTTTCCTTATTCAGTCTCAGACGGAATTCTTCATGGTCTTTTCCGGCTTCATTCAGCTTCTTCATGGCTTCTGCCTTTTCGGTAATTCCCGCTGCTTCCGCCAGTGCTTTTTCTTTGATGACTTCTGCCTGTGCAATACCTTCTTTTTTCGCAGCATCTGCTTTCTTCTCAATAACAACAGCCTCTGCCAGCCCCTGTCTCTCTGCAGCATCCGCTTTGGCATGCATTACCTGAGCTTCCGATAACCCTACAGTTGCTTCTTCTTTTGCTTTAGCATCTGCAATGATCTTGCGGGCTTCCGCTTCTTTTTCAGCGGCATCTCTTTTTGCCTGGGCTTCAATGACGTATTTCTGAGCATCCTTTTCTGCAGCCAGTTTACGGGCTTCCGCAGCTTTTGTTTCTTCGATCAGTTTTTTCTCCGCCTCCTGTGTGGCAACGGTAATTTCCACGTGCTTGTTTCTTTCTGCTGTTTTGAAGGCTTCAAGATCTTTGATCTCCTGCTGCTCTTCTACAACAGTCTTCTCCATCGTCAGACGCTCACGGATTGCATCCTGAATACTTTTCTTTTCCAGTTCGATCGCTTTCTCTTTCTCGATCTGAGCAAGAGAAACAACCCTTTCTCTTTCCGTAGCTTCAAGCGCTTTGTCCTTTAATACTCTTTCTGTTTCTACGAGATCTGCGCGTTCTTTATTTTTAGCAGCAATAACAACCTGGCGAAGTTTATTCTCTTCGGCAATCTGCAGCTTTTCTTCCGTGGCAATGCGTACGGTTTCATATCTCAGACGTTCTTCTTCTCCTACTTTTAGGATCTCAGCATTTTCACGGGATTTGATATTCGCCACTTCCCTTTTTTGAGATTCTTCTTTTTCTGCCAGTTGCTTTTCCAGTTCCAGGATCGCCTCACGCGCTTCTACATTCTGCTTGGTAATGGTTTTCTCCTCATCACGCCGAACCTGATTAGCCTTGATATTCTGGGTTGCTGTTAGTTCTGTGATTTTTTTTATTCCTTCAGAATCAAGGATGTTATCTTTATCTAGTTTATCAATAGACGTTTGTTCAAGGTAGTCTATTGCACAGTCATCCAATACATATCCGTTCAGATCCGTTCCGATGATGTCCAGAATTTCCTGGCGGAATTCGCTTCTCGCTTCGTACAATTCTGTGAAGTCAAATTTCTTTCCTACCGTTTTGAGGGCTTCGGAAAATTTCGCTTCAAAAAGTTCTCTTAAGGTCTGTGTATCAGAGGCTCTCTGGCATCCTATTGTCTGAGCGACATTGATGATATCATCTACTGATTTATTGACACGGATAAAGAATGCCACCTGAATATCTGCTCTCATATTGTCTTTACAGATAAGCCCAGCTTTTCCTTCCCTTGATATTTCCAACTTTTTTACAGAGATATCCATAGATTCCATACGGTGAATGATAGGAATAACGATGCCTGCATTGAAGAAGACTTTTGTACCTCCATAACCGGTTCTCAAAATAACGATTCCCTGAACAGTCTTTTTATACATGGATAAAATCCAGAAAATCAACCCGATTGATGCCACAGCAACAATAATAATTCCAGCAATTAAAGGTAAGTTCATAGTTTTATAAGTTTATAGTTTATATATAGATGTGTTTTTTTATGTTTAAAAGTATTGGGAGAGAATTCCCAGGATATAAGTCAGCATGATCAGAAATAAGTCAAGCATGGTGTTTGTTTTTAATATCTCATTGAGCGCTGTACATAGTAAAGCCGTTTTTCCGGCTCTTCATCTACAATCATCACGCGGGTTCCATGTTCCAGCTTTGTGCCGTCTTTACTTCTTACCATCAGGGTCATGGGATCGCTTCCGATAAAGACTTCCATCATTCCTATCTTATCATCCTGGATGCTTGATTTCAGACGCCCTTCCCTTCCCAGGAACGCATAGGACATCTCTCCTTTGTGGTTGATCTCCCTGAAAAAAGGGTTTAATGGTTTCAGAATTACTTTTGTAAGAAGCATTGCGGCAATCAATAAAGGAAACAAAAGCAATAGCCCGGCCCATACCGGCAGAGGCAGAAAATAATTTAGATAAAAAGAACCCAGCCAGGTAATCAGAAGTGATAGCGTAAGAAAGTAGGTTACCGGAATAATATCCAGATTAAGAAACTTCAGGAAGTGCATCCAACCGGTAGGATCGTGATCTGGAGCATGAAAATGCCCGTCAGCACCATCACCTCCGACATCCAGGTCAGAATGGATCCCCACATCAATATCAAGACCGGTAATAATGGTGAATAGCCAGTATACAACCGATAGGCCAAGCAATACACTTAGTATTGTGTTTACCGGGGAAAATGCAATATTTAAAAATTCCTGAAAGGTCATATATTAGCCTTTTTTAAGTGTTTCTTTGAGTTTATTTAAAGCTTCTTCAGCCTGCGTGTCGTTGTTATTGACAACAGCATCTATTTCTTCATCGATGGTTTTCCCCGACTTCGACAGATCAGCATATGCTTCCGCAAGAGTTTCCTGCTGTACCACTCTTTCTTTGAGCTTTTCAAGCATGCTTACTGCACTTCCTGTATTCATCTGGGTCATTTTCTGATTGATATCTTTTGTAGCCTCGCTTACCTGCACCCTTGCTTTCAGGGTCTTCAGTTCGTTTTCCCATTTCGCGATATCGGATTTCAAATAGTTGATGTTTCCCTGCATGGTATCAGATTCCGTGTGAAGCTTATCGAGCTCTACCTGTAGTTTTCTTACATTTTCCAGTGAAGAGGCCTGTTTTTTCAACGCCTCCTTAGCCAGACGGTCCGCCTCTGTGGCATCTACTGTTCCTTTTTCAGCCTTCTGCACAATGATGATGGCCTTGTTATAGTAATCATTAGCGGTTTGTTCTTCCGCCTCTGCTTCATTTTTTTTACGGATGGCCAGGGCTTTAAGCTGTGCCAGGGCTTCAATACTTTTTGTAAGCTGCTCTCTCATTTCACGGATTCCCTGTTCCGTTGCGTTGATCGGGTCCTCAAAGCTGTCAATCACCGAATGGATTTCTGCCTTTCCTATTGTTAATAATCGTTTAAAAATGTTCATTTTAAATATCTTTTGTGAATTACTTACTCATTTCAAGCATTTCGTTGGTAAATTCCCCTACCAGGATTCCCAATGAATTAATGGAGGCCATTACTTCATTTTGTGCCATATGATCTGTTGGAAGGGTATCTCTGAAAATCACTCTTTTTCCTGTGCCATCCAGGACAAAAGCCCCGTGAACGATATCTCTATTTTTCTGGAGAAGTCTGAGGAATATTTTTTCGGAAGGATTTTTTATTTCGAAAAGAAACTGTTCCATGATCAGAATGGAATCTGATATAATAAGAATCATGTTTTTGATTCCGTTGGATTCTTTTTCAATGATTAAGATTCTCTGAGCCTCATCCTCCAAAGTGATCGTAAACTCGTAATCTAACAACCACTCTTTGACCGTTCTGAATATTTGATTTTTCATGATGGCTGGTTTTTGTGTTTAAATTCTTGCTACACAAATATAACATAAAATTTTCAAATTGCAAATATTTTTAGCAATTTTTCATTTGAGAATCTTTATATTTGCAAAAAAGATTAGACAAAATGAGCTTCTTTGGAACTAATATTAAGAAAATAAGACAGGTTAAGGGACTGAGCCAAAAGGCCTTTGCCGACCTCTTTGATCTGAACAGAGGTGTGATAAGCTCTTATGAAGAGGGCCGAGCGGAACCGAAAATTGAAACCATTCTGAAAGTGGCCAGTCATTTTAATCTTAATCTAGATAAATTACTGACTGAAACACTTCAAGTAAATCAGTTAGCCAGTGTTTCCGATATTGATCAACTGATGCTTTTCCCGGAATTGGCCATTCAAAGTAATAAGGAATCAAAGGCAATTATAGAAAATAATGATCCTAACATTTCTGTTTTGCAAAAAATATTAGCATCCGTTGATCTGGTCTATGCGTTTACATCTGATAAGCCTCTGTTGCCACAATATCAATATGGGGACATCCTATTTCTGAATAAGGCAGATCTTACAATAGAAAGTCATCATACATTATTACTGCACACAGACGGGACGCTTCAGTATCTGACAGATAATCAACCGACAAAGTCAAAAACACAGCAGGCTTATAAAATAGTAGGTTATGTTTCCACCGCTGAAAAGAATATTTTCACGGGTATTTTCGAGAGGCTGGAAAAACTTGAAAATAAGGTCAAAGATTAATTCGTATGCCAGTCCGTACGCATTCGCACACAAAAAACTTTGACACAAAAGAGAAGGGGCCGTTAAAATACTGAGACCAGTATCATGTAAATTTAATCACCAATTATGGAATAATACTCTGTTAAAAATAGCATAATCCAATATTCCAAGGGCATTTCATCAGCTTATTTTTTGGTTTCCAGGCTGAAAACTAAACTATGGTGTAGCCGGAAATAGAAGGCATACACCTATTTTTGTATTAAAATATCACCAATGGAAAAGCAATATTCCCGAAACAGGTTATACGTAAAAGAGGAAGAGCAGGAAGTTATAAAAAACTGTTCTATTTTACTTGCCGGCAGCGGTATCGGCAGCAACATCGCCGAATGTGCCCTGCGTTTTGGTTTTGAAAACATGACCATTGTGGATGGTGATACAATTGAACAGTCTAATCTGAACAGGCAAAATTATACCTATGATGATATCTCTTCCTATAAAGCTGAAACGCTGTATCACCGCCTGAAAAGCATAAATCCAAATGCCAATATACGGTTCAGAAGTGAGTTTATCACTCATGAAAATGTTTCGGAAATTATCGGTGATCACGACATCGCCATCAATGCCTTGGATTTTTCAAGCAATATCCCCGTGGTGTTTGATAAGATGTGCCAGGAAAAAGGAATCCACATTCTGCATCCTTACAATCTTGGCTGGGGCGGGTTGCTGGCGGTCATCGAACCTGGTGGACTCCCTCTTGATATTCTGACTGATGAAAGCTTCAACGAACTCAAAATGGTAGAATATATCGCGGGATATCTACGGTTTTGGAGAACCCCCAATGAATGGCTGGAAAATATCATTGAGGAGTATAAGAAGGAAAAAGAAAACCTTCCTCCTCCTCAGTTGGCGATAGCTTCTTGGATTGTTGCGGGTATGTGCACTCACGTCATGTTCAAAATTGCAACGGGAAGGCCCTTTAAGACCTTTCCACAGTTTTATATGAATGCGATTTCAGACTAAGATATCATCAACTTATATCAGCTTATAATTGGTCGCATAGGACAATGCTTCCGTAATGTTATTCACTCCCATTTTATCAAACAGCTTTCTCCTGTGAAACTTGACGGTATCTCCCGTCACATAGATTTTCTCAGCAATTTCATTGATGGTAAGCCCCTGGGCATACAGCCTTAAAATTTCTGCTTCTCTTTCCGAAAGCTTTACCTTTTCTTCTTTGATCCACCTGTTGTCATTCAGGTCATAATTCCAGATTTCGTCCGTTCCCTGCTTTACAATAGAAATATTTCCGGATGAATGGTTATGGGATAAGGATACAAGACACATCGCCTTCCACATTTTACCTTCTGCAGATAAGAAAAGAGGAGTAAGTTTATGGTTGATCAGAATGGTATTTTTACTTTCATTTACTAAATGAAAATCATAGGAAATCGTATATAGCTTTCTTTCGTTCACCGGCAGATTCTCATAAAACTCAAAGCCCAGTTCATTGATCTTAAAAAGAAGCTCCAGGTCTTCCTTTTTCACATGCCTGAAGTAGAAGGCATAACCCATCGTTTCCACTTCATGTGGGGTGTGATCACAAAGAAATAGAGGATTGTCTGATACATATTCAAAATTCTGTTTCTGATAATCGATAACATACAGACTCATATAGGTGATTCTGGCAAACGCTTTAATCACCTCCAGATAATCAGAAGTCTGGTCATTCTCCGACTCTGAGATGGCGTCTATACTGTTTTTGTTTGAAAAGAATTTTCGAATCTCTTCCATAGTTAAGTTTTTAAGGTATAGTTTTTAGGTAACTACACTAAAGTGTAGACTTTAAGGAATCTACACTAAAGTGTAGCATATTCCACCACACCGTGTAATAATTTTACTTTAAAGATAAAAAAAATATGGAACATTTTAACTTTTATTCTTTAAGTAACAAAAACTTATACGAATTAGCAGAATTTGTTGTTGCTGAAAATTTCAACCATCACGAAAACAATTCGGATACTGAAGAATTCAAAACTGAAGTTGAGAATATCTATCGGGAAGAAAAGACCTTCAAAAAGTCGAAAATATTCGTTTCCAGAGACAGCAATGGCAAAATTTCCGGATCAATAAGAGTCTTAAAATGGAACCTTACAGACATCCTTCCTATTGAAAAGCTTTTTCAAATCAACCCTTCTGCATTAGTTGGTAGTACGAAGACCGACATCTGGCATATTGGAAGGTTTGCCATAAAAAAAGGAATTGACAAAACCGGATTTGGAATTTTCAAAACGTTAATGGCTCATGCGATCAATGAGGTTTGCCAAAATAAAAATTCTGTAGCCATTGCGGAATGTGATGCAAAGCTGCTGAAAGTACTGAAGCTCTTAGGAATTGAAGCCATTACTTTAGCAGAACCCCTTCACTATTTAGGGTCTGAAACAATTCCCGTTCTACTGACGTTCAACGGGTTAAAAAAGTTTCTTGACAAGAATTATCATTTAATGTCGCAGGAAACAAGCACCCTACACCAAAGTGTAGTATTGCAGAAGACCGCTTAAAACTACACTTCCGTGTAGCTTCTTTCAAAACACAACATTCTACATTTGAACTATAAATTAAAAACATGACACAGAAGTACCTTTTACCATTACTATCCTTCTTAGGAATGAGCATTAGCCTTAATGCTCAGAGTATTTCTGGTAAGGTATCCAATGAACAGGGTAAAAATGTCTCTTATGTAGAAGTAATTGTATCGGCAGAAGGCCGTAAATTATCTGCAATTACTGATGACAACGGTCTTTTTAGCATTAATATTCCAAAAAATGACGCATACACCATTAATTTCTTTCTAAACGGAAGTAAAGTATATGAAGGAACGGAAGAGATCAACGGAAATGTTAATAAAAACTACACCATAAAAGAAACTGACGTTAAAGAAATTAAGGAGATCAGCTTAACCCAAAAGAAAAAGCTGGTGGAACGAAAAGTTGACCGTCTCATTTTTAATGTAGAAAATTCGGTTTCAGCAACCGGCGGTACTGCCCTCGATGCTTTGAAAACAACCCCTTTGGTCCGCATACAGGATGAAATGGTATCTATTGTAGGAAAAGGAGAGGTTCTTGTTATGATCGATGACCGCATTCAGAGAATGTCTCCGGAAGATCTGTCCAGTTTACTGAAATCCATACCGTCTGATAATATACAGTCTATTGAGGTAATCACCACCCCTCCTGCCAAATATGATGCGGAAGGAGATAACGGACTGATTAACATCAGATTAAAAAAAGGAAAAGCCAACTCATGGAATGCCAACATAGGAAGTTCCTACACGCAGAAAACATATGCCGGAGGGGCTCTGCAGGGTGCTTTCAACTATAACCACAACCGTTTATCCATACAGCTTACCGCCAATACGAGCTCGCAACAGCTCCGTACAACATCAGACAGCAGAATCTACTATCCTGATGAATTATGGAATACGAGCCTGAAAAATAAATCCAAAGAACGTAATCTCGGGCTGGGGCTGGGTATAGATTATAAAATATCCGATAAATGGACAACCGGTGTCAAATATCTGGGAAGTTTTACAAAAAACACCTCATCAAACAGTCCTTTCACCACGAGAACGAATAGTGAAACACAAATAATCAATTCATACATCACTTCAGATGTAGACGCGAATGATAAGCCCCATATGAATTCTATCAACTGGTACAATTCCTTTAAGATCGATTCTGCAGGGACCAAAATCACGACTGACTTTGATTATTTCAATTACAGAAAAAGTGATTACAGCTTTTTTGCAGGAAATGAACGTGACCAACAGAGAAATATCCTTCCGGGGAGCTTTTTCTCTGCCACGAATACGAATATGAACCGTATTGAAAATTATTCCGGAAAAGCGGATGTGGAAATGCCCCTGGAATGGGCCTCGCTAAGCTTTGGAGCAAAGTATACGTATACGAATACCAATAACGATCTGGTCGTTTTTGACAACAAAACCGGAAGCCCCGTTTTGAATACTGACCAATCCAATATTTTTAATTATAAGGAACATAATGAAGCATTATATGTTTCGGGAAGTAAAAAACTGGACGAAAAATGGGAAGCCCAGGCAGGGCTGAGAATGGAGGCTACGCAGACCACCGGCTATTCCCATAACCTCAACCAAACCAATAAGATAAATTATGTAAAATTATTTCCGACAGCCTATATCACTTATACTCCCGATGATAAAAATTCATTTTCCCTGAACTACAGCAGAAGAATTAGAAGACCGAATTTTGACTATCTGAACCCGTTTGTGGTGCGCACAAGTCCTTATTACTATTCTGAAGGAAATCCATTTTTACAACCATCAGTCATTGATAACCTGGAGTTTTCATACATCAGAAATCAGAAGTGGGTGTCCTCTGTCTATTATTCACAGGTTTCAGATTTCAGCCAGAAGTTATCCATCCTGGATCAGAATACCAATATTACCAGAAGCACGCCTCTGAACTATGCCAATACCTATCAGATCGGAATTTCGACTTATTATAATTTTAATAAATGGTCATGGTGGAACAGCTTTACAGGATTTAATGCCAATTACCAGAATGTAAAATCTAAAATAGATGCCATCCGCTCCATCGACGGTTATAATGCGTACATCTACTCCAATAATGACTTTACATTGAATTCCTCTAAAACGGCATTCTTTAGTGTCAATTATGGATTACAGCTTCCGGGACGTTACCAGATATTTCAGATCTCAACCTTACATATCCTGGATGTGTCTATGAAGTTTTTGTTTCTGGACAAAAAACTTACCCTTACGATAGCAGGACAGGACTTATTAAACCGTCAGAGACCTACTATCACGTATGAATCCAACGGGGTAAAAACAGATTTTCAAAGGTATGGTGACACCCGCGGCTTCAGAATATCGCTCGCCTATAAATTCGGAAACAAAAATTTAAAATCCGAACAGAGGAAGCTCGGTAATGAAGACGAAAGAAACAGAGTTAAATAAAACAAAAATATACTTGCAAGTAAGGTCCAATAAAGGTTTTATGACTAAAAAAGATAACCAACAATTAATTATTAAAATTTAATATCATGCAAAAAATCAAATTAACTAAAGGACTACAAATCAACAAAGAACAAATCAGCAAACTGCAGGAAGAGCAGATGAACAGCCTGAAAGGAGGTAACAACCG
>NZ_QNVV01000030.1 GCF_003384725.1 Chryseobacterium pennipullorum
TCCAGAAACCGAACTTCAGACGAAATTATGCCAGATCTATGGTGAAGTGCTGGGACTTGATCCTGAAACAATCAGCATTCATGATGATTTCTTCAGATTGGGCGGAAACAGTATCATGGCAATCAAGCTGATTGGTAAAATAAAGCATGATCTGGACATGCAGGTGAATGTGGGAATGGTATTTAACCATAAAACCGTGGCTTCTCTTTCAGATGCCTTGATTCATGCAGACAATAATGAAGAACAAATCAATATTATTCCGGTCAAAGTGAATACCCCTGAAGAGCAAAGATTATCCTTCGCTCAGGAAAGACTTTGGTTTATAGAGTCTTATGAAGGCGGAAGCAGTGCTTATAACATTCCTATCATTACCATGTTAGATGACAGCATCCGGCTAAACCTTCTTCAGCAGGCTTTGAACACCGTGATCTCGCGCCACGAGATACTCCGTTCGATGATACAGGCTGCTGAAAACGGAGTAGGGTACCAGGTGGTTACAGACCATCTTCCTGAAATGAACGTGACAGAAGCAGGAACGGATAAAGAGCTGAAAACGCTGATCAACAAATGGGCAAATAAGGTCTTCAGGCTGGATGAAGAAATTCCTGTTGACATCAATTTGTTGACACTTGAAGGACGTGCCTATCTGTCCGTGGTCATTCACCATATTGCTTTTGACGGATGGTCCACAGATATTTTCCTGAAAGAAGTGGCAACAGTGTATAATGCCCTTGCCGATGGAAAAGAACCAGACCTTTCTCCTGTAAAAGTTCAATACAAAGACTTTGCCTTATGGCAGCGGGAGTACCTTTCAGGAGAACGTCTGGCGAATCAGATCAGCTACTGGAAAAATAAGCTGGATGATTTCCAAAATCTGGAGCTACCTGAAGACTTCAAAAGACCCGTTCAGATATCCTACGAAGGAGAAAACCTGTATTTCAGTCTCAATGCAGAACAGGCACAAAAGCTAAGAGCTCTTTCCAAAAAGCTGGGTGTAAGCCTTTATAGTGTCATGCTGGGAGGATATTACCTGATGCTTTCTGCCTATTCCGGACAGGATGATATTGTGGTGGGAAGCCCGATTGCGAACCGCCATCGCGCCGGTCTCGAAGATATTATAGGCTTCTTTGTCAATACATTGGCATTGAGGGAAAAGATAAATCCTGCCCAAAGCATCAGTGACTTCATTGTACAGGTCTCAAAATCTGTGACCGAAGCACAATCCCATCAGGATCTTCCATTTGAAAAACTGGTTGATGAGCTTGGGGTGGAGCAAGATACTTCAAGACACCCGGTTTTCCAGGTGATGTTTGGCCTTCAGAATATTGATGGTGATATTAAAGCCAATGAAGAAGAGGCTTTATTTCATCCTTTTCCGGAAGAAGTGGATTATAAAGCCGCTAAGTTTGACATTACGACGATGATCGACGATGATGGAGAAAATATCAACATCATGTTCAATTATGCAAAAGCATTGTTTAGAGAAGAAACAATTATCCGCATGGCAGGCTCTTATCAGCTTCTTTTGGATCAGATCACAGAAAATAGTCCGGAGCATACATCCATTCGCAGCCTATCATTGATATCGGAAGAAGAAACCTGTCAGATCATAGAGCGCTGGAATTCCACACAGGAAGACTATCCATCCGAAATGACTATTCAGGAACTTTTTGAGCTTCAGGCGGAAAAAAATCCTGATACCATAGCATTGGTATACAATGAAGTTAAACTTTCATATCGTGAACTTAATGAAAGATCGAACCGTTTAGCCGGTCATTTGATTCATGAATACAATCTTCAGCCTGATGATCTGGTGCCCTTGTGCCTGGAACGATCCGAAAATATGCTCATTGCAATCCTTGCCGTATTAAAAGCCGGAGCTGCTTACGTCCCGATGGATCCGTCATATCCTGCAGACAGAATAGGACACATCCTGGAAGATACCCAGGCAAAACTGGTAATTGCTCAGAAAAGTACAAGAGAAAAATTACAGAATATAGAAGTTCTTTCCCTGGATGAAATTACTCTTAAAGCAGCACTTGACGTAGAAGTAGCTAACAATCCTGTTACTAAAGTCAATGCAGGTAACCTTGCTTATGTGATCTACACCAGTGGAACAACCGGACTTCCTAAAGGAGTAATGATTGAGCATAAGGGTGTCATAAATCTCATCAGATCAATGGTTAAAGCACACCGGCTTCAAGAATATCAGGAAGTGGGATGCTATTCCAATTACGTCTTTGATGCTTTTGTTTACGAAGCATTCCCTGTATTATGTAACGGAAATACTTTATGGCTTTACAACAATGAGCTTAGGACCTCAGTAACTGAGCTTAATGAGTATATTACAGCCCATGCTATTGAAGTTTCCTTTATTCCACCGGTCCTGCTGAGGGAGATTGTGGAGAACGGAACCAGCTTACAGCTGATCTTCGCTGGGGGAGAAAGCTTCCCGGCACTCGATAAAAATATTGAAAATATCACCCTTGTCAATGAATACGGACCGACGGAAGGAACGGTATGTGTTACGCTTCATGAGTACAAGGAGGATAAAAATCCATTGAATATTGGTGGACCTATTGCCAATACTACTTCATATGTTCTTGATGCCCAATACAGACCTGTTCCGGTGGGAGCTGTAGGTGAACTGTATATTGGCGGAGCGGGTATTGCAAGGGGATATCTGAACAGACCGGAGCTTACTGAAGAACGATTTATACTGAACCCGTTCCAGACACCGCAACAAAAAGAAAAAGGCGAGAACGGACGTTTATACAGGACCGGCGACTTAGTACGATGGCTGCCGAACGGAGAGTTGGAGTACAGAGGAAGAAATGATTTCCAGATAAAGATCCGAGGCCATAGAATTGAGCTGGGAGAAATTGAAAACACCTTGCTTCAGTACGAAGAGATTCGTCAGACTGCTGTTATGGCAAGAGAAAATAAATCGGGACTAAAATATATTGCTGCTTACTATGTCTCTGATTCAGCAATTGATTCAAATCTGCTTTCTGAATATGTATCCGGATTCCTGCCGGAGTATATGATTCCGGGAGCTTTTGTCCACCTGAACGAACTTCCGTTGACCATTAATGGAAAATTAGACAGAAGAGCATTACCTGAACCTGAATTTACGGGAAGTAAAGAGTATACCACGCCTGAAACAGAACTTCAGACTAAGCTATGTAAGATCTACGGTGAAGTGCTTGGACTTAATCCGGATACGATCAGTATTCATGACGATTTCTTCAGATTAGGAGGAGACAGCATTATCAGTATTCAGCTGGTAGGTAAAATCCGCCAGCAGTTGGAAGTCCGATTAAGTGTAAAAGAAGTCTTTACTGCCCGAACCGTAGTTTCATTATCCTTACTAATAGAAGATAAGCAGCCAGGCAGCGAAAACGGTGCTCTTACTGAACAGGGAATCCTTACAGGAGAAGTTTCGCTTCTTCCGGTACAGGAATGGTTCTTTGAACAAAAACATTCCGGGTACCTTGTGGATTTCAACCACTGGAATCAGTCATTTCTGATCCACGTTCCTGAACTTGAAAAAGATGTCTTTGAGAACGCAATAGACCATTTGCTGATGAAGCATGATGCTTTCAGACTGCACTATACAGCTAACCTTACCCAGGAATATAAAACGGAAAAAACAGTCCCTGTGATTAACTATCTTGATGCTTCTACCCTGAGTCAGGAACAGCTTTCAATGATATTCACGGAATGGCAATCCCATTTTGATATTGAAAACGGTCCGTTGTATCAGATAGGATATATCACCGGATATCAGGATGGAAGCGCAAGGATATTCTTTGCATTCCATCACCTGATCATTGACGCTGTAAGCTGGAGAATCCTGACTGAAGATCTAAAGTATATCTATCAGGCTCTTGAAAAAGGAGAAGACTATCAGGTTCAAAAAGGCAGCAGCTACCGCCAATGGGTAGCAGCGATCAGTGATTATAAAAAAGAAAATCCGGATTCCAGGGATAAAGAATCTGTGTACTGGAAGCATATCGCGGATACTGTTGAGGAAAGCAACGCGACATTGTCTAAGCTGATTACCAGAGAATACCATTATGGGCATCTTCTGCTGGATAGGGAATCTACCTCAACGTTGATCCGTGGGGTACATCACGTATATCATACACAGATCAATGATTTGTTGTTGTCAGCTTTATCACGGGCGCTTACTGACGTTACCGGAGATGAGCGTCATGCCATTTTACTGGAAGGTCACGGACGTGAAGAAATATTCGGTCAGTTAGATATTACCGAAACGATGGGTTGGTTTACCACCATGTATCCGGTACAGCTGGAAACAGGAAAATCCTTGAAAGACACCGTCATTCTGACCAAAGAATCTTTAAGAAACATTCCGAATAATGGCATCGGCTATGGAAGTCTACTTGGATATACCAGCCGCGAATTACCAAAAATAAGTTTCAACTACCTTGGACAGCTTGATCAGGAAGATGTAACAGGTGATAAAACCTGGTTTATTGCCGCTGAGGACAGCGGAGCGGGAGTAGGTTCTTCCAATCGTGACAGCCACTTTGTAAGCATCAACGGTGCTGTAGTAGACGGTCAGCTCCGTTTTGGAATTTCCGGATATCTTTCCGATGAAAAGATCACCCTTTTATCCGAAAACTTCAGGCTCTATCTGGATGCTATTATTAAGACACTCTCAGAAGAAGGCCGAACGTATCTTACAGCATCAGATGTTGATCATGTAGTGGGCAGTACCCAGCTTTCAGAGATTCAGGATAACGGAGAAATAGAAGGAGTGTATCTGGCGAATAGCTTGCAGGAAGGATTTGTGTACCATGCCCTGAATCAGGGAGAAACGGATGATGCCTACCGGGTACAGCTGATGTGGGAGTATTGTGCTAAAATAAATGTTGAGGAACTTAGAAATTCCTGGGAACTGACCCAGGCACAATATCCATCCTTAAGAATCAGATTCAGCTGGAACGGAGAAATTGTACAGGTAATCGATAAAGAAGGACAATTAGACTGGCGTTATGAGGAGATCAGCCACCTGTCTGAAGAAGTCCAGAAAGAATATATTCAAAAAATCACTCATAATGATCGTTTTGAGGGATATGATCTTTCTAAAGGGAGTCTTTTCAGAGTATATCTCTTCAAACGGAATGAGGAATATTACAGCTGCCTGTTCAGTAACCATCACGCCATTCTGGATGGCTGGAGCATGCCTGTTATTCTCAATACGGTTCATGATATCTATCTCAAACTGCTTAACGGACAGGAGCCTTCGCTCTCAGTGGATCATGCGTATGCTGACAGTCAGAAATACCTTCAGGAACACAAAGAAAGCGGGCGGGATTTTTGGAAAAAATATATGGAACTGCTTGAAGACCGGGAGGACCTGAGCAGTCTGGTAAAAGAAGACCAAAGATCTACAGAGGTAGCAAATTATCGCCATATCAGGGATCATCAAAAAGTGATCATATCAATAGCCGGAGACCAGTACCATGCTTTGAAAAGCTTTACAAAATCTTACGGGCTGACCGTTAATGCTGTTCTTCAGTATCTGTGGCACAGCCAGCTGAGACTGTACAGCGGATCAGCGACCACAGTGGTAGGAACAACGGTATCAGGTAGAAACTTACCTGTAGATGGTATAGAATCTTCAGCAGGTCTGTATATCAATACTTTACCGCTAATCGTTAGCCATGAGGAGGGACTTGTGACAGACCGTATTATGGAGATCCAGAACAGGATCAGTGATCTGAACAGCCATAGTGATATTAGTCTGGCAGAACTTCATCACGACGGGCGACGGATCTTCAGCAGTTTATTTGTGTATGAAAACTATCCGGTACCCAAAGGAGAAGGAAGTAATGAACTGGGCTTTGCATTTAAAGATTCTGTAGAGAAGCTTGATTATCCACTGGGAATAATGGCGTCTGAGCAGGGAGATCGCATAACCGTTAAAGTAAATTACGAGGGGGTGCTCTTTGAAAAAGAAAGCATAGAACAGCTCATGAAAGGGATGAAAACGGTGTTGGAGCAAATCCTGAACGATCACCAAATAACTTCGGACCGTTTGGTATACCTTTCAAACAAACAGCAAGAATTAATGGTAGTATCCAGTAACGGGAACTCGGAACCGGTATCCACGGGTACTCTTCATGAATTGTTTGAAATTCAGGCAGAAAAAACGCCTGATCAGGTGGCTCTGGTCTACGGGAATACCCAGCTTACCTACCGTGAACTTAATGAACGTGCCAACCGTTTGGCAAACCATCTTATAGCGAATTACGATCTCCAGCCGGATGATTTGGTTCCGTTATGTCTTGAACGTTCAGAATACATGCTGATTGCTATTCTGGGAGTCTTAAAATCCGGAGCTGCATATGTTCCAATGGATCCGTTATATCCTGCAGATAGAATATCCCATATTCTTACAGATACCCAGCCAAAAATTATATTGGGACAGCAACAGGCGCTGAACAGGCTTGAAAATAATAATAGATACACAATTTCCCTTGATGATGCTGTATTCAATGCAATGGTTGAAACAGAAGACGCTGCAAACCCTCTTCACAGATCCCATTCAGGAAACCTTGCCTATGTGATCTATACGAGTGGAACCACCGGCCTTCCAAAAGGTGTAATGGTGGAACATGGTAATGTGGTGAATGTGGTAGAACAGGTAAGAGAAGCGTATGGTTACAGTGAAGGAGAAAAGATAACAGCTTATACGTCATATGTTTTTGACGTTTCCGTATCTGAATTTTTCAATACATTGTTATATGGAAATGAACTTCATCTGCTGGACGAAGAAACGAAAAAAGATGCAGATTCAATAAGCAGATATTTGCTGACCCATGAGATTGCTTACGCATATCTGCCACCTGTAATGCTCTCCGTGCTGCCGCGGATAGAGTATCCCGATCTTAAAGGACTGCTGTATGCAGGAGAACCTTGTGACTATGAAACCGGGAAATACTGGTCAGAATATACCCACCTCTACAACCTTTATGGTCCAACGGAAGCTACCATCTATGCTACCTATAAAAAAGTTGAGCAGGGTGACGTACAGCTTATTGGAAGAGCCCTGAATAATTCTTCAGCCTATATTTTGGACGACCACTATCGTTTGCTTCCTGTAAGGGCTGTCGGGGAACTTTATCTCGGAGGGGCAGGCATTGCCAGGGGTTACCTGAACAGGGAAGACCTGACTGCAGAACGTTTTGTGAACAACCCGTACCAGACTGAAAAACAAAAATCCGCCAGCGAAAATGGACGATTGTACAGAACCGGAGATTTGGTACGCAGACTGGCTGATGGAAACATAGAATATATAGGACGTAATGATTTCCAGGTGAAGATCCGGGGATATAGAATAGAGCTGGGAGAAATAGAAAACAGGCTTTCCCAATATACACAGATAAGACAATCTGTAGTATTGGCTAAGGACAACTCCGCGGGGATGAAATATCTCGCAGGATATTATGTTTCGGATACAGAACTGGAGGCAGAAAAACTTAAAGCATTTTTATCAGAAGCCTTACCGGAATACATGATTCCTTCCGCTTTCGTTCATTTAACTGCATTGCCTTTGACAATTAACGGCAAGCTTGACAGGAAACTATTGCCCGAACCTGAGTTTACTGGAGATGAATATACCCCGCCAATGAATGAACGCCAGGAGAAACTCTGCCGTATCTATGGTGAAGTATTAGGAGTTCACTCTGATCACATCAGCATCACGGCAGATTTCTTCAGACTTGGAGGAAACAGCATCATGGCCATTAAGCTTATGGGTAAAATTAAGCAAGAACTGGGCTTGCAGGCCAATGTGTCTATGGTGTTCAATCATAAAACGGTTGCGTTGCTGGAAGCTGCATTAACAGCTGGAGAAGCTTCCACTGAAGTCATTGATATAATTCCTGTTGAGGTAAACATGCCGGAAGAACAGCATTTATCTTTTGCTCAGGAAAGGCTTTGGTTTATAGAGTCTTATCAGGGCGGAAGCAGTGCGTACAATATTCCAATGACTGTTATGCTGGATCAGAAGGTGGATGCTAAGACACTCTATACAGCCATAGAGACAATAGTGATGCGCCATGAGGTGCTTCGCACACTGATCAGAACCAATGAAGAAGGAGCAGGTTACCAGATCGTTACAGACCGTGTTCCGCAGTTTAAAATGGAGGAAGTGGAGACCAGAGAAGAATTAGAGATTCGTATAAGCAACTGTAGCAGCAAGGTTTTCCATCTGGATTCAGAAATTCCTATAGAGATCAATAGTTTCAGATTCAGAGGACGGGATTATCTGTCTGTTGTCATCCATCACATCGCGTTTGATGGCTGGTCTACAGAAGTCTTTTTAAAAGAATTGGACAGTATTTACCACGCATTAGCTTTGGGAGAGGCCTCTGTGCTTCCTCCGTTGAAGTTTCAATACAAAGACTTTGCATTATGGCAGCGTAACTACCTTTACGGTGAACGCCTCGATCGCCAGATTGGGTACTGGAAGACTAAACTGGAAGACTATCAAAGTTTGGATTTGCCAACGGACTTCCACAGGCCGGCAGAGGTGTCTTACGAAGGAAAAACAATTGGTTTTACGATTCCGCGTGAAACATCCGAAGGCCTTAGAGAGGTCTCAAAAAACCTCGGGGTAAGCTTATACAGTGTAATGCTGAGTGGCTACTACCTGATGCTTTCAACCTATTCAGGGCAGGATGATATTGTTGTGGGAAGCCCGATTGCCAACCGCCATTATAGCGGTCTTGAAGATCTGATAGGCTTCTTTGTGAACACCTTGGCCCTAAGGGAAAAAATAAATTCTGAACAGAACGTAAAGGATTTTATTCGTCAGGTGGCAGATTCAGTGACCGAAGCACAATCCCATCAGGATCTTCCGTTTGAAAAATTGGTAGAGGAACTGAAAGTAGAGCAGGACACTTCCAGACATCCTGTCTTCCAGGTGATGTTTGGGCTTCAGAATTCCGGTCATAAAGAGACCTCCAATAGGCATGAAGAAGTACTGTTTCATCCTTTTGATGGTGAAATGGATGATCAGGCAGCGAAGTTTGATCTTACCACAATGATTAATGACGGAGCTGAAACCATAGACATGACATTCAATTATGCGGTATCCTTATTTAAAAAAGAAACCATTACCCGTATGGCTGATTCTTATCAGTTCCTTCTGGATCAGATGGTACGCCTGGCTAAAAACAATCTCCGGATCCGCGAATTTCAGTTGATCCCGGAAAAAGAAAACAGGTACATCACGGAAAATTGGAATCAGACCCAAAGAGAATATCCTGATCATCAGACGATTCATGAGCTGTTTGAAGAGCAGGTAGAAAAAACACCGGATAATATCGCGGTAATCTTTCAGGATACGGAACTGACCTATAGAGTACTTAATAAAAAAGTGAACACTCTCGCGCATTATTTGTTGCAACATTTCGATATCCGGCCCGATGATCTGATTCCTCTATACATAGACCGGTCGGAAAATATGCTAATTGCCATCCTTGCCGTATTAAAAACAGGAGCCGCCTATGTCCCAATAGATCCGTCGTACCCTGCCGATAGAATTAAGCATATCCTGGATGATACCAATGCGCAGGTTGTATTATGTAATAAAGCCAATGAAGACATTTTATATGGGGCTATGGAAGGCAGAAAGACCCGTGTTCTTACGTTGGAAAACTGTCAGAAGCAAGAAGGAGCTTATCCTGATACAAACCCTGCAACAGAAGTTAATGCCGGTAATCTTGCCTATGTTATCTATACCAGCGGTACAACCGGAAAACCGAAGGGAGTGATGATCGAGCATAAAAGTGTAAACAGACTGATCAGGAATACAAATTATATTTCTATACATGAAAAAGACCGTATTCTCAGCTTATCAAGCTTTGTCTTTGATGCTTCTGTTTTTGACACGTTCGGAGCGCTTTATAATGGAGCTGCCTTAGTGATCCAGCCTTCTGCTGCGCTGTTGGATATCAATAACCTGGAGCAAGTTATTACCGGACAGCATATTTCTGTTTTCTTTGTGACAACAGCTTTATTTAATACCCTTGTGGAAGAAGGGGGAGACTGGCTGTCCGGGCTGAAGTATATCTTGTTCGGGGGTGAAAAAGTATCGGTTTCTCATGTGCAAAGATTCAGATCAGCATACAGCCATATTCACTTATTACATGTGTATGGACCTACTGAAACAACTACATTTGCAACCTCATATGCCTGTGAAGAACAACCTTTAGACGCGATGATGGTTCCGATAGGAAAGCCTATTGCCAATACATCTGCTTATGTACTGGACGCCTATCTCAGACCTATTCCTGTGGGAGCGGTTGGAGAGCTGTATATCGGCGGAGCAGGTACAGCAAGAGGATACCTTAACAGTCCGGAAATGACACTGGAAAGGTTTATAAATAACCCGTTCCAATCTTCCAAAGACAAGGAGAGTCACTATAATAGCCATATGTATAAAACCGGTGACCTGGTAAGATTCCTGCCGGATGGGAATATAGAATATATCGGGCGAAACGACTTCCAAGTGAAAATCCGGGGTTATAGAATTGAGCTGGGGGAGATCGAAAACCGACTGTTCCAGTATCCGGGAGTACGGCAAGCCGTAGTTTTGGCCAAAGAGAACAACGGCGGAATGAAATATCTTGCCGGATACTATGTTTCCGATTCCATGATTGATCCCCTTATGATTTCGGAATTTTTGTCAGAAACACTTCCGGATTATATGATTCCGAATGTATATATGCATCTGGAGCATCTCCCGTTGACCATTAACGGGAAGATTGACAAAAGAGGTCTTCCTGAGCCCGGTTTTGTTGGAGGGTCAGAATTTGCTGCGCCGGAAAATGAGCTGCAGCATAACCTTGCTGGTATTTATGGAGAAGTATTGGGGCTGGATCCCAAAAGCATTAGTATTCATGATGACTTCTTCAGATTGGGTGGAAACAGCATTATGGCCATTAAGGTGATCAGCAAAATAAGGCAACACCTGAATATTCAGGTTAAAATTGCAGAGCTGTTCAAGGAGAAAACAATCCGGAAGCTTTTTGCTTCGATCATAAATGATGATAGGAAGCATAAGACGATCGTTCCTTTTGACCAGGACAATCATAATCCGAAAATGTTTTTAATACATCCCGGAAATGGCGGATGCGAAGTATATCAGTCATTGGCAGAACAGCTGAAAACAGACTACGATTGCTATGGAGTAGATTCCTATAACCTATACCATGAAGAGAAGATTGGCAGCCTGAAAACACTGGCTCACTATTATCTGGATCATATTAACGAGATACAGGAAACTGGCGGACAGGAAGAGTATATTCTTGTTGGGTGGTCTTTAGGAGGAAATATTGCGTTGGAGATTGCTTCGGAACTTGAAAGCAGAGGATGCCGGAACATTACGGTTTATCTGCTGGATACTATTTTTTATGCTTCTGATCAGAAGCTGGTGGAATTCCTCTCGTTTCCCTCAGATGACGAGCTAAGCAAGAAATTGAATATCCCTGTTGACGACAGCAATTTTACGGCGACAAAAAACTTTATGTCAGCAGAATACAGTCTCGTTAAAGAAAACATTTCAAGCCATCTTCATTCAACAAAAATAGTTCTGTTCAAGGCAATGCTTGAAGGGGAAACTTTTGATCAGTCCTTTAATACCTACATACAACAATCCCTATATAACAATATAGATTCAATTGTGGACAACCGGGATTTGCTCTCTGTTTATCCTGTTAACGCTGCCCACCATACCATGTTGGAACAAAAAGAACAGATCATAGATCTCATCCGTCAAACAGTAACCAATAAATAAAAAAAGGAGAGGCTCCCGGGCCTCTTCCATTTAACCTGAAAAACAGAAAAGAAAAATTATGAATACACCGAAATCATTACCACCACAAATATTTCTATTACATTATGCTGGAGGAGATCAAAACTCTTTCCGTCCGTTAATAGAAAGTCTGAAGTCTCATTTTCAGATAGAAACCCCGGAACTTCCCGGGAGAGGAGACCGTATTGCGGAGCCCTTTCTGAAAAATAAAGAAGAAGCCGTAGCCGAAATATTGAAGCAGATAAAACAGACCAGACAAAAACATACTCCTTACCTAATCTATGGGCACAGTATGGGAGCCATATTGGGATTTGAAATTTGCCATGCATTGGAGAAAGAAGGTGACGGCCCTGTATATTTTGTTCCCACAGGTTATCCGGGACCGGGAATAAAAGATAAAGCACCCATTGCAACGCTTCCAAGGACTGCTTTTTTTGCAGAAGTCAGAAAGCTCGGAGGTCTCTCTGACGAGGTAATGGAATATGAAGAATTACTGGATTTTTTTGAACCTGTGCTCAGGGCGGACTTCGGTTTGCTGGAACACAGAAGTAACCAGATACCCGATATAACAATACAAACCCCAATTTTTGCTGTGATGGGGAAAGATGAAGAATATGCCCGCAGCATAAGAAACTGGGAAAAATACACCAATGCAGGATGTGAATGCCAGATTCTGAATGGGAACCACTTCTTCATCAATCAGAACTTCAATTATCTTTCACAGGTGATCATCAACCTGATGACTGCCGCGATGGCTAAATAACATAATCATAATCACCCTTTAAAGTATACCTCTGCATATGCCTAAACAAAAAAAACATGCACTAACCTTTATCTATATAACCGTACTGATAGATATTATAGGAATCGGGATCATTGTTCCAATTTTACCCACATTGATCACGAAACTTTCACATGCTGAGAACCTGAGCGTAACCGCCCAATATATGGGCTGGTTTATAGCGGTATATGCTCTGATGCAGTTTCTCTTCGCTCCTGTCTTGGGAGGATTGAGTGACCGGTATGGGCGGAGGCCGGTTCTCCTGTGCTCTCTGCTGGGGCTGGGAATAGATTACCTTATCCTGGCTATGGCTCCCGACCTGATATGGCTCTTTGTAGGTAGGGTTATCGTAGGAATTATGGGATCCAGCGTGACAACTGCTACCGCTTATATTTCAGATGTCACCGAACCTGAAAAAAGAGGAAAAAACTTTGGAATGATAAGTGCCATTGCCGGAATAGGGATGATCATCGGTCCGGTAATCGGAGGAGTATTGGGACAATATGGAGAACGGCTTCCTTTTTATGCTGCCGCAGGTTTAAGCTTTCTCAATCTTCTGTACGGTTTTTTTGTTTTACCGGAATCTCTCGAAGCAACAAAACGACGTCCATTTTCCTGGAAAACGGCAAACCCTATCGGAGGAATGAAGAGCTTGAACAAAGAAATACTGGCTCCTACACTGATCCTCGCTTTTGCACTTATTGCCTTGGCAGGACAGTCCGTACAAAGTACCTGGAACATCTATGTGATGGAAAAATTTAGCTGGAAAGAAGATATGATCGGTTACTCCATGGGATTTCTGGGGCTTTTAATTATTGTATTCCAGGGTGGGTTGATCGGATATTTTCTCAACAAGGTGGGACAGAAAAAGTCGGTTATTATTTTTTTATCAGTATACTGTATAAGCCTGCTATTGTTCGGGATCGCCAATAGAGGCTGGATGATGTTCGCCGTCATTGCATTCTATGCCCTTGGAGGAATGGTTTCTCCCATTCTTCAGGCATTGATCTCCTCTAAGGTTCCGGATGACAAACAGGGATTGCTGCAGGGAAGCCTGTCCAGCATTATGAGCATTACTTCCATTGTGGGCCCGTTACTGATGACCTCGGTATTTGCCTATTTTACGGCTGCAGGATCTCCTGTTTTCTTCAGTGGCGCACCCTTTATTTTAGCAGCTGCTCTGGGAGGTATTGGAAGCCTGTTTATATATAAGGCGATAAAAAATGAACCTGATTTCCCAAAAAGGAGCAATAATGGACAACAGGAATCTGCATCAGATCAATAACTTTGCAGATCAATACCTTCTCAATTGAAAGAATATAAAAAGCGGATTGTAAAAACAATTCAATATATTGATGCGAATCTTGATGCTGATCTCTCCCTGGAAAATATTGCAGAGATCAGTGCCTATTCGCCTTTTCATTTTCACAGAATATTTAAGCTGATCACAGGAGAGACGCTTCAGCAATATATTATACGTAGGAAAATAGAGAAAAGTGCCTTCTTGCTTGCCGTACGCAAACAGATGGAGATCAAGGAAATTTATTTTGATCTTGGATTTTCCAGTCATTCCGTTTTTAGCAAAACTTTTAAGAAATACTACGGCTTACCCCCTTCAGAATTTCGTAAAACCGCTCCCGAAGCTTTTCACAAGATTTTACAAACACATCGCAAGAACGGACAAGCCGATACCGTTTTCAGCCAATACATTTGCAGTATCGAAAACCTGTTAAACTGGACGAAAATGAATTTAAAAATCGAAGTAAAGCAATTGCCGGAAATGAATCTGGCCGCAGTAATGAGTTTAGGAATAAACGATGTGGAATCCTCTTACAACGTATTGATAGACTGGGCAAAAAAGGAAAACCTGTTTCCCGCGGAAAATATCAAAATGATCTCCGTGTACCATGACAGCTTCAAAGTAACGCCCCCGGATAAGGTAAGAATTCATGCCTGTATGCTTCTGGATCATCAACTGAACACTCCCCAGGGAGAAATTTTTTCGGAAACCATAGAGACCGGGAAATATATTGTCGGGAGTGGCGAAGTGACTCTCAATGACTTTGAACAATGCTGGGTTTCTCTCTTTTTATGGATGAATGAGCATAATCTCTCCATGAGAAGAACTTTTCCGTTCGAGATCTATCACTCCAACTTTAAAGAGCACCCTGAAGGAAAAATGATTGTGGATTTTTGTATTCCTGTTCATTAATTCCCATTCGGTAACAAAAGAATGCCCTTCAGTATATTTTTTTTTACAGAAGGGCATTCCCTGTATTAGTTTTGATCCGGAAAACAGATAACCATGAAAACAAAAGGACAAAAAACACTTATTCTGCTCGCTCTTCTTATTTTTATGGTGGGATATTCCCAGATAAAGGTTTCGGGAAGAGTGACACACAAAAGTAAAGGAATAAGTGAAGTCAATGTCAGTCTTAAAGATACGTACGACGGTGCAACCACAGATGCTCTGGGAAATTTTTCCTTTGAAACATCACAAAAGGGAAATCTCAAAATTACTTTTATCCATCCCAAATATCAGCAGGTGGAAAAAGCAATTACTATTGACAATCAGGATGTCATCGTCAGCACAGATCTTAAAGAAGAGATCAGCGAGATTGATGCGGTGGTGGTTTCTGCAGGCTCCATTGAAGCGAGTGATAGAAAACGGGCGACTGCATTATTGACCCCCATTGATATTTATACCACTGCTGGGGCAGACGGACAGATATCCTCTGCTTTAACCTATCTGCCAGGTGTACAGAAAGTAGGTGAGTCTGAAGGTCTTTTTATCAGAGGAGGTACCGGATCAGAATCCAAAATCTTTATGGATGGAAGCCTTATTAATAATTATTTTTCCAATTCTGTACCGGGAATTGCCGGAAGAGATCAGTTCAACACTTCACTTTTCAAAGGGAATATTTTTTCCAGTGGCGGCTATTCAGCACTTTATGGACAGGCGCTGTCCGGAGCACTGATGCTGGAAAGTGTAGATCTTCCCGATCAGAGCTCCTATGACTTTGGAGTTTCTCCCATTTTCCTTAATGCGGGATTTCAAAAACTGGGAAGTAATAAAAACTACTCTTTCGGGGCTTCTGCCGGCTATTCATTGCTTAGTCTAATGCAGAATGTTTTTAATTTTAATACAGACTTTATCAATGCCCCGCAAGGATTCAACGGTGATTTTAACGTTAGATTTAAAACAAAATCAGGTGGATTTTTTAAGTATTATGGAATGTACAATTCCAATACCATGGGGGTAAGAACAGAAAGCCTGGAGCCGGACTATGATTTCGGGGTGATACGGCTGAAAGGAAAAAATACCTATCACAATCTGTCTTACAGACAAAAATTCGGAAAGTATCTTCTCAATGTGGGCGGTTCATATTCCTACAACCGGTCAGACCTGAATTTTTCAACAGAAACCAATAATGAGGAATCGGGGAAAACAAGATTGCTGACCGAGGGGAACTACTTCAATTTCAAAACGGTTCTGGAAAGGAAGATTAACCGGATCAGTGCAATAAGAGGTGGTTTTGAACTGAATAATGCAGATGAAAATCTCAACTTCGGAGAAGTACAGAAAGACTACAGGGACCTTATTTCGTCTGCTTTTGTGGAAACAGATCTTGGTTTTAGCAATGCACTTTCAGCGAAGATCGGACTGCGGGCGGAAAACTCATCATATCTCGGTAAAAGCAACATCGCTCCCCGTTTTGCACTCGCATATCGGTTGAATCACAGATGGACGGCCAATGTAGCATATGGCCTTTTTTATCAGAATCCAGAAAGCAAATACATTAATGGACCGGCAAATCTTGGATTTCAGAAATCCCAGCATTATATTTTCCAGGTTTTGAGAAGCTCGGAAGGACGGAGTTTGCGTTTTGAAGCTTTTTATAAGAAATATGACCAGCTGATCAAGACCTTCAATATTCAGCCCGGAAAAGAACAAAACCAGCAGGTTCAGACTGCTTTTAATAATGATGGATATGGATATGCAAAAGGGTTGGAGGTATTCTGGAGAGACAACAAAAAAACATTTAAAAACATAGATTACTGGCTGACGTATTCCTTTCTGGACTCAAAAAGAGATTTTCTCAATTATCCGGTGAGCCTGAAACCCGGCTTCGCAGCCGAACATACTTTTTCTGCTGTAGTCAAGAGATTTATTCCGGAATGGAAACTCGGTGCCAACCTTTCTTATACCTACGCCAAAGGCCGCCCGTACTATGACATAGCCTCTGAAGTTCAGGAAGGAAAAGCCATCAACTATACCAGAAACGAAGGAAGGCTTAAAGACTATAATACCCTGAATCTTAGTTTTAACTATCTTCCTAATATTGGAAAAAAAGACGCCAAAGCGTTTCCTATCTTTGTATTGAGTATCAGCAATATTCTTGGTTCGAAAAACGTATATGGATACAATTTTTCCGTTGACGGCTCCAGAAGCTCTGCGGTGGTTCCACCCATCAATACCTTTGTCTTCATTGGAGTCTTTATAAGTTTTGGAGTGGATAAAACGGAGGATGCTATCAATAATAACCTATAAAAAACATACCTTCGATTAACAATATAACTCACATTTAAAATTGAATACTATGAAAAAATACCTTTTAAGCTTTGCTTTAGCTTGTATGAGCTTAACCTCTTTTGCACAGGCAGATTATGAAAAAATCATGTCAGAGAAAATTGCGAAAATAGAAACCTGTAAGACCCCTGAAGATTTCCAGGCATTGGGAAACGATTTTCAGAGGATAGGAAGTAAGGAAAGTACACAATGGCTTCCCCAGTATTATGCTGCGTTTTCACAAATTCAGAAAGGAAGAATCATGATGAGAAATGGCAATATGCAGGCTCTTGACGGGGTGGCAGCAGAGGCCGAAAAATATCTGGGAATGGCTCAGAATTTGGCTGGAGCAGATAATGCTGAAATTCACCTGCTGCAGAAAATGGCATATTCCTTACGCATGATGGTCAATCCACAGCAACGCTTTATGACGGATGGGGCGAGAGCAGCCGAAGAACTTAATAAGGCAGAGAAACTGGATCCCTACAATCCCAGAGTAGCGCTTATTAAAGCAGAAGATGTCTATTTCACGCCCGAACAATACGGAGGAAGTAAAACCAAAGGAGTGGAAATGTTTAAGGATGCACTGGCAAAGTTCAATGCTTTTAAACCCAAAACAGTCCTGGATCCTAATTGGGGAAAGGCAGAAGCAGAGTATTTCCTGAGCCTTCCTGCCGAAAAAACAAAATAACTGGAAATTAACACTCTGAATGCAGAGATTTTCCCAAATAAAGACCTTCATACTGTGGAGGTTTTTACCGTTCGGAAGTGAAAATAAGCTATTCGGTAAGAAATACTTTTTGATACCTTTACTAAAAACTAATTTTGAGGCAGAAAAAGAATCATGAAACGTAAGGAAATTATAACATTATTTTGGGTCTCAGTAGCCGTGTCAATGTTCTTGTTTTTTGCTTTTACAGAAAATAAGAATCTTGAGAACTTTTTGTATACGTTGCTGATTTCTTTCATCTATTCTTTTGTGCTGGGAGGGGCTAACGGTTTACTCAATACTTTTCTGAACAAAAAAATTCCGTGGGCTGAAGCAACCACCAAAAGAGCCTTTATCAGTATTGCCTCCATCTTCATCACCAATTTTATTTTGGTATATTTCTGTAACTATATCAACTTCGTAGTCATTCAGAAAGGAGCGACTACTGAAGCGTTTTTTTCGGGGAAATATAACTTTCTAAATTGGTTTACGATCAATGTTGCATTGCTTATTTCAGCATTTCTTCATGCCAAAGGCTTCATGGAGGAACTTAAAAAGGTTTCCAGAAAAGAAGTCGTGGAGCAGAAGTTGATTGCAAAATCTGCCAATGCTCAGTTCGAAAGTCTGAAAAATCAGCTTGATCCCCATTTTCTTTTTAATTCACTTAATGTTTTAAGCTCACTGATCGATGAAAACCCTCAGCAGGCCCAGAAGTTTACGGCTTCCATGTCAAAGATCTACCGGTATGTCCTTGAACAGAAAGATAAGGAGGCTGTTACCGTAGAAGATGAGCTGGAATTTGCAAAAACCTATTGTGATCTTCTGAAAACGAGATTTGAAGACAGCGTAGATTTTATTTTTGATGTTAAAAAAGAAGATTTCAGAAAGTATGTTGTTCCCCTTTCTCTTCAGCTGCTGCTTGAAAACTGCATCAAACATAATTTTGCAACGTCTTCAAGGCCCTTGACAGTAAGAATTTTCTCTGATGGTGATGCTCTTTGCATTGAAAATAACCTGCAAGTGCGAGAACAGATCAAGGAAAGTTCGGGAATCGGTTTGTCTAATATTGTGCAGCGCTATTCGCTGCTTACGAAGAGAAATGTATTTATTGAAAAATCTGAAGACTATTTTAAAGTAAAGCTTCCGGTACTGGCAACCAAACCTAATGTAATCAGTACTGAACCGGATGGCCAGTATAAAGCCTATAAAAAGGCACAGAAGAGGGTAAAAGAAATCAAAGGGTTTTATACCAATCTGATTTCGTACTGTATTGTCTGTTCTTTTTTGGTCTTTATCAATCTCGTCACGCAAAGCCGGAATCATTGGTTTTGGTTTCCGGTGTTGGGATGGGGGATTGGTGTCGCCTCCCATGCATTTAAGGTTTTTGGGATCGGAGAGGCCTGGCAGGAAAAAAAGATCAGGGAAATCATGAACAAACAAAAATAAAAGCAATGGAAACGTTCAACGAAGATGATATACAATATCAGCAGGCAAAGAGGCAGGTCGAAAGATTAAGGGGCTTTTACAGCCATCTGTTCATTTATGTGCTTGTTAATATGATTATTGTCTGGTACAATTTTACAGCGCTGAAGCCCGGAGAAAGTTATTTTCAGTTTAAAAACTTCTTGACAGCGACTTTCTGGGGAATCGGCCTTCTGATTCATGGAGTTATCATTTTTATATCCAGGACCGGCTTTATTAAAAAATGGGAGGAAGCAAAGATCAGAGAACTCATCGATAAAGAAAAAAACTGACCGCTGTTATCAGCTGAAAACCCATCATAAGCAGTTAATCATAAACAGAATATCATGAACGCTTTACAAATCATTTTCTACCTCTCCATGGCCGCCTGGTTTCTCAGCGAATTCCTCTACAAAAACATACTGAAATCAGGGAAAGACGACCTCAAAAATAAAGACAAATCTTCACTTAATATTCTTTGGCTGGCTATTCCGTTTTCTATTGCAGCATCGGTGACGGTTTCTTACTGTACTGCGTTGCCCATCACAGCGCAAAACTGGATTTTGTATATCGGAGAATTATTCATCCTTATCGGCATCATTCTGAGATTCATGATCATAAGATCATTAGGCAAATATTTTACAGTAGATGTAACAATCAGGCAGGACCATAAAATTAAAAAAGAAGGCTTTTATCGGTATGTCAGACATCCTTCCTATGCATTTTCCCTGATGACCTCTCTGGGACTTGGTCTCTACTTAAATAACTGGCTGTCGCTGATTTTTGCTTTTGTTCCGCCCTTTTTAGCCTTTGCTTACCGCATCAAAATAGAAGAACAGGCTTTGGTAGAAGAGTTCGGAGAAGAATACACCGGGTACAGAAAGAAAACAAAGAAACTCATTCCATTTATCTATTAGAGAAGACCTGCAGACTGCTTTAAACAGTCCCGGAAAAAAGCAGAAGTCCTTTACTCCTGAGTTTTTACCATTCGGATATCATATTCTACCATTCGGTGATATAAAATTGATTTGAGGCTGTTTTCTGTCCTACTTTTGAATCAGAAAAATAAAACATAAACTTAAAAACAACGATTATGGAAACTTCATTTGATAAAGAAACATTAGCCTACAAAAAAGCTTCAAAAAGAGTAAAAGCATTAAAAGACTTTTATGGAAACCTTGCTTCCTATTGTATTATTATTCCTTTTTTGGCCATATTAAACCTGCTGACCTCTCCTGAACATTTATGGTTTTTCTGGCCGATGCTTGGATGGGGAATAGGCGTTGCATTTCATGCTGTCAGTGTATTCGGAGTAGGGAAAGATTGGGAGGAGAAAAAAATAAAGCAGCTGATGGAAGAAGAGAAAGGAAAACCAAAAATATTTTAGCGGATCGTAGAAAAATACCCCTTTTTTATTTAATTTTAGTCCCCGATTTACCCACAGAACCATGAAACCAATGATCAGAACCGTAATTATTGAAGATGAAAAACCCGCTTCCAGAAAATTAGAAAGAATGCTGAATACCTTTCCTGAAATTGAAGTAGTTGCAAAAATAGAATCAGTAGAAGAAGGTATTACCTGGTTTTCTGAAAATGAACATCCCCAACTGATTTTTTCGGACATTGTTTTAGGAGATGGGCTGTCCTTTGATATCTTTGAGAAAGTTCCTACGAAAGGATTTATCATCTATACCACTGCTTTTGATCAGTATACCCTGAAGGCCTTCAAGCTGAACAGCATAGACTATCTGCTTAAACCTATACTGGATGAAGATCTGGCGGGTGCGGTGGAGAAGTTTAAATCATTCATTCCTGCCAGCAATACAGTAGGATCTCAGGATATCAAGCAGTTAATCCGGAAAGAAAAATCCACACTTTCCAGAGTTCTGGTCAAAATAGGATACAACCTGAAAATCGTACAGGCCCAGGAGATCAGCTGTTTTTTCAGCGAAAACAAAATTGTTTACCTACAGACAGAAGACCGCACATACCCTTCAGATTTTACGCTGGACGAATTGGAAGAGGTATTGGATGACAAAAAGTTTTTCAGGGTCAACAGACAGTTTATCGTCAGCTCAGAGCACATCAAAAATATTCATACCTCTCCGTATTATAAGGTCGACCTGGAGTTTCAGCCCCAGGAAGAAATTACGGTAAGCAGAGACCGGGTGAAAGATTTTAAAGATTGGCTTGTAGGGTAACTATTTTTAGCTTAATTTCTGATCCCGTGTAACTTACAATGGTTTTCGTTAAACTCATAAAAAATACTGGCCATGGATCTTTTATTCTTAATTTTTAAGCTGTTTCTCACCCTCTTTTATCCTTCATAATGTAAAAGAAACCTACCGAAGAGTCCGTTGGCTATAAAAGCTTCCTGCAGATTCTGCAAACTGACGAAAAGCTTCTGTTACTTCCTTCTTGTGTTGATAAGACAACGGGAAGGGAGTCATATGAGAGTATTCATACGGAAAGTCTTTTATTTCTACTTCCACATCAATATCACGGTAACCTCCTTTCAACGTATTCAGAGCTTCCATTGGGGGGGCTACCAGATCCTTTTCGAGCACATACCCTTTGATCTGCGACTGAATCTCGCGGATTCTTTCTTCTCTTTCCTTCTGAAAATAATTATACCTGAGCATTTTCTTGAACCAGCTCTCATGAGGATGCAGACCATCGTTCTGATAATGCTTTAAACGTGGATCTGATTTGAAATCAGAACTTAATAATTCCGTAAAGACAGATTGCATCGTAATGGTCGCGCGGGTATCCATGATGTATTTGGATATCGGAAACATCCTGTCAATGGTCATACCCCCGCAAAAACAGAGAACCCTGGACTGGGAAAACAAACCTTCCGGATCCGCCATTTTGATGATCAGCGATAAAAAAGAGCCTATGGAATAGCCAAAAAGATCTACCTCTGCATCCGGAGAGATGCTTTTGACCCGGTTGTTTTTAATATCTTTTACAATATCAATCGTATCAGAGTAAGTCTGAAGGCCAGACCAGAAGATTCTTTGTGGATGAGCTTCCAGTCTGGAACTTATGGCAGCATTTACATAAGAAAAATTCGTATTGCCGGGGTATTTTGCCTTTCGGATGCTGACGACTTCCATCATATGATGGCGGTTACTCCACATCGGCTCTGCACGATCCATATGAAAGGCGATCGGAAACAGGATAATAGCCTTGTGGGTTCGCTGGGCCAGCTCATAAGCCCATGGCAGGTATTTGTCCCATCTCTTCTCATTCAGCCCGTGAAAAAAGAGAATGCAGCCTGTGGCGGTACTGATGTCGGCTCTTTTAAGGATATGATATTTGAATTTTTTATTGCATTCTATATCGAAATCCTTGATGTCTACGGAAGCATGATGGCAGGTCTGGTAAGCATCCACATGAATTTCCAGATTTTGATGATGTTGAGGGCAGCTGGACTTTTCCGGGCCGTACAAAAGATCAGAAACCTGAGATTCGAAAGGAATAGATTCCATCGTCAGGTTAAGTTCCTCTATTTCCACAAAAGGCTTTCCAGGATCAAAATGACTTTTCAAAACTTCATACAATTCATAATATTCCATGGGCAAAACTATTGAGGGCTCATTTTAGAACCATCAAATTAGCTAATTATTGCTGTAAAATACTGATTTTGAATCAATAAAAGTATTCTTTACATAGCAGAAAAACGACTAAGAAAGCTTTTGTGTTGTGATCAAAAATAAACAGTCAATTGGCTTCTCGTTATAAAACATTTATGGTTACTATCTGTAATCTATTCGGTTAGATTCAGTATCTTCAAGTTGTTTGATAATCGATTCGGGAATTTCATCACTATCAATAGGGAAGCTGATGGAATCTGAAATAAAACTTTTTCTTTCTGCTTTCCTGAAAATTTCAAATAACGCGATAGGCTCCTGGTTGAAACTGATGCAGGTACTGATAAAGTGAAGCTCATGAAGCTTATATTCAGGATTTTTAAGCTTCTCCTTGATGTCTTTGATCCTTGATATAAAGTGACGTTGCCGGATAAACGTATTGCTGTTCATAATGATAAAAACATAGTCTGAATACGCGGTCACTTTACCGAAATATTTGTGATGGTCACCACCGCTTCTTTCTATAAAATATTCTCCCGTAGTTTCGGACTTGTAGATCTCCATAGCGGAACGCCATATACGGTCTTCCTTTGCCAGCAGTGGATTGTCCGGAAGATTTCTGTTGTAGGAATACCAGCAGCCTACCAGACGGTCCAGAAGAGCGGTATTCATTTTGACATTATTCATATCAATTCTCAGATCGCTGAAATTGAAAGACTCCGTATTCGCATTGATGAAATCAATATAGCTTGAATAGCCAAGTACACTCACGATAAGAGTCAGCTTGGCAAGATTCGGCCGGCTTAAAACGGCATTTTCATTGAGCTGGAATTTTTTTAATTTGTTGATGATCAGATGTTCATACAAGTAATTGGTTCCCAGCTGATCCGGCGCTTTCTGGATTCCCTTGTCAGAATAATGGCTGGTAATAAGATCATTGAGTTCCAGACCTATATAAGACCATTCAGTTTTTGTGACATCTTCCCAATGGTTTTTCTTAAGAAAATGACGGCTTAGGAAGTTCATAAGCTTCTCAAGATGCAGAATATCTTCTTTTTTCATAACAATTAATTTGGATCGGATCCGTATAAATACGCAAGACGAATTTAAGACTTTTATCCACCCGAAAAAGACCTTTTAAAGATTTTTATATTGTAGAAAGCAAAGATATTTGAATAGAAAAATAAAAGTTAAAGCAATGGAAACAAAAATGGTATTACAAGACGAATCTCTATGGAACAGAATCCATGGATTTTCATTAGACGCTCCTGATGCTGATTTTCCTTTCTCAAAAAAGCTTGCAAAAGAAGAAAACTGGAGCCTTGATTTTTGCCAAAAAGCGATCGAAGAATACAAAAAATTCGTGTATCTCTGCTGTATTCTTCCCAACGGTGCTTCACCGAGTAAAATAGTAGATAAAGTATGGCATATGCACCTGATCTATACCCAGAATTATTGGGAAGAGTTTTGTCCTCATGTTTTAAAGAGAGCACTTCATCATCATCCTTCTAAAGGCGGACCAACAGAAAAGGATAAACATCAAAACTGGTTCGAGGACACTTTACAAAATTACCGGAAAGTTTTTCAACAAGAGGCTCCCAAAGAAATCTGGAAAGAACTCAGGAAAAAATCAGATTGGAAATCCTGGCTGAAAAAGACGGTGTTTTTTTCACCGGTTCTACTGGTACTGCTGTTATATTCATGTACAGACGGTACAGGGTTTACCGGGCTGCTGGTGACCGCAGTAGTGTTTGCTATTATTTTCATTTTGAGTGTTATCAGCTCCATAGTAGGTGATCATGACGTTTCTAATCCGGATAAAAAGGATAAACAAAATAATGATGGCGGAGGGAGTGGCTGCGGCGGGGGTGGTTCCGGGTGTAGTGGAG
>NZ_QNVV01000031.1 GCF_003384725.1 Chryseobacterium pennipullorum
TTATGTTCTCGCAGATTGAGCAGATAACGCAGATTTTTTTTAATCAAATAAGCCAATAAAAATTTATTTAAACACTTAAGTTCACTTCAGTAATTTACAATTCTGGTAAAATATTAAGCTCACCTTAGAAGAAAATCAAAGATTTTCATTAGACTTTATTGTACTTTCTATTCACAAAGCTTGTAACTTAAATAACTTAAGTGTTACAAATCTTTTGTGATTTTATTTTTCCCACAGATTACGCAGATCTACACATATCATTATGTTCTCGCAGATTGAGCAGATAACGCAGATTTTATTTAATCAAATAAGCCAATAAAAAACTTATTTAAACACTTAAGTTCACTTCAGTAATTTAAAATTCGAGTAAAATATTAAGTTCACTTTAGAAGAATCAAAGATTTTCATTCGACTTTAGTGTACTTTCTATTCACAAAGCTTGTAACTTAAATAACTTAAGTGTTACAAATCTTTTGTGATTTTTTTTCCCACAGATTACGCAGATGTACACAGATCATTATGTTCTCGCAGATTGAGCAGATAACGCAGATTTTTTTTAATCAAATAAGCCAATAAAAATTTATTTAAACACTTAAGTTCACTTCAGTAATTTACAATTCCGGTAAAATATTAAGTTCACTTTAGAAGAAAATCAAAGATTTTCATTCGACTTTAGTGTACTTTCTATTCACGAAGCTTGTAACTTAAATAACTTAAGTGTTACAAATCTTTTGTGATTTTATTTTTCCCACAGATTACGCAGATCTACACATATCATTATGTTCTCGCAGATTGAGCAGATAACGCAGATTTTTTTTAATCAAATAAGCCAATAAAAAACTTACTTAAACACTTAAGTTCACTTCAGTAATTTACAATTCCGGTAAAATATTAAGTTCACTTTAGAAGAAAATCAAAGATTTTCATTAGACTTTATTGTACTTTCTATTCACAAAGCTTTGTAACTTAAATAACTTAAGTGTTACAAATCTTTTATGATTTTATTTTTCCCACAGATTACGCAGATGTACACAGGTGTTATGGCAAATAGAGCTGCCCCGTATAACAACATACTGTTCCATGAAAAATCTTTGACCCTAAACTTATATGTTCTTCTCAACGCTTCACTTTTATCTTTCAAAAACTTAAGTGTTACAAATCTTTTGTGGTTAAATTTACTTATTTAAATATAATTGAATTGGCAAGTTCCATTTCCTCCTCATTGATAGAATGTCCGAAATTAGCATAAACTTTTTCAGTTACTTCCGCATTCATTTCTTTAAAGATATTGGCCGTTGCATATACCCTTTCTACAGGAACATGAAAGTCGGGATTGCTGGTCCCCAGGAAAACAGGAGTTCCGGCAAAATCACCTTTATAATTTTCACGATTGATCTTATCACCAATTACCCCACCGATAATAGCAACCGCCCCCCCATATCTCTGTGCATTTCTGGCTAAAAATTCCAGCGTAAGACAAGCGCCCTGGGAGAAACCGAAAAAGTATATATTTTCAGGCTTAATTCCACCATCTACAGCTGCTTTCACCGTTTCCCCCACCATTTCAAGAGCTGATGATAACCACGGTTCGTTCTGATCCACAGGGGTTATAAATGAATAGGGATACCAGGTATGATTCAAAGCCTGCGGCGCCAGCACTGCATAATCTTTGACATTCAAATGTTGTGAAAGGCTCAAAATATCCTGCGCACTTCCTCCGCGGCCATGGATCATAATTAAGGCTTTTTCTGCCTGCTTCAATGGGAGACCTGCTGTTTTTATATTTAAAGTATGGCTCATGATTACTTCTATCTGTATTTTTCGGTTGGATAATTTATTTTCGGAAGAACTTCAGTTAAATGGGGTCGCTGCTCTTCAAATTGTGGTGGCAGCTGAAGATCTTCACCCAAAAATGCCAGCTCTTCATCTGCATCAAACCCCGGACCTGATGTTGCAATTTCAAATAATACGCCTCCCGGTTCTTTAAAGTATACAGAAGTAAAGTATTTACGGTCTTTTACCTCAGTATGCTCCAATCCATACGCATTTAATCTTTCCACCATCTCCAGCTGTGTCGCTGCATCCGGAGTGGCAAAAGCCACATGATGTACTGTACCTCTTCCGGCAAGTCCCTTTAAGGCACTGGGAGTGCTTAACAAATCAACATATTTTCCGGGAAGATCTTCTGTTCCCAGTCTCAACCTGTCTGGGGTTTCGCTGATGATTTTGTGATCCATCTGAGTGGTCAGCAGCGCTGCGGTTCTTTCGTATGCATCGAGCCATATTTCCACGTGATGAATTCCCTTAAGAGTATAGCCATCAAGAATATAGCCGTTCTTATATCCTTTTCTTTCATCTTTACTATTGAAAACGAGTTCAAGGCCAAGTCCGTCAAAATCTTCAAGATAAATAAAGACCTCATCCGAAAATCTTTGTTGCGGCTGTTTATAGTTGATATTAAACTGATCAAGACGGTTCATCCAGTAATCCAGGGCCTCTATTGAAACTGAAAAGGCAGTGGTATTCAGCATTCCTTTTCCATGTCTCCCATTAATAAGATCTTTACCATACGGGAAAGTCGTCATAATAGTTCCCGGTGTTCCGTACTCGTCTCCGAAATAAAAGTGATAAACTTCTGAATAATCAAAATTAACTGTTTTTTTGACTAACCGAAGTCCCAGAACCCCGGTGTAAAAGTCTATATTCTCCTGTGCATTGCCGGTAATGGCTGTAACATGGTGCAGCCCTGTAATAAGTTTCATTGTTGTAATTGTTGTTAATTGGTTATTGTGACAGACAAAGAAGATATGAGGCAAAAGAGGTTGAAGTGTATAAGCAGGTTTTCTCTAAACATCTTTTATTCTCAAACTCTCCTACCATCAAGCTTATCATTAGTCTCCCTTCATCCACACATCAGCATATTCTTCCGGATGACGTTTGAACTGCGCATGTACATAAGGACATAACGGTGAAATTTTCAGGTCATTTTCCCTTGCATAGGAAACCAGTTTTTCCAGTAAAATTTTAGCAAATCCTTTTCCCTCATATTCAGGATTAACTTCAGTATGGTATACGGTTAGCTTTTTTCCAATGACCGAAATATCCATTTTTCCTGCTTTCTGATCATCTGAGAAAAGTTGGATTTCTCCTTTTCTTCCTTCTAAAACAATTTCTGTTCTTTCCATTTTTTATTATTTTAATTATAATTCAAAATTAGCATCTTTATCATAATTCATGAATGATCTATGATAAGTTCGGTAATACTCCTTCAATTTTATCCCGCATTCCTTCATATTGTGCCGGAAGTTTCAGGTGAGAACCAAGTTCATCCAAGGGTTCGTCTACGGTAAATCCTGGATTATCAGTCGCTATTTCAAACAATACACCACCCGGTTCACGGAAATACAGCGAATAGAAATAGTCTCTGTTAACTTTCGGAGTGATGCTTAATCCAGCAGATAATACTTTTTCCCGATACTCCATCAGGATATTGTCATCTTTCACCCTGAAAGCAATATGATGATTGGTTCCTGCAGCATTTCTTCCTGCCGGAATTTTATCATTTTCAATAATATCTACAAGATTAGCAGTGTCAATAGCATTTGTCGCCAATCTGTATCTTTCACCTTCCTGTTTTTGAAGATCATACCCGAGAATATCAGTTAACACTTTCATGGTAGGATCTGCCTTTCGTAATGTCAAAGTTACATTATGAAACCCTTTTAAAGCGTGCTCGTCTTTAATATCGTCTGTTGTCCATACTTTTCTGCTGTCATCTCCTGATGGTTCTATAAACTGCAACTGGAGGCCGTCCGGATCTGTAAAAGAAATCAGCTTTTCACCAAAGATCTCTCCTTCTTCTACTTTACTATTAAAACTTTCCAGGCGATTTTTCCAGAAGCCGAGACTTCCTTTAGGTACTGCATATCCTATATGAGTGGCCATACCACTTCCGTTGCTCCCCTTACCAATTCCTTCCCATGGAAAGAAGGTAAGAATGGTTCCCGGAGTTCCGGTTTCATTTCCAAAGTAAAAATGATAGGTTCCCGGATCGTCAAAGTTAACAGTCTTCTTCACGAGTCTTACGCCCAATACCTGGGTATAAAAATCTAAATTTCTTTTAGCATGGTCTGCAATGGCAGTAATATGATGCAGACCTAATATTCGGTTTTCCATGTCTTTGATTTTGATGCTAAATTAACGCCAATGAAAATCCTGCACATTTAACTAGTTTAATAAATGTCAAAGCTTACTGAATACATCCGGCAACAGTAGTTTTGCAAAATCCCTAAAAATTAAAACATATTTTAACTATTTCATAAGGTCATTTACTACCCTATATTCAAACAAAAAAGCATAAACAACAAAATTAAATCTTGCTAACCGAAAACAAAACAACACACAAATACTTGATTTTAAATCGATTAAATTCATTAATAATAAATTAATATCAAAAAGTCTATATTTTTAGTAGACTAATAAAAATTATATTCTATATTTGCAAACGTATTCAGGAAATAAAACAAGATGGGCATAGAAACAAAGAATAATGCAACAATAAAACACATCATTAAAAAAATGATGAACCCTATGTGCATGCCTGTGCATCAAGACTCCTGTGGTTGACCTTACTTTTATATGATATATTTTTAAAGGCCCTACCACGTGTAGGGCCTTTTTTTTGATAACAAACAACATTAAAAAATAAAAATGAGCACTTCTAAAAACAAATGGTTGGTTCCGGTAGCGTTTACCAACATTTATGTAATATGGGGAATTACGTTTTTAGCTATTTCATTTGGCTTAAAAGGTTTTCCGCCATTCATTCTTTCCGGATTACGATTTCTTGTAGCAGGAATTCTAATGATCTGCTATCTTCTGTCGAAGGGAGAGAAGGCAAATTCCTTAACCAACTGGAAAAAAAATGCGGTGACAGGTATTTTGATTCTTACAGGAGGAACAGGCCTTGTGGCCTGGGGAGAACAGTATGTGACCGCTTCAGAAGCAGCCATTTCCATAGCAACCGGTCCATTTTGGTTCATTGCCATCGACAGAAAAAACTGGAAATATTATTTTTCAGACAAATTTATCCCAATAGGCCTTATCATTGGTTTTATTGGGCTGGTATTCTTTTTAAAAGGAAGTAGTGCGGCTCATGCCTCTGTGGACAGCCACCTTCGTACCACTGCATTTATAGTCCTTGGATTAAGTTCTGTGGCCTGGGTCCTGGGCTCTTTATATTCCAAGAAAAATCCTGCTTCCCAATCCACATTGATGAATATTGCCCAGCAGCTTATTGTAGCAGGACTGGCCTCTTTCTTTATTGCTTTTGTACGGAAAGAATGGACTGATTTTTCGGTTTCAGCGGTTCCTTTATCTGCCTGGCTGGGTGTCCTGTTTTTGATTTTCTTTGGATCGATAGTCGCTTATTTGTCGTACATTTGGCTTCTGTCCGTGAAACCCGCTGCCTTGGTAAGCACCCATACCTACATTAATCCTATCGTAACAGTGATTGCAGGCTGGATTGTTGCCCATCAAAGCATCAATGGAGGTCAGCTCTATGGTTTGTCAATCATATTGCTTGGAGTCTTGTTGACTAATGTCACCAAATACTTCAAACTTTCAAAACGGTCGAAGGTCAAACTAAGAAGACTTAGAAGATTTTTAAATAAAACAGGCAAGCGATATCAGCCAATTTAACAGCATACATATCAGAATGATAGAAATCAGAAACATATCAAAAACATTTCACCAGAAAAAGCAGTCTTTTAAAGCTTTGGATAAGGTGAGTCTCAATATAGAAAAAGGAGATATCGTTGGAATTATAGGATTTTCCGGTGCAGGAAAAAGCACCCTGATCCGGACGGTTAACCTGTTGGAAAGACCGGACGAAGGGCAAATAATTATTAACGGAAAAGATTTCACCCAACTAAGTTCAAAGCAGCTAGCCGGAGAACGTAAGAAAATAGGAATGATCTTCCAGCATTTTAACCTTCTTTCTTCAAGAACGGTTTTTGATAATATAGCACTTCCCCTGGAACTGGATCACACCAGCAAAGATCAAATCAATAACAAAGTCAATGAATTACTGAAAATTGTAGGTCTTGAGGATAAAGCCCATGATTACCCAAAAAGTCTTTCCGGAGGACAGAAACAAAGAGTGGCCATCGCAAGGGCTTTAGCCAATGATCCTCACCTATTGCTTTGCGACGAAGCAACCAGTGCCCTGGATCCGGTTACCACCCAATCAATTTTACAGCTCCTGAAGGATATTAATGTGAGATTAGGGATTACGATTCTTTTGATTACTCACGAAATGGAAGTCATTAAAGCAGTTTGTAATCACGTTGCAGTGATCGACAAAGGAAAACTATTAGCCAAAGGAACTTTAAGTGAGATCATTTCAAACCGGGAAAATCCGGTGATCCAACAATTTATAAATTCAGACGTCATGACCCTGCCACAGGAACTTAATAGCAGACTACAGAAAGAGCCTCAGGAAGGTTTATTTCCACTGGTCGAAATAGAACTTAACGAAACCATAAGTGTTGAACAGATTCTTTCAGCCTTATACAATGAACACAAAATCCCTTACAAACTTTTGAAAGCAGATGTAGAATATTTTGGGAATTCTAATTTTGGTAAACTACTTTTGCAACTTCAGGGAGAGGCTGAGGAAAACCAAAAAGCCATCTATTATTTTAATCAGAATAAAATACAAAATACAGTAAAAGGATATGCTTAGTGATGCAGTACTTGCCCTTTTGGCAAAAGGAACCTGGGAAACAGTTTATATGACGTTCGTATCCGGATTTTTTGGATTTGTTTTAGGGCTCCCCGTTGGGATACTCTTATTTTTAACAAGGAAAGGACAATTGTTGGAAAATGTTATCTACTATAGGGCATTATCCATTATTGTCAATATCTTCCGGGCCATCCCATTCATCATTTTAATTGTATGGATGATCCCTTTCACAAGGGTTTTGGCAGGAACATCCATTGGAGTGAATGCAGCGTTGGTTCCATTAAGTGTGGGAGCAGCACCTTTTATTGCAAGATTGGTTGAAAACAGCCTTATTGAAGTTCCTCATGGATTAATAGAAACAGCAAGAGCATTAGGCGCTTCCCCTTTTCAGATCATCAGAAAGGTTTTACTTCCTGAAGCCCTTCCTTCATTGATTAATAATGCAACCATTACGTTAATCACATTAGTAGGGTATTCTGCGATGGGTGGTGCTGTGGGTGCCGGTGGATTGGGACAGGTTGGATACCAGTATGGATACATTGGCTATGATATTGTGATCATGAATACGGTATTGGTATTACTTGTACTTTTGGTATTTATTATCCAGTTTATGGGAGACAGGCTTTCTAAGAGGTTTGACCATAGATGAGTTTGAGGGTTATAGAGTTTTAGAGTAAGAGAGATGGTTTTGCTTTTGTAATTTTACTATTTTAACTCCATTATAAATTAAAAAGAATAGGATGAAAAAAATAAAGATTTTAGGATTCATCGCTGCCGGAGTGCTTCTTTTCAGTGCTTGTTCAGGGAGAAAGGATGATCCGAACTTTATCCGGGTAGGAATTACTTACGGACCCGAGCAGGAAGTGGCTGAAGTAGCAAAAAAGGTCGCAAAGGAAAAGTATAACCTTGAAGTGGAGCTGATTCCTTTCAATGATTATGTAGTTCCCAATGAAGCTTTGATGAATGGAGATATTGATGCCAACGCTTTTCAGCACGCTCCTTATTTAGCTGAACAATCAAAACAAAGAGGATATAATCTTGCCATTGTAGGGAATACATTTGTATACCCTATCATCGCTTATTCAAAGAAGATCCAAAATCTCAGTCAGCTGCAAAATGAGAGCACGATTGTGATTCCCAATGACCCTACCAATGGTGGACGTTCTTTACTGCTATTGCAGAAAAACGGTTTACTGAAACTAAAAGCAGGGGTTGGATTGCTTCCAAAGGTTACCGATATTACAGAAAATCCCAAGCAACTGAAAATCATGGAGATTGAAGGAGCACAAATCCCAAGGGTTTTGGATGACAGGGATGTTGTGGTAGGAATCATCAATAATAATTTTGCGGCACAGGCCGGATTGGATTCGGAAAAGCAAGGTATTTTCAAAGAAGATAAAGACTCTCCTTATGTTAACCTTGTTGTGACAAGACAGGATAACAAGAACAGCCAGAAGGTAAAAAACTTCGTTAAAGCTTATCAATCTGATGAAGTGGAAAAGAAGGCCTTGGAAGTTTTCAAAGGAGGAGCTGTGAAAGGATGGTAATGAGTTTGAGGGTTTGAGAGTTTAAGAGTTTCGGGGCATGAAATTTGGGTTAAAAGTTTAACATTATTTTCGATTCCCAGGTAAAACAAAATTGACTATTGACTTCAAAGCTAACATTACCCAGCATCTTTCCCTTCTAAAAAATTCTGTCACAATTCTGTAGGCAGTTTTTTTATGTCTCAAAATTTATTTTCTCAATTTGAGATAATATAAAAATTTTGTTTATTTTTGCTTCAATCCAATAAAAAGGCAATATGTTAAAGAAAACCGCCATTGTAAGTTTATTCACCTTTATTTCTGTTTCTTATATGGCCCAGAACACTACTCCCGTTTATTTAGATGAATCAAAATCTGTAGAACAGCGTATCCAGGATGCTCTTTCCAGAATGACGCTGGAAGAAAAAGTAGCGATGCTTCACGCCCAGTCAAAATTCAGCTCTCCCGGTGTTCCAAGATTAGGAATCCCTGAATTCTGGACTACTGACGGACCTCATGGGGTACGTCCTGAAGTGATGTGGGATGAATGGGACCAGGCCGGATGGACCAATGACTCCATTATCGCCTACCCTGCCCTTACCGCTTTATCAGCTACCTGGAATAAGAAAATGTCCTGGAACTATGGTAAGGCATTGGGAGAAGAAGCCCGTTACAGAAAGAAAGACATTCTACTGGGGCCCGGTGTCAATATTTATAGAACTCCTCTGAATGGTAGAAATTTTGAATACATGGGTGAAGACCCTTATCTGACCTCAAAAATGGTGGTTCCTTATATCAAAGGGGTACAATCTAATGGTGTAGCCACTTCAGTTAAACATTTTGCCCTGAACAATCAGGAAATGTTCCGCCATACCAGCAATGTGAATGTAGACGACAGAACCCTTTACGAAATTTATCTTCCTCCATTCAAGGCGGCGGTCACAGAGGGTGATTCCTGGACCATTATGGGGGCTTATGATATGTACAAAGGTCAGTATGCCAGTCAGAATCAGTATCTTTTAAATGATATTCTGAAAAAAGAATGGAATTACAAAGGTGTAGTGGTATCCGACTGGGGAGCTGTAAACAATACGGAACAGGCGATTCACAACGGCCTGGATCTTGAGTTCGGAACCTGGACCAATGGTCTTTCTGCAGGAACAAAAAATGCCTACGATAACTATTTCCTGGCGAAACCCTATTTAGATCTGATCAAATCTGGAAAAGTAGGAACCAAAGAGTTAGACGATAAAGTAACAAGACTTCTTCGCCTTGCGTATAAGACCACAATGAACCGAAATAAACCCTTCGGAAATATAGCTTCTGAAGAGCATAAAGCGATAGCTAAAGAAATTGGGGCAGAAGGAATTGTTTTATTAAAGAATGATAAAAATGTTCTTCCCATTGACGTTAATAAGGCTAAGAAAATAGCTGTTATCGGTGAAAATGCCATTAAAATCATGACTGTTGGCGGAGGTTCGTCTTCATTAAAGGTAAAGTATGAAACCCTGCCATTGGACGGAATCAAATCCAGATTTGGAAAGCAGGCTGACGTACAATATGCAAGAGGCTATGTAGGAGATATTGGCGGTGAATATAATGGTGTAAAATCCGGACAGGATCTGAAAGACAACCGTTCTGAGAAAGAACTGCTGGACGAAGCGGTAGAGCTGGCTAAAAAATCAGACTACGTGATCTTTGTAGGAGGGTTGAATAAGGCCGATTTCCAGGATAGTGAAGGCAATGACAGAAAAAGCTATGGCCTTCCCTACCATCAGGATCAGGTAATTTCTGCTTTAGCTAAAGCCAATAAGAATCTTGCAGTGGTATTGGTTTCTGGCAATGCAGTAGCTATGCCCTGGGTAAAGGAAGTACCTACAATTGTTCAGGCCTGGTATCTGGGTTCTGAAGCTGGAAATTCCATTGCTGCGGTTTTGGCGGGAGATGCTAATCCTTCAGGAAAGCTTCCGTTTACTTTTCCGGTTAAGCTTGAAGATAATTCGGCTCATCAGCTTGGAGAATATCCGGGTCAGAAGGACGAGTTTGCGGCAGGAAAAGGAAAAGACCAGAAAAACCCGATCAATATTACCTACAATGAAGGTATTTTTGTGGGCTACCGCTGGCATGATACCAAAAACATCAAACCTTTATTCAGTTTCGGATACGGTTTAAGCTATACTACTTTTGAATTTGGAAAAGCAAAAGCGGACAAAACGGTAATGGACCAAAATGGCAGTATCACTTTCACAGTGAGCGTTAAAAATACCGGCAAAAAAGCAGGTGCTGAAGTAGCCCAGCTTTATATCAGTGATTTGAAAGCCTCTGTTCCCCGCCCTGCCAAAGAGTTGAAAGGGTTTGAAAAAGTATATTTAAATCCGGGCGAACAAAAGGAGGTGACCTTTACGATCGACAAGTCTGCATTGAGTTATTTTGACCCTCAAAAACATGACTGGGTAGCTGAGCCGGGAGATTTTGAGGCCCTGATCGGAAGTTCTTCAGATGCCATAAAAACGAAAGTGAAGTTTACCCTGCAATAAGCTTTGAGAGTGGAAAATTTATTCTGAACATTCACTCTTGTAGTTTCTTTATACATAAAAAAACAGATTCCTGGTTGGGGATCTGTTTTTTTTGCGTTGTGTTCAGTCTGACTGTATTTATTTCATCTCGCAGATTGCGAAAATTGAGCAGATTTCTTTATAATCAGGAAGATTTCTGTAGTCTCCATGATATTAAAATTAAATGCAAAGTTTCTGGAATTCTAACGTTAAAGAAAAGCAACGAAGTCGCTACAAAGCAATATGGATGAGCAATCGATTTGAAAGCAGCATGCTCTGTGCCACCGCAAACAATATCTGATGTTCTTGATTCTCTCCCTATAATTTAGCACTTTTTATCTGCGGAATCTGTCTGATCTGCGTGAGGCTAAAGTAATAGAACTAATTCCGCATACCAGAAGCACCTTACCGATGTATAGAAGAAAAAAAGCGGATTCCTAAAGGACATCCGCTTACACATCTAACAAATTAAGACCTATTTTCCTCCACCTGAGTTTTTTTCAACGTCGGTTTTCGTATTTTCTTTCACTTTCTGGTTTCCGAAACGCTTTACGAAAGTAAGGGAAACCCCGTACCAGTCCCATAATGAATAATTTCTAAAAGTTCCATCCGGACTATAGGTTGTGGTGTCAGCATATGGCCTTTTGAAAATATTCATCAACTGCATACTGAGTTCCATTTGTGTTTTTGGAAATATTTTTGTGACAGAAATATTGTGGAACACGTTGGTGTTATTGGCATATGAATTACCGTTATTCTGGTTAGCCACTTCCATCCAGGCACTCAGGTTAATATTTTTATTAAAAAGATTCGTGTATGATAAATTGGCAGATCCGCCCCAATAATTGATATAATTTTTACCTTTCAGATCATTTTTCTGATTAAAGTCTTTATTATCAATATAATACCATCCGAATCCAACATTCACATTCAGCTTATTTTTAAGAAAGTTCTGGTTGGTATTGGCAAAAATATAATATTTCTGAACCTTTCCATCGAAATTTCCCGGCAGCGACACCGTTCTTCCATTCTCTGTCACATAGGTCGTCCAATAATCCTGGTCGGTATACATGTATCTTGCAGAGATAAAATATTTCTTCAGGATTCCAAATTTCATATAAAGCCTGTCATTGGGGTTGGGATTCAGATTTAAGTTTCCTCTTGAATAGGTTCCGTTGATATCAGGAATCAGGAAAGGGTTGAATTCCGAGTACCAGGGTCTCCATATGCTGCGGTTATAGTTGAGGCTTAGATCATATTTGTCCGAAAAGGTATACTTTATCAATATATTAGGCAGAAAAGTACCGTAGGAATCTCTTCTTTCCGTACCGGCCATGTCCTGTCTTACCTTCAGATCAGTATATTCATAGCGCAGCCCGATTCTGGTTTCCAGCTTTTTGAAAAATGTTTTGCTGTAATTGGCATATACCGAGCTGATATTATCTTCATAATGAAATCTGTCATTTCTGGAGAGGTTATAATAGTTGGAAAGAGGGTTATCCATGCTCGTACCATAAAGACTGTTAGGAATCACATGATTGTTGAAATCGGACTTGGCTCCTACCTCAATAGTCCCGCCTGATTTTCCCAGCTGTTGGGTATAATCTATTTTCAAATAGTAATTGCGCATCTGATTCTTGCTGATGACTCCCAACTGATCATTCACAGCTCCTGATTTATTGATCAGATTATCATCATCATTCCCCGTATAATTCGTCCCAAGATTGATATCCAGAATCCGGTTGATTTCTTTATCATAATATTTATAAAATATATTGGTACCCAACGTACGGCTGAACCCTGAAGTATTTTGGGTCTGATAAAAGGAATCTGTGAGATGACTATTCTCATATTCAGTCCCGTAGGATTCCGCAGAAGACAGATTCCGGTTTTGAAAATATTCAAGAACAAGTCCTATATTTTTTTTATCATTGATTTCATACTCTGAGGTAGAGGACAGAGAAGGACTTTCATTTCTGTATTCAGTTTCATAATTAAGCCTGGAAACCTTGTTATTTTTGTATAAGGTATTGACGACGTCATTTTTCTGTACATATGTCGCATTATTGTACCCGCCGATAAAGGTCTGGGTGAATTTTTTCTTATGATAGTTCAGATTAAAATTGGTGTACTGTGAATTTTTTGTACTCTGCCTGTTATTTAGGGAAATGCTGCCTTTCATTCCTTCATCATCTCTCTTTTTCAGAACAATATTGATGACGGATCCCGAGGTTTCGTACCGCGACGAAGGGCTTGTAATGACTTCAATCTTCAACAGATTATCAGCAGGGATTGTTTTAAGATATTCTTTTAATTCTTTTCCTGTAAAAACAGATTTTCTGTCATTAATATATACGGTGACCATCTGGCCTTCAGACTTTACATCATCATTATTATCAATACTTACCAAAGGAGTCATTCTAAGGACATCCCAGGTGGTATTTCCTGCCAGTATAGCGCTGTTAGCAACATTGAAAACGGTCCTGTCAACTTTAGATTCCACAGTGGGCTTTCTGGCAACAAGGGTAACAGCTTCTATCTCTTTAGCTTCCGCTTTTACAGTATCCTGTGGGGTCTGGGTCTGCGCCAATGTAAAAGATCCTGCTAATACTGCAATGGAAAATAATATTATTTTCATGAGAAATTATTGTTTTTACTATAAGACCATTGGCAGCATATATTTGTTACATCAGAAAATTAAAAACAAAAAATAAATGCTTCAATCTGAATACCACAAGAATATTCCAATCAAACATAAATCAAGAAACAAAATGATCTATTAAAAAAACCACAAGATATCAATGAATTCAATACTATATACTCTGAAAAATAATTTATATGTAATTTATTAAATTTAGAAAAAAACATATCTTCTCACTACCCAAAAGTGCGGGACTTATCTGGGGACAGCAATAGCAAATTTGTCAAGAATATTAGAATACCGGCTGGTTCATATTTTCAAAATAATGAATAACGCCGACTTCCGGCAGATAAAGCTGTTCATTTTTAGGATGCACCTCCCTTTTTCGGGTACTTTCCAGAAAAGAATTACTGAATAAAGCATAAGAAGGATGTTCTGCAAAACCGTTTTTCAGAAGCTGATGGGCTTCCACAATCGTTTTGCCATATAGCTTCCTGAAATTTCCAATTTTATATTGAGAAAATGTCCCGTAATGAACAATAAATTTCAGGGAGAGATCTATGGCAGTACCCAGACTTTTTGTAAGCTCATCGATTTTTTTGTTAAAGGCACTTCTCATTTTCAAAAGCATAGCCGAAATATTCTGATAAGATGGTTTTTTATCGTACCGGTAAAATAAAATGGCATCGCCCTCAATTTCTGAAATCTTAAAATACTGATCATTCACATCGATCAGTGTAGATAGTAGTTGTCTTACAATATATTCTCCTGTATAAAGTTTAGTACTGAACACAAATTCTGTAAATCCGCTGAAATCCGGAATAAGAATGATTCCCTCCTGTATATTTGTCTTCATAATGATAGGGATTAAACCTGTTTCATGATCAAAGACGAAGCAGATTCAGTTTTACTTTACGATCAGCAAAGGTTTTTTCAGTTTGCTAAACCACTTCAATAATCAGCTCCTTCTGATATCCATTATATTTTTCATCACCAAAAAATACTCTTTTCCTTATTTATGCTTTTGCTTTGAAAGTGAAGATTAGACAGATTCAAACAAAATCTTACATATAAAATAATTTTGGATCAACTATTAATACCAATCCATAAACGGGATCAGGTACAAAAGTTGTGGAGAAACGATTTTTTTTTTCCATTATACTTTTGCCTTGAAGCAAAAGTATACAAAAATTCAAGACTGGAATCATCCACTAAAAATTGACCTTGACTCCTAAAATTTCCAAACTCGCATGGATTCTACATTGCTTCTTCGACTCAATAAAGTGGCCATGCTCAGACACTGGAAATTTTTTAACGGATTCAAGATCAATTTTATTAACGCTCCTGATTCCTAGGTCGATTAATGAATACTTACAACTATTTTTCATCGTTCTTACTGGATTGAGCCTATTAGAAAAAAAACCTCTGAAAAATATACTTAAACATCTGTAGAAAAATTGGCCATCTGTGGTTAATTTTTTTTACGCTACAATCGAAGATCATCTTCAGTCGATGGATATTATTTCACCGGAGTCAAACAGTGATTGGTATACGATCCCAATATTACTTTTTCTATTCACATTAACTCAACTCCTTGCTTGCCCCCCAACTTTTGCGCCTGATTCCATAAACGGTCATTACTTTTAATTTTTTAACAAAAAAAGAACCGATACCCCAGAGCATCGATCCTTCCTCATATAGTTTGTGTAATTTTAAGGCTGCTTATGATGAAACGGCCATGTCAGACGGTTTCACTTTTAAGCTTCTCAATATAAAATAAAATAACATTCCAAGTGCGAGAAGCGCATATCCGATTAAGATAAAGAGATTCAGGCTTCCAACGGCAAATTGCGAAGGGAAGACCTGGCTCATCAGAGTCATAAACGACAACCCAATCCCAGCTCCCAGAAAGTAACTAGTAGAACTCAAACTTGATGCCAATCCGTAATTTTCCGGTTCAACATCCTGAATTCCCATGACGGAAAGTGCTGTAAAGCAGAACGTCATCCCTATTCCCGATATGCACGCTGCTCCCAATAAGACAACCGCTAATGGATGTCCTGTAAATACAGATATCAGCAGGAATACCCCTCCCATCAGCATAAATAACCATCCTAGTAATCCCATTTGAGCAGAGTTCAGCCGTTTGGATACATGAGGCAATGCGAATTTAGCCGTTAAAGCTGAAACCACGCTGAAAGGAACAAGCATCAACCCTGCGGAAGCTGCACTGTATTCCATATCTTTCTGCAGCATCAGTGAGATCAGAAATAAAAATCCAATAAAGAAAGACCCAAGACTGAAAAATACTGCGTTAGAGACCATCAGCGATCTGTGTTTAAACAGCTTTATATCAAATAATGGCTCCGCCACCGTTCTCAAACGGTAAAAGACCGTTATCAGGAGCAATACAGCTAAGACAAGAGACCCCACTACCCAAAGAGGCTGCTCTTTAATATGCACGAGCTCGTGGGTACCATACGTTAAGCCTAAAAGACCAAGAACCATCAGTATCCCCGAAGCAACATCGGTTTTTCCGACTTTTTCATTTTTCTCATCTGCCGGCAGATAATAATAAGATAGAATCACCGTGATAAAAAGAATAGGAACATTGATGAGAAAAACCCAGTGCCAGCTAAGATACGTACTGATAATCCCTCCTACAGAAAGACCACTTCCCGATCCTATTGCGGCAAAAGAACTGAAAACCCCTATAGCACGGTTTCTTTCCTGTTCACCTCTGAAAGTGTTGGTCACAATAGAAAGCGCTGAAGGCATAACAAACGCAGCACCCAGCCCCTGTAAGGCTCTGAATACAGCAAGTATTTCAAAATTCCCGGACAGTCCCGCTCCAAGTGACGTCAGCATAAAAATAAGACCGCCCAGCAAAAATATTTTCTTCCTTCCCAGTTGATCAGATAATTTTCCTCCAATAATAAGAAATCCTCCGAAAAACAATACATAGAGTGTCTGAAGCCATTGTACAGTCCCAGCTCCAATATGAAACTGTTCCTGAATAGAAGGAATGGTCAAATTAATAATGGCAATATCCAAAGCCTCTACAAAAGTCCCTACCGATGCTAAAATTAATATTATATTCTTCCTGTTGTCCATGTCTTCAAATTTCCTGCAAAATTAAAATTAACAGAACATATACTAAAATTTTGCATTAAATTTGGAACGAATTTGATAGAATAAGATAGAATAAAGTACAAATAAACTAAACTCATCTACCATAACCCATAAAAACAGAACAAATGGCTACAGAAAATTATATCCCTGATGAAAAAGACCTTTCGATATTGCGGCTTTTGCAGAAAGATGCCAAAATGAGCATCCGTGATATTTCCGCAAGGATCAATTTAAGCTCCACCCCTACGCACGAGCGCATCAAGCGTATGGAAAAGCTTGGAATCATTAAAGAATACACCGCAGTAGTCGACCGAAAACAGGTAAACAAAGGCATGATGGTGATCTGTATGATTGCGCTGAACGGTCACAACAAAAAGACAGCAGGGAGATTTATAGAAGAGGTAAGCAAGCTCAATGAAGTCGTTGAATTTTACAATATCAGTGGAGATTTTGATTTTATGTTAAAAATTCTTGCCCCCAATATGGATGAGTTTCATGAATTTTTCGTGAATAAACTCTCTGAAATTGAAGGAATAGGACAGACGAAAAGCATATTTGTCATGAGCAGTATAAAAGAAAGCGCTCAGATTGTTTAAATCCGCATTAAACATTTTATCCTTTCCCAACAGAACGTATGAAAAAACAATTCAATTTTTTATTAATTTAGTGTAGTGAATTTCTGGCAATCATGAAAAGAAAAAATACACCGCTTTTCAATGGTATGAAAAGATGAACAAACGGTCTTTTGAAAATAACACCTACTTTAAGATGAGAAGCTTCGCCGCTGTCAATAATGATCAAATGAGGATTACGAACCGCACCAGGGTAATCCATTTACCAAAGCACAGGTTGTTTTTGTTCATTTTGATTGCAGGTATTTTCTATCAATGTGGTAAAAAAACAGAATCCCATAAGGATACTGATGCTTTTATACAAAAGAATAAAGCCTTAAAAGTGGAAGGTAAAGATGCCGAACTTATTGCATTTAACAAGGAAGCTATTGCCCAATCTATAAAAAAGGGAGATCAAAAGGAAGAAGCATTAGGATATATCAATCTGGCCAGCATCTATACCATCGCAGGTAATTATAAAGCCAGCCAGAAATGTCTCATGTCAGCCAGCAAGATCATCAACCTCCTTAGTGACCCGTTTCTATATACCAAATTATATTATGAATACAGCTATTTTACCTATGCAACGGGATTAACGCAGACCGCTTTAAGTTACAATGCAAAAGCCCTTTATCACGGAAAAAAACTGCACCACAAGGAACACCTGATAGGACACCTGTATGTGCAGAGAGCTGATTATATTCTTCCCACCTATAAGGATTCAGCACTTATTTATTATCATAAAGGGTTCCGACTGAGTCCCACTGCAAGCAACAGTGCCAATATCGGTCATTATTATCTGCGCCAGACTCAAAATATTGACTCTGCAACATGGTATACCCACAAGGCCCTTTCTCTTATGAAAAGTAAAAAACCCAGTACGGTAAAACAGGGAATCATCTATTGTTTCTATGCAGATCTCCTATTTGAAAAAGGTGACCACCAACAGGCTCTTATCTATTATAATAAAGCTGCTGACATTTTTATCAAAACCAAAAGGATCAACAAATTGCCCAAGTTATACCAGCAGATTGCCGGTGTTTATGCAAAGCTTAACAATAAAGAAATGAAAAACCGGTATTCTTTAAAGGCCGAACAGCTGGAAAAAATACTGAAGTCCTCTGAAAACGAAGCGATCGATTTTTCTCTGAACGAGGCCATTGAGCATAAAAACAGTGATGGTATCAATATGGTATATATTGCGGCAGGCGGAGGTATTCTTTTGCTTACAGTACCTTTATTTATATATATAAGAAGCAGGAATAAAAAAAAATCAGCAAAGATAACCGTAACTGCCAATGCTCCTGTCAAAGCAATTATTTCCCAGGATCATTATACAGAATTGCTTGAACTGGCTAAAAGAAATGATCTTTCTTTTATAGATAGATTTGAAGAAATTAACCCAAGCCTTCTTCAGCAAATATTGGAAGTCAACCCCAAACTTACAAAATCAGAACTTTCATTGTGTGCGATGATCTGGCTCGGTTTTTCATCAAAAGACATTGCTGACTTCACCTTGATTCAGCACAGATCTGTACAAACCAAAAAAGGAAGACTCCGAAAGAAATTGAATATTTCTTCCGAAACCGACCTCCATAATTTTTTAACTTCTTTGTAGTTTTCATTTTACTCTGACCCATATCTCCTGCAGACCTGCAGGATCTTTTTTGTTTAAAGTTATTGACAACTTAATGATCGCTTTGGAGCTTGGATTAATATTTTTTGGGATATTAATTTATGAAAATAAAAGGTCATTTTTAAATAATAACCATTCGACATTCGTTCAAAACTCAGACCATATTGAATGCTTCTTCTCTCTTTCCATCCCAATTAATACAAATAACCTCCTCCGTCACCTAAAAAACACAAAATATTTACAAATCAGCAAATTACAAACAAAGTCGTATCAGTGAGGTAGGTATGTAGTATCTCTTTTTTTGGAAATCGTGCCTCATTCGCGATATGTTTGCCCTGTGAAAAGTAGAATTTATGAATATGGAATTTTAAGGTGACAACCGGTCACGATATCATTTCCATGAATTGAGTCATAGTAAGATAAAAGCATAAAAAATCTTCCGGCATCAGACTTCAAGTTGATCCGACAAAAAACACAAATTGATAGACAAAAAGTTTATTAGCAGCTAAACAAATTTAGTAGACACAAATGAAATGAGGCCTAACTAACACAATACTTCAGATGAACATTCTCAACCTTTCTATGCATCTGTGTTGTTTTCGTCATAGAAAGTTGAGAATACCAAAACGCTGATTTGTTTAGCAATGAGAGATTACACTTTTTAAGTTGTGATCTCTCATTTTTATTAGGAGAATTAGGATGAGGCGCAAAAGTTGGGGGTAAGCAAAAATTTGAGTTCATGTGAATAGAAATAATAATATTCGGATGGTATACCAATCATCTTTTGACTCCGTAGAAATACCACTCATCCATTGAAGGGAGATGATCTTCGATTTTAGCGTATGAGTAAAAAAATTTAACCACAAATGACACAGGTTTCCACAGATGTTTAAGTATATTTTTCAGAGGGCTTTTTTCTAATCGGCTCAACTCAATCAGAGCTATGAAAAATAGTTGTAAGTATTCTTTAATCGACCTAGGAATCAGGAGCGTTAATAAACCTTTTAAGGTTCGCCGATTCAAATAAAAATAAAAAACCGGAGGCAAAATTGATCTTGAATCCGTTAAAAAATTTCCAGTGTCTGAGCATGGTCACCCTATTGAGCCGAAGAACAAATGTAGAATCCATGCGAGTTTGGAAATTTTAGGAGGCAAGGTCAATTTTTAGCGGATGATTCCAGTCTTGAATTTTTGTATACTTTTGTTTGACTCCG
>NZ_QNVV01000032.1 GCF_003384725.1 Chryseobacterium pennipullorum
GTTCAGTTTCCTTATAAGAAAGATCTTATAGAAGAAGCCAAACTTAGAATAAAACTGTATGAAAATCTAAGTCCTAAAGATAAAATATCAATAAATTTCAATAAGAATTATGGTGAAAACCTTTATCTTGAAGACCATAAGAGAGTGAAAGGCATGATGCTGAAGTAAAACAATTAAAATCTCGGATAGAGATTAAGCAACAGGAATGGAATTTATAAAATACAGAATACAGAAAAAAGACACTTTACAATCAATAGCAGAAGGACAAAACCTATCAGTCCAGGATCTTATTGATTTCCACAATCAACATTCAGGAATCACCAATGTGATTATAGGAAACAGTTTACCTATCCATCTCACCCATATTATGGTGAGTAAAGAACATATTAAAAAACAAAAAGTAAAAAAAATAACGGATGGTGAAAAAGCTGTATTTAATCAGAAAGCAAGATATAGATGTGAACAGATAAATACAACGAGAATCAATGGAGAACTGGCTCAGTTCGTCGAACAAAAATTTCAGTATCTTCTTAAAATGGATACCGTTAATACTATTGGATCTGTAAAAAGAGAAGATTATTTAAAGAAAGTGACTCCTCCTGTGATGATGGATGTGCTCCATTTTATTGAAGAAACAGATAACATCAAACATAACGTTCTCTTCACTTTGGGTGAAGATGGGCAAATGGACAGAATTCTCAACAGAAAAGAATTGAATAAAAACTGGCTGGAATATAAAAAAAGCCAGATGAGTCTTAATCCTTTTATCGTTGAACTGAAAAAGAATAATAAGGATGCGGTTCAGGAATTGATCAGATTGGGAGATATTCAGTTTTCCCTGGATGCTGCTAATGAGGAAGAATACAGAAAAGACTTTTTCTATTTTACTTGTTTCAATCAGTATAATGTTAATGATGAGCTAAAGTCTGTAGATTTCAGTTTCCTTTCCACCGTAGTACCACCGAACGTGGTACCGCTTACATTGAGATATGATACCATTTCCGAACAGAATGATATTCTTACGGTAAGAATGGTTGCAGAATATACATTGACCGACGAACTGGAAAAAAATATCATTAACCAATACAATAACCTGCATAAGCCAAGTATAGGGTTCAGCTACACACAGTATAAGTTGGTGTTCAGGTCAAAAATAGAAATAGATACCAAAACAAAACTGGTAAAAACAGCGGTTGTAAAGCTGAAAGAATCAATTGCTGATAATATAGAAAATGAATGTAACTATAGTATTAAACAATTAGAAAATCATACTCCGGATGAAGGAAGCTAAGAAATTTGAATTTGATGGTGTAGATGCCAAAACGGAATGGAAAATAGGATTGATACTGGCTCTGCCGGCATTAGGGGTATTCTTTTTGGTGATGTTTATATTTGAGTTTTATCTCCCGAGAACTTACTTCATGTATCCCGTCTTGTCTGCAGCAATTTTAACGTTAGTGATAAGTATACTTCTACTGAAATTACTGAGCAGGACCATAAAAGATAAAAAGTGGACCATCCGTGTTGACGAAAGTACGCTTGAAATCACCCATAAAAATAAAAAACATTTGATTCCTCTTACAACAATAAGATCTATTAAGAATCTGGGGAATGTAGGATTCAGATACCTTACAATTATCACGAATAAGGAAAGTATTAAAATAAGAGTAGGAAATACGGGTTTCGTACCTTTTTCTGCTCAGAAAGATATTGAAACAATAGATGCATTTATTCAGCACCTCAGTTCTTATTTACAGGAAAATTTTAATAAAAAAGACCTGAAAAATAAATTGAATATCAATGTATTTCCCAATTACGGAGTATATGTGGTGAAGTCTGAAAAAATCAGATACAGCATCATTAATACCTTAAAACCATGGCAGATCATGATTATTTTTCTTTGTGGAGGATTTCTACTATTGATTTTGCTGTTTACCCAACTCGAAAAATATTGGTAAAAATTATAAATTATGGCAGTTTATTTACCTGAAAAAGTATATGCAGTATGTACCAATCAAATGAATCCTGATCCCAGGCAGCTCTTATTAAGTGATTTAAGAGAGTCATTTGCCCGTACTGTAAAGTTTGGCTCTAAAGATAAAGTCTTTCTGGTTAAAATTGATAAAAAGCTAACTGAGGATTTCAAATGTAAATCCAACTGGAGCACTGGTGCCGGTATGGTAGCTCTTGGTGCCGGAGTAGGAGTGGGACTGGGAATTGCAGCTGTATGTATGACCGTACCGGTTGCAGGTTGGATCGTTGGTGGAGCCATCGCTATCGGTTCGCTCGTTTGGGGAATTTGGAAAATGTCCCAGAGACCGTCATGCAGTGAAATGATTGGGTTTGAGGAGAGCAAATGGACTTTACATCACAGTACGGTACGGTTTGACAGTGGAAAAATCTCAGTTAAAGAACTGCATTTAGCACTGACCAAAAATTCTATGCTGACCTGCAAAGAGGGTGGTGTAGTTCTTCCGTTTATCAATCAGGCTGATGCAATGAGTGCAGCCGGTACTATTGCCGGTAATAATAAAACCGAATTTTGGACCAATGTTGCGGGTGGTTTCTTAACCGGAGCTTTACTTGGTTTTGGGATGGGAATTGCGCTGCCCGCCGGTGCTGCTTTAACGTGGGGACAAGGAACTATGCATGCCTTGTCACAAGCCGCAATATTCGGACTATGGATTCCCGTGGGCCAATATGTAATTACTCCGCTGGCCATTGGTTTTGGCGTAAAAACCAATGAATTCCTGGCCGATGGTGACAGTTATACTAATGTTAAAGATATCCAGCAAAGTACAGAAGATCCAATGCTCCCAACGGATAACTGGGATGCCGTAAGTCCTGCAAAAGATATCAATGATATCAGAAATAAGCTGATTCAGAACAGGGCCTCAAAAGCTGATATCGCTAAATTTGAAGCGGGTATTGCCGAAGCTAAGAAGCAAGGATCCTATTCTTTAAAAAATAATCCTGATCTCAAAGAGATGTTTGAGAGAATGAAAGCTGGAGAGTTCGGAAAAGAGCTTCAGGAAAGGGTTACCAATAAGAGCGGTAACTTTAGGGGGAAAGTCAATGAGAAAAATGCTTCCAAATCCGCAGAGAATCATTCACAGAAAGCTACCACATCAATTAATGAGAATAATAGAGCCAATATACGAAGTGGATTAACAGCGACGGGAGGAATATTAACGCTTATCGCTCCGTTTGCCGCCAATTTTTTTGCCGAAAGAGCCATTAGACTTGCAGCAGAAGGATATACAAATGACAATACTAAAGGGGTAACAGTGAGTGCAACTGATGCATAATTTTTTGTAGACTTATAAACAACCAGTGGTGAAAGCGAAGGTATTGTTCCGGAATTCCAGGCAACAGCCGGGTGTACATCTGAATAGTTGCTTTCTTTAAATATAGCCTGTTTTCAGGGATACCAGTTGTTATCACAATGGTATTGTTAATATTTTACTGTTTAATTAGAGTTTATGTTAAAATATTTAAAGACAGTACGTTGTGGGATCTTTTATCGCTGTTGTCGTAGAATTACGACACAAAATCGTAGAATTACTACACTTTTTCAGATTTCCGATCAAAACCTTTTTTCTGAGCTGCAATGACTTTATCTTTGTTATATAATTATTGAATTACAATTTATTACTAACGATTAAAATTACAAATCATGGCAGAAAGAAATTCAAGAGGAATCTTAAAATTTAACGGTGGAGAAGGACAGAAACTGTTAAAAATGAACTACAGTGTATCAAGATCTACAGATGTTTCAGGACGTGTAGCATCAGACCCTTCTAACGCATTGATCAAAGTGACAGTAGAAGCTACTGAAAAATCTGATATCCTGGAGAGCTTACTGAACGGAAAATATAAGCCTACAAAAGGAGAAATCACATTCAACAAGTCTCATGAAGAAGGAACGTTGATTACTTTGAACTGGGACAATGGATATGTGATCCAGCACGAAGTGGACTTCGATGCAGTAGATAGCAACAGTATGCTGATCAGCTTTGTAGTAAGTGCTGAAACTATTGACTATGGTACTTCTCAATATGCAGGTCTATGGCCTTCATCAGGTAGATAAGCCTAACTTTACAAAACAATACAAAGCAGTATACCCAGTTTGGGTGTACTGTTTTTTTTTTGCTTTTTACCTCAATAAGATTCATTAGGCTTTCTTAGGATCAAATACCCAATCTTGGGGCCAGGTAAAAAAAATGAGTAAATCTGAAAAAAATAGTGGGATTGTCTATACAACTTTACAGTTTGATTCAACCCGAGTAAAATTATGTAACAAGGGAATGATCTTCGATTTCAAGGCGAAAGTATAAATCAAATAATATTTGACGTCCCTTAACTTTTAAGCCCGGTCTCCTGCTTACTCCTGAGTATCTTATCCGATATCTTCTTCACAACTAACCCAGGGCTGCCGACTTTTAGTCCTATTTTCTTATCTTTGTTCATTATAGATAATATGGACGCAACACAAGATAAAAGGCTGTTTCTCATCGATGCTTATGCGATGATTTTCAGAGGATATTACGCACTGATCAGAAATCCCAGACTTACCAGCAAAGGACTCGATACTTCTGCTATCTTCGGTTTTACCAACTCTCTGATCGAATTGATCAGAAGAGAAAGGCCTACACACCTTGCAGTAGTTTTTGATGTAGGACAGGCAAGTGTAAGAACTGATGATTTTTCAGATTATAAAGCAAACCGAAGTGAAACTCCTGAAGCCATTAAAATTGCTGTTCCATATATCCACCGAATTTTGGAAGCAATGCACATTCCGTTCCTGGGAGTTGAAGGTTATGAAGCTGACGATGTGATAGGAACTATTGCCTGCAAAGCAGAAAAAGAAGGATATACCACTTTCATGGTAACTCCGGATAAAGATTTTGCACAGCTGGTTACAGATCATATTAAGATTTATAAGCCGGGACTTAAGGGTGGGGATATAGAAATTCTTGGAGTAGAAGAAGTAAAAGCAAAATACGAAATTGAAGATCCTAAACAGGTTATTGACTTCCTTGCCATGATGGGAGATGCAGTTGATAATATCCCGGGTCTGGACGGTGTAGGAGAGAAAACAGCGATGAAATTCCTTAAGGAGTTTGGCAGTATCGAGAATCTATTGGCCAATACAGATCAACTGAAGGGAAAGCTGAAAGAAAAAGTGGAAGCCTCTGCAGAACGTGGTATTTTATCAAAAAAACTGGCAACCATCATTTGTGATGCTCCCGTGGAATTCCACCAGGAACAATACGATCTCGAAACACCGGATTTCGAAAAAGTTAAAGAAGTCTTTGATGAAATTGAGTTCAGAAGACTGTATGAAAACCTTTACCGGGCTTTTGCTCCGGCTGCCGTGGAGACCGTAGTGGTAAGTGAAGTGGAAGTGAAGCAGACACCGTCAGGGACAGAAGTGAAAGGACAGGTGATGCAGCTAGACCTTTTTGCCAATTTTGAAGAACTGGATCAGGCGACCTCTACAAAATCTACGATTGACCATAATGATCATCTTTACCAGTTTATCGACAATCCGAAAGCACAGAAAAAGCTGGTCGACAATCTGTTGAAACAGAAAGTCGTGTGCTTTGATACGGAAACCACCTCATTGAATGAGCTGGAAGCCGAACTGGTAGGAATGAGCTTCTCCTATAAAAAAGGGCTTGCCTACTATATCCCTCTTTCTGAGGATAATGGCGAGGTTTTGCAAACACTGGAAATTTTCCGACCGTTTTTCGAAAGAGAAGACCTTCTGAAGGTTGCTCACAATTTAAAATTCGATTACAAAATATTAAAGCAGTACAACATCACTGTGAAAGGAGCGATGTTTGATACCATGATTGCCCATTACCTGCTGAATCCGGACGGAAGGCATGGTATGGACTATCTTTCTGAGGTATACCTGAATTACAAACCGGTTTCTATTGAAACCATTATCGGGAAGAAGGGGAAAAACCAAGGGAACTTTCGAGATGCGGACCTTAGAACGCAGACCGATTATGCTGCGGAAGATGCTGATATCACCTTCCAATTGTACGAGCTGTTTGCTCCTCAACTGAAAAAAGAAAATCTGGAAGAGCTGTTCTTCACTATTGAAATGCCATTGATGGAAGTCCTGGCCAAAATGGAGCTGGCAGGAATATCCCTGGACGAAAAATGGCTCGCACAGGAAAGTATTGATCTGGAAAATGATCTGAAACAATTGGAAACTACCATCTTTGAGCTGTCAGGAGAAGAGTTCAATATGAATTCACCCAAACAGCTGGGAGAAATTCTGTTTGAAAGAATGCAGCTGGATCCTAAAGCTAAAAAAACAAAGACCGGACAATATGCAACGTCTGAAGATGTTCTTCAGAAACTAGCCTCAAAACATGAGATCATTAAGTATATTCTTGAATACAGAACGTATCAGAAATTGAAATCGACCTATGTAGATGCTTTACCGTCTCAGATTGAAAAGCAGGACAGCAGAGTACATACCAATTTTTCCCAGACTACAGCTGCTACAGGACGTCTGGCAAGTGTAAATCCTAACCTTCAGAATATTCCGATCAGAACACTCAGAGGACAGCAGATCCGTGGGGCCTTTGTGTCAGGAGAAGGGAAGAAAATTATCTCTGCCGATTATTCGCAGATCGAACTTCGCCTTATTGCTGAAATTTCCGGGGAAGAGAATATGATTAAGGCTTTCCAGGATGGGGAAGATATTCACGCTTCCACGGCTGCCAAACTGTTTAAAATTCCACTCGAAGAAGTCTCTAAAACACAGCGAAGCCAAGCCAAGACTGTCAATTTCGGAATCATCTATGGACAGGGAGCTTTTGCTTTGGCAGAACAAACCGGATTATCCCGTACTGAAGCCAAACAAATGATTGAAGCCTATTTCGAAACCTATCCGAAGCTTAAGGAATATATGGCTGAGCAGGTAAATAAGGCACGCCAGATGGGCTTTGTAGAAACCATTTTAGGAAGAAAACGCCACCTCAAGGATATTAACTCCAACAATTTTGTTGTAAGAGGTCATGCCGAAAGAAATGCAGTGAACGCACCGGTTCAGGGAAGTGCTGCAGATATTGTGAAAATTGCGATGATTAAAATAGACCGTGAACTTGAAGAACAACAGCTTAAAACCAAAATGCTGCTTCAGGTGCATGACGAATTGGTATTTGAAGCACCGGCCGATGAAGTAGAAGCCGCTTCAGCTCTGATTAAAAAGGAAATGGAAAACGCCCTGGAAACTCAGGTTCCATTACTGGTAGAGATCGGAGTAGGGAATAACTGGTTAGAAGCTCACTAATACAATACTTTATATTCAGCTATACATATAAACTTCCGCTTTCTATGGCGGAAGTTTTTTTATTCTGCTTATTTTCTGCGTGACGGAGCACTTCTGGTATGTGGACGGACATAACTGCCATTTTTTCTGTAATGCCCTTTTACGCTTACACTTCCACTTGAAGAAGTACTTCGACCAGAGCTGTAGTGATATGCTGATGTGCCTGAAGAAGAACCTTTAGATGAGACATAATTACTGTAGGTGGTAAAAGCTGGATTGTAGGTCCATCCTGAATAATTTCCCCATTTTATCCTTTTGTATTTCTTTTTATTTGATCCGGAGGAAAGGAATACTTCTGTGTTTTTTGGGACAGTTGTAATTAGATCGATAGAATCTGTCGAGGTATACATCTTTGCATCTTCAGATAATAAAACAGTATAATAATTTGTTGAACATGATAATGCGGTCACACAAATTGTGAAAAGAAATAGGAGTTTTAAAACACGTTGCATACTATTGATATTTTATTATCCAAATCTATGATGTATTGTAAGAATATATTTACGGAAATCCGTATTCTGTAATATCCCAATTATTATAAAACCCCAGAGAGTGGATTTCATTTTTTATAACGTAACAGAAAAATGCATACACAGCCAAGAATAATCACCGGTACCATTGAAACGGATAAAGTATATTGTATCTCAGCATTAAAATCATAAGTACTCCATGAAGCTTCCCGGTCTACAAAAACGGAGTAATTCATAAAGGTCCAGACAATGGTTAATGTTGTAAATTCAACAAGTGCTTTAGCATAGATATTTTTAATGAAGAAGGCTAAAGCAATAATCCCTGAAATTAAAATAGCACTTACCAGTGACATCAGCACCGCATCTTCAAAGAAACTACATTCCAGGCAGGCACTTGACATTTGATGGGCAAGTGCGCCTACAGACCAGTACAGCTGCACAAATGTTATAATGAAAATAATAAGGGTACTGATGCATACTTTTCTAAGATATTGATAGAATTGATGTGGTTGGCTTGGTTCGTTCAAGGGGGCTGATATTATTTTGTAATTCTTATTATGGCTAAATCATCTGTGGGTTTTACTCCGTAGTGACGCTCCAGATGCTTAATTAAAAGGGGTTAACAACTCTTTTCCATCCAGCATCATATCAATAAAAATACCACTTTTTATCGATTTAAAAATATAGAGAGCCGTTTTTGTAGAAAACCTATTTAATCCCTATAAAAATGGTTCCCTTATATAGAGAACCACTGATAAGTACTATTGGAAAAATGATCCAGGTATTAAACCTCAAATTCGATTTCACCAATATAATATAACTTATTCTCTTCACCATCCACAGAAACCGGGTTGGGAATAATAAATCTGCTGGCAAAAATAATGGCATTGACCGGAGTATCCAGACTTAGTTCATTCAGCCTTTTTTCGAGAACCGGAAGCCATTGGTCTGCATACGAATACTCAGAGAACTTTTCATAAAGCCCTAATTTTTCATCTTCGAAACCGTATTCTATAAAGTCATCATCAAACCACTTGATGTTCTGTGATTCTGCAAATTTTGAAACATATTGATCGTCCGTTTCATCTTCTATATAATAGTTTTCGTCCTCTTCCACAAATGCATAAAAATCTTCTTCACTTTCAAAATATCCTAACCAGAAGTGTGAAATTTCCTTGTCCATAATTTTATTTTACTGTATTATTCTAATCTTTTTAATTCGCTGCTTTTTCCGATCGCCTTTTCCAGCCGGGAGATCCTCGTCTTTTCCTGTTTGGCACTCATGATCCAATGGATGATTACTTTTTTGTAGGAAGGAGCCTGAATTTCAAAAAACTCCCAGGCTGTCGCGTGCTCCATAAATTGCTTTTGATACATCGGGTCCAGAATTATACCTTCCTTTTCGTGGGAGTAAATACCGGACTTCTCCTCTTTTCTGAGTTCAAAAGCTTTTTGGCCGGCAGGAGTCATCAATCCGGCTTTTTTAAGTTCCTCCACTTTTTTTATATTGATATTACTCCATATACTCGCGGATTTCCGGGGGGTAAAACGTATGGAATAGCTTTCCTTATCTATAGACTTCCTTACGCCATCGATCCATCCAAAACATAATGCCTGGTCCACTGATTCAGACCAGCTCATCGACGGTTTTTCACTTCCTTTCTTGTAAAAACCAACCAGGAGCTCTTTTTCTTTGGTGTGGTGATGCCGGAGCCAATCCCTGAATTCCTCTTTTGCCGCAAAAAAAGTTGGTGCCATGCTGTATATGTTATCGTTACAAAGTGTAATATTACGAAAGTTTTCTATAAACATCCTATCGGTTGCAGAAAGTGTGGATAACTCATCAACATCTATTTTTTTATTGTACTTTTAATCAAAGCTTAAAGTTAAAAAAAATGGATTTTCTTCAGGACCATTATACCATTAAAAATGAACTGCTGCTGATTCTGATTTCTGTCATTCTGGGACTGATGATCGGAGCGGAGCGGGAGTATAGAAATAAATCTGCAGGACTTCGTACCTTTATTCTCGTATGTTTCGGTTCATGCCTTTTTACCATTTTATCCATTAAAATAGGAGTGGCTAATCCGGACAGGCTGGCTGCCAATATCATTACGGGAATCGGATTTTTGGGAGCAGGCGTTATTTTCAAAGGGGATAACAAAATAGACGGAATTACAACTGCGACAACCATCTGGGCTACAGCTTCTATCGGAATGGCAGTAGGTTCCGGCTATGTTTACTTTTCTCTTCTGGGAACAGCATTGGTATTGGTCGTTCTTAGTTCTCTTACTTTCCTTCAAAGTTTTATAGACAATAATCATAAAATCCGGGATTATAAAATTGCTGTAACAGGTTCGGCAGATATCAGCCACTGTGAAGAAATGTTTAAAAAGCATCATTTGAAATATGCGATGATAAAACAACAGTATACCCAGGAAAATTTATCGGTCACGTGGCGGCTGACAGGAAAAAATATCCACCATGAAGAAGTCATCAAATCTCTGATGGATGATCCTAAAATTACTGCCTATCAATTTTAGATAAAAAAAATAAAGGCCGAAGCCTTTACTCTTATTTTTTCTTGAAGATGTATAAGTCCTTATTAGGACCTGTAATTTCGTTGCCGTCCATATCCAGCTGGTAAAGAGCATTTTCTCCTACTTTATATTTATATTTAGCTGTTTGCCCTTTTAGCGTGATAGAGCCTCCTGTGGTATCCCACGTAAAAGTTCCTTTATCCTGATTCTTGGAATTCCTGTCGATATATTCCTCGTTGATAATGAAGGTTTTATCGTAATTAAGGGTTAAAGAAGTCTTGATTCCCGGGCAATCTGCACAGGGAACAACTGCCTCATACGTTCCTGCCCAGTCGAGGGCATTTTCAGACGTATCACCTACTGCTTTGGGAGTAGCGGTTGTAAGGCTGTCTGCCGGAGCAGGCTGAATGGCTGTAGAATCAATTGTTGGACCTGTAGTCTCGGTTGTTTTTTCTTTGGAACATGAAACTAAGAATAAGGCAGTGCCTGCTGCCATTATAAGCATTTTGTTTTTCATCATAATTATTAATTTAAATATTCTCTATTGTGAAGTGAGAGTCTATCATCAAAAATTAAGCCAGATGGGATTTTATAGGAGGTAAAGTTTAAAATTCCGGGATTAAACTTCGCTGTTATTCTTCCCGTTTTCAAAAGGTGGAATAATGATAACAACTTTTCCCTGTGTTTTATGAAGCCTATTCCTATTTTTCTTTGTAAATTCGGGCAAAATTTTAATTATGACAAAAAAGATACTTTTATCCGTATTTCTTTTGCCGGCTGCAATGGCATTTGCACAACAATATGGAGGAATGTGGATTCCTACAGAGCTGAATGAAAAGGAAATGAAGGATCTGGGAATGAAGATCTCTGCCAAAGACATTTTCAATCCTCAGAAACCGAGCATAAAGGACGCAGTAGTACAGTTTAATGGCGGATGTACCGCAGAGATCATTTCGCCTAAAGGATTATTACTAACGAATCACCACTGTGGTTACGGACAGATCCAGGCACATTCTACCGTACAGACTGACCTTCTTTCAAACGGCTTCTGGGCGAAAAATACCAGTGGAGAACTTCCGAATCCGGGAGTGAAAGTAGACTTTATTGTAGATATAAAAGAAGTTACTTATCAGATTCTTGAAGGGACAGATAACCTTACAGAACCTGAACTTAGTAAAAAGATCAATAACAATATAGAGGTTTACAAAAACTCTCAAAAAATAGAATCTTATCAGTCGATCATGGTGAAACCTATGTATTATGGAAACAAATACTATGCGTACACCATTGAGACGTATAAAGATATCCGTCTGGTGGGAGCACCGCCACAAAGTATCGGAAAGTTTGGTAGCGATACCGATAACTGGGTGTGGCCAAGACATACGGGAGATTTCTCGATGTTCAGAATTTATGCAGGGAAAGACAACAAGCCTGCCGAATATTCGAAAGACAATGTACCTTACGTTCCAAAACACTTCTTACCGGTTTCTATAAAAGATAAAAACGAAAATGATTTTACCTTTGTATTCGGATTCCCGGGGAGAACAACGGAATATCTTCCTGCAGTAGCTGTAGAGAAGATTATGAAAGATATCGACCCTGCAAGAATTGCAGTACGTGAGGTGGCGCTAAAAACGTTGGACGAGAAAATGCGTGCGGACAGTGAAACACGTATTAAATATGCTTCAAAATATGCTTCAGTAGCCAACTACTGGAAAAAATGGATTGGTGAAGTAGAAGGATTGAAAAAATCCAATGCGGTAGAGAAAAAAGTAATGTATGAAGGTTCTTTGGTGGCAAAAAATCCGGAGATCAAAAATACCCTGGACCAACTGAATAAGCTGTACAATGACCAGGCTCCCTATGCATTAAACAATGGGTATTACACGGAAGTGGTAAGAAATGCCGAAACCTTAAAGCTGGCAGGTGATTACTATGACTTTATAGCCTCTGTGGAAGCAGGAAGAATGGATGAAAAAAAACTTTCAAAACTGAAAGCAAAATTAACCTCTTTCTACAAGGATTACAGTGCAGAGCTTGACGCGAAAGTAACGGCAAAATTGCTGGCTCTGTATGCCAATAAAACAGCACCACAGTTCTTACCGGCTGGATTTAACAAATACAAAGAGGAAAATCAGAATATTCCTGTAGTGGAAGATATGTCGAAAAACTCTGTTATTACGGGTAGAACAACTGTAAACGGAGCTGCACTTACTGCTGATATAGATAAGGCATTTTCTAATCAGGACAAACTGATTAAGACTTTAAAGAAAGATCCTATCTATCAGTTGTATGTTTCGATGAGAGAAACTTATGCGAAAACAGCAGATCCTCAGTATGCTTCGCTTCAGGCAAAAATTGATGCATTGCAGAAGAAGTTTATGGCTCAGCAGATGCAGACCGATAAAGAAAGAAAGTTCTTTCCGGATGCCAATTCTACCCTTCGTGTGACTTATGGAAAAGTAAAAGGATCTGCTCCCAGAGACGCAGTTTCATATGGATACCAGACGCATTTAGCTGGGGTAATGGAAAAGTATGTACCAGGTGACTATGAATTCGATGTCCCGAAAAAGCTGATCGATCTTTATAATAAGAAAGACTTCGGAATGTACAAAGATAAAACCGGAGATGTTCCTGTAGGATTCACAGCGACCAACCATACCACAGGAGGAAACTCAGGAAGTCCTGCATTAGATGCCTATGGAAATCTTGTAGGTCTTAACTTCGACAGACAGTGGGAAGGTACGATGAGTGACATCAACTACGATCCGCGTTTTAGCAGAAATATCATGGTAGATACAAAATACATCCTTTTCATCGTAGAGAAATTTGCTGATTCCAAATGGCTTGTTGATGAAATGAAGATCGTAAAATAATTTTTAAAAGTTATACCTTTAAGAATCTATTTGAATTTAGTTTTGAATAGATTCTTTTTGTTTTAAATAAGATGAAAGATCAGATCATCAATATATTAGCAGCCTTTGAACCCGATAATATCGGGAAATCTTTTCCCCTGCAATATTGTCTGCCTCTGTATCACAGTGTTTCAGATGATGACCTCCTTCACATAAAACACGTGATTCGCTATAAGAATACCAGGCAGTTTGAAAATGATCTGGATCATATGGCCAGAAACTTTCAGTTCGTGAACTGGCAGGAATTTAAAGAATATGGTTCCGGAACGTTCAAGCCCAAAAAGAAAATAGCACTGCTTACTTTTGATGACGGGTTCAGGGAGTTTTATGATGTTGTCGCTCCAATCCTGGAACGGAAAGGGATCTATGCATGCAACTTTATAAACCCTGCTTTCATAGACAACAAAGATATGATGTTCAGGTGCAAGTCCAGCCTTCTTGCAGATGCTGTTGATAAAAAGAAAACAATTGATCCCGATGTTTACAGGATATTGGCCCTGGGAAATACTTCAGATAGAAATATTCTGCAAAAGAGCATTTTAAAAATCAATTACCAGGGAAAGAAAGTTCTGGACCAGCTGGCGGAAAAACTGGAAGTAGACTTCAATGCTTATTTAAAAGAATTCGAACCTTATCTGAGTACAGGTGCATTAAAAGAGCTTACCCGAAAAGGTTTTGGAATTTCTTCGCACAGCTGGGATCATCCAAAATACGGAGATTTATCCCTGATAGAGCAGATGGAAACCACAGATAAAACTTTTGTGTATTTAAAAGAGAATAATTTCCTGTATGAGAGCTTTGCATTTCCGTTTACCGACTTTGAAGTGGGCAAAGATTTTTTTGAAGAGCTCTTTAAAAATGAAGAACTCTACTGCAGCTTCGGATGTGCCGGTGTCAAAATGGACAGCGTGCAGAGGAACCTTCAAAGAATTCCAATGGAAACAGGAGAGAGCGGACAACAGATCTTGAAGAAAGAAATCGCTTATTTCAGACTGAAAAAGCTGATCAATAAAAACACTATTTTGAGAACATGATAACGCTGAAAACATTCAACAAAAAAGAGCTGGGAGATTTTATATCATCCGGAGCTTTCCAGCAACATGATGTTCTCCCTGTTACAAGGCATCGTGCACTGTCTCATATTCAGAATCCAAAAGCATCAGAAGAAGACGCCCTTCTCATCCTTGCTTTTGATGAAGAAAAGCTGATTGGGTATGTAGGATGTTTTCCGGATTGTTTTATCGTTGATGGAAAAGAAATCCGTTATGCATGGCTAAGCACGATTTATGCAAACCCTGAGTACAGAAAAAAAAGACCAGCGAAAGCCTTACTGAAAAAGGTTTTGGAGGAGTATGAAGACAGAATTGTCATCACTGAATTTACCAAAGAAGCGGAAGCGCTTTACAATATTACAGGTGGTTTTGAATATGTTTTTCCTAAAAAAGGGATGCGGTATTACTTCAGAACTGATGCAGCTAAAATAATTCCCGAAAAAAAGCCTGAAACCCAATCATTGCAGCCCCTTTTTAAAATATTGGATGTTGCTGCCAATAGTTTGATCTCAATAAAGAATCTGGCCATACAGAAACCGGACTTCAGGTATGAGGTTCTTGAACGGATTGATAAAGAAAGCTCTGATTTTATTAATGAATTTTCAGGCAGACGGGGTGCAGATGAGATCAATACTTTTATAGAAAACCCGTGGGTATTGGAGGGCAAAAAAGATGAACGGTATTTTTTTTCAAGCTTTGCCACCTCTTTTACCTATTTTTGGATTAAAATTTTCGACCATCATAATAAGCTTACCTCCTGTTTACTTTTACAGCTTCGTGATGGATACCTTAAAATCCCGTATCTTTTTTCAAATACCCAACTCGATGAGGTTATAAGATTTTTAAATTACTTCATTGTCAGCAAGAAAGTGAAAGGCTTTACCTCTTATCAGGTTAAATTGAACGAAGCGATCCAGCAATCAAAAGTATTTTCTTACATTCATAAACAAGACTCCAAAAGAGAGTATCTGTTTCATAAAAGCCTGTTAGAATTGCTTCCTGATGATTTTAACCCAAACTACCAGGATGGGGACGGAGATTGTATGATGACCTAGAACAATAAGATTTTAATGATTTAAAAATAAAAAAACCGTCTGACATTTCTGTCGGACGGTTTTCTATTCTTAGTGTCCAAAAATATCTTTAAGACTTACTTCCGTAAATATTCCCATTTTATCTACAGCTTCCATATTCAGGTTTTCTTTCTTACCGATAATGGCTGTATTGTAATGTATAGGTTTGATGTCATTTTGGTAAAACTCCCGGATATCTTCAAAACTCAACTTGTTGATCTGTTCATAGATATTTTTTCTGTAGTCATGTTCAATACCCAGTTTTTTTAATTTTAAGGTATTGAAAAAAATGTTGTTTCGGGTAATCCGGGTAGAGGCGATCTGCTTGAGGGCAGCATTTTTTGCGTTTTCAAACTGAATCGGTACTTCAGGAAGTTCACTCATCAGCTCGTTCATTGTATCTACCGCGATCATCAGTTTGTCTGGCTGCGTTCCGATATAGGTAGTAATATAGTCAGGATGATTCAGTTCCGAATTGGCAGCATAGGACACATAAGCAGAGTAGGCTAAACTTTTGCTTTCACGGATTTCCTGGAAAACGATAGAAGATAAGCCGCGTCCAAAATATTCATTAAAAACATTGATTCTTCCGAAATTTAATGGATCAACCTGATGTCCTTTCCCGATTTTGCTCATTTCCATCTGCACCATATCATAATTGATGAAATAAACATTTCCACCGGTTTCAGGCTCAGGATATTCTTTCGGCTGCGGCACAGAAAGACTTTCTGTTTCTGTATATTGACCAATGTATTCTTTAAAACTTTCAAAATCCTTTCCATAAAAGAATATCTGGTACGGGTATTTAAAGAGCTTTTTCATACGGTCCGTAAATCGTTCTGGCGTGGTCGTCTCAAGTTCCTCTTTTGAAATCACATCTGTGAAACGGGAATCAGGGCCCAGCTTTGTATAATTTGTCAAGGCCGTCATGATCCTGTTTTTATCCTTTTTTACAGCCTGGCGGTTTTCCAGGACCGTATTTACAAACTGATTGTAAATTTCCTGATCGGGTTTTACATCATGCATCCAGTGCTGCAGAAGTGCAATTCCTTTTTCAATATTCTCTTCCAGCCCGCTTAAGGAGATAAGCAGTTGATTATTGGTGGTTTTAAAATCATTGCTGATTCCGATTTTGAAGAATTCATTTTTCAGATCCTCAGGAGAAAGATCATGAGTTCCCAGATACTGAAGCAACTGTGTTGAAATTCCCAGATCCCTGTCATTATCGCTTCCAAAAGGGAAGATAAAATGGACCTGAGCGATTTCGTTATACTTATTCACAACAAAGCTTAATTTCTTTCCTTTACTCTCAGCCGTAATGATCTCTTTCTGATAATCGATGAACTCTGGTTGTATATCCTCCGTTTTATCAGATAGAATTTCCTGTAAAAATTCAGATTGAGCCTCACGGTTGATTTTAACAGGGGTGATGCCGGGGTTTTCAACCCTTAGCAGTTTGTCATTAATTCCTTTCTCCTTGTCTACATACACATAATTCTCATGGAAGAAAGCATTGGCAAAGCTGATGATATCTTCTTTAGTGAAACTGGCATACTCATCCATCTCGTTCAGTTCCTGTTCCCAGGTTCTTCCTTTTATATAAGAATCGTATAGACTTGTGGCCAGCCCTTCTGCTGTTTCAAGCCCTTTCATTCTTTGAAGTTTGAAATCATTGATGATAGCCGGTAACATCCAATCCGGAAAATCTCCTTTTTTAATCAGTTCTATTTCTTCCAGTACCATCACCCTGGCTTCATCCAGAGTCTGGGTCTCTTTAGGAACCGCAACGATAGAAAAATAACCGTACTGCCTTAAGCCAACAGAAAAGGCCTGTGCCCAAAGCATTTTTTGAGTCTGGTTAATATGAAGGTCCAATAAACCAGCTTCACCTCTGTTGCTGAGAATGTTGGCGACAATATCCGCGAGCATAGCTTCCCTGCTTCCATAGCTGTCTGTTCTCCAGGCCAGCTGAACCCGTGGTGTCGTTGGACTCTTTACCGTTCTTTTTACAATTTTCGTAATAGGCTTTTCAATGATAGATGCTTTCTTTGGAAGCTCTTTATAGGGGAGGGTCCCGAAATAGGCATCAATCAATTGAATGGTTTCATCAAACTGAAGATCACCTACCAGCACCATCGCATAATTATTGGGAACATAATATTCATCAAAATATTTATGAATAGCCTTCATAGAAGGGTTTTTCAGGTGTTCCGGTTTACCAAGTGTGGTCTGTTGTCCATTGGGATGGGTAGGGAAGAGGGCGTCCATCAGTTCATAATTGACGAGTCTTGAATCATTATCCTGAGCCCTGTTGAATTCTTCATACACGGATTCCAGCTCTGTATGGAAAAGACGCAGAACCATTTCCGAGAATCTTTCCTTTTCTATTTTTAGCCATTTCTCAAGCTCGTTGTTCGGAATATTGTTTTTATAAACCGTTTCATCAAACCAGGTATGAGCGTTTGTTCCACTGGCTCCTAATGATGAGATCGCCTTGTCGTACTCGTTGGCAATGGCATACTGGCTTGCTTCCTGTGAGATCTCGTCGATTTTTTTATAGATGTCCTTCTTTTTCTCAGGATTTTGCTCAGCTTTATGTTCTTCATACAGTGTTGAGATCTGATCCAGAAGTTCCTTTTCTTTTTCCCAGTTGTGAGTTCCTAGTCTGGAAGTTCCTTTAAACATCATATGTTCGAGATAGTGGGCCAATCCCGTATTGTCAGCAGGATCATTGTTGCTTCCCGTTTTTACCGGAATGAATGTCTGTATCCGGGGAGAGTCAAAATTCTGAGCAAGAAAAACCTTAAGTCCGTTTTTCAAAGTATAAATTCTGACATTATTTTCATCGTGGGTTACTGTAATATATTCGTAGTGGCCGATATCCGTATGAACTGTTTCCTTATATTTTCTGTCAATCATAGATAAATTCATTTCATCCTTTTAAGTAAGATGTGATACAAATGTAAGAAATCAAAAAAAATGTTTCCTTGTTTTTATCACTATTACATCTATTATTATAGTTGAAAAGGTAAATCAGTGGTGGGTAGTGGCAGGAGAAAGAACGTTATTCAGCTTGTAGTATATATTAGGTATAGCTTTTTATCCATTCCTAATAAATCGCTTCATACTGTACTGCTTCACATATTAAGGGCTAGTTTCAGCAAATAGAGCCTACACCCTTTGGCTTCCATCATCACCTGTGCAAATCTGTGCGATCCGTGGTTAAATATAAAAATCCTTAATCACGCCGACACATTTATCCTAGATCATTAAAATAATATGTACTTTCACACCACTAGAATTTGGCTTTAGTCTGTTCCAATAGAACCTCCACCCTTTGGTTTCCATCATCATCTGTGCAAATCTGTGTATCCGTGGTTAAAAATAAAAATCATCAACCACATAAACACATTCATCCTTGGTCATTATACGATCCATCACCAGGAACGGGCTTCAGCCCGTTCATATTAAGATACCTTCCATAGGGCTTTAGCCCAAACTTTATAACCATCATGTTACTATATCTATTATTATATATAATACACTCCCAAAAAACCTCTCTATCTTCACCCGTCTCCCATAATCTCCGACATCATCCCTCTTCCTCAAACATTTGTTTAAAATTTTTCACCTTATGGACCAGTGCTTTAACTATTCATGTTGCGGAAATATGAAATTTATGTTAAATAAACTTGTGGGATATGGGTTAAGTTTCTATCTTTGCCCCACTGAAAAACGAAAGGGATTTAGTAAGCGCAGAAGGGCCTTTAGATAGGCAGAAACATTACGATCTACTTAAGATATCAAACGAAAAAAACTTTTAATTTTTATCAAATAAAAGTTGCGAGTTAAAAAAGAGTTTGTATCTTTGCAGTCCCAATTAAGGGAGCGCAGGAGTAGA
>NZ_QNVV01000033.1 GCF_003384725.1 Chryseobacterium pennipullorum
GGATAAGACTTAATCTAAAAGGAAAGAGTCCGGTACAGTACCGAACTCTTTCATATAATAATATTGTTTAATTTCGTCTAAACTTTTGGGTGCAGTCTAAATTATTGTGGATTTTTAATATCTTGAAAGTATTGAACTTATTTTAAACGTCTTACTGCTATTTGAGTAACCGGTCCGGAGCCGGTAACTCCACTGCTTAGCTGCTTTACAGTCACCGCTGCATTATTAGTTATTCTAAATGAGTACGTGTCGGAGGCTACCATAGGAATTGACGTAAGCAAAGTATAGGTTTGCAGATTGTTATTGGGTGCTGTGAAACGGTCATTAACCCGTGCTACCCAATTATTGGTAGTATCATTCCAGATCCCGAGCACAGGTGCCTGTCCATTAGTCGTTGATAGCTGAGCATTCATAGTTACCAGATATACTCCATCTGCTGATACCTTAAAAGAATTGGTTGCAGCATTTCCTGAATAACGGTTTTCATTATCAATAATGACATTATTTAAGTTCCCAATAGGATCCGTTATACTGACCGGAGTGGTCTTGGTATAATCAGCTGTTAGCTGTACTACAATTTCCTGAGCTACAATAAACTCACCATTAACAACAATAACTGCGCCGGTAGAATTAGGAACTCCGGCAAGATTCTGCCATGATGGAGCAGCACCTGGTCCATTAGATTTCAAAACCTGTCCGGCTGTTCCGGCTGATCCCGTGGTAGTAGCATTTCCACCTACGTTTAGCTCATTAGTAATTTGTAGTGAACCATTAACATGTAATGTTTTTTGGGGAGTTGTTGTATTAACACCTACCTGCGCTCCGATTAACAATGGGAATAATGCCATCCCAAAAAATAATTTATTTTTCATTTTTTTGTATTTTTTTATAACTTATATCCACAATGAATTTGCAGAAATTTATTTTAAACGTATCAAAGTCATTTGGGTAATTGGTCCGGAACCTGTAACTCCGCTGCTCGATTGTTTCACCGTGACGTTGGCGCTATTAGCAATTCTAAACGAATAGGTTTCTGAGGTTTTCATGGGCGCAGAAGCGATTAGGGTATAAGTCTGCAAATTTCCGTTAGCCGGTGTAAAGCTGTCATTAACACAAGCTATCCATTTATTGGCCGTATTATTCCATACGCCGATTACAGGAGACTCGCCATTATCGGTTGAGAGCTGGGCATTGATCGTTATCTGATATATTCCGTCCGTTGATACTCGAAATGAGTTGGTAGTGCTGCTCCCTGAATAACCGTTTTCATTGTCAATAATAACATTGGTTAAATTCCCGATGGGATCAGCAACATTGGCAGCAGCAGTACTGGTATAGTCGGCCGATAACTGCAGTACCATTTCCTGGGCTACCAGAAACTGTCCGTTGACAACAATCACAGTTCCTATAGCATTAGGGACCCCTGCAAGATTTTGCCATGTTGCAGCTGTATCCGGTCCACCGGACTTTAATACCTGTCCGGCAGTTCCGGCAGAACCTGCTGTAGAAGCATTTCCACCGACATTCAGTTCATTTGCTATTTGTACCGAGCCATCAATGTGTAATAATTTTTGAGGAGTCTTTGTATTGATTCCAACTTGCGCTTCAATAAGCATAGGAAATAGTGCTATCCCAAAGAATAACTTATTTTTCATTTCTATATTTGTGTTTTTTTATTGTTAAAAAATAGTTCGAACAGCACCAGGACCTGCAAGTATCATGCCAGAAAAATAACATTTTGGCCCTATTTTAGGCTATTCAAGACCACTACTTAGATCACATAAAGAGAATAAAATAGATATAAAAAGCAACTACTCATAAAAAAAATCCACAAATAATTTGTGGATTCTTTATAAAATTATGAATTAATCAATATTCAAATAAAACGCTTCCCCAGGTAAACCCGCTTCCGAAAGCAGAAAGAAGAACCAGGTCTCCCCTCTTAATTTTGCCCTGCTCAATGGCTTCGCTTAAGGCAATCGGAATAGATGCTGCTGTGGTATTTCCGTATTTCTGGATATTGTTAAAAATCTTCTCATCCGGCAATCCGAACTTCTGCTGAACAAACTGGGCAATTCTCAGATTGGCCTGGTGAGGAATAAACATATCGAGATCTTCCACGGTCTTCCCTGCTTTGTTCAAAGCTTCCATCATGGTTTCCGGGAATCTTGTTACCGCATGTTTGAAGACAAAGTTTCCGTTCATGATCGGATATACTTCCTTATTGGTAACGTTCTCCGGTTCCTTTCTCATTCTGTCGCTCCATCCGTATTTGGACCCAGGGAACTGAGTGCACAATTCATCAGCATATTTTCCTTCAGAATGCATATTGACAGCCAAAATATCACCAGCATTTTCGTTTTCTGAAGCACAAAGAACGACCGCCCCTGCCCCATCTCCGAAGATAACTGAAACACCTCTTCCTTCATCAGAAAAATCCAATCCAAAGGAATGAACTTCTGAGCCTACCACAAGGATATTTTTATAGGTCCCCGATTTTATAAAAGCATGGGCTACACTCATCGCGTAGACAAATCCCGAACACTGGTTTCTTACATCCAATGCGCCAATGGTATCACATCCCAACATCTCCTGAAGCAATACTCCACATCCCGGAAAATAATAATCCGGAGAAAGCGTTGCGAAAACTATATAATCGATATCTTTTGCGGTAAGCCTGGCGTTCTGAATCGCTTTTTCAGAAGCTTTGAAAGCTAAATAAGCAGTAGTTTCCTGAGAATCATTCCTGATTTTTCTGTGTCTTCGTTCCCTGATCCCTGTTCTCTCCGTAATCCATTCATCATTCGTGGTCATCAGTTTTGCTAAATCATCATTTGTAACAACGTTATCTGGAACATAAAATCCCACACCTTTTATTGTACTTTTAATCATATAGTTTTTTAATTTTGGTAAAGATAAAATTATTTAACACATAGTTTTTCAAAATATTAGTATTTTTACTTTATGCCAATTGATACGATATACAGAAGTACCCAGTGCGAATGGGTAGATGTAGAGGCTCCTACTGCAGAAGACCTGAAATTCCTTCATGAAAGATATGAAATTAATAATCTTCTTTTGGAAGATACCATTGACCCGAACCACCTTCCCAAATATGAAGAGGATGGAAATGTAAAATTTTTCCTCCTTCGTGAAAGTACTGAGCTTGAACGGAAAAACCTCAACACCATCAGTGACATCAGTACCAAAATTGCCATTTTCATTCTGGATAAAACCATTATTACCATCCACCGAATGAAAACAAGAAGTATTACCGACACCCAAAAAAGACTGTCGGTGATCCGGGAAGAAGCTACTCCTCAGAAAATAGCCCTGATGATCGCTATTTTAATCATGAAAAGTTTTGATGATGAATCCATCAGCCTGCTGGAAACCATGGATAATATCGAAAATGAAATTTTTCTTAAGAATACCAATCATACCAGCCAGATCCGAAGACTTTATAAACTGAAACGTAAGTCAGGATTGAATTCAAGGGTATTGATTATTTCCACGGATGCTGTGGATAAGTTTAAACTCCTTGATCTTCAGGATTCAGAAATTATGGACTTAAAGGACAAACATAAAGACGTAGTGGCCGATTTTGATCATTTAAATATCCAGATCACCAACCTGATCTCTATGTTTCTGGCCCTTTCTGATCAGAAAGCCAACCAGGTGATGAAAGTACTGGCTATCTATTCGGTGTATTTTTTACCGGTTACCTTTATTGCGGGAGTTTATGGGATGAATTTTGACAATATGCCGGAACTTCACCATAAATACGGCTACTTTATCACCCTGGGAATTATGGCCACCGTGGCCATCAGTACTTTTATTTATGTGAGACGGAAACAGTGGTAAAATACCGGCACTGCTACGAAAAGCATGAATTTAGGATGTCCAGCCTACCTTTTGTAATGGCTGGAAAGTAAAAGTTTTTGCCCTCAAAACTACTATACTATGAAAACTGAAGACCTCAATACCATTCTGGAAGATGATTATCTTTCGCAGGCTTCCAAAGAAAAGCTGACGGCTTTGTATGAAAATATTTCAGCCAAGGAATTTTCTGATCTTCTGGATCCGGATGGTCATCAGTATGTAGAATTTGTACAGGAAGGCGGTGGCGTGTGGGGAAGTGCGCTGGTAGGCTATCTGTATGGGCTGGAAGTCTTCGGGATCCGGTTTCTGAAGGTTGCCGGAACCAGTGCAGGAGCGATCAATACCATGCTGATTGCAGCGTGCAAAACCAAGGAGGAGGCTAAAAGTGACCTCATCCGGTCAATCCTTTTAAGTTGGGATTTTTCAGATTTCATGGATGGCAAAACCTATGTAAAAACGACCCTCCATGCGATGTTGAACAATAAGAACTTCTTTAAGATCAATGGCATTATTGCAGCCGTATTTCTGATTGTTTTAATTGTTCTTCCATTTGCCATTCGTTCCGAAACCATTGTCAGCGCCAAACTGATGTATCTGATTCCCCTGGTTCCGGCTCTTATTCTTTTCTTCTGCATCAAAAAGCTGTATCATAATTTCAGAAAAGAAAACAGCGGGCTCAATCCCGGAAATGTATTTTTGAGTACCATGACAAAAGCTCTGGACGATCTGGGAATAAAGACGGTAGCGAATCTCAATGAAAAATTTATTCGGAAAGAACATGGCCTCGGTCTCAATTACCGGTATGGAAACGGACAGGAATATTATGACATCGCTTTACAAAGTATTGAAGACATAAAAACTAAAAATCAGGAACACATCGACCAGACCCGATATAAGATTTTCTATGACAGTGCCCTGAATAATGATTATTATAAAAACAATCCTTTCTATCAACTCAGATCTGAGTATGTGGTGATCACCACAGATATCAACGCCAAGATCAAGGTGGAACTGCCTACCATGGCCAATCTCTACTGGTCTGAAGAAGAGCTGAAACGGATTAGCCCGGCAGAGTTTGTCCGGGCGTCAATGTCTGTTCCCTTCTTTTTTGAACCTTATCAGAAACGGATCAACCGGGAGGATGATTCTGTGAAATACGCATGGAAGTTCTGGATGAACACCAAAAAAGAAGAGATCAATCCTGTCGGGGTCTTTATCGACGGCGGTAGTATTTCCAATTTTCCGATCGACCTTTTCCACGCGGAAGAAGTATTCTACCCCAGGCTGCCTCTTTTCGGGGTACAGCTTACCAGTGATTCCGATATGCTTTCCGAAAAAGGAAAAACAAGTGAGGAAATTATGAAAACCCCTTTCAGCTATGCCGGCAATATCATCAGTACTTTAAAAGGGTTTAATGACAAGACTTTTCTCACCAAGCATACGTTCTACCGTTTGTACAGCATACAGTCTGTCAATTGCGGAACCAGCAGCTGGCTCAATTTCTTTATGAAAAAAGAGGAAAAGGAAGAGCTTTTCAACAGGGGCTTTCAGGCTGCCCTTGATTTTCTCAACCAGTTCGATTGGAATAAATACAAATATGAAAGAATGATGCTCACCATGAAGGATAAAAAAATCCTGAAAGAAGAGGATACGCCAACGGTGGGGTAAGGATTTTTGAGTATTTTTGATCAAATACATTAATCATGAAATATATCTGTGAATGCTGCGGTGAGGAAAAAGAGGATTGGCCGGCACTGGCTTATGATTCACCTTATTTTTACTCCTGCTTATCTGAGGATGAACTGAAAAATGCCAAACTTACTTCAGATCTCTGCATTGTTGAAACTCCCGAAGGCACCCATCATTTCATCCGGGCCGTTCTGATACAGGAAGTGGCTGATGACTGCCGGGATCTCGATTATGGAATCTGGGTTTCATTAAGTGAAAAAAGCTACCATGAATATGTAGAGAATTATGATGATAAGGAATTTGAAGCTGAATATTTTGGCTGGCTGTCCACTTATCTTCCTGATTATGAATTTTCTGAAAGCACTCCTACCACAGTTGTTGTCAACAATTCGATCGGTAGGCCATTTGTTTTTCCACATCAGAACCATGAACACGCTTTTGTAGATGATTTCTATAATGGAATTACGAAAGAGGAAGCAGAAAGGAGGATCAACAGGGTCTTAAAAGCAAATTAAATCAACTGGAAATGAAATCATTCACCAAGTATATCTTTTTCTCGGGTCTGTCACTGATTTCTCTATCAATTATTATGTTTTGTATATCGATAGGATTATTTACTAACAGAGGAAACTATTCACGTTTTATTATAAAACTGGGTGAATTATCCTTTGTCTTATGGCTGCCTTTCCTCCTTCTGGGAATTCTTCTCTGTATCGTTGCAACAATTTCTTACCTCACTAAAAAGTAATAATATCCCAAGGTGTACGAATGGATACAGAGACCATCAGAAATAAAAAGATAAAAAATATGAATTGACTATTAAAAGTCTAAAAAGTATTTAAAAATTCCAGATACATCGGAATGCTTTTTTCTATCCATTCATCAGAAGAATTACGCTCAATTCCATAATATACAAAAGGCTTTTTGTAATCTGCCTTTATATAATCAAAGGTCAGTTCATAAGGTCTGAAAAGCTCCTCCATGGTGTATTTATATTCTCCGGCTGCAGTATAGCCGTCTTCATCAATTCCGGCAGTAACAGCCAATGACATCTTCTTTCCTGCCAGTTTATATCCACTGGTACTTCCGTATGCCCAGCCATACAAAACCACCTCATCCAGCCATTGTTTCAGAAGAGGCGGACTGCTGAACCAGTAAAAAGGAAACTGAAATACGATATGGTCATGACCTTCCATCAGTTCCTGCTCCTTCGCTATGTTTATTTTTCCATCAGGATAAGCTTCATATAACTGATGAACCGTATATTTTTCGGGATATTTTTTTAATTCTTCAACCCATCTTTTATTGATAACCGATTTTTCAAGGTCAGGATGGGTAACAATCACTAAAGTCTTCATTATGTTTAAATTTGTACTGCAAAATTACAATACGTTACTTACATTTTGTACATTAGCTACCCATTGTATGGTACTATAAAAAATGTAAGTAATGACTAAAATAAAGGAAACCTCAACCAATTTTTCCAATAAGAAAGCACTTGCTGATGAGTGTCCGGAGGTCTATGCCTCCAACATTATCGGTGGGCAATGGGCGTTGGCCATCTGCTGCTATCTGATCAATGGTAAAATGAGATTTGGAGCGTTGAAGAAGCAGCTCCATAATATTACAGAACGTATGCTGACCCTTCAGCTGCGCAGGCTGGAAGAAGATAAAATTATCACACGAACCGTATATGCTGAAGTTCCTCCGCGGGTAGAATATGAGCTTACAGAAATAGGATATCAGTTGAAGCCTATTATTCTGGAATTTGAAAAATGGGGCAAAGCACATAAAAAACTGATTGAAAAAAATAAGAAAACCTCATAAAAACCAAATATCTATTACATAATACATAGAATCAACAAAGATTCTCCGGTAAAAGTGCAGATCATTTTATTTTCAGTAATATTGTATCATCATATTAAACACAATACGACATGATGAGAACAATTATTTCACTTGCCCTGGTTTGCCTCGCAGTAGCCTCCTGCAACAGAGACAATAATGAATTCAGCAACGGCACATCAGATTACAATCATACCCGTGCTGTTGGGGCTTCTTCAAACGATTTATTGAGCAGCAACCGCTACAATTCTTTGCGGATCGAGATTCAGTACATGCCAGGATATGCACCGAATGCACAGGCACTGGAGCATCTGAAGAACTTTTTATCCACTTCTCTCAGGAAAGACAACGGAATTACCATTATCCAGCGCGAAATCCCCGGAGCTTCTTCCTCCAGCTTATCTGCTGACGACATCAGACAAATTGAAAACACGAACCGCACCTTATTCACGAACGGATCTACGATTGCGATCAATATACTGTATACCAACGGACAATATTCAGGAAATGCCAACACCCTGGGAATTGCTTACCGCAATACATCGGTTGCTTTGTTTGGAAAAGTGATCCGTGATAATTCGGGAGGACTTGGGCAGACAAGCCGAACGAAACTTGAAGCCACTATCCTTGAACATGAACTTGGGCATTTGCTCGGACTGGTAGATCTGGGATCTCCCATGCAGACTCAGCATAAAGATTCAGCTAATGGTAACCATTGCAATGACAAAAACTGCCTCATGTATTATGCTTCTGAAACTACAGATATTTTAGGATTTATCCTGACCGGAAATATTCCTCAGCTCGATAGCAACTGCAAGGCAGACCTGAAAGCTAACGGCGGAAAATAACCTGATTCAGATATTGAGTTGACTCTTGAAACTTAAAAAAACAGGGTACTGGCATTTCAACACCCTGTTTTTACTTTTTTTATTACTGATCGTCTTCCTTTTTCCATAAAGGATTTTGAGCTAAGACCTTTGAATGAATCGGACAGCTTTCAGCATGGGCACCTTTCAGATATCCTGTGCTCATCAGAAATTCATTAACGATCTCACCACCTGTAAACTTAAAGGTTTTTTTGAAAAGCTTCATCCATTCCGGTAGCGTTTTAGGATGATGATGCTCCAACCACTTTTCAAATGAACCATATTCTTTTTGCAGGCCCATAATGGTTTTTGCGTTTTCGATCGCGGCATTCACTTTCAGTTTATTTCTGATGATTCCACTGTCGTTTAAAAGTCTTTCGCGGTCTTCCACAGTATACGCCGCTATTTTATGAATATCAAAATTACTGTATGCGGTTCGGAAACTGTTTTCTTTTTTCAGGATGGTTTCCCAGCTCAAACCAGCCTGGTTGATTTCCATAAGCAGTCTTCCAAACAGCTCATTATCATCATGAATCGGAAATCCATAATAATGATCATGGTAATTTTTGTGCAGTTCTTTTCTGCTTTCAGGCTGCATCCCTTCTATTGCTAAACAATAACTCATTGAAATATATTTTCTGTTTTGGTTAAGAATTTCTCCAGGGCTTCTTTAATATTAATTCCTGTGCGGTCTGCTAAGATAATCAACCACCAGATATTTTCACCCAATTTATGTTCCAGTTCTAAGGCTGCATCTTTTTTCAGCCATCTTTTCTGATGGGACATGATATTCCGTCCTACAAGGCCTGGATCTGTAAGATATGCCAGGGTGTCTTCTTCAAGGGTCCATTCACTTCCGTGATGCTGCTTCTCAAGTTCATGATATTTTTTTCTGATCGTAAGAGAACGTTCTATCATTTTATCAAAATCATTCTGATCCATCTTCTAATTTTTAAAGGATTGTCTGTATTGATTTGGGGTTTGTGTGGTTTTATTTTTAAACAATTTACAGAATGACTGTGGATGTTCAAAACCCAGCTGGTAAGCCGTTTCAGAAACTGATAATTGAGCATCTGACAAATATTCTTTAGCTTTTTCGATGAGTTTTTTATGAATATGCTGCTGTGCATTCTGCCCTGTATGATGCCTGAGCATATCGCTGAGATACCGTGGTGTGAGATTTAATCGTGATGCAATATATTCTACTGTTGGTAACCCTTTAATTCCTTTTTCCTGGTCAAAAAAATCATCTAACAGGTCTTCCATTTTCGTTATACAATCATTGTTTACCGCTTTCCTGGTCATAAACTGTCGATTATAAAAACGATTGCTGTAGGTGAGCAGTAATTCTATTTGAGAAATAATAACATCCTGACTGAAATGATCAATCCGTTCATTCAGTTCGCTCTGAATATTTTCAAAAACATCCTGAATTGTTTTCTTTTCCTTCTCTGAAAGGTACAACGCTTCTGAAGCTGCATATGAAAAGAAGCCATAGTTTTTTATTTTTTTCAGTAAAGAATAGGGTCTTATAAAATCCGGATGAATATGCAGTGACATTCCTTCATAAGCCCTGTCTTCCTGGTCAAATATCAAAACCTGGCCCGGCGCTACAAAAGACATCCCTCCTTCTTCAAAATCATAATATCCCTGTCCATAACGAATTTTACTCTTGAATTTTGTTTTCAAAGATATTTTGTAAAAATCTGATTGGGTCCCGTGTTCAAAAGCTTTCGGATCAAAATTTACTTCCTCATAATTGACAATGGTAATGAGAGGATGCAGCGGTGCCGATAGCCCCATAGCTTCGCGTAATGCTGATAAGGAACGGAAATGAACGGGTGAGTGATTGGTTTTCATAATACAAAGATAGGATGAGTTGGTGACAACTGTTAGTCAGTAGGATGTTTTTATAAGTGGAAGGTTGAGAGTTGAGAGTTGCAAGTTGATGGTTGCTAGTTGATGGTTGATGGTTGATGGTTGATAGTTGATAGTTGATGGTTGATGGTTTATGGTTTATGGTTTATGGTTTATGGTTTATGGTTCAAAGTTAGGAATACTGAGAAATGGTTTGATACTATTTATTTTGTAAAATTAAAGTTGGGAATTATACTCTATAGACCGCTATCCCTAAACGAAGAACTCGCAACTCGGAACCAACCAAACCGATAAATGGTCTCCATAATTTTGAACTTTCCTCTTTCAATTCTCCATTTTCGTAAATACCGATTTTATGTTCTGAACATGCTGTTCTACTCCCATCGTATAGCGTTCCTTGTACAGAGCAATAGCATCTTTTCCGGCCACATACCTCAGCTGGTCTTTACCATCGGTAGCTGCTTCAAAAATGACACTGGCAATATCTTCTGATTTTGAATAGTTGGCTACTTGTTCCGGGCTATACCCTTCCTGAACTTTTTTAGTCAGCTGTTGATAAGCGTCATGTTGAGCTCCCTCCAAAGATCTCCCTGCAAAGTCAGTTTGTATTCCTCCTGGTGCCACCACCTTTACCTGGACGCCAAACTGGGCCAATTCATACCCCATACTCTCTGAAAAACCATCTACAGCAAATTTTGTAGCACTATATATTGAGCAGGTCGGAAAACCCACCAATCCAAAGCCGGAGGTAATATTGATTAAAACGCCCTCTTTCCTTTCTCTGAAATAAGGAGTAAACGTTTTTGTAATACGGATAACTCCCATGAGATTGGTTTCAATTTGCTTTTTTATCTGGTCATCACTAAAGGCTTCCAAAGGACCTACCAAGCCATATCCTGCATTATTAACCACGACATGTATTTCAGTTTCTGTCAGAATCTGTGCAATGGTTTCCTCCAATTCTTCTTTACTGGTAACATCCAGTTTAAGAACAGATACATTTTGTAACCCGGTAAGTTCTGTTTCATTCTCAGGATTTCTCATGGTGGCAATTACATTCCATCCTTCATTTTGAAATAATTTGGCGGTAGCTTTTCCTAATCCTGATGATGCTCCGGTAATAAAAATCGTCTTTTGCATTGTATTAATTATTGATACTGCAAAGGTCTTCAGAAATGGAAAACTAAAAGTAGCCATATTGAGTATCCTTGTAGCTATTTTGACGAAATACAGACAATGAATCATCTTGCAAAAATTACTGTTCAGATTTGGAATCTGACCGCTGTTCACCAACGTATTTCCAAATCGTTTGAATGAAATTTTAAAATTCATTCAGCTAAAACTAAAATAAAGTGTAGTTTTGTAACCATGTCAACAACCAAGATTTATATGAAGACCTATAAAGCCATCATAATGATGCTTATACTGGTGTTTTCATTATCTCCGTGTTCTGTAAAAAGAAACGTGCTTGATATTTTTGACATTCAATACATCAGTGGCCTCAATAAAGTAAAAACAACATCCGGTTTTTCTTCAGGCTGCGATATAAGCTCCAATTCTTCACGGCTTCAGGCGTCAAAATCCGAAGCCAAATTTAAAAAGAAAGATTTTTTTTTAACTTCCAATCTATCAGGGAACGGTTATAGGGAAGAACAAAAAATATCTTTTCATAAGTATTCCGGGCATACTACAGGAAGCAGCCCACCGAAATATATTCTTTTTAAAAGACTGAAAATAAGCCTGGTGTAAAATATTTTCACTCAGTATCATTCAGTTTTTTATAATACAATATTAATTTCAATGAAACATACAATTAACAGCCAGTCTTCTGACCTGGCCGGACTCTATACATTATCCCTTCGCATGGTCATCGGATGGACCTATTTTTCAGCTTTCTGGCGCAGACTCATTCTTGAAAACAAATTGACCCCTGACGAAAACGGCTATATCGGGGAAAAATTCAATCATTTTTTGCCAAATGCCTTAGGCATTAAACCTATAATAGAATATCTGGTGACCCATCCGGATGCCTTACAACGGTCTATGATGACCTTTACTATTATAGAAGCTATCGTTGGGCTGTTGATCATCCTTGGCTTATTCACAAGATTGATGAGTATCGGGATCTTCAGCCTTGCTTTAGGGATCCTTCTGGGGTCTGGCTGGCTGGGAACCACCTGCGTAGACGAATGGCAGATAGGCGTATTGGGAGTTGCCGGCGGTTTTGTTTTATTCCTCTCCGGAAGCGGCCCCTATTCTATCGATTACTATTTTATGAACAAAAACATCAGCCTAACGCGTGAAAAATGGTTTCCTTGGGTAGGTTCAGGAAATCTTCCTGTATCCAAACCGAAAGCTCTTGTTCTGGCAGGATCCTTACTCATTTTTGGGCTCACACTGTACACCAATCAGTATTTCCATGGGGGCGTCTGGGGAACATTGCATAACAAATCGGTAAAACCAAAGCTTGAAATATCCCATATTTCGCATAATAACGCTGATTTAAAATTTCAAGTTTACAGAACGGAAGGAGCCGATGTTTATGGTTCTTTCCTTATCGGAATTCATATTCTTGATAAAAACGGAAATATTTTAAAAGAGCTGGATCATAAGGACCTTTCAGAATTGCCAAAGGATAAGATTAAAAACCATTATGTTGCCAAGGTAAAACCAGGGAAACACAGTCTTGTCATTCCATTGGGGGCTAAAGCTGATGTCAGTATAGCGATTCATGATATCGTTCACAAAGATGAGATCCATACAGTAAAGCTGATTGACATCAGTGGCCTTGAATGGACAGAAAATAGGGTACATTAAATGACATCCGGAATTAAGCGTTTAGAAGAATATAATTTCCTGGATAGCATTTACCTTCCAGCAACTGGTATTTTATCAGAAGACGAATGAATAATTTGAAAATCATTTAGGTTTTGGCTGAAGCCAATTGAATGTAATTTTATAATGAGAGCGGGCTGAAGCCCGCTCCTATTGAATTATTACTATATGTATGGATAGAAAATAAGGGTAAGATTAGGAATCAGAACGGATTGCCAGGTCATACGCATACACATCGGTTACCGTTCTGTCTTTAATATTTTTTTAATCAGTGGCCTTGAATGGACAGAAAAATGACATCCGAAATAAGCGTTTAGGAAGATATTATTTTATGGGTAGCATTTACCTT
>NZ_QNVV01000034.1 GCF_003384725.1 Chryseobacterium pennipullorum
CCTGTCGAGTTACTTTTAAAAGAATTAGGCAGGTTCAGGTGGTTATAGCTGATACTTTTAAGATTTTTGTCAATATGGCTTGTCATATTTCCATTCAGATCATAACCAATTGTGTTTCCTCCCCCAGTATATCCTAAATAATTCTGGGAAGCATCTGTTACTTTGGTAAGCTTATTCCCGGAGTACACATAAGTCAGATCATCAATTTGCATGGCTAAGCCATTGCTGGTATTTTTAGCGTTTCTATACAACCGCATAATGTTTCCATTCAGATCATATTCTGTAGTTTCCCGTAGAAAATTACTCTATTCTATAAAACACAAAACCCACCGCAATTGCAGTGGGTTTATTTTTTATCCGCTCTAAGTCTGGAGACTTTGAGCAGCGGGAGTTTTTGTTATTTAGTATCGTTTCCCATTTGATCAGACAGTTTTTTTGTCAGATATGTCCATAGATACATATTGATTGGTAAAGGAGTGGTGATTGATGATAAATTGTATTCACCATATCTTTTCCCATCAATATCTTTTAAAACAAAATACGAATCTCTTCCACTAATAGAAGTAGCTTGTGGCATTTTTGTGATAAACTCCTTATTATATTTACCAAAATCAAATAAAGGCTCTGCTTTAGAAAGTAATTTACAATATTGCTTATTTTGCTTTCTCTGCTTTCTTGTCTTTAATTCCGTAATAATAGGTTCTATTTTTGAAACACTATTTCCATCTAAAACAACATAAAACTCTCTATATGGATTATTACTAATAATTACATAAAAATAACGGTTATCCAATGAATATAAAATCTTAGGAGCTTTTATTTTATCAAACTTAGATAGAACATTATCAGCAAAGGCTCGACTAACCAAACCTGCTGAATCTGATGGTTTTATTTCACTATTATTTTGAGCGTTCAAAACAATAGGAAAAAATATAATTATAATATAAAATAATGTTTTCATAACGTTATCTTGTCATTGGTAAATCTTGTGGATTTTTTATTTGTCCTTCTTTTCCTCCTGCGTGATCCATACCATCTCTTGCTGGCTGAGTACTACCAGTAACTCTTCTTACCAAATTAGACATTCTGATTGCATTTGTATTATTAACGGCAGTAGATGCTCCTTTTGCTGATGGTACACCGTGTCCTAAAACTTCGTGACTAGATGTTTCTGCCCTTGATTCTGGTGTAGTTGAAGCTGTTTCAACAATAATCGAATGCGAGCCTTTTGCACTTGGAAAATTCATCCCTTCTCCACCTAAACCATTAATAAGATCAACTGACAAATTACTTGCATCAGGAACTAACACATCTCCTGTGCCTGCTGCTGCTTTGTTCAAATGATTTTTAAAAGCCGTTCCTCCAGCAGAAGATACAGTGTCTCCCATTGATAGATATTCAACTGTATGAACTTTGGTATCGTTAATTGCATTTACAACAATATCAATATATGCCTGTTCGTCTTTTGAAACTGTGACCCCACTTAAGGCAGAAGATAATGCGCCTGAATCTACTTTATTAAAGGATTTCCCTTTAACATCTAGAAGTGCCCTAACTCCAGAAAACTTACTGTCAGATAAAACCTTATGAACGTCTGCTTTAAATTTTTGAGCATCTTGCTTAGTAACTCCAATAATATCTTGCACACTCATTCCATCTGGATCTATAAATCGAATAGGATTATCTACTGCATAATTGTAAGGTGACCATCTGCGATATTCTTCACTTAAAGGATCTTGGCTAATCCAACGACCGATGTCTGGCATATAGTGACGTGCGTGATAATCATACATCCCCGTTTCTTGCAGCTCCTTGCCATTGTACTTATACTGATAAGCACGATTTCCTACATTCGGGTTATCGGTTCCGTGTTTCAATCCAAATGGATAGTAATTGTTTTCCTCAATGATCTCCATTCCTGATACTTCTTTCATGTAGCTTAATCTTACATTTCCCAGATGATCAGTGTAGTTGTAAATATACTTATTTTCCGCAATCAAAATATCCTTCTTAAGAAGATTGGACAAGCTAAAGATTTGGATAATATAGTTTCGGAAATCAAGCCTGATTAGATCTGAGCCTCAGAAACAAAGCTATCTAATGTAACATAACTGGCAGAAAGTATCTTTGGATTATCTCTACGGATATTCTAGTGAATAAAAATATTGTCGCTAAAATTTTAGATATACAAAAACTAAAAGAGAACGATAGACAGCATGTCTTCGCTCTTCTTGATGCGTTCCTAAAACAAACTAAGCTGCAAAGCATTATGTAAAATAAAAACCCACCGCAATTGCAGTGGGTTTTTTGTTATCTAATTTTTTTCTTATTTCTTATCTTGAAGTAGTATAAAACCAACTTATATAAGATAAACCATAAAATTAAAAAAACTATGGTTTGCAATATGAATATTGATAAAAAGGAGACATCAACCATAACTAACCCAAATAATAAAATATTAACAGGATAAGTAATTATTACTAGTGGTGTCCAGAGTATACTATTATAATCGAAGCCGAACAAAGCGTATTCTGGGAAACTAACCAAAACAGCTAAAGTCCCTAACAATACATATATTAAACTAAATAGCATTGTCCCGAATAAAATTTTATTTCTTTTCATATATTATTTTAATGATGGAAATGTTAAAGCTTGTTTCAAAATACTTTTTAAAGTTTGCCTTTTAGGTTGAGAAAAGGAATTCAATCCCCTTCCTAATATTTTTGCCTGAATCATAAGCTTGGTATTTCCTTCTTTTCGATACTTATCTTCTAATTTACCCATACTATCAACAAAGCGATCATCTGCTGTAATTGTAGCCGTATTTTTAAATAATGCACCCGCTCCTACAGCGTGTAATTTATCATAATCCTTATCGTGAATAAAAGCTGGAACTTCTATTTCAGTTGGTGGTACTGAATAATCGGATTCACCATTATATTTTCTTGGGTTTTTTCCCCCCGGATAATTATAACCAAATAAATTTTTATTTAAGGTTTCTGGATTTAATTGGTCTAAATTGACTTTTCCATCTTCTAGTGTAGAATATAAAGTTTTCGCAGCGGATTCGCTAAGCTTTGCATCCTTATAATTATTATTAACATAACTTAATAATGTACTAGCATTATCTCCTTTTTCTTTTATTAAATTACCTTTCCCATCCTCACGCCAATCAGGTGAGCTATTAGAGGAATTTGACATTGAATTTCTTAACTGTAAAAATGCAGCTTTAGCATCCTCTCCAGTGTAATTAATCCCTGAAGTTGTTTCTTCAATACCACGACCATCAGGGTCAATAAAACGTATAGGATTGTTCACAGCGTAATTATAAGTAGAATGTCTTCGGTATTGTTCCGCCAGCGGATCTACAACACCCCATCTACCAATATCCGGCATATACATTCTTGCTCCGTAATCATACATTCCAGTCTCTTGCAGCTCCTTCCCGTTGTACTTTTAATTCTTATAGCTTATTATAACGAGAGACTATCCCTAAAGAAAGCCTCTCATATTTATAATATTATTCTTGATAGTCCTTTGAAAATTTTACTTTATTCTTCTTTAAGAATGGAAGTATATCTTTTATTGGATACTTTGATTTTATCGATAAAATTTCATTTTTATTATTAAGCTCCGTATGAAAAGGAACTAAATCATAAGTCATACTATATTTTGCTTTATTAAGATTTTCATAGGGGATTTTATCAAAAAGCTTTTCCAACAACTGACTTTTATCCAAATCTTTAAATATTATAACCTTTAGTCCATCTATTTGATATAAATCTTTATAATCCATGCCAGATAATGTATAGCTATTGTCAAATACAATATCCAACCAATAGGAATTCTTATCAATAGAATTTGCACCTACCAAAATAACATCATTCTCCAAATCAAACTTTCTAATGCTCTTTTTAAAATCGATGTATGACTGAGTAATTCTTTTTAAATTATTTTGTTTATTTTCTGAACTCTGTCCCTTACAGGATATTAATAATAGTAGTAATATAAGATTTAAAAATTTCATTTTTTTGTTTTTGTATATGTTGCTTTTTCTGTATTGTACTTGATGTAACCACCACCATTTAAATTATGCAAATATTTACTGAAAACATAATTATTTGTGGCATTTGCTGATTTTCTATCATACCAAGGTAAACCAGGGGTAAACGTAGGATTGCTATCTTTTCCATGATTGTTATATCCTGAAGGCCAAAAGGGATTTTCATCAGGATGCGAATGTGACATTTCTGCTTTTGTAGAATTTCCCACATTATGACCCGTTGAAAATGTATAATCTTTTCCAAAAACATCGCCAACTCCAAAAACTAAATTTTTCATTCCATTTGTAGTAATCATATTGGTAGATCCTCCATCGGAGAAAGAAAACAATTCTTGTCTAAATTCAACACCTGTATTAAGTGATGCAAATTCAAAGAATTGGGTTGCAGTGTCATAATTCTGAATTTGAAAAAATGTAAACTGTTCTCCTCCTGGAGCCTCATCCATTCCCGGTACTTTTAATGGAATTTTATTTATACTTCCTATTTGTGAGTCTCCTGTAGGGTTATCTTTTGTGACATTTGTCCGAGCAATTTGAATAGATTTAGACTCATCTTCGTTTGTAATAGTATCATAGGCATTATTGTCTTTTGTTCTTTCTATGTTACCATTGTTAAAGATCTTAATCTTATCTTCTGCCTGCATTCCATCTGGGTCAATAAATCTAATTGGGTTATTGTAGGCATAGGTGTAATTACTCCAACGTCTGGAAGTTTCCGCCAACGGATCCACCACACCCCATCTTCCAATATCCGGCATATAAAATCTTGCGCCGTAATCATACATCCCGGTCTCCTGCAACTCCTTGCCATTATACTTATACTGATAAGAACGATTTCCTACATTCGGGTTATCAGTTCCATGTTTTAATCCAAATGGATAGTAATTGTTTTCCTCAATGATCTCTATTCCCGATCCCCCTTTCATGTAGCTTAATCTTACATTTCCCAGATGATCAGTGTAGTTGTAAATATACTTATTTTTCACAAAATCAAAATATCCTTCTGCGGTGGGAACAAATTGAAGATCAGGAACAGGTACGGGGCATTCGACACAAATCAGGCCATAGCCCTCAAGGGTATATTGAAATCCGTCAAGGTAGTCCGTAATCGTTTGTGCCTCGCTGGTTTCTCCAAACTCCCCACGCTTTGTATAATTATATGCTTTTCGCAGTTTAGTACCATCAGCCCTGTATAAATAGGAGGTGCTGTTTCCGGAAATACCTGTCGAGTTACTTTTAAAAGAATTAGGCAGGTTCAGGTGGTTATAGCTGATACTTTTAAGATTTTTGTCAATATGGCTTGTCATATTTCCATTCAGATCATAACCAATTGTATTTCCCCCCCCAGCATATCCTAAATAATTCTGGGAAGCATCTGTTACTTTGGTAAGCTTATTCCCGGAGTACACATAAGTCAGATCATCAATTTGCATAGCTAAGCCATTGCTGGTATTTTTAGCGTTTCTATACAACCGCATAATGTTTCCATTCAGGTCATATTCTGTAGTTTCCCCATAGTGATTCTCCAAAGGCACTGTCGTATTAGGTTCGGAATAATGTCCAAAGTTAAGCCTGTTCAAAGCATCATAACTATAGGAATACCTTTTCAGTTCATTATCTTTCGCTGTTCTCCAGTCCACCTCTGTAATATTTCCATTGTGCCTGCCTGGAGCATAGGTAGTATTGATTGGATTGGTATACCTCAGCTCATACCCAAATAATTTCCCATTTAAGGCACTCGGATCATTGATTTTAGTCATCCACCCCCTGATATTGTATTTATAATCAATCTGCTGTAAGGGTGAGGCTGCACTTATTCCTCCTACTTTCTTGGAGTCAAGCTGCGAAAGTTCGTTGTACTTATTCTGAGCCAGAATTTCTACAGGATTAGTATCTACCTGATGGGTATGGGTCAATAGCCTGTTCTGAGAGTCATAGGTGAATTTCTCTACAATCTTTTTCTCGGTATCGGCCATCAGCCTTCTGTGGTAGGTATTGGTCTGAAGGATCATTCCTGCAAAGTCAAGCTTATGGTTGATAATGGTATATCCTCCAAGATGGTTTTTGCTTCTTGAGCCGATCACCCTTCCTTTGGTATCATACCAGGTGTAATTCTTCGTCCATCCATCGTCTTCTATATTCTTTACATAGGAAGCTGTGGGAAGCCCTTTGGTGGTTCTTGCCTGGGCAGGGTCATCGGTTAGAAGAGGTTGGGCAAAGGCATTGGTAACGGGTGGGGAATCTGCCGGATAGGTGTCATAGTAGTTGATGCTTAGAACTTTGATTCCAGTACTTGGATAGCTAGTAGCAGGATTGTTATCATAGTATACAGGCATTCCGCTGGCCTCTGTAAAGCCTGCCGCTGATGTTCTTTTTACTGCATTAGTCGCCAGCGCATCTGCTAGTGCCTGCTCTGCGGCACGGCCTGCTGTTCCTGCTGCCTGAGTACTTGTATAGATCCCTGTATAAGCTGGCCTTCCAAATTGGTCATATTTGGTAAAAAGCCATTGTTTGGATGCTCCCATTACAGCATCTTGAGTCATAATCACTCTGTCAGCCTTGTCATAAACTATAAATTCCCAACCTTTTCCAGGAACTTTTTTTATTATTACCCTGTTTTTTCCATCATACCTGTAAGTATAGCAAAGGGTTGAGAGAACAGTATTGATGTCTGTAGCAATGGCCGCTAGGGGTGGAATAACATAGTTTAGCTGGTTATATTCATTATACACATAATATGTATCCGCATTCTCAGTAGCGCTCAAAACTTTCCTTACCAACAAGGTCTGTCCCTGTCCGTTTTTAAATTCTATCGTTTTATTCCCATCTTCATCAGTGATGGTATTTTTATACAACTGTCCTGCTCCATAGGTTCCTGATTGAGTAATGGGACCATATGTTGTCCCACTTGACCAGTTTGTCTGTGTTGTATATTTCTTGACCTCACCATCAATATTCGTATCATACTGAAACTTCACAGGTTTGGTACCCCAGGCTGTTCCGACCTGTTTTTGTTCCAGGATCCGGTTCAGGGGAGATTTTTCCAGAGTTTTTTCAGCAAAGGCTTTTTCATTGGTATATAATCCCTGAGGATCGCCCACGGGAAAATCCACCAAGCTAGAATTTTGGGAGTAAATACTTCCATTGTTAGTCGATAATTGGGGTACAGGGAGATAATCCCTCACTGGTCTTCCAAAATCATCATAAACAATGGGAGTAACCACATCACGTCCAAGAGGGGATGCTTTGACATTAACGATCTGCTTTGGTCTTCCCAAGCCATCAAAATACTGAACGGTTTCAGCAGATTTGGTAGGGGAAGTTCCATTGTAATCAAGATAGGTCTTGGTCTGAATATAGTTTTCCGTATTGGGAAGAGGGCTAAGCTGTGCCTTTACAGCCCCTCCCATCAGCAGTACTCCTACGGGGATCATTATTTTTTTCATGTGTTAGTTTTTATAGTTGTACTTGAATTCTTTCACCAGACGCCCCGTCTGATTATTCTCCCGGATTTCATTAAGCCTGCCGGCAGCGTCATAAAGATAGACCTCTCTGATACCGGATGGCGGGGTAATACTTCTCACCCCAATTAATGGATCATAAGAATAGGTCGTAATCTGATGATTTGGAAGCTGACCTCTGAACGTGGTAAAAGCAGATAGTAAGGAAGATTCATCATTGTTTCTGCCGGCAGCAGCATCCGTATTGGAAGCATTAACAATAGCCGTGATGAAGGACTGTCCGATATCTGCTAATTTGGCATTTTCAATTTTGGCGATAGGTTGGGTATTATCGTAGCCCCAGATGATTACCGTAGAGATCCCGTCTTTGGTGGTGTATTGCTGGAGATTACCATTAGTGTCGTACTGATCGTAAGTGATATCTGTAGTAGCACTGTTGCTATCGGTAGGATTCTGAATATTGAAGGATCTTACTGATAATGGCAACACTAAATTTCCTGTTTGTGAAGTGGGGATAGCTGGTGGATACACAGTCTCAACCTTTGAGATGGTTTTAGTAGCATTCCCAATTGTTTTGGATGTCATGGTTTCCAATGGTATTCCAACCATATTTTTACTGATCATCAACTGATTACCTTTTTCCTGAGCGTAGCTATAATCTGTTAGTAGAATAGCCCCATCAGTATCGGTGCTTGTTATTTTAGAAACATTATTGGAATAGGAAGGGTATGTATATTTTGTTTTCGTAGTTATTTGATTATTACTATTGTAGGAAGTGACTACTGTTTCGTCTTTTTCTATTCTTCCGCCAGTAAAGACATATGGTTTGAAAGACCAATAAAGCTTATTTGCTGCATCTGAAGATATCAGGTACGGAGAATTTGCTGGTGGTGGACCAGCTAGTTCTATTTTTATGCGATTATCTAAATAAATTCTTGCCAATGGCATTTTATAAAAATAGTTCGTTTTCTCATAATTGAATGCTGGTGGAAAAGCGAATGTGAACCCTGGTTGAGGACCAACCAAATCCTCAATAAAGTCATAATCAAAACCTCCTATCTTGTAACGGTTGTTTATTTCTTTTCTAAGTATATAAGTATTGTTTTTATTTTCATAATATTTTTGGTTAAGAAGTAGTCCTCTCATCCAATTATTGTCATTGGGCCAATGAAAGGGATACTCTGCAAAGTTCCATGTATCAGGATGATTAGTAAATGTATAATCAATTTTTCCACTATTAATAGTTGGATCTCCAAGATATTCTTTGACTAGTGAATATCCAAAATCCCGGGATTCTAAAGCAGAATTACTGTCTCCAAGTAATACACCTCCAGGATCAAGAATGGTAATTGGAGTACCTGGAGGATAGTAATATTTAGTTCCTAAGATAGCCCTATATTCCCTTGATCCAAATAACTTTCCAGTACTAGATGTTCCATCAAATGTATATTCATACGTTTTCTTCATTTTAAGGTTATCTCCATCATAGTATTTTATTGCTTTTATTCTTTGCCCAGGTCCATAATAATTCCCTAAGCCATCTGTATTTACAAAACCAAGTATTTTGTTATAATTTAAATAAGGAGATTGTAATTTGTTATTTTCATATTCAAATACTCTTTTTTCGCCTGTAGGTAATTCTATAGACGTGAGAGTTCCTGCTTTTGAATATACTTCGTCGGTAGTTCTGTTGGTTACATTTCCATAAGCGTCGTCATAAAAATGATCAAATGTCCCATTATTTTGATAGTTAGAATATCCCCATAAATCCTTTGAGGTAGAAAAACGATCTGGAAGTGGGGTGGTATTATAATTATACTTAGTCTTTTCAATTAAAACTGGAGAATTATTCTCAAAGCCCTCTTTTACAATTTCTTTTAGAAACATTCTCTTTTTTGAGCTTGAATCAAGTCCCACTAAAGTTGTATTGGTATTTGCGGCATTCATATAAGCATTAAAATAGTTGTGAATCAAAGTATAAGATTCGATAGGCTTATTGTATTTATCGTAAACAACTATTTTTTTCAAAGGAAATCCAAACTTTACATCTTGTCTTATATCTGAACCTAAAACAAATTCTAATTTTCCCTGAGGAAACTCTATAGACTCTAAAACAAATTTTTCTTCTTGAACATCAGAAAAGTAAGTATTAACTTCTCCTATTTTCGGCATTTCAACACACAATGGAACACATGTTCCGCGCTGAATATCATAATCCTTTTTATAGTAGGTGACAATATCGGATACATAATTGTATTTAATCGTGTCGTTAGTCGCTGTGATTATTTTTTGTAGGTACCATGTATCTGGATCAACTTTCTGTGCCTCAGTAATAATCGCGCTATTACGGTTTGGATGCATCGGTTGTATAGATGTTATTGCTGTAATACGACTTTCATAGTTGAAATTTTTTTCAGTATTTCTTCCATAATAATACCTATTTCCTTTTGTATCTGTGATAAGCCAGCTATGAAGAACAGAACCTTGACTCCAGTCCGGTTCTATTTTTATATCAGTAAAAGGTTGTTGAAGTGGCTTTTTATCATTTCTGTCAAAAATAAATTTTCCAGAATAGTCAGCAATTGAAAAATAAAACTGATCTGGAGCAAAGTCATATTTATCATTTGGTGACAGAGTTTGCATACTCCTCACAACTTCAACTCTCTTCGTATTATTTGTAAAGAAATTATCGTATATTTTATTGTTCAGATAGCCAAAAGTTCCTTCTTCATCTGCTCCCTCACGTATCTGTCGACTTATCATACCTCCATAATTAAGACTCCATCCTATTCCAACATATGACCCGATTTCATCTACACGGACACCTCTAGAAAAATAACTAAGATTAATTGGTATTGTTAATCCTGGTGTTTTAATTTCATAGATTGGATAACTTATATCAACCAATCCTGTATGAAGAGAAACAGGGCTTTCCGTGAAATTGAATACAGAAATAGCATCTGTATTAGGTGGTTTTATATTTAGCTGTGCATAAGATACTGCGCCAGTTAGTATTGAAAGTATAGTTGTAATATTTTTTCTCATTATTTCTTAATCAATTTACCATTCGTCGTTTTATTTGTATCCGTTTTTATCGTTACCAGATAAGCTCCCTGCACCAAAGCCTGGGTATTGATTTTGGTTACTTTATTCTTAGTCTTCACATTCTGAAGCTGTCTGCCGCTCATATCATACAACAGAATCTCAGCTTCTTTGAAATCAAAGCCGATTTCTACGTACGCATAGTCTGAAACTGGATTCGGGTAGATTTTAATATCATATTTAGGAATCAGCTGATCCACTTGTTTGTCGCCCAACTTTATAATCTTCCAATTTTCTTTTCCTAATTCTGTAGCGCTGGTTCCGGCAAGGATAATGGAACCGTCTCTGTTCAATTTTAAATCTGAAAGTCTTTCTTCTTTTTGTCTGGATTCTCCGCTTACATGTTTTCTCCACTGTTCATTGCCATTTCCATCCACATAAAGCATCCAGAAGGTTTCGTCATCTTTTTCAACCCTTCCCTCAGCCTGAGTATAACCTCCCAGCAAGATTCCTTTTGAGGATTGATCATCTCCGGAATGAATCACATTCATTCCCATTAAGATGTCTCTGTTTTTAAAATTGTAGGATTTTTGCCATTGTTCATCGCCTCTGTCATTTAGGGCAATTAACCATAGATCTGTTCCTTCTTCGATGCCTACGGATTTGTTTCCTGATCTTTCCGATCTTGATTCACCACCGATGACAAAACCTGTGGAAGTTAGAGCCAATGTTCTGATATGATCATCCCATTTACCTCCAAAGTTCTTTTCCCATTCTACTTTTCCGTTTTTGTCAAGCTTTACAATCCAGTAGTCGCCTTCCCCGAAGTTGCTGCTGGTTTTAGGATAGCGAGATTCTGGATTCGGGTTTTTAGAGTTTGAATCTGTATGTATTGAACCCGCACCACGAATCTCGGAACTCCTCGAATAGATACCCAGTAAAGCACCTCCATCCCTGGTTGGAATCATCTTTTCAATTTCGTCCAGACCTTTTCCCCCTAAGATCAATTGAGAAAGTTCTTTTCCGTCTTTGTCGAGTCTGGTAATCCAGACATCTTTTGAACCATATCCTTTCGATGAGTTTTGAATATTTCCGGCCACAAAGAATCCTGAATCCGTAGTTTGAATCACTGCTCTGGCTTCTTCATCGGACGTGCTTCCCAAGGTTTTCTGCCACAGTTCATCTCCGAATTCATTAATTCTGATGAGCCAGATGTCGGATCCGCCTTTGGAATCGTCTTTTTTATCAAGCCCTTTCCCTGAATACGAGGTACCGGATACCAAAAATCCACCATCCTGAGTGGTTACGGTAGCGGAAAGAAAATCATGATTCTGACCTGCGAAATATTTTTCCCAGACCTGTTCTCCCTGCTGGTTCAGCTTGACAAGATGAAAGTCATAGCCGTTGTTGGGCTTACTTCCCGCTTCCATTTTCCCTTTTCCTGACTGGATAGAG
>NZ_QNVV01000035.1 GCF_003384725.1 Chryseobacterium pennipullorum
AAAATAATAAAAAGTTATTTCCGTAAAATTTTTTGAGCTGTAAGGGCTCAAAATTTTCCAGAATAACTTTTTAACTTACACAGTTAGTGAGATACTACCCTTAAATTAGAATTTAAAGCCTATTTATATCAACAAGACCCATAAACGAGCCGTCTAACAACCAGTGAAAACGGCTTATTTATACTTTTTTCTCAGCCTGCTCCTGTGCAAGAATGGTTTACATAGAATAACCTCAACTAATATCAGAAAGTTATGAAACAAATTCTTTTGTTTATTTTTTCCAAGAAATTTCACAATCAAAAAACATTTAACCGGCTCACGCCATCTTTCTTATCAGAAGCCCAAGTTTGTAAATATCCAGGTACCGAAGGCTTACGTTCCCTTTTAATAGGTTTTCCTTTATCCTATTCTCCACTATGGCAAACAAAGACTTTAAAGCGGCTTTAAAAGGTGTATGATTCACCTGCTGGTACAATCTCACCAATTTTACATCCGATAGCTTATCATAAAGATTTTTATCTTTTAACATCCTTGATAAGCTTTCTACCGACTCCTCTACTTTATTAAGGTACACAGAATTTTCTTCAAGATCATTATTCAGGATCGCATTATCAATATGGTCAATTCTTATTTTTTCGGATTTCAGATCCATGGCAAAAAGAAGATCTTCATACCCATAATTTTTAAATTCCGGATTAAAGATTACTTTTTCAAGTACTTCCTTTTTAATCACAAAATTATTGGTCTGAAAACTAAGATAGGATTTACCCCGGCGTAATACCACAGGAAGGTTTTCTCTTTCAACAGAGAACTTCCATCTTAAATAATGATTCTGATCAGGGACGGCCTCCAATACTTTTCTGCCTCCATATATCACCTGCGTTTCAGGATTTTCATAGATAAACTGAATATATTTCTTGAGGAACTGCGGATCAATAACCTTTCCGTCACAATCCAAAAACAGCAGATATTCACCCGTAGAAAATTTCAGAAAAAGATTACGGATCTTTGAACGACCAATATTTTCTTTCAGAAAAACAAAGTTGTGCACCTGTTCTTCCACTCCCCTGTTAATCTGTTTAAATTTTTCTGCTGAAGCATCATCAATGACAATAATTTCAGCTTCAATTGCTGAAGTTTCAATTTCCTTTTTTAAATCAAAGATAAGATCTCGGACATCAAAATTAAATACAGGAATGCAGATTGAAAGCTTCATACCAATCAGATTTTATCAATAACCTTCTGTATATTAAACTCTTCCAGGCAGGCCCAGTCTCCTCTGTAACATTCTTTGTCACCGAAAACAGAACAGGGTCTGCAGGTAAGGTCTTTTACCTGAACCACATCATCCTCGCTCTGCCCAAAGCCTAAAAAGCCTGCATAAGGATGTGTGGCTCCCCAAAGAGAAATACATCTTGTTCCTACTATGCTTGCAAGGTGCATATTAGCAGAATCCATAGAGATCATCAATTCCAATCCTGCAATTTTATCAAGTTCTTCCCTGAGGGTCAATTTACCGGAAAGGCTCTCCGTATTAGGAATTTCGCTTTCCCACTGTTCAAGAGTTTCCGTTTCTTTGTTTCCTCCTCCAAAAAAAAACACTTTATGTTTTTTGGCCAGGATTCTGACCAGCTCGTATGACTTTTCCAAAGGAAGCATTTTTCCTCTATGCTGTGCAAAGGGAGCAAATCCAATTCCTGATTTTTGATCTGAAACAGGTCTTAGCTGTTCGGACAGCTCTACCTGGAAACCCATTTCCCGAAACACATCAGCATATCGCTCAACGGTCTTTTTCAGCTGAGTTTTATCCAGATTCCAGACATCTGTAAGGTGTTCTTTTTCTTCCTTTCCTTTATTTATTTTGAACACCTTCAGCCCTTTTCTTCGGTAGATTCTGTCTAAAATCTTAGTTCGGATTACATCATGAAGATTGGCAATAAGGTCGGGATTAAATTCCCGGATCAGCTCGTTGCTCAATCTCCTCAGTCCAAAAAGACCTTTGTAGTCATCCAGGTCTATCCCTTTAAATCTGACATTGGGTATTCCTTCAAATAAAGCTTCAAAATTTTTCCTGGAAACCATAATAATTTCCACGCCGGGATTTTGCTCCAGAAATTCTCTGAAAACAGGGACTGTCATTGCGACATCTCCGAATGCGGAAAAACGGTATGCTAAAATTCTGGCCACGGTTATGATTTCAATTGATAGGCAACTGCATAGAATTTGATTTGTTTGGTCATCGCCATCAATCCATTAGCCCTGGAGGGTGAAAGAAATTCCTGAAGTCCGATTTCTGAGATAAACGCAAAGTCTGAATCCAAAATTTCCTGAGTGCTGTGTCCGCTGTAAATGCTTACCAGTAAAGAAACGATTCCTTTTGGTAGGATTCCGTCAGAATCTGCATTAAAGAACAGTTTTCCTTCTTTGAATTCCGCATCAATCCAAACTTTGCTCTGACAGCCTTTAATCAGATTTTCATCGGTTTTTTTATCTTCCGGCAAACCTTTGAGCTCTTTTCCAAGATCAATAATATATTCGTATTTCTGTTCCCAGTCGTCCAGAAACGCAAATTCGTCTATTATTTCCTGCTGTTTTTCTTTAATGGTCATTTTAATCAAAATTACTTGGTACAAAGATAACCAATTTTGTAAAAATTATTTATCCGGCCGCTTTTTCAAAAACCTGAAGCAGTTTTTCTTCTTCATTTTCCCAGCAAAGCAATTGCGCTGCCTTTTCCAGTTCTCCGAGATAACCAGCTCTTCCCTTATCTAAAACCTTTCTGACAGCTGATGCAATATTTTCCGGCTGATGGTCTTTAATCATCTCCCCTATATCAAATTGTCTTTTAATATTCTGCATTTCCGGGAGGTTGGATAAAATAAGAGGAACCCGCGCCTGAATACAATCCAGTACTTTATTGGGCAGCGAGTAATAATAACTTTCCCCGCCGTTTTCTTCGATGCTTATTCCACAATCAGCGGTGAGTGTAACATTTCGTAAGTCCTCAGGTTTATATTTTCCCAAAAAATGAACTTTATGCGCAAGATTTTCTCTCCCCACAAGATCTTCATATTGTTTTTTTTGTGGACCAGCCCCAGCTATTTTCAGGACTGCATGGTCAAGATGGTGCATGGCAAGAATCATCTTATCAATTCCACGGAAGGGGTTAATGGCTCCCTGGTATAAAATAACTTTAGGATTATTCTCAGGAAATTCCAGGGAAAAGTTCAGCTTTCGGGGCGCATTTTGAACTGTGACGGGCGTAATTCCGTAGTTTTTATAAAACCATTTCGCATAGCTTTCGCTTGCCGTGATCATGAACTGAAGTTTGGGAATAATTGTTTTTTCCACATACCTCCATAATTTTTGTGACATTTTGCCCTGAATTGCAGGCATTTCCGAAAAAATCTCATGACTGTCAAAGACAAGTGGAATATTAAGTTTCCTGGCAAGAAGGAAATTGGGAATCAATGCATCAATATCATTGGCATGAAGAATTGTATTGTGATCCGCTCTTTTCTTTATCTCGCGGTACAATTTCCAGTTAAATTCAAAATAAGCAGTTTTCAAACTTTTTGAAGCCAGGTGGATTCTGGTAAAAGGATAAGGACGTTTCATTTCTTCCGCCCCATTCCAGTCATTTCCTATCAAATCAATCTGGTAGCCATTTTCATGCAAGGTGCGGCACACCTTTTCAATACGCTGATCCGTATACAAATTACTGAATGCAGAAGTAATTATTTTTTTCTTCATCAAGCTTTTTTTCCAAACAGCAAATGGTACATCTGGATAAAACAGATAAGCCCGTTAGGAATAATAACCGGCCATAACGGTCCGCTAAAAAAGCCATAAATTACAAAACAGATACAACCGATCATATTAACGACTCTGATTTTTCTTACATCTTTCAGTATAAAACTCAACACGATAAAAACTGAAGCAGAATATCCGATGTACGTAGTAATTTCAGGATTCATGAAAAAATTTTAGGGATCACAAACTTAATCATTTTCAATAAGATAATAAAATTTTTTCTGCCATAAAGTCATTAATTGATTTTTGGTAAAATATTTGTAATTTAGATAATGAATAAATGGCAACGTTGCCGTTATTCTAATGAGATATATTATGGATTATAAGTTTTCACAAGGTTTGAGCCAGGTGTTCAAACAAAGCAAAAGCGAAGCTAAAAGGCTGAAAAGTGAATTTCTCAATACAGAACATCTACTTTTAGGTATTATAAAAACGGAAAACTCTGCTAAAGAAATCCTTCAAAACCTTAATGCGGATTTAACACAAATCAGAAGAAAAATTGAAACTCTAAATACAGCAAGTCTTAATCCTATATCTGAGGAGGTTACCAATATTTCTTTCACCAAGATGGCAGATCATGCGATCAAACGTGCGGAGTTAGAATGCCGACAATACAAGAGCAATGAAATTAATACCGTTCACCTGCTTTTGGGTATTCTTTATAAATATGAGGATCCTACTTCAAATATTCTGGGCGCTTATGACATCGATTATGAGGGTGTTTCAAGAGAGTATCAGACGATGCTTAAAAATTCCGGGCAGTCACCACAGATGAGTGCCTATGACGACGATGATGAAAGAGAGGAATTTGAGCAGATGAGAAAGCCTACGGGAAATTTAGGCTCTGCAAAAAGCAAAACCCCTACACTGGACAACTTTGGTAGAGACCTTACTTCTTTGGCAAGAGATGGAAAGTTAGATCCTGTCATCGGACGAGAAAAAGAAATCGAGAGGGTTTCTCAGATCTTATCACGAAGAAAGAAAAACAACCCGCTTCTAATCGGGGAGCCGGGAGTAGGTAAGTCTGCTATTGCAGAAGGTCTGGCTTTAAGAATCCAGCAGAAGAAGGTATCCAGAGTTCTTTACGGGAAACGTGTGATTACTTTGGACCTTGCCAGTCTGGTAGCCGGGACCAAATACCGTGGTCAGTTTGAAGAAAGAATGAAAGCAATCATGACTGAACTGGAGAAAAACAGGGACGTCATCTTATTTATTGATGAGCTTCATACCATTGTAGGAGCAGGAAGTTCTACGGGAAGCTTAGATGCGTCCAATATGTTCAAACCGGCTTTGGCAAGGGGAGAAATTCAATGCATCGGGGCAACCACTTTGGATGAATACCGTCAGTATATTGAAAAAGACGGAGCTTTAGAAAGAAGATTCCAGAAAGTAATGGTGGAACCGACTTCCATCGATGAAACGATTCAGATCCTGAACCAGATTAAAGATAAGTATGAAGAGCATCACAATGTAATTTATACTCCTGAAGCCATTACAGCCTGTGTCAATCTGACATCAAGATATATTACGGACCGTTTCTTACCAGACAAAGCCATTGATGCTATGGATGAAGCCGGTTCGCGGGTGTATATTAAAAATATGAAGGTTCCTACGGAGATCATCGATTTTGAAAAGAAAATTGAGGATATTAAAGAGCTGAAACAAAAAGCTGTAAAAGCCCAGGATTATCTTGAGGCCAGAAAGCTTAAAGATGAAGAGGAACGTCTTCAGATGGAACTGAATGCTGCCCAGGAAAAATGGGACAAAGATGTGAAGGAGAAAAAAGAAACCGTGAGTGAAGAAAATGTAGCTGAAGTGGTTTCTATGATGAGTGGTGTCCCTGTAACAAAAGTCGGCAAGAATGAGCTTGATAAACTGGCTCAGATGGATGAAAAGCTAAACGGAAAGGTAATCGGTCAGGAAGACGCTGTGAAGAAAGTTGTCAAAGCGATCCAAAGAAACAGAGCCGGCCTTAAAGATCCGAACCGCCCGATCGGTACGTTTATCTTCCTTGGTACAACCGGCGTTGGTAAAACCGAGCTTGCTAAAGTAATGGCAAGAGAACTTTTTGAATCTGATGAGTCTCTTATCAGAATTGATATGAGTGAATACATGGAGAAATTTGCAGTTTCACGATTGGTTGGAGCGCCTCCGGGGTATGTCGGATATGAAGAAGGAGGTCAGTTGACTGAAGCAGTGAGAAGAAAGCCTTATGCTGTAGTTCTTTTGGATGAGATTGAAAAAGCGCATCCGGATGTATTCAATATCCTGTTACAGATTCTTGATGAAGGTCACGTTACAGACAGCTTGGGTAGAAAAATTGACTTTAGAAATACGATCATTATTCTCACGTCCAATATTGGTACAAGAGACCTTAAAGATTTCGGAGATGGTGTAGGATTTGGAACTTCAGCTAAGAAAACGACTTCAGATTCCAGAGCAAGAAGCACCATTGAGAATGCCCTTAAGAAAGCATTTGCTCCTGAATTCTTAAATAGAATTGATGATATTGTAATCTTCAACTCTCTTGTACAGGATGATATCAAGAAAATCATTGATATTGAACTGAACAAGCTGTACGGAAGACTAGAGAAGCTAGGTTATAAAGTGGAATTAACTGATGAGGCCAAAGACTTTATTTCTGAAAAAGGATGGGACAAAGATTTCGGAGCAAGACCTCTGAAACGTGCGATCCAGAAATACATTGAGGACTTATTGGCAGAAATGCTGGTTAACAAGCAATTAAATGAAGGGGAAACCGTAATTCTTGACCTTAATGAAGCTAAAGATGCATTGGTTGGAAAAACGCAGAAAGCGAAAAAATCAACTGAAAAGTCTCAATCTTAATAGAATATATTATTAAATAATGAAACACCGGGAGTTTTGCTCCTGGTGTTTTTTTATCTCATCACTAAAAAATATTTATTTTTTTCACTAATTAAGGATTAATTCATAAAAATATTTAACTTTATCACCCATAAAACTAATATCCAATGAAAAAAGCATTTTTACTTTTAAGCATTCCTTTAGTCGCTATGATTTCATGTACTAATGAATCTATCGCAACCAACACCACCACGACTCCGGTTTCCAAGCAGGAGGCGGTTCAGAAATTCAACAAAGCGATGAAAGAAGTGGTGATAGAAAAGGAACCGGCTAACGCAAAAAGAACAAGCTCTATGGAACTGAGTGATTACAAAAAGAACAAGCTTCTACCGGCTGCCAAGGAACTTATTTCTTCTACCGGAATTTCTATGAAAGAAATTGAAAAACAGACCGGCGGCGACAAAGAGAAAGTCCTTACCTGGGCTGTACAGGTATATGGAGAATACAACAAGCAAATTAATCAAAACTATCAATCTGAAAACTAAAACTATGAAAAAGTTACTTTTAATGGCAGGAGGTCTTGTTTCGTTTGGGCTTTCTGCACAGATATCCGGAGATCTTTACATACAGAATTACACCCCTCATTATGTAGAATATAATATTGTGAGAAGCAATACGGCATCTGTTACCGCAAACTGCTCACCCAGTATTCAGTCGGCACCTTCCACCGGCCTTTCCAAGCTGACCTATTCTACCAATCCCGGTGTTACCCCTGCACAGGCTTATTACAGTGACAACATTAATACTTCCAATACCTTTAATGCTTCATTTCCTGATACTCCATTAATCAATGGATGGTCTATCAACACGGCTCCTGCTATTTTTCCTGTTCTTCCCGTTTTGGTGGCACCCACGCAGTGGTCCGGTATGAAATTCGGAATTCAGGATACCTCCGGGACCAATATCGGAGGGTTTTACTGGATGGGGAAAAGCTGTGGCGGACCGATAGTTGCCGATTTGTCCAGCTATACCAATGCTGTTGTCAGCGGCCAGTATTATACTTTGGGAGGAGCCAGCTGGTTTATTATCTATTAGAAATTCAGTAGATTCAATCCATAAAAAAAATCCGGAATAATCATTCCGGATTTTGTTTTGTATCAGACGATAAGTGACAATTAACTAAAGTCCCACTACAAATCCTATATTGGGGATCAACCCGCTTGAAAAAATACTGGTTCTCTCTTTATAAAGGACATTATACATCAATCCCAGCTGAAGAAAAGAATTATTTCCTATCCTCTGCATATATCCGCCACCCAGATATAAGGCTGTCTCTTCTTCATTGACCTTATAATCGTATACCTTGTCTTTATAGTTGATAAAATAGTGCTGAAGATTGGCCCCTATGTAAAATGATCTGGCAAAATAATAATTAGCGAACGGCCCTACTCCAAACATCGTCGATCGATGAAAATCCGAGGTTTGCCAGGACACACTTCCTACAACACCTCCTTCGAGATCATTGGTAATCATATATCCTACTCTTGGAGATGCCTGCAAATAAAAATTACTATTGCTCCCGAACCCTAGTCCAATACCACCCCCAAAAGTCCACCGGTTGTTTTCTTGAGCCGGCGTTCCTATTGAAATCTGGGAAAATGCTGACCCTGAACACATCAGCATCACTGTTATAATAAATTTTTTCATAGATTGTTATTTTGCTTATGGTTATTGATGCGCTTTCACCTCTGTTAAAAGATAATAAACGGTCATCTTTTTACTTCTATCGTTTTTATCAATGTTTAAAATTATGGTTTTTTTACGAATATTTTTAGTTGTATTTTTGCCGCATCAAACTAAGAACTCCCGTTAAGAGTTTCGTAAAATTGAAAGACATGAAAATAGTAGTAGGCCTCTCCGGAGGTGTAGATTCCAGTGTTACCGCATATCTGCTGCAACAGCAGGGACATGAAGTGGTCGCGTTGTTTATGAGAAACTGGAATGATGCTTCAGTGACCTTAGAAGATGAGTGTCCCTGGATTGAGGACAGCAATGATGCGCTGATGGTGGCGCAGAAACTGGGAATTCCTTTCCAGGTCATTGATATGAGTGAGCTGTATAAAGAACGTATCGTGGATTATATGTTCGCTGAATATGAGAAAGGGAGAACTCCCAATCCTGATGTTCTCTGCAACAGAGAGGTAAAATTCGATGTGTTTATGAAGACGGCGATGTCATTAGGCGCAGACAAGGTAGCCACGGGACATTATGCAAGAGTTCATTCGACCTTTGATGAAAACGGCCAAGAAATTTTCCATCTTCTTGCCGGAAAAGATCATAATAAAGATCAGTCTTATTTTCTTTGTCAGCTAAGCCAGGATCAGCTTTCTAAAGCTTTATTTCCTATCGGAGAGCTCACTAAGCCTCAGGTAAGAGAAATTGCTAAAGAAATCGGATTGGTTACGGCAGATAAAAAAGATTCTCAGGGACTGTGTTTTATCGGCAAAGTTAGCCTTCCGCAATTTTTGCAGCAGCAACTGAAGCCAAATGAAGGAGAAATTGTAGAAATCTTTAAGGACTCGCCTCTATTTGCTGAAGAAAAGCCTGAATTCTCTTCGAAAAAAGAAGAGCTTGATTTCCTGTCAAGAAAAATCAATTATAAAAAATCTGACGGAAAAGTAATCGGGAAGCATCAGGGAGCTCAATTCTTTACCATCGGACAAAGTAAAGGTCTGGGAATTGGTGGTCACAAAGAAAGCTGCTTCATTATTTCCAGAGATATGGAAAACAATATTCTTTTTGTAGGGGAAGGAAATCACTTTCTGGGACTGTATAAAAAGGCGTTAAAAATTGACAATTCTGAACTGCATTGGGTTCGTGAGGATCTGAGACTTCAGAATGGGGAAAGGATGGAGGTAATGGCCAGATTCCGCTACAGGCAACCTTTGCAGAAAGCCGTTATCTATCAGTTTGAAGAGGCATTCTACGTTGAATTTGAAGAGCCGCAGAGTGCCATCGCTGAAGGCCAGTTTGCATCATGGTATCTGGATGAGGAACTTATCGGTAGTGGTGTGATTTCATAAACTAAGAGTATTATATATTAGCATAGATAAGCCCGAAACAGTTTTGCCTCGGGCTTATTTTTATCCGGATATTAGCTAATCTGAATTCGGGATAAGCCAATTCTGGTTTTTGTTCTGTCAGAATCTTTGTAATTTGAACTTCTGTTATTTCATTTTTTTCTTACCATACTGTGACATAAGAAACAGTCCTACAATCCCTTCCAATATCAAGATTAGGAATAAAAATCCGACAGGTTTTCCTAATATTATTCCTCTAGTCAGTTTTACCACTCCTAATACAAAAATGAGCATTATGCCATATAATGTTGTTTTTGAAATGGTTTCATTCAGTAATTTTAGAACAACAACTGAAGCATAGAATCCAAGGAACAGGATTGAATAGAATTTGAGGAAGTCAGGTCCTTTTAGGGAGAGCGGATTCAAAGTGCCGCATTCTACTTCAAGCCATATCATACTCGCTGCAACTGGAATGGAATGTATGATCAGATTTTTCATACTCTATTTTTATATTAAACGACATGCTTACTACCCTCCGCAACCACCACAACCACCACAACCACCACAGCCCCCTCCTCCACTAC
>NZ_QNVV01000036.1 GCF_003384725.1 Chryseobacterium pennipullorum
CTGGCCTCTTTAAAACCATGGTATGAGCGTTACCGCTCATCACCAACGCTGATTAATATGTATGGAATTACCGAAACAACGGTCCATGTAACCTATAAAGAACTGAGTGTAGAAGACCTTGACAAAGCATCTTTGATTGGGGAGAATATCCCGGATCAGGGGATGTATATCCTGGACAAACATCTGAGAGCCGTTCCTGTCGGAGCTGTTGGCGAATTATATGTAGGCGGAGCGGGAATCGCAAGAGGCTACCTCAACCGTGCCGAACTGACCGCAGAACGTTTCATCGCAAATCCATTCCAGACAGACGAGGAGAAGGGAGAAGGGAAGAATGGGATTTTGTATAAAACAGGCGATCTTGTGCGTTGTCTTTCCGATGGCGAACTGGAATACATTGGCAGAAATGACTTCCAGGTGAAGATCCGCGGCTATAGGATAGAGCTGGGTGAGATTGAAAACCGGCTTCAGGAATACCCTGAAGTAAGACAGTCGGTGGTCCTTGCCAAAGAAAATAAGGCCGGGATGAACTACCTTGTAGGCTATTATGTCTCGGATACCTCTATAGAAGCAGGAATGCTTACATCCTTCCTGTCAGAAGTATTACCGGAATATATGGTTCCGTCCGTATTTGTTCATCTGACCTCTCTGCCCTTAACCATCAATGGGAAGTTAGACCGCCGGGGCCTACCTGAGCCTGAATTTACAGGAAGCAGAGATTATACAGCACCGGAGAATGAGCTTCAGGAAAGACTGTGTCAGATCTACGGTGAAGTCCTTGGATTGGATGCCTCAGCAATAGGAATCCATGATGATTTCTTCAGCCTTGGAGGAAACAGTATCATGGCGATAAAACTGATCAGCGGTATTAAAAGAGTACTGGATATACAGGCCGGAGTGGCTGTTATATTTGGCCACAAAACGGTCGCTTCTCTTTCTCATGTGCTGACTGAACAAAATAATGATGAAGAGCTAATCATTACCCCGGTAAAAGTCAGTTCTCCGCAAGAGCAGAGATTGTCCTTTGCCCAGGAAAGACTTTGGTTCATTGAAACTTATGAAGGAGGCAGCAGTGCCTATAATATTCCGATGACGGTCCGTCTTAATGAAAAAACAGATATTTCAATCCTTTGTCAGGCCCTTGAGACGATTATCATGCGTCATGAAGTATTAAGAACCGTTATTCGTACTACAGATGAAGGAAAAGGGTATCAGATGGTAACAGATCACAGCCCGGAAATCCACAGACACCCTATAGAAACAAAAACAGAGCTTGATGAAGCGGTGAACAGGATTGCGAATAAAGTTTTCCAACTGGATGAGGAACTGCCTGTGGAGATTAACCTTTTCAGCTTAGATGCAGACCATTACCTATCAGTTGTGATTCATCATATTGCTTTTGACGGATGGTCTACCGATATATTTTTACGGGAGATACAGGCGGTCTACGAAGCTTTGATTAACGGAGCAAAACCTCAGCTGCCGGAATTAAAAATTCAGTATAAAGACTTTGCTTTATGGCAGAGAAGCTATCTTGTTGGCAGCCAGCTGGATCGTCAGGTGGGATATTGGAAAAACAAACTTAATGACTTCCAGAATCTTGATCTTCCTGCCGATTTTAAACGACCTTCACAGGTATCTTATGAAGGAGAAACCATCAACTTTACGATAGACCCGGGAGTTGCCAAAAGCCTTAGAAATACCTCCAGAAAACTGGGTGTCAGCTTGTACAGTGTTATGCTGGGAGGATATTACCTGATGCTTTCCGCTTATACGGGGCAGGATGATCTTGTGATAGGTAGCCCTATTGCCAATCGTCATCACGCCGGGCTTGAAGATATTATAGGATTCTTTGTCAATACCCTTGCATTACGGGAAAATATTGATCCGGAGCAAAGCCTTAAAGATTTTATCCTTCAGGTAGCAGAATCGGTTACGGAAGCACAGTCCCATCAGGATCTTCCATTTGAGAAGCTGGTTGAAGAATTGGGTATAGAGCAGGATACATCCAGACATCCGATCTTCCAGGTGATGTTTGGTCTTCAGCGCTTTGGTAAAGATATTCATGATGGGGAGGCTTTATTTGCTCCTTTCGATGGAAATCTGGATTATCAGGTAGCGAAATTTGATCTTACCACGATGATTGATGATGGTGAAGAAACCATCCGTGGAATGTTTAATTACAGCAAAAGTATTTTTGCAAAAGAAACGGTTAATGCGATGATCCGTTCTTATCATTTTATTCTTGAACAGGCCTTTAATAGCAATGAAAATAAGCTTGAACATATTAAACTTGGAAAGCTTTCCTTTGTTCCGGCAGATATTCAGAAAAAACTAACAGAAGACTGGAATTCCACAGAGTCTGTATATGCTGAAAAAACCATTCATCATTTATTCGAAGATCAGGTTTCAAAGACTCCTGAGCGGGTTGCTGTGGTGTTTCAGGATGTACAGATATCCTACAGGGAATTGAACGAAAGATCGAATCGCCTGGCGAACTATCTTATTGATACCTATAATCTTCAGCCTGATGATATTGTTCCGTTATGTTTAGAGCGTTCTGAAAATATGCTGATCGCGATATTAGCGGTATTAAAATCCGGAGCAGCGTATGTACCGATGGACGCTTCTTATCCTGCAGAGAGGGTTTCCCATATCCTTAAGGATACCGGGGCACAATTGATTCTGGGTCAGAAAAGTACGGCCGAAAGACTTGGAAATTGGGGGGCAGAAGTGATCTCTTTAGATGATGTTGCCTTTAAAGCAATACTTGAAACCTATGATGCTAATAATCCTGTAACCAAAACAACAGCAAATCATTTGGCCTATGTGATCTACACCAGTGGAACAACCGGACTTCCAAAAGGGGTTATGGTGGAACACCGGAACGTCGCCAACCTGATCCATCAGGAAGCTAAGGAGTTTGGGTTGCTATCCGGAGATCTTAAAAACTGCCTTTGGTATGCCAATTATGTATTTGATGCCCACGTTTGGGAATTGTATCCTTCCATTACCCATGGACATACGATCTATATTTTAGAAAAAGAACTTCAGACCGACCTGTCTTCTTTAAGAGATTATATTAAAGACAATACGATCAGCATCGCCACGATTCCACCGGTTCTTTTGACCAGAGAAGATATTTTACCATTAGAAAAGCTTGTGGTTGCCGGCGATGTCACCAATCCGCAGGTGATGGCAATGTATAAAGAACAAGGCGTAGATCTGATCAACGCGGATGGACCGACAGAAACTACGGTATGTGCCACTTTGCATCACTATAACGAAGATGAAAACCCTGTGAATATCGGAGGACCGATCGGAAATATGACGGTTTACGTACTGGATAGCCATCATCGTGTGGTTCCTGTAGGAGCAGTAGGAGAGCTGTATATAGGAGGAGCCGGCATTGCCAGAGGTTATCTGAACAGGCCTGAACTGACAGAAGAACGCTTCATTGTCAATCCTTTCCAAACTGAAGCTCAGAAAGAAAAAGGAGAAAACGGGCGCTTGTATAAAACCGGAGATTTGGTACGCTGGCTATCCAACGGGGAGCTTGAATATATCGGCAGAAATGACTTCCAGGTGAAGATCCGTGGATATAGAATTGAATTAGGAGAGATTGAAAACCAGTTGCTGGGTTATCCCGGAATCAGCCAGGTTGCTGTTTTAGCCAAAGAAAATAATGCAGGATTAAAATATCTTGCAGGGTATTATGTTTCCGAAGCGGAAATAGATCCATTGAAGCTGTCAGAAAATCTTTCAGCATCCTTACCGGAATATATGGTTCCGGCTGTGTACATTCATCTGACCTCTTTACCACTGACCATCAATGGGAAGCTGGATAAGAAGGCTTTACCTGAACCTGATTTTACAGGAAGCAGCCATTATATTGCTCCAGAAACCGAACTTCAGACGAAATTATGCCAGATCTATGGTGAAGTGCTGGGACTTGATCCTGAAACAATCAGCATTCATGATGATTTCTTCAGATTAGGCGGTGACAGTATCATCAGTATTCAGCTGGTAGGAAGAATAAGACAGCAGCTTGAGGTAAGGCTAAGCGTAAAAGAAGTCTTTACAGCACGTACCGCTGCTTTATTATCGATTCTGATTGAAGAGAAAAACCAGGATGAAAGCATTAGCATTTTGGCAGAGCAGGGAATATTGGAAGGAGAGATCTCATTATTACCGATCCAGGAATGGTTCTTTGCTCAAAAAGAGCAGGGATATCTGACAGACTTCAACCACTGGAACCAAGCATTCCTGATCCATGTGCCTGAACTGGATAAAGAGCTTCTTGAGAAAAGCGTTCGGATTCTTATTGAAAAACACGATGCTTTCAGAATCAATTATCCGAATGAAAATGGAGTGTATTCACAACAATACGCATTAGAAGCAATCCCGGAAATCAATGATCTTGACATTTCCAATATGACGATGCAGAAACTATCCCGGCAGTTTACCCAATGGCAGACACAGTTCGATATAGAAAAAGGACCGTTGTATCGTATTGCTTATATAACAGGCTATGAAAACGGAAGTGCAAGAATCTTCTTTGCGTTCCATCACCTTATCATTGATACAGTTAGCTGGAGAATCATTACCGATGACCTGAAGAATATCTACCAGACTCTCGAAAGAGGCGAGGAAATTAAAATTGCTCAAAAAGGAAGCAGCTACCGCCAGTGGGTGGAAGCTGTGAAAGACTACAAAATAAATACACCTGAGTCCAGAGAAAAAGAACTTGCTTATTGGAAGCATACAGCAGAAATAGTTCCAGCGATCAATAAAACATTGGAATCGATTTCCGTACCGAAGAGCCATCATGATATTTTCCTTTTAGATAGAGACAATACAGAGAAGCTTATCAGAGGCAGCCATCATGTTTACCACACAAGGATTAACGATTTGCTGTTATCAGCATTAGCTTCTGCTCTTACTGAACTTACAGGAGAATCCCATCATGCCGTAGTACTGGAAGGTCATGGCCGTGAAGATGTTTTCAGTCATCTGGATATTACAGAAACAGTAGGATGGTTTACCTCCATGTATCCGCTCGTGCTGGAAACAGGAAAACAGCTTAATGAAACTGTTGTCTTGACCAAAGAAGCATTAAGAAGTATTCCTGACAACGGAATAGGATATGGTAGTCTTATGGGGTATACAAAGCATGAACTTCCCAAAATCAGTTTCAACTATCTTGGACAGCTTGATCAGGAAGAAAGCTCATCAGAAAAAACCTGGTTCATTGCAGCCGAAGACAGCGGATTATCAATAGGAGCATCAAACCGCGAAAGCCACATTATAGGGATCAATGGGGCTATAGTGGACGGTCAGCTTCGATTCAATATTGCAGCGTATTTACCTCAGGATCAGGTAAAACGCATGGCCCAACAGTTTAAAGACTGCCTTATTGATATCATTAATGAACTTTCCGGTAATACCCGAAGCTTCCTTACGCCATCAGATGTAGAAAATATTGTAAACAAAGAACAGCTTGATGAAATCCAGGAATACAGAGAAGCCGAACACATATTCTTAGCCAACAGTTTACAAGAAGGATTTGTATATCATGCTTTAAAACAAGGAGATACAGATGATTCGTACCGGGTTCAGCTCATCTGGGACTACCATTCCAAAATAGATATTGAAAACCTTAAAAAGGCGTGGTCCTATACCCAGCAGCAGTTCCCGGCATTGAGGCTCAGATTCAGCTGGAGCGGAGAGATTGTTCAGATTATTGATAAGGAAAGTACACTTGACTGGAGATTTGAAGATCTCAGTGGCATCGTGGAGGACCAGCAGGAGTTATATATTCATGAAGTTGCCTATAGGGACCGTTTTGAAGTCTATGACCTTTCCAGAGGAAGGTTATTCAGGATATACCTGTTCAAACGTTCGGAGAAATATTACACCTGTTTATTCAGTAATCACCATGCTGTTTTGGATGGCTGGAGTATGCCTGTTGTGCTTAAAAGTATTCATGATATCTATCTGAATCTGATCAAAAAGCAGGATCCGGGGTTTGTGACGGATCACGCCTATGTCAATACTCAGAAATATCTTCAGCAGCATAAAGACAGCAGCCGTAGTTTCTGGGAAACCTATATGAACCTCCTTCAGGATCAGGAAGATTTGAGCAGCCTGATAAAGGAATCTCAAAGAATTGTGGATCTGGGAACCTACCGCCAGATACAAGACCATCAGTCTGTACAAATGACCCTGACAGATACTCAGTATCATCAGCTGAAAAAATTCACGACAGATAACGGATTTACAGTGAATGCAGTTCTGCAGTACCTGTGGCATAATCAGCTTGCTCTGTATAGCGGGGCTGAAACAACAGTGGTGGGAACCACAGTGTCTGGGCGAAGCCTTCCTATTGATGATATAGAATCATCCGCAGGATTGTTTATCAATACACTTCCGCTTATTGTACAGCATACAGAAGGCAAAGCCGTTGATATTATTTCCGGGATTCAGCATAGGATCAGTGAGCTGAATACCCATAGTGATGTCAGCCTGGGAGCACTTCATCAGGATGCAAGACGTATGTTCAGCAGTCTGTTTGTATACGAGAACTATCCGGTGCCTACCGGTGGAGACGATAGTAATGAAGTAGGATTCGTGTTCAGGGATTCTGTTGAAAAGCTTGACTACCCATTAGGAATAATGGCCTATGAACAGGGAGACAGCGTAACGATGAAGATCAATTATGAAGGCATTCTTTTTGAACAGAAGACCATGGAGCAGCTGATGGAGGGAATGAAGAATGTTTTGGCTCAGATACTGGAAAATGCACAGATAACATCGGGTCAGCTTTCTTTAGTTCCGGCAGACCTTCAGAAAACACTAACAGAAGACTGGAATTCCACAGAGTCTGTATATGCTGAAAAAACCATTCATCATTTATTCGAAGATCAGGTTTCAAAGACTCCTGAGCGGGTTGCTGTGGTGTATCAGGATGTACAGATATCCTACAGGGAATTGAACGAAAGATCGAATCGCCTGGCGAACTATCTAATTGATACCTATAATCTTCAGCCTGATGATATTGTTCCGTTATGTTTAGAGCGCTCTGAAAATATGCTGATCGCGATATTAGCGGTATTAAAATCCGGAGCAGCGTATGTACCGATGGACGCTTCTTATCCTGCAGAGAGGGTTTCCCATATCCTTAAGGATACCGGGGCACAATTGATTCTGGGTCAGAAAAGTACGGCCGAAAGACTTGGAAATTGGGGGGCAGAAGTGATCTCTTTAGATGATGTTGCCTTTAAAGCAATACTTGAAACCTATGATGCTAATAATCCTGTAACCAAAACAACAGCAAATCATTTGGCCTATGTGATCTACACCAGTGGAACAACCGGACTTCCAAAAGGGGTTATGGTGGAACACCGGAACGTCGCCAACCTGATCCATCAGGAAGCTAAGGAGTTTGGGTTGCTATCCGGAGATCTTAAAAACTGCCTTTGGTATGCCAATTATGTATTTGATGCCCACGTTTGGGAATTGTATCCTTCCATTACCCATGGACATACGATCTATATTTTAGAAAAAGAACTTCAGACCGACCTGTCTTCTTTAAGAGATTATATTAAAGACAATACGATCAGCATCGCCACGATTCCACCGGTTCTTTTGACCAGAGAAGATATTTTACCATTAGAAAAGCTTGTGGTTGCCGGCGATGTCACCAATCCGCAGGTGATGGCAATGTATAAAGAACAAGGCGTAGATCTGATCAACGCGTATGGACCGACAGAAACTACGGTATGTGCCACTTTGCATCACTATAACGAAGATGAAAACCCTGTGAATATCGGAGGACCGATCGGAAATATGACGGTTTACGTACTGGATAGCCATCATCGTGTGGTTCCTGTAGGAGCAGTAGGAGAGCTGTATATAGGAGGAGCCGGCATTGCCAGAGGTTATCTGAACAGGCCTGAACTGACAGAAGAACGCTTCATTGTCAATCCTTTCCAAACTGAAGCTCAGAAAGAAAAAGGAGAAAACGGGCGCTTGTATAAAACCGGAGATTTGGTACGCTGGCTATCCAACGGGGAGCTTGAATATATCGGCAGAAATGACTTCCAGGTGAAGATCCGTGGATATAGAATTGAATTAGGAGAGATTGAAAACCAGTTGCTGGGTTATCCCGGAATCAGCCAGGTTGCTGTTTTAGCCAAAGAAAATAATGCAGGATTAAAATATCTTGCAGGGTATTATGTTTCCGAAGCGGAAATAGATCCATTGAAGCTGTCAGAAAATCTTTCAGCATCCTTACCGGAATATATGGTTCCGGCTGTGTACATTCATCTGACCTCTTTACCACTGACCATCAATGGGAAGCTGGATAAGAAGGCTTTACCTGAACCTGATTTTACAGGAAGCAGCCATTATATTGCTCCAGAAACCGAACTTCAGACGAAATTATGCCAGATCTATGGTGAAGTGCTGGGACTTGATCCTGAAACAATCAGCATTCATGATGATTTCTTCAGATT
>NZ_QNVV01000037.1 GCF_003384725.1 Chryseobacterium pennipullorum
TATGGATAATCTGATGTTCCGAAAATTTGCTCTTTTTCATAAGGTTTAACAAACTAAATTTAATAATTTTAATTTGTCTGAAAAACAGGGAAGGTTACCATGAGCTCACTGTATTTTTTGAATTTCCTCTTGAGATACGAAAAATCATTTACACCACAAATTTAATTGAAAATCTCAACGGCAAAATCAGAAAATACACTAAAAATAAGATGTCGTTTCCTACGGATGATGCCGTAATGAAATCAGTGTATCTTGCACTAAAAGAAGCTACTAAAAAATGGACCATGCCTATCCATAATTGGGGTATTGTACTCAACCAATTTATGCTTATTTTTGAAAAAAGGCTCAGATTATAAAATCCAAGCCTAGCTTTTTAACTTACACACTTTACGGGATAGTGTCTTTATAAGTAGAATTTGCCGTCTCTATATTCGTATTATTATAAAAATACTCCGCAACTTCTAACGCTTTTGATACATTACTATAAAAACTCAATGTTGATATTTTATCATTTGAATGACCGGTATTATCTTGTATTGGATTTTCAAGCGCTGTTACTTTTAAGTTTTTTTCTATATAGCCTTTTTCTCCAACATCTACACCACCATCATTATTAGCATTAAGATTGCCATTCTTATCAAAGTTTTTGGAAGCATAAATTACATCTCTTTCAGATGGTGCTTTCCAAATTAATTCTCCCTTTTTATTCAATTCATAAATATCTGTTCCTTGTCTGCCATCCGGATCAATATACCTCAAAGGATTATTAAATGCATAGTTGTATGGTGACCATCTTCTCATCTTCTCAGCCAACGGATCTATAACTCCCCATCTTCCCAAATCAGGCATATACATCCTCGCCCCATAATCGTACATCCCCGTCTCTTGAAGCTCCTTGCCATTGTACTTGTACTGATATGTAATAGGCCATCTAAATTTGAGACAGCCTATTGATATTTATGGTATCGTGATTTTATTCTTCGTAGTCTTTTGAAAACTTAATACCTTTCTTTTCTAAAATATTTTTTATAGTCTCAGCTTTTTCTTGAGGTGATACTTGTATAACTTCATTTTTATAATTGAAAGTAAGCAACCACATGCTAGTGTTATAAGAAAACGGATAAGAAGCTAAATTAAAGTTTTCATAAGGAATTTCCTGTATATTCTTAAATGCATTTTTCAACATGATTGTTTCATCAAGTGCTTCATCAATTATTATTCTATAATTATAAAGTTTATAGACTTTTGTATACTTAAAACCGGACATTAGTTCTGGATTCATAAAATATACGTTTAACCAATATTTGGTTTCATTTTGTATTTTGCTTGCACCAACAATTAATATATTGTCACTTACATTTACATAGTGCTCTTTGTTTTTGAAGTCAATATAACTTTCGATAAATGGTATTACTACCTTAGGATCAATCTTTTTATCTTGTGCTTTACAAGAAAATAGAACTAATATACTTCCTAAAATAAATATCAATGTTGTTTTCATAATTAATTTATTTTTCTATTACTACCTGTATATGTTGCTATTGAGCCATTAAAGTTGACATATCCTTTTCCTGATGTTGGCCATTTCCAAGTACTATAAACATTAGTAGTTTTAAATATTGGATTTTTGCTTGATACATCAGCATCGACATAACCTCCTGTAATGATTTTGTAAAAAATAGGACTATTATTTTTATCAAATCTAAAATTAAATCCTCCGGGAGCTATACTTTCTCCTAGTGGATGAGAATGATCAAAATCAACACTTTTGCTTTGATAAATGAAGTGATTACCATTTCCTCCTGTTAGATTTACATAGGGAATAGCAAAATAAGCACTAACACTTACATTAGTAACATGGCTCGTAGTTATAACATTTGAGGAAAACCCATCTCCAAAATTGAACGTATCTCTAGTGAATTCAACACTAGTATTTTCTGCTGCAAAGTCAAAAAATTGTTTAGCTGCATCATCGTTTTGTATTTGTAAATACGTATAAATGTTACTTCCTTTTGAGCCTTCGTGTCCTGGTGTTTTAAAATTAATATCTTTAGCTTCTCCTATTTGTGAATCTCCTCTAGGATTCTTTTCTGTTACATTTGTACGGGCAATTTCTATAGATTTAGATCCATCTTCATTTGTGATTGTATCATAAGGATTGCTATCTGCTGTACGTTCTATATTTCCATTATTCATGATTTTAATGATATCTTGGTTTTGCATTCCATCCGGATCAATAAATCTGATTGGATTATCATAGGCATACGTGTACGGATTCCATCTTCTGGAAGCTTCTGCCAAAGGATCTACAACACCCCAGCGTCCCAGGTCAGACATGTACATTCTTGCCCCATAATCATACATCCCAGTCTCTTGCAACTCCTTGCCATTGTACTTAGAATTCTTTTATAAGTCCAAATAACTCATCCAAAAAGAATAGGTTTTACCTGAAAATATTATCCATACTTTAACTGATAAAGCATAAATAAAGTATATGTAAATAAGCATATAAAAATTACATTCAAAAACAAATTACCGAAAAACCATACTTTCTTAATAGTGTTTTTTTTCTTAATTATAATGTTAATTGAAACTATATTTAATAAGATTGAAATAGAAAATAAAGTAACACTAAAACTATCAAGTTTCATTTTAGGAAAAAATAATGCTAATGCGAGAATTGCAAAAAAATGAGAGAAGTAGGTAATTTTAATCATTATTAATAGGTATTATTTTTTTCACTTCATTTAAAACATTAAAACGATAATTATTATCAATAGTTGTATGAGTAGTATTATCATCTGTTTTGACATTCGTAATCTTAGTTGTCGAATTACCTGATGCCGCTTCAATTTTAGTACCTCCTACAAAAATATTATTTGTTTGAAGGTAATTTTTAGCCTCTACAACATTAGAATTTATTACGTTATCTGTCTTTTTGATTGGATCAGAAATATCTAATGTGATTAGTTTATCAACTTTCACGTTTAAACTTTTATTAATAGCCGTAATAGCATTATCAGCACCCAGACTGTGTCCCACAATAACTAATTTACCGTCTGGACTTGCAGTTCTAAAATCTTCAATCGATTTTGAAACATCCTTTCGGGTTCTTGAATCCATTGATGAGTCAAAAACCGCGACTTGAGTCCCTTGCTGAGAGCTATATCGATCAACAAGCAAACTTGAAAAACTACCTTTATCTGGATATTTTGATTGTGTTTTTCCTCGATCTGGATTTCCATCATAACCCTGTACTGCAATAATTAAATTTTTGGTCCCTTTATTAATTTCAACAGGTTCTAAGCCTTCCAGCTCTCTTGCATCAATAACCCTGTTTCCACTAAAAACATATGGAGCCCAAGTTGGATATTTTTCAGCTAATGGATCGATGTTAAAAAATCTTCCTATATCAGGCATGTAATTTCTCCACTTAAAGCTATAAAATCCTGTCTCCTGTAATTCCTGTCCCTGGTACTTATAACTATAATACGAGCCTATCAGACTTTTCCCGTTGCCGATATGGTTGAGTCCAAACGGATAGTAGTCATTGCTGTCTGTAATTTCCAGAGCGCCTGCGCTGTTTTTACCAAAACTGATCCTTGCATTTCCAAGGTGGTCTTTGTATTGATAAATATAACGGTTTTCTATGAAACTATAAAAACCTTCAGAGGTGGGTACAAAATCCAGTTTCCATTCGGGAGTTAAATTAATTTCATTAAGCTGGCTGTCTGCTTTTTTATATGCCTGCTCTTCATACGCAAATTCAGTCCGGCAGGTTAAACATACTTCTCCGTTTCCAAAATAATTGTACTGAAAACCGTCCAGATAATCAGTTGTACGGACAGTACCGGTTGGCCCTCTCCTTGCTTGTCTGAAGTAGCTTTTACGAAGCTTTACCCCGTCTGAACGGTATAAATAGCTAAGACTGGATTCCAGATTCGGTCCCAAAAAAGGATCCCGTTGACTGATTAATAGAACTCCAGGCAGGTTCAGATAATTGTAGGTAATGCTCTGAATTCCTTTATCCTTCATATTGGTCATATTTCCATTCAGATCATAATCAATAAAGTTGTTTCCGCCTTCGTATCCAATATCATTCTGAGCGGCTTCTTTAACCTGTGTCAGCTTATTTCCGATGTAGATGTAGGTCAGGTCATCAATTAATGATGCTGTAGTGCCCGAAGAGAAACCAGACCTTTTGAGGGCTGCAATATTCCCATTCAGGTCATAGTCCATTTTTTCAAAATTTTCTTTTGCAGAGGGATTGGTATCTTTTTGATAAAAACCGGCTAACAATCTGTTTAATCCATCATAAACATACCCATACCTTTTCAGGTTATCATTAGGAACTGTAGCGGTTTTCCAGTCTATTTCTGCAATGTTCCCATTAAACTTAGGCTTCACAATAAGGTTGGAATAATCCATATTGGGGGTTACCAAACCTTCTACCGTATTATATTTAATTTCGTACCCAAACAATTTCCCGTTTAAGTTCTTCGGGTCATTGATCTTAGTCATCCAACCACGAATATTGTATTTATAATCAATCTGCTGTAACGGTGAAGCAGCACTGATCCCTCCTACTTTCTTGGATTCAAGCTGTGAAAGTTCGTTGTACTTATTCTGAGCCAGAATTTCAACAGGATTAGTTCCTACCTTATGTTTGTGAGCCAGCAGTCTGTTTTGGTGATCATATTCAAATGTTTCGGTGATTATCCTCTCGGTATCCGTAGTAAGTCTTTTGTGTTTGGTCACAGAGGTTTTAACAGCTCCTGCAAAATCAAGTTTTGTTTCTGTTCTGGTATACCCTCCCAGATGATTAATGGAATGGGTTCCTATGACTCTTCCTTTGGTATCGTAATAAGAATAGGTTTTGGTCCAGTTGTCATCTTCAATATTCTTAACCAGGCTCATCACAGGAAGCCCTTTGGTACTTTTTCCATCAGCCATCATTGATGGCTGTAAAGTAGTCTCTCCCTGGATAGATACCGGAAAAGTTGGATTGAAGTTATAATTGGGATAGGTATCATAATAGTTAACTGAGTATACTTTTTCTATATGATCACCAGGATAAGCCAGATTACTGTATTTAATGTTCATTCCTGCAGAATTAAATCCTTCAGCATCCCGATCTTCCGTTGCCGGTTTCCCATTATCAATATAATAATCAATACTTCCTTGCACTTGCTGCCTAACAAACTGTGATCCTATATTGGCTATCCCGGTATATACCACACGGGAGAACTTATCATATTTGGTAAACAGCCACTTACCGGAAGGGCGCATATTGGCATCCTGGCTCATGATAAGTCTATCAGCCTTATCATACGCCATATATTCCCAGCCTTTTCCGGGAAGCTTCTTCTCTACCAATCGGTTCCTGCCGTCATAACGGTATTGATAACACAGCTTTTCTTTTGATGAATCGTCTAGTGTTGCCGGTGCTGAAGGAGGAATAACAAATGCCAGCTGGTCATATTCATTGTATACATAATAGGTATCCGCATTTGTTGTCGCATTCAATACTTTTCTTGAAAGGATCAGCTGCCCTTTACCATTTTTAAATTCAATGGTTTTGTTGCCATCCTCATCGGTGATGGTATTTTTATAGAGGCTGTTAGGAAGAAAATACTGAAGAAGCTTAACAGAGGTTTGGGTTCTGTTCTCTACCCAGGTGGTTGTGGTTTCGTATTTTCTTACATAGTCTACATGCACATTGGCATCATACTGAAACTTCACCGGTTTGGTATCCCAGGCCGTTCCCACCTGTTTCTGTTCCTGGATCCGGTCAAGGGGAGAATTTTCCAGAGTTTTTTCAGCAAAGATCTTTTCCTGTCCATAAATACCAGGCTGAGTAGCATTCGCTAAAGGATTAGGAACGATGGCTCCGTTCAAGGTATTAGATTGGGGAACCGGTAAATAATCTTTGACCTGTCTTCCGAATCCATCGTATTCGATATGGGTTACCACATCACGTCCAAGAGGGGATGCTTTGACATTAACGATTTGCTTGGGCCTTCCCAATCCGTCAAAATACTGAACGGTTTCAGCAGATTTGGTAGGGGAAGTTCCATTGTAATCAAGATAGGTCTTGGTTTGTATATAGTTTTCTGTAGGGGTAAGCTGGGCTTTGACACTGCCCAGCAGCAGGAGTCCTACGGGAATAATTATTTTTTTCATTCGTGTTAGTTTTTATAGTTGTACTTGAATTCTTTTACCAGACGCCCCGTCTGATGATTCTCACGGATTTCCTTAAGCCTACCGGCAGGGTCATAAAGATAGACCTCTCTGATACCGGATGGCGGGGTAATACTTCTCACTCCGATTAATGGATCATAAGAATAGGTCGTAATCTGATGATTTGGAAGCTGACCTCTGAACGTGGTAAAAGCAGATAGTAAGGAAGATTCATCATTGTTTGTGCCGGCAGCAGCATCCGTATTGGAAGCGTTGACAATAGCGGTAATATAAGATTGCTGGATAGCGGTCAGCTTAATATCTTCAATTTTTGCAATAGGCTGCGTATTGTTGTAGCCCCAGATAATCACTGTGGAAATCTTGTCCTTACCGGTATACTGCTGAAGATTACCATTAGAATCATATTGATCATAGGCAACTTCTGTTGAACCGGAAGTATTATCCTTCAAATCATAGGATAATACTGATGTAGGTAATAAATGAGCTGGATTATCATATTTAGTTTCCTTTTTAGAAATGATCTTACCATAGTCTCCAGCATTTTGTTTAGCAGATACTGTTATCTCTAATGGCACACCAACTATATTGGCATTAATAAGTTTTGTATTATTTTTTTCGTGGGCATAAGAAAAATAAGTTTCGTTTATTTTATTATCAGAATAAGTTTGTATTTCTTTTGTCAATTGGTAATGCAAATTACTGTCATATGAATTTTCAGTCACTGTAGGCTTCATGGGCTGGTTATTCATATAATCTGTTGAAATAACAGTTTTAAGGTATTTTTGATAGGAAATATTATCATATTCCACTATATCAAGGTTTTCAATAGCATATTGATGTACCAGTTGATACCCAAGAGGTTTTTGGTAGCAGTGATTAGGATTTGATTTTTCAACATTATTAGCATCCAGAAGAATA
>NZ_QNVV01000038.1 GCF_003384725.1 Chryseobacterium pennipullorum
TATTGTACTCAACCAATTTATGCTTATTTTTGAAAAAAGGCTCAGATTATAAAATCTAAGCCCTAACTTTTTAACTTACACACTTTACGGGATAGTGTCCTATTTTTTTGTAAATGGCGTCATTTTATTTCTTCGTTGTTTTATTAGCTCTTCATACTCAACATCTGCATTGAAATGTAAAGGTCATCAAGGTTGCTGAGGTTAGTAAAGTAACCACCAAAATTTATGTATTTCTTTTTTTTCTTCTTATAGCCACCACTGTTATCAATTTTTTAGAATTGTTCAAACAGCCATAAATAAGGTAATACTATTCTTCAACGAGTTCTAAAAATAGATTTTGCAAATCTTCGTTTACTTTTTCATTGTCAAGCTCAGTTGTAAGGGTAAAATTATCATCGATACCTTCGGCATATGTTGACCCGTCCAATATCCCGAATACATGTGATAGGGTATTAATTTCTACAATTCTGAGGAATTTAAGAAAAACATCCTTTTCTTCCTTTGAAAAATTGATGTACATAGGTAATATTCCCTTCCATATTGGGTCTTGTGCTTCGGTTGTTGTATCTAATAAATTTTTATACAATTCTAAATTTCCTTCAATTACTTCTTTGTTGAGTATTTTTACAAATTCTTCTGGTTTCATTTATTTATATCTTTATTTTTTTAAGTAGGGATAAAGGAAAATTTCATAAAAGGCCGTTTTCACGAGTTGTGAGACGGCCTCTTATTTGTAAATATTTTATGCATCTTTTTGGAGATAACCTAAAACTTTATTTGTCAGCTCAAAAGAATCTACTTTAGAATCTTCAGCTATAAAATCATGAACAATATCTTCCAACATATTTAAAGGACAAACATTTTCATACTCAATTCTGAAGACTTACCCTTTTTGAAGACTTCCCTGTTTTCAAACAGTAAATAAATATAAAATACCCTCTAATTGACCTCTCCCTGACTTGACTTCTCCCTGTAAATACTACTATTTTAGCTATTGTAAATATTACATTATTATTTTCCCGTTATTCTAAATAATGTTTAATTATTTTAAAGAGGTTATTCTCTGACAAAGAATAACCTCTTTTACTTTTGCTATTGATAATTCTTTAATTCTTCATTCAAGTCTCTTGTAAACTCCTTCAAATTTACTACAAAGCCTGTTTTGTCATAAATTGGAAAAACATTTATTAAGCATTCTTCGTCAACAATGAAATCTATAATTTCATTCTCAAGATCATCTAAATCAAGCTTTTTAATAATGCTATTTTCCCAGCCAGCAATTTGACATAGCTTGGCATATTCTTCCGAACTCCAAACAGGAAATAATTTTTCACCATCTAAATGAGACAATAAATAATTTTTATTAATATCGATTAGAGTAAAAAAAACTTCCCAGTCGGCTACCTTTTTAATAAAATGCCTATACCTTTCCAAAGGTTCTAAGGAGATTACATTTTCAATTTCTTTTTTATTCATACTTTTTTATTGAATGGGTCTTTCTTTATTTTTTCTACCACCACTATTGTGACCAGCATCCCAGCCGTCTGGCCCTCTCTTTTTTCTTTAAGAACTTTATATAACCTATAATTGATATTAATAATTTGTTTAGCAAATCAAAAGATAAGCTCGCTAAATACGTCAAGCAAGATCTCTTCAATTATTACAATGATTTTATAGCTTAGTACTATTCTAAATATTCAATATCAGCCTGATCTATATTGAATTTTTTCAATAACGAGTATGCTTTTTCAGATATTGCCAAAATGTTTTTTTCAGTAATAAAAAAATCATCTTTGTAAGATTCTCCATTTATTTTTGCCCAAAAGAAGTTTGGAAGTATTTTGTTTGGATACAATTCAAGAAATGTTTCTGATTTAGATACTAAAACATTATCAAAATTAATACCTGTTAACGTTTCAGATTCAATGTCACTTCTTAATTGTTCTGTAACTATATAGCATGGAAACGACTCAAGTATATCATTTCCCATCCATCCATCAAATTCATAATGGAGATGTTTAATAAGTGGAGGAAAATAAGTATTATCCAATTCCGTTTTTCCACCCAAACCTCCTGCAACTTCCGGTTCTATTAATCTATACATATAATTTTATTTTTTATTTTTATTTTACTTGCGGTGTAAACTGTCTTCCAAACTTCTGGTCAATAATTGTAGCTTGATCTAAAATCTGTTTTTTTGTTGGGTTTGCGTTCTCTTTATAAAATTTATTCCAAATCTTTCTTATCTGGCTTAAATGAACATCGCTATTTATACTTTTGGGAATCCCTCTTAAGTTTTCTAAACTATGCATTTCACTCTCAGTTATCAGACCTGGATATCTTTTTAGGGCTTGTTGCTCTACTGCATGATGCACCACAACAGTACCTTTTAATTCTGGGTTTGCAGTAAAAAAAGTTGACTTGTAATTATTGGAAATACTATTACCTAAAATAGCTCCTTTTTCAACCGCTATTTCACCTTTTATTATCCCTGGAGTTGCTTTCCCTTTTGTCAGAATAATAGCTAAAGCCGATAATCCTAGCGCAGCTTCTTCATTCTCTGGTTCCAATTTGGAAAATACTATTCCTAACAAATCTGAAATGCCAAGCATATCCCCACTCATCATATAAGCCGAACCATTGTGAAGAATAGGTGTATGGAGTCTTCTCCATGTTTCTTCTGATGAGATAGGAGGAGGAATTATTCCAAGGCTTTGCAATTCGCCTTTTACCCCTCCACCTGTATGGCAATAGGAACAATTAGGAAGTTTACTTGCCATGGCCCTTACAGGAGCATCCAATACAATTTCCTCTATCTGGTATGGGTTATTAGATCCTCCCAGGGAATTTGCAGGTATATCATTCTTCCCGCCGTTTACCGGATCTCCATACAATCCCGTTGGATCTGCATAGAACAATGGATTGTTATAAGCATACCCATAAGGGTCGAGTGTTGATGCACTTAGCGGATCATGCTGCCCAAATATTCCGAGCTCAGGAATGTAAAACCTCGCTCCCATATCATAGAGACCTGTTTCCTGAAGTTCATTGCCTAAGAACTTATAATTTTTAAAACTACTCTGAGCGAAGATGGAATTTCCTGTCTTCAGATGATTCATCCCAAAGGGATAATAATCATTGGCATCTACAATTTCAAGAGCACCAGCGCTGCTTCTTCCGAAACTTACCCTTACATTTCCTAAAAGGTCTTTATACTGGTAAATATACTGATCTTTTTCATAATCATAATATCCTTCAGAGGTGGAAAAAAACTGGAGGTTGGGAGTTTTTGATGGCGGCGGCGGGACCCGGTTGGCATCAGGGGAAAATGCCTGCGTTTCCATAGCCCTGGACATTTCTTTGGTAAGAGCCATTGATTCACTATCCCCACCACCTCCGCTTGAGGTTTTACTCAGATACTGGAATCCATCAAGATAATCCGTTATGGTACTGATGGTATTACAGTCTATAATACCACATTCTAAACTTGGGCTTATTTTCTGAAGCTTAGTCCCATCAGCAGTATAGGTATAGCCAAGATAATCTCCGAACAGAGTAGACATTACAATTTTATCCGGCAGGTTCAGGAAATTGTATTTGATGGAGGTTATTTTTTTATCCAAAAGATTGACCATATTCCCATTCATATCATAGGTAATGCTATTTCCTCCTCCTTCGTACCCAGTGGTGTTGCCGGTTATATCATTAACAGCAGAAATTTTATTTCCTGTGTAAACATAATTAAGGTTATCAATAACTGTAGCTGTGGTATTATTATTTTCAATGACAGAAGTCCTGTACAGATTTGAAATTTTACTGTCCAGATCATAGGTTAAAGACTCTGTATTCTCTTTACTATAGGGGTTGTTGGGGTTTTGATAATATCCTGCTAAAAGCCTGTTGAACTTATCGTAAGCGTAGCCGTATCTTTTGGGAGTTGAAGCTGGATTTACGCCAACGGTCTCTACAGCCCTCCAGTCAACTTCTGCAATATTTCCATTAAATTTTGGAACTACATCTTTCCCGGAGAAAAAAGCAGGATCAGGATTGGTAATTCCGTCCTTCTGATTGTATTTCACTTTGTATGAAAACAGCTTCCCGCCCAAATTCGGTAATGACATCTGTTTCTCGTTGATGCCTGTCAACCATCCCCTGATATTGTAAGCATAATCAATAGTCTGTAGTCCATTACCTACTTTTTTACTGATCAGCTGGGATAATTCATTGTAAGTATTCTCAGCCAGCAATTCTTCAGGGCGGCTATCTACCTTATGCCAGTGCTTCAGGAGACGGTTTTGCCCATCATATTCAAAACGTTCTTTTATAGTAAGTCCAGCTTCTGTGTTTCTTCTTTTATGAAAAGTGATCATTTGTCTGGGTACTCCGGTAAAATCCAGCTCTGTCTCTGTTTTAGTAAAACCTCCGAGATGGTTCATAGAATAAGTACCAATTTCACGGCCTTTCAAATCGTACCACACATAATCTTTAGTCCAGTTGGTATCATTTATATTTCTTACATAGCTTGCAGTAGGCAATCCTTTAACCGTACGGCTGGTTGTGATGCTATTTACAGTTGTATTCGAAGGTACCGGATTCAGGGTATTCTGCCCTAAAACCATATCTGGTTTCGCAGGAGCATCAGAAGGGTATGTATCGTAATAGTTGACACTTAAGATCGTTATATTTTCCTTAGGAAAGGCATCGATGCTGTAATAGATATTCATCCCATTTTGGGTAATGCCCGTGCTGCTGAACTTTTCATTGTTTGCGGCATTCGATGACATACTATTTAAGGTATTCTGTATGGCCTGCCTTGTCGCAGTATTAGCAAAGAAACCTGTATAGACGGCTCTTCCCAACGCATCATATTTGGTAAACATCCAGCCTCTTGCGTTAAAATTGTTTGTGGTTGTTCTTAGATTCCCATCCTGGATAAGCGCTATCCTGTTCTGCTGGTCATACACGATGTATTCCCAATCTTTTCCCGGAAATTTTTTCTCAACCATCCTGTTCTGATTATCATAGCGATATTGATAGCATAAATCATTTAAAGTGGCGGTTGTTATTGAATTATTTGCAGCTGCAATAGCTTTTACAGCTAAAGGAAGAATAACAAACACCTGCTGGCCATATTCATTATAAGCATAATAAGTATCTACATTTTGAGAGCCGTCATTTTTTCTTACCAGTAATATTTGGCCTTTGCTGTTGCTAAATGTAACGGTCGTATTACCATCTTCATCATTAACTGTATTTTTATATAAAGTTCCGGCTTTATAAGATCCTCCAGACGCGTAAGGGTTATTTTCAGTGGAAATTTTGAGTGTTGGGGTACCTACGGATACCCCAGAAACTGTAGACCAGGAAGTCGTAATGATAAATTTTCTGACCTCTGAATCACTATTAGTCTGAAAAGTATATTTTATCGTTTTTCCATTTGCCATCTTCCATGGATCACCAGGTGCGGCATTTTCCAAAACTCTGTTTAAAGGAGAGTTTTCAATTTTTTTTTCGCTGTAATAATTAGAGGCGTTTCCATAGACTGATGCAGCGCCAGCCATATCAGGAGAGGTAAAAATACCCCCGTTACCTGTACCCTGTTGTGGTAAGGGCAATATATTTTTTGTCTGTCTTCCAAATGCATCATATTCTATAGGGATCAAAAGGTCTTTCCCTGTAGGAGTTTCTTTAATGGAAATATTCTGCTTGGGCCTTCCCAAACCATCGAAATAACTTACTTCCTGTATTTGCTTGGCAGTACTGCTGGAAGTGGTGACAGCTTCTAAATAAACCCTGCTATAAAGATAGTTTTCGGCCTGTGTTAAATTCTGTGCTTTCAGCAGTATGGTAAAAGACAAAAATAATATGAGTGAGAGCAAATATTTTTTCATGATAGGTGTTTTAATGTTGATAGTTGTAACTAAGCTCTTTTACAATATTATTATTAGCATCGACTACAGATTGCAACCTATTGGAAGAATCGTATTTATAGAATTGTCTTATCCCTGTTGAAGGGGTTACACTTGTGACCCCAATGAGCGGATCATAGGTGTAAGTTGTGATGCTGTAATTCTTAAAAGCTGCCTGATTTCTAAAGGAGTCTAGGGCATTCATTAATATTTTTTCTGATGCCGGATCAGTGTCAGTATTCGATTTTGCGATAATGCCGGATGCAAGACCTTGAACCTCCTGATAAGTTGCTCCTTCTACTTTAGCAATGGGTAAGGTATTGTTATACCCCCATACAATAGCTGTAGGAACACTTCCTTTTAGAGTATACTGTAATAGATGCCCCTGTGTATCATACTGATTATAATTGACAAGGGTATTGGCTGAAGCAGCATTATCATTATAAAATTTCTGTGCAGAAACTGGAAGTATAAGGTTAGCGGTCTGTGCATTTTTAGCATAGACGGTCTTTGTTTTTGAGATTATTTTTCCATTTTCTTTAATCTCAGTATGTAGAGGAATACTTACCATATTGGCCGTAATCATGTCTGCATTGTTCTGCTCATAAGCATATTGATATGTATTTTCACCAGTATTACCATCGGAATGACTTGTCTTCTTACTTGTCAATTGGTAATGTAAGTTACTGTCATATGAATTTTCAGTCACCGTAGGCTTCATGGGCTGGTTATTCATATAATCTGTTGAAGTAACAGTTTTAAGGTATTTTTGATAGGAAATATTATCATATTCCACTATATCGAGATTTTCAATAGCATATTGATGTACCAGTTGATACCCAAGAGGTTTTTGGTAGCAGTGATTAGGATTTGATTTTTCAACATTATTAGCATCCAGAAGAATA
>NZ_QNVV01000039.1 GCF_003384725.1 Chryseobacterium pennipullorum
AAAGCGAAAGACAGAAAAGATCATTGACATACAATATAACAACCAAGTAAGGAAAAACTAAAGCGTTAAAAAACTTTGAGTGAGTCAGACAAACATACAATGGAGAGTTTGATCCTGGCTCAGGATGAACGCTAGCGGGAGGCCTAACACATGCAAGCCGAGCGGTATTGTTTCTTCGGAAATGAGAGAGCGGCGTACGGGTGCGGAACACGTGTGCAACCTGCCTTTATCTGGGGGATAGCCTTTCGAAAGGAAGATTAATACCCCATAATATTTAGAATGGCATCATTTTAAATTGAAAACTCCGGTGGATAGAGATGGGCACGCGCAAGATTAGATAGTTGGTGAGGTAACGGCTCACCAAGTCTACGATCTTTAGGGGGCCTGAGAGGGTGATCCCCCACACTGGTACTGAGACACGGACCAGACTCCTACGGGAGGCAGCAGTGAGGAATATTGGACAATGGGTTAGCGCCTGATCCAGCCATCCCGCGTGAAGGACGACGGCCCTATGGGTTGTAAACTTCTTTTGTATAGGGATAAACCTACCCTCGTGAGGGTAGCTGAAGGTACTATACGAATAAGCACCGGCTAACTCCGTGCCAGCAGCCGCGGTAATACGGAGGGTGCAAGCGTTATCCGGATTTATTGGGTTTAAAGGGTCCGTAGGCGGATTTGTAAGTCAGTGGTGAAATCTCACAGCTTAACTGTGAAACTGCCATTGATACTGCAAGTCTTGAGTGTTGTTGAAGTAGCTGGAATAAGTAGTGTAGCGGTGAAATGCATAGATATTACTTAGAACACCAATTGCGAAGGCAGGTTACTAAGCAACAACTGACGCTGATGGACGAAAGCGTGGGGAGCGAACAGGATTAGATACCCTGGTAGTCCACGCCGTAAACGATGCTAACTCGTTTTTGGGCTTTTGGGTTCAGAGACTAAGCGAAAGTGATAAGTTAGCCACCTGGGGAGTACGAACGCAAGTTTGAAACTCAAAGGAATTGACGGGGGCCCGCACAAGCGGTGGATTATGTGGTTTAATTCGATGATACGCGAGGAACCTTACCAAGGCTTAAATGGGAAATGACAGGTTTAGAAATAGACTTTTCTTCGGACATTTTTCAAGGTGCTGCATGGTTGTCGTCAGCTCGTGCCGTGAGGTGTTAGGTTAAGTCCTGCAACGAGCGCAACCCCTGTCACTAGTTGCCATCATTAAGTTGGGGACTCTAGTGAGACTGCCTACGCAAGTAGAGAGGAAGGTGGGGATGACGTCAAATCATCACGGCCCTTACGCCTTGGGCCACACACGTAATACAATGGCCGGTACAGAGGGCAGCTACACAGCGATGTGATGCGAATCTCGAAAGCCGGTCTCAGTTCGGATTGGAGTCTGCAACTCGACTCTATGAAGCTGGAATCGCTAGTAATCGCGCATCAGCCATGGCGCGGTGAATACGTTCCCGGGCCTTGTACACACCGCCCGTCAAGCCATGGAAGTCTGGGGTACCTGAAGTCGGTGACCGTAACAGGAGCTGCCTAGGGTAAAACAGGTAACTAGGGCTAAGTCGTAACAAGGTAGCCGTACCGGAAGGTGCGGCTGGAACATCTCATTTTAGAGCGTTGAAGAACGTTAAACAAAATTAGTATCGAAAGATACAAGTACTTACTTCAAAGTAAAGCTTTAGTTTTTTGTTTGGTTGGTTATATTACAAATACAAAACCCACTAGAAATTAGTATAGGGAAGAGATACAAGAAGAAAGAGAAAAAGAAGAAAGATATAGACTTTAGAGTCTTGTTTCTTGGTTCTTTTATCTTTAAATCTAATGAAGTCTCGTAGCTCAGCTGGTTAGAGCGCTACACTGATAATGTAGAGGTCGGCAGTTCGAGCCTGCCCGAGACTACTAATTAAAGCGGTAAGCTTGTAAGCTTGAAGCAGTAGGCGTTTGCCTAAAGCTTATAGCGTAAAGCCTACAGCACCTAGAGGGGGAATTAGCTCAGCTGGCTAGAGCGCCTGCCTTGCACGCAGGAGGTCAAGGGTTCGACTCCCTTATTCTCCACCATCATAGATGGTTTAATTTTAAAAAAGCAGATAGAGCCAACAACAATATTTGCGAATTAGATCAGAAATAGAATTAAGATCATTGACATTAACGGTAAAGACATCACAAAGAGATAACCGAGCACTTTCGAGTGCCGAGTTTATAAAAATATCGATAAATTTTATTTATCAAAAAATACTGAACTAATATAAATATTAGGAAAGAAATCGTTAAGGGCGTATGGCGGATGCCTAGGCTTTCAGAGGCGACGAAGGACGTGGTAAGCTGCGAAAAGCTGCGGGGATTGGCACACACGAATTGATCCGCAGATGTCCGAATGGGGCAACCCGGCATGTTGAAGACATGTCATCCCTTAGGGGAAGCAAACCCGGAGAACTGAAACATCTAAGTACCCGGAGGAAAAGAAATCGAAGAGATTCCGTAAGTAGTGGCGAGCGAAAGCGGATTAGCCCAAAAGCTAATTTATGTTTAATAGAATGTTCTGGAAAGAACAGCCGTAGCGGGTGATAGCCCCGTATATGAAAGGCATATTTAAGTGATAAATGAGTAGGGCGGGACACGTGAAATCCTGTCTGAATATGGGGGGACCATCCTCCAAGGCTAAATACTCCTGAAAGACCGATAGTGAACAAGTACTGTGAAGGAAAGGTGAAAAGCACTTCGAATAGAAGGGTGAAATAGAACCTGAAACCGTACGCCTACAAGCGGTCGGAGCACCTATATGGTGTGACGGCGTGCCTTTTGCATAATGAGCCTACGAGTTAATTTTACTAGCGAGGTTAAGGTATTAAGTACCGGAGCCGGAGCGAAAGCGAGTCTGAATAGGGCGTATAGTTAGTAGGATTAGACGCGAAACCTTGTGATCTACCCATGGGCAGGTTGAAGCTCTGGTAACACAGAGTGGAGGACCGAACCGGTTGACGTTGAAAAGTCTTCGGATGACCTGTGGGTAGGGGTGAAAGGCCAATCAAACTGGGAGATAGCTCGTACTCTCCGAAATGCATTTAGGTGCAGCGTCGTATATAAGTTTATTAGAGGTAGAGCTACTGATTGGATGCGGGGGTTTCATCGCCTACCAATTCCTGACAAACTCCGAATGCTAATAAATGTTCTACGGCAGTGAGGGCATGGGTGCTAAGGTCCATGTCCGAGAGGGAAAGAACCCAGACCAACAGCTAAGGTCCCAAAATATATGTTAAGTTGAAGCAACGCGGTTGGACTGCATTGACAGCTAGGATGTTGGCTTGGAAGCAGCCATTCATTTAAAGAGTGCGTAACAGCTCACTAGTCGAGCGGTCCGGCATGGATAATAATCGGGCATAAACATATTACCGAAGCTATGGATTTGTACTTTAGGTACATCTGGTAGGAGAGCATTCTATTTGCGCCGAAGCAGTACTGTGAGGTATTGTGGAGCGGATAGAAAAGAAAATGTAGGCATAAGTAACGATAAAGCGGGCGAGAAACCCGCTCACCGAAAGACTAAGGTTTCCTCAGCCATGCTAATCAGCTGAGGGTTAGTCGGGACCTAACGCGAACCCGAAAGGGGTAGTGGATGGACAATGGGTTAATATTCCCATACTTGCTCACACTAAAAAGGGGACGGAGTGCCGTACTTACTGGAGACTGACGGAATAGTCAAGGCCTAGCCTTCGGGCGAAGCTGCTGTAGGGAAAGTGCTTCCAAGAAAAGCCGAAGTGAAGCAACCCGTACCAAAACCGACACAGGTAGTCGAGGAGAGAATCCTAAGGTGCTAGAGTGAATCATGGTTAAGGAACTAGGCAAAATAGTCTCGTAACTTCGGGAGAAGAGACGCCAACAGCAATGTTGGCCGCAGTAAAGAGGCCCAGGCGACTGTTTATCAAAAACACAGGACTCTGCAAAATCGAAAGATGCAGTATAGGGTCTGACACCTGCCCGGTGCTGGAAGGTTAAGGAAGGTGCTTAGGGTTAAACCGAAGGCATTAACTGAAGCCCCAGTAAACGGCGGCCGTAACTATAACGGTCCTAAGGTAGCGAAATTCCTTGTCGGGTAAGTTCCGACCTGCACGAATGGTGTAACGATCTGGGCACTGTCTCAACCATGAGCTCTGTGAAATTGTAGTCTCGGTGAAGATGCCGAGTACCCGCAATGGGACGAAAAGACCCTGTGAACCTTTACTATAACTTCGTATTGACTTTGAGTAAGTAATGTGTAGGATAGGTGGGAGGCTATGAAGCTGGCACGCTAGTGTTGGTGGAGCCGACGTTGAAATACCACCCTTTACTTACTTGGAGCCTAACTTCTTTTAGAAGGACATTGCGTGGTGGGTAGTTTGACTGGGGTGGTCGCCTCCAAAAGAGTAACGGAGGCTTTCAAAGGTACCCTCAGCACGCTTGGTAACCGTGCGTAGAGTGTAATGGCATAAGGGTGCTTGACTGTGAGACCAACAAGTCGATCAGGTGCGAAAGCAGGACATAGTGATCCGGTGGTTCCGTATGGAAGGGCCATCGCTCATAGGATAAAAGGTACTCCGGGGATAACAGGCTAGTCTCCCCCAAGAGCTCACATCGACGGGGAGGTTCGGCACCTCGATGTCGGCTCGTCACATCCTGGGGCTGGAGAAGGTCCCAAGGGTTGGGCTGTTCGCCCATTAAAGTGGCACGCGAGCTGGGTTCAGAACGTCGTGAGACAGTTCGGTCTCTATCTATTGCGGGCGTTAGATGTTTGAGAGGGCTTGATTCTAGTACGAGAGGACCGAATTGAACAAACCTCTGGTGTATCAGTTGTACCGCCAGGTGCACTGCTGAGTAGCTACGTTTGGAAGAGATAAGCACTGAAAGCATATAAGTGCGAAACTCGCCTCAAGATGAGACATCTTTTAAGGGTCGTTGGAGATGACGACGTTGATAGGCTACAGGTGTAAAGACAGTAATGTCATAGCCGAGTAGTACTAATTACCCGTAGATTTATAGCCTGATATGGCGCACGAAAGTGCAGCAAGGTTAGCTCTTTGTGAAAGTTTTTATCGAT
>NZ_QNVV01000040.1 GCF_003384725.1 Chryseobacterium pennipullorum
TCTGCTGTAAACTTATATATAGAATATTTGCAGTAGTAAAAAGAGAAGAACCTTTTGTAAATTTAACAAGATATAATTTGCATATGTCTTAGAATACACTGATTTACACAGATCCTTTTGTTCTCGCAGATTGGGGAGATAATGCAAGTTTTTAAAAAACTTTAGGTGACCTCAGAAAGTTTATAATGCTGCTTAATAAGTAAGCTCCTTGAGACAAAGATCTCTAATTTTACTCTAGTGTGCTTTCTATGCATAAAGCTGATCACTTAAATATCTTAAGTGTTCAAATAATAGCTTTTGTATTTTTGTGGTTAAATAAAGTATTGTTGGATCATCAGCCAAGTTGCACCTGGAAATCATCTTTTAAAGTCAGAACACCTTCTGCAATACTTTCCGGGTGGGTACTGAACCCTTTAAGTTTTGAACTTTTACCTTTCAACACAAGGTCCATCAATTGCTTATCCGTTAATTTTTTACCAAATATTTCAAAGGTAATTTTAAAGCCACAATTTTTGAAATCGGAGCAGCCTACAGCTGTTTTTCCTTTAATCAGATTGTGTTCTTTGCACTTGGGACATTTTGTTTCTTCCCAGGACTGAAGTTCTTTTTTCTGGGCAGGCTCTCTTTTTTTCTTTTCCTTTACCTCTTCTTTTTCTTCCTCCTGCAAGGTAATTACTTTCCCTTTTCCGTAAACCACCTTATCTGTAAGCTCTGTTACCATCTGGATCAGTTCTTCTTTGAAAAGGTTGGCTTCATACTCCCCTTTCTCAATTTTACGAAGTTTAGATTCCCATTCACCGGTGAGTTCCGGGCTTTTTAGCAGCTCGTCCTCAATAGTATCAATTAACTGAATCCCAGTTTGGGTAGCAATCAGGTTCTTTCTTTTCTTTTCAATGTACTTTCTTTTGAAAAGCGTTTCGATGATGTTGGCGCGGGTAGATGGTCTTCCGATACCGTTGTTCTTTAACATTTCACGCAATTCTTCGTCTTCCACCTGCTTTCCGGCAGTTTCCATAGCTCTCAGCAGGGTTGCTTCCGTATACGGCTTGGGAGGTGTGGTTTTCCCCTGGTGAATCATCGGGTCATGAGGTCCGGTTTCTCCCACCACAAATTCAGGGATCGTCTGTTCTTCCTCTTTTTCCTTTTCTTTGTCTTTATCGGTGGATTCTTCTTTCGGTTCTTTGGCGTATACTGCTCTCCATCCTGGCTCCAGCACCTGTCTTCCGCTTGTTTTGAAAGGGATCGTACCTACTTTTCCTTCTACCAGAGTATTGGAAATTTTACATTCCGGATAAAACACCGCAATGAAACGTTTGGCAACCAGATCATAGATCAGTTTCTCTTCCCGGCTCAGATTTTGAGAAGGTGGAACTTCCGTAGGAATGATCGCGTGGTGATCGGTTACTTTTGAATCGTCGAAAACAGCCTTTGATTTTGGAATCGGTGCTTCCAGCAAAGGCGCTATCAATTCCTGGTAAGGATACATCTTTTGAAGAATTCCTTCTATTTTCGGGTATAAGCTTTCGGATAGATACGTGGTATCCACACGCGGATAGGTGACATGTTTCTTCTCGTAAAGACTTTGAATATAGTTTAATGTATTTTCTGCAGAATATCCATATTTTTTGTTGGCCTCCACCTGAAGACCGGTCAGGTCAAAAAGTCTTGGATTTTTTTCTTTTCCTTCTTTAATTTCAAAAGAAACGATCTCAAAAGGGTTTACTTTCAGATATTCAAGTCCTTTTTCCGCACGTTCCAGGGTTTTTAAACGGTCAATCGCAGCATTGAATATAACATCACGGTATTTCGTTTTCAGTTCCCAGTATTCCTCTGTTGTAAAAGCGTCAATTTCTTTCTGGCGTTGAACAAGCATAGCTAAGGTAGGCGTCTGCACTCTTCCAATGGAAAGTACCGCTTTATTACCTCCAAACTTCTTGGTAAAAAGACGCGTCGCATTGATTCCCAACAGCCAGTCTCCGATCGCTCTTGCATTTCCTGCCAGATAAAGATTTTTATAATCATCAGCAGGTTTCAAACTCGCAAATCCCTCTTTAATGGCTTCCTCCGTCAATGAAGAAATCCATAAACGCTGGATGGGCTTGTTGCATTTTGCTTTCTGCAATACCCAACGCTGGATCAGTTCTCCCTCCTGCCCGGCATCCCCACAGTTGATGACCTCATCACATTCTTCGACCAATCTTTCAATCACCTTAAACTGATTTTCAACGCCTTTATTCGGGATCAGCTTAATTCCAAAACTGTTGGGAATAATCGGCAGTGAAAATAAATTCCAGGATTTGAACTGGGGTCCGTAATCGTGAGGTTCTTTCAGGGTACACAGATGCCCGAATGTCCATGTCACACAATAGCCGTTTCCTTCCATATAGCCCTGTTTAGGCATGGTAGCACCTAATACTTTGGCAATATCTCTGGCAACACTAGGTTTCTCGGCAATACATAATTTCATGAACTCGGGTTTATAGAAGAGTGCAAAAATCGGGATTTTTTTTGACTTTTCAAATTGAGCTGATTATGGATGAGTGAAAATTGAAATGAACGGTATTTACACTTATGAATTATCCTCTACCAAAATATTTAAATGCAATGATTTATGTGCCTGTATTTATTTTTAGGAGGTTTATATAGAATCAATGTATTGGTTCTATCTAGTGTGCAGGTAATCTCACAGCCTTACTTTTATTTGAATTTATTTCCTATATTTTTAGAAATCAACATCTATTTTTAAGTAAAAACCCCCTTAAAAAAGGAGGCTCGATCAACAATATTAATGAAACAGGCTCATTATTTCTTTTTCAGAAAGGTGATCGTTTTTCAATCTAATTACCTATACGATGGGATCCAGATCTGCTCTATAAATGTTTGTTTCCTGTTATTTTAAGTTCATTAAGATCCAATTGCGATCCTGCTTTTCTGATTTCGTCATCACTGTACAACTTTTCACGTTTCATTCTGAACAATTCTTTTCTTTGTAAAGCAAAAATATCAAGCATGATTTGATGGTATTCTTTCATGTCATTCTGCCTGTTGGTACACATTTCTATTGAAGCTAAATGATTCTGATGAAGATGGATTTCGTTTTCCAGCGTTGTTTTAAGATTTCCCACCAGGTTATTGGTCTCTACGCTATCTTTATACTCATGATTGAGCCTATCAACGGCGAGCCTATCCAGTCTCATCTGAATTCCGGCCTGCTGTTCATGGGAAGGAAGAATGTGATCAATCTCTCCGATTTTCGTTAACTTAATGATTAAAGGAAGCGTTAATCCCTGGAATACCAAGGTCACAAAAATCACGACAAAAGTGATAAAAATAATCAGGTTTCGCATCGGAAATTCTGTCTGTGAGTTCATCATTACCGGAATCGATAAAGCTGTTGCTAGAGAAACTACGCCTCTCATTCCAGCCCAACCAATAATTAAAGGATTCTTCCATCCCGGACTCGGATCACGGCGTGCTTTTTTGCTCAGCCATCTCGGGATATGAGCGACGGGATAAATCCACAGCAGACGAACAGCAATCACGATAAGGCTTATGATCAAGCCATATTCAATTCCCTTCATCACCGATATTTCACCTAAATTGTTGATAATATCCGGTAATTCAAGGCCTATTAAAACAAAAACCAAAGCATTCATCACAAAAATAAGGGTATTCCAGACCCCGGTCATATTGATTCTGGTGGTTCCTGTTTTAAACATCTCATGGGCACGGAAAGACATAAACAGACCTCCGCTGACCACCGCCATTACTCCTGAAAAATGAAAATGTTCTGCTGACAAAAATAAAATATAAGGAGTCATTACAGTAAGAGCGGCATCAATAGCCGGAGTCGTCGGTAAAAACCGGTGAATCGCATAGAAAATATGAGCTCCTACAATCCCAACCACAATCCCCATTCCTGCTACCAGAAAAAATTGTCCTGTCGCTTCCTGCATTGAAAAAAATCCTGTCATTACGGCAGCCAGAGCAAACCTGAAAACAATCAGTGACGAAGCATCATTGATAAGGCTTTCTCCTTCCAATATAGCAATGGTTCGTTTCGGAACCTTCAGACCTTTTAATACGGTAGTTGCCGCCACAGCATCCGGTGGTGAAACGATTCCCCCCAACAAAAACCCCAAAGCCAGAGTAAAGCCAGGTATCAGTGCCTGTGAAGCATATGCCACCACCAGAGAGGTTAAAAATACCAACCCGAAAGCCAGCAGGCTGATAGGACGTTTCCATTTCCAGAAGTCGTTCCATGAAGTATACCATGCTGCTTCGTAGAGGAGCGGAGGTAGAAAGATCAGAAATATAATTTCCGGATCCAGTTGTAAAACCGGAACACCCGGAATGAAACTGATTCCCAGTCCTGCCAGTACTAAAAATATGGGATAGGCGATTTTTATCCGCTGTGCCAGCATAACCAGCAGCATAACGATTAAAAGAAGCCCCAGGATAAGAAGAAAATTTTCGTGCATAGTTTTTTGAGTTGATAATTGAGAGTTTAAATGATTGATGAGTATTAATAATTAAATTTTATAATTGACCACAGATTTCTCAGATATGCACAGATGCTTATGTTCTCGCAGATTGAGCAGATAACGCAGATTTTTTTTAATCAAATAAGCCAATAAAAATTTATTTAAACACTTAAGTTCACTTCAGTAATTTACA
>NZ_QNVV01000041.1 GCF_003384725.1 Chryseobacterium pennipullorum
AAATATGACCAATATGAAGGATAAAGGAATTCAGAGCATTACCTACAATTATCTGAACCTGCCTGGAGTTCTATTAATCAGTCAACGGGATCCTTTTTTCGGAGAAAATTTTGAATTCAGCCTTAGCTATTTATACCGTGCAGACGGAATAAAGCTTCGTAAAAACTACTTCAGACAAGGCCGTAAAGGAATAAAGGAAATTACCCGTACAACAGATTACCTGGACGGTTTTCATTACAATTATTTTGGAGGCGGAGAAGTATGTTTAACCTGCCGGACTGAATTTGCGTATGAAGAGCAGGCATATAAAAAAGCAGACAGCCAGCTTAATGAAATTAATTTAACCCCCGAATGGAAACTGGATTTTGTACCCACCTCTGAAGGTTTTTATAGTTTCATAGAAAACCGCTATATTTATCAATACAAAGACCACCTTGGAAATGCAAGGATCAGTTTTGGTAAAAACAGCGCAGGTGCTCTGGAAATTACAGACAGCAATGACTACTATCCGTTTGGACTCAACCATATTGGCAATGGGAAAAGTCTGATAGGCTCGTATTATAGTTATAAGTACAACGGAAAGGAACTTCAGGATACGGGTATGTATGATTATGGAGCAAGATTCTATATGCCGGATTTGGGAAGATGGGGTGTTGTGGATCCGCTGGCGGAGATAGGCAGACGATGGTCGCCTTATACATACGCTTTTGATAATCCAATACGTTTTATCGACCCTGATGGAATGTGGCCATATCCAGTAACTACACGTTCTTTTGCTCCATTTCCAACATTTGGTGGAGGATTTTCGGGAGACAGTAGAGGGTATTCTACTTCTCAAAATGTTACATCAAGACTCTCTCATAGTTATATAATGAATACAGACAATCATACTTATACTAATTATGGAGCAACTTCAAGTCCTTCTTCTCATCCTTATTTAGGAACTGCTACTGCAACGAATGATGTTGGAAATATAAGTAATGCAGTATACACGACAAATAAAGATGGAAGTACAACTACCTCTTGGACAGCTAAGATGGCAGGGTCAAATCCTTTAACTCCAAGTTCAGTTACTCCGTCTATTGATGTTACTACAAATTTTATCTTAACTGAAAATAAAACAGCAGGAACATTAGGCGTAAGTGTAACTCAAACTGGTGATGCTTTTCCTTCTGCCGAAACTATGATTGGAGATACTGCAGGAAATCAATTAATGGTAGGTGTTAGTCCTGCAGTAGGAAACCCTATTGTAAATTTATTTGGAGATAATAATCGTCCAATGATGTCAAATAATTTTACAGTTACAATGGATGAAAATGGTGTATTTACAGGAGTTAAACAAGGAGATAACACATACTCTGTTGGTGATTGGAATAAAATATATGAATCATCAAACACTGTTAAGATACCAGAGCAACAATACTTGCCTGATGCATCTGGCGCCCCAGTACCTCGTTAAAAATTAATAAGAATATGAAATTATTATATACAAATTGGATAAATATTGTTGGAGTCTTTATAGTGTCATTTTTGTTTACTACAATATCTGACTCTTTAGACCCAAATGTTTCAAGAGATTTTTTTCAAACAATTATTGCTTCTTTAATAGGCATCCTTCTTTATGGGATGTTATTTTGGATTTGTTTTATCATTGCATTGATTATTTTGGATTTATTTTTAATTGTTTTCAATCAAAAGCATTTAAAAATTAAACTGTTTTTAGAATGGATTTTAATAAGTTCTCCTTTTATTTATTGGGCATTAAAATATCCTGAACAAAGAGCTTTGTATATAGTTGCTGTAGTTACATTTTTTATTACGCAACTATTAAGAAGAGGGTTAATTAACAAAGCCACTCATTGAGTGGCTTATATATTACATTATCGATTGCATTTTAATTTGTTTAAGGAACGCATCCAGGAGAGCGAAGACATGTTGTCTATCATTCTCTTTTAGTTTTTGTATATCTAAAATTTTTGAGACAATATTTTTATCCAGTAGAATATCCGTAGACCCTACGAGATAATCCAGAGATACTTCCACGGGTTCTGCTCGCTCTCCGAAGTTACAAACTTGGGAGTAGATAAAGATAAAACCTTGTAGTTTTTCAGTTAAAATTTGGCAAAAGGTAAATCAATTAGCTCAGAATATTTATATGAGCTTTCACAACTTGAATCCAAGAAAGTAGGAAGGATCAGTGCAGCCTCACCGTTACAGCAGGTTGATTATAAATACAATATCAGGGGTTGGATGACTAAGATCAATGACCCTGCCAATTTAAACGGTAAACTTTTCGCCTACGAACTCAAATACCAGAATCCTGTTTATTCCACAGTGTCCCAGGGAAAATACAATGGCAACATTGCAGAAATGGATTGGGTGAGTGCATATGATGGAAAGTTAAGAAGGTACAATTATAAATACGATGGACTGGAAAGATTAAAGGACGGAATTTATTCTGAACCCGGTACCACCGCTCCCCGGAATGATTATTACAATGAAAGCTTAAGCTACGATGTCAATGGAAATATAATAAGCCTAAAAAGGAACAGGTATATTGAAAATACAGGAAGGGTGTTGATGGATGATCTGGGCTATACTTATATGGGAAACAGGCTTACCAAGGTAAATGATACCTCAGGAAATTATAGTGGCTATCCCAGTACTTCAGGCAATGCTATTGCTTATGACACGAATGGTAATATGATAAACCATGTAGATAAAGGGATTTTGCAGATCGATTATAATTTCCTTAATCTGCCTACCTACATAAAATTTGATAAGCAATACGAGTCCCATGAATTAAGGCCTTCCTATTATGTGAATACGAAATACCTGTACAATGCACAGGGAGCTAAGCTAAGAAAAATCCATACGTATGGAACAGGCAGAATGAACACTGAAACCATTATGACCACAGACTACCTCGATGGCTTTCAGTACACAGGCAATGAATTAAGTTTTGTTCCTACCTCTGAGGGTATTATGATTTCGTTCAAAATAAGTATATTTACAACTATACCGATCAGGTAGGAAATATCAGGCTCGCTTATTATAAAGATACTTCCGGGAATCTAAAAGTAGACAGAGTCACCCATTATTATCCATTTGGATTGGAGTTTGGAGGAGAACTAAGTACTTCTAATTCAATCAGTCCATTCTACAGCTATTCGTCTCAAGGACAGGAGAAACAGCGGGAGACAGGATGGAGCTCTTATAAGTGGCGCAATTATGATGCTGCGATGGGAAGGTTCTTTAATGTGGATCCTTTAAGCGAAAAATATGCTTATCAGTCACATTATAATTTTTCTGAAAATAGGGTTGTTGATGCCAGAGAACTTGAAGGATTAGAAGCTGTAGATTTTAGAAAGGATGACGGATATAAAAATTTAGTTGTTGTTGTTCAAGGATGGTCAGGAGATACAAAAAAAGGATATACCCAAGCTCAGAATAGAGGCGATGGGAGTGTTGATAAAGGTGGATTAGGAAATAGGGTAGTATCTCACTAACTGTGTAAGTTAAAAAGTTATTCTGGAAAATTTTGAGCCCTTACAGCTCAAAAAATTTTACGGAAATAACTTTTTATTATTTT
>NZ_QNVV01000042.1 GCF_003384725.1 Chryseobacterium pennipullorum
TGGCAGAAAACCTTAGGCTCCACTGCCGATGAAGAAGCCAAAGCCGTTATCCAAACCACAGACCTTGGTTTCTTTGTAGCCGGAAATATCCAAAACTCATCCCAGGGCTATGGCTCCAAAGACGTATGGATTACCCGGCTTGACAAAGACGGAAAAGAACTTTCTCAATTGATTTTAGGAGGAAAAGGACTCGATGAAGTGGAGAAAATGATTCCCACGAAAGATGGCGGAGCGTTATTAGGGATCTACTCGAGGAGCTCGGCTGTACAAGGTACAATGTCCAAGGTACAAAGTACCGGCAACTCAGGTACACCCGACACCCGACATTTTACATCAGTACAAAAAACTACAGAAAACTATGGTGAAGGAGACTACTGGATCGTTAAGCTGGACAAAACCGGTAAAGTAGAATGGGAAAAGAACTATGGCGGAAAAGGCGATGACCATATCAGAACTTTAGCTTCAACCCCTGGTGGCTTTGTCATCGGTGGCGAATCCAGATCCGAAAGATCAGGCAATAAATCCGTAGGTATCGAAGAAGGGACCGACCTTTGGGTGATGGCCTTAAATGAAAGGGGTGAGGAGCAGTGGCAGAAATCCTACAATTTCAAAAACAGGGATATCCTTATGGGGATGAGTGTAATTCAGAATCAAGATACAAGAACCAGGAACCAAGACTTAACAAAGGGGATTTTGTTGGGCGGCTATACTCAGGCAGAAGGAAGGATAGAAAAAGATGATGAGACGTTCTGGATGCTGTATGTGGATGGAAATGGAAACGAGCAGTGGCGAAAACACGTAAGCGGCGAGTCCAGAAAAAGAGAAGAGAGGCTTTCAGACCTGAAATTAAACCGTGACGGTTCCATTATTTTGGCCGGCACCAGTGCCGAAGAATTGGGCAAAGAGAACTGGAAGATCGTGAAACTGGGTGATAAACAGGTCAATGATCTGATCGTTAAGTATGACATCAAAATCTATCCTAATCCTGTATCCGACTATGCCTACGTAGAAATCGGTCTTGATTTTAAAGAAGCAGACATCCTGGTATATGACATGAGCGGAAGACAGCTTCAGAATTTGAAGACCAAGAATAAAGTCACCAAAATAAATACCCAGGCTTTGGTGCAGGGGGCTTATCTGGTGACCATAAAAACAGATACGAATAAAACAGCAAATGCTAAACTGATAAAAAAATAACCATGAAGAAGAAAATAATTTTAGCTGCTGCATTAATGGTGGCTCATACCTATACGGCTCAATTAGGTGATGAAAATTTACTGCCCAATATTACCCCACCATCACCTGAAGCCTATTCTTTAGGAAGTTTTGGGGGCCTGGAAGTTGGAGAGTTCACAGGATCTCCCAATATAAGTATTCCTCTACTGCATTTTAAAGGGAGCAATTTTGGAACGGACTTGTCCCTATCTTATACCACGAGTGGGATAAGGGTTGATGAAAAGGATGGACAGTTTGGACTCGGTTGGGCATTGATTGCGGGAGGTGTGATTAATAGAATAGTACGGCATAAGGATGATTTTGCATATTCTAAGTTACCAATTCCCGAAAATCTAAATGCTGGATCTTCTGATCCGAAAGTCGCTCAATTTTTTTATGATGCAGGTAACCTTAATAAAGATACTGAAGCCGATTTATTTTCCTTCAATGCCGGAAATATAAGTGGACAATTTGTTATTAATAACAAAGGCCAAATAGAACTCTTGAGTAAAGATAATCTTAAGTTTGAGATTTTACATGATATTGAATAT
>NZ_QNVV01000043.1 GCF_003384725.1 Chryseobacterium pennipullorum
TTGCTACTGCAACTAAAGATAAATATGATAATAAATAATAAAAAAAAGTTTTACTTAGTTTTTTCCATTATAAATTTTAATCTATAAATTCAGGTTTTTCATTTGAGTATACAATTTCTATAAAATCCTCACCTTTAAATTCAAGATATAAATAATTATAATCATGTTTAACTTCAATTTTATTTCTTTTTTTATTATAATTAACAAGCACATATCTTGTCCCAACTGGTATTTTTAATTCTAAAAACTTAGATTTATCTCCTAAAACTCCTTTATTTGAATATATTTCTTCTCTTTTATCGTTAGTAATATCTATATTTTTAGTGATATCTTTTTCATTATATAAATATAATAATAGAGTCTTGTTCTCTTTTATATTCTCAGATTTTTTATCATTAGGAATTAGAGTGTATCTTAAATTATTGGTATTACAACTAACTATAAACATTAGATCAATTAATAGAAATAATATTTTACTTAATTTTTTCATTTTTAAATATTAATCTATGAACTCAGGCTTTTTATCTGAATAAACAATTTCTATAAGATCTTTTCCAACAAATTCAAAATATAAATATCTGTAACTTGTATTAAGCTTTATCCTATTTCTTTTTCCATTATATTTAATAATAATATTTTTTGTATTCTTGGGAAAGCTTAATTCTATATATTGAGATTTTTTTTTCAATTCGCCATTATTAGAATAAATTAAAACTCCATTATCTGTAATTAAAGTGATATCTTTTTTTATCCCTTTTTCATTATATAGATATAATAGTATTTCTTCGCCTAAAAATATCGAAGAATTCTTATTTTCAGGGATATATGTATATCTTATTTTATTAATAGATGTGCAGCTTAAAACTGAAAGTAAAATAAATATTGGTAAAAAGCTAATTTTTATTTTTTTCATCTGGAACATTTTGAATTATTATTTGTTTCTGCTCTGGTATTGTTTGCTTTGATATTTCCCATTGAGGTTTAGACATTAAATTAGACGTCTTTATCTTAGTTCTATCAACTGTGTTATTTTCATCATCTTTATGTTTAAGTCCTAGAGAATGACCAATTTCGTGTGTAGCATAAGCTGGTGTCATTTCTCCAGATACAACAGCTTCCATATAATTAACCTGACTATTTCCATTCTCTCCAAAAGTATAACCTTTAAGCTCAGAACCATTATCAAGCTCTTTACTTGATTGTTCTGTGGAAATTTGATCTGTAAGCGCAATAGTATAAGAACCTTTATCTGTAAAATTAATATTTCCCACCTCTATTTTATCTCCATTATTCATAGCCCCACCAAATGATTCTTTCATTTGAGAAACAAAATTCGTTTTAAATGCATCTACACCTTCTGGAGTTAAATTTTGTGATCTATTCACAAGGTTGATAGTAGCACTTAATGTGTATGTTTTTGTTCCATTATCATTTAATGTGGTACTCTTAACCCATTCAAGTCCCTCTAATTCTCGACCATCTATAATTCTATTTTCAGCAAAATTATAATGAGATTGATAAGCATATTTTTCAGAAAGTGGATCTATATTAAAGAACCTTCCCACATCCGGCATGTAATTTCTCCATTTAAAACTGTAAAAACCTGTTTCT
>NZ_QNVV01000044.1 GCF_003384725.1 Chryseobacterium pennipullorum
TTTGAGGGCTCCATACAAGTATTTAACATCTTTGAATATCCTTTTTCAATATTTGGTGTATACACCCCTGATTTATAAAAACTTTCGATAAATTGATTAGGATTCTCATTACTAAATAACTTTATATCATAATTTTCAAAAATACCACTCATTTTTACAGAATACATTTCTTTCGATTTCATTTCGAAAGTAACATAAAACAATTTCTCTTTTGTTAAAGTATCACAACCAACTTGTGAGTATAAAAAAACACTCAGAGTCACGGAAAATAAAAAATATATCTTATTCATCTTTCTTTTTTTCAATAGCAGATAAAAACGCTCCATTTCCAACGGTGTTAGCATCCTTTTGATTTGGCTTTTCTGGAGGGTATTTCATAATTCCATTATTGCCTCCTTTGGTCTTAGGATGAGACATGCCAAGAGTATGAAAAATTTCATGCACTTTATTTATTTGGGTATCGTGATCATCATTCATAATAACATGTTTTTTATCCTCCGTAACACCTCCATTTACAGATGTTGTCCCATCTTCATTCTCTGTTGTTTTAAAATAAACAGGATCACTTGTACCATCACCACTTCGTAAAGAGTTTCCAATAGATACACCTTCATATATTTCTCCTTCTGCTAGCTTTTGTGTGTTATCTAAAGAGCCCCGTCTTTAAATTGTAAATCATATTTTATAGTGTATCCCGCATATTCACCTTCTGAAACAGACATTTTCAAATCATTCAAGTAAGAATTAACATTCTTATTCATCTTTCCAACTTCTTTAGATGAATATCCTTTTACAGAAACTTCTTTTTTATTTATATTAGTGAAAGTACTCTTTTCAGTTTGAACATAATAAACTGCTTTAATTGTAATCGTTTTATTTGCTTTATCAATAATTCTTATTCCATCTCTTCCATCTGGGTCGATGAAATTAATGGGATTATTAAAAACATATGTGTATGGTGAAAATCTTCGAGAAACTTCCGCCAACGGATCCACCACACCCCATCTTCCTAAATCTGGCATATAGAATCTTGCGCCGTAATCATACATCCCGGTCTCTTGCAGTTCCTTGCCGTTGTATTTATACTGATAAGCACGATTTCCTACATTCGGGTTATCGGTTCCGTGTTTCAATCCAAATGGATAGTAATTGTTTTCCTCAATGATCTCTATTCCTGATACTCCTTTCATGTAGCTTAATCTTACATTTCCCAGATGATCAGTGTAGTTGTAAATATACTTATTTTTCACAAAATCAAAATATCCTTCTGAGGTGGGAACAAATTGAAGATCAGGAACAGGTACGGGGCATTCGACACAAATCAGGCCATAGCCTTCAAGGGTATATTGAAATCCGTCAAGGTAGTCCGTAACCGTTTGTGCCTCGCTAGTTTCTCCAAATTCCCCACGCTTTGTATAATTATATGCTTTTCGCAGTTTAGTACCATCAGCCCTGTATAAATAAGAAGTGCTGTTTCCGAAAACCCCTGTCGAGTTACTTTTAAAAGAATTAGGCAGGTTCAGGTGGTTATAGCTGATACTTTTAAGATTTTTGTCAATATGGCTTGTCATATTTCCATTCAGA
>NZ_QNVV01000045.1 GCF_003384725.1 Chryseobacterium pennipullorum
CCTTTAGATTTGCAAAAGGATTTAGTTATAAATTAGATAATAATTAAATTCTGAAGAACCAGAGAAAATAAAGTGAACTAAACAGATGGATAGAAACGAACTATTTCGTGTATCAGACTTTATTTTCTCTTTTGAATTTGCCATTTAGAATTTTAAGCGTTAGGGCTTATTAAAGGTTTTAGCATGATTCAAAGTGGTTCATTCAGGATTGCCTAAATCCAAAGTTATGAAAACTTATTTTATTGGAATAGATATTTCCAAGGACACCTTAGATATCTGTATTATAAACAGTTCTGATGAAAAGGAAATAGTATTCAAGATAGATAATACTGTAGTGGGAATAGAGCAAATGCTTACTTCTGTTTCAGACTATGAACAAAACTCCGAATTTCAATATTGCTTTGAAAATACAGGAAATTATGGACTTCTTTTGGCCAGGATGTTGGAAGATAAGCACATCACTTATTATCAGGTTCCAGCTTTAGAAATAAAGTTGAGCCAAGGAATTCAAAGAGGAAAGAACGATCAGGTTGACGCCAAAAGAATAGCCCGATATGCAAAAATGTATTCTGATGATCTTAAACCCTCTGCTCTTCCTGATAAAGAACTTTTTACAGTAAAGAACCTTCTTACGTACAGAAGCTTTCTGATAAAGGTAAGAACACAGTTTAAAAATGAAAAAAAATCTTTTTATCAGGTGGGTAAAGTAGCAGATGTAAACTATGAAATGGATGAAATAGCTCAACAAATAAAAGAATTGGATCAGAAGATCGCCTTTGTAGAATCAAAAATAAAGCAGCAGATTAATGAACAGGAAAATTTAAATAAGAATTACGAAAAAATAACCAGAATAAAGGGAGTTGGCTTTCTCACTGCTACTTATATGCTTGTATTGACTGATAATTTCACTAAGTTTAAGAATCCAAGAAAATTTAACTGTTATGCAGGGCTTGCTCCTTTTGAGCACACATCAGGCTCCAGTATTAAAGGAAAGACAAAGACCAGTAAGCTTAGAAATCGAAAAATTAAAACGGTATTGTTCAGTGGAGCAAATTCAGCAATCATGTATGATGAGGAATTAAAAACCTACTACAAAAGAAAAAAACTGCAGGGAAAAGCTCACAATTCAATTATTAACGCGGTCTGCTGTAAACTTATATATAGAATATTTGCAGTAGTAAAAAGAGAAGAACCTTTTGTAAATTTAACAAGATATAATTTGCATATGTCTTAGAATACAC
>NZ_QNVV01000046.1 GCF_003384725.1 Chryseobacterium pennipullorum
TTTGAAGACTTACCCTTTTTCAAACAGTTTATAAATATAAAATATTCTCTAATTGATCAAAAACTCTTTAGCATATAGCCATGGACTAAGTCCATTTAAAGATTTATGCGGATGATTGCTATTGTAATCAACCTGCCATTCATAAGCAATTGCATTTACTTCCATCAAAGATTCAAACAAATAAGCATCTAAAACATCTTCTCTGAATGTACGGTTTAAACGCTCAATGTATGCGTTTTGAGCAGGCTTTCCAGGTTGTATATACTGCAATTCAATATCGTTAACTCTGCAGAAGTCCACAAAAACTTTGGAGAGAAATTCTGGACCGTTATCGGTTCTTATGCGCTTGGGTTTAGATCTATATATGATTAATTCCTTTAGCTTTTGTACTAATCTGACACCTGGAATTGAATAGAAAGCTTCGTTGATCAATGATTCTCTATTGTAATCATCAATGACATTCAATACCCTAAACCTCCGCCCATTAGACAAGGCATCACTCATAAAGTCAATTGACCATGTCTCATTAACTCTACCTGGAACGATCAGTTTCTCTTTAATACGACTTGGAATGCGAGCTTTACGTTTAATTCTTAGTTTCAAGTTAATATTCCGATAAACACGAAGTACTCTTTTTCTGTTCCAAAGCAAACCCTCCAGGCGGATCTTACCATAATACGTTTCAAATCCCCTTGTGGGATACCTAGCCGCTAGCTCCAGTAATTTTGAAATTACAAGTTGGTCATCCTTTTTATGCCCATAATAATACATGCTACGACTCATGCAAACGACCTTGCAAGCTCTATGAATACTGATTCCCGTTTCACTAATTATTCCCTCAGCCAACTCTTTTCGTTCACAGAGCTTTAAAGCTTTTTTTCTATGATGTCCTTTAAAATACGATGATCCAAGCTCAGATCTGCAAACATGCGTTTAAGCCGAGCATTTTCTTCTTGTAAAGCTTTAAGCTCCTTAAGATGCTGTGCATCCATTCCTCCATACTTCTGTTTCCATTGATAAAAAGTAGGGGCAGAAATACCATGTTCACGACAAATATCTTTTGTCGCTTTCCCAGATTCATATTCTTTCAGAATATGGATAATCTGATGTTCCGAAAATTTGCTCTTTTTCATAAGGTTTAACAAACTAAATTTAATAATTTTAATTTGTCTGAAAAACAGGGAAGGTTACC
>NZ_QNVV01000047.1 GCF_003384725.1 Chryseobacterium pennipullorum
CAAACGCCGACTATACAACAAATAAAAATAGAAGGCTTTGGGAGTTTTAATTCAAGGGATTGTACTGATTCTCCGAATATGGGAAATCGGCATAAAATAGATCTAAAGGTCAAAGATCTTCAGAATAATCAAATTGTTCAATTGCATCCAACCGATTCTCAGGGTAATTATACAGGGATGTACTCATTTCCAGGTGTTAGCTTTTCACAAGGTAGTGCGAATTATTATAGTTTTATGGCACAGGCGGGAAAATCATACCAACTTAGTCTTTTTGCAAATTGGGAATGTACCAATGGAAGTGTAAACTTTAAGTATTATGACCAAGCTCCTACCCAAGTGAAGAAGAATATAATCACTGGCGGAAACCGTGTGGCCAGATTGATTGATTCTGATGGGAATCAGCAGCTTATTAAAAGATATTACTATGCTTCAAAAGATAATTTAAATCAATCATCTGGAGATAAAGGACCTGATCCGTTTTATAAAGATTTTAGAAAGTGGAAATCAAAATGTATTGACGCTCCTCCTCTACGGGATGCAGTAATTACTTCTTCAAGTATTTATCCATTATTTAACAGTGGTAAGAGTAATGTCTATTATAAATATGTAACGGTAAGCCTTGGTGGTGATAATTTTGAAAAAGGAGGCATTGAAAAGGAATATACTGTTAAAAGGGACTATTGGGGAAATCAGCTATTTGGCTCTGAAAATGTAGGGTCAGCACCTTGGACAAACTTAGGATGGAGTAATGGGTATCTCAAAACTGAGAAATTTTTTGATCATAACAGTAAAATACTGAAGGTAAATGATTACACATGGGAAAAAAAGAACGTAACCAACAATAAGTCCTATTATGTCCGAAAAAATTATACCGAAAACAACCATAAACCAGTCACATACACCTGTAATAGCGCTGATATCATAAGACCACATAATAATACATATTGGGTTTGTACAACCAACCATAATCATCATTATCGTGTTAGTGATTGGAAGTGTATTCTTCTGGATGCTAATAATGTTGAAAAATCAAATCCTAATCACTGCTACCAAAAACCTCTTGGGTATCAACTGGTACATCAATATGCTATTGAAAA
>NZ_QNVV01000048.1 GCF_003384725.1 Chryseobacterium pennipullorum
TTCATATCGGCAGAGAATTCTTTTCTGTCCTTCCAAACCACATATTTGCATGCATTTCTTATTTGATGGACCACACAAATTTGGGTTTGAGATTCAGGAAAGACGGAACGGATGGTTTGGGTAAATCCGTTTAAGTTATCGGTAGCGGTGATGAGAATATCCTCCACACCACGGGCTTTTAAATCTGTGAGAACACCCATCCAGAAGGCTGAACTTTCATTTTTTCCAAGCCACATTCCCAAGACCTCCTTTCTCCCGTCACGGTTTAATCCAACAGCCAGATAAACGGTTTTATTAATGACTTTGGAATTTTCCCTTACCTTGAAAACAATCCCATCCATCCAGACAATGAGATACAAATCTTCAAGCGGGCGGTTCTGCCAGCTCACGACTTCATTGGCAACCGCATTGGTGATTCGTGAGATGGTAGAGGTAGAAACCTCAAAATCATACATCTCTTTAATTTGTTCTTCAATATCACTTACACTCATTCCCTTAGCATAAAATGAGATGATAATATTCTCCAAACCATCGATGATATTGTGTCTCTTTGGAACCAATGCTGGTTCAAAACTACCTTCTCTATCTCTGGGAACTTTAATTTCAGATTCGCCAAATGAGGATTTTATCTTTTTAGTCCCGTGACCGTTACGGTAATTTCCTGTGGCAGATTTCTGATGCTTATCATTATCCAGATGAGAGTCCAATTCTGCATCAAGCATATGCTCTACAGCTCGCTTGTGCATTTCTTTGAAGAAAGAAGTTAAGTCTTCTCCATTTTTAAAGGACTTGTAAAAATCCTTATTGTTTAATAATTCTTCTTTGTCGATCATAACTATGTAATGGTTAAAAATAATAAAAAGTTATTTCCGTAAAATTTTTTGAGCTGTAAGGGCTCAAAATTTTCCAGAATAACTTTTTAACTTACACAGTTAGTGAGATACTACC
>NZ_QNVV01000049.1 GCF_003384725.1 Chryseobacterium pennipullorum
CTATCTAAAGGCCCTTCTGCGCTTACTAAATCCCTTTCGTTTTTCAGTGGGGCAAAGATAGAAACTTAACCCATATCCTACAAGTTTATTTAACATAAAAATACATAAAGTGGATAAGTAATGAGGTAACAAATTCATTTAAAACAACTTACAGGTATACTATAGTTATCCACAATAAGCACTCATTGATAACAATATAGGAATAACGGGGGAAAACCGGAGGTTTATCTTCTTTTATAGTCAGGTGAATGTTGGTAAAAGTCTTGAACAATGCCAATAAGGGAGCTGCTTTTTACTATTCTTTTGCTAAGCGATTTGTTATTTTTATTTTTTGTTGGGATTATAAAATATAATAGACAAATATTTTTACAGGGATCAGGACAAAAAAACAGAGACCGGCTATAATAGAAAGCCAGATTTTGGGTAAGTTCGGTAACGCTGTCTTATTCCTGGTAAGTAATGGATTCATGTTCCTTGTGCATTGAATATACAATATAATGGTAGATATGGTTCAATGAACGGGATTGTTACTGAAGGTAGTGGTATATAAAAAAGTATGTGTTGATAAAGACTTATGATATGCGATTGAAGGTTGCCTATTCAGGGCTCACCTGAAAAATAAAAAAGGAGAGAGTGAAAAGGGAGAAATGGAACAGGCTCACCCGTTGACATTAAGTAGAAAATCTTCGGTTAGCTTCAGTTAAACTACTATCCATCATCTGTGTAAATCTGTGAGATCTGTGGTTTATGATCTTCGTTGCTGGTTGTTTCGTTGCTGGTTTATTGGTTGCTAGTTTATTAGTTGCTGGTTTATTGGTTGCTGGTTGAGTAGTTGGTGGATTGGTAGTTGCCTTAAGTATAAAGCAAAAAAAAAAATCCTTTATCTTGACGATAAAGGATTTTTAAAAATAAAAT
>NZ_QNVV01000050.1 GCF_003384725.1 Chryseobacterium pennipullorum
TTTGTAGTCCTTTAGTTAATTTGATTTTTTGCATGATGTTAAATTTTAATGATTTGTATGAGTTAAAAAATGATTTGATAATTAAGAAAGTCTTAGTTCTGCTTGAGTAGACCCGTGGCAAGAACACTGTCCGCAAGATTGTGCAGGCGCCTGGATGCGGTTGTTACCTCCTTTCAGGCTGTTCATTTGCTCTTCCTGCAGTTTGCTGATTTGTTCTTTGTTGATTTGTAGTCCTTTAGTTAATTTGATTTTTTGCATGATGTTAAATTTTAATGGTTTGTATTATTTTAAAAAATGATTTGATAATTAAGAAAGTCTTAGTTCTGCTTGAGTAGATCCGTGGCAAGAACACTGTCCACAAGATTGTGCAGGCGCCTGGATGCGGTTGTTACCTCCTTTCAGGCTGTTCATCTGCTCTTCCTGCAGTTTGCTGATTTGTTCTTTGTTGATTTGTAGTCCTTTAGTTAATTTGATTTTTTGCATGATGTTAAATTTTAATGATTTGTATGAGTTAAAAAATGATTTGATAATTAAGAAAGTCTTAGTTCTGCTTGAGTAGACCCGTGGCAAGAACACTGTCCGCAAGATTGTGCAGGCGCCTGGATGCGGTTGTTACCTCCTTTCAGGCTGTTCATTTGCTCTTCCTGCAGTTTGCTGATTTGTTCTTTGTTGATTTGTAGTCCTTTAGTTAATTTGATTTTTTGC
>NZ_QNVV01000051.1 GCF_003384725.1 Chryseobacterium pennipullorum
TAGACTGCACCCAAAAGTTTAGACGAAATTAAACAATATTATTATATGAAAGAGTTCGGTACTGTACCGGACTCTTTCCTTTTAGATTAAGTCTTATCCTGTCGTTGTTGTAGTAATTGATATACTCCTTTATTTCTTTTTTGAGTTCATCAATGGTTTTAAACTTCTTAGTGTAAAACATCTCAGATTTTAAAGTTCCAAAGAAGTTTTCTATTATCGCATTATCCAGGCAGTTTCCTTTTCGGGACATACTTTGGATGATTCCTTTTTCTTTTAACAGATGCTGATAGGCTTTCATCTGATATTGCCAGCCTTGATCAGAGTGGATAATGAGGTTTTCAGTATTGTTGATTTTCCTAAACCCTTTTTTCAGCATATTCATAATCTGCGTAAAAACAGGTCTTTCCGAAAGATCATAACTGATAATTTCACCGTTGTACAGATCAATTATTGGCGAAAGATACAATTTACTGCCCGAGACGTTGAATTCGGTCACATCAGTGGCCCATTTTCTGTTTGGCTGATCTGCCTTAAAATTCCTCTCCAGAATATTAGGTGCTATCCTTCCTTGTTCTCCTCGGTAAGATCTGTATTTTTTGACCCTAATAATGCTTTTCAATCCCAGAGTTTTCATCAGCCTCAAAACTGTTTTATGATTAATAATAATCCCTCGTTCTTTCATAACTAAAGTGAT
>NZ_QNVV01000052.1 GCF_003384725.1 Chryseobacterium pennipullorum
GCGAACAAAAATAAAGCGCACACTAACACGTTAACCTTGCGAACCCTGCGTTTATTTTTCCGGGATTTTTTGTTCATGTTGTTCTTAACTTTGCTGTGGTTATCTTATAAACGCTAAGTTCGCAACGTTTATAGGGTGGTGAAACGTTGTTCGCAAAGGCGTTTCACTCAGCAAGGATAGGATGCACTCTTAACTGAACGAAGTGGCTTTGCGAACAAAAATAAAGCGCACACTAACTCATTAACCTTGCGAACCCTGCGTTTATTTTCCGGGATTTTTTGTTTATGTTGTTCCTAACTTTGCTGCGGATATCTTATAAACGCTAAGTTCGCAATGGTTTATAGGGTGGTGAAATATTGTTCGCAAAGGCGTTTCACTCAGCAAGGATAAGATTCGCTCTTAACTAAACGAAGTAGTAAAACATCGTGTAATAAATAGAAGTAATTGAGCTTTATCCTAACCCTAAGTTCGCAATGGTTTATAGGGTGGTGAAACTTTGTTCGTAAAAGTGTTTCACTCAGCAAGGATAAGGTGCGCTCTTAGCTGAACGAAGTGGCTTTGCGAACAAAAATAAAGCAGACAATAACATATTTACCTTGCGAACCCTGCGTTTATTTTACGGGATTTTTTGTTCA
>NZ_QNVV01000053.1 GCF_003384725.1 Chryseobacterium pennipullorum
CTTCTGCGCTTACTAAATCCCTTTCGTTTTTCAGTGGGGCAAAGATAGAAACTTAACCCATATCCTACAAGTTTATTTAACATAAATTTCATATTTCCGCAACATGAACAGCTAAAGCGCTGGACCATAAGGTGAAAAATTTTAAACAAATGTTTGAGGAAGGGGGATGATGCCAGAGATTATGGGAGATGGGTGAAGATAGAGAGGTTTTTGGGGAGCGTATTATATATAATAATAGATATAGGAACGTTCTATGGTCATTAAGTTTTGGCTAAAGCCCAATGGAAGGTATGAACGGGCTGAAGCCCGTTCCTAATGATGGACAATATAATGACCTAAGATGAATGTGTTGGTGTGATTGATCATTTTTATTTTTAACCACGGATCGCACAGATTTGCACAGATGATGATGGAATCCAAAGGATGGAGGTTCTATTGGAACAGACCAAGCCAAATTCTAGTGGTGTGAAAATATATATTATATATAATGATCTAGGATAAATGTGTTGGTGTGGTTGATGATTTTTATTTAACCACGGATCGCACAGATTTGCACAAGTGGCTAAACACAAGT
>NZ_QNVV01000054.1 GCF_003384725.1 Chryseobacterium pennipullorum
CCTTTCGTTTTTCAGTGGGGCAAAGATAGAAACTTAACCCATATCCTACAAGTTTATTTAACATAAATTTCATATTTCCGTTATATGAACAGCTAAAGCACTGGACCATAAGGTGAAAAATTTTAAACTAATGTTTGAGATAAAGGGACGGTGCCAGAGATTATGGAAGATGGATGAAGATAGAGAGGTTTTTGGGGAGTGTATTATATATAATAATAGATATAGTAACATGATGGTTATTAAGTTTTGGCTAAAGCCAAATGGAAGTATCTTAATATGAACGGGCTGAAGCCCGTTCCTAATGATGGACCGCATAATGACCTACTGTGAATGTCGGTGTGGTTGATGATTTTTATTTTTTAACCACGGATCGCACAGATTTGCACAGATGATGATGGAAACCAAAGGGTGGAGGTTCTATTGGAACAGACCAAGCCAAAGTCTAGTGGTGTGAAAATACATATTATATATAATGATCTAGGATAAATGTGTTGGTGTGGTTGATGATTTTTATTTAACCACGGATCGCACAGATTTGCACAAGTGGCTAAACACAAGT
>NZ_QNVV01000055.1 GCF_003384725.1 Chryseobacterium pennipullorum
TATTTTATGCCGATTTCCCATATTCGGAGAATCAGTACAATCCCTTGAATTAAAACTCCCAAAGCCTTCTATTTTTATTTGTTGTATAGTCGGCGTTTGGATGGAAAATGTTTTGGAAATTCCCGATTCCTCACTCTTAAGAACAAGTCCTTGATGAATGTTTACAGGATTAGGTTGTATTGTGACCCAGTCATAATAGGAGTTAGGTTCGTATTCTATTAAAGTGTATCCTTTAGTTGGATAAATAACTTTACTTAAAACTCCATAAACAGACTTGGTATGATCAGGTTCCCGATCTGCACCACCATAGCTGATATTATCTAAATAATGCAGGTTTTTTGGTAATATGTTGGTATTGGATTTTCCATTAAAATATCCCCAATGATCCTGCGAAAAAGACAGTCTTGCTGGAAATAAATTGGGTTGTATATACTCAAATTTATAATCTTTTGACTTAGTAAGAGAATTTATTGAATTCAGAAACAGTCTGTTATTTGCAGTCTTGTTAAACTGAAAAGTAAGTTTTTCAATG
>NZ_QNVV01000056.1 GCF_003384725.1 Chryseobacterium pennipullorum
TTTTGCATTATAATAATGAGTGAGTACAGTTTCTCCAATGTTAAAATCAAATTCAATTTTTTCATTGTGCCGGTTACTGGTTATTCTTTTGAGTTTTTTGCCATTAATGCTGATTACATTGGATAGTATTGGTCCTAAAGTTGGTGACTTTGCATAGGTTTTAGGTACAATATCTCCCGCTGGTGTATAGTCACAATCTTCCTGCATTGCAGGCTCAGAATACGATAAGGTTTGTGATTTTGATATGGTATATTCTTTTCCATCAGTCTCATATTCAAATATAAGCTGTTCCCCGTTAGCATCTTCAGTTTTTGTAAGAAACCATGCTGTTATGGATAGTGGAGAAGGAAGCGAATGTCCGCCGCCGCCCACTTTCGTATAAGTTTCTTCAATGGCTTTAAAATAATAGGTGATCCCCTTGGAATCCTTCATGACAAAATAGGGATTATATTCAATATCATGTAAAATCTCAAACTTAAGATTATCTTTACTCAAGAGTTCTATTTGGCCT
>NZ_QNVV01000057.1 GCF_003384725.1 Chryseobacterium pennipullorum
GTTTCTATCTTTGCCCCACTGAAAAACGAAAGGGATTTAGTAAGCGCAGAAGGGCCTTTAGATAGGCAGAAACATTACGATCTACTTAAGATATCAAACAAAAAAAACTTTTAATTTTTATCAAATAAAAGTTGCGAGTTAAAAAAGAGTTTGTATCTTTGCAGTCCCAATTAAGGGAGCGCAGGAGTAGAGGGATTGAAGGTTAAGGAAGGGAGTTAAGGTTACTTAAAAAACTTTAAATTTTTCTTTCAAAACATTTGGTCAAATCAAAATAAAGTTTTACTTTTGCACTCGCAAATACGGAGCGCCACTGACAGAGAAGAGTGCTTCGTTATAAAGCGAAAGACAGAAAAGATCATTGACATACAATATAACAACCAAGTAAGGAAAAACTAAAGCGTTAAAAAACTTTGAGTGAG
>NZ_QNVV01000058.1 GCF_003384725.1 Chryseobacterium pennipullorum
GCATCGATGAAGAACGCAGCGAAATGCGATACTTGGTGTGAATTGCAGAATCCCGTGAACCATCGAGTCTTTGAACGCAAGTTGCGCCCGAAGCCATTAGGTTGAGGGCACGCCTGCCTGGGTGTCACATGCCGTCACCCATAATGCAATTATGCATTGAGGGTGCAAGTTGGCTTCCTGCGAGATATTCCTCGTGGTTGGTTCAAAACACAGTTAACGCCGCAGTCCCCTGCGATTAACGGTGGATGAGTAATTCTCGAGACCAATCATCGCACGTGGTACTCTGGTCGATCTAATTGTAGACTCTATAGTGTTGTTTGTTGATACCAATGACACACTTACTGAGACCTCAGGTCAGGCGGGGCTACCCGCTGAGTTTAAGCATATCAATAAGCGGAGGA
>NZ_QNVV01000059.1 GCF_003384725.1 Chryseobacterium pennipullorum
ATTGTTTAAAAATTTCCTGTAAAATGAATTTTATTTTGTTTAATATATAGTGAATATGGATGGCATATTGACTTGTATTTTTAAAAAGAATTAATTTCCAGCGTTTTATAAAAAAACATAAAATATGAAAAAACTCTACATGGGTGCTTACACATTATGCACTGTTTTGGGACTTTCTGCCCAGGAAGTGGTATGGCAGAAAGATATCAAATCCTCGACTCAGGATTTTCTAAGCCAGGTGACCACCACCATCGACCAACAATATCTAATTACCGGAAGCTCTATCCAGTCAGGAAAAGGGAAAATGGAAGCGGGAAGTAAGCCCAACAACGGCTATGACTTTCATCTTGTCAAGCTGAACCAGCAGGGAGAACAGGT
>NZ_QNVV01000060.1 GCF_003384725.1 Chryseobacterium pennipullorum
CTCCAATCCTCGACTATATTCAGGAGCTAGATCCTGCTATCCACTCATACTCCTCGCGCCAACTCCCTCCAGTGCTTAATCCTTCACTTCTCCGATCCATGCTGCGGGGTAACCGTTACTATCAGGGCTAGGGTAGAAGAGGCAATAATAAGCAGCCGGTTATAATTGTTCTAATAGGGTCCACTACATATATTATTATTGCTCTCATCAATATGGATAAGCCCATTCAATTCAAGGTCCATCTATTCCTCTTTACTGGAACTTGTGTTTAGCCACTTGTGCAAATCTGTGCGATCCGTGGTTAAATAAAAATCATCAACCACACCAACACATTTATCCTAGATCATTATATATAATAT
>NZ_QNVV01000061.1 GCF_003384725.1 Chryseobacterium pennipullorum
GTGGGGAGAGCAGGATTCGAACCTACGAAGCCGAAGCAACTGAGTTACAGTCAGTCCCATTTAGCCACTCTGGAATCTCCCCAGATATTTTATATTAAAATGGAGCCTCCAGAGGGATTCGAACCCACGACCCCGAGATTACAAATCACGTGCTCTGGCCAACTGAGCTATGGAGGCATTTTAATACTTAGACTGAAATTGATAGAGAAACTCTACTCTACACATTTCAGTGTTAAAAAAAATCACTTTTTATCGTGATTTTTATTGAGCGGAAGACGGGGGTCGAACCCGCGACATTCAGCTTGGAAGGCTGACGCTCTACCAACTGAGCTACTTCCGCAATTTTGTTTCC